>CAWKNS010000043.1:0-201648 GCA_963850795.1 uncultured Acidobacteriota bacterium | reverse complement strand
GATCGAGTGGACAGCGGATGGCTGGTTTCGGGCAAAAGGCGGCGACCTGTCCCAGCCTATGCGCAAGCCAGCAAGCGCGCGCGGGGGCCAATCCGCGCCGGCGCTAAGCGATGATTTCTCGCGTAACCGATGGGCGTTAGTGGACTTCCATCGAGCCTGCCGGGAGAAGCGAACCGCACCCGCCACGAGGAAGAAGGGGAGGGTCTTTAGCATTTCGGCGATTTGTTTTTTGGAATATTTTCGGCAAAGAGGAAAGTTGAACTTTCAGAGAGAATTACTGTAGTCATCCGTATGCCGCCCGTCATATCTCTCATTCAGAATTATTTGCTTGTCGCGAACGCGACTTACGATCAGATTGCCGGCCCTTCGTCGAATCCCATGTCTTCAGATGCCGGTGGTACAAGTTCGTATCGAAGACCTTCCTTTTGGTTCGCAGATTGAAAACGAGATATTCAATTCCCGATTGTTCCTTGAGAATAATTGCTTCGGTCTTCGCTGATGACTCATCTTCGATCGCGCCGATAAAGACGCGTCCGCCCTGTTTTATCCACTGAATCCCCCGAAACGTGGCTTTTTCATTGGAATAAGCATAATGGGTTCGCGAGCAGTGATTCGACAAGCGGGTGAACGCTGTAGCCAACACCACGGGCCAGCTTCAGTACCCTTAGCTCTTCTGTTGAGTACAACGGGCCTCTTAGTTGTTTCGCCGCCTTCTGCTATAAGTGAATAACCGTGAGGGTGCCCGAATTCATGTATCGAAACGCGTATATCCTCGGCATTGCCGCTTTGCCTTCTCGTGTTTTCGAAGTGGTTCAAGAATCAGGACAAGTGATAGTAGATAGCAGATAGCAGATAGCAACCGTTACCTGATCCTCGGCGGATTAATCAGGTATTTCACCGCTTTTCAATATCCCACAGGCCGAGTAGAGTTCCGGCAACCTCGGGCTTCCCTCCGCCCTTCGTTCCACTATGGAATCTGCGAGAACGTTTTTTGCGATCGTACTTGTTGTCATATTTCTTGCTGTCGTGTGGTCCATGAGCGGGCCGGGAAAACACGGCTGAGACCGGTCCTGCCTCGGTCAGCTTCACTTCGATGTGGCTCCCCACGACCTTCGCTGAGCCTTCGAGCAAGAGTGCGCTCGTCGCATCAAAATCCACCGCATAGTGGATTACCCTATCTAAACCATTCGACAGTGTGCGGCGCAGATTTGTGCTATCGCTGTGGGGCTTTCTTCCGAAAATCCCGCTTTTGGGTACGCGCAGAAGAGAGCTAGGGCTTGGGCTTTGCAAACTTTGTTCCAGAGGTGTTCGAGCTGAATGGTCGCCGCGGTATCCCCTCGTGCCCAAGCAGCGTACCATCTCGCCAAGGGCCCGTACCCGTCTCCCACCCACGCCGGCGGGTTCGATGAGGCCGAGGATGAAGCCGTAGAATTTTTCCTCATCGGGCTGCGTATTCACCATGAACTTCTCTAGCGCATCTTGCGCATCAACCGTGATGTAGTGCTCGGTTAACCGACTCGTGGCGACATATACTCCGGATGCATTGAGCCGATCATCGAGTGCCCTGAGGTGCGCCCGCGTCGCTATGACGATTGCGCCCTCACCGCCGAGAAGTCCAGAACCGATGTACCGGGTCAAGAGCTTGAGCAATACACTTTCGGATTCGTAAAAGTGCGCCACGTGCTCGGAAGGTGCAATCTCGCCCAGTAGAACAGATCGCTCTTGCGGAATGTTGGCGTGCGGTGGGTGGTGGGCGTCGTTCACGAGAACCTTGTGGGACCTTGCGGGACCTTGTGGATCTTGCTGGAGCTTGCGGCACTCCGCCGGACTTTGTTGGCTTAGCTAATCATATCCGGGAATATTTGCCGCGCCATACACAGTTTCGGTTAGTGACTCCGAGACTTGCGAAATGGCATCGATCTCTCATGGCGAATAAAAAGCGAATATGTTAATTTCTTTTGTCATGGGCGAGAAGCTTTGTCGGGTGACAATCACCGATGCGAATGGCGCCGGCCACGTGGTCGAAGTGAAGGCCACATCGCTCTTCAGAGCGGTTGCGCAGGCGATACAACTGAACGGCGGCCTCGCGACGGACGGATTTCGGCCGATTACGGTCCAGGTGTACGAGCCAAAAAGCGAATACCACGTCAGGCTCAAAGACTTCATGGCGTGGCTCGACCGCAACAGCAGGTCACCAAGAGAAATGATCGACCGCTTGAAGATCAAGGAGATTTTAGGCGTCAGAAAGATGCGATGAGGAAACGTACTAGCTCGAACGTTTTGTTCCCGGCTCTTGCTTACCTTGCTTGCCTGGCTCGTCTTGCTGACCTTGCTCATCTTGCTCAGCGTCGAGGTGGGTTTGTTTCTGTGAAAGCAATTCGTTAATTTCGTGGACGAGTTCTCGCAGTCTTGTTGGGCTTTGTTCCTTCGCAGCTTCCGCGCACAGCGCTTTCCATCGTTCTTCATTCTCGCGCATAAAACTCCTCAAGATCGATGCGGAGCTTACCATGCGCCGCTCATGTCGGAGTAAGGTTATCTCGGTCGCCGAGTCACGTCTTCTGTTTCATACAGCACTTTCAATGTTGGAGATCAATGATGAAGTAATCCGCCCGGCTTTTCGCAGCGAACCGCAATGCTTCGAGCTTGGCAATTTCAAGATTGTCTTCGCCCTTGATCCATACTGGACCGTCTTGACTACGGCGGAAAATATCGAATGTTGTCACGTTTCCCATGGCATACCCCGGTCCTGAAGGGCCACGATTGTAAGAGGCGAGGAGTAACGCGTCAATACTGTGATATCACAGGAACCATCACAACCTCCAGACCTTCTCGACTTCGGCGGCGAGCGCCTCTTGCCTGACATGGCTAAATGCCGCGTAGTGTTTCTCAACAATGCGGAGCGTGTTTCCCAGAATCTTTGCAACGTTTTCCATCGAGACGCCTTTGGCAAAAGATTCACCGCGAGAGTATGCCGGAACCGATGTGCATGGCCATTCGCTACGCCTGCGAGTTTAAACAACTTTGTTAGTGAGCGTTGCCAATCGCACACGCATGTCTTCGGCAAACCCGTTACCGGACCAAAAATAGTATTCGGAGATTCCCTCGATCCCTCGAATGCTTCGATGACTTCCCTTGGAACTGGCATCGCCGACCGTAGTCTTGGCTTTTTGGGTGTGAACGAAAATTCGATCCACGACCAGATTTGATTTACGGAACGTCACCACATCCCGGATGCGAAGGCCAGAGTACCGGAGGAGAAGCACAAATGCACGCAAGTCGGCACTGCCGTCCCTTCGGCCAATCCTTATAGAGGTCGAGCGCCCACATGATCTTTCTCGATCTCGGAATCGGAAAACGGTTGGACCTGTTTTCCGTCTTCCTTTGGGGGCTTCAAGACTTTCGCCGGATTAGACGCGACCCAGCCCCGGTCCATTGCGAAGCGAAAGAACGACCGGAGTCTTCCGAGCTTGCTTCGCCTCGTTGAGTTGCTTCCCGACCATCTCTCACGATAGTGGGCGAGATCGTCAGCGGTGATGGAGCCAAGTTTTCGGCTCTTGAATACCTTTTTGAGTTCGTCGAAGGTGAGTTTGTACTTCGCGGTTTGCGCCGATCCGACTGACCGGCTTTCGCAATCTTTCAGAAATCGTTCGGTCGCTTCCTCGATCCTGATTCCCGGTATTTCCGGCGCGTCGGCAAATTCCTTTTCACGCAACTTCTCTTGCGCGACGCCCCAGTTTTGAGTGTCTAGCGACTCGCGTATCCGCTTACCGTCCCGGTTCGTTCCAAAACACCACACCGGACACGAACATCGCCGGTACCGCATGGACCGGTGCCCGCACGCCTTCAAATGTCGCCTATATAAGGTGAACACGGCCAACATACTCTTGGGCGTAAGGTACCACCGATTTGTACGTAGTGGCGTACGCGAGATTTTAAGTGACTTAAATTATTGATTGTGCTGAGAGATAAAAAGGAGAGGCGGGCCAGGTCGTCCCGCCTCCCAAGTTCCCCTTTCGGGGAATGTCCGACTGCCCTGACGGAGGGCGGGCAGCCGGTCGTGTGTTGGCCTGCCGAATGTAACCCCTACCCCTCGAAAAAAGTTTCGCGCCCAATCAAAAAAAAGTGAGTAAAATCCGCCTCGCCCGCAAAATTCTTCCGGCGGGCCCAACTTATGGCTCGCCCCTCTCACCTCAGCCCCGATAACATCCTTCGTTTTCTGCAAGTTAGGACAGATCCCGCCTCCGCCGACGATATCAGTCGCGGCCTCCACCTCAAGCGATCCGACCGCAATTCTCTGTTCAAAATGCTCGGCAAGCTCAAAAAAAGAGGTGTGATCCGCGAATTTCCCGGCGGCCGCTACCACCTTGCAGGTTCAAAACGGGAAAAAGATCCCGCCCTAGCGTCGTCCGATAATCGTTCGAATCAGTCCAGCGCTACACCCAACCCCTCCCCCCGCCGCGACGAACTCACCGGCCGCCTCGTCCTCCACCACGACGGATACGGCTTCGTTGTCCCTGACATCCCCACGCCGCAATACGCCGGCGACATCTTTATTCCGCGTGACTCCGTCGAGGACGCCATGCACGGAGATCACGTCCTCGCCAAGATTCTTCGCACCGGCACCGGCCACGGACCGCAGCGCGCCGAAGGCCGCATCGTTCGCGTACTTAACCGCGCTCATCCCAGCGTCGTCGGCCTCTTCCGCTACGGCCAGCGCGGCAACTACGTTCTTCCTTACGACGCGCGCATGCAGCACTCCGTCGAAATTCTCCCCGGCGACGAACTCACTCCGCAGCTCGCAGAAAAATTCGGCGTCCCTCCACCCGTCTCAACGGCCGACCGTGCCGCGAACGACAGGCACGCGAAACATCGCGCAGCCCGCGTCCCCCACATCGACGAACTCGACGGCGCCGTCGTCAACGTCGAGATCCTGAAATTTCCGCGCGGCGGCGCTTCGCCCACCGGACGCGTGATCGAAATCATCGGCCGCCCCGGTGATCTCGGCGTGGACATCGAGATCATCATTCGCAAGCATCACTTGCCGCACGTTTTCCCGCCCGAAGTCACCGCCGAAGCGGAATCGCTCGCGCAACCTGTCACCGAAGCCGACACGCAGGGCCGCGAAGATTTTCGGCATCTGCCGATCGTCACGATCGATGGCGAAACCGCGCGCGATTTCGACGACGCCGTTTACGTCGAGCACAAACCCGATGGTACGTGGCGCCTGCAAGTTCACATCGCCGACGTCGCGCACTACGTCCGCACCACGACGCCGCTCGACAACGAAGCGCGTCTCCGCGGCACGAGCGTTTATTTTCCCGATCGCGCCGTTCCCATGCTTCCCGAAGCTTTGTCTAACGGAATGTGTTCGCTGAAGCCGCGCGAAGATCGCCTCGTCATGAGCGCGCTGATGGAATTCGACGCGCGCGGCAACATGACCGGCTCACGCATGACCAGTGGAATCATCAAATCGGCCGAGCGCATGACGTACACCCACGTCAACAAAGTGATCGAAGGCGACGCCGAAACCACCGAGCGATACCAATCGCTCGCGCCGCATTTCCGCAACATGAAGGAACTCGCGCTGCTGCTGAACGCGCGCCGCAACGAACACGGCTCGATCGATTTCGATCTTCCCGAGCGAGTTATCGAACTCGACGCGCAAAATAAAATGATCAACATCGTGCGCGGTGAGAGAAACATCGCGCATCGATTGATCGAAGAATTTATGCTCGCCGCGAATCGCGCCGTCGACGGCTATCTTTTGAAGCGCGGAATCGCGAGCTTGCATCGCGTTCACGAAAAACCCGACGCAAAAAAAGTTTTGGAGTTTGAAGATTTGGCGCGCGCGTTTGGTTATTCGTTAGGAGTGGAAGGGTTGCATCAGCGCGAAATCGCGGTGCGCCACGGCCGCACTCCCGCTCCGGCGAAAGCAGGCCGTCCCGATTCTTACGGTCACGGCCGCGAGCGCGGCATGAGAGTTTCTCTGCCGGGCGCAAACGCGGATTTGCGCATCACGCCGCAACATTATCAGCGGCTCGTGCGCAAACTTTCCGGCAAGCCCGAAGAGCGCATCATTTCCTACCTGATGCTTCGTTCGCTGAAACAAGCGCGCTACGCCGCCGATCCACTCGGCCATTTCGCGCTCGGCTTCGACGAATACACGCACTTCACCTCGCCGATTCGTCGCTATCCCGATCTCATCGTGCATCGCACTTTGAAATGGGCGCTCGCTCATCCCAACGAAACTGCGCCAGTGAATCCGAAGTCCGCGCCCAAATCCGAAGCTGTAATCTATTCGCATGCGCAGCTGGACGAAATCGCCGCGGAATCTTCCGAAGCCGAACGCCGTGCAGCCGGAGCCGAGCGCGAACTCATCGACTGGAAAACCGCGCAATTCATGGAGCAGCATCTGGGAGAAGAGTACGAAGGGCTGATCATTTCCGTGCAGAAATTCGGTTTCTTCGTCGAACTTTTCGAGATCTTCGTCGAAGGCCTCGTTCCCATCAACGCCATCGAAGAATTCAGCGGAGCTCGCGCGATGTACCGCGAAAAAGATCACGCCATCGTTGCCATGTCGAGCGGCGGCGGCGACAACCGCCGCCCGGGCAAAGGCCGCGGCCAGCAACGCAGCTCCAAACCGCAAGCCCGTCCCGGCCAACAAATCTTCCAACACGGCGACAAAATCAAAGTCCGCGCCGAGCGAATCGACCCCATCCGCCGCCGCGTCGAATTCGCCTTGGTCTGAGCTGCGTCCAAAAGCGAATGAAACGTCTACTGGCTCTTATACTCGTCGCAGCGTCACTGATCGCATGCAATCGTTCGGACAAAACCACCATGCAAGATCCCCAAACCGAACGACGCGTCGCAATTCTCCGAGCCGCCTATGCCGCATTCAACCGCGGCGACATCGATGCAGCCGTTCAATCCCTCGACGAGAATATCGACTGGAGCGAACCCACCGAATTCCCCGGTGGAGGCTCCTACAAAGGCCGCGAAGGCGCCAAACAGTACCTCACTAACTCCCGCGCCTCGGTCGCCGAAGTCATCAGCGAACCCGAACAATTCATCCCTGCCGGCGACCGCATCGTCGTCTTCGTCTACGCCCGCGTTCGTCCCAAAGATTCCGCCGCCTGGCAGGAAGTCCGCCTCGCCGACGTCTATCTCTTTCGAGACCTCACCCCCGTCCAAATGAAAGCCTTCTCCGACCGCCAAGCCGCCGTTCAATGGGCTAACGCCCGATCTCAAACGCGCTAAGTCCCGTCGTTGCAAGCGCGCTCGATTTTGCGATGAAGCCGCGTAAGTCCCTCTTGACAAAAGAGTTACAGTATGATAAGATAGTAGTGTAGTTAAGGTTCGAAAAGCGATGTAGCGCAAATCCCGTGGATACAACATCTTGCACACACTTGTTTTCCTGCCGCCTGCAACCCGCTGATCCAAAACGACTTGCGCACTCTTCAAAAAACATAGGGGGTATACCCCTCACCGTCCCAATTTGGAACTCGCCGCGGCCCGCCGCCCTTCGGCCTCATTCGCGCTCTCTGCTATTCTGTACTGCTGACACAGCACCCACGGCGCGGACCTGCCCGCTCGCCGCAGGATCTTAAACAGGAGAACTACCCATCGTGAGCACCACCACTGCCCCAGATCGCGCCGTCAAGCGCGTCTTCAATTTCAACGCCGGCCCCAGCGCCCTGCCTCTCTCCGTCCTCGAGCGCGTCCGCGAAGAACTTCTCGATTGGCGCGGCTCCGGCATGTCCGTCATGGAAATGAGCCACCGCTCGCCCGAATTTGAAAGCATCAACAACGCCGCCGAGGCCGGCCTCCGCAAACACCTCAGTGTTCCCGACGACTACGCCATCATCTTTGTTCAGGGCGGCGGCAGCATGCAGTTCACCATGGCGCCGATGAATCTTTGCTTGCCCAACAAGCCTGTCGATCTGATTCACACCGGCACGTGGACCGCTAAAGCACTCGGCGAACTGAAAAAAGGAATTCTGCACAACGTCGCGGCCACCACCGAGCCGCAGAAATTCACGCGCGTCCCGACTCAAGACGAAATCAAAGCTTTCGGCTGATCCTTCCTACGTGCACATCTGCACCAACAACACAATCGAAGGTACGCAGTGGCATTCGGTTCCGAATCCGGGTAACGCGCCGCTCGTCGCGGACATGTCATCCGACATCGCGTCGCGTCCGATCGACGTGAAAAAATTCGGCGTCATCTTCGCCGGCGCGCAAAAAAATCTCGGCCCTAGCGGCGCAACCGTCGTCATCGTTCGCAAGGATCTCGCCGAGCGTGCCGACAAAAATCTCCCGACGCTTCTTCAATACCGCACACATATCAAGGAAAAGTCGCTGTATCACACGCCGCCAACCTTCGCGGTCTACATGATCAGCTTGATGATGGATTGGATCACCAGCGAAGGCGGCGTCACCGGAATCGAAAAGCGCAACGACGCAAAAGCAAAGTTGCTCTACGACACGATCGACGGCAGCGGCGGCTACTACACCTGCCCGGTCGAAAAATCATCGCGCTCCAAAATGAACGTCGTCTTCCGCGTAGCAGGCGGCGACGAAGCCAAAGAAAAGAAATTCGCGAAAGAAGCCGAAGCCGCCGGCCTCGTCGGCACTCCCGGCCACCGCTCCGTGGGTGGCATGCGCATTTCGCTCTACAACGCCGTCGCCCCCGAAGCCGTACAGGCCCTAACCACCTTCATGCGCGAATTCCAGCGCACCAACGGCTAACACGTGCGGCACTGGTGGGATCGGTTTGCCCGCGGCCGTTCGCAAATCATTCCACCAGTTTCGCCGCCGCCGTCGCTGTTTGAACTAATTGAACAAGCGCTTCGAGAAAAGCCGGAATCGCCGCTCGACGATTCCAAATTTCCGAAGATAAGTCCCATCGGGGAACTTGATTTCGCTGCCGGAGCCCTCGACGGGATCGGTCTCCGTTTCAACGAGCCGCCTGGCGACGACGAAACTCACCTAAGCAAATTGTTTGAGAGCATTCGCCGTGGGAAGGTCTCAAATTGGCAAGTCCTCGACGAAAACATCCGAGGGCGATCCTGCCAGCGCGGTGTCCAGAACGTGCTGAGCAACATGCAAGGAAAGCCCGTGAGTGGCTTGAATCCGGAGTTGTTCCGTCACCTCGCTCTCAACAGCCGAGACTATGAGGCTGTGAAGTGGGGGATCGTCATCGGAGCTATGGACGGCTCCACTCCGTTCAAAGAGAACCTATTCGTTTTCGCAAGGCACGCGGAATTCACGCTGTACGCTGTGAATGCCCTCCTGTCGCACTACCCAAACACGGCTGAGATAAAACAGAATCTTTTCTCTTTGCTCGCGGTTGCCGACGGCTGGGGCACGATCCGTCTCGTGGAACTGATTTTGACGGACGCGCGCCTGCGCTCCGACCGTTCCGTACAGCGTGAATGTTTAGTCCACGGAATGGACCGATGCGGCGGTATCCCGATGGAAGTGGCGTTCACGATCGCAAGCAACATCGATATAAACCATTTCATCTCGCTCAGCGAAGCCGACAAGCAGGTGTTCAACAATTTGTCGCTGCTGATGATCTCGCTCGCGACGGAACCCAATCCGTTGGGTGGGTTGCGTGATCTTCCAAATGGTGAGGCGATATTCGACGGCTATTTCGAATTGTTGAATCGAATCGAACCGGATATCTACGTGCTCGCGGGGTTGCAGGCGTTGCAAGATTTTGTCAATGAAGACGAAACGACGTGGGCCGGCAAACGCAGCTTGTCCCCGCAAATCCGAAACTTGATCGATGAGCGGGCGACATCGGAGGTCTTGCGAGCGGGACTGGCGGAGACTTCGATGAGATGGGTCGCTCTGAAAAGTATTCGCGAGAAACGATTGAAGGATCTGGTTCCTGACGTCGAACGACTTTTCCTCGACACTCACGATGCAACGAGCATCGAGGTTCTCGGCGAGCTGGGCGAATCGCGAGAACTGGAAATTCTCTTCCGGGAGATTCCGAAACTCGTCAACTTGTCGGAAAGGGAGGCACGCCCTTTAAGTCAGGTGTTTGGGATGGGGCCTGAGCATAAGAATACCTATGAATATGCGGCGATAATCAAGTCGCTGGCACGTTTGGGTACCGCCGAAGCGATCGTCGCGCTGAAACGGGCTTTCCACGACTATGATCCGTTGGTTCGGGCAGCTGCGTGCGACGCGGTCCGAAATTTGGACCGATCGAAACTCGACCTGGAAATAACGGACCTCATCCAGGAACGGCTGAGCGAAAAACTTCAATTTGTGGTCGATGCGGCGCGCAAAACTGCACTCTGGATAGGGATGTCCGATCCGGGCCAGGCGCCGACAAAACCAAGCTAGACAAAGAGAGCGGAGGCGGCCAGCTTCAAAGAAGCAATCCGCCTACCGCGTTTGTCTCGCGCCACCCTTACGCCAAGTCGAAGAGGAGGACTTCGGCGTTATCGACTCCGGTGAGTTCGACGGATTTTTCGGCGGAGATGGCGGCGCCGTCGCCGGTGGCGAGTTTCGCGCCGTTGAGTGTGACGCTGCCGCGGGCTACCTGGACGTAGGCGTGGCGTTCGGGCTTCAGAGAGTGCTTCACGGATTCGCCGGCGCCGAGGACGGTTGCATACAGCTCGTTGTCCTGGCGGATTTTCACCGAGCCTTCGCGACCGTCGGGTGAAGCGACCAGGCGCAGCTTGCCGCGCTTTTCGGCGTCGCTGAACGTCTTCTGATCGTAGGCCGGTTTGTGGCCGCGCTTATCGGGCATCATCCAGATCTGGTACAGGTGCACGCCTTCGGACTTCGATGCGTTAAATTCGCTGTGCGTCACTCCGGTGCCCGCGCTCATGTACTGCACGTCGCCCGGCTTGATGACGGAACCGTTGCCCATGCTGTCGCGATGTTCGAGCGCGCCTTCCAAAACGTACGTCACGATTTCCATGTCGCGATGCGGGTGCATCGGGAAGCCGCCGCCGCCGGCGACGCGATCGTCGTTCATCACGCGAAGCGAGCGAAACTGAATGTGCTCCTCGTCATAGTAATCCGCGAACGAAAATGTGAAACGGGTGTCGAGCCAGCCGTGGTCGGCGTGGCCGCGATCATCACTCTTGCGAATCGTAATCATTGTGTTTTACCTCCAAGGATCGGTCCCAAGGCCGATCTCATTTTCTCTTTCAGGAGTAAATATATTCGTTATAACGACTATTGTCAAGAGGTATATTATGCCGTCGTCAAGTCGCTGATGATAAGAGGCTTAAAGGGGCGAGTGGGTTGGTTTTAGGCTTTGGGGAGCGTTTGGTGTGGGGCTGAAGGCGTAAAAGCGGCGGGGAGCCGCACTCCATATTGATTGTGTGGGGCGATTGGTGGCCTTCGGCCAAATTAGCGGGGGCGGAGAGCGGTCGCCAAGACCGAGACGCCGCGTCGGAGTTCCGCCGGATTGCAGCACCGCATGAGCGCGGGAGGCTGCTGGTATTCAGCCGTGAGGACAGACAGCGGAGTTACTTCGAGGCCGAGTTTCTGCGCCTGCTGCGCAGCTTCGCGATCGGATTTCCACGTCTTCAGCCACCCGAGCGTGCGCATGCCATGTTGAGGCCGGAGATATTCGTTGCCAGACACTCCAAGCTCGAACCCTAGCTGCTCGAGTTGGTAAAGATGCGCGCATCGCAAATCAACGGATGTGCCTACTGCGCGAGCGGAGTGCGCTGGCGTTGACCGAAGCGGTCACTTTGATTGGCGAAGGCCATGTACCCGACGCTGTGTTTGAACAGGCGAAGAAGAGCTTTTCCGACGAAGAGTTGGTGAACCTGACGCTGGCGATCGTGGCGATCAATGGATGGAATCGCCTGTGCATCACGTTTCGGGCTGTGCCGGGCGAATACCAGTCGCGAAAGAAGTAAAGAAAGTTGGTCTCAAGTTTCGGAATCGTTTCATCCAAAGGAGAGGAGATGAAAATCATGAGAGTCGTAACAATCGGGGGAACGCGAACGCTAGTGCTGGGATTTCTCATTGCCGTCACCGCAGCAGGACCGTTGATGGCACAGGAGAAGGTCAATCCGATCATGTCGCACGATCTGGAGGGCGATTCCAGCAAGGAAGTTCTGATGTACACGGTGGACTTTCCGGCGGGCTTTTCGAGCCCTATCCACCGCCACAACGCGCAGGTACATGTGTTCGTGTTGGAAGGTTCCGTTGTGATGCAGGTAAGGGGCGGAAAAGAAGTCACGCTGAAACCCGGCGACAGCTTTTACGAAAATCCAAATGACATTCACGTGGTCAGCCGCAATGCCAGCGACTCGAAGCCGGCGAAGTTCCTTGTGTTTCTGATCAAGGAAAAGAATGCTCCGGCATTGATACCAGCAAAGTAAGCAAGATGAGTGAGATAGGAAAAGGAGAGAGCCATGAGAGTTTTTGTTGCAGGAGCAAGTGGAGCGATCGGTCAGCCGTTGATTGCCGAACTGATTCGCAAGGGACACACCGTGACGGGAATGACGCACTCCGAAGGTGGGGCAAAGAGGCTACGAGCATTGGGCGCGGAGGTTGCGATTGCCGACGCGCTTGACAGTGTTTCCGTTGAAGCTGCGCTGCGTGCCTCGAACGCGGAGGCGGTTATCGATGAACTGACGTCAATACCGAAGACTCCGTCGGAACTTCCGGCGTATGCGGCGGGGGACAAGAAGCTGCGTATCGAGGGCGGAGGCAATCTGCATCGTGCGGCCGTCACATGTGGCGTGCGGCGTTACATTCAGCAGTCGAGCGGTTTTTTCCTTGTGGGCAACGGTGCGTTGGCGGATGAAGCTTCGCCGCTTGCAGTGGATGCCACGCCACTTATCGCGGGCTATGCGCAAATGTATGCGCACGTGGAGAAAAGGGCGCTGGAGTCGCCGATCGAGGGCGTGGTGTTGCGGTATGGATTTTTTTACGGACCAAACACCTGGTATCACCCGGATGGCGGAGCGGCGGATGAGATTCGCAAGCAACAATTTCCAGTGATTGCCGGCGGAGAAGCGAAATGGTCCTTCGTGCACATTGAGGACGCGGCGCGCGCAACGGTGGCGGCTCTCACGGCGGCGCCGGGGAAATATGTTGTGGTGGATGACGAGAGCTCGCCGGTAAGCGTTTGGTTGCCGAGGTTTGCGAGTTTCGTGGGCGCGCCACCTCCGCCGTTCAAAACTGCTGACGAGGTACGGAAGATTGCGGGAGAGGATGCGGTTTACTACCAAACGAGGTTGAGCGGGGCGTCAAATGCGAAAGCAAAGCGAGAGCTTGGCTTTGCGCCGCGTCGACGAGAGTGGTTTGGCGGGAAAAACAAGAGTGAGGGCGATTCTTTTTCTGAGAATTCGTCATCCATGCCGACGGAAGCGCAATTCGTTGGAGCGTCGAAGAGGACACAATGATCGCGGTAACCGGGGCAAATGGACATCTGGGCCGGCTGGTAGTTGAAGGGCTCGCCGAGCGGGTGCCGGCGGGCCAGATCGTTGCAGCCGTGCGCAGTCCGCAAAAGGCATCCAGCTTTCGAACGCTTGGAGTGCAAGTGCGAGAAGCGGACTACGCGCGACCGGAAACTCTGCGCGCTGCGTTCGCCGGTGTGAAAAGGGTCCTGCTCATTTCGGCGGCTGACGTTGAACAGAGATTTACGCTTCACAAAGCAGTGATTGACACAGCGAAGCAGGCGGGAGTGGAAGCTGTTTGTGTATACGAGCCTGCTTCACGCCGACAGCTCGGAGATTTTTCTCGCTCGAGAACACAAGCAAACGGAAGACTACCTTCGGGCGTCCGGCTTGACGTTCGCGATCCTGCGAGATGGTTGGTACTTCGAAAATCACACGGCCACTCTTGGGAGCGCCGTCCAGCAAGGCGCACTCATCGGAAGTTCCAAGGACGGGCGATTCGCGTCGGCATCGCGGGCTGATTACGCTGCGGCGGCGGTCGCCGTCCTCACGCAAACGATTTCGGGGAGTAAGACGTACGAACTGGCCGGGGACAAATCCTTTTCGATGACTGAGCTTGCTTCCGAGGTGTCCCGGCAAGTTGGCCGAGAGATTTTGTACCGGAACCTCCCGGGAGAGGAGTATGCGGCCACTCTGCTTGGTTCCGGACTGCCGAAGTCACTCGTGGATGTAATTATCGATGCAGACGCGAAAGCGATGCGAGGAGAACTCGACAGCACGTCCTGCGATCTGAGTGGACTCATCGGCAGGCCTACGACGACGCTTTCCGAGGCGGTACGAAGCGCTCTGCGGGCGCACTGAAACCGGCCAAGCGCGAAATACGCGTGTCGTCACTTCAACAATTTTAACAATTATAAATCGAAGCAAGAGAGACCGAGAGAGCGGCGGAGCTTTGACAAGTAAGGAGAAATGCGATGAGAACTTATGCTTGGGGAATCCTTTTGATTGCAGGTGTCTTTGAAACAGGATTTTCGATCGGATTGAAATATTCGGAAGGGTTTACGCGATTGTGGCCGTCGGTTGCGACAGCGATCTTGATCGTTTTGAGCTTGGGGCTGGTGGGAGTGGCAACGCGGAGTTTACCACTGGGAACGGCGTATGCGGTGTGGACCGGGATTGGATCCGTAGGTACGGTGGGGCTGGGAATTGTGTTGTTTGGAGAGTCCGCAGCTTTCGGCAGACTTGCTTGCCTGGGTCTAATCGTAGCGGGGATTATTGGGTTGAAGCTGATTGGGAAGTAACGAGGGATTTCGTGTCGTTGCGGTTCGGTGGGTGAGCGTTGCTCGTTTGTATCCGTTGGCTGAATGTATCGGCTGAAGCTATCGGCTGACCGGGCCGGCGAAGACTGGTCTCCAGGGCATTCACGTCGCTCACTGCTTTGGTGTACAGTAGCTAGGCAGCAAGGCTCCCGCCTCGACTGCCTCTCAAGGACCGGTCAATGGACTCCTCAACATCGACATCGGCAACGGACGCGCGCAAGACGGAAGCGTCGGCCAAGTCGCAGGAAACACTTACTGTTACGGACAATCGCACGGGGAAGACGTACGAGCTGCCGATCACGCACGACACGATTCGCGCTGCGGACCTGCGCAAGATCAAGGTGAATGAAACAGATTTCGGGATGATGAGCTACGACCCGGCGTTCAACAACACGGCGTCGTGCATCAGCCGCGTGACTTATATTGATGGCGACGCGGGGATTTTGCGCTATCGCGGATATCCGATCGAAGATTTGGCGGAGAAGAGCACTTACCTCGAAACGGCGTACCTGCTTTTGCATGGCGAGCTGCCGAACGCGGAGCAATTGAAGGATTGGACCTATCACATCACGCATCACACGTTTATTCATGAAAGCATCAAGAAATTTCTGGATGGCTTTCATTACGACGCCCATCCGATGGGGATGCTGATTTCGACGATTGCGGCGCTCTCGACCTACTATCACGATTCGAAAGATATTTTCAGCAAGGAATCGCGGCAGAAGCAGACGTACCGGCTGATCGGGAAGATGCCGACGATTGCGGCGTTTTCGTATCGGCATTCGCTGGGGATGCCGTTTGTTTATCCGGACAATGAGCTGAGCTATCCGGGGAATTTTCTGAACATGCTGTTCCGGACGACGGAGACGCGGTATCGCGCGAACCCGACGCTGGAGCACGCGCTCGATGTGCTGTTCATTTTGCACGCGGATCACGAGCAGAACTGTTCGGCGAACACGATTCGCGGCGTTGGCAGCTCGCACGTCGATCCGTATTCGGCGACGGCGGCGGCGATTGCGGCGCTGTATGGGCCGCTGCACGGCGGCGCGAATGAAGAAGTTGTGCGCATGCTGATGGAAATCGGGTCGGTGCAGAAGGTGCCCGACTTCATCAAGCGCGTGAAGGCCGGCGAAACGAAGCTGATGGGCTTCGGGCATCGCGTTTACAAGAATTACGATCCGCGCGCGCGGATCATCAAGAAGGTGGCGTACGAAGTTTTCGATCTGATGGGCAAGAATCCGCTGTTGGAGATCGCGCTGGAGTGCGAACGGATTGCGCTCGAGGACGATTATTTCGTGAAGCGGAAGCTCTACCCGAACGTGGATTTTTATACGGGGCTGATTTATCAGTCGATGGGATTCCCGACGACGATGTTCCCGGTGCTGTTTGCGATTCCGCGGACGTCGGGGTGGATTGCGCAGTGGGAAGAGATGCTGCTCGACCCCGAGCAGAAGATTGCGCGGCCTCGGCAGATTTATCTTGGCGAAGATACGCGGCACTATGTGCCGATCGATCAGCGCCGCTAGCGCTACGCGACCGGCGTTCGGATCCTCAGCGGCTAAAGCCGCTCTCCTTGGCGGGGCATACGGCACGGCTGAAGCCGTGCCCTCCCAATCGTCTCGCACCGAGGTGTCCTACCGTCATGGCTAAACGGAAGATTGTCGATGTACATCTGCATCTCTACGATCATCGGGAAAACCGGCATGAATTTCTGGAGAGCGAAGACAAGATGTTTCGCGCTCTTGTCGGTGATTATTCTTCACTTCCACGGACATATCTCTTAGACGATTACCTGGCGGACGCCTCGGATGTTGAGATCGAAGGCCTTGTTTGGAATGAGTTTCTTTCGACCGACCCTGTCAAAGAAATCCGCTGGGCGCAAAACCTCGCCGGAAGGTTGCCGGTGCCGGTTGCGTTGGTCGGACTGGTAGATCTTCTTGCGCCCGATCTCGAGAAAACTCTCAATACTTACTCGCAGTGCTCGCGTGTTGTTGCCGTGCGGCAGCATCTTGGATGGGATGAGACCAATCCGCTGCGGCGGTTCGCGGCGCGCGGAGATTTGTTGATCGATCCGCGGTTGTTTCAAGGCCTAAAAACGCTCGCGAAATATCCATTCAAATGCTCGCTGGAAATGTTCGCGCCGCAGCTCAATGGCTTGCGCGTCGTGGCGGAGAAAAATCCGGGAATTTCCTTTTGGATTCCCGTCATCGGCTGGCCGCTGGACCTGAGCAAGACGGGCTTTGCGCAATGGAAACAAGACCTGGAGGCGTTGAGCGCGTTGCCGAACGTTCACGTCGCGATCTCGGCGCTCGAATGTGTTTTCGGAATGGACTGGACCGTCGCGGACGCAGCATCTTGGGTCAAGACGCTCTTTGACTTATTCGGCGCTGGCCGAATCATGTTCGGCAGTCACCGCCCGCTGTGCAAATTGTCGCGCTCGTTTCCCAATCCGTATAGGGCTTACGAAAGATTCGTCGCGAGCCTTTCGCCTTCCGAGCAGGACGCCGTGTTCCGAAAAAACGCGGCGGCATGGTTCTTCGATGGGACGACGCCACGACGTCGAAATGAGGCTTCGAGCTGAGGCTTCGGGCCGAGGGCGCGAGCAGGCACCGGGTTTCGGGTAAGTATTAAGTGACGGCAAAACGTACCCATTTGCAGTTGGGATACGCCTTGGAGGGCGAGGCTCGACAGGGGGATATCGGGGGGTATAGTTGAGCCAGAGAGGTTGGGATGGCTCAAAGCACGAATACGACGCCGAATACGGGGGCGCGCCGCCGCAGCCAGCGGGTGTTGATGCAGGTGGCGGTGCGGATTCGCGGCAACGACGCGCAGGGACACAAGATCGAAGAAGAGACCGAGACGCTGGCGATCAACGCGCATGGGGCGCTGGTGTTGTTGAGCGCGAAGTTGATCAGCGGGGCGAAGGTGATGCTCCAGCACAAGAAGACGCAGGAAGAGCACGAGTGCCATGTGGCGTTTCTTGGGCCGGTGCGCGCGGGGAAAGCCGAGATCGGGCTCGAGTTTACGGCGCCGCATCCGACGTTCTGGCGCGTGGCGTTTCCGCCGGAAGATTGGACGCCGCGGCATCCTGAGGCGAGGACGGCGTCGAATCGCGGGGAAAAAGATAAGGCCGGCGTGCCGATTCCGGAAAAAATTGTAGATAAGTAGTTCTGCTTCACTCCCATTCTGATTTGGTATTGCTACATTCTCGTGTGGACGTGCGCCGCAAACCCATCTGGCGCGCGTGATTCCTTCATCGAATGCAGACGGTCGCTTCTGAGGATCAGTTGCGTTGAATCCACGAGACGAGCTGGTGCCAAAATCCCATCCTTGAAAATGGCAGGAGCGTCAGCATCGCTATGACGATCATGGCGGTGCCGACGGCTGTGCTGCGATGAACTCGCCGAAGCGACCAGAGATCGTATGCGAGTACAACTATCGGAAGAGCGATGATCACGCCGAGGGTGACGAACAGGCCAAATCCCCATCGATCGATGGCGGGACCGGTAATAGCCATCGTGCCGAGAATCATCAGGCGTTTATGGAAGGCGCCATTACGCCGCGCGCGCATGCCCCACGAAATGAGAATGATGAAAATGACTAAATTCTCGAAGTCTCCAGCCAGCAGAATTTCGGGAGGTATGCCATCTACCCCTCGGCGAACGGCGCCGAACAGCGTGAGAATGCCGGCGACAACCATCATTGGCGGCAAGATGAAACCGAGGGTGCCGAGAGTCATGTGCAGCTTCACTTTGTGAAACGCGACGAGTGAAGCTTGCGTGACGAGAAGGAAGATCCAAGTCACAAAGAGCGCGCCGTGAAGGTGCACTACGGCACTGGGCAACTTGGCGCGAATCATTCCTGCGAAGAAATAACTCTGAGCGAAGCCGGTGACGACGATCGCGAGGATAAGCAGCGCCATCGTCGGAAAGAAAATGTCATCGGAACGCAGCTTCGACTTTTGCACCGCTATCGTGGCCATCTTTACCTCGGAGTCGCAACGATGCGCAGGGGCCAATTTGCGATGAAAGATAGCACAGCGCGCTAGTCGCGCGATTAGTAGAGATGAAAGTAGCCGTCGTGGTGGCCGATTTGGACTTTAACGTTGAAAAGGGCGGAGAGGTTGGCGGCCGTGAGCATTTTTTCTTTGGGGCCGTCGGCGACGATTTTTCCGTCGCGCAAGAGGACGACGCGTTCGATTTCGGGGATGATTTCGGCGACGTGGTGAGTTACCAGCAAAATTCCTAAGCCAGACTGGGCGAGTTGGCGCATGGTGTCGCGGAGCTGCATTTGGGCGGCGATGTCGAGGGCGTTGCTTGGTTCGTCGAAGAGCAGAGTTTGCGGTTCGTGGACGAGGGCGCGGGCGATGAGAGTGCGCTTGGCTTCGCCGGAGGACATGTGGGCGACGCTGCGGTCGGCGAGGTGCGAGATGCCGAGGCGTTCGAGCGCGGCGTTGGTGCGGGCGAGCAGGTCGGGACTGGGCTCGTGATGCGGGAAGATGCGCGTGCTGCTGAAGAAGCCGGAGAGGACGACGTCGCGGCCGGTGGAGTCTGTGGTGCAGGCGGCGAGCAGGTCGGGCGAGACGATGCCGAGCAGGGAGCGGAGCTCGAAGATGTTCCAGCGCTCTTTGCCGAGGATGGAGATGGAGGAGCCTTCGTTGGCCAGCGGGTAGCAGTCGCGGGTGATGGTTTTGATGAGGGTGGATTTGCCGCAGCCGTTGGGGCCGAGGATGCAGATGTGTTCGCCGGAGTTGATTTGGAGGGAGATGTCGTGGAGGGCGGGGCGTTCGCCGCGCATGACGGTGACGTGGTTCAGGGCGAGGAGCGGGGCGTGGGGGGCTGGGAGTGGGTGGGCGGCGGTCATGGGGTGGTTGCGGACGGCTCCTAGGTGCTGGTGAGAGCAGGATGCGAAACATACATTCTAGCGTAGGAAGAGGTAGCGCCGAATGGAGGGCAGTAGCCGAAAAGCGGATTTCGATGGTCCTTAAGGCCCGGCCAAGCTGGGGCGTGGCAGTGCTGCGCCCCTTACACTTGCCAGAGTGCTGAGACTGAATGATCGATCGTTGGAGAAAAAATAAAAAGGAGGCAAAGATGGAATCTTTGCCTCCCGGGGTGGTGGGGTGTTACTGGCAAACCCTCGACGGCTTGCAGCCTGCCCTGCCAGGCAGGCCTGCTGCCTCACTCGCGTGATGCGCCGTAGCGTGGTAAGAGACTTACCACCAGAGGGCAGTGAGAGTTATTTAGCACCGGTGGAATAGGTGTCAACGGGCCTTTAGGACAGGTGGGATGAGTTGTCGCAAAGCGGTCGGTTAGGTTTACGGCTGAGATCCTTCGCTGCGCTCAGGATGACAAGCGCTCTTTGGGCGGGATCAAGCCGAAATTGAATCGGAGTCAATCGCCGGAGGCGAAGCTGACGGCGGTGTTCAGGCCGAGCAGGGGGTTGCGGTCGCGGGGCGATTGGGGTGATGGGGTTGGGCAGCGATTCGCGAGCGCTTTTGTTGCGCGCGCTTTCTGAAGCGATGATGGCTGGAGGGACTGCTCCATTTTTTCGCGCAGGCGGCGGCGTGCGCGAAAGAGGCGGAGGCGGACGGCGACGACGGAAATGGACAGGCGATCGGCGACTTCTTGCGTCGAGTAGTGCATGACGTCGCGGAGCAGGCAAGCTTGGCGCAGATCGGCGGGGAGTTGCAGGATCGCGTCGGCTAGTTTGCGGCCCATTTCGCGGCGGGCGCATTGCTCTTCGGGATCGGCGGTCGGTGTGGCGAGTAAAGTGGCGAACGATTCTTCGGAGTTGCCGCGCGGTTCTTCGAGCGAAAGATGTTTGCCATCGCGGCGCTGGCGCAACGTGTCGATCGAGGTGTTGCCGGCGATGCGCGCGAGCCAGGCGCGAAAGTCGTCGGTATTGTCTTCGCAATTTCCAGAAAATTGATCGAGGCGCGACCAGGCTTTGAGGAGCGTTTCCTGGCGCACGTCTTCGGCGTCGGCGACGTTGCCGGTGACGCGGCGTGCGCGTTGGAGGAGCGTCGGGACGTAAGGCGTGACGATTTCGGTGAAGGCTTCGCGATCGCCGCGGCGGGCACGCGAAATCAGCGTGGTGTTGCGAGGCGTTCGGACGCCCGTGTGCAGTTCGGTGAATTTCGATGAGAAGGTGACCGGTGCGGTGCTCATGGCGGTATAGGAGATGGCAGGCGGAGCGCCACGGCGAGGTAGGGGCTAAACGACTGAAAAAATTGGAGTTGTTGGGGATGCGGTGTGGCGCATGGAGAGGGGAAAACGACCGCTTTTGGGACGCGGTGTCGCGAAAGCGAGCATTGTGTTCGGAAATGGGCGGTGGCGGAAGGTCGAGGAACTCGGCAACGAGCAAGACGGAAAAGATCGAGGACCAACGTGGGGCTGACGAAGTGGAGGCGGAGAGTTTGGTGGTTTCGTGCGTGGGTTACAGGCGGCGCTGAAGCGCCGCACTCCACATATGTGGTCGGCGGGGGTGAGGCATACCAACCGACGGGTTCGGTAACTCTGTCTTCACGTACTGATGAGGTCAGGCACTACCTTGCGCAAGGAGCAGCCGATATACTCCGTGGCAACTGTTTTTTTGTGTTGGTTTGTGTTGCCGAAGAAAGGATGCATCTAGGCGCATCCGAAGGAGAGATGACTTGAAAGAGAAACAGGCGTCGCGTACGGAGGCGACGGAGGTCGTGGACCGCTCAGATAGCTTCGCCGCAGCATTTTTCGGACTGAAGCGAATCTTTGCGCCGTACACGAAATCGCTCAACGTAAACGCAGACACACGAACGCGGTTCTATCTGGAAACCAAGTCAGGAAGCTACAAAGGGAAGCCGCTTTTTTTCGGAGCAGCCATCTCAGGGCGAGCGTCAGTCAGCTTTCACCTGATGCCGCTGTACTGGGACGAGTCGCTTACGAAAAAATTGTCGGCCGACCTGAAGAAGAAAATGCAAGGGAAGTCGTGCTTCAACTTCACTTCGCCGGATCCGAAGTTGTTTCGAGAGCTTGCGAAGGTCACGGCGGCGGGCTTCGCGCTGTATAAGCGGAAGAACCTGCTGTGACATCGTAGTTTCAGTGTTGGTGCAGTGGCCGGGCGAAGCGGCGATGTGGATTTACGAATTGTCGCGTCGTCCGGCTGCGAACCAGTTGTCCTCACCCGCCGCAAGACAGACCTGCTGGGCCATTGGCTGCAAACCACATTGCCCCCACAAGCATCCAGTTAGATGGAGACAATCTCAACGGCTGGGTGTATGTGAGCCGTGTGGCGAGTCTCGCCTTCGGGGGTGACACATGCAATTCGGAAAAATTCACGGTATCGCGTTGTTTGCGCTGGGGCTGGTTCTCGTGTTGGTGCAGGCTGTGATCAGCTTGTCGCCGCGCAGGGAGGTGGTCGCGCCTGCGCGCGACACCACGCCTTCGGTCGAGAGCAAGATGGCTCTTGCGCCAGGAATTTTTGGCGGGATTTTTTTGCTAGGTGGAATTTGGATCGTCTTCACTTCACGGCGGAGCGATGAACCGCCGACGGAACGCGCGGTGAAGTAATCGCGCGAGCAATTGCTCCGACAAATTGAGGTCTGTACTTTTGCTCCAACGAACTTCTACAGGGTCGCTTCAATCTGCAAGCTGTTGATCATCTCCTGCAATTCCTCGTTCGCTTTATCGCGTCTCGCTTCGGTGTCCTGTATTTTCTTGCGCAGGCCGTCGAGCTGCGTTTCCTGGTCGTCGAGTTGTTTGGTATAGCGCTGGAGCAGCGATTTTTCCTCGGCGCTGCCGCGTAATGCTTTCATGTTCTCACGCAGTCTGCCCTGATCATCGACGATGCGGTCGATGTCGTTTTGGCGGGCTTCCATTTCGTCTTCGAGCTTCGCAACCACGGCCTTTTGCGCAGTAATTTTCTGGAGCGCTTGTGCGACGTCGGGAGTAATCGTGCGCTGGCGCAGGAAAACCGCAACCTGACCATCATCGAGATTCGAGAGCTGATAAACAGTGTCCAGCGTGCGGCTTTCTTCGACGGGCAGAGTCGAAGTCGCTTTAGCCGGCGCGTCTATGCGAAAGCGGTACGTGCCGGGGCGCGTTCCTCGGGTTCGCGCGTGCCAGCGAGGAGTTTCCATTCGGCTCGTGCGGGATGTTCGATGATGAGCGAGCGAGAGGTGTCGTCCTGATTCTTGACGGTGTAGAGCGTGCGTTCGCGGAGTTCGCTGGTTTGCGTCATGATGCCTTTGGAAATCTTCACGCGCTGAACGTGTTGTGGCTCGCTGGTACCCGCAGCCTCGACGAGCAAGCCCAGATCGGTCGCGTAGGAAACGATGCGGCGTTCGCCAGGCTTGATCGGATCGGTCAGCCCTTCGCCGGCAAAGACTTCGCTTTCGAGAACGCTGAAGCTGCCGCCGTCGAGTGTGAGTGAGCTGGTATTTTTCAGCCACAGTCCGCGCAACGGGCGACCCGAACCCTTCGTTCCCGACCACAACGAAACTTTTTCGGCTTCGATTTCAGTCTGGGCGATCGGGACGAGCGCGGACTGATTTTTCTTGAGTGTGACGCGGTCTTTGAGTTTGTATTCGAAAAGATCGCCGAGGGTTTCGCCCCTTCGCGGCCGCGGTCATGGCCGAGATGGAATCGTTGATGATGCCTGGAGCGACGGGGTGGAGGGAGGTGTGAAACGTGCGGCCGTATTGACTCGAGGCTGGTCGTTACCACCGACTCGATCCGACATGCGAGCGACGCGCCACACCCATTTTTCCGGCCGAACCAGACGCCAGACTCACGCATTCTCCGTGCTCACGTTCGGCGGCCGCCGTGACCTCGACGGTTTCCGCTCACTGATCCGATTTGTAACGACGCGTCGAGCGAGTTTTCGCCGGGGCCAATATTTCGCTGGTCATCACGGATTTCTGGAAGCCCGGGCTCTAACTTCCACGTGATATTTCGATCGCGGTCGGGCATGCCGGAAAATGTGTAGCGTCCGTCGCTGTCACTCACGGTTTGAGCCACGGGCGTCTTGTTTTCGTTGAGTAAGCGAACCGTCGCGCCAGAGATGGCATCCGCCACTTGGATCGGTGACGATTCCGGCGAGACTCCCGTTGCCGCCGGTCAGCGCCGCACCGTGAGTCTGCGGAGAAAGTTCCACACTTTCGGGGAGAGGAACGATGGGGCGGCGTCCGTAGTATGGTTCGGAGAGTTGCTGGATGAACGAGTGCGGCGCGCCGGCAACGAGCGAGAGATCGACGTCGTTCCAATCTTCGCCGACGGTGTTGTCGATGATCGCCCAACCTTGCAGAAGCGGCTTTTTGTCGGGCTTTGACGGCAACACAATGCGATAGGTCGTCTTCCAGATTGGTACTTCGCTGATGTAGCTGACGTAGAGATTTCGTTCGCCAGTACCCGCGGTGGAGACGGTCATGCGGCGGACGTCCTGTTCCCGCGCAGAAGCGACCAAGCCAAGATATTTTCCGACTTCGAGCTGCAAATCACGATCGACGATGCGCACACTTGTCGAAGGATTTAGATCGACCGTGCGGACTTCGCCGGTGTCGGTGATCAACGAGATCTCTTCGGTTTCCGAGGTCCAGTTTGCGGAGTTGCGCGTTTTGCGCTCGACGCTCAGCAATTTTCCCGTGACGGCGGGGCCCGTCGCAGCACGCACTTCGATGCGCGCTCCGCGCAGGGCGCCCAGGAATTCCGAAACTGTCGGGCGCTCGCTGAGTGCGAGTCGCAGCGTTCCCAGACGGCGCGCCAGCGGCGCTTCAGAGTTGTAGTCGACTCCGGTGATGCGGCCGCCGTTCAAATCGAGGACGGTGAGCGATTTCAACACGTCGTTGAGTTGCGCCGATGTGAAGTCGATGTGGACGTCCTGGCTTCCGCGCACGCGCCCGAGGTGCTCGAAGTAGCCGACGCCATTTTTGTACAGCACGACGCGCCGCACGGGGAGCTTTCCGGTTGATGACGATTCCTGCGCTTCCGCGCGAGCTTCGTTTGCAGCATTTGCCGATGACTGCGATGGAGCCGCTGCGGATTGTTTCGTCTGCGTTTGCGAAAGGCCGAAGCCAACAACGAGCAAACACACGGAGAGAACTACTAGAACTCGCGTCATCGTTTAACCCCCCAACGAGCACTTGCGGGACAAGTACGACCTGGTCAATCGAGATGCAAGTTACCACGGCCGCGTTGTCCTTCGCGGGACGGCGAGCTTAAACCGTGCGGGAAAACCAACTACTCGTTGGACACCACGGGCGACGAAGAGTGCCGCGCTTTACGAGCGGTAATAGCTGTACTATCCTGCGCCCGCAAGTCGACTCTCTATTCGTTCAAGGTGCCGCTATGAAGCGCATGTTTATTGTCGCGTTACTTTTCTGTGTCGCCGCTGTCTCCACCAGCGCGGCTGACGATTTGTTCGATATCAAGCCGATGGCGGACGGCGTCTGGGCGGCGATTTCAAAGCCGGCATATAAGGTCAATTGCAACGCGGCGATTATTTTGTTCGACGACAGCGTGCTGGTTGTCGATACGCATTCGAAGCCGTCGGCGGCGCGAGCGCTGATCGAGCAGGTGAAGAAGCTAACCGACAAGCCGGTGAAATATGTGGTGAACACGCACTTTCACTGGGATCACTACCAGGGGAATCAGGCGTATCCGAGTTCGTGGCCGGCGGGAGTGGAGATTATTTCGTCGGAGGCGACGCGGTTGAACATCGAGCAGCGCGGGATTCCGCGCGTGAAGCACGAAATCGTCACGATGCCGGCGGATATCGAAAAGCTGAAAGCCGACGTCGCGGCGGCCACCGATCCCGCGCAGAAAGCGAAACTGAGCAGCGATCTGGCTCAGGCGCAGGATTATTTTTCGGAGCTGAAGACCATGCAGGTGACGCTGCCGACGCTAACGTTCGATCACAGTTTGATCCTGCACCGGAAATCGCGGACGGTGGAAATGTTCTGGCTGGGCAACGCGCACACCAACGGCGACGTGTGGGTCTATTTGCCGAAGGAGAAAATTCTCATCACCGGCGACGCGATGCATGGATGGACGCCGTTCATGGGCGACAGCTATCCGTACGATTGGATTACGACGCTGGATAAAGCGGAGAAGCTCGATTTCGATCAGGTGCTGGGCGGACACGGCGACGTGATGCATGGCAAAGATAAATTTGAAATGTGGAAGCAATATTTTACGGATTTGATGGCGGAGACGGGCAAGGCTTATGGTGACGGAGCCAATCTCGAACAGGCGCAGGCGCAGGTGTCGAAAATTCTGATTGCGAAGTATTCGTCAAAATTTCCCCCGACATTTCCGCAAGACATGATCCCGAATGTGACGAAGGCGTATCAAGTCATCGCGTTCCCCAAGTAGGCGGGTGAACTCGCGGATTTGACGCGTGAGATGTTTTGAATTATAGTGAACCAAATGGTTCACTATAATTCACGAGCGCGAGGTACCGATCGGGCACTCGCTGCGATCGCGGATCCGACCCGGCGCGCCATTGTGGATCGACTGGCACGCGGACCGGCACGCATTTCGGATGTCGCTGCGGACTTTCCGATGACGCTCACCGGATTCTGCAAGCACGTTCGCATTCTGGAGCGCGCGGGTCTGGTGCGCCGCAAACGCCGCGGACGCGAAAACACGCTGCGCTTGCAACCCGAACCTTTGCGGGACGTCGCGGAGTGGGTCATGCAGTATCGGCAGTTCTGGACGGCGCGACTTGACCGGCTGGAGCAGTTCTTCGTCGATCGTCGCGTCACCGAAGAATCAAAAGGAGAGTGACATGCAAACCACCGAAATCACCGTGACTCGCACGATTCCCGCAACGCCTGAAGAGGTGTACGACGTTTGGATCGACCCGAAGAGCCCGGGCGGGCCTTGGTTTGGCGCGACCAAGGTCATTGTGAACGTTGCCGTCGATGGATTGTTTTATTTGGCGGTGGGTCACGAAAGCAAAATGTGGCCGCACTACGGGCGTTTCACGAGACTCGAGCGACCGAAAATTGTCGAGCACACCTGGATGTCGGAATCGACCAAGGGGCTCGAATCGGTTGTGGCGCTGACGCTGGAAAAACAGGGTGCCGACACGCTGGTCACGTTGCGACACACCGGCGTGCCCGACGACGAAGCGGGGCGGAAGCATAAGGAGGGTTGGGACTGGGTCTTGAGTATGCTGGATCAGTCGGTCGTGAAGCGCAAAGGCGCCGTGAAATAATATTGGCCGAAGAGGTTTTGCTTTCTGGGAGTGGAGATGGCGCGATATTTGACGCAGCACACGTTGTCGTGTCTGACGCGGCAAGGTGCGGAGAGTTTGGCGAAGAAGCTACAGAGCAGCGTTAGCGAGGCGCCACGTGCTGGGCGGATTCTGGTGAATATGTTGGAAGGGAAGATGGTCGTGGAGTTCAGCGCGGCGTCGCGAGAGGCGCTGGAGGCGTATCTCAAGGCGGAGAATATGCATTACGACTGGGTGTTGCGTGTTGAGTGGGAGACGCAGGGGCAGGACGGGAAGCTGCACATCGCAGAGTGATCAATCCGAGTGAACTCAAGTTCTTGAAAACAAGCCAAGCTGGGGCGCACCCTTCGTGGCTCAGGGTAAAGCAGTGCTGCGCCCGTACACTGCACAGCGCTCCGTTCAGTCGTAGCGCAGCGCGATGAGCGGATCGACGGTGAGCGCGCGGCGAGCCGGGATGTAGCAAGCGAGCAGCGCGACCGCGAGCAACACAAACGTTACGCCGATAAATGTCCACGGATCGATCGCGCTGACTCCAAAGAGCAAGCTGACGAGCAGGCGCGCGAAGATCGCGGCGAGCGCGAGTCCGACGACGAGCCCAACGACAGCGAGGCGCATGCCTTGGCCCGCAACGAGGCGCATCACGTCGCCTTCCTGAGCGCCGAGCGCGCGGCGAATGCCGATTTCGTGGCGCTGCTGGTTCACTGAATACGAAAGCACGCCATAGACGCCGACCGCGGCGAGAATCAGCGCGAGCGCGCCGAACAGCGTGAGCAACGCCGCGCCCATGCGCGGAGCCCAAAGCGCGTCGCTCATGATTTCGCGAATCGTCTGCACATTGGTGATCGCGAGGTTGGAGTCGAGCTGTTGCACGACGCTACGAACAGCGGAAATCGATGTGTTGGGATCGCCCGTGGTGCGGACTTGCAGCGTGACGAACGGCGAATATTCCTGCGTCATCGGCAGATACGCCATAGGTTGCGGATCTTCGCCGACTTGATTCACGACGACGTTACTGACGACGCCGACGACCTCGCGCATCATCGTGTCGCCAAAAAAGTGAAAGCGCTTGCCGACCGCAGACTCGTTGGGCCAGAAATGCTTCGCCATCGCTTCGTTGACCACGGCGACGAAACGCGTTTCTTTGCGATCGTTGTCGTTGAAGACGCGGCCGGATTGCACCGGGATGCGAAGCGTATCGAAGAACGTTGGCGTCACGCTGTTGGTCGTCGTCAGGGTGCCGCGGAAGCCGGAGGCTTCGTCCTGACCTTCGGGGAAGACAGTGCGAGAAAAGCCGCCGCCGACAGGGAAGTTGGAGGCGATGGTTGCACCAGCCACTCCAGGGACGGAGGCGGCGCGTTCGGCGGCCGCGCGATAAAACTGCTGCGCGGGGCCTTCCTGATAGTGCAGAGCGCCGACGTTGAACGCCATCACGAAGAGTTTTTCGGCTTCGAATCCGGGATTGATTCTTTGCGCGTTGATCTGGCTGCGAACGAAGAGTCCGGCGCCGACGAGCGCGACGAGGGCGAGCGCGGTCTCGACGACGATCAGCAAGCTGCGAATCGGGTTGCTGCGCCAGCCGACGGAGTTGCCACGGCCGCCGGCCTTCAGCGTGTCGGCAAGATCGGGTGACGAAGCTTTCCACGCGGGGGCTGCGCCAAAAAGTGCGCCGGTAACGAGCGCGATGCCGAGCGTGAAGAGCAGGACGTGCGAATCGAGCGCGAGATCGACGTCGTTCGCTTCGATGAATGCAGGGCGATACGACCAGAGGATGTTGCGTCCCCAGTAGGCGATGAGCAGGCCGACGGCGGCGCCTGCAAGCGAAAGCAGGGTGCTTTCGGTGAGCAGTTGGCGAAGGATTCGCCCGCGGCTGGCGCCGAGTGCGGCGCGTACGGTCATCTCTTTGTCGCGCGTAGCCGCTTGCGCGAGCAGCAGATTGGCGAGATTGGCGCACGCGATCAGCAGCACGAGGCCGACGGCGCCCATCATCATCGCGCCGGCGAGCGTGAATTGATCGTGCTGGTTGATGCCGACGGCGGCTTCGGCCAGCGAAGACAGCGCGATACCGCGGCCGGAGTTTTCTTTCGGGTATTCGGTTTCGAGCCGCGAGGCGATTGTTTTGAGTGATGCTTCCGCTTGCGGCATCGTCAAGCCGGGCTTCAGCCGGCCGAAGGATACGGCCGCAAGGAAGCGCCGGTCGTGCACCGCGTCGACCGCGAATCCGCCGAACATTTGGGAATACATGCTGATGGGAATCCAAGTTTGTTCAGCGGCTGCAAGCGAGACCGTGCCCTTGAATCCGCGCGGCGCGACGCCGATGATCGTGAACGGAACGGCGTCGAGGATCATCGGCTTGCCGATGACGCTGGGATCCATGCCAAATTTATTTGCCCAGAGCGCGTAGCTGATGACGACGACGGTGTCGCTGTTGGGGTGCGTGTCTTCGGCGGGAAGGAAGAAGCGGCCGGCGGCAGGCGTGAGGCCGAGCACGTCGAAATAATTTGCGGATATCAGGTATGCCTGTAGCTGCTTCGGTTCGGCGCCGCCGCTCCACGTCACCGGCGTGTTCATCCACGCGACGACATCGGTAAACACTTCGTTCTGGCGGCGATAGTCTTGATAATTCGGAAACGACAGCCCCATTTTTTCGAAATTGGCTGCGGTGACCTTCGTTTTGCTGTCCACGGTGTCGAGCTGAACGAGGCTTGAAATGTCGCGCACCGGAATCGGATGCAGAAGAATCGCGTTTACGACGGTGAAGATGGTTGTGTTGAGGCCGAACCCCAGCGCGAGCGAAATCACCGCGACCGCGCTGAATCCTTTGTTCTTCAGCAGCATGCGCACGCCAAATTTCAGATCGGCGACAAAATCGTGCGCCCAGCGGTAGATCCACGCGCCGCGGCTGTCTTCCTGCGCGAGCGCGACGTTTCCGAACGCGCGATGCGCTGCTTGACGGGCTTCGTCGGGTTTCATTCCGCCCTCCACGTTTTCGTCGGTTTCCATGTCGATGTGCGTTTGGATTTCATCGTCAATATCGCTGGCGATTTTGTCCGACCGAAAGGTCGCTCCGAGCTTCGAGATATTCTTGTTGATGCTCACGATGTGCTCCGTTCGCTCGCGATGCTTCAGGCGTCTTCGGTTGGCGCGGGGTTCAGAATTCGTGTGATGGCCTCATTGAAGCGTTCCCACTTGCTGTGTTCGGTCGAGAGTTGTTTTCGTCCCGCCGTCGTCAATTTATAAAAGCGCGCGCGGCGATTGTTGGTTGAGGTTCCCCATTCGGCGGCGACCCAGCCTTCCTGCAAGAGCCGCTGGAGCGCCGGGTAGAGGGAGCCGTGGTCGATGCGGAACGTCTCACCGGACGTGCGCTCGATGAATTTTGCGATTCCGTGCCCGTGCATCGGCGCCCAGCGCAGTGTGCGCAGGATGATGAGGTCGAGCGTTCCCTGCATGATTTCGAGTCGATCGGTCGATTTTGTTTTTGGGCTCATGGGTAGACAACCTACCACAGAAGGGTAGACGTTCTACCGCTGAAAATGTTTCCTGTGGGACGACGAATGGCTCAGTTTGCCTGGACTGGGGAGTACTAGGCATCCGCGTCGCGATTTTCTGTAGGAACGGGCCTCGGACTATGTTGCATCTCGGTAACGTTGCATGGCATACGTTTCGCGATATAGCACAGCTTTAAAACGTTTTATCTCGCACAACGCCCGGTAGACGGTATCGTCTTCCGAAACAGGCCACATCTCCGACTCGAGGGTTGTGCCGAATGAAGAAGATTCGTCTGGTCGTTTCTCTGATGACTCGGGAAAACGATTACCAGCTTGAACAGGCTGCCGCTGCCCAAGAGGCCGCCAACAGCCTTGGCATCGATGTACAGATTATCTTTGCCGACAACGACTCCATCACGCAGGGCACTCAGCTTCTGAAGATCATTCAGGCCGACGCGGCCGCGCGACCCGACGCCATCGTTTGCGAACCGGTCGGAGGGCCTTGCCTTCCACAGGTCGCGCGAGCGTCCGTGCAGGCTGGAATACCGTGGGTGCTGCTCAATCGCGAAGCGGACTATGTTGCCGAACTGCGACGCAGTGCGCCGCGCCTGCCCATTTTTTCGATTGGATCCGATCAAAAAGAGGTGGGGCGCATCCAGGGCCAGCAACTGGGCGCACTCGTACACAACGGCGGCGGCGTGCTGCACATTCAGGGTCCGTCCGAAAATAATACGGCGAAGGATCGAACCACGGGTCTGCAAGCGGCGTTGCCCCCTCACATTCCCGTCACAACTCTGCGCGGCCAATGGACCGAAGAAAGCGCGCAACGCAGCGTCGAGTCGTGGCTGCGCCTCAACACCTCCCAAAAGGTTTCGATTGCCGCGATAGCGGGTCAGAACGACGCGATGGCGATGGGCGCGCGAAAAGCGTTCTCCGGGCTCGACAACACCACAGATCGCGATCGCTGGCTGCGACTTCCATACGTGGGTTGCGATGGCGTGACGAAAACCGGGCAGAGCTGGGTCCGCACGGGAATGCTCAAGGCGACGGTGATCATTCCAACGACCGCCGGCCGCGCGATTTCGATCCTGCACCAAGCACTGCTGACCGACACCCGGCCGCCTGAGCGCACCTTTACCACGCCGGAGTCATTTCCTCCGGTCACGCAACTCAACTGAAGCAAATCAACTCGCTCTACGACGCCGCGCGTGGCGCGGGATTCAACGACAGATCTTCATCTGAAAGAAGAAAGCCGGATCGATCGCTGCCCTTGTGCTTCTCCGTCGGCAGTGCGCGTTCCGGCTCTCTCCACGACGTGCACCCGCGAATCGACGCAAGCCTAAGACTCAAAACATCTCGCGCCCCATCCGCGGATTCGGCCATCCCGAAAAAACTAAGCGCCGGCCGCCTTCGCCTTCTCGCCGTGGTTCTCGACGTGGTGCTTCGCCGCCTCTGAAGCGTGATGCGTCGCGTGGTGCGAGTGGCCCTGGGCCGTGTGCGCGTGGTGCGCCGCCGTCTCGTGATTGCCTTCTTCGTGGTGAGCCGCCGCTTCGCGATGATGGCGCGCCGCGTGTTCGTGATGTTCCGCTGCCTTATGATGATGCTCTGCCGCTTGCTTCGACATAGCTCCTCCTCGTTTCATTCCTTCGCTTCGCCGGACTCGTCCGGCCGAGGTAGGGTGCTCCCGCGTCGATGAACAAAGCGTCAGGGGATTGTGAATGCCCGAATACCGCGCGTGAGGAAAAGCCGCGAGCAAGAGCCGTTAACGTACACGGACACCGGCGACAGTCCGCTGCTCGCGGACCGATCAGGTTTCAGTCAAATTGTAATTGGTAGGACCGTGCTGTTTTTAGCGCGTCGCTTCGCGGAAATTCCAGCGCTTGTGATTCACATCTACGCTCGCCACTTCTTCCGGCGTAAACGGCACCTCGCGATGCCCGCGCACCTGAATCACGCAGCCTTCGCTGGTCAGCACTTGATCGAAGTGCCTTCCGCTTTTCAGGGTCACCGAAACGACGTGATAACCCATGCCCGTTTCTTTGTGTCCTCGCAGGTGGGTTGCCCACTCGTTCGGAATCTGGATCAGCCGTTTCATCGCGCTTGCCTCTTAGTTTTCAGTTTGGATGAGTCATTCTAGTCGTCTGCGGATACGCTGTCCAGTCGGCCAGGGCTTTTCCACTGAAATCAACAGAGGTAGCGTAACTAACTGTAGATAAAGCGATTAGCGGCTTTCAGCGACTTGCCGAGCGCCAATTACACGCCTGCATTCTTCGTGCGCAGCAGCCGTCAAGCAGCAGGTTTCGCCTCGCCGCAGCTGCTCACGACCTGCCCCTTCGCGCTGCGATCGATCCAAACTTGCACTCTTCGCCGCGTCTCCGGCTCAAGCGTATTCGAATCGAGGTACGTTCGCAGTTGCGCTGCTGCCTCCAGGTTCGCGCACCGATTCATCAGCACCTGTGCTAGCGATAGTCGCGCATCCGGAAACTCGGTCAAAGATTCGCGCAGCAGCTTTTCCGCTTCGGGCGAAGTGCTGCCTTGCGCTGCCAAGGCCCTACCCAGACTATATTGCGCCGCTTTTTGCTGCGGGTTGAGAGTCAACGCCTCACGCGCCGCCGTTTCAGCTTCGGCATACCGTCTCAACGAAAATAAGGCCAAGCTCATATTCCGGTGAGGCGCCGCCATCTTTTCGTCCAGCGCGATCGCGGCCTCAAACTCCCCGATGGCATCCTGATAGCGCGAGAGCTGCAAGAAGCTCGCGCCCAAATTGTTGTGAGCCTCGACAAACTGAGGATCGGCCTTCAGCGCTTTTTGCAGATGCTGCGCAGCGCACGAATAATCTCCTGCGCCGACACATTTCTCCGACCGGTGGAATTCCTTGATCGCACCCGGCGACAGTTGCAGGTTGCGGATCGACACGGTATCGCCCATCGGCGCAACCTTCCCAGCGGACGTCGCCGGCGCCGCTGGTGCCATCGTCTCCGGCTGCCAGTTTCCGTCTTTCAGCGGATCGGATGTTGCCCACATGTGCGGACGCACGTTCGCTCCCGCCATCCGCGGCGCATCGCTCCCCTGAGCGAACGCGTTCGACGCAGACGACAACATCGCTGCACATGCCAACATCACCACGCTTCCACGCACCGCATTTCCAAACACTACTACAAATCGTCGTTTCGTTTCGGGCCTCATGTGGGATCTCCCCGGCAAGCGTCTTCTTGGCCGCGCTCGCCGCTAACGGTTGAACTTAAAAATCGGAGCCTTAGAATGAGGCGGGGGCAGACAAAAGAAGCCGCGCGCCCTCCGGGCACACGTCTCCTGAAGCATCGAGAACGCTCCGGCGGCCAAACCAGGAAGCGACTCGATCCGTTTAACCCCAACTCACCAAAACCACTCGTTTGAGATCCCGACCGGAACGGCGCTGCGGTTTATCTTCACGCCATGGTCCAGGACTTCGAGCCCAACTGCTTTTGATCGAAGAACTGCTTTAATTCAAGAGACGCCCGGCCCGCGTAACGGATAGGCGAGGCGTTTGTAAAAAAATCGCTAGCTCTGCGTGCAATTCACGCACCAAGGATTTCCTCGATATGCGCACTCGCTACTGCTTTGCAGCCGCGATACGCGCCGCGAAATCGCACCGAACCGTCACGAGTGTGTTTCGCGGTGCTTGTGCTTCTTCATTGAGCTACGCCCCACCGATTCACAAAGTTCCAGCTTTCGCGCCGCTCGTTGAAATGTAACGGTTACCTCATCTAAGGCAGCGAACGCCGTCAGAAATTTCCGCAAATAAATCGCGGCGATCCATCTAAATCCAATCTGAAATTTATGAGTGAAATGTGATGTTTCGCGACAAGCCGTCCGCTTTCGGGACGCTATCGCGGATTAGCAGGGCTACTGGCGCCGTCCTGATCCAACGCCCGCAGATTCTCCCGCGCCAACGGATGATTCGGATTCAAGCTTCAACGCGCGCTCAAAATGCTCCCGCGCCTCTTTCGAATTTCCCGTTTCCGCCAGCGCGCTGCCCAAATTGGCTTCCGCATCCGCATCCTCCGGATGCAACCGCACCGCCGCGCGAAATTCCGCCAGTGCCCCCGCAAAATCTCCGCCTGAGGCCAGCGCATTCCCCAGGTTGTAGTGCGCGTCAAAATAATCGGGTCGCGTCGAGAGCGCCGTCTGCAAAAATGAAATCGCCCGCCCCGGCTGCCCCGCTGCCAGCAGCGCCGCGCCCAGACCATTGTTCGCCGCCGCATCGTTCGGCCGCAGTCGTACAGCCTCTATGAACTGCGGGTACGCTCCCGCAACGTCGCCGCGTGCCTGGAGCAACGCCGCCAAATTGTAGTGCGCTTCAAAATCCTCTGGATTTTTCTCCAAGTGATGCCGCGCCATCGCCTCTTGAATCAGCGCGCGCGGATCGCCCTCGGCAGCAGTCGCGCTATTACTGGGCAAAACTTGCAGCCACAGATGCGCCATCTCGTCGCTCGCGCGATTTCCCGCCATTACAAGCACCGGCGGATGATTCGGATTCCGCACGTTCTCCGCAGAATTATCGTACCCATACCGCATCGTGATTTTAGTCCCTGCCGGGAGCGTCATCGGCTCGGTGTAGCGATACACTGCCTGCCAATTCAAATCCCAATTCCGAATGTGTATCAGCGTCCGCGACGTTCCATCCGGCAGCATCGCCGTCGCCTCCAAATCGCGCCCGAGATAATGCGCGTGCGGATAAATCGCCAGGAGCGACACGCTCACGGGTAACGTAAAGTCGTCACTCACCACAAAATCTTTTGCGCCTGGCGGGATATCCAACGCGCCGTCGTTCTCCATCTGCAACAAAATCGGATGCTGCGTCGCCGGCTTATCGGTGAAATAAAGTCCCAGCGTCGGTTGCAGCGACTCTGGCTTGCCCGACGGCTGCAAGTGCATGTTCAGCACGAGGTCGGCATTCGCATCCAGCGAAATCGCCATTCCATCCGGCTCAACGTACGGCGCCGAGCCCGGCTTCCAAAACAGAAAATGGCTGTCGGGATCGAAAAGCTCCGACTCGATCGTCAACTCCATACCGCCGAACCCGTCGCCGTGATTTTTTTCTTGTAGCCGCGCCGTTTGCCCGCGATCGACCAGCACATTCGCGTGATGCACCAGACGTTTGTCGCCCGGGCGAATCTCGATCGCTTTCAGCCATCGCTGCCGGTCCACGGGTGCGCGAAACACAAAATTCCAATAAACGTCGCCTCCGCCCGCGGCCAGTGCGTACGCCTTCGTCGCCTTCACAACTAAATCTGGCTTGCCGAGTTGCCAGCCTTCGACAAACTTCGGCGCGGGTGGCAAGTCCGCGGCGTTTCCTTCCACGGCTCCGCTCTCGGCCCAGTCGCGCAGCCGCGCGATTTCGTCATCCGAGAGCCGCAAGTCATCTGCGAATTTCGGATCGTCTGCCGCAGGCAGCCATGGAGGCATCAGCCGCCGCTGCGTCACCGCCTCGATCAATCGCGCGTGAGATTTCGCGTCGGCGTACGTTAGCAGCGAAAACGGCGCCGCTTCTCCCGGCCGGTGACACGGCGCGCACGAACGAAAAAGGATCGGCGCAATGTCCTTCGTATAAGTGAGGGAGTTCGGTGTCTTCGAGTCGCCGCGCAGCGCAAGACCCGGCACAGAGTCGTTCGACGCCTTCGCCGCGCAAATCGCCGCCAGCAGCGCGACGCCAATCGCAGCGCTCTGCGGCAACCCTTTCATTTCAGGTCCGAAATGTAGCAGCCGACGCCCGGCACCGCCGCGTTCGCTACTTCTTTCCCATCCAGCGCCGCATGAATCGCATCTTCCAGTTCGTGCGTCGTCGCCGCAGGTCGCGCCCGCCCAAAATCTTCAAACAAATTGTCGATGCGCCCGTGATAAACCAGCTTCCGGCTCACATCGAAAACCGCCGCCTCGGGAGTCGTCTGCGCGTGGCTTTCTACCACCAAACTCCGTTGCATATCCCGCAGCGCCGGCAACTCGTACCCGAATTCCTTCTCATGCCTCCGAATCTGCTCCGCCGATTCCGACCGGTCCGGATACACCAGCCAAAACGTCACGCGCCCCGCATTCTCGCGCCCGATCCGTTGAGCCATCTTCTGAATCGTCGGCGAATACCGATTCGAAATCGGGCAATCCACCCGCACAAAAATCAACACTACAATTTTTCCAGCCGAAGCCTTCAACGGATCGACAACCGTTCCGTCGAGATCGACCGCCGTTCCCTCAGCAACCCCGATGGCAACCGGTCCAGACGCACGAATACTCGCAAACTCACACAACCCGCATAGAAAAAAAGAGAAAACAATCAGGATCCGAAACGCAACCGGAATGGAGTAAAGCCCACGACCCATGTGCGCCCGCACCGCTCAGGCTTGAAAATGGTACTGCTGACCACTCACATCTGTCTAACGCAACCCAAATCCCAAGCCCTATTTCGGGCTCACCAGAGCAAATTTCCACGACCCATCGCTCTGCCGCTTCAATACGCGAACGAGTTTCGTTTGAACACGCACGGGCTCGTCCTTCGCTGACATTCGCAGCGTAGCGTTGGCATCGATCAACTCTATCGCCCACCCCTCCACGAGTTGCAGCTCTCTAAATTCCGGTGAATATTCCAGGACCTTGAATTCCGGATAGTCCGACCGAAATTTCTCATAAAACGTTTTGAGCGCAGCTATGCCGATTGTCGGATTTCCGGGTGTTTGCAGGTTGATCCCATCATCCGCCCAAAGCATGCTCAGCGCGCCGGGGTCTTGGGTGAGCGTGGCACTGACATCCGCCTTACGAAGCTGTTCGATACCTGCCTTCTCTACTTCATATATGTCGCTTTTCATGAAACCTCCATGGCGAGTCCGGTATGGACCGCCAAGGCCGTCTTTGACTTGCAGCGACGGTAACACGTGCCGACCTGATGATTCCCGCTGTGCGCGCCCAAGGGCCCCAACGCGAGCCGTCCGGCACATCGTTCGAAAACGAACGCACGGACAACACTCGACTCCATTCCACCTCTGCGAGCTATAATCCGAAACACTGTGGCACTCAATCCAGGTACTCGTCTTGGCCCGTATGAAATCCAAGACCCGCTCGGCGCCGGAGGCATGGGCGAAGTCTACCGTGCGCGCGACACTCGCCTCGATCGTACTGTCGCCATCAAGATTCTCCCCGCGAATCTCTCCTCAGACCCAGTTCGCCGCCAACGCTTCGAGCCGGCGGCAAGTGGCAGGTTTCCAGGGGCGGCGGCATGACGCCCAGGTGGTCCCCCAACGGTCGAGAGCTTTTCTATCACACGCTGGACAACAAGCTGATGGTTGCTGATTACACTTCTTCCGGCGATTCATTCACCGCCGCCGGGCCGCGTCTGTGGTCACCCGGACAATTCACGGCACGCGGGCCGAACCGAAATTACGATATCCATCCAGACGGCCAACGCGTTGTGGTCATGAAGGTACCCGACGCAGACATCCCCACCATCACCAAGGTGAGTTTCATTTTCAATTTCTTCGAAGAGCTACGCCGCAAAGTCCAAGGCCAGAGTTGAGCGCGAAGAAGTCTGAGCCGACCCTCAGCCGTACTTCACCCCGTCCTTGCTCTGTCCAACCTCGATAATGTAACCGTCCGGATCGCGAATGTAGCAGCGCGTTTCGCCATACTTCTCGATCGGCTCGGTGATGAACTCCGCGCCTCGGCTTTTCCACTCTTTGTAGCAAGCCTGAATATCCGCCACGCGAAAATTCATGAAGCTGTTGATGTGGTTCGGATCGGGCACGCTAAGCGACACCGTCGGCTTGTCCGGCGTCGGCCCGCCTCCTACATTGATAATCATCCATATATTCGCCAGCTGCAGATATCCGGGAGAACCCTTGCCGTCCGGCCGGCTGAGAATGCGCGCCCCAAAAACTTTTTCGTAATAGCTCGCCGATCGTTCGATGTCCGTGACCGTAATAAAATGCGCGATGCTCAGCCCCTCTTTCGGCGGCATCTCATAACTCTTCTCTTCCACCCGTACGCTGCCTGTGCTCATTGACGACTCCATCTCGATACGTCTTCCCCGGAGTCTAGATTTCCGGAGTTCACCGACTCAGATGCATCATGGAACATTTGTATGCAGGCTTTTTTTTCAGCGCGCCCGGACAACCAGAAAAACTATGCATCTTTCATTTTTCCCGGGTATCGAAACGGGGCGAATCCGATGTGGCTATTGAAGGAGCGCAAATGCCAACGACAAATTAGGAACTATCTCCTCGCCTTTGACGGCGTCATCGCCTCTCGCGGCGGCATTCCGCTAATCGAAAACGGCGCGATCATCGGCGCAATCGGTGTTTCGGGAGGCACGGATTCCCAGGACGAAATCGTCAGCCAGGCAGGCGCGGCAACAATGAATCAATCGACCACAAAGAACGATTAATTCCAGCTGTCGAGAAAGCATTGAAGTCAGTAAGCCAATTTCTGAATATAAAAATTAATGAGGAAAATGACATGACGACTGCAAGCGCACCTTCAAAGATCCCACAACTTCGCATCACGAAGCGCTCGTCCGCCTACTGGCGCGTCACGATCGACAATCCGCCGATCAACGTCATGGGCCCCGAGATGGTCAGAGAGTTTCAGGAAGTGATCAACGCTCTCGAGGCCGACGAGCAGGTGAGAGTCGTAGTCTTCGACAGCGCAGTTGACGATTACTTTCTCAATCACTCCGACTTCACCGCGAAGCTCGAGGATCTAACTTCCATGCCTGCGGGCAAGACCGGCCTGCCACCGTGGCCAGACTTTCTCGTCCGTTTGACCCACCTGCCTGTCGCGTCCATTGCGCTCATCCGCGGCCGCGCCACCGGAAACGGCAGCGAGATCACGCTCTCCTGCGACATGAGTTTCGCTAGCCGCGAAAAGGCCATCCTCTCGCAGTGGGAAGCGGGAGTAGGTATGGTCCCCGGCGGTGGCCCGATGGCGCGTTTGCCTCAGCTCATCGGACGAAATCGCGCACTCGAGGTGCTCTTGAGTTCAGAGGACATTCGCGGTGAACAAGCCGAGGCCTACGGTTACGTCAATCGCGCCTTGCCCGACGCCGAGCTCGATGCGTTCGTCGAGGCGCTCGCGACTCGAATTGCGCAGTTCGACAAATGGGCCATCGCCAACATCAAGCGTCTGGTCAATACCAGTCTCGCGCCGGATGTTGAGATCGGTGCAGGCTGGGATGCGTGCATCGCTTCGCTCGGGCGCCCCGCCGCGCAAAACGGAATCAAGGCGCTAATGGCGCAAGGCTTTCACAAGCCCGGCGACGTCGAAAACCGACTCGGATATTACGTCGCCCACATCCCGCGATAAATGGGCGCGCGTCGGCTTTCAGAGGTAGTAGCCGAGACCAGAAAAAATTGTCTCCGCTTTGCCATCGTGGACGCTGACAACTTCGAGCCAGTGATCCTCATACGCATCGCCTTCCAAAACGATGTCGACCTTTCCACACTCATCGACATCAGCGAGGTCTACGGGAGACCATTCGGTTGTTTGGGGCACATCCGCATCGGTTTCTTGGAACGGCAATTCTCGCAAGACGAGAACCTGTGAGTCTCCGCTGAGAGCCACAATCACTTGGCAAAGCTCCAGGTTAGAACCAATAATCCGGCTATAGCTGGCGGCGGCAAGCGTTAAGCCGCCTTGCTTTGCTTCCCACACTTGGAATCTCGTTTTGCCTTTCGCGTCACTCGGTAAGCCGAGGCGCTTTAACTCGCGCTCGAGGACACTGCGAATCGGTGCGGGCGGATCGCCCGCTTGGTGACACGCATAGTCCTCTTTCTTTTCGTCCCAGTCGCATACGAAATCCGCTATGGCATTGACGGTCGGACTCGCCTTCCGCCCGACAACTCGGAGATCGCATGAATCTTCAGGACCTTCTCCAAACGGTGAGTCTCCGCAATAGTGAACCTTAAGATAGGAAGCGACTGCCCGGCAACGAGCGTCGGTGCAAGCCGGGCGATGATCCGTGCTCGCTTGCCTTCCACCTTTTGCTCCGGCAGAGGCCGAATAAGGCGGCACGAGCATCCCGAATAAAACGATGGAGCAAGTCAGGATTGTGGATAAGTTGCCGCTGTGCACCGCGGCTCTCACCGCAACTGTCCCGGCTCAATCCCGTTCGCCCGGGCGACATCCAGCAGACTATCCAACGCCGCCTGCAACTCGCTCCGCTTCGCTTCCAGCGACTTGATCTGGTCGGGGATCGTCGCCGTGCTGTACGACCACGTGTCCGCGTTCAAGCCCCCCGCGTTTTTCGAATCCCCGCGGCTTAAGCCTTTTAGCTGATCGATCTGCTTGTCCAGTTGATCGATGCTCGTCTGCAACTTCTGCACTTGTTGCTTCACTTGCGCCAGCGTCTTCGCATCGACTTCGTCGGCGCCACTCTTCGCAGCTGCGGCCTGTTTCACGTTCCCCGCGGAAGGCACAGCCGGTTGCATGCTCGAGATCTTGGAAGCTGTCGTTGTCGGCTTCGGTCGCTCCGTCCCGACGACGGAAATCGTCCCTGTCACATCGCCCATATCGTCGTTCGTCCAAACTTTCTTGGACTTCGGCTTACCCGCCGCGCTCGACGTTGCGGAGCTTTGCGCAGCCGACTCTCTATCCCCGCCCTGCTGGCTTTGTGACCTGGCACAAACCGCGTTCGCCAACATTCCCGCAGCGATCAGCCCGACGGAAACCACAATCGCACGGATCATAACGACTCCCTCCGAACGCACACACACCCAAACAGTGCGTTCCGGCCTGTTCATCTCTCAATTGAAATTATAGAAATCCGGCAACTACCGGTCGCCGGTCGTAAGGGCAGGTTTGCTCAACTCGGCACGTATTTCCTCAGCCGCTTCTTTCGGTGGCCCGATCCGTTTGTACTGTGTATAAAAGGTCCGCTCATGCATCGAAAAATTCATGAACAGCCGGCGTCCATCAAAATCGTATTGGGAATAAGTCGGCAGCCAGAGCCCGGGCGCCAGCTCCCACCGCTCTTGCATGAAGTGGCTTCCCTTATAAACTTTGGCCAAAAAGCCGCCAATCGAAATGTCATCGGTGACCTCGACCTCCACTTTGGCCAGCTGGTTCGCCTGCTCGTCGATCCACGCCGTCCCATGCACTTTTGCAAAAATTGAAGTCGCACGCGACGTCGGCTTGTACACCGGATTCGGATCCATCCTGAATTTCAACAGCATCCGGTCCCCGCGCGGCTCCCGATCCATGAATGTATAAAGGAACGCGTTCCGCGTCGCATCGATTAATTCGCCCTTATCTTTTCGATGTTTTTCCTGCTTCTCGTACGCCTCGCGTTGTGCTCGCCCATCTTCGGTCGCCCACACTAGCGAATGCACCAGCTTTTCCAGTTCCGCCCGGTACGCATTGATGTCGGTCGGTTTCTCGTCGGGCCCCAACGCGATCTTGTCCACGCCAGTCCCCGCCGGAACATTCCGCGTCACCTTGATCTCAGGAGCTGTCCCCGACGTTTTGCGGATTTCCTTCTTCTCGATGTGCTCGTACACGCCGTCGCCTTCATCGTTCTTCTTCTGGTTGGCGATGACTTGGTCCAGCATCTCCATCCTGCGCCCTTCCGGCCAGTTGTCAGGGTTATCCAGACCCGGTGCGACTGGCGCAGGGCCGATCGTCGTAACAGCTGGACCCGATGGGGCGTTGCTTTGAGGCGGAGGCGGAGGCGCTGGCGACTGCGCGTTCAGCGGGATTGCGCACAATCCCGCCATAACCAAACAGATCGAAAAGGGCCAGATCGAAAAGAGGACGATTCGCGATACCCGCATAGTCAATTGGTAGGCGCAGAGAGCTTTCCGCACCATTAACAGCATTGGATTCGATCCCAGCGCCGATTGTTGCACATTGTCCAGTCATGGCAAGTCGCATTCGACGTTCAATTTTCGACGTGTTGACCTGGTCTAACTCCAATCTTTGCAACAAATTCACCCACCACCAGCGAACCTTACCCCTTTAGAATCACATCCTTGCGTATTCTTGCCACATAACCCTCGTAGAATGACATTCTTGCGAAAAAAGGGGAGGGGGGGTGCCCTCTACCTGTCCCCATTCACTTCGCGGTAGGATGGGCAAAGGAAATTCGATCTCGCGCGTCTAAAATTGTGTATCCCTCGCATTTCCGCGAAACGAATGGGCTCCTGTATCCGTATTGATTTGTGTCCACTGTGCCTCGGAGGCCGGGTTTGGGTGATAGTCTGAACAATTCTGGTGGCTCGTCGGGTTCTTCCGGCGTTCAACCGCGTCTCGCCCCCCAGCGTGGATTTCGCACCAATCTCGTTGCGCTTTCCGAAACCTTCAAGCTCGCGCTCGACGCCCTGCGCGCGCATAAGCTTCGTAGTTTCCTGACTTTACTCGGCGTCATCCTCGCGGTCCTCACGCTTGTTGCGGTTATGAGTGTCGTTTCGGGACTCAACTTCTACGTCGCCGACCGCGTCGCCAACCTCGGTGCCAATACTTACGTAGTTGATCGGTTCGGCATCATCACCAGCCAGGACGCTTGGATCAAAGCACAACGCCGCCCCTTGCTCACGCTCGACGAGTATGAGTTTCTCCACGACAACATGAAATTGGCCACGCGCGTCGCCGCCACCGGCTGGGTCACCAAAGACCTTCGCTACGGCAATCAGCTCCTCGAAAACACCAACGTGATGGGCGCTACCTCGGACTACGCGGAACTCCGCAACATCGGTCTGCACTCCGGCCGCTACATCACCGAAGCCGACGGATCTGCATCACTCACCGATCTGTTTCATCGGCAACGACATTGTGAAAAAGTTTTTTCCAACCGTCGACCCGATCGGCAAAACCATTCGCGCAGGTTCGCACTCCTACGAAGTCGTCGGCGTCGCCGAAGCGATCGGAAGTGCGTTCGGCCAGTCGCAAGACAACTTCATCCTGATTCCGCTGGTCACTTACTACAAGGAATGGCACACGCAAGCCGACTGGCTCGCCATTTTCATCCAGGCGCCGAATGCCGAATTGATTCCCTCTTCGGAAGATGAAGCTCGCATGCTCATGCGCGCGCACCGTCATCTCAGCTACAACGACAAAGAGAATTTCGCGATTCTCGGCTCCGATTCGATCATGGCGCTGTGGAAGTCGCTCACCGGAAATCTGTTCGCTGTCGCCGTCGCGCTCACCGCGGTGTTTCTCGTCGTCGGCGGCATCGTGATCATGAACATCATGCTGGCCAGCGTCACCGAGCGTACGCGTGAGATCGGCATCCGCCGCTCGCTCGGCGCGCGCAAGAATCACATCTTGCTCCAATTCATGACCGAATCCGCTGTGCTCGCCGCCGTCGGCGGCCTCATCGGCATCATTCTGGCTTACGGCATCGTCGCGCTCGGACGCGCCGCAACATCGATCCCGATGCAGACTCCGATGAGCGCGGTCATTTTGTCGCTCGGAGTTTCCACCGGCGTCGGACTTTTCTTCGGAATTTATCCGGCCATGCGCGCCGCAAAGCTCGACCCGATCGAAGCGCTTCGTTCCGACTGAGGACATCGACTCCAATTGGCGCAGTCACACGGCGAAAATCTCAAGCAGGCGATGGACACGCTCCGCACGCACAAGCTGCGCAGCGCGCTGACCGTTTTTGGCGTCGTGCTCGGCGTCAGCGTCATCATGCTCGTCGCCGCGCTCATCACCGGCTTCGATCAGCAGATTCAGGAAAACATCAAGCAGTTCGGCGCCGACACCGCCTTCATCGCCCGTTGGGATCAAGGCCCTCACAACGACAGCGCGCCCTCTGGAAGAGCGCCTGCGCAAACCCCTCACGCTCGAAGATGCCGAGGCACTCAAGGACTCATGCCCGGCGGTTCGCAACGTCACCACGTACATCGACTGGTGGGAAAAGCCGCACATCATCCGCACGAAAGCCGGCGAAGTCACCGGCATCGACTTCCGCGGCGTGCAGCCCAATTTCGGCGAAGTCTACGCCAACGCCTCCACGCTCTCGGGCCGCTTCATCAGCGAAGGCGACGACCTTCATCGCGAAAACGTCGTCATGCTGGGTGAAAACGTCGCGCCCGTTCTTTTCCCGGATACGCCGGCCGTCGGCAAAGACGTCATGATCGACGGACAGAATTTCCAGGTGATCGGGGTGGTTGAAAAACCCAAAGGACTCTTCGGCACCGGCGACGAAGATCGCCGCGTCCTGATCCCCTACAACACGTTCCGCAAAGTGTATCCCCAGTCGTACGAAAACCAGATCCGCGTGCAGGCGTATCCCAATCAGCTCGACCAGGCTGTCGATCAAGTCACCGAAGTGTTGCGCCGCCGCCGCAACGTCGCTTATAACGCCAAAAATAATTTTTCGATCCAGACCGCCGAGATGCAGGTGCAGGAGTTCCACAACATCGTGGCTATGGTTGCGGTTGCCACCGTCGTGCTCAGCTCGATCGGTTTGCTGATCGGTGGCGTCGGCGTGATGAACATCATGCTGGTCAGCGTCACCGAGCGCACCCGAGAAATCGGTGTGCGCAAAGCCATCGGCGCGCGCAGCAGCGATATCACCTGGCAATTCCTGCTCGAAGCCATGACGCTCACCGGAGCCGGCGGCATCATTGCGCTCGTTCTCGTGAACGGACTCGTTTTATTGATTCGCCTGACTCTCGAATGGAAAGGCGCCGTGCCTCTGTGGGCCGCCGCCGCCGGCATCATCGTCAGCATCAGTATCGGCCTGATCTTTGGCGTGTGGCCCGCCACCAAAGCCGCCAAGCTCGACCCTGTCGAAGCCCTGCGCTACGAATAATCCGCCTCTGAGTTTTTCAGAGAAGAAAATACCGCTAAGACTCTCGATCGCTACCGCGTAATGCCGTTGCGTCGATTTTATTTTCTGGCGCCGGCGACATTTGCGGCGGTCATCGGTGCAGGACCCATCGCGCTTGGCCACGCGACATCGAGAGCGTTCTCATGCTTCACGAGCATCTTCGCTTTCTTCGAGACGTGAATGCGCAACATGTTCGATGAATCGGTGCGCATCTCGCCCAGGCCTTCTTTCGCAACTTGCAAACTCTTGTCCGCGCGATAGAGCGCGACTCGCAGTTGATGCGGTCCCGGCGGAAGCGCTTGCTCCAGCTTCACCGGAGCTCCCGGAGCGTTTGCTTTCAAGTCGATCGTATAGAGCAGCGTCTGGTCCGCAAAAATCGCCAACGCGCCGTCGGCAACAGTCGAATCGATCTCGATCTTCAACGCCGCCTTCTCGACCGCTCGCGAAATCGGCATCGCCGATACCGGCAACGGCATAACCGGCGCCGACACGTTCGTTGGCGTCGCTCCCACATTCTTCGACGCGGGCTGTACAGCGCGATTCGTGGCGATCTTCGCGATCGCCTTGGCCCGCTGCTTCGCCAACGTCACCGTCGAAGCGTCCACATCCGCCAAAGCATCGTTCGGCACTTCCGTGTACTGCGTCTCCCCGGTCAAATCGTTCGGAGCATGCGGCGTTGCGTTCGCCATCATCGGCGCAGGAGGCACATGCCACCGTGCTCGCATCGCGCGTGTCATCGGCACACTGCACAACACGATCGCCGCCAATCCTGCCGCGACCCACGCATCGCTCACCTGCAACGGCCGCGCCAGCCACGAATTCTTCCGCTTGGTTGCGGCGCTCGAATTCGCATTCGCATCGATCACGGGCGCGTGTCGGAATCCCGCACCATCATCTATAAAGGCTGTGCTCGCCGCGCCGGCGTTTGCCGCCGCATTCGCGTGAATCCCTTGCCGCACAGCCGCGTCCAGCGACGTCGCGAACGCTTCCGCCGACGGATACCGATCCGCAGAAGTCTTCGCCAGGCAGCGCAAAATAATCCGATCCAACTCCGGCGTCACCGCCGGATTCCGCTGCGACGGCGGCACCGGTTCGGCCTGCAAAATCTGGGCACACACCGCACTGACCGAACTGCCGTCGAACGGCGCGTATCCCGTCACCATCTGATACAACACGATTCCGAGTGAAAACAGATCCGACCGCGTATTCTGCGGCTCGCCCAAAATCTGCTCCGGCGACAAATACGCCGGCGTCCCCATCATTTTTCCCGAGCCCGAAACCTGCGTCGCGAATCGCGCGATGCCGAAGTCGCTCAACTTCACTTTGCCGTCTTCGGTCACCAAAATGTTCGCCGGCTTGATATCGCCGTGAATCACGCCCGAGCGATGCGCGCGATGCAGCGCACCCGCGAGGTCTGAAATCCACGCACACGCGCGAGGAATCGGCATCGGCCCGGTCGATTCCGCCAAAACCTGTTGCAGCGTCTTCCCGGCGACATATTCCATCACCAGGTAGGCGACGTTGCCGTCCTCGATTCCAACGTCATAGAGATTTACGATGGCGGGATGCGAGAGCTGGCTGACGATCTGCGCTTCGCGCAAAAATTGTTTTTGTTCGGTCGGCGCGCCGAAAGAATGCACCAACGTCTTCAGCGCAACGGTGCGGCCGAGTACGGTATCGCGCGCTTTGTCGACGCGGCTGGTCGCGCCGCAACCGAGATTTCCGATTACTTCGTAGCGGTTCTTTGACATCGTTGGGAGCTACGACATCCTTGTCGCGAGTTAGCATCGCGAAGATTTCGACTGGAGCAATCGCGAATCGCGACTGTCCTTAGGCACAGTGTTGCTGTCTTGCTTGGCTAATGTTCGCGATTACAAACGTTTAAACAAATGGGCTGTTGGTACAGGTGTGTCCAAACAGGTGTACTACAGCGTTTCTTGTAGACTGTTCAAAATTGAACAGTTAGTCTCCAAACGCACTCGCTGATATCACCGCGCGAATCAGCGGCTCACAAAAAACGCAGCGACCAAGCCAAATTTTCAGTGGATGGAATTTCAGTTCTTACGCCGACCGCAAGAACCGCGTCGCGCGATTCCGCAGCGATCCCGTCGCGTTCGGATTGTTGGCCGCCGCAGTCTGCGGCTCAATGCGCCGCCGGGCAAACGGATACAAGTCCAACGCCAAATCTTCCGCCGAACTCCGCCGGCGTCCCGGATCTTTCTCCAGGCACGACATGATCAATTCGTTCAATCCCGCCGGCAACGAACTATTGATCTGCGACACAGGCAGCGGTGTGGACGACATCACCTTTTGACAGATCGCCTGCAGCGACTCCGCGTCGAACGGGCGCTTCCCAGTGGTCATTTCGTACAGCACGATGCCCAGTGAAAAAATGTCGGACCGCGCATCCTGCGGTTTGCCCAAAATCTGCTCGGGGCACCAATACGCCGGCGTGCCCAAGAGCGGTGTGTCTTTGCCGTCATGGCTGGCGACCCGCGCCATGCCGAAGTCGGTCAGCTTCACTTTGCCGTCTTCGGTCACCAAAACGTTGGCCGGCTTGACGTCACCGTGAATGATGCCTTTCTTATGCGCGACATGCAGAGCCGTCGCCACGTCGGCGATCCAGGCGCACGCGCGTGGATACGGCACGCTGCCTTTTTCCAGAATGCGATCCAGCGGCTGCCCTTCGATATGCTCCATCACGAGGTACGGCGTCTTTGTAGCCTCGTCGATGCCCATATCATGTAGCGCCACGATCGACGGATGCGAAATCTGTCCGACCACGCGCGCTTCCTTGATAAAGCGCTCGCGCCCGGCGCCTTCGGCTAGCTGGGGAGAGAAAAGCTTGATGGCGACATGCCGCCCGATCATCGGATCGAACGCGCGCACAACTTTGCTGGTGGCACCCGCACCAATGGTGCCCACGATTTGATAGCGGCCTACTTCCACGGACAACGACCTTCCCTCAGGACAAACCTGGTCCTTGCTCACAACGATACGAGAATCGTCCGTGCGCGCAAATGGCGCACCCGTTCTAAGGAAATCAGTACTAAAGTACTGACGTAGAATCATTTAAGCGTTCAAAGATTAGGGCGCAGACGGAAGGCGATCGCAGCCGGCACGGGCCAGAGTGCGATGTCAGCAAGCCCAAGGCTCGGTTAACGCTAGTCCTCTCGACGCTCAGCGCTCCGTGGCCGCCGCATCGTCGCTTTCCAATTCCTGCCGCAGCGCCGCAAAGACCGGGCTGAGCGCGAATTCCGCGGGGAAATACTTCACAAAGTGGCCCATCAACAAAAGGTATTTGTGGAAGTGGTACGCGCGCATTTCGTTGTAAGCCTCGTCGGAAGTCCAGTGATCCGCTGCGATTCGATATGTGGCGACCATCACGCCGGTGCGATCGTCGCCGAAGTAGCAATGCACGAAAACTTTTTGTTTTTGGTTGTCGCGCAACAATTGCAGAAACGCCGCGACCTGCGATTGCGTCGGGCCCAGAAACGCGCTCGTAGGAATTTCTACGTAGTGCATTCCTGTGGCTTCGACTTTCACTTGCTCGCGCGTTTCGCCGCCGCCGCGTTTCACTGGTTTCGAATTTCGCAAATCGACGACAATCGATATCCCCAGCTTCTTCAATTCTTCGTAGCCTTCGCCGCGCGGCTGTGCGCCTCGATACAGCGAATCGGCGATTTTTCCTGCGTTTTCGACGCCCGTAATCTGTAATCGTTCCACCGCGACCGGCACGCGCTTCGCGTAACGCGCGGCGACATTGTCTTTGTGCGCGCTGTACGCGCGCATTCCGATCGCGCAGGCAATTGCGAGCACGCAAAAAATCGCGATCGACTGCGTGATAGCGCGGCGTTTGAAAACGGTGGAAAAACTGTTCATGACGATTTGCGAAAAAATATTTTTAGCGCCAGAATTGCGACGCTTCAGTTCGATGCGCAGACGCAAAAGAAGAACGCATTCTCCGCATCTTCACGAATTTTCTGGATTTAAAATGCCAAACTCGAATTTGTTTTCATCGTGTGTGTCCTGAAACCACACCACTACAAATAGGCCTCACTTAAAATTTTCGACCCTATCTAGTGTTTTTCCCTTGACAGTTTTTTCGGCTACGTCTCATACTGCGGTTCCAGATTCGGGGGACGTGGAAGCGCCAGGCGGACCGGGTCGAGGATGTTGAATTCGCGTCCGCACGGGCCACGGAACCAGCCCGGGTTTTTAAAGCAAAAAAATCGAGTGCGAAAACCCAACCCGCACTCGCACGCGTTGTGTGATGCGCTGCTGTGAAGGCTGCGTGATTTACACCGGCCAGCGGCATAGCGTTGCCCACGCATCGCCTTACGGCCATTTCGACCGTGAAAAAGCGGTCGAAATTTTTGCTTTTTGAGCCCTCACGCGCCGGTCGGATCGGGACGCTTCAAATCGCATCAAATGGCATCTGGGCACCCTCTGCCCCGCAGAGGAGTAAAATATATGGGTATCCTCCATTTGGAGATGCCCGCGCTTGGAGGATCGGGATGGCTACGGTGAAGCCCGCATTGAACGGAAAATCGCTACAGACGGGGGTAAGCCCGGAGAACACAGCCGCTGCCCAGGCTGGACTTGTGTTCCAACGCTTCTTCACCGACGGAAAGACTTCGCCATTCGACGCGGTCGAGTGGGACAAGCGCACCGCCGCAATCGGCAACGAAAAGGGCGTCACGATCTTCAAGCAGGAAAATATCGACGTACCGAAGAATTGGTCGCAGACGGCGACCAACATCGTCGTCAGCAAATATTTCCACGGCAAGCCGAACACGAGCGAGCGCGAGACGTCGGTCCGCCAGCTCATCGGCCGCGTTGTGAACACGATCGTCCGCTGGGGCCAGGACGGCGGCTACTTCGCCGACAACGATTCGCGCGATGCCTTCCGCGACGAGCTCACCCACCTTCTTGTTGAGCAGAAAATGAGCTTCAATTCGCCGGTGTGGTTCAATGTCGGCGTGCAGGCCAAGCCGCAGTGCTCGGCGTGCTTCATCAATTCGGTCAACGACTCCATGGAATCCATCATGGGCCTGACGCGCACCGAAGGCATGTTGTTCAAGTGGGGCTCGGGTACGGGCACGAACTTCTCCACGTTGCGTGGCAGCCGGGAAAGCCTTTCGGGCGGCGGCATCGCCAGCGGCCCGGTCAGCTTCATGAAGGGCTTCGACGCTTTCGCCGGCGTAATCAAGAGCGGCGGCAAGACGCGCCGTGCGGCGAAGATGGTCATCCTCAACATCGACCATCCCGACATCGTCGAATTTATCGAATGCAAGATGAAGGAAGAGCGCAAGGCGCACGTCCTGATCGAGCAGGGTTACGACGCCGCGATCGACGGCGACGCCTACAGTTCAATTTTCTTCCAGAACGCCAACCACTCCGTGCGCGTAACGGACGACTTTATGTCCGCCGCCGAAGAAGATCGCGACTGGTGGACGAAGAACATCACCGACGGCCAGCCCAACGAAAAGCTGCGCGCCCGCGACCTGCTGCGAAACATCTCCGAGTCGACCTGGCAATGCGGCGATCCCGGCATGCAGTACGACACGACGATCAATCGCTGGCACACGTCGAAGAACACGGCGCGCATCAATGCGTCGAATCCGTGCTCGGAATATATGTTCCTCGACGACACGGCTTGCAACCTCGCGTCGCTCAATTTGATGAAGTATCTCGAGCCGAACGGTAAGTTCGACGTCGACGCGTTCCGCCACGCCTGCGACATCACGATCACAGCGCAGGAGATTTTGGTCGATAACGCGAGCTATCCCACGCCGAAAATCGCCGAAAATTCGCATGCTTTCCGGCCGCTGGGCCTCGGCTACGCCAATCTCGGCGCGCTGCTGATGTCGATGGCGCTGCCGTATGACTCCGACGAAGGCCGCGACGTTGCCGGCGCTGTCACCGCGTTGATGTGCGGCGAGGCCTACGCGCAGTCGGCGCGGATCGCCGAGCGCAAGGGGCCGTTCCCGGGCTACGCCGTCAACCGCGAGCCGATGCTCGACGTCATTCGCATGCACCGCGACGCGATTCGCGGCATCAAGTCCGAAAATGTGCAGCCGGAACTGTACGCGGCGGCGCAGGATTCGTGGGACGACGCGCTCAAGCTCGGCGAAAAGTTCGGCTTCAAGAATTCCCAGGTCACCGTGCTCGCGCCGACCGGCACCATCGGCTTCATGATGGATTGCGATACGACCGGTATCGAGCCCGACCTCGCGCTCGTCAAGCACAAGCGGCTTGTCGGCGGCGGCGTGATCAAAATCGTGAACAACACCGTGCCTCAGGCCCTGATGAAGATGGGCTTCACGCCGGAGCAGACCAGCGAAATCGTCACGTACATCGACGCCAAGGGCAAAATCGACGGCGCTCCCTACATCAAGGCGGAGCAACTGCCGATCTTTGATTGCTCGCTCGCTCCGATGGGCGGCGGCCGCTCGATCGCATGGACCGGCCACGTCAGGATGATGGCTGCGGCGCAACCGTTCCTCTCGGGCGCGATCTCGAAGACGATCAACATGCCCGAAGAATCGACTGTCGAAGACATCATGGACGCGTACATCGAGTCGTGGAGGCTCGGCCTCAAGGCTGTGGCGATCTACCGCGACAATTCGAAGCGTTCGCAACCGCTCTCGGCAGCAGGGAAGAAGGACGAAAAGAAGGCTGTCGTTGTGGCTTCAGAACCCGCCGCGCCCGTGCAGCAGGAACTCTTCGGTCGTCGCCAGCGCGAAAAGATGCCGACCGAACGCGCTTCGGTCACCCACAAATTCTCCGTCGGCGGCCACGAGGGCTACATCACCGTCGGCATGTACGAAGACGGCCGGCCCGGCGAAATCTTCATCAAGATGTCCAAGGAAGGCTCGACGCTCTCCGGCGTTATGGACGGCCTCGCGCTCACCATTTCGCTCGGCTTGCAGTACGGCGTGCCGCTCAAGGTCTTCGTCGATAAGCTCGTCAACACGCGATTCGAACCGTCGGGCATCACCGCGAACGCGAACATCCGTTTCGTGTCGTCGGTGCTCGATTACATTGCGCGCTGGCTCGGCGGACGATTCATTTCGCCGGACTATCTCAAGCTGACCGGCGAACAGATCGCGGCTGCTGCGGCTCCGACGTCTTCCAATTCGTCGATGGTCGAATCGATGCTCCAGGCCGTAACCACTGCCACCACGGCCAACGCTTCGCTCAAACAGACCAACGCGCACGAAGGCGCTCCCGCTTGCTCCGAATGCGGCATGTTGATGGTGCCCAACGGCGCTTGCTACAAGTGCGAAAATTGCGGCAGCACATCGGGCTGCAGCTGAGGACTCTCATCAGATACGCCTTGGGCTACCAGGATCCCAATCGATGAGCGCCTCCTTGCACCGCTCAAACTTCACCGCCGAGCTTCCCATCCAGAAGCCGCGGACACGCGGCTTTCTCCGCATCGTGCGACATGGCTCCGGCGGCGGCACCATCTATGTCGTCACATACCATAGCCTCGATCGAAATCCGCATGCGCTCGGTCAACTTCCTTCTCCCATGCTGGCCGAAGGAGCAACTCCGCTGATCGATTTGCTCGAACGCCTCGGCGTCGACTTTCGTCTCAGCGAAGTGCGCGAAGCCCTCGAAGACATCCTGCGCCTGGGCTCGGCGAATATCCCCGATTTGTGGTTCACCGCCGAGCAACTCGCCGCGTCCCACATGACCGACTCGTAGGCGTTCAGAATTTCCTGTTGTTTGCGAAACGCGCCTCGGTAAACTAGCGGCATCCGCGTCTGGCTCACCTCGGAGTCGCTCAAAATGCTCAAGCTTTTGAACGTAACGGTTCTCGTCGGTATCGCTGCGTTTGGCCTTGCTGCGAAACCCGTGAATGCTGCGCCCGGCAATGCGTGCTCGCTTCTTACGCCTGCACAGATCAAGTCTGCAACAAGTGCCGACGTCGGTGCAGGGACAGCAGGTTCGGCAAAACTGTGCACCTGGAGTCCCTCCGCCCCAGCTTCCAGCAGCGTGAAGGCGATCACGCTCCTTCTGTACGCAGACACGAACGCCTTTGAGCCGGGTAAACATATGCCTGCGCCTGCGGTCGTCACGTCCGTTTCTGGTGTAGGTGACGATGCCTTCTTCCTTGCCGTCGGAGATCAGGTTGGTCTGATCGTCAAAAAAGGTTCCGGCGCGTTCAAGGTCGCTGTATACGCGAAGGTTCCCGTCGATCAAAAAGAATCGATGGAAAAAGCGTTAGCTGCGCAGATCGTTTCGCAGCTCTAGTCATTTGTACCGCCGGCATCCTGCCGGCGGTTTTTCGACCCAACCGCAACACAATTTGCTATAGCGCAAAGCAATCAACAGGGCCCGAACCTCGCGCCTCTATCTTTTTCCTCACCTCCAAACACGTTTTCCTCAGTTTGCAACGCCACCGCTATATCTTGTGCTGTTTACCCTTGACACCACAGTCACCCAGGCGCAACAATCACGCAACGTTGGTCGGTTTTTTTCGCGCGATTGATTTTTTTCGTCCCCGCGCGACTGAGGGAAATTCTCGAATGCAATATCTTCCCGGATTCACCGTTCAATGTATCAACGCGCTCTGTGACCTTCGCGGTCATTGGCTGCGTGCCGACGCATCCGGCCCCGTCAATGAAGACGGCCGGTGTCCCTGCTGTGGCGACTTTTTGCGTACTGTCCCGCCGCCACTAGGCCCCCGCTTCCGGCTCCGCCCGCGCGCCCTGACAGCTCGTCCGCCGCTGCGACCTCGTCCCCGCTAGCGGCGGCGACGCAAAATCTCGCCGATCGCCCTTGACACAGGGTTATCTCTGTGGTACTATACCTTGCATAGAAACCCGCGTTCAGCCATTCCTTTTAGAAGCGAAATAAAAGCGCAAATCGGAAAAGTGTAAACACCTCGAAATAAATGGGTTATTCACACTTGTTTTCGTGTGTTTCGCAAGCTGCTCATTGCAATAGATTTATTCACTCTTGCGAAAACTACGGGGGTATACCCCCTCTCATTTCGAACGACTTCCCAAAACGGAACTCTTGCTGACGGTTCTGCCGATAAAGCCGTTCCAAAAAGGGATTGGCGGATTCGCCCGCTTCTCACCCGCCGCTGCTCCAGCTTGACCCCATTTGCCCCAACATAGACGCAAGAGCGCACCGCCATCGCCTTAGGGCGAGCCTGTTGGTCGGAAATTTAATCGAGAACGAAAGCGCCACGTGCGCCATCGTGTGCGCAGGAGGAAAAAATGCCAGATTCGCGAACCGGATACTCGGGCCCGTTGCCAGGCATGCCCAATTTTCGCGGCGGCGGATTTCTCCGCATCGTCGCCGTCGTGGCCGTTATCCTTCTCTTGTTGTGGAGCGTCACTTCAATTCCCACCGGCAATGTCGGCGTCCTCACTCTATTCGGCCGCGTCACCGGTGAAACGCTCGGCGAAGGCATCCACCTCATCAACCCTCTGAAGTCTGTACAGAAGCTTTCGATCCAGACGCAATCGGTGAAAGAAAGCGCGAACGTCCCGTCAAACGAAGGCTTGATCCTCGCGCTCGACACGTCGCTACTGTTCCATCTCGACCGCACCAAAGCTGCATTTGTCTATCAGACCATCGGCGACAACTATGCCGAAAAAGTTGTCGAGCCGACTCTGCGCGCCGCGATTCGCGCGTCGACTTCGGCGCACAGTGCCAACGCCCTCTATACCAATGCGCGTGAGTTGGTGCAGCAGCAAATCCAGGACGAATTGAGCAAAGAACTGGCTCCGCGCGGCGTGATTGTCGAAAACGTGTTGCTGCGCGATGTGCAGCTCCCGGCAATGCTCAAGGGGTCCATCGAAGCCAAGCAGCAGGCTGAGCAAGACGCATTACGCATGAGCTTCGTCCTTCAGAAGGAAAAGCAGGAAGCCGAACGTAAACGCATCGAAGCTCAGGGTATTTCCGATTTCCAGAAAATTGTCGCGCAAGGCATCAGCGCGCAGCTCTTGGAATGGAAGGGCATCGAAGCCACCGAAAAATTAGCGCAGAGCAATAACGCGAAGGTAGTCATCATCGGCAACCCGAAAAACGGCCTCCCGCTCGTCCTCGAACCAAAATAGCCGAGCAGCCTTGCGAAATTTGCTTCGCCGCGACTGTTTGCATTCGGCCTGCCCGTGTAGGGGCGCAGGACTCCTGCGCCCCAGCTTGCCCGGGCGTAAGAACTTCCGCCCATCTTGTTGCAGGATCCGCACGAACATGCCTTGGTAGGGCGGGGCTTGCTCCGCCCGGCGTAATGTCCAATCGCAATCGCAACTCACGTCGCCACTTAATTGTTGGAAATCTGTCGCGATCGAAGCACAGCAGCACCGGCCAACAATACGGCGGCAACTACGAAGTACACATCACGTAATGCATCGTCTCCGGCCCATTCGATGATCCAGTGAAATCAATCCCGCTGACGCGATTGATCGGCCCGATGTACCACATCGCCGTCAATATTCCCTCAAACGGCTTCGACGTTCCGCTCCACACGCCGAGCGCCAGCGCCATCGAAGGAAGCAGCGCAGCTCCTGCAAGCCACGGCAGCAGCGCACCAACACCTTGCGTCGCAAGAATGCGCAATCCCGCAGCAGAGCCGAAGCACGACCGCGAGTACAAATCCCGCGAGCCAGCACGCCAAAAGCTGACGCGGCAAAATCCGCGCCGACGAAAACAGCAGCGCCCGCGTTCCAAAGCGCGTTTCGCGCGCACCCATGCCCGACCAGACCAGCACGAGCCACAGCCACGAAGTCCCGAGCAATTGCTGCCGCGCCGTCGCCAATGGCGCCGTAGCTTGCGCGATCAACAATCCCGCAGCCACCGTGTACCACCACCAATGCAAGCCTTTGACCGCGAGCTTCAACTCCGCGACAAACAATCGCACAAATGCGCTGCTGCGATCGCCAGCTGCCAACGCCGTCAACCGCGCAGGCGCGATTCTTGCCGCAGCTGGCCGGCGCGAAATTCCAACAGGAACCGCCAACGCAGTCGCCGCGGCCGCCGCACCGTTTTCAAAAGCAGCCTCGTTCGCAATCCCGCCGCCGGCGCCCGTGCGCCACTTTTCTTCGCGATCGTCCGAGCCAGCCCGCCGAATCGAATCGATCGAACACCGCCGCCGCAAGCAAAACCAACACAATCGCGACGCCGCACCACGCCAGCCGCAACAAAATCTGCGACGCCGTCCACGGCACTCCTTCCCAGCGAAACGACTGCACCACCTCCACTGGCTTGTCCGCGATCGTGAACGCAAATCCTCCCTTGTATTCGGGGATGTGCGCAAACGCGCCTGCTCTCATGCTCGACGCCATCGTCATATTTCCCAAGTGGATCGAGCCACTCGATCTTCCGCTGATCGCCGAAAGCGCGACGCCCAGAAACGCCCACACAAAAAACCATGCAACGTTGCCGACTCCGCCGCGCAGCACCGGCAGCGTCTCAAACAAAACCGCCACCGCCGCAGTCAGCAGCATCGCCGGCAACGCAACAACGACAAACGGGCTGAGCAGCGCGAAAAAATCGAGATGCGTATCTTCGTGAACAAAAATCTGCATCACAACCGCCGCGCCGGCGAGAACCAGCACCATCGAGCCGAGCACCGCAAAATTGCTGAGAAATTTTCCCAGCGTGTACGTCGGCTTCGACAACGGCGTCGCCGCAAGAACTTGTCCGACGCCGGTCTGCCGGTCGCGATCGATCCCGCCCTTCACGATGTAAAAGCCAACCAGCGAAACCCAGCACGTTGTGACCAGCGCCACAAGCGCGCCGACCCACGCCGACGTGTAAACGCCGCGATGCCCGCCGAGCTGAATCATGATTCGCCCGGTTGCCGCGGAGTAACCGAGAAACGTTGCGAACAGCAGCGTGAGCAAAAAACTATAGCGCCGTACGCGCTCGAGAAAATCCGCGCGCGCAATCGCCCGCACGTTCGATCGCGCGAACCTGGCTCACGCAATCGCTCCGGCAGCGCGCCCGCGTTGCCCGCCACGTTTGCGCCCGCGCCGCAGTGCTTCGCTGCGGCGTTCGGCGAGCACCGCGAGATACGCATCCTCCAGCGACGGTTCCAGCGGACGCGCAACGCGCGCGCCCGGCATCATCGGCGGCACCGGCGACACGATGCGCACGTGCACGCCGTCGCTGCGATGCGCCGTACTGCTGATCGGATATTTTTGCCGCAACGCCGGAAGATCGCCGCTCGGCACAACCAGCTCCCACACTTGCCCGGTCACGCCATCGAGAATCGATTCCGGCGAGCCGTGCGCGAGCAATCGTCCGTGCGCCAGAATCGCGATGTTCGTCGCGACCGCTTCGACGTCCGACACGATGTGCGTCGATAAAATCACGATGCGCTCGCCCGAAAGCTCCGAGAGCAAATTGCGAAAACGCACGCGCTCTTCCGGATCGAGTCCCGCCGTCGGCTCATCGACGATGAGCAATTGCGGATCGTTGAGCAGAGCCTGAGCGATGCCGACGCGCTGTCGCATGCCGCCGGAATAACCGCCGAGCGGACGCTTCGCCGCATCGGTGAGATTCACCAGTTCGAGCAATTCGGTGATGCGCCGCCGCGCCGCAGCTGCCGCGATGCCTTTCACTGCCGCAAGATATTCCAGAAATTCGAGCGCGCTGAGATTGGGATAGACGCCGAAATCCTGCGGCAAATATCCGAGCACATTGCGCAGTGCGTCGGGATTGCGCGCGACTTCGCCGCTGTTCCACAAAATTTGCCGGACGTCGGCTGCGTGATCGTCGCGAGAATCCGCATCAAGGTCGATTTGCCCGCGCCGTTCGGGCCAAGCAGGCCGAGCACGCCCGGAGCCGAGCGTGAGGGAAACATTTGTCAGCGCCTGCACGCCGCCGGAGTAGCGTTTTGTCAGTGCTCGATTGTGAGTTGCATTTTGTTTTGTTCTCAGTGGGCGGGCGGCATTGTCGCTGCATGACGAACGCAATGTCGCACGGTGCTGTGGCAGCGGCGGACACCTTCGAGGCTCAGGGTATCAACGAGGACCCGCACTTACAAGGCCAAGGCGGCTCCACGTTGCAACAGCCTGCAGAGGATACGAGGAAATTTGCGAACAGACAGGGACCGAATTGCTACAGCGAAAATACGAACGAAGCAGGCGGAAAGCAGCTTGGCAGAACTCAGATCAAAATCAGGAGGAAAGCCCCGAGCACCGTGGGTGCTGTGGCGCACGCTTACTGCTGCGGCGCGGGCTGCTGCTGGTCCGAAGCTGGCTGATCCGCGTTCGTTTTGTCCGACATCGTGAACCCGGCGTTCTGCGGCTTCGATTTCTTCTTCTGTACAGGTTCAGGGTCGACGACTCCGTGCTCGGCCTTCAGTTGTTCGAGCTTTGCTTTGAGGTCGTCGACCACGGCTTGCTGATCGGTGATCTCGGCCTGTTCGGCATCGAGCTTCGATTTGCCTGTCATGGTCGGTGGTGTAATTCGGCTTGGAAAAATAGGTGTCCTGATCGAGCGCGTTCGCCCGCTTGAGCAAATCGAGTTTTGCGGAGGCCCCGGCGAGTGCTTCTCTTGCGCGCGCGATCGCCGGATCTTCGCCCGGCTTCACCGTTGCGGTGGTTTCGGCGGCGACCTGCGCGTTGATCGGCTTTCAGATCGGCTTTGACTTCAGCGAGCATTCGGAGCCTTGTGAATCCGATGTCGGCGCCGAACCGACGTTCAAGCCCTGATCGCCCGGCTTGTAGGAAGTCTTGTCGATGTCTTCGTCGCTGATGATTTTCGCGGTCTTCGCCTTCTTGGCGGCGCGAGCCGCGCGTGCGGCGTCGGCGACGGATTGCGCTTCTGGGACTGCGAATCCTGCCCGCGAACGGGCGAGGAGAAGAAAATAGAGAGGCGCAGGCTCCGGCCAGCGCGTATGGCGGCGTAGGTATGGATTTTGTGCGGCATGGAGGTTCCTCGATTTGCTGCGGAACGCTTAAAACAGGGCGATGCCAAAATTCAGGATACGCTTGGGGATTGAGGCAGGCAATCGGGTCGGCGGGAGGCCGTGCGAATGAGGCACCGCGCGGCTAAACAGCGCGTCCTCAACATCCCTTGCAGACCTGCCGGAGACAAGTGCGATGCGCCGGCCAAGCGATAAGGCAAAATGGTAGGGGACGATCGGCATCCAAACAACGATGAAATTTATCCAGAGCATTTCGGATCGCCCTGGCGATCAGCAGTGGCGTTTTCTTTGGCGGCCTGACGCGAGCGCAGGATGCAGAGTTCTTCGTGGCTGTTGCGCTCGCCGCAGATTTCCGCGAGGCGATTTGGATCTTTCCGCAGCCCGAATTCGATTCCACAGCAGGCTCAGGCAACGCCGCCTTCGAGCAGCGATCCGCAGGCGTGAGCGCTCGTCCTGCACCGGCGCTCGCTCCCAAGCAGGCGACGAGAGCAGCGCGAACATCGCTTTTGGGACATGACCAACGATTTGCTATTTGCCGGAGTCGGCGCTTCGCGCACTCTCGATTATTTTTCGACGCTGAATATGCGGCGCCGCGGACGAGACGAGATTTTTCTGACCAACGATGTCGTCGACAATCACGCCGCGTTTGCCGTCATCGAAGCCGCCGGCACCGGCGCGTCGATCGGCCTCTCCTATTTATTTCATCATTACGGCCATCACAGGCTCGAGCGCGCCACTTCGATCGTTCATATCGGACTGGCGACCACAGGCGCGGTGCGAAATTATTGTCTGAAGACCGCGCATCCCGCGACCGCGTCGCCCGTTTCGGCGGCGTTTATGGCAGCGCCTGGCATCGCGCCGCTCGCCGGTCCGCACTGAAATCGCTACACGCACTTTACTGCATGTGATCCTCATGTCGGCTCTCCACACGCTTGCAGTCGTGCCGCTGACGTTTCATACTCCGCCTAACCATGGCCAGCAATCGGCGGTAACCCTGGCGCAAATGGCGAGTGGTGCGTCAAATGGGGTATGGGACAACTGCGTGCATTGCTGCGCGGCGGCGAGCTTCGTACTTTTGTGCGCGATTTTGGCGCAGCTACTCCGGCGCGATTCGCTCTGGCGCAACGCGTCGGTGATGCGCGTCCCGCGACTTCTCGCGCGGCTGCTGCGGCGCGACTTGCAGCGCACAAACCGCAAGCTTCCGAAATCCAAACGTATCCTGAGCGGCCAACGCCGTCGCAGTCCGCCGTCCCGAACACCCAGCCACCGGAAAACAGCCACAGCCGCAGCCGCCAAAAACCGAACAGTACACGCTGTCGAATGAGCGCTACGAAAAAGCGATCGCGTTTTCGCGCGCCGAATACATTTTGTATTTCGTTTCGTACCTGCTGGGCCTTTTCGTTCTCTTTGTGCTTTTGCGATTCGGCATCGCCGCAAAAATTCGCAGCTTCGCCGAGCGAAAAACTCCGAATCACTGGCTGCAAGGATTGATTTTTGTTCCGCTGCTGTTCGGCGTGCTCGACGTGTGCGGCTTGCCGATTCATCTCTACGGGCATTCGCTTTCGTTGCGATTCGAGCAGTCGGTCGAAGGCTGGGGGCCGTGGTTTTGTGGATTGGGCGAAGAGCGAATTGCTCGGGATTGGCGCGGCAATTTTGATGGTGATGGTGTTGTTTCGCGTGATGCGCTGGAGTCCGCGCCGCTGGTGGTTTTTCTTTTGGGTCGCGGCGCTGCCGATTCTTGCTCTTTATCTTTTTCATCAGCCCGTGGTTCGTCGATCCGATGTTCAACACGTTTCATCCGCTGGGCGAAAAATATCCTGCGCTCGCTGCGGACATTGAAAAAGTGGTGCAGCGCACGGGGCTCCACATTCCAGCCGACCACATGTTTTTGATGGACGCGAGCAAAAAGACGAACGACGTCAACGCGTATGTGACGGGATTCGGAGCGTCGAAGCGCATCGTCGTGTGGGACACGACGGTGCAAAAGCTGACGACCGACGAAACGATGTTTATTTTCGGGCACGAAGCGGGACACTACGTCCTGAATCACATCCGCAATGGATTTACGTTTTTCGCGGTCGGATTGCTGGCGGCGCTTTTTGTCGGATTTCGCGCACTGAATTGGGTGCTGGCGAAATGGGGACGAAGCTGGGGAATCGAGGGGCCGGAAGATTGGGCGTGCACTGGCGGCGATGCTGCTGATTCTCGAAATTCTTATTTTTATTTCGATGCCGATCGAAAACGGTTACAGCCGGATGCAGGAGCACAACGCCGATGTGTATGGGCTCGAGGTCATTCACGGAATTGTGCCGAACGCGCCGGAAGTGGCCGCGCACTCGTTTCAGATTTTGGGCGAGATTGGGTTGGCCGATCCGAATCCGCCAGCGCTCATTACGTTCTGGCTGTATTCGCATCCGCCGCTGGCGCAGCGGCTCGTGTTCGCGCACACGTACGATCCGTGGTCGAAGGGTGAGTCTCCGAAATATGTGAAGATGCCGCCGGCTCCGGCGAAGTGATTGTCGAGATTCGATGACGAGGGCCGGGCGTGCGCGTGACCCGACGCGATCAGGCGCGAGCTGCGGACGCGGCGGGAGGGAAGCGCCGGCGGGCGAAGCTGGCGACCTTGTTGCGATTGCCGCAGATCGCACATCGAGCACCAACGGCGCTTGTGGGTGCGGGATTTGTCGCAGAAGAACAGGCCACAGGCAGGATTGGCGCAGACCCGGACTTTGGCGGCTTCGCCTTCGAGCACGATTTCGGCGGCGGAGCGGGCGACGGCGGCGAGGAGCCAGTCGAGGCGGTTTCGCGGGCGACGAATTGGAGCTTCCAGCGTCCATCGATTTGAGTCAGCTCGTCGTGGCCTTCGGTGATGCGCAGGACGTCGTTGATCGGCTTGGTCCATTCGGGGGCGATGGGTTCGTGCCGGACCAGGGCGGTGAAGATTTCGCGGAGGGCATCGCGGAGGTTGAATGGCGCGGGTCAGCAGAGCGTGGGCGGAGCGGGGGTCGGTTTCGGGCAGAGCCAAGAGTTGGTCGCTGCGCTCGGCGGACACGATTCTGGCGGCTTCGAGGAAGCCGATGAATTCTTCCCAGGAGAGATCGTTGAAAGGTGCGCCGGGGTAGGATGGGGCGTTGGCAAAATCGACGGCGAGCCGGCCACCCAGAAGGACGACGATTTCGGCAGCAGGAGACATTTTGAGCCTCCGGACAAGCGACTTTGAGTTTTCGGCCCGAGAGGATGATAACCGGTTAAGAGTAGAACACTGGTTATTGTGGCAATGCAACTGTTTTCTGCTACATAGGGACGGAAATTTTGCGTTCGATTCGGATTCCAGTCGAGCAGACCGAAACGGTTAGGAGATTCAAACGGACACAAGCGAAAACAAGGATCCGAACCTAGGCTCGCCGAGTGGACCTATGGTGACAGGGCCAGGAATTCTGGAAAGTATGGCTCCCGGACCGGTCATCTTGCGGGTGTTTCTCTTCCTGATCCTGATGGTTGGGTTCGGCGCCACGCTGGGGACCCTGGCGGCGTTGGCCCGGCTGATCACCCCTGCGAATCAGTTCGCGAGCGGGCTGTTTTATTCGGAGCTTACTCAAGCTATCGGAACTCTGCTGGCGGCTTGGGTCATGTCGCTTGCTGGAGAAGCGGCGGCTTGGCGAATACGGTCTGGCTTGGAGCCCAAGGCAGGCGAAGTTATTCCTTCAAGGGGCGATGTTTGGGATCGCGGAGATCAGCGCCATCGTTGGAGTGTTAGCGGCGGCTGGGTATTACAGCTTCGGGCTCGCTGGAGGTTCAGGGCGCCGATCTGGTGAAATGGGCGCTGTTCTGGGCCGCGGTTTTCGTTGTGGTGGGGTTTTTCGAAGAGTATGCGTTTCGCGGGTATGCGCAATTCGCGCTGACGAAGGGATTTGGGTTTTGGCCGGCGACGATTGTGACGTCGCTGATTTTTGGTGCGGTCCACCTTGCCAATCCGGGAGAAAGCTGGCCCGGGATTTTGGGCGTCGTGGTGGTTGGGATTTTCTGGTGTTTTACATTGCGGAGGACCGGAACGCTCTGGTTTGCATTCGGGATGCACGCGGCGTTTGATTTTGGCGAGACGTTTTTATTTTCGGTACCGGACAGCGGTGTCGTTTTTCCCGGGCATCTTTCGAGCGCGGTGATTCACAACGGGCCGGCGTGGCTTGTCGGCGGAACGGCGGGGCCGGAAGCGAGTGTCTTGGATTTTGCGATTCTGGCGATTTTCTTTTTCGTCGTGCACAAGATGTATCCGGCGAAACCGCAAGATTTCCTGCCAGCTGGCTCTAAATTCGGCGTGATGGTTGCGGAGGCGGCCGGATTGTAAACGCGGAGCTCTCGATCGAGACGCCGGCGCAGTTGGACAGCGCCGAGAATCAGCGGACGAGTTCGGACGCGTAGACCAAGCGCACTCCTTGCGCTTTGGCATCAGGCAAAACTTCGCGGAGTGCTTTTAGCGTGGCTGGATGCGGATGGCCGATCGCGACGGCGTCGTTTTTCTCTCGCGCTTCGCGCAGCGCGATCCTGAGTTGGCGGGCGACCGCGCCAACTTCAGCAACATCATCGAGAAACGGAACGTTGCGGGAGGCGGCGGGAACGCCGGCGCGGCGCGCGGCGTCGAACGCGACGGTTGCGGCTGTTGTGCGGCTGTCGATGTAGAAAAGTTTGTGTTCGCGCAGGACGGGCATGAGTTCGTTCATCAGCGCGGGGTTGGCGGTGGATTCGGAGCCTTGGTGATTGTTGACGCCGGCGACGCCGGGAACTGCGGCGATGAATCCATCGACGAGCGCGGTGACCTGGTGCTGCGACATGCCGGGGCGGAGTTCGTGCGATTCGGCGTGGCGCTGGCTGACGGATTCCATCGGCAGATGGAGCATGACTTCGTAGCCGCGGCGATGCGCTTCTTCGGCGATGTCGACGGAGTGCGGATTGTTGGGAAGAACGGAAATCGTGAGCGGATAGGGAAGAGCGAAGATGGCTTCGGCGGCGGAGTAATCCTGGCCGAGGTCGTCGAGAATGATGGCGAGGCGCGGGCCGGAGGTTATGTTCGGTGCAAGTTCGACGGAGGGAATTGTGGTTTCGGTGATGTGAATTGTGTGCGTGGCGAAATCGCCGTGGAGATATTTGAAGGCGAGTCCGTCGCGGCTTTCGATTGTGCCGCTTCGCGTGAGTTCGTGGCGTGCCGCAACATCATCGAGAGCCTGGAGGACGAGGGCTTGATCGGCGCGTGATGCGGCTTCGGAAGCAGGCGGGCGAAGAGTGATGTTGATGCGATCGGTGCTTCCTTGCACGTTTTGTCCGATGCGTCGAGGGAGGTGCGAGCGGATGCGTTTAATGGGCCTTCGGATTTTGCGGCGTTGGCGAGTTCGTTCGTGATCGCGTGGATCTCAGATGCGGTGAGTGGCTTTGACTTTTTGCAACCAGCGGCGAACGAAAAGAACGCGAAGATCGCGGCGAGGGAGAGGGCGAACGCGCACCGATTCTGGCGCGCGAATATTCCGCGATTCAAGAGAGATGCGATCACGCGAAATATTCTACGCGATGCGAAATTGAAATGAGTTTTGGCGTGTGCGGTTCGTGCTGCGTTCGCTCAACGTCTGTTGAATAGCCTGCGACTAAGCGGCTTTTTTCGCGGCGCCGGGATTCTTCAGCATGTCGAGCGCTTTGCGATAGATCTGATCTTCGGGCGATAGAGGACGCGGGCCGTATTCTTTCGACTTCGACGTCGATTGGTTCGAAGTGCTGGCGGAGTCGTCGTCGCCATCATCGTCGTTTTCAGCGACGGCGCGAACAATTTCCGTGGGCTCGACGCCGTCTTCGAGAATCGGCTTGCCGGCGGCGTTGAAGTAGTTCGCGACGGTGAGGAAGAGCGCGGAGCCGTCGTCCATGGTGATCAATTTTTGTTCGGAGGCGAGGCCGAATGTGCGCTCGCCGACGACGTCGCCGCGCTTATTTGCGACCATCGCGGATGCCAAGAATTTCAGCGGCGCCGGAGGTCGTGCCGTCGATGAGAACAGAGACGGGACCCTTCCAGACGACCTTTGACGGTTCAGCAGACATGACTTGCGCGGAAACGGTTTGGCCGCGCAGCGTGGCGATGGTGCCGCTTGGGATGAAGAGGCGCGCAACGGCGACGGCTTCCGTCGAAGGACCGCGGCCGCATTCGCGCAGATCGAGAATCACTTTCTTGATGCCCTGCTTTTCGGCTTCGAGCAGGCGGTTGCGGACGTCATCGGCGCGGCCGGGATCGAGCGAAGTCAGGCGCAGCGCGAGAACATCGGGATCGGCTTTTTGCGTGACAACTTTTGCGGGCGCGAGCTTTTGGCGAACGATTTCGACGGAATCGGGATCGGCTTTGCCGCGGCGGATGACGCCGACTTTTACGCCGGAACCCGCCTGGCCATTGAGAAGATTGAGCGCCTGGCCGACGGACATGTCTCGCGTTGTAAAGCCGCCGACGGATTCAAAAATGTCGCCGCTGTGGATGCCGGCTTTTTCGGCCGGGCTGTCGGGCAGGACGGAAATCACGATGACGTAGCCGAAGCGCTTGCTGAGGGAAAGGCCGGTTTCGCCCGTACCGGCGTTCTGTTGCTTCTGCTTGTATTCGGTGTACTCGCGCGGGGTGAGGTAGCTGGATTCGGCGTCGAGAGATTCGAGGAGGCCGTGGAGCGCGCCGGCGGTGACGAGGTGCATGTTGGGCTCGTCGACGTAGTCGGCTTGGATCTTGTTGAGCACTTCGCCGTAGACGGTGAGGGATTTGTAGGCTTTGTCGTCGGGAGTGCGGCCGAGAACGTGGCCGATGCCTGCGTACAAGAAGATGGCCACGGAAACGGCGACGATGGCGAAGCGAGCTTTTCGATTCATATCCTCACCTGTGCTGCCCAGACAGACGATTATAACACCGCATAGGAGTGAGACGCGGATGGAATGCGGAAGGAAGCCTGGGAGTTAAGGGAGTAGTGACTGGGTGCCGAGCGGCTGAGGCTCGGGAAGTGTGAGGGCGAGGACGAGGATGGATAAGGTCCGGGCAAGCTGGGGCGCAGCGTGCTGCGCCCCTACGCGGAGCGGACTGGCCAGCTGGCGCTTGAGGGACCCTGTGGGGTACTGGGCTGAATCGGGAAAGACACGTCGTGAAGCCGATTTGTTGTGTGTTTACCACGGCGAATTGATGGAATGGACACTTAGGGTCCATAAGTTGTTGATTGCAAGGAAGAAAGTGGGGAAACCCTTGGTGACATCATGGTATCTTATAGAGAGATGTTTCAGACTACTATTCAGCGTCCGTCGGCTGCCGAGGGCGTCGGACTTCACACAGGTGCTTACGGGCACATTCGGTTGGTGCCGGCTCCGGCCGACACTGGGATTGTTTTTCGCCGCGTTGACCTCGACAACTTTCCAATTGAAGCGCACGGGAACAACGTCGCGCGCGTGAGCTATGCGACAAGCTTGATGAAGCAAGGTGTGCTGTTATCGACCACCGAACATTTGCTTGCGGCGATTTATTCGTGCGGGATCGACAACATATTTATCGATATCGATTCGATCGAGATTCCGATTCTGGATGGGTCGGCCGAGCCGTTCATGCAGATGCTGGAGCGGTCGGGTGTCAGGAAGCTGCGGCGGAAGCGGCGATTTCTGAAGGTGCTGAAGCCGGTGGAAGTGATCGAAGGCGACCGGCGTATCGGGATTTATCCAGCCGACGAGTTTCGCGTGCGGTGCTATGTGGATTTTCCGCATCCGCTGGTGGGGCAGCAGCAGGTGGAGGCGGTGGTTGGGCCGGAGACGTTCCGGCAGGTGCTATCGCGGGCGCGGACATTTTGTTTCGAGCGGGACATTGTGCCGCTGCGGTCGATGGGGTTGATTCGCGGCGGGTCGCTGGAGAATGCGATCGTGCTGACGAACGACGGCGTGATGAATGGGCCGCTGCGGTATCCGGATGAGTTTGGGCGGCACAAGGCGCTGGATTTGATTGGCGATTTGGCGTTGGCGGGGCTGCCGTTGCTGGCGCGGGTTGAGGCGTACAAGGCGGGGCATTCGTTGCACACGGCGCTGGTGAGCAAGCTGTTGGCGGATACTTCTTCGTGGACGATTGCGACGGCTTCGGGTGAATTGGCGGCGAGCGGCGACTTGGTCGAAGAGCACGAGCATGCGCATTCGGGATTTGACGGCGATTTGCCGGTGGGCGAGCCGCATCCTCCTGTGACGGCGGCCGACTAGATTTCGCACCGCAGGGGCTGAAGCCCGTTACTCTCGGTGGCTCAATGGCACGACTGAAGTCGTGCCCTCCCAACAGCGTCGCTGAAGACGGCTGCCGGCACATCCGAAACGGGCTCGGTCTTAAGTCTTTCGCATCGTGTTGACAAAACGCCACTTTGCAGCGGGTGGCGACTCCCTCCAAACTGAATAGGTCATGGCAAACAAAGATCTGGCAATCGTGGTGTTGGCTGCGGGCAAAGGCACGCGGCTGAAGTCGAATCTCGCGAAGGTGCTGCACCAGGCCGGCGGAAGGTCGCTGGTGGAGCAGGTGCTGCGGGCGTGCGCGCCGCTGGGCGCGAAGAAGACGGTGGTGGTGATCGGGCACCAGGCCGAGCAGGTCGCGGCGGTAGTCGAGCCGATGGGTGCGAGCACGGCGCTGCAATTTCCGCAGCGTGGCACGGGGCACGCGATGCAGGTGGCGCGGCGCGCGATCGGCGGGGCGAAGATTGCGGTGGTGATGCCGGGAGATGCACCGCTGATTCGAACGGAGACGTTGAAGGCGCTGATTGCGGCGCATCGCGCGGGAAATGCGGCGGTGACGATTTTGTCGGCGGTGCTGAGCGATCCGTCGGGCTATGGGCGCGTGGTGCGGAAGTCGGAGACGCTGGTGGGCGCGATTGTCGAGGAGTCGCAGCTAGCTCCGGAGCAGCGCGAGATCAACGAGATCAATTCGAGCATTTACTGCTTTTCGCTGGATAAGCTGTGGCCGGCGCTGGCGCAGGTGAAGCCGAACAACAAGCACAAAGAAATTTATCTGACGGACGCGGTGGGAGTGCTGGCGTCGAAGGGCGAAACGGTGCTGGCGCAGATTGCGCCGGACTCGCGCGAAGTGCTGGGCTGCAACACGCGCGTCGATCTGGCGGAGGTCGATGGAATTTTTCGCGAGTGGAAGCGGAATGAATTGATGGCGGGCGGAGTTTCGATTCAGTTGCCGCAGACGGTGGTGGTCGATTCGGAAGTGACGGCGGGCGAGGATTCGCTGGTTGAGGCGAATGTGCAGCTGCTGGGGAAGACGAAGATCGGCGCGCGGTGCATTGTGCGCACGGGCAGCGTGTTGAAGGATGCGGTGCTGGGCGACGATGTGATCGTGGAGCAGCATTGCGTGATTGCGAATTCGCGGCTGGATGAGCGCGTGACGATCGGGCCGTTTGCGCGGCTGCGGAACGAAAATCATTTGAAGGCGGGAGTGCACATCGGGAATTTCGTCGAGCTGAAGAAGACGACGATGGGCGAAGGGACGAAGGCGGGACATCTTGCGTATCTCGGCGACGCGAAGATCGGGACGCAAGACGAACATCGGCGCGGGAACGATTACGTGCAATTACGATGGATTTCATAAGCATCCGACGACGATTGGCGATCGCGTGTTTATCGGGACCGATTCGGCGCTGGTGGCGCCGGTGAAGATTGGCCACGGGGCGTATGTCGCGGCGGGCTCGACGATTACGGAGAATGTGCCGGCGGAGGGCTGGGGATTGCGCGCGGGCGGCAGACGAATAAGGCGGGTTGGGCGGCGAAGAAGCGGCGGGAGTTTCCGGCGGCTGATGGCGCGTCGAAGAAAACTCGAGCGACGAAAAGCTTCACGTGCGAAGAGTTCGAAAAAGAAGGCTCGGCGACGTTAGGCGTGGGTTAGCTTCATCTAAACCCGCACCTTCCAAAAGCGAGGTTGCGGCACCCAACTTCCTTCGTGCGGACTAATTTCGGATTTTTACTCTCAAAATTTCACTCCTTTCGAACGCATATTGCGTTCGGTCATCGCTTACGGTTGGTGTAGAGTTCGTTCGTATATATCGCTTCTGGTTGAGGTGATTTATGACGGAGTCTGCTGCTGCGGCCGGCGCGAAAGCGCGCTTTCAGGGTGTTAATCCACATTTTGTAGTTCCCGACGTTGTTGCTGCGGCTGAGTATTATCGCGATGTATTCGGATTCACAGATTCATGGTTTGTTTTTCGAGCCGCCGGTATTTGCGATTGTTGGGCGGGACGATGTGGTGATTCAGTTTGGAAGAGTTGATGATGGGGAAGTGGTTGCGCCAAACAGGAAACGCCGGGAAGAAGCGCTTGACGCATACGTGTGGGTTGATGACGTTGACGCGCTGCATGCGGAGTTGAAATCAAAGGCCGCGAAGATTCTGGAAGAACCGGTGTTGCGTTTTTACAAGTGCTACGAGTTGGTGGTCGAAGACTTGAACGGATATGTCCTTGTGTTTGCGCACGATACGGCGAGGGATTGACGCGGCGCGGGCGGAGATGGGCGCCCGGTTGCGCGAACAGGAATTTTTCGCTGGTGTGTTAAAATAAGAGTTCCCCAAATTCCCCGAGGAGCCACCGACGCATGAAGTTTGGAGTCGTAGTCTTTCCGGGATCGAATTGTGATCACGACGCTTACTACACCCTCGCCAATGTGATGCACAAGCCGGTGGAGTTCATCTGGCACCAGTCGCAGGATTTGGCTGGCGCGGATGCGATTATTTTGCCTGGTGGGTTTGCATACGGAGACTATTTGCGGACGGGGGCGATCGCGCGATTTTCGCCGGTCATGAAGGCGGTGGAGAAATTCGCCAAGGGCGGCGGGATGGTGTTTGGGATTTGCAATGGCTTTCAGATTTTGCTGGAGGCGGGATTGCTGCCGGGCGCGGTGATGCGGAATTCGGGGTTGCGCTATATCTGCCGGCATGTGCATGTGCGAATCGAGCAGACGGACACGCCGTTTACGACGCGGCGAAAAAGGGGCAGATCATCCGGATTCCGATCGCGCACAACGATGGGAATTTTAATGTCGATGAATCGACTCTTGGCGGAGCTGGAGAAAAATCGGCAGGTGATTTTTCGCTATACGAATGCGGATGGCTCGGATGACGCGGCAGGAAATCCGAATGGGTCGATGTCGAATATTGCGGGTGTTTGCAACCGCGAGCGAAATGTTGCGGGATTGATGCCGCATCCGGAGCGCGCGGTGGAAGCGGCACTGGACTCGGCGGATGGTCTGGTTGTGTTTCAGTCGATGGTGGAAGCGCTCGTCGGCGCTGCGAAAGCGACGGCGTAACCGATGGCTACGGCGCCTATCGAAATCAAAATCACTCCTGAAATTGCGGCGGAACATGGGCTGAAGGGCGACGAGTTCGCGCGCGTCAAAAAAATATTGGGGCGCGACCCGAACATCACGGAGCTGGGAATTTTCAGCGTGATGTGGAGCGAGCACTGCTCGTATAAATCGAGCAAGGTGCATCTGAAGCGGCTGCCGACGCGCGGCAAGCTGGTGGTGCAAGGGCCGGGCGAGAATGCGGGCGTCGTCGATATCGGCGATGGGCTGGTCGCGGCGTTCAAGATCGAATCGCACAATCATCCGAGTTTTGTGGAGCCGTTTCAGGGCGCGACGACGGGTGTCGGCGGAATTTTGCGCGACATTTTCACGATGGGAGCGCGGCCGGTGGCGGTGCTCGATTCGCTGCGCTTTGGCGAGCTGGCGCCGGGCAAAGGAACGTCGGGAGACGATGCGGCGAAGAATCGGCGGATTCTGGACGGCGTGATTCGCGGCGTGGCGCATTACGGAAATTGTTTTGGCGTGCCGACGATCGGCGGCGAAGTCTGCTTCGAGCCGTGCTATTCGCAGAATCCGCTGGTGAATGCGCTGGCGCTGGGGATTGCGCGCAAAGAAGAAATTTTTCTGGCGAAGGCGAAGGGCATCGGGAATCCGGTGATTTATGTCGGCGCGAAAACGGGGCGCGACGGAATTCACGGCGCGTCGCTGCTGGCGTCGGCGGAGTTCACGGAAGAATCGCAGCAGAAGCGGCCGAATGTGCAGGTCGGCGATCCGTTCATGGAGAAGCTGCTGCTGGAGGCGTGCATCGAAGCGATGCGGACGGGCGCGGTTGTCGCGATTCAGGACATGGGCGCGGCGGGACTGACGTGCTCGACGATGGAGATGGCGTCGCGCGGCGGAACGGGGATTGAGATCGATCTGGCGAAGGTGCCGCAGCGCGAATCGGGCATGACGCCGTACGAAATCATGCTCAGCGAATCGCAGGAGCGGATGCTGCTCGTTGCGGAGCGCGGGCGCGAGCGAGAAGTTTTGGATGTGTTCAAGAAGTGGGGACTCGATGCGGTCGTTGTCGGGACGGTGACCGAAGGCGGAATCGCGAAGGTGATGAACGGCGCGGATGTTGCGGCGGAAATTCCGGCGCATCCGCTGGCGGAAGAAGGGCCGGTGTATCAGCGGCCGATTGCGCAGCCACCTTTGCGGAAGGAGACGGCGGCGGATTGGTTCAAGTTTGCCGATGCTGCGACGTCGTCGAACCTTACGGAAAATTTCAAGAAGCTGCTGGGGTCGCCGGCGATTGCATCGAAGCGATGGATCACGGAGCAGTACGACACGATGGTGCGCACGAATACGTTGGCGGGACCGGGCGCGAGCGATGCGGCGGTGATTCGGCTGAAAGATCCGCAGACGGGCGAAGTGAAACGCGCGCTGGCGCTTTCGACGGACGGAAATGGGCGATGGTGCCAGTTGAATCCGCGCGTCGGCGCGATGCATGCGGTGGCGGAAGCGGCGCGCAACGTGGCGACGAGCGGCGCGCGGCCGATTGCGGCGACGAATTGTTTGAATTTTGGCAGTCCGGAGAAGCCGGAAGTGATGTGGCAGTTCAGCGAAGCGATCGATGGGCTGACGGTGGCGTGCAACGAGTTGGGCACGCCGATCACGGGCGGGAACGTAAGTTTTTATAACGAGACGCTGGGGAAGTCGATTTATCCGACGCCGGTGATTGGGATTTTGGGGATTATTGAGGATGCGTCGCGCGTGGTGAAGATTGGGTTTCGCGAACGTGGGCGACGTGATTTTGTTGTTGGATGGGCTGGCGGCGGACGCGAGCGCGAAGCGTGACAGCGGTCGAGCCGGCGCAGGAATTTTCGTCGTCGGAATATTCGAAAGCGATCAGCGGAATTGTTGCGGGCGAGCCACCGGCGATTGATTTGGCGGCGGAGAAGCGATTGCAGGAGTTGTTGATTGTGCTGGCGAGCGAGAGTTTGGTGCAGTCGGCGCACGACGTCAGTGATGGCGGGATTGCAGTGGCGATCGCGGAGTCGTGTTTCGCTTCGGCGGGTGGGCGGCCGGAAGTGAAAGCGCTGGCGGCGAAGATTGCGCTCAGTGATAAGACGAACGGCGAGCCGGCGCGAGTTTGCGTTGTTTGGCGAGCGCGGGGCACGCGCGATCGTCTCGGTGAAGCCGACTTTGGTTGCTCGCGTTCTCGAGACTGCGAGACAATACAAGGTGACGGCGGAGCAGATCGGTGAAACCATCCGTGACACGCCGCCTCCGCATCGAATATAAGGGGCACGCGACGATCGACAGCCCCGTCGAAGAGTTGCGTGAAGTCTGGACGCATTCGCTGGAACGCGCGGTGAAAGCGAGTGCGGTCGAAGCCATCTAGATTTGTTTTGTGAAACGCGAACCGATGAAAAACAAGCTCGCATTCGCTGACGACCGTTTCCATGACGAGTGTGGTGTGTTCGGAGCGTTTGGGCATGAGGAAGCGGCGAAGCTGGCGTATCTCGGGCTGTATGCACTGCAGCATCGCGGGCAGGAGTCGGCGGGAATCGTCTCGAGCGATGGGAAAGACCTGCACATGCATCGCGCGATGGGCGAGGTCGAAGAAATTTTTCAGCCGAGTGTGCTGAATGCGTTGCCGGGAAATTCAGCGATTGGGCACACGCGGTATTCGACGGCGGGCGATAAGGCGCTTTTGAATGCGCAGCCGATCCTGATCGATTGCAACAAGGGCAAAGTGGCGCTCGGCCACAACGGAAATCTGACGAACGCGGCGGAACACCGCCGGAAGCTGGAACACCGCGGATCGATTTTTCAGACGAACAGCGATACGGAAGTGATCGTGCATTTGCTGGCGCGATCGCAGGTGCGGAATTTATCGGGCGCGCTGGGCGATGCGCTGAACCAAGTTGAGGGTGCGTATTCACTGCTGGTGCTGACGCCGGATGAGTTGTATGCAGTGCGCGATCCACGCGGGTTTCGGCCGCTGAATTTAGGGAAGCTTGGCGATGCGTGGCTCGTGGCGAGCGAAACGTGCGCGTTCGATTTGCTGAATGCACAGTATGTGCGCGAAATCGAGCCGGGCGAAATGGTTCGTATTTCGCGGTCGGGGATCGAATCGATTCGATTTGCGGCACCGAAGGCATTGCAACAGTGCGTTTTTGAGCATGTCTATTTCTCGCGGCCCGACAGCATCATTTTTGGCCGCTCCGTCAATACGAGCCGCGAATCGCTGGGGCGATTGCTGGCGCAGGAACATCCGGTGGATGCGGACATTGTTGTGCCGGTGCCGGATTCCGGCGTGCCTGCGGCGATTGGGTATTCGCTGGAGTCGGGCATTCCGTTTCGGATGGGACTCATCCGGAATCATTACATCGGGCGCACGTTCATCGAACCTTCACAGGCGATTCGCAATTTTGGTGTGAAGCTGAAGTTGAATCCGATTCGCGGACTGCTTGAGGGCAAGCGCGTGATTCTGGTGGACGATTCGCTGGTGCGCGGGACGACGAGCCGAAAGATCGTGCGCATGGTGCGGGAAGTCGGCGCGAAAGAAGTGCATATGCGCATCAGTTGTCCGCCGACGATTTCGCCGTGCTACTACGGAGTGGACACGCCGACGAAAGAAGAGTTGATTGCGTCGTCGAAGACGCCGGCGCAAATTTGCGAATTTCTCGGCGCGGATTCGCTGGGATACGTCTCGCTGGCGAATCTGAAACAAGCGGTGAACGACACGGAAAATACGTTCTGCACGTCTTGCTACACTGGAGTGTATCCCACCGATCTGGTGCAGCTCGAGGTGGGCAGCAAGTCTAAGGGCAACGAAGAAATTTTTAGAGATTCCACGAACGGAAGCCGCATCGAAGACCCCGCGGCGGAACGACCTGTCACCGTAGAACGCGAAAGCTAGGCGCGAAATCGGAATGAGTGAAGAGGAAAAGAAGGACGTCAAGGTGCCGATGGGCCAGCGTGTCGAGCGCGAGATTATCGCGTGGTTCTGGGTGGCGCTGGCGTTCATGCTGATCAATGGGACGATCGGTCAGGCGCGTGTGATTCCCTCGGGCTCGATGGAAAACACGCTGCTGATCGGCGATCACCTGATCATGAGCCGGATCGGGTACGACGCGGGCGTGCCGTTTACGAATTGGCATGTGCCGTTGTGGCGGAACCCGCATCGGCAGCAGGTGATTATTTTCAAGCCGCCGTTTGCCCCGGACACGCCGGACTATGTGAAGCGGACGATCGGGCTGCCCGGCGACATGATCGATATTCACGGCGGATCGGTTTATGTGAACGGGCAGAAGCAGGTGGAAAATTTCACGATTGGCCCGAGCGAGCCCGCGCCGCCGGGAAGTGCTCCACCCGGTTACACCGATATCAAATATCCGTACAAAGTTCCGGACAATTGTTATTTCGCGATGGGCGACAATCGTACGAATTCATATGACAGCCGATTTTGGGGCTGCGTGCCGCGGAAAGATATCATCGGCACGCCGGTGATGATTTACATGTCGCTCAATGTGCCGCCGGATGCGTGGGAGCCGGGGCAAATTCGGGAGCGATTCATGGCCTATGCGGGGGCGATCCTCCATCCAGGCGAGGTTCGCTGGAAGCGGCTGTTTCGGACGTTTTGACATCCAATAATTGAAAAGAAGTTGACAGTCGACGGTTCGAAGTCGAAATCGAGAAAAGCACAGTCATTGGCGGTGGAATGTGGAAGTGGAATCGAAGCAGCACGATTTGAAAAACGAAGAGAAGGATTCGAAGGCCGAGAGCGGCAAAGAATCGCGCTTGCCGATGAGCACGCGCATCAGCCGCGAAGCTGTCGCCTGGTTTTGGGTGGCGCTGGCGTTCATGCTGATCAACGGAACGATCGGGCAGGCGCGCGTGATTCCGTCGGGCTCGATGGAGAACACGCTGCTGGTCGGCGATCACCTGATCATGAGCCGGATCGGCTACGACGCGGGCGTGCCGTTCACGAATTGGCATGTGCCGTTGTGGCGGAATCCGCACCGGCAGGAAATGATTATTTTTCGGCCACCGTACGCGCCGGAAGCGACGGACCTGATCAAGCGTGCGATTGCGGTGCCGGGTGACACGATCGATCTGCGCGATGGTTTTGTTTACGTCAACGGGAAGCAGCTTTTTGAACCGTACGCGGTCGGACCGACAGAACCGATTCCGGCAGGAAATGCGCCAAACGGATTTTCGGAGCTGAAGTTTCCGTATCACGTTCCAGACAATTGTTATGTCGCGATGGGCGACAACCGCACGAATTCATATGACAGCCGATTTTGGGGATGCGTGCCGCGCGCGAACATCATCGGGAAGCCGGTGATGATTTATATGTCGCTCGATGCGCCGTCGGATGCGTGGGAGCCCGGCGAGGTACGCGAGAGATTTTTTGCGTATGCGAATGCAATCCTGCATCCGGGAGTCGTGCGCTGGAAGCGTTTGTTCCACACGTTTTAGTTGTTATTTGTATTAGTATTGGCACGAATCAACGCCGCACCCACCTGGCGATCACCATACTCCAATTGACTACGGCCGGGTTTTAGTTGGCCCGACGGGAAACGGGACCTTACCTCATCCATGAAATACGCTGACGCAGGAGTCGATATCGCCAAAGCGGATGCGGCGAAACAGCGCATTCGCCATCACGCGAGCCGGACCTTCACGAAGGGCGTGCTGGGCGGAATCGGCGGATTCGGCGCTCTGTTTGCGTTGGACAAGAGCAAGTGGTCGGACCCGGTGCTGGTGTCGAGCGCGGATGGAGTGGGGACGAAGCTCAAAGTGGCGATGGCGACGGGCGTTCACTCGACGGTGGGGGGCGATCTCGTCAATCACTGCATCAACGACATTTTGGTGCAGGGCGCGGAGCCGCTGTTTTTTCTGGATTATCTGGCGATGGGGACGCTCGAACCCGATGTCGTCGAGCAACTGGTCGAAGGGATGTCGCGTGCGTGCCGCAAAGCTGGATGCGCGTTGATCGGCGGCGAGACGGCGGAGATGCCGGGATTTTATCCGGTCGGCGAATACGATCTGGCGGGATTTATCGTAGGCGCGGTCGAGCGCAAGAATATTTTGACGGGGAAAAATGTGAAGCCGGGCGACGCGCTGTTGGCGCTGCCGTCGGCGGGACTGCATACGAATGGGTATTCGCTGGCGCGCAAGCTCGTATTCGATGTCGCGAAGCTGAAGCCGGACACGTACGTGGCCGAAGTGGGGAACAAGATTGGTGCGGAGCTGTTGAAGCCGCATCTTTGCTATGCGCCGGCGCTGAAGAATATTTTGGCGAAGGGCTGGGTTTCGGCGCTCGCGCACATCACCGGCGGAGGAATTCCGGGGAATTTGCCGCGCGTGTTGCCGTCGGGAGTTCAGGCGAGCGTGGACATCGGGTCGTGGCCGGTGCTGCCGATTTTCAAGTATTTGGCGAAGCTGGGGAAGATCGACACCGACGAGTTGCTGCAGTCGTTCAACATGGGTGTTGGGATGATTTTGGTTGTGCCGCAGGCGAAGGTGCAGTCGGTTGAGGCCGATTTGAAGCGGCGGCGGGAGAAGTTTTTCAGGATTGGGCGGATTGAGCGCGGGGAGTCGGGGAAGGCGCGCGTTTTGTATACGGGGTCGATGCACCTTTAGAGCAACTTCGCCAGCGGCGAACAGCGGGAACCAAGAAAAATCGGATCGCGGTAGCGTTCAAGAGCGTGCGGACCTGGGGCGCAGCATGCTGCGCCCCTACACCTCCCTGGTCAGCGCGATGCACCTTAGAGCTTCAAATAAAAACCGTACTTTCGTACAGGTTCCAACCAAAGCACGAATCGCTAACATGACGGCACAACGTTACGCGCATCAAATCTATGATGGTGCGCATCGTTACGATATTGGTCGTCCCAGCGGAAACTGAGGTTGCGTCATGAAGCGATTCGGTTTGGCTATAGTTGCGCTCTCAATCCTGGGCCTCACGACCGCAGACGCATGCTTTGCGCAGGCACAACAGCCTTCTTCGTCGCCGCCACACCAACAGGTCCAACACTCGCAGAATCAGATCGCTCCCCAGCCGTCACCACCGCCTCCTCCTCAAGAAGAATCCGCAGTCACGGTGGCAGCCATTGACACGCCGGATATCGTGACGGATTCGTGGGTCGATCGCTCGAAGATTGTTTATGTGAGCGATTTCGAACTCGACGCGGTGGATGGGCGTGGGCAATTCCAGAAGAGCGTGCCGGCGGTGTCGGTTACGAATCCCTCGCCGTCGCGCGAGCAAATCCGGCCGGAAGATGAAGCCGCACAGCAAGCGGGGCGGCTGATCGATTTCATGGCGATCACGCTGATCGCCGACTTGAAGCATGCCGGGTATAGCGTGCACCGGTTGCGGCCCGAAGATTCGCGGCCGACGGATGGGATTCGCATCAGCGGGATTTTTGCCGAGCCTGATCCGCAGAATCGATTGCGCCGCGCGGTGATGGGGACATTTTCGCCGGACGGGAAGATGTCGTTATTTGTCGGTATCTCGAACCTGCAGAAGCCAGAGCAGGCGTTTTATGCAGCCGCGGAACCTGGCGGAGCGAACCGAGCCGGGTCGGTGATCACGGTGAGTTCGTATGCGCCGGTGGCGCGATTCGAAATCGGCAAAGTGACGACGGAGAAGGCGGTTCGGGACACTGCGGCCGGGATTGTGGCCGACCTGAACGCCCTACTTGGCGCGAACGTGGTTGCTTCTCGCTGATTTTGCTGGATTTGCCCGCTCCTTACGGGCGGGACAACACTTCCAAAATTTTCCTTCCGAACACCCAGACCGTTGGGTGTCTTCTATCGTCTATAAGCTGAAGAAAGGCGGTGTGCCGATGCGACCGATACACTTTTCGCGTTTTGTTGGGTTGACCGGAATTTTGGCGGGATGCGGATTAATCCTGGCAGCAGCGCCCGGCCGGCCGCAATCAGCGCCTGTGGCGATCGAGATGCCCCCGATGCCGACTATGCCTTCGATGCCAGCTATGCCCGCATCACCCGCGATGCCGCCGATGCCCGCAATGCCGGCCATGCCTGCGACAGTCGCGTTGCCTGCTCTCCCCGAGATGCCTGAAATGCCCGCAATGCCTCCGATGCCGCCCATGCCCGCTTCAGCAGAGATGCCAGCCATGCCTGCAATGCCAGCCATGCCCGCGATGCCAGCTATTGCTGCCTGGCCGTCGGAGACCGCTGAGCCGGCGTTTGCTTCGCACGACCACGACGGCGCGACCTCTTGCGAGGATATGCACGTCATGTTTGATAGCGAGCCGCCCATTATGGATTCGGAAGAGCGCACGCTGACGAAGTCGGAGGCGAGCACGCTACACATCGACAATCTGGTGAACGCGGGAGTGCAGGCTCGCGGATGGGACAAGGACACGTACTCCGTAACTGCGTGCAAGTTTGCAGACCGCAGGGATCGGGATGCGAAGGAATTGTTGTCGCAGATCAAGATGTCGATCAGCGGCGGTCACATTTCAGTGAGCGGTCCTGAGCGAACTCACCAGCATTGGGCAGTGCAGTTGCTCGTTCGAACTCCGCGCGGCGCGAATCTCGAGATCAAGACGCAGAATGGCCCGGCTTCGTTTTCCGAGGTCGATGGGAAAATTTATGTAAGGGCTCAGAACGGTCCGGTGTCGATGTCGAATTGCACGGGGGAGGCGGACATTACGTCGGAGAACGGTCCGATCTCGATTTCCGGCAAGAGCGGAAAGTTGAAGCTGCACACGCAGAATGGTCCGATCAGCGTAGCGTTGCAGAGTCCCGACTGGACTGAGGGTGGGCTTGTGGCGGACGCGGTGAATGGTCCGGTCTCCTTGAGCGTGCCGACGGAACTGAATACGAGCTTCCTTTTGGAATCGACCGGGCACTCGCCGATTACGTGCAACGCCAGCGTCTGCAAGTCTGCGCGCAAGACTTTCGATGACAACGATAATCGCCGGATCGAATACGGCACCGGAGCACCGGTGATTCGATTGTCCACGGTGAATGGGCCGGTGACGGTCAGCGCGCTCTAGTTCGAGTGCGTTCCGTTCGCGGTAGCTGGTGCTTCCGGAATTTGATTCTCGATTTTGAGGTTCGGAAGTAAGATTCCGAGCATGTTGCTGGAAGATCGGGTCGGTCAACCAACTACGGAAGCCGAAGCAGAACGGCTCGCGTTCGAACTCTACGGTTTGCACGTTGCGGCGAAAGCGCTGCCCGGCGAATACGACGACAATTTTCATTTGAAGACGAGACCCGCCGGGGCGAGTGGCAAGCCTCAGCCCGCTCTTGTTTCCCCACTCACGTCCATCCCAGAATTGGAAGCAGTCGAGAGCAAACTTGGCCATGCGGCGGAGCATTTGGCCGATGTGAATGACGCGGATGCGACCGAAACGTCGGCCGTATTCGATGCCGATGCTGAGGTTCTGGACGAGGCGCCGGATAAACATTCAGAAGAAGTGTTGGACACCGGGACTGCTGAGGCTTCGGCGCCCGAAACGACTTGGCTGCCGCCAGCCGGGACGGATTTTGTTCTGAAAGTGATGCATCCGGCGCGCGGTTCGTCGCTGATCGATTTGCAGGCGTCGGCGTTGCAGCATTTGGCGCAGCGTGCACCACAAGTCGGATTGCCGCGCGTTTGCCTCAATCAAAATGGCGAAGCTTTCAGTGCGATCACCGCGCCTGACGGATCGACGCGGCTGGTCTGGCTGCTCACGTACATCCCGGGCACGTTGATGGCGCACGCGAATCCGCATTCGGCGGAAATGCTGCGGAGCCTCGGCGAATTGCTGGGCGAGTTGAGCACGGGGCTGACGCATTTTTCGCACGCGGCGGCGAAGCGCGAATTGAAATGGGATTTCGAGCGGGCGGGATGGATTCGCGAGCACGTCGAGCAAATTGCCGATCCAGATCGGCGCGCGCTGATCGAAAAGTTCATTGCGCTGTTCGACAGCGACGTTGTGCCTGTGATGAGCCGTTTGCGGCGCAGCGTTGTCTACGGCGATGCGAACGATTATAACGTGCTGATCGGCGAGGCAACGACGCAACCGCGGCGCGTCGTCAGCGTTTTCGATTTTGGCGACATGCACGAGAGTTTCACCGTATCGGAAGTCGCGACCGCGGCGGCGTACTCGATTCTGGGGAAGAAAGAGCCGCTACGCGCGGCGGCCGCTGTTTTGAGCGGATACTATTCGCGATTTTTGCTGACCGACGTGGAAATGTCGGTGCTGTATCCGCTGATCGCGATGCGGCTGGCGGTCAGCGTGGTGAATTCGGCGATTCGCGCAAGCGTGAAGCCGGACGATGCGTACGTCACGATCACCGAGGAGCCGGCGTGGGAAGCGCTGACTCGGCTAGCGCAGGTGCATCCGCGATTCGCGCATTACATGTTTCGCGAAGTTTGCGGATTGCAGCCGGTGCCGAAGGCGAGCGCCGTGCGGAAGTGGCTCGCGGCTCACGCGACTTCAGCCGCGCCTTTGCTTGACGTTGATCTGCGCGTGACTTCGCCGGTCGTGTTCGACCTGAGCGTCGGCAGCGCATTTCTGGGCGCCGATCCTGCGGCGAGCGAAAGCGACAAGCTGAATGACGCGATTTTTGGCGAGCTGCGCAGAGCGAAGTTGAGCGTTGGAGTCGGGCGTTACAACGAGCCGCGTCTGATTTACAACTCGGCGCTGTTTGGCGCGACGGAAAACCCAACCGATGAGCGGCGGACGATTCATCTTGGCGTCGATTTGTTCGTTTCAGCGGGGAGTTCGGTGTATTCGCCGCTGAACGGAGTTGTTCACGCGTTTGCGAACAACCCAGAACGGTTGGATTACGGACCGGTTGTGATCTTGCGCCATGGGCCGGGTGGCGGCGAAGAATTTTTCACGTTGTATGGGCATTTGAGCCGCGAGTCCCTTGGCAAGCTGAAGATCGGGCAGTCAATGGTGAAGGGCGAACGCATTGGGCGTATCGGCGCCATGACCGAAAATGGCGGCTGGCCACCGCATCTGCATTTTCAAGTGATTACAGATCTGTTGGATCGCGGGACGGATTTTCCGGGAGTGGCGCTGGCGGCGGAGCGCGGGGTGTGGGCGGATCTCTCGCCGAATCCGAATTTGCTGCTGCGCATTGCGGCCGAGCGTACTGTTGCGGATGAGAAGGACGTCGCGGACACGCTGACGGATCGGGAGCGTGTGCTCGGAGGGAATCTGAGTGTCTCCTACCGGCGCCCGCTGAAAATTGTCCGCGGCTGGAAGCAGTATCTGTACGACGACACAGGCCGCGCCTATCTCGACGTCTACAACAACGTGCCGCTGGTGGGGCACAGTCATCCGCGCGTGGCGCGCGCGGTGGCGGAGCAGGTTGGGCTGCTCAATACGAACACGCGATATCTGCACGACAACGTCGTGAGGTATGCGGAGCGGCTGCTGGAGTTGATGCCGCCGACGCTGCGCGTTTGCTATTTCGTGAATTCGGGCAGCGAAGCGAACGAACTCGCGATTCGCATGGCGCGTGCTTACACACGGCGCGAGGACGTGATCGTGCTCGAGCATGCGTATCACGGGCACACAACTTCGCTGATCGATCTGAGCCCGTACAAATTCAATGGACCCGGGGGCGTGGGACGCAAGCCGTGGGTCCATGTTGCGCCGATTGCGGACGACTATCGCGGGCCGTACAAACGCGGCGAGGCTGGCATTGGCACGAAATACGCGGAATGCGTCGGCGACGTGATCGCCGAAGCGCGTTCGCAAGGGCGAGAGATTGCGGCGTTTCTCGCGGAGACGCTGCCGAGCGTTGCGGGGCAGATTGTATTTCCGGCGGGGTATTTGGACGGTGCGTATCAGCGCGTGCGGGCTGCCGGCGGAGTTTGCATTGCGGACGAGGTCCAGGTTGGATTCGGGCGGCTGGGCACGCACTTTTGGGGATTTGAGACGCAGGGCGTCGTGCCCGACATCGTTGTGCTTGGTAAGCCGATCGGCAACGCATTTCCGCTCGCGGCTGTAGTGACAACGCAGGCAATCGCGGCGTCGTTCGCGAATGGGATGGAATTTTTCAGCACGTTTGGCGGGAATCCGGTTTCGTGCGCGGCGGGGATTGCGGTGCTCGATGTTTTGCGCGAAGAGAAATTGCCGGAGAATGCGTTGAAGGTTGGCGAGCATTTGCTGAAGCGCCTACGCGGGTTGCAGGAGAATCACGCGGTGGTGGGCGACGTGCGCGGGTCAGGATTGTTCCTTGGTGTCGATCTTGTGCGCGATCGCGACTCGCGTGCTCCGGCGACGGCGCAGGCGGACTACATCGTGAATCGGTTGCGCGAGCGCGGCGTGCTGGCGGGAACAGATGGTCCCGGGCACAACGTCATCAAGCTGCGGCCGCCGCTGGTTTTCTCGAAGGCGGATGCGGATCTGTTTGTGGATACGCTCGATTTGGTGCTCACGGAAGATGCGGCGCAAGTGCCGCGGGCGCAAAAGCAGGCTGGAATGGCGGCGCAAGCGTAGCAGGGTCTCCGTCGCCACAATGTTTCGGGCTTTATTCTCCAACTATATTACTTGACAGTACATTTAACGGACAGATACCATCCATCCCACAATGGAACTGGATGCGTCTCTTCCGTGGCTTGCGCTGACGATGACTCAAGGCATCGCGGCGCGCCTTTCCGCGCGATTGCTCGATGAGTTCGGCTCCCCAGATGAGGTATTCCGCGCTCCGTTGCCTCACCTCGAGCGGTGCAATCTGCCTGCGGCGGTTGCGCAAGCCGTTCACAAAAAGGTCGCTTTTAAACGCGCCGAGAAGGAACTCGCAGCGATTCGGGACATCGAGAATCTGCGACTGGTCAGCCGGACCGATCCGGAATACCCGCCTACCTTGCTCGAGATTTATGATCCTCCGGCGTTGCTCTACGTTCGTGGCAACCCTGACGTCCTGACCCAGGTTTCGATCGGGGTGGTCGGGACGCGCAAGCCGACCTTATACGGGACGCAGATGGCGGAGCGGCTTGGGCGCGAACTGGCGGCGCGCGGATTGGTTGTGGTCAGCGGGCTGGCACGCGGCGTGGATGCGATATCCCATCAGGGGGCGATGGCCGTCAACGGCCGCGCCATCGGAGTGCTGGGAACGGGCGTCAACGTCTGCTACCCGAAGGAAAACAAGAAGCTGTACGAGAAGGTGTTGCAGCGGGGGGCGATCATCAGCGAGTTCCCGCTGGGAACGCATCCGTCGCCTGAAAATTTCCCAATTCGGAACCGGATCGTGGCGGGGATGCCGGTCGGCGTAGTGGTCGTGGAGGGCGCGCAGTACAGCGGCTCGCTGATCACCGCCCGGCTGGCGATGGAGTTCGGTCGAGAGGTGTTTGCCGTGCCCGGCAACGTAACCCAGCCGGTGAGCTTCGCTCCGAACCAGCTCATTCGGCAGGGGGCCAAGCTCGTCACGAACGGAGAAGATGTCATCGAGGATCTGCCGACGCCGATTCGCGCGGCGCTGGTTCGAGCGGAGGCACCCGAGTCGGAGCAGCGCAATCTCCTCGCGGCGGCCAGCCTGAACTCTTCCGAGAAGAAAATCTACGAATTGCTTACCACCGACCAGCCAGTGCATATTGATGACATCATGGAGCGAAGCGGCTTGAACTCATCCGAGGTTCTGGCTACCCTTTTTGACCTGGAGATGAAAGGGATCGTAAGACAACTGCCCGGAAAGCAGTTTGCGAAGGTCCTGCTGTAGGTCCCCGGAAACCATTGTAATCATTGAAGTTGCAGGTAGTCGCGGAATCGCAATGAATCCGCTTGGCCATTTGCCGCATCTTGTTAAGTTAGTGAGAAGGACACAGTACCCAGTCGCGAGCCTTCCCGCGAGAGAATTCGGAGTTACAAACAAGAGATGGGACGTTCCCTAGTTATCGTCGAATCGCCTGCCAAGGCGAAAACGATCAACAAATATTTAGGACGGGATTACACCGTCAAGGCGTCGATCGGCCACGTCATGGACCTGCCGAAAAAGACGATCGGCATACGCCTGCCCGACGAACCGAAAAAAAAGAAGAAGAAAAGCAAGCGAAAGAGCAAGGTCGAAGAAAAGCCGCACAAGCCGATTTCGATCGATGACGCCAAGATTTTCGAACCTACCCTGGAGATCATCTACGGTAAGGGCAAAGTCATCAATGATTTAAGGAAGTCCGCGGCGAACGCGGATGCCGTCTATCTCGCGGGCGACCCTGACCGTGAAGGGGAGGCGATTTCCGCTCACTTGCGCATGGTGTTGACCAAGCCCAGCAAGTATGAAGAAGCTGAGCCATCGGGCAATGGCCGTTTTGGGAAAAACGGCAATGGGAACGGTAAAGACGCCAAAGCCGAGGGCGAAGCCGCTGAGGAAGTTAAGGGCAAGGGCGCCAAAGGCAAAAAGGGCAAAGCCGGCAAGAAGGAAGATAAGGACGAGATTGAAGTTCCGGCCATCGACCCGAAGAAGATTTTCCGGGTCACATTTAACGAAATCACCCCGAAAGCCATTCGGGCGGCGTTCGAGAAGCCACGGCAGATCGATACGAGTCTGGTCGATGCCCAGCAGGCCCGCCGGGTTCTTGATCGCATCGTCGGATATAAGGTGTCGCCGCTGCTGTGGGACAAGGTTCGGCGTGGGCTTTCCGCCGGGCGTGTGCAGACGGTTGCTGTCCGTCTGATTGTTGAGCGCGAGCTGGAGATTCGCGCGTTCGTTCCGGTGGAATACTGGTCGATCCACGCGATGCTGGATAGCGGGCAGCCACCCCTTTTCGAAGCCAAGCTGAACAAGTACAAGGGCGAGGATATCGAGGTTTCGAATCAGGAAGCCGCCGACAGAATCGTAGCGGCGGTGAGCAAGGCGAAATGGCAAGTCGCGAGCGTTAACCAACGCGAGAAGAAGCGGAATCCGCCGCCTCCGTTCACCACGTCGAAATTGCAGCAGGCTTCGTATAACCGGCTGAGGTACACAGCGAAGCGCACGATGGGCATCGCACAGCGTTTGTATGAAGGCGTTGATCTTGGTGAAGAGGGATCCGTCGCGCTGATCACCTATATGCGTACGGATTCGGTGAACGTTTCGGCCGATGCACTCACGCAAGTGCGCGAGATGATTCCGGAAAAGTTTGGTTCGAGCTATCTGCCGGAGAAGCCGAACTTTTACAAGTCCAAGAAGGATGCGCAGGAAGCGCACGAAGCGGTTCGGCCGACTGACGTTTCGCGAACTCCGGAAGACGTTCGCAAATATCTCGACGATGATTTGTTCAAGCTCTATCAGTTGATTTGGCAGCGGTTCGTGGCGTCGCAAATGATGCCGGCGGTATTTGACCAGACGACGATCGACATTTCGGCGGGCGACTACACGTTCCGCGCGACGGGTTCCGTACAGAAATTCGATGGTTATCTACGCGTTTACCAAACGCCAGCGGCTGTTACCGATCGCGATGACGAAGAAAAGGACGACGACGGCGAAGGCAAGAATTTGCCCCGTGTGGAGGAGGGACAGGTCCTGCGTCTCGATCAAATTCGTCCCGACCAGCACTTCACCGAACCGCCGCCGCGATACACGGAAGCGACGCTGGTGAAAGAACTGGAAGAAAAGGGCATCGGCCGTCCTTCGACGTACGCGTCGATTATTTCGACGATCGTCGAACGCGAGTACGTGCGCAAAGATCAGGGACGATTTACACCAACGATGCTGGGCGAGCGCGTCAACGCGCTGCTGGTGAAGAGCTTCGACGACGTTTTCGACGCAACATTCACGGCGCGCCTCGAAGAAGAGCTCGACGAGATTGAAGAGGGCAAACTGCCCTGGCGCGATGCCGTGCGCGAATTCTGGGAAAAGTTCGTCGTCGATCTGTCGAAGGCCGACGAGGAAATGATTTCGTACAAAGCCGGGATACCGACCGGGAAAAAATGCGAGAAGTGCGGCGAGGGCGAATTGCTCGAGCGCATCAGCCGGCACGGATTCTTCCTCGGCTGCTCGCGTTATCCCGATTGCGACTTCATTCAGGACATGGCGCCGGAACTGAACGACGACGCCGAAAGCAAGACGGAATATTGCGAGAACTGCGGCAAGGAAATGCTGATGAAGCGCGGCCGATTCGGCGCGTTCCTGGCGTGCAGCGGCTACCCCGATTGCAAGACGACGCGGCGACTGGTCGAAGGCACGCGCATCGCTCTGCAGCCCGACGAACCGCTGGAAGAGAAGTGCCAGCTTTGCAGCAATCACTTGATCAAGAAGCATGGCCGTTTCGGAACGTTTATCGGCTGCTCGGGCTACCCGAAGTGCAAGTACACCCGGCCGATCACGATGGGGATCAAGTGCCCCAAGTGCAGTGACGGCGAGTTCGTGAAACGCGGCAGTATGGGCAAGGGCGGCCGGGGCCGGCCACGCGTATTCTACGGCTGCTCGCGTTACCCCGATTGCGACTTTACGACGCCAAACATGCCCATCGCCGAGCCGTGCCCGAAGTGCGGAGCGCCGTTCATCGTCGAGAAAAAGTCCAAAATCGGCACGGTGCATACGTGTATCAAGGAAGGGTGCGATTGGGAGCAACTGGCGCCTGAACCGCAACCCGAGCGGCCAGCTGCTGCTCCGCCACCAGCGGAAGAACCGACGCCGGTGGGCGCCAAGCCGTAGCCACTCGATCCAACTTTCAATTCGGGCTCAATCCCGCCGAAGCCGGCGGGATTTTTGTTTCTTGGCCGAACGGACCCGGTTGGTATCCCGAACAAGTCACAACGAATCCGTCGGCGTTCACGGCTGCTCGCTATAGTAAGTTCAAGCGAGCACACAGATCGCAGGTAATGCATTTTTCAGTCGCGTCTGTGTTGAGCCGCGCACGGCAGACGACCGTGTTCGATTCCGGGGCCCTCTCATGAAGCAGTCGGCCGAAAAATATCTTCAATATTTGAGCTCGGTCAAGAATTCCTCGCCGCACACGATCCTGAATTACGGCAAGGATCTGAGCCAATTCATCGAATATCTTTCGCCGCCGGGCGTGCAGCCCCCGGCGCTGAAAGACATAACGCATAACATCATTCGGGAATTCGTCGCGCACCTGCACGACCAAGGACTTGAGAAAAGTTCGATCGCGCGAAAACTGGCAGCGCTGCGTTCATTTTTCAAATATTGCGTGCGCGAAGGCTTGCTCGCCGAGAACCCGGCGCGACTCGTGCCGACGCCGAAGTTGCCGAAGCGTATTCCGTCGGTATTATCCGCCGAAGAGATGAATGGCTTTTTGAATGGGCTGGCGGAGATGGGGCCTACGGCGCCGGCTGCAGGCGGAACGCCGCGTCCGATGCTTGATCCGAGCGTGATTCCACAGATTGTCGCCGACCCACCCAAGCGATCGGGACGCAAGGGCGACCGTATGTTCCTGCGGCGCGATCGCGCACTCCTCGAACTTCTGTACGCGGCGGGATTGCGCGTCAGCGAGCTCACAGGCCTGAACCTTATCGACATCGATCAGAAAGAGCGCGTGTTGCGCGTTCGCGGCAAAGGCAACAAGGAACGAATCGTTCCATACGGCACGAAGGCGCAGGAAGCGCTGGAAAATTACTGGATTCTGCGTGATGAATTGTTGACGCAGAAATCTTCGTCACGCGGACGGCGACAGGGACCGCCACATACACAGGCTGTGTTTCTGAACTACGCAGGACGACGACTTACGCAACGTTCCGTGGGACGGCTCGTTAAGAAATATGTGCGTCTGGCGAATATCGATTGGGATCTTCACCCGCACTCGTTGCGGCACGCGTTTGCGACGCATCTGCTTGCCGATGGAGCCGATCTTCGTGCCATTCAGGAATTGCTCGGGCATCAGTCGCTCTCGACTACGCAAAAATATACGCACGCGTCTATCCGCCAACTGATGGACATCTACGACAAGGCGCATCCTCACGCGTAGACCGAGAACCTGTCAAAGATCGTCGTGAAGTCGCAACCGAGTCTTGCTGCTGCCGACTCCCGTTTTGGCACGGTTGGGGCATACCCCCCCTGTTTTGTGAAAGAGTGTGCAAGTTATTTATTTTGAGCTGCTTACGAAAATACAAAATTTGGGAGTGCGCAAGTTGCTGAAATTAAACGGACTACCGCACTGCTTATATTTCGCTATTCGTTCGCTTTGAAGGATTGCGGAGTAGGCAGAGTATTTACTGGAAGCGATTATGACGCGAAGGTAACGGTTTGTCAAGGGCATTTGTGGCGAGTTCGGGTGACGGGTGAACGATTGAGGATTTCCGCACGGAGTAGGAAAAAGAGGATCGAGGAACGGTTGACGCCTGGGCAAGCTGGGGCGCAGCAGGCTGCGCCCCTACGAAGAGATGGCATGGCGACCCTCACACGCCGCGAGAAATTGGGCGAAAAATAAAACGGCCGGCAGTTTGTTGCCGGCCGTTTCAGTTTTTGTGTGACGAACGAGTCGTCAGCGATTCTTAGTGGTGTCCACCACCACCGCCATGGAATCCGCCGCCACCGCCGCCGTGGAAACCACCGGACGCTCCACCGCGGAAGCCGCCACCGGCGTTGCCAGCTGAAATCCGCCGGCGTTGCCATGAAATCCACCACCGACGCCGCGGGAGTTACCGAAGGTGCTGCGGCCGTAGACTCCGCGACCACCGTAAACGGGTCGGCCGTAGTAACGTCCACCGCCGTAGTAGCCGCGTCCGCCCCAATAGCCCCGGCCATAGTAGCCGTAGCCGCGTCCGTAGTATCCGCGGCCATAGTAGCCGCCACGGAACCAGGGACCGGCGCCGATAAAGACGCCGCTAACGAACCAATCCGGGCCGTAGTAGCCGTAAGGAGCGCAGGAATACGGAGCGTAGCCGTAGTAGCCGTAGGAACAAACCGGCGCCACGCCGTATCCGTAGTCGTAACCGCCGCCGTACCCGTAGCCATATCCGGCGTAGGCCGGACCGCCGACGCCAACACCGATCGCAACCCGCTGCGCGTTCGCATTACCCGCGCCGAGCAGGGAAACCGCCAAAAGCAAAGTCGCTACACCAGCAAACTTTAGGTATTTCATAGCAGGACCCCCTTCGAGTCCCAACTACATCCGTCGAATCAACATCTTGCGGGGTCGGGCTTATGTTAACTCCCAGCCTCACTGAATCAAACTCGAAAGTGGGCTAAAAGTTGCGCTCGCCAGAAGCCCCACACGCTATTGGATTTACGGGCGGGCATTCGGTTGCAGCCACTTTTGATTGACGATTTTGGCAGTTCACCCATATAATCGGGGTTTGGCTGAGGCCTTGGAGGAACGATGTTTGCCGTCATTAAGACCGGGGGAAAGCAATACCGCGTTGCGCCCGGCGACACGATTCGGATTGAGCGGGTAAAGGGCGATGTGGGCGAGAAGGTTACCTTCGGCTCCGTCCTCGCGGTGCACAACGACGAGAAGAAGCTATTGTCGGGCAGCGATGCCAGCAAAGCGACCGTAACCGGGAAGATCATCTCTCACGGCCGAAACAAGAAAGTCACCGTCCTGAAGTTCAAGAAGACCAACCAGTATAAGATTTCGCGCGGCCATCGCCAGAACTACACGGCGGTGCAGGTCAGCGACATCAAGCTGTAAGTCTCGATTTCAAATCTTCAAAATCGTCTCAGATCGTAAAGAGCAGAAGGAAGCGTCATGGCACATAAGAAGGGCGGCGGTTCGTCAACAAACGGCCGCGATTCACACGGACAGAGGCTTGGAGTGAAGCGGTTCGGCGGGCAGCTGGTGAACGCGGGCACGATTTTGGTTCGGCAGCGCGGCACGAAGCATCAGGCGGGCGTGAACGTTGGCCAGGGCAAGGACGACACGCTGTTCGCGCTGGTCACCGGCATCGTGAAGTTTGAGGATAAGGGACGGCACGGGCGCTTCATCAGCGTTCATCCGGCGGAGAAGGCTGCGCCGGCTCACGCGGCCGCGAATTAAGTCTCGAGGTTTGCAGAGGCGGTTCGGCGTGTGCCGAGCCGCCTTTTTGTTTTTGTGGGCGATTACCGTGTCGCCGTTCGACGGGAAGACGGCTGCAAGAAAAGAGAGAAAGGGCAGAACGAGTTGCGGATTAGGCCTGGGCAAGCTAGGGCGCAGCAGTGCTGCGCCCCTACACGAACTTGCTTGAGCATCGGGAAGCAGTTGTGGCACATCTGATGGTTGGAGAGCCGGAGTAGTCGGAGGCTGAAGTTGTTTGTAGACGAAGCGAAAATTTATGTGAAGGCTGGAAACGGCGGCAATGGCTGCGTTGCGTTCCGGCGCGAGAAGTATGTGCCGCGCGGAGGTCCGTCGGGTGGAGACGGCGGCAACGGCGGCAGCGTGTATCTCGAAGCCAATCCGAACGACAACACGCTGTTGCGTTACCGGTACAACCGCGAATTCAAAGCGGATCGTGGACGCCACGGCGAAGGATCGAACTGCAGCGGACACGCCGGCGACGACATGATTTTGCAAGTGCCGGTGGGCACGGTTGCGTTCGATGAACAGAGCGGCGTGACGATCGCGGACCTGTCGCACCCGGGCCAGCGTGTTTTGATCGCGCAGGGCGGTCACGGTGGGCGCGGCAACCAGCATTTCGCGAAACCTTGGCATCAGGCGCCGCGCGAACACGAGGACGGGCACGAAGGCGCGGAGCGTCATCTGAGGCTTGAGCTGCGATTGCTCGCCGATGTAGGGCTTGTGGGATTTCCGAATGCAGGTAAATCGACGCTGATCTCGGTGATTTCCGCAGCGCGGCCGAAGATCGCGAACTATCCGTTCACGACACTTGAGCCGAATTTGGGCGTGGTGAACGCGGACGGCGGAACGGGCAAGGAAGTGGGGCGCACGTTTGTCGTTGCCGATCTGCCTGGTTTGATCGAAGGAGCGTCGGAAGGCGCGGGACTCGGCATCCGTTTTCTGAAACACGTTGAACGCACGCGGCTGCTCGTGCATTTGATCGACACGAGCGACTTCACGACGGACGATCCCGTCCATTCGTTCGAAGTGATTTCGGGCGAATTGCACGCATTCAGCGACACGCTCGACGAAAAGCCGATGATTGTCGTCGCGACAAAGCTGGACGCAACGACCGATCGAACGAAACTCGAAGAATTGCAAAAATTCTGCGGCGAGCGCGGCCTCGAATTCCACGCGATCTCGGCGGCGACTGGCGAAGGCGTGAAAGAACTCGTGCGATCGATGGCCGATGCGCTCGACAAGATTCCGAAGCCGGATGCACTGATCGAAGTCGAGCACGCACACGGTGAAGTCGCCGACTCGACTCAAGACGATATTCAGCCGCCCGCGTGAGCGTATAACGTTTGCGGGCGAAGCGTGGCGCTTCCCCAAAAGTGTGAGAAAATAAGGAAAAGAACATAGGCCAAACGACAGTTTGGCGAGTTCCTCGAGTCGGTTTCGGCTTCGTTTTGGAGGATTATTGACGACCGCGCAGGCGCAGCGCACCGCCGCAAAACATCACCCACGCCGCATCGCGCTGTTTGGCGGATCGTTTGACCCCATTCATAACGGGCATCTTGCCGTAGCCCGTGCTGCCGATCGCAAATTCAATTTCGATCAGATTCACTTCGTTCCGGCGAGTCGTCCGCCGCACAAACTGAAGCAGCACCTGGCGCCGTTTCCGCACCGATTTGCGATGGTAGCGCTTGCGTGCGCGGAGCATCCTCACTTTGTGCCGTCGGTCGCCGAAGCAGGCGACGATTTCAGCGGGGCGCAGCTTCACTATTCGGTCGATACGGTGCGATATTTCCGCCATGCGTATCACGGGCACGGGGATCGGATTTATTTCATCATTGGCGCGGATGCGTTCCTCGACATTCCGATGTGGAAGGAATACGAGACGCTGCTCGGGCTTTGCGACTTCATCGTCGCCAATCGGCCGGGAATTCGCGTTGAGGCGTTGCGTTTGGTGATTCCGCCCGATCTGATGGCGCGCGGGGGAGTGCGCAAGGACGTTGAGGAAGTGCACGAATCGAATGTCGTGGCACATTTGACGCGGACGTCCGTCTATCTATTGGACAACGTCTCGAGCGAGGTCTCGGCGACCGATATCCGGCGCAAGCGCCATCGTGAACAAAACATCCACGGACTTGTCTCGGCGCGTGTCGAAGAATACATTTTGAAACAGGACTTATACCGGTGAATCTAAACTCGTTGCCAGAAACAGTGCGCGTCGCCATTGAGGCCGCGCAAGACAAAAAAGCATCCGCCATTTCGGTCATCGATCTGCGCGAAGTGGGAGCGTTCACTTCGTACTTCGTGATCTGCACCGGCTTCAGCACGCCGCAGGTGCAGGCGATTTGCTCGGAGATCGAAGAGCAACTCGACAAGAAGTTCGGGCGCTCGCCGGAACACCGCGAAGGACGCGGGTCGGCAGAATGGGCGCTGCTCGATTTCGGCGGATTTGTTGTGCACGTTTTCGGCGAGCAGGCGCGGCGCTTTTACGATCTCGAACGCCTGTGGCGCACTGCGCCGAAGCTCGAGATTCCCGATGAACCCGAAAGCGTCGGCAAGACGGTCGTCATGAAGGCGCAGTTCGGCGGAACCCCACCGCATGGAGAAGCGGTTTCGAAATGACGTCTGAGCGGCTGCCATGGATCGCCGCCGATCCGGTAACGTCGCGCCTCTTCGAACTCGCGCAAAAAGTCGCGGCGGCACCTACGACGCTGCTTATTACTGGTGAAAGCGGGACGGGCAAGGATCATCTTGCGCGCACGATTCATGAAATCGGTCCGCGGCGCGATGCGCCATTCCTCAAAATCGATTGTGCGAGCCTGCCACCGCAGCTTGTCGAGAGTGAGTTGTTTGGGCATGAAAAGGGATCGTTCACCGGAGCGGTCGAACGAAAGCTTGGGCGATTCGAATTGGGTGGTGTGGGGACGATCGTTCTCGATGAAGTTGCGGCGCTGTCGCCGGTCGCACAAAGCAAAATGCTGCGCGTGCTTCAGGAGCGCTCGTTCGAACGGCTCGGCGGCAATGAAACGCTGCGGATTGAAGCGCGGCTCATCGCGCTGACCAATGTCGATTTGTCGGCGGCGGTTGCGGCGGGAAGATTCCGCGAAGATCTGTACTTTCGGCTCAACGTGCTGACGCTTCATGTTCCGCCGTTGCGCGAACGTCGTGCCGATATTTTGCCGCTCGCGGAGCACTTGCTCGCGACCGTGCGCGGTGTTCATGGGCGCCCGGCAGAGTTGGGGGAAACATCCCGCCGAATGCTCGCTGCATATGATTGGCCCGGTAATGCGCGCGAATTGCGCAATGCGCTGGAGCGGGCTCTGGTCTTCGGGCAGGACGAGACGCTCGAGCCCGGAGACTTTCCCGAAAATGTAAGAGCGTTTGCGCCTGGCGTCGGTGGCAATGTTCTGCATATGCGTTCGCTGGAAGACATCGAGAAAGAAGCGATCGCGGCGACGCTTGAAGCGACGCACTTCAAGATCGGCAAAGCATCTGAAATTTTGGGAATCAGCCGCAAGACGCTGCTGGAAAAGCGCAAGAAATATCAACTGAAGTGAACCGTTTGGCCTGAAACTCCGAGGCAAATGTGAAGATCCGATTGTTGATGCTGGGCAAGACACGCCGGCCCGAGATGCGGACTGTGCTCGACGACTACGTCAAACGCATCGGGCATCAATCTCCCATCGAAATTACCGAAGTTCGCGACGGCGAAGCCGCAACGAAAAAGCTTGACTCCGATCGCGCCGCAACGGTGATGCTGCTTGACGCCAACGGAAAGCGATTCTCATCGGAAGCTTTCGCGAAATGGATCGGCGAACAGCGCGATCGAGGCACGCGCGAGATTGTCTTCATTTGCGGCGATGCCGACGGCTTTCCCGCTGTCTTGCTTGATCGCAAGCATCCGAAATTTTCGCTAAGCGAGATGACGTACTCGCACGAGTTGGCGCGCGTGATGCTGGCCGAGCAAATCTATCGTGCGTTCGCGATTCTCGCAGGTAGCCCCTACCCGAAATAGCAGCGCGGCGCATTCGTGAAGTCGCTATCAGGTAAGTGGGATTAGGCACTCCGAACGAAACTGTTGTACAACGTTAACCCTATGTCGCTCCGCATCATTCCCGACGAAGGCAAGCCGTCCGCAGCAATCGAGATCGCGCTCGAACATCCCATGCCCGACTACGATCTCGAGCAGATCGACCAGCCGACGCCTCGCGACGTTGACGGCGTTTTGGTTTCGCAAGGTTTCCGCGATCTCGTTGACGATACGCGGGGCATCTTGACCGAACTTCTGGCGAACGAACCTCACGCAGCATCGCGCGGATATAAGCTTGACCTGTCGCACACCAACGAGCACGCGCTCGAACTCGACCAGCTAACCGGCGCAATTTGCCCTGGCGACGACGAGGTGTACCGGCCTGGACTCTGGATTGTTTTGCACGATACGCAAGCGAATCAAAAAGCGAGCTTGCCGCAAGCCGCGAAAGAACGCATTAGCGCGATCGTCCACGAATTGATGAAGCGTCTCCAGTTGGACTGAGCGCGACACAAAGCACAGCAACGCACCTCGCAACCGAAGGATTCGAAGCATGCCCGAAAATAAAGGACTCCTGATCGTCTATACCGGCCCAGGCAAAGGAAAGACGACGTGCGCGCTCGGAACGGCATTTCGCGCGGTTGGCCAGGGATTGCGGGTCCTGATGGTTCAATTCATCAAAGGCTCGTGGCATTACGGTGAACTCGACGCCGCCAAAATGCTGGGCGACGATAAATTTGAGATTCGTCCGATGGGGCGCGGCTTCGTCAAAGTTGGCGGCGCCGAAACTGATCCTGAAGATATAAAGATGGCCAACGAGTGCTGGGCTGCCGGCCGCGACGCGATCCATTCGGGCACGTACGATCTCGTTGTCCTCGACGAAATCAACTACGTCATCAGCTACAAGATGCTTGATCCAGACGAAATCGTGGAGAGCCTCAAGCGTCGCCCTGAGCAGGTCCACGTCATCTGCACTGGCCGGAACGCTCACCCGAAGCTGGTCGAACTCGCGGACCTGGTCACTGAGATGAAAGAGGTCAAACACCCCTACACGAAGGGCATTCTGGCGCAGCGTGGTATAGACTATTGATCTGAGCTGAATGGCCGCCTTGAGCACGAGTGCGGCCTTTTTTGTGAATCATGTTTGTGTTTCTCTGATCCTGTTAAATGAATAGCTCGCCGTCACTGACCCGATTTGACTATGGCTTGGTTCAAGCGCGATAAAAAATCGATCGAGCAGGCCACCCCACCCGAAGAGCGCAAGGTGCGCACCGAGGGGCTGTGGGTGAAGTGCGAATCGTGCGGCACCATCGTTTTCCGCAAGGATCTCGAAGCGAACCTGCTCGTCTGCCCCAAGTGTGGGTTCCATTTCAAAATGAACTCCAAGCAGCGGCTCGAAATGCTGCTCGACGGCCGCTGGACCGAGCACGATGCGGGTATGACCTCGACTGACCCGCTGCAATTCGTCGATACGAAGCCGTATGCGACGCGGCTTAAAGAGGCGCGCAAGAAACTGGGAATGAACGACGCCGTGATCACCGCCGAGGGTCAACTCGCCGGCCGGCCTGTGGTCATCTGCGCGATGGAGTTCAATTTCATCGGCGGGTCGATGGGCGCGGTTGTCGGAGAAAAGGTCACGCGCGGTGTCGAACTGGCGATGGACACGAGGCAGCCGCTCATCGTTATCTCGTGCTCAGGGGGCGCTCGCATGATGGAAGGCACCATCAGCCTCATGCAGCTCGCGAAGGTGTCGGCGGCGCTGGCGCGGCTCGACGATGCAAAGGTGCCGTACATTTCGGTGCTGACTGATCCGACGACCGGCGGAGTCACCGCGAGCTTCGCAATGCTCGGCGACCTCAATATCGGCGAGCCTGGAGCGCTGATCGGATTCGCTGGACCTCGGGTCATCGAGCAGACAATTCGACAGACGTTGCCCGAAGGCTTTCAACGCTCGGAATTTTTGCTCGAACATGGATTTCTCGATGCGGTGGTGCCGCGCAAAGAATTGAAATCGTTTATCGCATCCTCGCTGGATCTTCTGCTGAGTTAGTCCGGGTCTCGCGTTATGACCTACGAAGCCGCAGTTCGTTATCTTCTTTCGCTGGGCAGGGAGCTCGCGGCGCCGACGCAGGCGTCGGCCGCGAAGTTCGATCTCGAGAACATCACTGTTTTATCCGAGCGGCTGGGTTGCCCTCATCGTGCATATCCCTCGGCGCACATCGCCGGTACGAACGGTAAAGGTTCGACCGCGGCGTTTCTCGAAGGGATTTTGCGCGACGCGGGATTTCGCACGGGACTGAACACTTCGCCGCATTTGGAGCGCATCAACGAGCGGATTCGAATCAGCGGCGAAGCGATCAGCGACGAGGCATTTGCGGAGGTGTTATCCCGCGTGCAGGCGATCACGGAAGAATTACTCGCGGCGGGGAAGTTGCGCGCGCATCCGACCTACTTCGAATGTGTCACGGCGATGGCGTTCGAATATTTCGCGCAGCAGCGGGTCGAGTTTGGTGTGTTCGAAGTGGGGCTCGGTGGGAGGCTGGATTCGACCAATATCCTGACGCCCGTTGTATCGATCATCACGCGGATCGACTTCGATCATGAGAATTTTCTGGGGCACTCGCTCCGCGAAATCGCTGGGGAAAAGGCGGGCATCATCAAGGCGGCGGTTCCGGTTGTTGTGGCGGAGCAAAGGGCGGAAGCGCGCGAAGTGATTCGAAATCGTGCGAAAGAGTTGTTGTCGCCCGTCATCGATACGAGCGAAGCGTTTCGCATCGAGAAAGAATCGATGGAACGCGGTCACGTCCGCGCAAAGATCGTCGAAGTTGAATCGGGATGGAGTGTCGAACTGGCGCCGAGCCTGCCCGGCCGCTTCCAGCTGCAAAATGCGCTCAACGCAGTGGCGGCGACGCGGCTGTTGCAACAGCGGGGTTTCCGCATTTCTGACGATTCGATCGAGCGCGGAATCGCGACAACAGTCTGGCCGGGACGCATCGAGAAAATCCAATCGCATCCGGATGTCTATCTCGACGGCGCACACAATCCTTCGGCAGCACGCGAGCTTGCGCATTTTGTGGAAGAGAGCCTGAAGGGCAAAAAAATCTTCCTACTTTACGGCACGCTGCGTGACAAAGCAGTGGATGAAGTCGCCGGTCTCCTTTTCCCGCTGGCAGCGGAGGTTATCCTGACCGCTCCTACCACTTCGCGTGCCATTTCCGCTGCACAACTCGAAGAGATCGCTGCGCATTATGCGAACAAGAGCACAACTACCGCTGACGCAAGCGAAGCAATCGAATATGCACTTTCGAAAGCCTCGCCCGATGACGTGATTTTCATCACGGGGTCGCTATATCTGGTGGGTCAGCTGCGGCACTACCTGAAACAAAAATCGGTGTCCGCAACAGCCGTGGCTGAAAAACGCTGAGAAACACCGTAGAATGTCGGCTCTTGTTTTCGCAGTCGCGTACCGGCGATCTAAAGCAGTCGAGATGACCAAGAAACCTTCCAATTCGAAGACTGCTCCAAGCCAAGGTGGGGCTGCGCGGCTTGCTGATGACACGAATACGCGACCACTCGTCGGCATCATCATGGGCTCGTCGTCGGATTGGGAGACGATGGAGCACGCCGTTAAAACGCTGAAGGATCTTGGCGTGCCTCACGAAACGCGCGTCGTATCAGCGCATCGAACGCCGGATTTGCTTTTCGAATATGCATCGACCGCCGAACAACGCGGGCTCGAAGTCCTGATCGCAGGAGCGGGCGGCGCCGCACATCTTCCGGGCATGACCGCATCTAAAACGGTGCTGCCAGTACTTGGAGTCCCCGTCGAATCGAAAGCATTGAAAGGGTTGGACTCGCTGCTCTCCATCGCACAAATGCCTGGTGGAATTCCAGTCGGCACCCTGGCGATCGGCAAGGCCGGTGCGATCAACTCGGCTCTGCTAGCGGCGGCGATTTTGGGCGCGAAGCATCCTGCGATACGCGAAGCATTGCGCAAATTCCGCCAAGAGCAAACCGAGCGTGTGCTCGCTAATCCCGATCCTTCGTTGGCGCAGGCTTCGTCGTTCGTTCTTACGCCGCCCGCATCGTCAAGCGTTGAAACGGAAGTACAACGAACTCCCGCCGCCACTGCGAAAAGGAAACCGGCGTGACCATTGGAATTCTTGGCGGCGGGCAACTTGGATACATGCTGGCGTTGGCCGGCTATCCGCTCGGTCTTCACTTTCGTTTCTTCGACCCGTCTCCGGAGGCGCCCGTGGGGCGCATCGCATCGCGCGTCACGGCTGATTTTCGCGACGAATCGGCGCTCGAAAAATTTGCGAATGGGCTCGAGCTCGTCACCTATGAATTCGAAAACGTCCCCGTTGATAGCGTCCGGTTTCTCGCGGAACGCGCTCCGGTCTACCCATCGCCGAGAGCGCTGGAAGTGGCCCAAGATCGCATCAGCGAAAAAGCTTTGTTCCAGGAGCTGGGCATACCCACAACCGAGTTTGTTCCGGTCGCAGGCCGCGACGAACTCGACGCCGCCGTAAAAAAAATCGGTTTGCCCGCAATTCTTAAGACGTGCCGCATGGGGTACGACGGCAAAGGTCAGTGGCATCTGCGCACCGCCGACGACGTCGCGAAAGCAAAGTCCGACTTGTCCCAGCAGTCCACGAACACGCCCGCCTCAAGGGAGATTCGCTACATCCTCGAAAAATTCGTCCCTTTCACGCGCGAACTCAGCGTCATCGCCGTCCGGGCACGCACCGGTGAAACCGCCGTTTATCCGCTCGTCGAAAATCATCATCGCGGCGGAATTCTTCGCCTCTCGCTGGCACCCGCGCCGCATCTTGATCCGGCCATTCAGCGGGCTGCCGAGCAAGCCGCTCGCGCCGTCTTCGACGAACTCCAATACGTAGGCGTGCTCGCGATCGAATTCTTCGAACAGGGTGGAAAACTTCTCGCTAACGAAATGGCTCCGCGCGTTCATAACTCCGGCCACTGGACGATTGAAGGCGCGCTTACCAGCCAATTCGAAAATCATCTCCGCGCTGTTGTTGGCCTTCCGCTCGGCTCGACGCTGGCTATCGGCTGCTCCGCGATGCTCAACTTGATCGGCGAAACTCCCGAAGCTGCAGAAGTTCTCGCCATTCGCGACGCCCATCTCCATCTATACGGCAAATCGGCGCGCGCCGGCCGAAAACTCGGCCACGTAACTCTGCGCGCCTCATCTTCCGAGCAACTCGCCTCACGGCTCGCCGAACTCTCCAGTTTTTTTCATCGTCCCGAATACTGCCTCGACGCAGTTCTTTCGCGCCCAGCCAGCTTGCGCGCATGAAACACAAAAACGCGCACTAAATCAGCCCGAAATCTGCCCCGGCACACCGCTAATAGCCTGAGTTGCCGCCCATCGCGCCCGAATGCTAGGATGGCTCACCCATGCTCCCCGCCTCGCCGCGCCAAGACGCCTCCCACCCGCTTCGCATTGGCATCCCATGGCGAACTTCCGAAGAGCAGCGTCAGGGTGAGCGCAGAAAGCTCGACTATTATTTCGAGTCGGTCCGTAAGGCAGGGGCCGAGCCGATCGACGTCCCGCTCGACCAGTCGACAACCGTCCTAGCCTCGCAACTCGATGATTTAGATGGATTTGTTCTTCCCGGCAGCCCGGCCGATGTCGATCCGGCGCGCTTCCAGGCTGCCGCCCACCCCAAAACAGCACCCTTCGACGCCAACCGCGAGCGAACGGACGACCAGATCCTCGACCACAGTTTCAAAACGGGAAAGCCACTTCTGGCGATCTGCTTCGGCTGCCAGATCCTCAACATCCACCAGCAGGGCACCCTGATTCAGGATCTGAAATCCGAGCATCCCGGCGCGATTCCCCACGGCGACACCGACCTCCCGCCCGGAGCCAAAAAAGGTGACGTCCAGCATGCCGCCACATTCGAGCCAGGCAGCCTGCTCGCCCGTCTTAATGGGGGACTGGCCGGCGATATCAACAGCAGCCATCACCAGGCCATTGCCAAGCCGGGAAAAGACTTAATCGTCACCGCGCATGCTCCCGATGGCACCATCGAAGCCGTCGAATACAAGGGTGGCCCGGGCTGGGTCGTCGGTGTCCAATGGCACCCCGAGCGCATGCCCGAAGACGCACTCGCTCGCGCGTTGTTCAGCGAATTTGTTGCCGCAGCCGAACGGGCCCGCAACGCCCGCGATCTGGTCGGGCACAAAGCCTAGGTTCTGCTTCGAGTATTTAGCTTCATGTACTTCCGGGTCGGATCTTCAACTTCGCAGTTCCACAAATTCTGGGGGCTTCATGATTTCACTGGCTGGCAAGGCCGCAATTATCACCGGAGGCTCGCGCGGAATTGGCGCCGCCGCCGTAAAACTGTTTGCCCAAGCGGGCGCTGACGTCGTCTTCACGTATAACAAAGCGAAAGATGCCGCCAAGCTGATCGAGACGGAGGCAGGGAAGCATGGCACGCGCGTGGAGGCATTCAAGGCCGACGTCAGCCGCCACGAAGCAAACAAAAAGCTCGTCGATCACGCTATCGCACGCCTTGGGCGGCTCGACATCGTTGTCGCCAACGCGGGAGTCTGGAACCTCGAGGATCTTCCGATCGAAAAGATGACCGAAAAGCAGTGGGATGAAATGATGCAGACCAATCTCAAAAGCGTCTACTCACTCATCCACTTCGCGGTGCCGCACATGATCAAGCAGAAGTCCGGCAAGATCATCCCGATCACCTCGACCGCGGCGCAGCGCGGCGAATCTTTCCATACACACTACGGTGCATCGAAGGGCGCCGTCGTCAGTTTGGTAAAAGGCCTATCGACGGAACTCGCGCGCCACAACATTCTCGTCAATTCGATTGCGCCCGGCTGGGTCGCGACTGATATGTCGAATCCTGTCCTCGAAACGAAGCATGGTCAAAAAATGGCTGCGGCTGCAATTCCGCTCGGCCGCCCCGCCACCGCCGAAGAAATCGCCGGCCCTATCCTTTTCTTGGCCTCCGACTTAGCCAACTTCCTCACGGGCGAAATCATCAATGTAAACGGGGGTTCGGTTTTGTGCGGCTGACGTCTGCCCACTTAAATTCACGCGTCGCCGCGAAGGCAAAATTCTTCGCGGTAGGATTGGTTTTTTCAGCGCTCGCACTGCTCGGTTCGGCTCGCTTGCTCCGCGCGCAAAATCCCGACACTCTGATGCCCGAGCAAAGCACCGCCAAGGGCAAGCAGATTCTCCAGCAGCTCATCGACGGCCTCGGCGGTCCGACTTACCTCGACATCAAAGACTCCGACTGCGAAGGCCGACTCGCTCGCTTCGGGCACAACGGCGAGATGACCGGCTACACCAACTTCAAAGACTTCTGGCGCTATCCCGACGCCAATCGGACCGAATACTCCAAAAAAGGCGTCATCATCAATCTCTACGTCGGCGACAAGGGCTGGACGCTCGATAAAGGCGGCGTCTCCGAGTTGAGTGCAGCGAGCGTTGCTGACTTCCAGGACCAGGCCAAGCGCGACATTCATATTCTCCTGCGCCAACGGCTCAACGAACCCGGCATGGTCATTCGCTACGGCGGCGCCGATATTGCTGATCTTCGTCCGGTCGATTGGGTTGATCTCACCGATGCCGAAGGGCACAACTTCCGCCTCGCCGTGGACAAGACGTCGCACCTGCTCGTTCGATCCGTCGTAAGCACGGCCGACAAGACAAACGAAGGCCGCGACGTCGAAACCAACATCTACACAAATTTTCAGTTGATGGATGGCGTTCGCACCGCGATGCAAATCGCTCAAGATCGGAACGGCCGCCGCTCTAGCCAGGTCTTCTTCTCCAGCTGCAAATACAATTCGAATCTTCCGGCCGATCTCTTCAGCAAAGCCTCGCTCGACCAGCGCTTCCAAAAAGTTGGCAGCCGCAAATCCAAAGAAGAGAAGAAGAAAGAAAAAGAAGAAGAGAAGGCCGACAACTAGTACGCGCTGGCAAAGCTGCACCCTCACCGAACAGCCGTCGCCTTTGGCCCAACCGCCCCCGGTTGTATAATGACTGGATGCACAGCAGCCAGCAGAGCGCGCAGATGCACGGTACGACCGTCCTGTGCGTGCGCAAAGACAACAAGGTAATCCTGATCGCCGATGGCCAAGTCACTATGGGCGATCACGTCATGAAGCACAACGCCCGCAAGACGCGGCGGCTCTACAATGACAAAGTGATTGTTGGGTTCGCGGGCTCAACCGCCGACGCGATCTCGCTCTTCGAGCGCTTCGAAGGTAAGCTTCAGGAACATTCGGGAAATCTGCAAAAAGCGGCGGTCGAGCTGGCGAAAGAATGGCGCAAAGATCGCGCTCTTCGTCACCTTGAAGCCTTGCTCATCGTCGCCGATCTTAAAGGCACGTTCCTGCTCTCCGGGAACGGTGACGTCATCGAACCCGACGATGGCATCTGCGCAATCGGTTCCGGTGGCAGCTATGCGATAGCCGCGGCCCGTGCGCTCGCCAAACATGCCAAGCTGTCCGCAAAGGATCTGGCAATGGAAGCCATGCGAATCGCCAGCGAAATTTGCATCTATACTAATGCCAACTTCACCGTCGAGGAGTTGTAAGCGAGAGACCGATTAGCCTGCGTTCGGCATCCCATATAAAGAGTTAGCAGCCAGATAAATCAACGCCGGCACGGGAACGGAAATTTCATGACAACTAAGTCCGACAAAGAAATCATTTTTATGCCCGGCAGCAACGGCAACGGCCCATCGTCCGAGCAGGAGCTTTTGCCGGCACTCGACGATATGACACCGCGTGAGATCGTCGCAGAGCTCGACAAATACATCGTCGGTCAAAACGCCGCGAAGCGTGCCGTCGCTGTCGCTTTACGCAATCGTGTGCGCCGCCAAAAGCTTCCGCCCGAAATCGCGGAAGACGTTCTACCCAAGAATATTCTGATGATCGGCCCGACGGGCGTCGGCAAAACCGAAATCGCGCGGCGTCTCGCCCGCCTCGCAGGCTGCCCGTTCGTCAAAGTCGAAGCCTCGAAGTACACCGAAGTCGGCTACGTCGGCCGCGACGTCGAATCGATGGTCCGCGACCTCGTCGAAACTTCCATCGACATGGTGCGCGAAGAGAAACTCGATGAAGTCGCCGATCGCGCCGAGCAAGCTGCTGAAGAGCGCGTGCTCGACCTGCTGCTTCCGCCGTCACCGCCGCCCGCTCCCAACACCTCCGAAGCCGACGCCGCGCAACAGCGCGAACAAACGCAACGCACGCGCGAAAAACTCCGTGCCCAGCTGCGCGAAGGCAAACTCGATCAGCGCATGGTTGACCTCGAAGTCCGCGAACGCCAGATGCCGAGCTTCGAAATCATCGCCAACCAGGGCGTCGAGGAGATGGACGTCAATCTGAAAGACATGCTCTCGGGCATGTTCGGGCAGCAGAAAAAGAAGCGGAAAATGAGCGTGGCCGACGCTTTCGAGTACCTCATTCAGGAAGAAGAAAACAAACTCCTCGACATGGATCAGGTCACGCGCATGGCCGTCGAGCGCGCCGAGCAGATGGGTATTATCTTTATCGACGAAATCGATAAAGTCGCCGGCCGCGAATCGGGCCACGGTCCCGATGTTTCACGCGAAGGCGTACAGCGCGATATTCTTCCGATTATCGAAGGCACCACCGTCAACACGCGCTACGGCATGATCCGCACGGACCACATTCTCTTCATCGCTGCCGGCGCGTTTCACGTCACCAAGCCTTCCGATCTGATTCCTGAACTTCAAGGCCGCCTGCCAATTCGCGTGGAGCTTCAATCGCTCAAGGAAGAAGACTTCGTCCGTATTCTCACCGAGCCAAAGAACGCTCTGATCAAGCAATACATCGCGCTCCTCGAAACCGAAGGCCTCAAGCTCAACATCACCGACGACGCGGTCGAAACCATCGCCCGCTTCGCCACCAGCGTAAACGAGCAAACCGAAAACATCGGCGCGCGCCGCCTGCACACGATCCTCGAAAAGGTTCTCGACGAACTTTCCTTCGAAGCCTCCGACCTCAAAAAGAAAAACGTCAAGGTGGACGCTGCCTACGTCAATAAGCAGCTCGCCGATATCGTGAAGAATCAGGATTTGAGCCGCTACATCCTGTAAGATCGAAATTCGAAATGGAAACCCGTCACTCGTGGGCCAGCCCCGCGCGAGCCACCTCCACGCCTGCTGTTTCTGCTATTTCGACGAGTTTCGCCGCTCTCATCGTCGCGTTCGCTGCAACGCTCGTCGGATGTGGCACGCCCGGCGATCCCGTTCCGCCCTCGCCGCTCGTCCCCGCCGCAATCGCCGACTTATCCGCCCACCAGGTGGGCGACGGCGTAGCTTTGAATTTCTCTCTACCCTCGAAAACCGTCCGCGGCGAGCACCTACAGCAAGCCCCGGAAGTCCAGATCCTTCGCGGAGAGCTCAAGGCCGACGGCACAGCGAACCTGAGATCGTTCCACGTCGTCGAGACGGTTCCTGGCGAGCTCGCCGCGAAATACCAATTCGACGATCACACGCAAATCGTCACGCCGATTTCGCCCGCCGACAATCATTCCGCGTCGGGTTTCGATGCGGTTTTCGCCGTTCGCACGCAATCTTCTCGCAAGCGCGCTTCTGCCGATTCCAACGCCGTCAGGATCCACATCTATCCGGTTCCCGCTCCGATCGGGCAACTCCAATCCCATCTTACCGAGTCCGCAATCGATCTAACCTGGCAAGCCGTTACGCACACAGCGTCCGGCGATCCGATCACAGTCACCGAATATCACATCTATCGCGGCGAACTCGACGCCAAGTCGTACGATCCCAATATCACCGGACCCGATGTCCTTTACCAAAAATTTGCCGCGCCACTTGCGCGAGTCGAACGCACCAATGAACCGCACTTCAGCGACAAGCAATTTGAATTTGGCAAAATTTACGTCTATATCGTCCGTGGCGTCACGACCGCGCGTGGCAACGAACTCGAATCCAGCGATTCCGAGCCGCTCATCCTGAAGCCCGCGGACACTTTCCCACCGTCAACGCCCGAGGATGTCGTCGCTGCCTCGGTTGAAAATCCCGAGGCCACGCCGCCGTCGCAAGAGATTGACCTCTCCTGGTCCATCAACTCCGAGCAAGATCTCGCCGGATATCATGTGTATCGAAGTGAGACCGACGGCGACAAAGGTTCACTCGTCACACAAGATTTGTTGCTCTCCCCTGCGTATCGTGATACTTCTGTGGCATCCGGCCATCGGTATTGGTATAGCGTGACCGCCGTCGACCTCTCTGGTAATGAGAGCGCACCAGCCCCGCAGGTAGCCGCCGACGTCGCGCAACATTCTCCTTAGTCCCGGGTTCAATTTCGAACGGGTGGTAGCCCAGCGCTCATGCGCCGTCAAGAAACGCATCTCAACGACGAACTGAATCTTGCAGTCCATAACTGCGCTCTACGCACAGGTATGTGGTCCGGCATCGGCATGGTTGTCGTGTTTCTCGCGTGGATTTATGTCGCGAACCGCATGCCCGCGTCGGAAAAATTCGCCCTCGAACGCAACGTTCTCACTGTGTCGATTCTCTTGATCCTTTTCATGATTCCGGTGGTGCGTTTCATGTGGCAGGCGGGGCGCCTGCTCGCGGCGAGTCTTACTGCGTGGTGCCTCTTCTCTCTCTGTTATCGCCTACTCTGCATCGTGTTTTCTGGCCTTCCCGAGCGCTATACGCCAATGCGCGTTTTCATCCTCGGATCCGTTGTGTGTATGATTCTCGCCACGCTTTCGTGGATCGTGACTCTGGTCTGGCGAACGCGTGAATCTCATATGGCGAGCCATCATAGGGTGTCGCACTCCAACCATCACGTATGAAAATTTGCCGGTTCCTGCCGCAGCAGAGCAATCCGTCCGCTCAAAAACCTGAATCCACCGTTCCGAAATTCGGCCTGATCGAGGGTGACGAGGTCTATGAATTAACCGCGGCGCCCTGGTCCGCGCTATCGCGCGGCACCACCACGTATCCGATCGCCGACGTCAAACTTGTCGCGCCCGTCACGCCGACTAAAATCGTCTGCGTCGGCCGCAACTACGCCGCTCACGCCGCCGAGCTCGGCAACGAAATTCCGAAAGAGCCGATGATCTTCCTCAAGCCGCCATCATCCATCGCCGGCCCCAGCGAACCTATCGTCCTTCCGAAATATTCGCAGCGCGTTGAGCACGAAGGCGAACTCGCCATCGTCATCGGCAAAACCTGCGCGCATCTCAGCGACAACGACAACCCGCTGTCGTATGTGTTTGGCTACACCTGCGCCAACGACGTCACCGCCCGCGATCTGCAAAAAGCCGATGTCCAGTTCACCCGCGCTAAAGGCTTCGACACTTTCTGCCCCATCGGCCCTCACATTGAGACCGAGCTCGATCCCGCCAACGTCATCGTCGAAACGCGCGTCAATTCTGACTTGCGCCAATCTGGCAGCACCTCGCTCATGATCTATCCTTGCGCGTTCCTCGTCCGCTGGATCTCCCGTATGATGACGCTCCTTCCCGGCGACGTTATTTCGACCGGCACCCCATCTGGCGTTGGCCCGCTGGTCAACAAAGACACCGTCGAGGTTTCGGTCACCGGAATCGGAGTGTTGCGTAATCCGGTGCATGCCGCGCAAGCGTGACTCCCCCTCGTTCGCCCTTTCGGTAAAATAGCCAAACATGAAGAGATTCCGACGTTGGAGTCTCTCCGGCTCGCGATCCCGCGATGCAATCAGGGTCGCCACAGCCGTTGTTAATTTGTCAGCTGGTTTCGATCAGCCATGGGAGCCCGCTTGTTGCTTCTCGTATTCGCCGATTTAAAAGTTGCCGTGGGCATGGTCGCCGCCGCGATCGCCGCGATCGCGATGGTCGCCTACGCGTTCTTCCGCCCTACCGAGGCGCCGCAAAACCTTGAACGCAAGCGCCGCCTTCAACTCAATCAAATCGGCCGAATCGCCGAAGGTCAGGTCGTCGATGTCGTCGAGCATCCGCCCGAGGAGCCCCCGAAACAAAGGGGCTTGTTCGCTTCGCGCGCGCCCGTGGTCGTAGACAATCGCCCGCGCCATCTCGTTTCCTACAGCTACGCGATCTCCGGTGTGACCTATCACACCGCGCAAGACATCACTGGCCTCGAAAGCCAGATCAAATTCGAACGCCTCGTCACCGGCCAGCCCGCCAGCATCAAGTACGATCCCGCCAACCCCACCGACTCCATCATCGTCGCCGACGACTGGTCCGGCCTCCGCTAGCCTCGACCTCACTCTTAGCCTGCGCTATTCTTCTATCGGCGTCCCGAACCCCTCAAAATTCACCATGAAGAAGATACTCGCGTCCATCATCACGGTTACTCTGATCATTGCGATGACTCTCGCCGCCATGTTTACCCTCGTGAGCGCGACGGTATACGTCACCGCCATCCCGTCTCCTGCGCAACGCGCCGCAGCGGTCGGCGCAGAAATCATCCTCGGCATAGTATTGCTTCTCGGCACCACCTGGCTCGCCACACATCTCGCCGTCCGCATCTTCCACCACGATGAACCCATCGATCCCGGAGCGCCTCTTGTCTGATCCAAAATCGTCCGCCTCAGCCGCCGCCGCAAAACACAAAGACCGCATGGACGACCTTCGCCGCCTAAGCACTGAAGCGGAAGCAGGCGGTGGCCCGGAGCGCCGCGAGCGCGAACATAAAGCCGGCAAACTCACCGCGCGCGAACGCATAGATCTCCTCCTGGACGAAGGCACCTTCGAAGAGCTCGACAAATTTGTTCGTCATCGCTGCGTCGATTTCGGAATGGAAGAGCAACGACCTGCGGGCGACGGGTTTGTCACCGGGTTCGGCCGCATCGACGGCCGTCTCGTCTATGTGTTTGCGCAAGACTTCACTGTCTTCGGCGGCTCGCTCTCCGAAACCAACGCGCTGAAGATTTGCAAAATCATGGATCTCGCGATGCGCGCCGGCGCGCCCGTTATCGGCCTCAACGATTCCGGCGGCGCTCGAATTCAGGAAGGTGTCGCCTCACTTGCTGGCTATGCCGACATTTTCTTGCGCAACACGCTCGCCAGCGGCGTCGTCCCGCAAATCAGCGCCATCATGGGACCGTGCGCCGGCGGCGCCGTCTATTCCCCCGCCATCACCGATTTCATTTTCATGACGCGCGACACTTCCTACATGTTCGTCACCGGTCCTGACGTCATCAAAACCGTCACGCATGAAGAAGTCACCAAGCAGGAACTCGGCGGCGCGATGACTCACAACGCCACCAGCGGCGTCGCTCATTTCGTCTCCGCCGATGACGCCGATTGCCTCGCGATGATTCGCGAACTGATGAGTTTTCTTCCGTCGAACAATCTCGAAGATCCGCCGCGCCGCGCGTCATCTGATCCGATCGATCGCCGCGACGATGCCCTCAACACGCTCGTTCCCGAAAATGCCCAGCAGCCCTACGACATCAAAGACGCGATCCACTCGGTTATCGACGACGGCTACTTCTTCGAAGTCCACGAGCACTTCGCCAAAAATATTGTCGTCGGCTTCGCTCGCCTTGACGGACGCCCGGTAGGAATCGTCGCCAATCAGCCCGCATTTCTCGCCGGCGTTCTCGACATTAACGCCAGCATCAAAGGCGCCCGCTTCGTTCGCTTCTGCGATGCGTTCAATATTCCGCTAATCACATTCGAAGACGTCCCCGGCTTCCTGCCCGGCACGCAACAGGAATTCGGCGGCATCATCAAGCACGGCGCCAAGCTCCTCTTCGCCTTCGCCGAAGCTACCGTCCCCAAAATCACCGTCATCACGCGCAAAGCCTACGGCGGCGCCTATTGCGTTATGGCGTCGAAGCACATCCGCACCGACGCCAACTTCGCCTGGCCCAACGCAGAAATCGCGGTCATGGGTCCCGAAGGTGCCGTCAACATCGTTTACAAGCGCGAATTGGAAAAAGCTTCCGACTCCGAACGCGAAGCCCTACGCCAGGAAAAAATCGCCGAGTTCCGCGAACGTTTCGCCAACCCGTTCGTCGCCGCCGAGCGCGGCTACATCGACGCCGTCATCGAACCCGCCGAAACGCGCGCCAAAATCATCACCGCGCTCCGCTCCCTCGAAAACAAGCGCGACACCAACCCCAAGAAAAAACACGGCAACATCCCCCTCTAGCGGCTGCGCCTCACCTACTTCACCAGATACTCCTTCAAAAACTCCACCGTCGCATAAAACTGAAAATCCTGATTGACCTTCTTCCGATATCCGTGTCCCTCATCCTTCGCAATTAGCAACCACACCGGCGTCCCCTGCTTCTTCAGCGCATCCGCAATCTGCTGCGATTCGCTCACCGGCACCCGCGGATCGTTTTTCCCCGCAATCACAAACATCGGCTTCTTGATCTTCGCGATGTTGTTCATCGGCGCGATCTTCTCCAGAAATTCCCGCATCTTCGGATCGCGCTCATCGCCATACTCCACACGCCGCAAGTCCCGCCGGTACGCCTCCGTGTGCTCCAAAAACGTCACAAGGTTCGACATTCCTACGATGTCCACGGAGCATCGAATCCGATCGCTGTAAAAAGTAGACACCGCCAGCGTCATATGCCCGCCGTAACTCCCGCCCATCACCGCGATTCGCTCGCCATCCAGATCGGGCCGCGTCCCGATCCAGTCAAACAGCGCATCGATGTCCTTATACGTATCCTCGCGCTTGAATCCGTTATCCAGCAGGGTGAATGTCTTCCCGTATCCAGTGGACCCGCGTACATTCGGCTCGATCAGCGCGATCCCCATCTCATTCATCAGATAGTTCAGGCGGCCCAGAAAATCTGGCGTCGATTGCCCCTCCGGCCCGCCGTGAATATCGACGAGCACCGGCCGCTTGCCCGAAAACTTCCCAGCCGCCGGCCTGTACAAAAATCCCGAGATCATCTTCCCGTCAAAGCTCTTCCATCGCACCAGCTCCGCTTCCGGAAACCCGTCCGTTTTCACTGCGCTCTCGCTCGCCGTCCATCGCTCCACCTTCCCGTTCGCCACGTTCACCGAGTAGCAGTCGCTTGGGCTCCGCGCGCTCGTCAGCGCAAATCCCAAATCCTGCCCGTTCCTGTGCCAATCCATCGACACAATCACTCCCGTCGGCAGCTTCGGCAGTCGCACCTCTTTCTCGTTCGCCGTCTCCATCACACGCAGCACGCTCACGCCTTCTTCATTCGTCACGAACGCAAGCCGCTTCCCGTCGTGCGTTAGGTCAAATCGCTCCACGTCCCACGGAATCTTCGTCGTCAGATATTTCGGCTGCTTCGTCGCAAAATCGATATACGTGAGCCGCTGGAACTCCGAATCGCGATCCGTGACCACGTAAATCCCCTTGCCGTCCTGGCTGAATCGCGCATCGCCATAAAACACTTTCTCTTTACCGGCAGCGTCTCGCGGCGTCAGCGCCATCTTCTCCCCGGTCGTCGTGTCCACCAGCCACAAATACGACTCATTGATCGACAGCTCCTCCGCCAGCAAAATCTTCTTGTCGTCTGGTGACCAATCCAGCGGCTCCCACCCAGCGCCTGCAAGCTGAGTCAACAAACGATCGCTCTTCGGGTCCGCCGGATTCATCACCCACAAATCCGTGTCTCTCCCCGTCCTCCGCGTTGACATGTACGCGATCTGGTCTCCACCCGACGACCATGGCCCCTGCAAATTCCTCGCTTTCCCATCGGTTAACAACGTCACGTCGCCCGTCTTCACGTCGTAGCGATACAACTGAAACCACTCTCCACCGCCGATGTCCTTCATGAAGACAATGTAGTCGCCGCCGTTTGGATGAAACCGCCCCGTCCTCACCGCGTCCGCAAAGAACGTGAGCTGCTGGCGCGCACCGCCCGGCGTCTTCACCAAATGCAGTTGTGGCACGTCTCCAAATCGCGTCGCGATCAACATCTCGCGTCCGACTGGACTCCAATCGGCCAACGTCGCCGTTCGAAACGACCCATACCGCCCCGCCGTCTCCGCCAACGAAGCCGGAATCGCCGGCACTCCGTCCACTACCAAATTCTCCCCCGGCGTAATCGCCCCATCCTGCGCAACCGCCACGTGCGCCGCAAACGTCGCGAACACAAACGCCATCACAACAAAAATCGTCTTCAATTTGTTCTTCATATCCACCCTCACCCTCTCGCGTTCCAAAATCGCCGTACAGTTATACCCCAACCGCTCGAACAGACAGCACTCGACGTGCTGCGGAAGGCGCGCAGCCTTTTCTCTGCGCATCTCTGCGTACCAAGCGTCTCCGTTTGCGTGTTCTTTTGTCTCGGATTCGAATTCAGGACTCAACCAGCCCGCGCGCCACCGCATACAATGCGAGCTGCACCGACTTATGCACTCCCATCGCCTGCATCATATTCGCCCGATGGGCCCGCACCGTGTTCACACGAATCCCCAGCTCGCTCGCAATTTCCCGGTGCGACTTGCCCTGCACAATCAATCGCAAAATTTCGAGTTCCCGCTCGCTCAGCGCCCGCGTCATCTCGCCCAACACATTGCTCTGCGCCAAACGCTTATCCAGAACAAATCTCCCCGCAGCCACTTGCCGGATTGCTTCCGCCAGATCGAGGTCCACCGCGCTCTTCAACAAATACCCGCTCGCTCCCGAGTCCAGCGCCGCCCGCACATAACTCGGCTCCGAATGCATGCTCAAAATCAGCACCGCTGTCTTCACCGTCTTTAAGATCTCCTGAGTCGCCTCTGCGCCGGACCTGCCCGGCAGTGCAAAATCCATCACCACGACATCCGGCTTTAACCGCTGCGCCATTCGAATCGCGGTAATTGCGTCCGCGCTCTTGCCGACCACGCGGATATCTCCTGCATCTTCCAGCGTGCGCCGCAAGGCCAGACCCACTAAAGCGTGATCCTCTACTAGCAAGACCGACAGCTCGCGCTGTACCGCTGAATTTTTAGAAGGAGTCTGAGACGACATGCCAGAAAAAGTGAACGCGATAGAGATGGTGCAGCTGTAAAACCGCACGCTAGTCTAGGAAGGGAACCGCTCTGTCACCATACTTTAAAAGCACTATCGGTCGCCGCTAAAACAGAAAGCCCGCGACCTGTTCCGCCACACGCAACGTAGTCTCTCGGATCGTGGCCTGATCCGCACCGGCACCTGCCGAAATCGATACCACAAACGCGCGCTCGCGCACGCGCCCTACGACCTGCTGGGTAAATCCGTGCCCGACCGCCGCTGGCGCATCACAGACTTCCGCTTCATTTCCAATTGCGCGCACAGGCTGGCTCGCAGCCCCGCATCGCGCCCGAAAACCGGGAAACGCTTTTACAACGTCGCCCATAGTCACAACCTCAATGCGAAGCCGGGTGGTCCCTGACGCATCGTGGCGCACAAACTCACAAATCGCGTCTCCGACCGTGACCGAAGTCCCCGTTGCCGTTGCCGCGGTGGCCGCTGCTTTGTCCGTACCTGTCGAATTGTGAGTGATTGTGGTGGTCACATCTCCTTTCAAAAAACCAGCCGCGGTTGGCTCGTTGATCCACGGACACGTTTCTTTCGCATGGCATGCCGTTCCTGCCACGCCAAACAAAACCACAAACAGCGCCACACATCGGGCAAGAAAGACAAGTCTCATCGGTTTGCTCCACCCGACCCGCTCGGCGTCGGGGCGCTAGCCGCGGGCGACCCGGTCGGAGCATTCGTCGGATTCGCCTTCTGTTGAGCTCCATCGGCATTGAACTCCGGGGACAAGTCCGTATGCATATGCCACGGCACGCTCTCCGTCGAAATCTCCGGATGCTTCATCAGGAAATCGAACGAATACGTCGGCGCGCCAGGATCGACCTTCTTCGTCCTGAACATCGCCTGTTGCTCCGCCGACTCCTTGTCCTTCCCCATGCGCCCATACAAAATCGCGAGATTGTAGTGCGCCGTCACATCATCCGGATCGAGCACCTGCAGCGCCTCGAACTGTTCGATCGCCCCGTCAGTAGTTGTTCTGCCGGTAATACGACTTGCCCAGTTCGCGCCGCGCATCGCGCGACATCGGATACTGCGCCACAACTTTCTTCAAATCCGCGATCTCCGCCTCCGAGTTTCCGGCTCGCCGCTCGACCAGCGCCATGTAGTACAGCGCCCGCGCATTGTCGTTCGCGAGTGCCAGCGCCATTTTCAGGTTCTTCCGTGCCGAGTCGTACTTCTCCCACTCCATCTCTGTCAGCGCGATGTTCGTATACGCATCCGCATAGTCCGGCCGCAGCTTCGCCACTTCGGTGAACGCTGCCACCGCATCCGCATACTGCAGTTGATCCAGCGACGCGATCCCGTAGTTGTTCCATCGCATCCAGTCCGGATTGTCCTGCGGATCTGGCTGCGCATCCGGCGCATTCTCGCCCAATGCCACCGTCCGCGTCTTCCGCGAAATCTCGATCACCGGATACGCCGGATGATCCGCGCCGAAAATATTGTTTAGATAGCTCTGCCGCAGGTGCCGGTAATTCACCCGCGCCGTGATCGTCAGCGGCCCTTTTGCCGTAGCCGGAATCTTGAATTCATACCGCACCATCGACGATCGGCCCGATTGCACCGTGTTGTCATACGCCACCGAATGAATCTCAAACACGCGATGGTTATCGACAAAAATTCCGTGCTCATCCACCGGCCGGTTCGTAAAGCTGTGCGCGCGCGTATCCAGCGATCCATCCGGCTTCAGGAAGCCGCTGTGATAAATCTCCGTCCCGTCCTGTTCATTGACGGTGAATTCCGTCCACGCCTCATACAGGTCGCGCACTTCCGGAATCAGCGAGTGTCCGATGTTTTTGTTCTGAATCACCACCATCGCCTGCACCGTCTCGCCCGCCTTCAGCGAGTACGGCACCGTACCGATCGGACCAACGAAGCCGTTGCCGTCGTCCTTCTTCTTAAACGCGAACAGATCGACGTTCAGATAATTTCCCGGACTGCAAAAATTCCGTCGTCTTCTTCAATTGCTCATCAAATCCGTAATAGAAGGGAACTGCCGTATTCCCCGCCGTCCATCGATGCGAAGCGAATGTCCCGTTCTTCGCGCCGTATTCCGGCAGCGTCGGCGTCGACCGCTTCATGTGGCAGTTCTGGCAAGTCGTGTACTCGCCCGAGTAAAACGTCAGCGGATTCCGCTTCGAAAACTTCGAATTCTGCCATTCGTCAAAAACGGAGAACGCGCGCACGAATTTGTAGTCGTTCAGCGGCTCCGGCAGATTCGCCTTATGGCAGGCCGAGCAAAATTCCGGCGAGCGATAAAAATCCTTCATCACCGCCTTCGAATGGCGGTCCGGATGCTTCATGATCTCTTCGTAAGGCACTTCGCCCGGAATCCGATTGCCCTTCTCATCCACCATCACCGACGGCACGCCCAGCACGAATCCGCCATTCCCAACGGTTGGCTGCAGTTTCTGCACGGAATGGCACGTCAGACACGTCAGCCCGTCGCGATCAAACCCGCGATCTACCATCGACTCCTGCGTCAATCCGCCCGTCAACACGCCCACAGGGTTGTGGCAGCTGTCGCAGTGCCGCGTAAACTCGATGCCCTTCGAACGCAGCAAAATATTCACGCTCGCCCGATAAAACGGCGTTCGAAACGAATTCGAGTGCAGCGCCTGCCGCCAGTTGTTGTAAGCCTGTGCATGGCACACCGCGCAATACGTCGCCTTCGGAAACGATCCCGCCTGCACGAAATCATTTCCCTCGATCGCCGCATTGCCCGGAATCGAGATAACGCCCGCTCCAAATCGAAAGTTGTAGCTTTTACGAACCTCGTCCGCATAAGCCTTGCGCTCTTCGGCCTGCTTCGCCTGCTCTGGCGTTTGCGCCGGCGCCGGATGCTGCTGCGACTGGTCGTGCTGCGCCTGGGTTTGCTGTGGTGGAGTCTGCTGGCCCTGTGGTTGTGCTAGCGATGCCCCCAATGCGCACACGCACAGCGCACAAGCTCCAGCAAACGAGAAACCTCGTCGATTCCACGTATTCATACGCGCCTCCAGACCTGGGCCGCGATCCAAAAATCAAAAATTAGTGAGTGGTCCCGTTTTCCATCGTCTTTTGCGTTGAAGCCCGTTGCTGCTGCTGTTGCGCAATCGCGTCGTAAACGCTCGCCACGACACCCTTTGCCTTCTTCAATTGCAAAAAACCGGTCAACCGAGGGCAGCGCGACTTCTTCCTTAGCGCCATCGGGCCATCGCACTTCCACTTTCGTCACCGATGTCACGTCGCCAATCCCAAAATGCAGCCGCATTCGTTCGACGACTCATAACTCCCGCCGCTCATCACGTCGCCGCGCTGCCTCACGCCGCCCGCCGTCAGATAAACCACCGCGCCAACTGCGTCGCGCGGACTCTTCGGCCCGCCCGTCAGTTGCAACCCCACCCAGTGATGTTTGTCCGGGCTGACGTTCTGCAACAGAGCCGGTTTGTGGTCGAGGCAATTGATGACCACATCGATCTTCCCGTCGTTAAACAAGATCTCCAAATCCCGCTCCGCGTCCCGGAATCACTTCCGCCAGTCCGGTCCCTTCCACTGCGGGCACCACCTCAAACTTTTCCCCGTGCCGGATGTTGTGGAACACAAACGGCCTCTGCGCGAACGACGTCCCAAAATTGTGTTGATCCACCTGCGGATAAACGTGCCCGTTCACCGCAAAAATATCTTTCCATCCATCGTTGTCGTAGTCGATGAACTCCGTGCTCCATGTCAAAAACGGATACGTGAACTGCGCCATGCTCATCTCCGGCGCAATCTCCGTGTAATAAGCCTTCCCGCCATTCCGGAACAGCGGTTTGTAGTCGTCCGAAAATGTCCCCGTATACAGATCGAGCAGCCCGTTGTTGCGATAGTCGCCGATCGCCATCCCCATGTTCGCGACTTCCTGCCCGTCCTGATTCAGCGCGAATCCCGACGTAAAACTTGCATCCTTAAATGTCCCGTCGCCGTTGTTCAGATACAGATAATTCGGTGTCGAATCGTTCGCCACCAGCAGATCGACTTTCCCGTCGTCATTTACATCCACAAAGACCGACGTAAACCCGTAGTAGTGCTTCTTGTCCGAAACTCCAGCCTTCTCGCTCACATCCGTGAATGTCCCGTCGCCGTTGTTGTGAAACAGGTGATCGCTCTCGCCCTGCAGCCCGCGCGGCCCGCACATCACGCCCACCCCGCGAAACTGGCAGAAATTCACCGCGTGCGCCGACGGATCGGGTTTCGGCGGCAGCTTGTCCATGTCCCAGTGAATGTAGCCGGGCACAAACAAATCCAGCTTCCCGTCGCCGTCGTAATCCCCGAACGTTGCGCCCGTCGACCAATTGCCGAGCTGCACGCCAGCCTTTTCCGCCACATCCGTGAACGTCCCGTCGTGATTGTTGTGAAACAGCCGGTTCTTCCCATAATTCGAAACATAAATGTCCGGGTATCCATCGTTGTCGTAATCCCCGATCGCCACTCCGTACCCCCAGCGATCGTTCGTCACGCCGGCCTTTTCCGCCACATCCGTGAACGTTCCATCGTGATTGTTGTGAAACAGCGCAGCGTGCGGAGGCGTCACTTTCCCGCTCAACGCATCAACCGTCGACCCATTCACCAAATAAATGTCCATCCACCCATCATTGTCGTAATCGAGCAGCGCAACTCCCGATCCCGTCGTCTCAAGAATGTAATTCTTCTCGGGCGTGCCCATTGTGTGCTTCCAAGAGCCCATCCCCGCCTTGTCCGCGATATCAACAAACAAAATCGGCCCCGTCTTCACAAACCCGCCCGCCGTAATCGGCCGCTTCTCCGAATCCAGCACCGGTGCGAACACGCCAGCCGTCGCCGCACCGCCCTGTACCCCACTCTGCGGTGACGAAGCCCCGCCATACGTTGCCTGTCCTGCTGGATCGGGCGACTGCGCCTGCCCAGCGGCGTGCGCGCGAACCTGCCCGCGCGCGCAAACAAGAATCGCCGCGAAAACACACGCGGACACGAACAAACCCTGATTTTTCTTCATAAGTAAGCGACCGAGTCTTCGGGACAATGCTCAGAGTCGTTTGTACAAGCCGCGCCGCGTCAAAACAATATGTCGAAATAACTAGTGCCCCGCTTTTCCGCCCACCGCACCACCGTTCGCGATCTCCCCGTCACCACAAATTATTTGGAGTGCGGCGTTCCCGTACCGCTTTTACTGTCGAGCCCTGCTGACCGCATAAATGATCGAAGCTGCCCATTCGATCAATCGCCGCGGTCCGTCTAAACCCGCCGCTCGCTATGCAGCCTTTCGACACGCCACCAATGCGCCAAACTCGGCCGCCACATCCCGCATGCTAGAATCCTCTCCGCATCGCGCTGCCGAATCCCTCATGTTCAAAAAAATCCTGATCGCCAACCGGGGAGAAATCGCAGTCCGCATCCTTCGCGCCTGCCGCGAACTCGGCATCCGCTCCGTCGCTGTCTTCAGCGAAGTCGATCGCAAATCGCTCCACGTTCGCCTCGCCGATGAGGCCTATCCCATCGGCCCCGCCCCCGCGCGCGAAAGCTATCTCAACATCGACAAAATCATCGCCGTCGCAAAAAGATCCGGCGCCGACGCCATCCATCCCGGCTACGGCTTCCTCGCAGAAAACGCCGCTCTCCCGCGCGCCTGCACCGATGCAGGAATCACCTTCATCGGCCCCACCGCCCAAGCCATGGAAGCACTCGGCGCCAAAACCGCCGGCCGCCAAATCGCGCGCCGCTCCGAAGTTCCCACCGTCCCCGGCACCAACGATCCGATCGAAAAGCCCGACGAAGCCCACGCACTCGCTCAATCCATGGGCTTTCCCGTTCTCCTCAAAGCCGTCGCCGGCGGCGGCGGCAAAGGCATGCGCCTTGTGCGCAGCTCCGCCGAATTCGCCTCCGCCTATCGCGACGCCAGCTCCGAAGCGCTCAACGCCTTCGGCGACCCGCGCCTCTATCTCGAAAAATATTTAGAAAAGCCCCACCACGTAGAAATTCAAATCCTCGCCGACCATCACGGCCGCATCGTCTCTCTCGGCGAACGCGAATGCTCCGTCCAGCGCCGCCACCAAAAAGTCATCGAAGAAGCTCCATCTCCGATCATGACTCCCGACCTTCGCAAAAAAATGGGCGATGCCGCCGTCCGCCTCGCGCGCGCAGGCGGCTATACCAACGCGGGCACCGTCGAATTTCTCGTCGACTCAAATCTCGATTTCTATTTCCTGGAAGTGAACACGCGCTTGCAAGTCGAGCATCCCGTCACCGAGCAAGTCACCGGCCTCGACCTCGTCAAGCTTCAAATCGCCATCGCCGCCGGCCATCGTCTCCCGTTCGCGTGGGAAACCATCACGCCGCGCGGCAACGCCATGGAAGTCCGCCTCTACGCAGAAGATCCCGACAACAATTTCTTTCCATCCCCTGGAAAAATTCTTGTCGCGCCAGGTTCCCGCGGGCCCCGGCATTCGCCTCGACGACGGCGTTTACGAAGGCTGGACCGTGCCCAACGACTACGATCCACTCCTCGCCAAACTCATCGCCTGGGGCAACAGTCGCGAAGAAACAATCGCTCGTCTCCGCCGCGCCCTCGAAGAATCCACCGTCTCCGGAATCAAGACCAATGTCGGCCTCTTCCGACGCCTCCTCGCAGAACCCGAATTTCTAAGGGGCGACGTCCACACGAAGTGGCTCGACGAACTCCTCGCCAAGGATCAAGCCGCAAAATCCACCGCGGCAAAGCCAGGGTCAAAACCTGTAACAAATAAAGTTGCTTCTTCGTCTGCGCCAGCGGTGAATCCGGATGCGCGCCCCGCCACCGCAACCTCGGTAACTTCCATCTCCGCCGCCGACTCGGCAATCACACACTCCGCCGCAGCAATCGCCGCCGCCCTCTTTCAAGCCGGCGATGCCGCGAAAAATTCCGCGTCAGAGAACGCCACTCCCGATGCGCAGCAAAATTCTCGCTGGAAACTCGAAGGCCGCCGCGCCCAACTGGATCGCACGCCATGAAGTACGAAGTCCACATCGCCGGCAAAACACACACCGTCGAACTCAACCGCGACGGCGCTCGCTGGCAAATCTCTCTCGACGGTCAAGCAACTGATGCCGACGCTCTCGAAATCGCACCCGGCATCTTCTCGATTCTCCTCAACGGCGAGTCCCACGAAATCCGTGTCGCCCCAAATCCCGACGGCTCACTCACAATTCACGATGGCCCCAACGAGCTCAAAGCCGAAGTCGCCGACCCACGCGCTTGGCGCGGCCGCAAACACGGCGCCGTCGAAGCCGAAGGCCGCCAAAAAATCATCGCCCCGATGCCCGGCAAAGTGATTCGCCTACTCGTCAAAACCGGCGACAAAGTCGAAGCCGGCCAGGGCCTCCTCGTCGTCGAAGCCATGAAAATGCAAAACGAAGTCAAATCCACCAAATCCGGCACCGTCGAAAAGCTCCTCGCCAAAGAAAGCCAAGCCGTAAACGCCGGCGACATCCTCGCCTGGATCGACTAAGCCTCGTTTCCCCGCGCTCCTCAGCGTCTCTGCGTTATCCTTTCTTTCTTTCGACTTTCAACTGTCGACTGTCGACCTCCTCGCTCTTCTGTGCTACCGTTTTCTCTTCATGAACAGTCGCATTGGAGTGCTCCTGAGCGGTCGCGGGTCGAACTTTGTCGCGCTAGCCGACAGCATCGCCGCCGGACGCATCCCCAACGCCGAAATCGCCCTCGTCCTCAGCAATCGCGAAGGCGCCCCCGGCATTGACCGCGCCAAGGAGCGCGGCCTCCCCACGCGCGTCATCTCCTCCAAAGGCCTCGAGCGCGAAACCTACGACCGCCAGGTTGTCGCCGCTCTGCAAGAAGTCAACGTCGACCTAATCTGCCTCGCCGGCTACATGCGCCTGCTCTCCCCTTATTTCGTCGCCGCCTTCCCCAATCGCATCCTCAATATCCACCCCTCTCTTCTCCCATCGTTCCCCGGACTCGAATCCCAGCGCCAGGCCCTCGAATACGGCGTAAAATTCGCAGGCTGCACCGTCCATTTCGTGGACGAAAATCTCGACGCCGGCCCCATCGTCCTGCAGGCCATCGTCGAAGTGAAAGACAGCGACACCGACGAAACGTTGTCCGAGCGAATTCTGAAAGAAGAGCACCGCATCTACACCGAAGCCGTAAAAATCATCCTCGCCGGAAATTTCAAAGTCTCCGGCCGCCGCGTGGTGCAATCATGACCACTCCCTGCAAAATATGTAGGGGCGCAGCACCGCTGCGCCCCATGTCCGCAAGATCGAAAGAACTTGAGCGCATTGGTTTTGGCGCGATGACAAAAGCGAACCGAGGATCATGACCGCAACGTTCAAACCCGTCGAAGAACAACTCGCCTATCTCAAAAAAGGCACCGTCGAGATCATTCGCGAAGACGAGTTGAAAACGAAGCTCGCCGAATCGATCAAGACCGGCAAACCTCTCCGCGTTTATCTCGGCGTCGATCCGACGGCGCCCGACCTGCACCTTGGTCACACCGTCGTCATCCGCAAGCTCAAACATTTTCAGGACATGGGCCACACCGCCGTTTTCCTCATCGGCGATTTTTCCGCCATGATCGGCGACCCGACCGGAGTTTCCGAAACGCGCCCCCCGCTGACGCGCGAACAAGTAGACGCCAACGCGAAAACATATCTGGAACAAGTTTTCAAAATCCTCGACCCGAAAAAAACCGAAGTCCGCTACAACAGCGAATGGCTCAACAAACTAAACGCGGTTGACGTCGTGCGCCTCTGCTCCCACTACCGTCTCGCGCGCATGTTGGAGCGCGAAGACTTTCGTTCCCGCCTCGAAAACCAACAACCAATATCGGTGCACGAACTGCTTTATCCGCTGTTGACGGCGCTCGATGCTGTGAACTTGAAATCCGATGTCGAGCTCGGCGCCACCGAGCAAAAGTTCAATCTTCTCGTCCATCGCGAAATCCAGCGCGAATACGGAGTCCCCGGACAAGCCGTACTCACGATGCCGATCCTCGTCGGCCTCGACGGCTCGCGCAAAATGTCCAAGAGCCTCGGCAACTACGTCGGTATCACCGAACCTCCCGTCGAAATGTTCGGCAAGCTGATGTCGATTCCCGACGAGCTGATGTGGCAATACTACGAGCTGATCACTGACCGCACCCCGGCTGAAATCAACGCACTCAAAAGCGAAGTCGCCGGCGGCAAATTGCATCCAATGGACGCCAAGATGCGCCTCGCCACCGAAGTCATCGCCACCTTCCACGGCCAGGACGCCGCCAACAAAGCAGCCGAAAATTTCCAACGCGTTTTCCGCGAACGCCAAGCCCCCACCGAAATCCCCGTCGTAAAACTGCCGAAAGGCGAAACCAAACAACTCAACGCGTTGTTGGTAGAACTCAAACTGGTCGATTCCAAAAGCGAAGCTGATCGCCTCATCAAGCAAGGCGGCGCCGAAGTAGACGGCGCCCGCGTGGACGATCCGCGAAAAATCATGCCGACCGACAAAGCGGGCGAATTCTCCCTGCGCGCCGGCAAAAAGAAATTCCTGAAAGTCGTGATCGAGTAAGAAGTTTTTCCAAGAGGTGGCTTATGACTCCGAATGTTGGCCAAGCGCGAGAACTAAGAAATTCGCCGGAGTCTTGGCCATCGCTGCCGCTGGAATCCTGGGAACCAACCCGCGCCACGCTCCACATGTGGACGCAAATCGTCGGCAAAGTGCGCCTCGCGCTCACGCCGTTAGTAAATCACTGGTGGAACGTCCCGCTCTACGTCAGCGCTCGCGGTCTGACGACTTCTTCGATGCCGTACCGCGATCTCGTCATCGAAATCGAATTCGATTTCATCGCCCACCAACTCGTCCTCCGCAAGAGCGACGGCGTTCTCGCTTCGATCCCCCTCGCCCCCAAAAGCGTCGCCACTTTCTACGATGAATTCTCCGAAATGCTCCGTTCCCACGGCATCGACGTAAAAATCTGGAAGATGCCCGTCGAAATCCCAGATCCCATCGCCTTCGACAAGGACGAAACTCACGCCTCTTACGATCGCGAAGCCGTCCACAAATTCTGGCGCATTCTCGCTTCGAGCAGCGACGTCTTCCACGATTTCCGCGCGCTGTTCATCGGCAAGAGCAGCCCTGTCCATTTCTTCTGGGGCAGTTTCGATCTCGCCGTCGGCCGCTTTTCTGGACGCCGCGCTCCCGCTCGTCCCGGCGCCGATCTCATCACCAAGGAAGCCTATTCCCACGAAGTCAGCGCCGTCGGCTTCTGGCCCGGCAGCGGCAACGTGAAAGAACCGGCCTACTATTCCTACGCCAGCCCCGAGCCCGCCGGCTTCAGTGAGTATCGCGTTGCTCCGCCGGCGGCTTCGTATCGCAAAGACTTGGGCGAATTCATACTGCCCTACGAAGCAGTACGGACCGCCGCTGATCCCACCGCAGCGCTTTTCGATTTTTGCCAGACGACCTACGAAGCCGCAGCGATCAACGCAAAGTGGCCACGCGCGGATCTGGAGCGGGTAGGCGCAAGTCGCATCCGAGCGCTCTTCAACAGGTTCGCCGAAGCTCAACCGACCCAACCGGCCAACTTGCGATAGACTTCGCCGCGCAAGACAATGTTTCAGGAAACTTTCAGATGCATGCGAAATGCAATCGACTTCACATTTCAATCTTGTCTTTTGCTCTACTGCTGACTGTCAGCGATTGCTGTTTCCGCTCAGGAGCATCGCAGCCGCGACGCGTTGCGCAGCGTCAGCATAACGATCCCGCCGAACCGCCGCAACCGTTGCCGAAATCGAAGCCGATCCCTCGCCCAAGCGGCGCGATCGCGCGCGCTTCGGTCGACGAAAAGTCCATGCGCGCGCTGATCGACTCCATGGTCGCGTGCGGCACGCGCATCGCCATCGGCAATCTGGGACGATCCAAAGCGCGGCCCCGGCTGCGGCCGCGACAAAATCGTCGCGCGCCTGAACGAAATCAACAAAGCCACCGGCGGCAAGTTGCAGATCGTCGTCGATAAATTCGATGCGACCGGCGAGCGCACTCTCGGCAAGCCGGCGCCGATGCAAAACGTCTACGCGATCCTGCCCGGCACCGACGAAAAGATGGCGAAGACCGTATTCATCGTGTCGGGACATTTCGATTCGATTCCGTCGGTTTCGACGATCACAGACACGAACCCTCGACGCCCCGGGCGCGGACGATGACGCCTCCGGCGTCTCGGTGAGCGTGGAGTCGGCGCGACTGGTGAGCAAGGCAGCCGGAGCGAAAGGATTTCGAGCGACCGTGATTTTCGCCGCGGTGTCCGGCGAAGAGCAAGGACTGTTCGGCTCGACGCACATGGTCGAGTGGGTGAAGCAACAGGGCTACACCGTCGGCGGCATGCTCGATGACGACATCGTCGGCGACGATTTGCAGCCTGGCGCGCCGCATCGCGTTCGCTTGTTTTCAGGCAATGGCGAAATCGACGATTGCGATTCGATCATCGCGCGAACTCGCGCGCGCGATCGAAGAGATCGATGGCCGCTCCGCAATTCGCATGATTTTCCGCGTCGATCGCTATGGCCGCGGCGGCGATCACTATCCGTTTTACAAAGCGGGCCTGCCCGCAGTCCGTTTCACCGAGCCGTGGGAAGATTACAACCACGAGCACCAGACGCCGCGCACCGAAAACGGTGTCGAATACGGCGACTACGCAAAATATCTGAACGCCGCGTTTTTGGGCAATGTCGCTCGCGACAACGCCGAAGCCCTCCGCCAGTTGGCGCTAGCGCCCCATCCGCCAACGGAAGTGCATTTGGCCGGCGGAGTCACTCAGGACGCCAAAATTTCGTGGTCGGCCCAAGACGACGACGCCCGCGCCGGTTTTGAAATCCTCTGGCGCGAAACCACCGAAGCTCGCTGGAGCGTGCTGACCTTCGCCGAAGCAGCCGGTGAAACCGTTCTAAAAGACGTCTCCACCGACAATCATTTCTTCGCCGTCCGCGCTGTAGGGAAAAACGGCGCCCGCTCCATCGCCGTGCCCTCAGTGCCGACACCACGCCGCCCAGCTCCCGCCCAGGACAAAAAGTAGCTTGGAGCTTCCGTTTATTAAACGCTTGTCATCCTCAACGGAGTGAGCCGACGCTTTTTCTTCGCGTTCGCTCCTGTGCGAACGCGTCGGCTCACGCAGTGCAGGATCTCAGCGCGAAGTCCAATCGCAAACTGATCCATCCTATTTCGTGATTTTCGCGCCCCACTGATCGGGCTCAAATCTTTCGCATGCTGCGAAAAAATCCAGAGATGCCCTTCCAGATCCTGCACTGCATACTGCAGTTCCCCATAAACAGTCTCGTGCAGCTGCTCCGCCAGACGAATGCCCGTCGACTTCACCTTCCGATGGTGCGCATCGACATCATCGAAAAAAATCGTCAGGCTCTGCAGTTTGTACCCAAGTTCCGCCGGTGTCGCTGCATTCGCAACTTTCGCCGGATGCGCCATGACGTAAGCATTCGCTAGCCGCAACTGCGCTCCGGAAATCTTGCCGGTCGTCGAATCGGTGTAGTGATACTGCTCGACGAATCCGAAATGTTTCACGAGCCAGTCAATCGCAGCCGGCAAATCCCGGTAGCGAGACGTGCGGCAAAACAGTATCGACAGGCACAGAGCGATTTTTCATGGGGATTGGATGATTGTCGCCGAGTTTGGTTCTCGCGTCTATCGCTCGCTGTGCCGCGAGGATCACGCATGGAATCTGCCGCAGCCTGACCTCGAACACGAACGCCGGCTAGACGCGTTGCGCGAACGTCAAGTAGTGCCCGGCCGGATCCTGAAATCCAACTTCGCGCATCCCGTAAAACGCGGTGCGTTCCGGCATCGCCATCTTGTATTTCTTCAGCGCAGCCAGCACTCGCGTCGAGGTCATCGACCTCGATGTATAGAAACGTCGGCCCTTTCTGCGCCGCTTCAGCGACCTACGGCATGTCCTCGCCGAGGCTGGCATACGTCTGATACATCACCTCCGTCCCATCCTTCTGCAACGCCACAAATCCGAGTTTGCCTCCCTCACCCGGCACTTCGATCGTTTTCGCAAAACCCAGCGCATCGACCCAGAAGGGCAGCACCGGCTCGATCTCTCGAACAAAAAGAACGGGCGTAATCCGTTTGACGTTCATGAAAGCTCCTCCTTTAAATTTCATTCTTGACGTTTCAACTAGTCTCAATTTAGACTAGTTGCAGTTTAGATTCGCGATCGTCGCTTGTCAAGGAGGATTTTATGGCCTCGGAATCACGCGAACTTCGCGACCTGATCTCCGTCGGCCCGGCGATGGTACGCGATTTCCATTTGCTCGGAGTGCGCAGCGTGGCCGACCTCGCGCGGCGCAGCCCCGAAAGGATGTACGCGCAACTGGAACGCGTCGCGCCCCAGCACATGGACATTTGCGTCCTGGACACGTTTCGCGCAGCGGTTGCGCAAGCCCGCAATCCACGATTGCCGCCGGAACAGTGCCAATGGTGGTGGTGGAGCGCCCGCAGAAAGAAAGGATGAGCGCGGCGCGATGCAAGAAGATGAGAGGCCGCAATCGAAAGAAATCGGCGGTGACAACGCCCGATCTCGTGATCCTCAGCCTGCTGGCCGAGCGCCCGATGCACGGCTATCAGGTCAATCTCGAACTCGAGCGGCGGAACGTTCGCGACTGGGCGGCAGTCTCGCGCCCACAAATCTACTACTCGCTGGAAAAATTGGCGACCGCCGGCTTGATTCGCGCCGGCGAATCCGAAGACCCTGCCGCCGGCCCCGACCGCCGCGTCTTCGAAACCACCGCCAAAGGTCGCCACGCTCTCAGCGACGCTCTCGAACGCGAAGACTGGACCACCCAGCGCGACCGCCCCGCATTTCTCACCTGGGTAGCCCTTTCCTGGCAAGCGCGCCCGGCGTTTTCAAAAAGCAAATCGCGCGCCGAAAAGAATTCCTACAACGCGAAATCGCCCGCGAAAAAGAAACGCTCGACTCCATCCTCGCCGAAGTCGGCCATCCATATCACGAAGCCGCGTGGATGGTCACGCTGATGCTCGACCAGTTTCAAACCGAGCTAAAATGGCTCCGCAAAGTCGAACGCGAACTCCCCAAGCGCGTCCGCAAAAAATCCCGACTACGCGAAGTAATCCGTCGCCGCTACGCGACGAGTAACTCGCGTTGCGCGCCATCTTGCGCGCCTCCGGAGCCCACTAAAAATCCTCATCATCCCCAATCGGCGGCCCATCCGGCGGCTCCGCCGGCACCGTCACCACCATCTTCGTCGGATCCTTCTCCCACTGCTCAATTTCCTGCGCCACGAACGCAAAATACACCGCCGCCGCATCCTCCGCCGACCGCAACGTCCCCGCCCCCGCCGAATTCTTCGCCTTGTACAAACGCAACTCCGCGCCCGCCACCGCGCGAACTTCCGGCAGCGTCGTCGTATCATTCGCGAGCGCCATCAAATTCACCAACGCCGCGTTATCGACCGCCCGCCCAATCTCCCCCAAATATCCCGGCGCGCCCGCTCCCGCATGCGTCGTCGCCAAAATTTGATCGATCACCTCCGCCAACCCCGGATTCGCCGCATCCCGCTCGTGAAACTCCACCAGCCGCGCCGCCCGCTGCGGATTGAACAGAAACCCCATCACCAGTTGCGCGGCAGCCTCCGCTGGCGCCACCGCATCAAACGCCGGACTCGTTCGAATCTTGAAATCCTCGCGCCCGCGCGCATACATCACCGGCCGCGGCGGAATCATCTTCAGCAGCGACTCCGGCAGCGCCAACGCTCGCGGATCAAGCGTCGCCAGCACCGCCTTCAGCGCACGCCGCTGCTCTCCAGCCGCCACGATCTTCGTCGGCACCTCGCCATCGCCGCGCACCGCAAACGTATAGTCCATCCCGCCGATCAACTTGCTCGCCGCCTCCGTCTGATACCGATGCAACATATAAATCGGCACCAGCGTATCTTCCAGCGTCGCCAGCGGCGCGCCTTCGCGAATATTGTTTTCGCCAAACCGCGCCAATGCCGCCGCACGCACCTTCATCAGCCGATCCAACTCGTCGACCGCGTTCGCGCCCGAATCCCACAAATGCGCCACGCTGCTCGACGATCCCGCCGGCCGCGCATCCTGATCCGTCAGAAATCGCAGCCCGCGACCCAGATACGCATCGCTCAAAATCTTCTCCAAGCGCCGCATGCTCATCCACGCCCGCCGCAAAATCCGAATAGCCCCATGTGATCGACACTTTGTCCCACTCGCCGATCCCCGTCGCATACGCCTGCGACAAATCCGGCACGCCATCCGCGCCCAGCGTCACCACCGGCGGCGGATAATCCATCACCGACGATCGCCCCACCGTGCTCGCCGAATAATTGTGTTCGAGCCCCAGCGTGTGCCCCACTTCGTGCGCCGCCAGTTGCCGCAACCGCGCGAGCGCCATCTCCTGCATCTTCGATGAAACGGGTTTGCCTTTTTCGTACGGCGCCAGCAACCCCTCCGCAATCAAAAAATCCTGCCGCACGCGCAGCGACCCCAGCGACACCTGCCCCTTGATAATTTCTCCCGTCCGCGGATCGATCATGCCCTCGCCATACGACCACCCGCGCGTCGCGCGATGCACCCACTGGATCACGTTGTAGCGCAGATCCATCGGGTCCGCGCCCTCCGGCATCATCTCCACGCGAAACGCATTCCTGATATCCCGCCGCCTCAAACGCCTGCGGCCACCAGTTCGCGCCCTCCAGCAGCGCCGAGCGAATCGGCTCCGGCGTCCCGCGATCCAGATAATAAACGATCGGCTGCACCGCCTCGCTCATCGCCGCGTTCGGATCTTTCTTCTCCAGTCGATGCCGCGCCGTAAATCGCTTCACGATCGGTTCGCTGATCGGCGTCGCGTAATCCATGTACGAAATCCCAAAGAAGCTCGACCGCGGATCGTAGACGCGCGTCTTGTATCCCGACGGCGGCAGCTGCACAAACGAATGATGCTCGCGCACCGTGATCGATTCCGGCGACGGCGTCACATCCTCCACCCATCGACCGGGATTCTCGCCCGCAAACGTCAGCGTCGCCTCCACTTCCGTGTTCAGCGGAAAATTTTTCGTCCGCGCCAAATAAAACGCGCAGCGCTTATCGTCCAACCGAAACGCCCCCTGCTTCGTCCGCGCCAAAACTTCCGGCACGTGATGCGCATCGCGCAAGAAGAACTCCGTCGCATCCACCAACACGCGCCCGCCGCTCCCGCCAGCCGAATCGCCGCCACCGCTTGCATCCTCCGCCGCCACCGAAAATCCCCACAGCGCCGACTCCGCAAACGAATCCCGCACCGCCGCGCGCTCGTCCGCATCGCTCGTCACCGCGCGAAAGTCCAGGTTCGACTGCATCAGCAAAATCTTCGGCCCCGTGCGCTCAAATCGCACCACGCGCGTCTCGCCCATCTGCCCGCGATCCAGCCCGATGTCGTTCGACCCCACCCCCGCCGGCAGCGACGTCTGATACAAAAACTCCGTCCCCCACTTATCGATCTCCAGCCAAATCTTCCCCGCCTTCGCATCCCAATAAATGTTGAAATACCCCGCCAGCTTCTGCGCATCCTTCGTTTTCTCCCCAATGCTCGGCACAGCCGCGGTCGTATCCGTCGCCTCCGCGCCCCCGAGGTTCGAAAGGCCGTTGGGTGCCCCATCCTTTGCGCCTTTTGCAAAGGGTGAGATCTTCCTCGCCGCAGCGTGTCCTGTCTGCGCTAGCGCGTTCAGAGCGACCGCCGCTACGATCAGCAGCGCCACCTTCGCCACCCGCACTCCCGACAAAATTTCCAACATTTCCGTCGCCTCCAAATTCACCATCGCGTTGGAACTCAACGCGTTTCAAAACAATGCCGACCGCACCACCACAAGCGCGACAAATCCTACAGCGCGCCCACTCGCCCGCCAAGCGCCAAACCCCGCCTCTTCCTCTGTGCCCTCTGCGACCTCTGTGGTGAATCTCATCGCTCTTCGCCCCCTGCACCAAGCTCCAAACCTCGTTCCAATCCGTGTAGGGGCGCAGCCCGCTGCGCCCCATGTCCGCAAGATGTAGACCTCATCTCTTTTTGGTATTGCGTGTGCAGCATGGATTCGGTTTTTGCAGGGCCGCTTCTCCCGCGCCAAAGCCGTCAAACTCTTCACCCCGAATGAACCGAGCGCCCGGCTTTTTCTTCTACGCGATCAGAATTTTCGTATGTGCCAGAGACGAATGCGGTTGTAAGTCTCGAATCCGCTGAACGTTGCTATAATTTGAGTTGTGTCGCGAGAGACTTGCTCGCTACCGAGCAGTCAGAAAAAACCGATCCACCTTGCCAAAACTCCGCATCTCCGTCGTCCAATACCTCAACACCTCGCCCCTCGTCTGGGGCTTCACCCACGGCCTCCTCGCCGGCAAATACGACCTCACCTTCACCGTCCCCTCCCAATGCGCCGAGCAACTCCGCAACGGCGACGTCGACATCGCCATCATCCCCGCCATCGAATACCAGCGCATCGACGACCTCGTCATCCTCCCCGACCTAGCCATCGCCTCCAAACGCCGCGTCCGCAGCCTCCTCCTCGTCTCCAAAGTCCCCATCACCGAAGCCAAATCCATCGCCCTCGACCGCAGCTCCCGCAGCACCCAAGCCCTAACCAAAATCCTCTGCGCCCGCCACTGGCAAATCTCCCCGCAATTCCGGGAAATGCCCCCCGACTTGCCATCGATGCTGGCAACCAACGACGCCGCCCTATTGATCGGCGACCCCGCCCTCCGCGTGAGCCTCGCCATTGAATCCCGTAGGGGCACGGCACCGCCGTGCCCTCTTCCCGCGCCAAATTCCACCGCATCCAACACCGCCCCACCCGAAATCTGCGACGCCAAGACGCTCGGCGTCGCCGGCACGCAAACCCTCTACGTCTACGACATCGTCGAACAATGGCGCTGCATGACAAACCTCTCCGCCGTCCTCGCCGTCTGGGCCGCCCGCCCCTCCGTCGCCACCCCCGACGTCGTCGCCGACTTCCACGCCTCCCGCGCCTTCGGCCTCCTCAATCTCCCCGAACTCTGCGACGCCTCCTCCGCCCAACTCCATCTCCCCGCCCCCGCCCTCCACTCCTACCTCACCGACAACATCGACTTCACCCTCGACCCCGAAAACATCGCCGCCCTAACAAGATTCTTCGTCGAAGCCTCCGCCCTAGACCTAACCCCCCCCGCCAAACCAGTCCTCCTAGCCCCCGGCCCAAAATCCTCCATCCTCGAACCCGCCCCCATCGCCAGCCTCCGCAGCTCTTCGTAGCGCCGGCATCCTGCCGGCTGTTTTCGCGGCCTAACTACGACACTCGCACTCATCACTAAAACACTGAAATATAATGTGTTGCCGTTAGAAAGCTCTCTCGCTCTTCACAAACAAAGTAAGACAACCTAATATTGTCTTACAAGCACAAATGTGGCATACTATTTATGTGAGGTACGCCATGAAATCAGAAGTAGGAACCATCACCACCAAAGGCCAGCTTGTCATCCCCGCCAAGCTTCGCCGCAAATACGAAATTCAAGTCGGCACGCGCGTAGCGTTCCTCGAGGAAGGCAACCGCCTCATCCTCCAACCCCTCACATCCGGCTTCATCCGCAGCCTGCGCGGCTCCTTGAAGGGACGCGCGCTCGACATCCTCTACGATGAACGCAAGCGCGACCGCGAACTCTGACATGCCTTCCGCATCATCGCCGAAGTCCGTCGTGCTCGACGCCAGCGCCCTGATGACTTTTTTTCTCGATCGCCCTGGCGCCGAAAAAATAGAAGAGTTGCTCGATCGCGCCGCCGCCGGCGCCTGCGAACTCGCCATGAGCGTCGTCAACTGGGGCGAGGTCTACTACTCCGTCTGGCGCAGCGAAGGCGAAGCCATCGCCCAAAACATCGCCGCCGAAATTGCCCAACTCCCCATCGATCTGATCTCAGCCACCTACGTCCTCACCAAGCTCTCCGCCGAACTCCACGCCCGCCACAAACTCCCCTACGCCGACTGCTTCGCCGCCTCCCTAGCCGCCACCCGCAACGCCCCCGTAGCCACCGCCGACACAGACTTCGCCCTCATCGAAAATCACATCCAAGTGCTTTGGGTTAAGTAGGTATCTCTAGGTTTTCAGCTTAGGCCGACATAGCACTTTGTTCTTGGCACATGTTTTCAGGCACTAAGCCGATACCGACCGTTTCCCAGAAACTCTATCAGGCGAAGGTCGCGAAGTACCTGCAGTTGCTGACGGATTTTGTCGTGCACGTGCTCGTTGAGCGGGTAAATTTTTTTCAACGTGCTTGCGTGTGCGTAGACATCACGAAGCAAAAATTCTACTTTGCCGAGACCTTGCACAACCCTTAAAACGTCAAGAGTCCATCCGCGCTTCTGGATACGAAGACTCTCAAGTGGGCGAAGGCGTTGGTAGGCGCGGCGCACATCCCGTGGATGAATAGGAACGCCATCACTGACAATGCGGATTTGTGCATCCAGCGGAATTCTACTGAGAAGGATATTGCAGCCGACCCAACCGGCCCTACGCGCAGTTGACGACAGCGGTCGGCGACATTCAATCGCCGATAAGGAAAACGCGAAGTGTGGAATCAAGATGACGTTGCGAACTGACCACTGTTCCATATCGTAGTGAAGGACAAAGAGGTTGGGAGTCCTATCTTCCAGAATCGCTCGCTTCATTTCAGAATACGCGGCGTCAACGATCTTGGTTCCGAAGGCTTTAGAGCGGCTCTTTAACTGGAACGGGGATCGACAAGAATTGCAGTAGTAGTCGATCGCGGCGTGATTTTTAGGCGTGGGAGTCAGTCGAGCACAAGTGCAAGAAGGGCAAAATAGGTTGATTGCGCCCCACGACTCTGTTCCAACTCGGGCGCGCTGGGGCGCACTCTTGTAATTTGCCAAATTTTCAATGGGTAGCTGCAAATCCACGGGCGGATTAAATCACATGAAGTGTGGCGACCCAAATGCAACTTCCGTTTCAGGCCTGTCAGGAAAGCTGACGAAATCCTTTGAACTCGAGAAGAAAATGATCGAACCGAAATTCGTCAACTACTATCGCTGTCCTTTTGACGGAACGGAATGGACCGACATCTGGGATTGTTACTGCAACCATATGTGTCCGCTATGCAAGCAAAAAGACATTGAACCTTATGCGAGTTTAGAGCTCACCGAGGCTCATTAGAGCAGAGTGGTTACGACATGCAAAAATCGGATTGATGTTCGAATCGGCTGCAACCGCCTCAAACCATTGAAATTACAATGTTTACCTTGACATTACAGTTACATCTGTGGTAACATGCCTCGTGTTGTCTCAACTCACCTCCGGTCCCGCCCTCTCGCAAGCCCCCGAGTGCATTTCACGTGTAAAACCTTTAGTTTCACATCCTTGCATCATGCGCACGCATAAACCATTTAGAATGATATTCTTGCGCAAAAACAGGGGGAGGGGTGGGTCCCATGAGTCCATTCCCATTTCGGGAACGACTTCTCCAGCGGAAAGAACGGATAGAATAGGAGCGGAGTCCAAAGGACCATTGTGGGACTGACGAAGCAGCAAGCTATCGAGATGTTGGAGTCCGACGATCTGCTCGGGATCGGCATGGAAGCGCACGCCCTCCGCATGAAGAAGAACGATCCGCGCGTCGCCACCTATCAGATCGATCGCAACATCAATTACACCAACTTTTGCACCGAATATTGTTCGTTTTGCGCGTTTTACCGCCCCATTGGAGACAAAGAAGGCTACATCCTGCCCCTCGAAGAGATTTACAAAAAGATCGAGGAGATGCTCGAACTCGGCGGCACCGGCGTGCTCCTTCAGGGCGGCCTCCATCCCGATCTGCAAATCGGCTACTACGAGAATCTGCTGCGCTCATTGAAAGCGCGCTTCCCGCAGGTTTGGCTGCATTGTTTTTCCGCGCCAGAGATTTTGTGCATCGCGAACGTCTCCGAGATGAGCGTTCGCGAAGTGATCCAGCGCCTCATGGACGCGGGACTGCAATCCATCCCCGGCGGCGGCGCGGAACTCCTCGACGACGAAATTCGATCGAAGATCGCGCGCCTCAAGTGCACCAGCGACGACTGGGAAGAAGTGCATCGCACCGCGCATTCGCTCGGCCTGCGTACAACAGCAACAATGATGTTTGGCTGCGGCGAAGAACTGAAGCATCGCGTGAATCACCTCGACCGCATTCGCCGCATTCAGGAAGATACCGGCGGTTTCACCGCGTTCATCCCGTGGATTTTCGCCGCCGACAACACCGCGCTCGGCAAAAAAGTTCAGGAAACAACCGCAGTCGATTATTTGAAAACGCTCGCCGTCAGCCGCCTCTATCTCGACAACGTCGATCACATTCAATCGAGCTGGCTCACGCCGGGAATCAAAGTCTGCCAGGTCGGCTTGCAGTTCGGCGCCGACGACGTCGGCAGCATCCTGATCGAAGAAAATGTCGTCTACGCCGCCGGCGTCCGCAACCGAACGAATGAAGGAGAGTTAAGAAGGATTATTTCGGATGCGGGGTTTATTCCTGCGCAAAGGGATACGCTTTATTATTCTTATGCGTTGAAATAGGCGATGCCTACGGTCGAGCGCTATCGAGAGCTTCTTAAAAATGCTCAACGCGCCAGCGAAACTCACCTCTCGGCATACGAGGCCGCGCGTTCAAAATTTGGAACAAATAAAAAGGGTCATGAAGCGACGACCCGAGAACTGGCCGAACGCTTTCGCGATCTGGGTTTGCTCTATGAGGCTCTCGCGCCGGCGGAGAAACGCTTCCTCGCTAGAGACATCACGGCTTGCGACGACATCATCAACTTCCTGGAGGTGGATATTCCGGTTTCCGGATCCGGATACAAAAAAGAAAAATTCTACCGGAGACTAAAATCAATGGTACTCGGACGGAAACAGATCGCCAGGCTCCAAGAGATCGCGATTGCTCGATGTGCCAGCGCCGAACAACGGCGCGAGGATGGCGAGCTTCGACGCCTCATGATCCAGTTGGCAGACGACGAGTTTTTGCGCCGCGTCGCAGATATACCCGATGACGCCGGTACCCGCATTCGCCGCAAGAAATCGTTGATGATCGAGGTTGTTTTGAAGGGACGAAAAGATTTGCGGCTGAAGACGAAGTCTTCGAAAAAATGAAGGCTATCGCGTTTTTGTTGACACTTTCGTGAATCCGATTTTGTCGAGCATTGGCTGAATCTCGGGATTGGACATGAACAGCTTCCAGATCAATCCCGAACGATAATTTTCGATCATCACCACGATCGGTGCCTGATTCAGCCCCATGTAAATCGGTGAAATCCAATCCGCGGAATCGTTGAACGCATCACGCGGACCGTAAATGCCCCAAATGTCAGCGCCGCGCTCGCGATAAAAATACCTGAGCGCGTCCATTGACGCTTGCGGCGTAAACGGAAAACTTGAGAGCGCGCCCGTCGGAGTCATCGTGCCATCGTCGCTGCGTTCGTCGGGAGAGTGGTCGAGATAACCCGTCGGACCGTCGCTCGCCGTGAGTCCCCAGTTCGCGGCGCTGTAGCCCGCGAAATGTTTTGGATTCGCGACGACCCACGCGCGATTGATCAGCGCCATGTTTCGATTGTTATCGAAATAATTCGTGTAGCGATCGCGAATTCCTCTCGGATCAAATCCCATGAAAGAGTAATGCGCGAAAAACAACGGACCTCCGCTTCCAACTCCCACATCCAACTTAATTCCAAAATACGAATGCCCATTCAGATATTCGTCGCCCGCGGTCGCAATTGATTTTGCCTTCGCGTTCGTCGCACTCTTATTCTTCGCCGCGGAATTCACGCGAGTGTTCGCCGAACTGTTGTTCTTCGCAGCGTTTGCGCTCTTTGTCGTCGAACTTGCTGCGGAATTGTTCTTTGTCGCGGCGATGTTTTCGCCGCTCCAGCCGCGGCGATAATTCACTGCGGCAGAGGATTGTCCTGCCCAACCGGAATAGTAAAGTTCAGCGGGAACGCTGTGCGTTGGCGACGCGATCGCCAGCAAATAGATGATCATCGCTTCGTTGTAGCCCGTGATTCGATGATTGATGTGCCATGCGAATTCCGGAGACCAATGCCAGAAGAGCGCATCGCTGTCGGGCGAGCGGCGATACCAATCCCATTCCACTGTTTTCCAGAGTTGCGTGATGCGAGCGTAGAGATCGCGCTCGGCGGATTGTCTCCGTGAAAATATTGTCGCGCGGAGAGCAAACCTTCCATCAAGAACGCGGTTTCGACGAGATCGCCGGCGTTATCGAACATGCTGAATACGGGAAGGCTCGCGCCTGTGTGGCCGTCCATGAAGTGCGACCAAACGCCGTGATAGCGCGGAGCGGTTTCGAGGAACGCGACGATCTTTTGCATGCGCGCGAGGCCTTCGTCGCGTGTGATGAAATGGCGATCGACGCCGACGATGAGCGCCATGATGCCGAAGCCGCTCGCGCCCGTGGCGACGATGCGATCGTCGCCGGGAATATTTTCGAGTGTCGTGCCGGAGTCGGGATGCGCGCCTTCGTAGTAGTAGCGGAAGGATTCTTCTTGCAGCATGGTGAGGAGTTCGTCGTCGGAGAATGCGCGCGTTGTGGCTGAAGCGGAATTCGATTGCGGAGATTGATCGTAGGAAGAGTCGGATGCGGCGACTTTGTAATGCGCGGTTTGCGGCGGCGCGCCGAGGTAATCGGTGAAGCGCGTGATGCCGCGGACTTGCGTGCCGATCGGTTGATACGAGCGCTCGTTGTCGAGCGAGCGATAGATGATGTAGCGCTCGACTTGATCGTCTGGGACTGCATCCCAGTTCAAATCGATGTGACGTTCGTACGCGACTGCCTTCAAATTTTGAGGAGACGGAGTCGTTTGCACTTCGGCTGAGTGTGAATGCAAAGCGGCAGTTACCGTTTGCGGCGACGGATTGGTTTGCGGCGATGTGGAATCTAAACCCGCACCCTCAACGGCGGAGGGTGCGGCACCCGATTGCCGATTTGTTGTTGAGACTGTGGTGCCGGCTAGGGAGGCGCTCGAGAGGGCGGTGGCCTGGTCGGTGTCGATTTTGATTTCGTCGATGACGAGAGTGTGCGGAGTTGTGTCGGCCTCGTCTTGGGTGAAGACGATGCTTTCGATCAAGCTCGGATCGAGGTTGTGAATGGAGGCGGTGGGGAATTCGGCGAGAGGGATTTTGACTTGGGTCCAGTGGTTGGCGGGGAGATCGCCGATGAATTCGCGGAGTTTCAGCGCGCGAGAGAATTGGGAATTCGTGTCGATGATGCGGATTTCAGGAGAGCGCGGGCGGGGATACCGTCTGGCGAGTAACACCAGAAGAAAAGATTGCCACCGATGAAATTGATTTCGCGATCGCGGAAACGCATCACGTCGATGCGGGCGTCCCAGCCGCCGGTGCGGGCGGAGGTCCATTCGAGGCGGAGGGCGTTGGGAGGCGTGTAGAAAACTTTTGTTTCAACGGGGAGTTTGCCGTGGATGAGATTGAGAGAGCTGGGGGCGGAGGCGTTGCCGGAGCTGTAGAAGTAGGCGTCGTGTTCGAGGCTGTTGTCGAAGAAGATGTGGTGGTAATAGAGGGTGTCGGCGGTTGTGATTCCTGCGATGAAGAGAAATATCACTAGCGAGAATATTTTTATTACGGAGAGCTTACGGTGGCGTTGCGTTGAAGCTGACGCGGAGATGGGTCGAGTTGGGTGCACGTCGAGTTGGTCCGAGTTTCGTTGCATCTAAACCCCGCGATCTGGGAAGCGATCGCGGGTACAAGTCGCGGATCGAGTTTGCCGAGACGGGGGTGCGGCGCGCCTCTTGGTGTGATGCTGGGTGATGGCGGAGCGTTTCGTGTGAAGGCGTGACTCCGTCAGGATTTGCGGGGGAGTTTTAGCAAGATGTCGATTTCGATGCCGTCGGGCATTTCGAGATCTTCGAGTAAGTAGAGGACGCCGCTGCGGTAGCGGGCGCGGATTTTGCGGACGTCGCTGGGAAGTTGAGATGGTGGCTGCGCCTTTGGCGTAACCGCAGGCGATGCGGCGTTTGCGCTTGGCGCGGCGACCTTTGGGCTGCCTCTTTCGCCGCGGGGCTTTGCGTCGGGGCCTTCGACTTCGTCCATGGCCTGGTTGGCGAGAGCGTCGGCTTCGCGGTTGTGTTCGCGGTAGACGTGATCGATGCGGAAGGAATCGAGCGCAGAGCCATTTTCTTTGCACGCTCGAAAAGCGGCGCGAGTTCCTCGCTGCGAACTTTGTAGAGCCCCTTCATCTGTTTGACGAGAAGTTCGGAGTCGCTCTCGATACGCAGGGCGCGAATGCCTTGCGACTCGACGTAATCGAGCGCGGCGATCAAACCGTAGTACTCGGCGACGTTGTTGGTCATGCGGCCGATGAATTTTTTCAGGCGCGCGACGATTTCGCCCTTCGGGTCACGGATAACGACGCCGTATGCGGCGGGACCAGGATTGCCACGCGAGCCGCCGTCGATGTTAGCGCGGTGTGGAGCAGTACCAGTCGTCGCGGCAGGCTTCGAGTCAGTTGCGGCGTCGCCGAACAGGCGTGCGCCTTCGGGTGGTGATGGGCGTTTTGGCATCAGGTAATTGTGGCAGAAGCGGCGTTGCCCGGAGCAGAGTCGGTATTAATTGCAGTCAGCGGTTCGAGCGAATACAAAATCAGGCCGCAGCTTTCGCAGCGGAAGACTTCCTCGTCGTCGTGATCCTGCGTGAGCAGTTGCAGCGTGTGCGGAAGGACGCGCAGACCGCAACCTTTGCACTGGCCGTCTTTGACCTGTGCGAGCGCGTGACCGTTGTGGCGTTTGGCGACGCGGTCGTAGAGGACGAGCATATCTTCGGGAATGGGCGTGACGGCTTTTTCGCGCTCGGCTAGCGCGGCGGCAAGCTCTTTCTTTTTTGCGCCGTATTGGACTTCGACTTCCTTGCGGTCGCCGGCGACGGATTTTTCGGCTTCTTTCAGATCGGCGTCGGCATGGCGAAAGCGAGCATCGATCTCTTCGCTGCCCATCATGAGTTCAAGCTGGCGATCTTCGGCCTTGGAGACTTCGGCTTCGGCGTTAGCGATTTCGTGCTGGAGCGCTTTGTAGGCTTCGTTGGTTTTGACTGCGCCACTCTGGTCGCGATATTTGCGCGCGCGTTCTTTCCATTGCTCGACGTCGAGCTCAAATTTCTTTCGTTCTTTGAGCGAATTGACCTGAGCCTCTTTGGCGGAGGCGACGGCCGTGCGCGCGTCGGTCAGCTTGTGATCGAGGGCCATGATTCGCTTCGGAAAAGCTTCGAGTTGGGCGCGGAATTCGGCGATCTTCAGATCGATGGTTTGGAGGTCGATGAGGCGAGGAATTGCCGGATGCATGAAGGGCTATGGTAGCACACGGATTCGAGCGTCCTGGTGAGAAGGTTAGATTCAGGCCGCTCGACTCTTCTAACGCTACTTCTGATGCATCAACTCGAGCGAAATGAACTTCATGTGATCGGTTACGTCTATTTCTTTTTTCCTTGTGTGCCATTCTTTACCGAGCATCGAGACATAGGCCGTGTAGCGACCTGGGGGCACGTTTTCGAAGTGAAAATACTTAATTTTCGGAAGAGCGGATGAGCCTTCGAAATCGATATTCAAGCGTCGCATGATCGGGAAGGCGACTGCATCCAAACTTACCAGCTCGAGGGACGTTCGATGGTCGCCTGTTCGCGCACTGTCGTAGATTGAAAGTATGCCTCGCACCGAGTAGGTCTTCTGAGTGGGTACGTTGAACGTAATCCCCGACAAGTTTTCGCCGGCATGGACCTCGATCGTCGCTGCTTCTTCTCTGCCTGCCACCCCCGGATAGTAAGCCGCGTAAGTCGGGTCGTCATCCGTGTGCCCATTGAAATACAAGAAATATTTTCCCGGTCCAAGCCGCCCTGAACAAAATGAACCGTCTGCGCCGACGTTCATCATGGGTGCCGCATACGGCGAGAAGCCTCCGGCGAAGAGAAACGAAATGATCCCAGCGTTGCCGCCTTTCGCGTTTTCGGCAGTGACCTTTCCACAAATTTCGCCTGTCACGGCCGAATAGCGCTTTTCGTATTCTTCGTAGTCGCTCTTTCTTTCTTCCTGCTGCGCTGCGTACTGTTTAGGGTTCCACCGACGCGGTGGCTTCAAATCACTGGCGATTGGGCGCTCTTTCCTGAGGTAACGCAATTCGACTGCTTGATGCGCATTTCCGATCCAGCCGCCCGGGCTGCACATGCTGACGCCGGGAACCCCGGAAGGGGAACTGCGCGTGAAAATTAGATATGTGAGACCCGGCGCGTACACCGCGCCACAGTCTCCTCCGCCTAGACCGGTTTCAATTCTTATTTCCGGCCCAAATCTCCTTTGTAAGTTCTGAGTACTCGAAACGTCACAAGCATCTTTGGGGAGTCGGTGAGATCGGGACGCACTATAGTTTTCCGTGGGAATCCACGCACCAACGTTCGCACTGAGGACACTCCACAGCAGTTCGAAGTGTTCCGGTGTGCCCTCAAAAATCGCTGTCGACCCGTCAGTCTCAAGCCTGGCCGCGTCCCATCCAGGGTTGGCATCGAAGTAGGTCGCAGAGCATTGACACGCAAACGCTGGACCGATAGGGATAGCTGCAACGCACACAGTCAAGGCGAGTCTGAGAACAAAGAGAAGTCTCACGCCCAATAGACACCCCCCGTGAGTGGTTGGTTCCCGATTTGAAGTGCGCTAGCCGGCCGATTTCGCTTTGGTCTTCTTCCGGCGATCGCTCTCGGCTTGCATCTGCTGGATGCTTTGAGCGACGAGCGGAGAGTAGAGGCTTGCGACCCAATTAGGGTTTGTCCATTCCGGGTGATGAGAGATTGCGCGGTCGAAGCCGAGAAGAGCGGTGTCTGTTTCGTGAGCTTGCCAGCGTTCCACTGCGGCGGCCATCATTTTTTCGGAAACTGCTTCGTGGGCGACTTCGATTTGGTCCGCTCGCACGATTGCTTCGAAGGCATCGGCCAAGCGCCCCTGGTCGATGTCGATCCAGGCCATGCGGATGAGCATGCGAAGGTTGCCGGGGCGCCGCTGGATCGCTTCCTTCTGGAGCTTCGCGGCGTTCGAATTGTCTTTGGCCAAATACCACCACCAACTCAGGTCGGAGAGAAGCTCTGGGCCCGAATTACTCGTAATAATTTGGGCGAGAAGGTCCGTCTCCGAGCGGCGAGCGGGAGCAGGATCTCCGGCGATCAACAAAAGGCCAACCCGCGGCACTTGCAGCGATGTCGTATCGCCAGGCAGTAACGCGATCCAGCGTTGAAACTCATTTGCTGCGCCTTGTTGATGCGACGCGGCCAGCGACCAAGCGTAGGAGTAGGCGAGATCGGGGGACCAAACATCTCCGTCGAGAATTTTGCGGTAAGTCGCTGCGGCACCGGTGAAATCGGCCTGAAGGAATTGTGCCTGGGCCAATATCTCGAGAGTCTTCCTATATGCATGGATCTTCGCAGCTTGCGCTGCCAATTGCTGCGCTTGCGGATATTGGCCCTGGCGCAAGGCCTCCTCGGCTTTCTCGGTCCAGAAAATGTCGGCGATGACCAAGTCGCGTTCCGGTCGGTTTGGCCAGGACGAACTGGCAATCAATTGGTTGATTTGGGCGATACGTTCGGATGACAGAGGATGCGAGCGGAAATAGCCTTCCAGCGTGTCGATCGCGACTTGAGAGATTTCATCCTGCGGGGTTTTGGCCTTCGTGTGAGTCTCGTCGTAGAGACGCTGAAAGCGTTCGAAGAGGCGGATCGCGCCAGTCGCGGAATAACCTGCTTCGACGGAGAGCCGCGTGCCTTCACGGTCGGCTTCCAACTCCTGCTCTTTGCTGTAACCCGCCTGGAAAATCGCGACGGGAAGAGTCACTAACTCGGCCAACGGAATTTTGCGCATCGCTTGCTCAGTCTGGAGGCGCTCGGCGCAGTGATAGTGATCGATGTGTTCGATCTCGTGGCCGAGCACGGCGGCGAGTTCGTCTTCGCTGTCCATCAGCGCGAGCATGCCTGCGCCTACGAAGACATGTCCCCCGGGCAGGGCGAACGCGTTGACGAAATTTTTGTCGGAGATGTAGTGGAATTTGTAGGGAAGTTTACGGTGTGCCCGTTGTGCGAGCGGCGCGCCTACTTGATTGAGGTATGACTGAATGCGCGTGAAGTCGTCCGAAGGATTCTCGTTGCGATCCGGGAAGTAGCCTTTAGCGAGGTCATTGCCGGCGCGAATTTCATCTCCATCGGACATGCGTGTGAAACGGACCGGCATGCGGGTGAGTTCATGCTCGGTGTCGGCAACGAGATTTAAAATCGCGGCAGCGCTCGCCTCGGAATCCACCTTGCGACGCTCCGCAAAGACTATGGCGGCCACGCCGAGAACAAGAATTGCCGTTAGTGTTATCCAGCGCTTCATATGTATTGCCGTATCGCTTCCCGATTGCGCGTGTAGAGGAATGAAACCAGCAAGAGAGCGGCGCCCAGGACGATGAAAGTGAGATAGCGGTCGCGAGGATTGAGCCGCCAGACATCGATCGCGATGATCTTGACGACGCAAAGCAACAACAAGCCAAGTCCTGTGAGACGGAAGCTGCGTTCTTTTATCGCCAGCACAAAGATTGCCGAGCCTTCCAAACCCCAGGCGAGCGTGACCATCCCGTGGCGCATTTCCAAGCCGAGCAAAACCGTGAGTAGAGTGATAGCGGCGAAAAAGAAAACCTGTTCCGGGCGACGATTCATGAGAGAGAGGAGTCGAGGCACGGGCGCTGAAGGCAGTTCCGCCGAATCTTTGATTCGCAATTGAAAGAGGATGGGCAGGGCGACGAGGAGCAAGGCGACCGTTGTTCCGACGCAGACCCAGCGGCTCTGCCAGACCGGTGCGGGGAAATAACTTCGCTCGTAAAAATTGTGCAAGCACGTGCGCGCCAAGACTCCGGCGACGACGAGCAGCGCCTGATGCAGGAAGAGACGTTGAGTACTTCTCCAGGCGATCAAAAGTAAAGCTAGGGCGAGCGCGGCCCAAGCAGCGGCAACCCAGTCGGCTGGCATTTCGAAGCGGACCAGTGCAGCGAAGGAGATCGTGCCGAGCCAGCAGCAGAATTCGGCGGCTCGATACTTGCCCTCGGACGGAGTGAGTTCGTCGGGGGCGTTTCGAAGCCTCCAATATGCGTAGTAGAACGCGAGGACGAGGGGTACGACGGTGTAGAAGCGCGGGCTAACTTCACCGGGGATGCCGGAGGCGTCGAGATTGACGAACCAGATGCGTGAGAACGCGGCGATGAGTGCGAAGTAGGCCTGGACACGGAGCTGGAGAGACTTTCGGCTTAGGCCGATCTCCAACAAGAGGAGGCCGCCGAGCATCCAAGCGACAGCTACGCTGACGGGCCGCAGTTCGTACCACGCCAACAGAGCTAGCAAGAAGGATGCTGCCCAGGTGTAGGCGCCGCCAACTACGGCGCGAACGGAATAGGGAGTATCGGCGAGTGTCAGCCGCTCCGTGTCCTCCTCGGGCCAACTCCAGCGCGACGTGATGTAGAGAAGAGCGGCGACCAGCAAAATCGAAAGCAGTCTTTCGCTGACGCCATGAAATTTGCTCGTAATCTCATAGTTGATGATGACGGTGCGAAACAGCGCGGCCGTCGCAACGAAGTTCGCCTGATAGCCGAGGTCGAGGATTTTCCAGCGGCGACCTGCGAGCGCGAGCGCCAAACCTAGGGAAGCCCACGCCACTGCCGTCGATGCTTCGGGGCAGAGAATCCAGGCGCCGGTGAAAACCATGAAGGCGCCGAGGTAAGAGAAGCGCGCCATGACGGTCTGGTCGATTTCATATTCGAACAGATCGCTCCAGCGGCGCGCGATCCAGTGCGCGTTTGCGTAGAAGATTGCGCCGGCGACGGCGAAAAGAATGGCGATGCGAGGTTCGCTGGCGAGATACGCATTGTCCGAGCGCGCTCCGTACACGCTGGCGGCGTCGAAAGAAATCATTTGGCCTGCGGCGAGGACGGCGGCGATGGCTCCCAAACGGCGGAATACAATTTCGCGAGTCCAGACTCCGATTAAGAGCAGAGCTTCCGCTTCGGCGATCCAGAACAGCGAGAGGCGCGTTCCTGAGTAGCGGAACGGGAAGGCTGCAACCATCAAGACGGTGCCGATGGTGGTCAATACGATGACGGCGGAGCGGCGACGCTTGGCGATGGGAATTTGTCCGAGAGAGGTTTCGATCGCACCGATGGCCAGCAGCGCCCAGAAGGACCATTCGGGATGGACCGATTGATATTTGAAGAGCAGCAGGAGGAGCAAGGTGTTGAGCAAAGCGGCGGCTGTTGAGAGGTGCTCTTTTCTTTCGTCGTCGGGCTTTCGGAAAAGATAGGAGAGACGAAAGATGAGCCAGTAGAGGACGAGTATTCCGGCACTGGCGGCGAATTGCGGAAACGGGCGGTGATGGCCCTCCATCGGTTCAATGATCGGGCGCAACCATAGGTAGTGATTGAGATAGCTCGCGAGGATGCCGACGACTTCGAGTTCGAACCACTGCATGCGACCAACGATGACGACTAAGACCGGCAGCCAAGATCGCGCCAGCCGACAAACTGTAAACATTCGAATGGCTGATCGTGACGGTGAGAGAAGCGAGAAGGAATGCCAAGCCGGTGACGACTTGGGAGCGGTAGCGCAGCGTATGCCACACCATGACGGCGGCGACCGCGAACATGAGCAGCAGATCGACGATCTGTGAATTTAGAACTTGCGTGGCGGGGACGTGATACATCGCGTAAGTCGTGAAGAACAGAAGCGCCCATCCGCCACCGATGCCAGTTCGCGCGAGAATCTGATAACGATTGTGGCGTTCCATCCAGACGCCAGCGCCGAGAAGGGTGCCGCTGACGACGTATCCGACCAAAACCTTGCCGACGGGGCCTAACGTCTTAAGTTGATAGGCGAGGAAGAAGGCGACGCCGAGAACGAGGATGACGATGCCGAGTTTGTTGAGCCAGTTGGTGCCGAGGATTTCTTCGAGATCGTGCGAGGACCGGGTTGGGCGGTCGGGCGAGGCGGAAGATTCGGTGATGGGAGAGAACGTTGGCGGGCGAACAGGCGTGGGAGAAGGAGGTCGCACGCCGGGAGGCTGTGTTGGCGAGGCGGCAGGAGAGCGCTTCGGTTGTTCGGCGGGAGGTGTCGGCGAAACGATGGGAGAACTCTTTGGCGGCTGCGCGGGTTGTTGCTGCTGAATGGGCGGTTTCGCAGGAATGGCAGGGGCGACGGGCGATGGTGCAGGGGTTGGCTGCGGTCTTCGTCGCGCGCGGCGCAACAGGAGGCTGTGCGTCGACTGGTGGCGCGACGGGCCCCACTGCACGATTTTGAAGTTCCTTAACCTTACCGTCGAGCGCGACGACTCGCTGGGAAAGTTCCCGCCAACGGTCAAGATCTTCCTCACGTTCGAGTTTGCGGTCGCGACTCGCGCGCAATACGAGAATCCATGGGCCGAAGAGAATGAACAGCCCGATTAATAAGAACGGGAAAAATTCCACGAGACCCGCCGCATTGGGATGTTCGGATTTTAGTATTTGGGGTGAAGAAACTGGGTTGTTATAAGCAAAGAAGTATTTATGGTTAGGGCATACAGGGTGTCTGCCCTAACTTGAGCGAAAAACTTCATCGCGGGGCCGAGATAAGCCCGGCTGATGCGCAATAACAGCAGTGGGCGGGCCGAGGCCCGCCCACCTAGACAAACGCGAAAATACGAACAGGATCGAGCGGACTAGCTGGCGCTGGCGTCGCGGCGGATCAGGCTGTAGTCGAGGAAATAGCCGATGCCGACGGCGAGGGGGATGATGCCGAAAGAGGCGGCGATCCAGGTGTCGGAGTCGCGCGCGATTTGGGCGATTAAGCCGAAGGTGATGATGTAGCCGATGGCTCCGGCGCAGAGCAGGATGCCGGCGCGGCGGGAGCGGGCGGACTCGGGGAGTTCGGCGGCCATGGGGATTTCGACGCCGCGCGCGATGGCGGCGAGGCGTTCCTGGCTGCGGAGTTTGCGAACCTGATAATAGGTGTACATGCCAGCGACAGGGATGCCGCAGGTGAGGATTACAGCGACGAGGCCTATAAATTCTCCGGTCATTTTTCGCTCCTTTGCGTTTGTCGGAGACGCGATGTGCTTCTTTGCTTCGGGCGTCGGGTGGACGCTGCTGGATAGAGGTACGGGAATGGCGCGGAAAAGTTCCAGGGATTTATGCCGTGATGGGTTGATCTCATCGATGTGTGGCGGGATCGATCAAGCCACGGTTCCTCCACTGCGCGAGCCGACACGTTCGCAGGAGCGAACGTGAAAGAAAAAGCGTCGGCTCGCTCCGGTCGGAATGACAATTCTTAGTTGGTCGGGATCTACGTTTCGTTGCTACTGGATTTCGGTGACTTGCATGGACTGGTCGATGGAGAAGGTGGGGTAACGGATCGGGGAGTCGGGAGGAGCGGGGGCGTGGCGGGCTACGGCTTTGAAGTTGCCGGCGGTGCCGCATTCGAGCGTGTAGGTGTAACCGTCGCGCTCGGGCCGGGTCATGTTGATGGAGTTGGTGGAGATGAGTTCGTCGAGGTTGGCGCAGTGATCGTTGAGGGCGAGGAAGCTGCGTTCCGACTGCGCGATTTGGAGGAGATCTCCACGGACGCCGGTGAGGCTGATGGCTTGTGTGGGAGCGGTGCCGGAATCGGTCGTCGGCATCTGTTTGAGCGAGTACGCGTAGATGGCGTAGGCGACGCCGGCGAAGACTAGAAGGGCGGCTAGGGCTTTCATTTTTAGAGTTTGTGACTGGCGCGAATGGGAAGCAACGGCGACGGTAAGGCTTGTGCGGAACGGAGCAACGTCCAAAGGGACAGCTTTTTTGACGCGCCCTGATGACGTCGAGCAAGTGAACGGAACGCGATTTTCGAGCAACGAAATGCGTGGTTGATGCGTCGAAATACTGTTGCCTGCGTGGTGGTATCCGCAATGTTGCCCTTCTGAGGCCCGTCCACTTGCGGTGGTTTGTCTGGCTGCGAGCCGCTGGCGTACACTGAATGATTCACAGACCCGTCTAAGAGTAAGTGAGGATTCCATTGCGTAAATTGAATCGAAACAGAGTGGTATCGGCGGTTGCTGCGTTTGGGTTGCTGGCGCTTGTGCCGGCGACGGCGCGGCTGGCGCATGCAGCGCCACCGCCAGACACGTCTACGGCGAAACGTTCACCGTTGCTCGCAGCGATGCAGGAAGAACTCGATCGCTCGTTCAAAGTGTTGAACGCGCAGGACCCACCGGCGTATTACCTCGGATATACGGTGACGGATACTCAGCGAGTGAATGTGTCGGGTTCGAACGGCGCGCTGCTATCGAGCGATGAAAATCGCAATCGATGGCTGGAAGTTTCGGTGCGCACAGGCAGCTACGACCTCGACAACACGCACAAAGTGGGCACGCGGCAGGAGCAGCGCGGCGGCCCGGGTACGCCGGCGCCGATCGATAACGATACGGAAGTATTGCGGCGGTCGATTTGGCTCGAGACGGATAAGCAATATCGGTCGGCGGCGGAAGCGCTGATCAAGATCAAGACGGGCAAAGAAGTGAAAGTCGAGACGGCGGAGGGCGCAGCGCCGGACTTCACGCACGAGCAGCCGCACACCGACATCGGTCCCGAAGTTTCGATCAAGGTCGATCGCACACCGTGGGAAGCGAAAGTCCGCGCGTACACGAAGGAATTTCGATCGTCGCCGGCGGTGATCAATTCGATCGTGACTTTTACCGCGCAAGCGCAGAACGCATATCAGATCACGAGCGAAGGCACGCAGTTGCAGTACGGCCAGATTCGCTACCGGCTTGAACTTTTCATTCAGGGTAAGGCGCCGGATGGAATGGACCTGGAGCGCTATTACAATTTTGATTGGGTGAAACCGTCGGATGCGCCGGACGACAAGGCGGTGCTGGCGGCGGGCGCGACGCTGCGCAAGGAGTTGGAAGGATTGGTTGCGGCGCCGTTGAATGAGCCGTCGGTGACACCGGCGTTGCTAACTGGACGCGCGACGGCGGTTTTCTTCCACGAAGTGTTTGGTCATCGCGCGGAAGGACACCGGCAGAAGGATTCGTCGGAAGGGCAGACGTTCGCGAAGAAGGTCGATCAGCAGATTTTGCCGGACTTTCTGACGATCATCGACGATCCGACGATGCCGAAGTTGGGCCAGGAAGATTTGCTCGGATTTTATGAATATGACGACGAGGGCGTGAAGGCGCATCGTGTGTTGATGGTCGATCACGGCGTGCTGAAAAATTTTGAGATGTCGCGGTCGCCGTTGGTTGGATTTCCGCATTCGAACGGACACGGGCGGCGGCAGCTTGGCGCTTCGCCAGTCTCGCGGCAGGGAAATCTGATCGTTGAGAGCAGCAAAACGCTGACCGACGCGCAACTGCGCGCGAAGCTGATCGAATTGATCAAGCAGCAGCAGAAGCCGTACGGGCTGCTGATCGACGACATCGCTGGTGGATTTACGTTTACCGGGCGCGGGCAGCCGCAGGCGTTTCAGGTACAGCCGCTGGTTGTTTACAAAGTGTTTGCCGACGGGCGGCCGGATGAGTTGGTACGCGGCGTCGATATCGTGGGCACGCCGCTGGCTTCGCTGACGAAAATTGTGGCGACCGGCGACAAGCAGGAAGTTTTCAACGGCTACTGCGGAGCGGAGTCGGGTTCTGTGCCGGTCTCGGCCGCAGCGCCGGCGATTCTGACAAGCGAGTTGGAAGTGCAGAAGAAAGAGACTTCGACGGATCGGCCGCCGATTCTGCCCTCGCCTGCGCAAGATGCGGCGAAGTCGGGAGGTGCACAGTGAAGCGGCGCGGGATGTGGGTCGGTGTTGCGATGGTTGCTGCTGCGCTGAGTGCGACGAGTTGGGTTGCGCCGGTGCGCGCCGCGGAAGCCGGCATCTGCTCCGCAGGCTCAAGCTGCACAGGACAAAGATCAAACGCTGCGCGCGATGCGCGATGAAATGGCGCGCTCGAAAACGCGGCTCGAGCTGAAAATTCCCGGCACCAACGAGCCGGTGAAGCCGTACTACATCGAATACCGGCTGCTCGATCTGGAGTTCAAGGAGATCACGGCGCAGTTCGGCACGCTGTTGAGCAGCCAGCGCACGCGTCAGCGCTTCATGGATGTCGAGGCGCGCGTCGGAAATTACAAGCTCGATAGTTCAAATTTTATCGGCGAAGAAGGATTCCGCGGATTCATTGGCTCGACCGGCTCGGTCGGCATCGACCGCGACTACGATTCGCTGCGCCAGGATTTGTGGATCGCGACGGATCAGGCCTTCAAAGAAGCGGTGGAGACGTATTCGCGCAAGCAGGCGTATTTGAGCAGCCTGGCGCGGCAGTCGGACATCGACGATTTTTCGAAGGCGCAGCCGGTGAAGATTATCGAACCGCTGGTGACGCCGGACTGGACCGGGCGCAATTGGGATGAAGAAGCGCGGCAGGCTTCGGCGACGCTGCGGCAGTTTCCGGAGATTTACGAATCGCGCGTGACGTACTACCTCGTGTACGCGACCGAATATTTGATGACGAGCGAAGGCACGGAAATCCGGACGAATCGCACGTTTGCGGCGATTGAGTCTGGCATGAACACGCTCGCGAAAGACGGGATGCCGCTGAATCATCTCTACGCGACGTACGCGCAGAAGCCGGCGGATTTGCCGACCGTTGATGCGGTGCGTAAGGGACTGAACGTGACGGGCAGCGAGTTGATGCAGCTGCGCGCGGGTTCGATTGCGCAGGATTACACCGGCCCGGTGCTGTTCGAAGCGCGAGCAGCAGCTCCGCTACTGGCGCAGATTTTTGGGCCGGCGATCAACGGCGCTCGGCCACCGATTTCGTTTCAGCCAATCTTCGAGCAGATGCTCGGAAATCTGGGCGGCAAAAGCGATTGGACGGGACGCATCGGCGCGCGCGTTTTGCCGACGAGCGTAAGTCTGGTCGATGATCCGAGCGCGAAAGATTACAAAGGCACGCCGCTCATCGGCGGGTATTCGGTGGACGATGAAGGCGTGAAAGCAGAGAAGGTTGACGTCGTTGAGAACGGCACGCTGAAAGAGATGCTGATGTCGCGGCGGCCAGGCAACGATTCGAATCAATCGAACGGGCACGGGCGGTCGGCGTTGTTGGCGGATGCGAAGCCGACGATGAGCAATTTGTTCTTCAATGCGACCGAGACGATGTCTGCGGCGGATCTGAAGAAGAAATTTCTGGACGAGTGCAAGGCGGAAAAGCTCGCTTACTGCATCATCGTGCGAGAGATGGACAATCCGTCGCTGAGCTTGCTGCATCAGGAGGATTTCTCGGAAATGCTGGCGAGCTATGGCGGGGGCGCGGGAACGGGCGATCGGTTGCCGCTGCTCGTTTACAAGATCTATCCCGAAGACGGACGCGAAGAAGTGATTCGCGGTGCGCGCATTGTTGGTGTGAATACTCGTTCGTTGCGGAATCTTGCGGGAATCGGCAACGACAACTTCGTTTACAACTACATGCAGAGCCAGATTGCGGGCTTCTCAGGTACGGCGCTCGGCGCGTTTGGCGCGGCGAGTGGGAATGCCGGGCTGCCGGCATCGATGGTCGCTCCGTCGCTACTATTTGAAGAGCTCGAGGTTCGCGGGGCACGCGGCGAACCGAAGCGGTTGCCGCTGCTCCCGGCTCCGCCACTGAACGCCAAGTAAGAGAGCGAAGCAGCAAAGGATGCATTTCAAGCTGGCGCCACGTTGTTTGTGGCGCCAATTTATTGGTGGACGTCGGCGAGCAGATCTTCGTGCTCGTTGATCGTGACGCGATCGATCTTGGCTGGGACCACCGCGTCGAGGGGCTCGGTCGAGTGTGTGGCAGCGAGCGACCCCATTCGAATCACTTTGTCTCCCACATGCGCGTAGATGGGGACGTCGTCCTTCCAGCCTTCCGGCACACCGCTTCGAACGAGTTGTCCCGTAATGTGAGTCTTGCCGTCCGGCGTGGCTTGGGCGGTCGCGCGAAAATTGTATTGCGGGATGCCCGTCCCGTAGACGTACTGATTGAAGAACCAATCCATTTTCTTGTTGCCGTCGAGATCCATGGCGTGCGTCATGTGTCGCTCGACGATGGACTTGAAGTCTTCGGTTGAAGCTGGCTTGTTGTCGAACGTTTTGCAATAGTCCTGCATCATTTCCTTGAACGCACGATCCGGATCGGCTTCACGCGGGTTGTTCATCTGCATGCGCAGCATCTGCAGGACAAATCCGCCTTTGGAATAAATCAGATCCTGGTACGAAGCCGCATCCGTTTGCGATGAATGGATTCGCTGGCCCATCCAGATAGGGCCGAGCGAATCAATCTCGTGACCGAATGTATCCTTCGTCTTCAGGAGTTCTTTTTCCTTGCGCCATCTCGCCAGGTATTCCTTTTCGTTCTCACGATATTCGACGTAGAGATTGCCGGAGAATTCAGCGAAGCCCTCCGACAGCCACTGGTCGTGATAGCTCTTCCATCCGACGCGATGTCCCCACCACTGATGGGAAGTTTCGTGAGCGCGAAAGAAGTCAGTGATTTCGATCGGGTCCTGGAGACCGATCGCGTGGCGTTGGGTGACGTCGAGAAAAGACGCGGACCACAGATAAATCAGTCCCGGCCAGCCTTGCCCATAGGAATAGCTGATCGGCATGCTGGTCACGGCGAGATGCGAATATGGGTACGGTCCGTAGAAGGAGTCAAACAAGCGAATCATGTTGCTCATTTCGACTCCCATTGTCTTTGCCATTGCGGTGGGAGTGAGCACGCCAACCGCTGCCATGGCGCGGCCGGAATCGAAATAGCGCTGCATCATTTGCATGACGTCGTCTGGCTGGCGATTGGCGTAGACGTCGACTCCGACGTTGTCGGCTTTCTCGCTGGAGACTTTGTAATCCCCATACGCAAACCCGGCGACCGCGAGCGGGATTTCGCTCTTCCATGTCGTAATGCGCGTATTGCCGTCGACTGTCTCGCTCGTTTTTCCGCCGGTGGCCACCAGCAGAGTGTTCTTGGGACTGTGGAACGTCAGATCGAAATTCGTGCGAGTCGAAAAACTGTTGGGGCGATCCGGATACCAGCCAGAGCTCTCGCAAAAATAATTCCCATCGCCAGCTTTCCGGATGGCGCGCTTTCCACCATAAGTGAAAGTCAGCGATACCGGCGTGCCTTGCTTTAGAGGTGACGGCAAAATGACGGCGAGATAGTCGCCATACGATATCCGCCGGTCTTTGTCTTCCCGCGACTGTGTGTAATTGATCGAGTTTCCCTGAGCGTCTTTGATCGACTCGACGCGCAAATTCGAATCCAGATCGAACAGCAAAACGCGCTGGCCGGAGAATCTGGGATCGATCTCAATTGTGGATGTCGCGTGCAGTTCGGCGCCTGAAGTTACGGTTACATTCAGCGTGTTCGAGCGAATCGCGAAATCTTCTTTGGCTTGAGGGTCCTGCCACGCAGTCGCTGTAGCGATTGCGCCCGTTGGGAAACTCATCCACATGTCGAAATGCATGCCGCGAAACGTGTCCGACCAATGTCCGACGGAAAAATCTTCGGGCAGCAAAGCGTCTCGGCGAATTTCTACCCAACCCTTGTCTTTCGTCTTCAAATCGGCAAGAAAAAACGCGGTTCTGGCGCGATCTTCCGACAAAACGCTCTGGAAGAGTCGCGGTACGCTGGATTCGCCCAGGTTTTCGCGCTCTCGTTGACGTTTCTCGTAGAGATCGCCGAGCGCAGTACCTTCGGGGCGCCATTTCACCTGTTTGGATACTTCTGCCACGAAATCGTCGCTGAAGGTGAACGTCGCCTCAGTGAAGGCGAGATCGATCTTGTCGAGTTTGGCCAGGAGACGGAGTTGTTGCCCTTCGATGCTGTTGGGTATTTCGATTTGTATGCGGCCATTGCCACGAAAGGCTGCGCCATAGACTCGGCCATTGGCAGGCTGAATCAACTGGAGCGTGCCGTCGATGAGAGTGATGCGCGCTTTGTCGCGCACGATATCGACGTTCTCGGTGCGGGCGATCTGCGAAGGATCGGGAGTTCCGGCCACGAGCGCGTTCCACACCGCTGTCGAACCTGGGGATGTGGGCGGTGCCTGGGCCTGGCTGTTGCCGGCTGCGAACAGACAAAGAACTGCCGCGACTATCGTACGCTTGGTCATCGATCTTTCTCCGCCGACCTGGATATCAAATTATCGAGGGTATAAGTCGAGGGCAAGTGCCTCTTTAAGAACCATATTCCAGAGCGGCATGACTGAACGCTTGGGCAGGTATCGGTCGCTAAGCGTCAATGACGGGGGATGAATCTCTGCGAATGAGGAGGCATCCAATAGCACTGGGTTGTCGTAGATTGAGGGACGGCAGGCTTAGGTAGCGGGTTCTGAGCTGATGCATTGTTGGTACCAATTATGAGAGACATATCGCGAAGAGGACTGATTTTCGGCGGTGCGACGCTGGGCGGGTTAGGGCTGCTGTTCGGCGTGCAACGGGTGTTGAGTTCAGCGTTTGGCGACGATGAGCCTACGCCGACTCCGGATGATCCATCGCCGGTTACCGTGATTCGATTTACCGATGCGGGCGAACGCATCGGTCCTGCCTCTCAGCCTCGCGTGCGCAAGACAAAGCAGGAATGGAAGAAGCAGCTCACGCCCTTGAGCTACGACGTTACGCGGCGGGCTGGCACGGAGTGGGCCTTCAGCGGCGAGCTCGATAAGCAGCATTCGGCGGGATTGTATCGCTGCATCTGCTGCGACAACGCGTTGTTCGATTCATCCGCGAAATTCGATTCGGGGACCGGCTGGCCGAGTTTCTGGAAGCCGATTGCGGACGAGAACGTCTACGAGCACAAAGATATTTCACTCGGAATGGTGCGCCGCGAAGTGAAATGCAAATTGTGCGATTCGCATCTCGGGCATGTGTTTACGGACGGGCCTGAGCCGACCGGCTTACGCTATTGCATGAATTCTGTCGCCTTGCGATTCATTCCGCGCGGTGTTTCTGCCGGGTCCGGCTCGGCAGCCTCTACATAATCCTTTCAGTTATCTCGCCGTCGCGAGACCCCATTCTTGTTCGCCGCGCTCCAACATGGCAGTGCGGTCTTCCGGCAAAATCCAACGTTGTTGAATCAGCTTGTCCAGCGCGTTTGTAAACCGTGCGAGATAGTCTTCGTGGTCTTCGTAGCGATCGGCGATCGATCTGCGCGGATCTCTCGATTGCGCTGGCGTTCGGCTTCGGTTTTCGGAAACGGCACGAATGACAATTCGAACGCGACTCGTTCGCCTGGCGCTCCGATCGATGGATCGCGCAGATTCCAACTCAGATAGCTCGCCAGCGGAACGCTGATTTCGGGCAAGCGAACACCGTCGCGTTCATTCCCGTCGGCATCGATCGCAGGCACCAGCACTGGGAACCTCTCCCCAACCTTCGGCGGCTGCATGCTGAGAATTCCGTCACGACGCCAATTGGCGCCGAAATCGATGCGATATGCGGCGGTCGCTTCGTGCGGTCTGTGCAGTCCGGAAATCGCAGGTGGATTGTACTTTTCGAACGGGATCAGCGTGCCGTCGGCAATTTTGGGGTAGCTGCTCTCGGGCGGCGCCGTGCCGTTTCGCACCCAAGCATCCATGTTGACGATCATCGCGCGCCAGAAATAGCGCACGGGTAACGAAGATTCCGGTTGCTGGCCCTTGAGATCGCCCGTACCTTTCGCCGGCGGAAAAGATCCGCTGAAGTGCTGCAAGCCGGTGAAGTGATAAATGCGGACATTTGGATAGATTTCAGCGTCGTGAAGTCCGTCTGGCGTGACGTGGATCAAAGCGCCGGCGCGTCCCCAGTATTCGTAAGACGTATTCGAATAGAAAATTTTCGGCACGACATTTGGATTTTCGGCGCGGTCCAGCAGTCCTCCGGTTTCGCCGTTGATTGGATCAGTCGGATCGGTCTCGGGCCAATCGGTGAAAGGGAAGATGTCGGTGGGAAAGAATACCGATGAGGTTGGCTGTGCGTCACGCGAGGGCTGTGCGAACCGATAATTGAAGCTGCCGCGACCCGCACCGGCGACGTGAGCCAGAACTCCGTCCAGCGCCATGCGATTTTGTTCATCAGCGTTGAAGTCCTGGTAAAGAAGATCGCGCAGAAAGCGCCCATTCTGCGAAATGCCCTCGCCATAGACGCGCTGCGCCGGCGTGATCGCTTTCGGATCATGTTTTGCGTACGACGCGAAATCGCGGAACATCGCGAAGCCGCCGCCGGCAACGACTGGATCCGTTACGGCGTAGACGTATTCGTATAGCTTGCCGGGCTGAAAGCCGCCGTTCAGATGGATGTGGCGATTGCTCGGCTGTAATTTGCCATCGACGGTCCGCGCGAATTGCCACTGCTCCCGCGGAATCGTCGTGCGCGGCGCTTCGCGCCAATCCCGCACCGTGAGAACATTTTTCGGATCGTCCGGACTCGCAACGGGATATTCGGTCCCGCCAATTCTTCCGTCGGTGAAGTGACCAAGCGGAATTTCGTACATCGCCTTCGACAGCATCAAATCGCCGCGCAGCAGGCCGGTGATCGTCTTTCCGTGGTCTTTCGCAATCGGCGCGTAAAGCTTCAATCCATCAGCGGCATCCCACTGCCAGCCGAGACTGACAAATGTAAATCCTTTGCGTAGTAGCCAAGCATCGCCGGCATCGCGCTCCGCATTCCAGTCACCGCCATCAACGATGCGCAAGATCGCAGAGTGCCCCCGATTCGGGCTTTCGAGGATCATCGAACCATTGCCTTTCGTCGGATCCTTCGGCTGAATCGCGACGAAATCCGCGGAGAACTCTACGATCGGATAGTTTTCAAAAACATCACGCGCCAACTGGGCTTGTTCATATTTGAGATTAACGGCGTTCGCGAGATCCACGATACGGCGATTGTGCAGATCCAAAACCTTCAGCGTGATGTATACGCGGCCGGTGATGCGTTCGTACGGACCGGCGTCGCCGAACGATTGGCCGTTGAGCACGTCGGTGCGCGACGTAATCTCAACGTGCGTCACCTTCGCGGAGGCCGAAGTCGGCCAAATCGCAAACATCAAGACCAGCGCAAATCCAGGCAGACGAAAAGGCTTCATGGCCGCGAAGAATAACACGCTGACAACCGCGAAAAGCGACCACTTGAGGTAGTCTAGGCTTCGACTATGAGTGACCAGCTTTCCGGCGAAGTGCGCGAGAAGAAGCAAGCGGCGCTGCTGAGCGTTGGCTCTGCGATCGTGCTGGTTTCACTCAAGGCGTTTCTTGTCCTGCGCACCGGCAGCTTGGGCGTTTTGTCCGAAGCGCTGCATTCCGGACTCGATCTGGTCGCCGCGGTGATCACCTTCCTCTCCGTCCGCGTCTCCGATCAGCCTGCCGATGAGCGCCATCCCTACGGCCACGGCAAATTCGAAAATTTTTCGGCGTTCGTTGAAACCGCGCTTCTCCTCATCACCGCCCTCTACATCATTTTCGAAGCGTTCGAACGGCTCTTCTTCCGCTCGGTACACATCGAACCCAGCATCACTGCGATCATCGTGCTCGCTTTCGCGCTCATCATCGATATGACGCGCGCCAAAGCACTGGCGGGCGTCGTCAAGAAATATCCAAGCGAAGCGCTCGAGGCTGATGCGCTCCATTTCTCGACCGATGTTTGGAGCACGATGGTCGTCATCGCCGGCATCGGACTCGTGTGGGCGGGAGAAACCTGGAACATACCTTGGCTCGTCTACGCCGACGCGCTGGCCGGTCTGGGTGTTGCAGGCGTGATCCTGTGGGTTGGCTCACAACTCGGCAAACGCACGATCGAGGCGCTTCTCGATACTGCGCCGCAGGGCTTGCAGCAAGAAATCGCGCGCGCTGTCTCACGCATGGACGGCGTGCTCGATGTTGTTCGCGTCCGCGTGCGCCGGGCAGGGAATCGCCACTTCGTCGATGCTACGGTGAGCGTTCCGCGCACCGCGAGCCTCGAGCAGGTCCACGAACTCACCGACGCGATCGAGAAACGCATCGGCGAAATTGTGCCTGCCGATGTGATGGTCCATCCCGAGCCGCGCGCTCCCAAAGGCGAGCATCTCTTCGAAGCCATCCGCGCCGTCGCTCAACGCATGGGCCTCGCGATCCACGATCTGAGCGCGCATTCAGCAGCAAGGCACGCTCTTCGTCGAGCTGCATCTCGAAGTCGACGAAAATCTCAGCCTGCGCGACGCGCATCGCAAAGCGACCGAGCTCGAAGACGGCATTCGCGACCTGCGCGGCGGCCCCGTCGACGTCAACATTCACATCGAGCCGCTCGGCCGTCACATCGCTACGCCCGACGCCGGCGTCGGCGAAATGAAGCAGCTTTCGCGCAACATCGAGGCGTTCCTCAATTCACTGACCGCTGAATACGACGAACTGGTGAATTGCCACGACGTTCGCGTCCGCCAGGTCGAACATCGGATCTTGGCTTCATGTCACTGCACCATGAAGAGCGACCTGCCGATCACAACAGTCCATGACGTGACAGCCGCCCTAGAAGACCGCGTCAAAGAGCAATTCCCGCAGGTCCACCGTGTAACAATCCACCCTGAGCCCTCGACGGTTAGCTCGGAGTGTCTGTAATGTATTGAAAAAAATACTTTACTGTAATTGCCAAATAAAATGGTATGTGGTAAAATAAATGGTATGAAGGTCACAATCGACGCCGCCGGCAGAATCGTCGTCCCCAAGCCACTTCGTGATCGGTATCGTTTGCACGAAGGCTCGACACTGGAAATCGAAGAAGGCACCTCATCATTCGTGCTTCGTCCGTTGACGCAGAGTCCTGCCATTGTGCTCCGCGATGGGTTGTTGGTTTATGTCGGCGAGGTTCCTCGCTCGGTTCGACAGGCCGATCTCGTCGACGATCTTCGAGAAGAGCGACTCGATGAGATCGCAGGCCAGTGAAAGCTTATTTCGACACGCCTGTGTTGGTCGCGAGCTGCATCGGAAGCCTAGACTTCGTCGACGGCCGATAGTAATTTGCGCGGCAGTGCGAGACGATCGGGAAGCAAACCAAGACATAGCGCGGCTCCGGCGTTTCAATCGTTGTGAGGAACGCCGTACGCAACACCACAAATAAAATCATCATCCCGAGCGCGGGACGAACTGCCGCGCTCCGTCGCCACAATCGAACCGCGCCAACAATCGCAAGCGCGATATACGCGATGTTCAGTAGAAAAAATCCGACCGTCACCGATTGATCGACTTTGTCGTCCTGCCATGACTGCACGAGTGGAAACACCGTTCCCGACACCGGAATCAGCTCAATCCGCGGCGTAAACCACATCACCACCGCCCGCGCAATTGGCAGCCAAACATACGTGCGCAAAGGATGCCGCACCGTTCGCTCGCGTGCCACTTTCCCGAACGCTGCGTCTTCATCCGCAGTCAGCGTCAAATCGTTGTTGTACGGCTCGAGAATTGACGCAACACGCTCGCGCTCTTCATCTGTGTCAAATGCATACGAGGGAATGTCTTCGACACGAATCGCTTCATCATTCAGCTTCCAAGGCACGAGATAAACGTCGCGAAAGCGATACAGCCACGTCTTCTCCCAACTCATGAAGCCGTACGGAATCAGCTCGCCCGGCAGATTCGAATACTTTGGCGCGAGCGGTTGAAACTCATGCAGCGTGACCGCGTTGCGCACCGTCCATGGCATCAACGGAATTGCGCAGATCAATCCCATTCCGGCAACGGTAAAAATCCACCGCTTCGCCTCGTGCTGCGTAAACAAAACCACCGCAAGCACGACCCAAGCTGCGATCAGCAGCAGCGGCGACTCCGGCCGAAACAGCGTGCAAATCCCAACCAGAAGTGCTGCCGACGCCGCAAGATAGCGATAATTATTCGCGCGAGTCCACGCGCGCTTTAGAAACAGCCATCCGTTATTCCGCGGCCGGCCCACCAGCAAACACAGCGGCAATAGCGCCGCCGCCGTAAAAAAAATCGCGAACACTTCCGTCAGCGTCACCGCCGTGTAGTTCGCCGTAAAAGGACAAAGCGCCGCCAAGCCATATCCCCGCCACAAAAATCCGCCGCGCCGGCGCCTGCTCGCTCACCATCAACGCCAGAATCGCCGCCAGCGTAGCGATCAATACACACGAAACTAGATCCACAAAAACCTGCGCAATCATCAGCGCAAAATGTGCGGCATCGCCCATCCGACCTGTAATCGCATAAACAATCGCCAAAAAAATCGGATATCCCGGCATCCGCAAATCCACCGGCGTCACAACTCCGCCCACATCCATCGCGTAGACGTGATGCAGCAGCCAATTGCTCGCCATTTGTTCGTATAGAACGGTATCCCCGGAACTCGCCGGAAACCGCAAAATGAAGAACAAGCGAAGGCACAATCCCGCTACGAGCGCGACACCCGAGCTCCAGAAAATTCGCTTCATCAATGAGCCGCATCTTACAATAGAGCAGACGCAATCAGGCAGAAGGACTCCACTGCCGGCGCTCAGGTGCCCAGCCGTAACGCAATTGTGAAAGGTTGAATGAAGGAACGCGGTCCAATTTTTTACGACGCAGAGCGCGTCCGTTGGCGTCGCACGCGCCGTATCATGGAAATTTCCGGCGTCCTGCTGACCGCGCTGCTCGCGTATTTTTTCGTCAATATCGCGGCGAGCGTCGAGCTTCCCGCAGGTCTGATCCCCGACACGCGGCCGATTTACAAAGCGCTCAAGCTCAAAACTGGACCCAAAGTCGTTCCCGGCCGCGAAGGCCGTCATCGCCGCGTTGAAAATATCGGCAACGTTCCGGCGAGCTACGATCCACTGCGCGCTGCGTATTACGTCAGTTGGGATTCCAACAGCCTCGCATCGCTCAAGCGCCACTATAAAGATATCGACGTCCTCATTCCCGAGCAGCTCCACGCCGTCACGTCCGACGGCGCTCTCACCATCGTCGATTACGAGCGCTACCAAACGGTGAAAGCGTCGCCCGAAGAAGCGATCTCCCTCCTCAAAGACGACAAGCTCCATCGCTGGATGAAATCGGCCAACGTTGAAATTCCGATCATGGGCCTGCTCAACAACTACGATGGCCAAGTCTGGCGCGTCAACGAAATGGCGCAAATGCTCTCGAATCAGGAAGCGCGCCACGGCCTCGTGCGCAATATCGTCGAATACGCCGTCGAGTCGCACCAATCCGGCATCGTCGTCGATTTCGAGTCGATCCCCGATAAGTCTCAATCCGAGTTCCGCGAATTCGTCTCCGAGCTCGGCTCGGCGCTCCACTCCGTCGGCCTCAAACTCATGGTCGAACTTCCTGCGCGCGACGACGCCTACGACTACAAATTCTTCGGTAAAGAGTGCGATGCGATCGTCCTGCTAAACTTCGATCAGCACTGGGTTTCGTCTCCCCCGGGTCCGATCGCCGCGCAGGATTGGTTCGTCGAAAATCTCCATCAGGTAATGAAAGAAGTTCCCGCGCAGAAAATCGTCGTCGGCGTCGCAAACTTCGCCTACGACTGGCCGCGTAAAGACGACAAGAAGTGGGCCTCCGCCACCGAATTTAGCGTCCAGGAAGCGCTCCTCCACGCGTTCGAGTCCGAAACCGACATCGATTTCGACAGCGATTCGCTCAATCCGCGCTACTCCTACGTGGACGAAAACAATCACGAGCACCAGGTGTGGATGCTCGACGCCGTCACCGGCTACAACCAGCTGCGCGCCAGCGAGCGCCTCGGCGTGCAAGGCACGATGCTGTTCCGCCTCGGCCACTCCGACACTTCGATCTGGCGCATCTGGGATGCGACGCGCCCGACGATGCGATGCGCGCGCAACTCGAAGACATCCCGCCCGGCCCCGACCTGATCCTCGAAGGCAACGGCGACGTCTGGCGTTTCGCCGATACGCCAAAGCGCGGCAAGCGCACGTTTACCTACGACGCTGCCACCGATCTTTTCACCGACGAAAACTACGACGCGATCCCGCTTTCCTACGACATCGATCAGATCGGCGCCGCCAAGAAAAAGCTCGCGCTAACGTTCGACGACGGCCCCGACCCGCGCTGGACGCCGCAAATCCTCAACATCCTGAAACAGAAAAAAGTCCCCGCAGCATTTTTCATCATCGGCTCGCAAGCCAGCGAAAATCCCGAAATCCTCAAGCGCGAATACACCGACGGCCACGAAATCGGCAATCACACCTACACCCATCCGAATTTCGACGAGATCACGAAAACCCAAATCCGCTGGGAGCTCAACCTCACGCAGCGCCTGATCGAAAGCACCATCGGCGTGAAATCAATTCTGTTCCGCCCGCCGTACGGCATCGATCATCAGCCCGAATACGCCGAAGAAGTCGCGCAGCTGCCCATCGCGCAAGACATGGGCTACCTCATCGTCGGCCAGAAAATCGACGCCCACGACTGGCAGCAGCTTCCTGGAGGCGGCCAGATTCCCGAGCAGGAAATCATCGACAACATCATGCGCCAGGCCGAAGATGGCAACATCGTGCTCTTCCACGACGGCGGGGGTGAGCGCGCCAACACTGTGAAGGCGCTGCCGAAAATCATCGACGCGCTGCGCATGCAGGGATATGACTTCGTTTCGGTTTCCGATTTGATCGGCAAGACCCGCGCCGAAGTGATGATGCCGCTCGGCTCAATGGAGCGCTGGCAGGCTCGCGCCGACGGGTTCATCTTCGGTATGTATCGTTGGCTGCGCGCCGGCATCGCGACGATCTTTATCATCGGCATCGTGCTCGTCAGCGGTCGCGCGCTGATCATCGGGCTTCTCGCGTTCATCGAAAAGCTCCGCCCCGACCACGTCTCGATGCCCGTGCCGCCGCCCGCCGTCACCGTTCTCGTTCCTGCGCACAACGAAGAATCCGTCATCGCGCAAACGGTCACATCGGTTCTCGCATCCGACTATCCCGATCTGCACATCATCGTAGTAGATGACGGCTCAACCGATAAAACCGGCGAAATCCTCGACACGAACTTCGGCACCGAGCCGCGCGTTCGCATCATTCATCAGGTCAACCGCGGCAAATCGGCTGCGCTCACTCATGCTATGTCCGAAGCGACGACCGAAATCGTCGTCACCATCGACGCCGACACCGAAATCGAACCCGACGCGATCAGCAAACTCGTCCGTCATTTCTCCGATCCCAAACTTGGTGCCGTCGCCGGCAACGTGAAAGTCGGCAACCGTTCACGCTGGCTCACACGCTGGCAAGCGCTCGAATACATCACCAGCCAGAATATGGAGAAGCGCGCGTTCGATCTGCTGAATTGCATCACGGTCGTTCCCGGCGCGCTCGGCGCCTGGCGCAAGGAAGCGATCGCTGCAGCCGGCGGCATCACCGCAGACACCGTCGCCGAAGACGCCGACCTCACCATCGCGATTCGCCGCCTCGGCTGGCGCATCGGTTACGACGAAGAATCCATCGCCTGGACCGAAGCGCCCGAAACCGCAGGCCAACTCATCCGCCAGCGTTTCCGCTGGACCTTTGGCACGCTGCAAGCGTTCTGGAAGCACAGCGACACGCTCTTCCGTCCGAAATACGGCACGCTCGGCTGGGTCGCGCTGCCCAACATTTTCGTCTTTCAACTTTTTCTGCCGTTGATTTCGCCTGTGATCGACCTGATGTTCTTCGGCTCGCTCGTGCTTTGGGCGCTCGGCCAAAAAGTCGCGCACCTTCCACAAATTTGGACAACCGCCGACGTCGAGCGCTCTGTCCTCTTCTTCCTCGGCTTCCTGATCATCGACGTTCTGACCTGCGCGATCGCATTTCTCTTGGAGCCGAACGAGGATTGGACTCTCCTCATCCCAGTTCTTCTCCAGCGCTTCTACTATCGCCAATTGATGTACGTCGTCTTATTCCGTTCGGTGAAAGAAGCCATCAGCGGCCGCCCCGTCGGCTGGCGCGGCGTCGAAACCGACCGCCCCAAAACTCTCGCCCCAGCTTAGATCGCTCAATCCCGTGGAGGCCGCGACGAAAAAAGTTGTCATCCTGAGCGAAACGAAGGATCTCAGCTGTAACCTTGCCGCCCAAACATAGGTGCGCGCGTCGGCCCTTCAAAGTCACTTGTAAAAACCTCGCATCGACGGTATTTCGGTGATTTTCACCCACCCCAACCTGTTGTACGATAGCGTTCTCGCCGAGGAGGGTTTCATGGCCATCAGCTTCACACTCAACGGAAAAGCCCAAACGGTTGACGTCAGCCCCGAGATGCCGCTGCTCTGGGTTTTGCGCGACACGCTCAACATGACTGGCACAAAGTTCGGCTGCGGCATGGCGCTCTGCGGCGCCTGCACGGTCCACATCAATGGAGAAGCGACGCGCTCCTGCATCACGCAAATCGGCAGCGTCGCTGGAAAGAAAGTGACCACCATTGAAGGAATCTCCGCCGAAGGTTTACATCCCGTCCAGCAAGCCTGGATCGCGGAAGACGTTCCGCAGTGCGGCTACTGCCAGTCTGGACAAATCATGTCCGCTGTCGCATTGCTCACAAAAAAATCCCAATCCGACCGACGCCGACATCGACGACTTCATGAGCGGCAACATCTGCCGCTGCGGCACCTACCAGCGCATCCGCAAAGCCATCCATCGCGCCGCCGACCTGCAATCCGGCAAAGCGTAGGTAGCGCCGGCTCTCGCCGGCGTTTTTTCTTTCAACCTCGACTGTCAATTTCCCAATCCGAATAGAGGTACTCTCCATGGCTACCGCAACTCTCGTTAATCGCCGCGCCTTCCTGAAAACCACCGCCTCCGCCGGCGCCGCCCTCGTCATCGGCTTCCATCTCCACCCGTCAGCGGCCGACGCCAGCGCCGTCGATCAAGAAAAGAAGACCGTAAATCCCTTCAACGCATGGGTCCGCATCACGCCCGACAATCAAGTCACGCTCATCCTCGGCAAATCCGAAATGGGCCAGGGCATCATGACCGCGCTCCCCATGATCCTCGCCGAAGAACTCTATCTGGAATGGGACAAGGTCAAGATCGAACAAGCTCCGACTGACCCCGCCATCTACGATCACGGCACCGGTGGCAGCGGCAGCATCGCCGCCTCATGGCTCCCGCTGCGCCAGGCTGGCGCAGCCGCGCGCGAAATGCTCATCAACGCCGCCGCGCAACATTGGAACGTCAATCGCAACACGTGCAAACCGAAAGACGGCGGCATTCTCCACGGCGCCCGCAATCAATATCTGACCTACGGCGAACTCGTCTCCGTCGCGGCCACTCTCCCCGTCCCGAATCTCAACACCGTTCCGCTGAAAAACTCCAACGACTTCACCATTGTCGGCCGCGACCGCAATCGTTTCGAAGCCCGCGCCAAATCCACCGGCACCGCCAAATTCGGCATCGACTCGCGTCCCGCCAATCTCACTTACGCCGTCATCGCCCGTTGTCCCGTCTTCGGCGGCAAGCCTGCGAAATTTGACGCCACGAAAGCCAAAGCCGTCCCCGGCGTTCGCGACGTGATCTCCATCGAACCCGTTCCCGAAAGCACGTCGTTCAGCGCCGGCGGTATCGTCGTGCTCGCCGACAATTCCTGGGCCGCCATGCAGGGCCGCCGCGCGCTCGACATCACTTGGGATGAAGGCCCCCACGCCGCCGAATCCTCCGCCTCGTTGCGCCAGCAATTTATCGACAACGCCTCCAAACCCGCCAAAGTCGTCCGCAACGACGGCGACGCCAACGCCGCGATCGCAGCCGCGCCCGCCGGAAAAAAAGTCGATATCGTCTACGAACTCCCGTTCGCCGCGCATGCCTGCATGGAACCGATGAATTGCACTGTTCGCATCGGTCCCGACAGCGCTGAAGCTTGGGTGCCGACGCAAGCGCCGCAGTGGGCGCAAGACACCATCGTCGCCGTTTCAAAGCTCCCGAAAGAAAAAGTCATCGTCCACACCACGCTGATGGGCGGAGGATTCGGCCGCCGCTATCAAGGCGATTTCGTCATGGAGGCCGCGCAGGTTGCCAAAGCCATCGGTGACAAGCCCGTCATGGTGCTCTGGACACGCGAAGACGACATGCAGCACGATTTTTACCGGCCCGCGTCGTACCACCACATGCAGGGCGCGGTCGATGCGCAGGGAAATCTCGTAGCCTGGAAGCATTTCCAGACGTCCACGTCGATCGCCGCGATGTGGGAGAAGAACGGCCTCGAAAAGCCCGAGGCCAGCGAATTCGCCACCGCCGCGTTCATCCCGTACGCCACCAAAAACTATCGCATCGAATACACGCTCGGAAAATCCGGCGTCCCGCGCGCATGGTGGCGCTCCGTCGAACACTCCAGTAGTGGCTTCGTTGTCGAAAGCTTCATCGACGAACTCGCCGCCGCAGCCGGCGCCGACCCTTACGAATTTCGCATGCGCACCATCGGCGACGATCGCAAGATCCCCGATTTCAACGATCCGAAAGAAGGGAAGCCGCTCGACACCGCGCGTCAAAAAGCCGTGCTCAAACTCGTCGCTGAAAAAGCGGAATGGGGCAAGCCGCTGCCGCCGGGCGTTTATCGCGGTATCGCCGGATATTTTTCCTTCGACTCTTACACGGCAGGTGTTGCCGAGATCTCACTGAAAGACGGCAAGCTCAAAGTCCAGCGCATCGTTTATGCCGTCGATTGCGGCCGCCCCGTAAATCCCAACGGCATCAAGGCGCAGGTCGAAGGCGCCGCCATCTACGGCGTCTCCGCCTTCATGAAAGACGCGATCACCATCAACAAAGGCCGCGTCGAACAATCCAACTTCAACGATTACCAGATGCCGCGCATGAACGAGACTCCCAAAATTGAAGTCCACGTCGTGCAGAGCACCGAAGAGCCCACCGGCATCGGCGAACCCGGTCTGCCGGTCATCGCCCCCGCCGTCTGCAACGCCATCTTCTCCGCCACAGGCAAGCGCATCCGCCGCCTGCCCATCAAACCCGAAGACCTTGCCTAGTCGGATATCGCGATCGTGTACGGGCGCAGCACTGCTGCGCCCCATGTCCGCACAATCTCGTGAGTTAAAGCTTTTTCCACGCAGCCGACAACTTCGGCTGCAAACTTACTTCGCCCCCTTCGCCTTCTCCACCATCTCCCTCACATCTTTCAGCAACGCCTGCGAATCAAATACCACTCCATCGCGAATCGTGTACTTCACGCACTTCTCCTGCACCAACTTCCGATCCGCCCCCGCCCGCGCCACCCCGGTTCCGTAAAACACCTTCACATCCGCCAGCGGATTCTCCGTCAGCAAAACCATGTCCGCCAAATACCCCGGCCGAATCAGCCCTAGCTCCGGATTCTTCACCACCTTCGCGCCATTCTCCGTCGCCGCGTGAATCGCTTCGAGTGGCGTGAATCCCGCCTCCTCCAGCAACTCCAATTCACGAATCGTCCCGAATCCCCAGATCTCAAACAAAAATCCCGTGTCCGACCCGACCGCCACCACTCCGCCGCGATTCTTGTAATCGTTCACAAACTCCATCCAGATCCGGTACGCCTGCGCCCAATCCGCTTCCTTGTTCGAAGTCCACTCATAAAAATATGAAGCGTGATGCGCCGGATTCGGAAAAAACGAATCCATCACCACCGGCAAGCGTGTACGTCGCGTGCCACGGCAACGTCATCGCGCGCTCCACGTCGCGATTCGCCTCGTAAATGCCAAACGTCGGCACCATGATGAAGCCCGTCTTGTGCATCGAATTCAGCAGGGAATCGATCACCTCGCCGTGCAGCTTCGCCCAGTCGGATTGCAGCCACACCCGCCCCGTCTCCAAAAATCGATCCGGCTCGCTCGAATAGTTGTATCCCGGCGGCAAAATCTGCACGTTGTGCGTTTCAAACGACGACTCCGCATATCCATAATGATGTTCGATCGTCGAAGCCCCATCCGCCGCCACGCGCACCGCATTCATCGGATAAACGCCGTCCTGCCCGATGTGTACCGCCACCCCCATGTTCCATTTTCGCGCGCGCGACGTGATCGCCTGAAAAATATCCGGCCACAATCCCGGCTTCCCCAAAATCTTGATCCCGTCCACGCCCAAGCCATGCCACTCGTCCACAATCTGGTTCGCGCCTTCCACCGTGCTCGATCGCGGATCCGACTCCTTCCAGAACGGATACACATACATTCGCGGCGCCACAATCTGATTCGCCGCAATTTTCTTCTTCACCTCCACCATTTCCTTCGGCGAACCGTTCCCCACGTTGAACGTCCGCACCGTCGTCACGCCGTGTCCCAGATAAAGTTTGTAGATGTATTCCGCCGGTACATCCTTCGTCTCATTGATGTGCGCATGCGCATCGATCAGTCCCGGCGTTAAATACATCCCCTTCCCATCGATCACGCGATCCGGCGCCGCCGGCTTCGCCTCGTGCGCCGCTTCCGCCTTCGCTTCCTCTCGCGAAATCGCATCCGAAGCCACCACCCGCACAATCCGGTTGCCCTTCACAAACACATCCGCCGGCCCAAACGCCGGTGCCCCCGACCCATCAATCACCGTCACATCCCGAATCACCATCGACCCATAAGGCCCCGCCTGCTCCGGCTCAGTGCCGCCACTCGACGCTTGCGGCGTTTGCCCCGCCGCGATCTTCAGCGCTGCGAACTGCGCCGCGCCCATCACGGCACACAACAACACACCCACTCGAAACACCTCTGACCAATTCACACGCAGTCGCCAAGAAAGTCTCGCCCGCATTATTATTTCTCCTCGAATCCGCGCGCCGTCGCGACTGCTGTTTGAGATCGTTTCCTGCCACCGAAAATAATCGCGCCCAGCCCCATCCCCGCCCATACCCAACCATCGCGCGGCATACTACCAGCGCGACCGCGCAGAACGTAGCGATTTTGATTTGTGGGTCGCGCCTTCAGGCGCGACATCAGCCGATCAAAAGGCAAAGGGCTTCAGCCCCTTAAGTAAGTGTGTGATGTCGCGCGCGTGCCCCACCCTCGATTCTTGAGGATGGAATCTTCTCTTCGGTCAGGGCTCACTAACGTTCGAGCCGCTTCGTTGAGACTGCGCCCGCTCGCTCAAACACTGCCTGCTATTGCAAAATACCTCGTGCCCTCAGCCCTATTCTTCGTCGCGCTAATTTCACTCATCATCTGGCTCTATCTTTTACTCGCGCACGGAAATTTCTGGAACTTGCATCCCTTCGACGATGACGATTCGATTCACCCCGCTCGATCCAACTGGCCCGCCGTCACCGCGATCATCCCCGCACGCAACGAAGCCGAAACGATCGCCCAGACAATCGCCTCACTCGCGCAACAAAATTATCCCGGCAAATTTTCAATCATAGTCGTTGACGACCACAGCGAAGACGCCACCGCCAAACTCGCCTCGCAAGCCGCGCAGCAAGATCACTCGACTCAAAACGCGACCATCGACGTGACGATTCTCTCCGCCCCGCAACTCCAACCCGGTTGGACCGGCAAACTCTCCGCTCTAAACGCCGGCTTAAGCTACGCGACGCAAAAAAGCGTGCACCCAACGTGGCCACCATCCGACTTTGCCGCCCGGGAGGGCACGGCTTTAGCCGTGCCGCAATTCGATGTCGTAAACGGGGCTTTAGCCCCTGGGGCCTCCGGCCCCACCTACTTCTGGTTCACCGACGCCGACATCGTCCACGCCCCCGACACCCTCACCCGCCTCGTCGCCCGCGCCGAAAAAAACAATCTCGACCTAACCTCCCTGATGGTCCTCCTCCGCGCCGAAACCCTCCCCGAAAAATTCCTCATCCCCCCATTCCTCTTCTTCTTCCTCATGCTCTACCCGCCCAAGAAAATCGCCGATCCAGAATCCCGCGCAGCCGGAGCCGCCGGCGGCTGCATCCTCCTCCGCCGCACCGTGCTCGACCGCATCGGCGGCCTCGCCTCCATCCGCAACGAAGTCATCGACGACTGCGCCCTCGCCCGCGCCGTCAAACATTCGCGCGCCGAGCGCAAACGCAACGCCGCCAAAAATCTGGATGGGCCTCACCCGCAAAAGCCACAGCCTTCGCGCCTACACCACTTTCGCCGAAATCCGCGACATGATCGCCCGCACCGCCTTTACTCAACTCCGCTACTCAACTCTCCTCCTCATCGGCACACTCCTCGGCCTCGCCATCACCTACCTCGCCCCCATCGCCCTACTCTTCTCACACGACACCCCCACGCGCCTCATCGCGCTCTCCACCTGGCTCCTCATGTCCCTCTTATTCCTGCCGACCGTCCGCTTCTACCGCATCTCCACCCACTGGTCCGCCACCCTCCCGCTTGCCGCCGCTGTTCTACGCCGCCGCCACATTCCTCTCCGCCACGCGCTACTGGACCAACCGCGGTGCCCAATGGAAAGGCCGCTCCCAAGCTCCGAAGTCATCACGTTGACTCGGAACGCTGAGTTACAATCCGCGTCCATCAGCCACGCAAATGAAGGAGCCCGCATGATCACCGGCACCCACACCGTCCTCTACTCCACCAACGCCGAAGCCGACCGCGCTTTCCTCCGCGACACCCTCGGCTTCCACCACGTCGATGCCGGCCACGGCTGGCTCATCTTCGCCCTCCCGCCAGCCGAAGCCGCCATCCATCCCGCCGAACAGCTCCCAAACACGAGCTCTACCTCATGTGCGACGACCTCAAATCCGAAATCGCCGCCCTCACAAAAAAGGGCGCGCACATTCTCCCCCATCGAAGAAGCCCGCTGGGGCTCCATCACCAAACTCCGCCTCCCCAGCGGCGCCGAAATCGGCCTCTACCAACCCAAACACAAAACCGCTCTGCAACCCTGACCATTCGCCGCACACCACACCAATCTGCCCATCCGTGATATAATGGTGTCGTTGGATCAGGGCTATATCCCGCTGTAAAAAGGGAATGGCACCGGAGGCCACAATGAGCATTCACCCCACCCAGGGCGACGGCAAAATTACCGTCCCCGCTCTCCTCAATCGCAAGTCCGATCCCGCATCTCAAAAAATCGTCTGCCTCACCGCGTACGACTACCCGACCTCGCGCCTAGCCGACCAAGCCGGTGTTGACGTCCTCCTCGTCGGCGACTCCCTCGGCATGGTCGTCCTCGGCTACGACAACACCCTCCCAGTCACGCTCGACGAAATGATCCACCACACCCGCGCCGTCCGCCGCGGCACCAAACACGCCCTCGTCGTCGCCGACATGCCCTTCGGCACCTATCACGCCGACATCTCCGAAGCCCTTCGCAACGCCGTCCGCATCATCAAGGAAGCCGGCGCCGAAGCCGTAAAGGTCGAAGGCGGCGAGCGCCGCCTTGAGCTCATCGCGCGCCTTACCGAATCCGAAATTCCCGTTATGGGCCACGTCGGCCTCACGCCCTCAGTCCGTCAACGCGATGGGTGGCTATCGCGTCCAGGGCAAGACCGCCGACGCCGCCGAACAGCTCCTCCGCGACGCGCACGCCGTCGAAGCCGCTGGCGCTTTCGCCGTCGTCCTCGAAGCCGTCCCCCGTGAACTCGCCGCCCAAATCACCCGCGAGCTGACAATCCCCACCATCGGCATCGGCGCCGGCCCCGACTGCGACGGCCAGATCCTCGTCGCCCACGACCTCCTCGGCCTCACCCTCAACGCGCCCCCCAAATTCGCGCGCCAATACGCCAACGTCGGCGAAGTCATCTCAACCGCCGTCCGCAATTACTGCGACGACGTCCGCGCTGGCTCGTTCCCATCCGACGCCGAGTCCTACCACTCCGGCGAATCCCTCAAGCGCCGCAAACCCATCCACATCGCCTGCTAAGCGCGAGCACGCACGCCACGCCGCGATGCATCCGCCACGCAAAATGAAATCCTCATGGCGATCGTGTAGGGGCGCAGGACTCCTGCGCCCCATGTCCGCACGATATGAAATTTCGAGTCCGTTCTTTCTTTCCTGAACTCAAAACGCGAAAGGAAAAAACCAATGACCCCCAACGAACTCCATCTCCTCTTCACCTACAACGACTGGGCCAACAAACGCGCCCTCCAAGCCGCCTCCACCCTAACCCCCGAACAATTCACCAAACCCCTCGGCAACAGCTTCTCCTCCGTCCGCGACACGCTCGCTCACCTCTACGGTGCCGAAACCATCTGGCTCCAGCGCTTCCACGGCGAATCCCCATCCGCCTTCCCCGATCTCTCTCAAATCACCGACATCGCCTCGCTCCAGGCAAAGTGGAATCCCATCGCCGCCGATCTCCTCAATTTCGTCAGCAACCTCACGCAGCCAGACATCGACCGCGTCGTCGAATACAAGACAATGAAGTTCGGCGTCTACTCCAATCCGCTCTGGCAGTCCCTCCAACACGTCGTAAATCACGGCACCTATCATCGCGGCCAGATCACCACCATGCTCCGCCAACTCGGCGCTCAACCCGTCCTCACCGACCTCATGCACTTCTACCGTGAACGCGCCTCAGCCGCCTCCGCCTAAATTTTTGATCCTGGCAAGATGTTGTACGGGCGCAGGACTCCTGCGCCCCATGTCCGCAAGATCAAACGTGCTTAGCTCTGTGAACTCTGCGTACTCTGTGGTCGATTCTTTTTCTTGATCAGTGCAATCGCTCTACAAATAAAATTTCCGGTAAACTCTCCCCAATGGAAACAATCCGAACCGTATCCTGGATGAAAGAAACCGCCCGCCTCGCCCGCGCCGAAAATAAAATCGTCGGCCTCGTCCCCACCATGGGTGCCCTCCACGCCGGCCACATGTCCCTCGTCGAACGCGCGAAGCGCGAGTGCACCCAAGTCGTCACCTCGATCTTCGTCAACCCCACCCAATTCGGCCCCAAAGAAGATCTCGCCAAATACCCCCGCACCTTCGAATCCGACGCCCAAAAAATCGCCTCCGCGGGCGTCGACGCCATTTTCGCCCCGCAACCCGCCGACATTTACCCACCAAATTTCCGCACCTACGTGAACGTGGAAAACCTCAGTGATCGCCTCGAAGGCCGTTCCCGCCCCGGCCATTTCCGCGGAGTCGCCACCGTCGTCCTGAAGTTGTTCGAAATCGTCCAACCCACCTACGCCTACTTCGGCCGCAAAGACGCCCAGCAAGTCCGCATCATTTCCCAAATGGTCCGCGACCTGAACCTCGACGTCGAGATCGTAATCTGCCCCATCGTCCGCGAACCCGACGGCCTCGCCCTCTCTTCCCGCAACGTCTACCTGACCCCCGACGAACGCAAGTCCGCCCTGGTCCTGAACCGCGCCCTCACCGCCGCCCGCGACGAACTCGCCTCCGGCACCCGCGACACTCTGCAACTCCAATCCACCATCCAAAAAATCTTCGCCGCCGAACCCCTCGCCTCCCTCGACTACGCCGAAATAGTAGACGCCGACACCTTCGACCCCATCACCCGTATCTCGAAGCCCACCTACATCCTCCTCGCCGCCACCATCGGCAAAACCCGCCTCATCGACAACCTCTTCATCGAACCTTCTTCCTCAACCTCCGACGACCTTACCTTCCATCTCTAAAAGTCGCGCCGTCTATCTAGGCGTGTCAGTCGGGACCGAAGTGAGCCGACGCCTTTTCTTTCGCGTTCGCTCCTGCGAACGCGTCGGCTCACGCAGTGGAGGGATCCTGGCTACCAACCCTCGCGACTACGAAACGAGGAGACTACCCGCCCACCGTTAACCCGCCAATCTGAAACCTCACGCGCCGATGCTATAATTCCGCTCCAACTCCAATGCCAAAAACCGCGACAGAAATGACCCTCTCTCCCGAAATCCTCGCCAAATACGAGCCCGTCATCGGCCTCGAAGTTCACGCCCAACTCCTCACCAAAACCAAAATCTTTTGCCCCTGCTCCACCCGCTTCGGCGACGCTCCCAACTCCAACACCTGCCCCGTCTGCCTCGGACTCCCCGGCACCCTGCCCGTCCTTAACAAGCGCGTCATCGAACTCGCCTCCCGTGCCTCGCTCGCTCTCAACTGCACCGTTCACGAACACTCCCGCTTCGCCCGTAAAAATTATTTCTACCCCGATCTCCCCAAGGGCTACCAAATCTCTCAGTTCGAACTCCCGCTCGCCACCGCGGGCTTCGTCGAAATCGAAATCTCCGGCGCAAAAAAATGCATCGGCATCACGCGCCTCCACGTCGAAGAAGACGCCGCCAAAAATCTCCATGAAGGTTTTGCGCAGTCGGCCACCAAGGCCTACATCGACTACAACCGCTGCGGCTCCCCACTCGCCGAAATTGTGAGCGAGCCCGACATGCGCACGCCCGAAGAGGCCTACGCCTACCTCACCGCGCTCCGCCAGATCCTGCTCTACGCCGCCATCAGCGACTGCAACATGGAAGAAGGCTCGCTCCGCTGCGACGCCAACGTCAGCGTCCGCCCACGCGGCGCCGAACAGTTCGGCACGAAGGTCGAAATCAAAAATCTCAATTCCTTCCGCTTCGTGCAAAAAGCGATCGAATACGAAATCGAGCGCCAGATCGGCGTGATTGAAGGCGGCGCCCGCGTTCCGCAAGAGACGCGCCTCTGGAACGAGCGCGAGTCCCTCACCGTCTCGATGCGCTCCAAAGAAAAAGCCCACGACTATCGATATTTTCCCGAACCAGACTTGCTTCCGGTCCACGTAAGCGAAGCCTGGCGCGAAGAAATTCGCCGCACCATCCCCGAACTCCCCGAAGCCAAACGCACCCGTTTCGTCAGCGCCTTCGGCATCACCCCCTACGACGCCGAAGTCCTCGCCACCACGCAAGCCCGCGCCGATTATTTCGAAGCAATGGTAAAAGCCGGCGCCACGGGCAAAAACGCCGCCAACTGGATTCAGACCGAACTGCTGCGACGCCTCAACGACGGCGGCAAGGAAATCGAAGACAGCCCCGTAGCCCCCGCCGCTCTCGCCGATTTGCTAAAGCTCGTCGAATCCGGCCAGATCAGCGGCTCCATCGGCAAAAAAGTTTTCGCTACGATGTTCGATTCCGGCCGCTCCGCCTCCGAAATTGTAGCCGCCGAAGGCCTCGCCCAAATCAGCGACACCGGCGCCATCGAGTCCGCCGCCCGTGAAGTCATCGCCAAAAACCCCGACAACCTCGCCAAATTCCGCTCTGGCAACGAAGGCGTCTTCAAATTCTTCGTCGGCCAAGTCATGAAAGCCACCAAAGGCCAAGGCAATCCCCAAACCGTCAACGACATCGTCCGCAAACTCCTCTCCGAATAGCGACGATCCGACCGCAAGTCGCGATCTGCTGTTGCCGTTGTAGGGGCGGGGCTCGCCCCGCCCGGCGTCAACACGACCTCAATCGATCGCGAAGCCTCTCATGTACGGGCGCAGCACCGCTGCGCCCCAACTTGCCCGAGCGTCAACATTCATCTCGATCCGTTTTTCTTGTCGCTAGTTCAACGGTGCCGACAAAGTTTTTTTGGCAAAATTAAAATAACTTGTCATCCTGAGGCTATCCGACGAGGATAGCCGAAGGATCTCAGCTGTAAACCGCACCACCCAATCTCAACGACAGGCACCCAACCCATGCCCACCCTAAAACCCGGCGACAAAGCCCCCGACTTCACCCTCACCGCCGACGACGGAAAGCCCATCTCCCTCTCCGACTTCAAAGGCAAACAAGTCGTCCTCTACTTCTACCCAAAAGCCAGCACCCCCGGCTGCACCATCGAAGCCTGCGACTTCCGCGACCTCCGCCCCAAATTCAACAAAGCCGACATCGTCGTCCTCGGCGTCAGCGCCGACCCCGTCAAAGCCCTCGTCAATTTCAAAACAAAACAAAAACTAAACTTCCCCCTCCTCAGCGACCCCGACCACAAAATGATCGAGTCCTACGGCCAATGGCGCATGAAAAAATTTATGGGCCGCTCCTTCAAAGGGATCGTCCGCAGCACCTTCCTCATCGACCCCGACGGCCGCATCGCCCAAATCTGGGACTCCGTCCGCGTCAAAAACCACGCCGCCGAAACCCTCACCGCCGCCACCTCAAAATAATTTCAATCACCTAGTGTCACGCGATGCACCATCCCAATTACGTTGTCATCCTGAGCGAAGCGAAGGATCTCAGCATCAGCCCCATCGCAATCGATCCATCCCCGCACCAAAACTAATAAGCGTGTCATCCCGACCGAAGCATCCCGACGTCTTTTCTTCACGTTCGCTTCCGAGCGAACGTGTCGGGCTGCGCAGTGGAGGGATCCTGGCGCAAAACTCAACTCACTACGTGTCACATGAACGCATCGCCTGAGTAAGCGCGCGTGTCATTCCGACCGGAGCGAGCCGACGCTTTTTCTTCACGCTCACTTCCTGTGGGCGCGTCGGCTCGCGCAGTAGAGGAATCTCTCTTCGATCAGAGCGACGTCGCATCTTTTTTTGCTTCTTACCGTCATTCGAAATCCAAATCGACATCTCAACCCCGACTTCCAACCATTCACCCGCAAAATTCAACCACTCCCCGAATATCGATCTCTTCGAACAACAATCTCTGCTATCCTGCGCGCGTAGAAAACTCCGTCCTCGCGAGTCAACGACGTTCCGCTTCTGCAAATCCAAAAACAACCAACAAATTTTCGAACTACGCAACGCTCTAAGCTGCTTCGTTGCAACAGCTTGCACACTCCCGTTTTCTGTAGTCTTGTAAGTCGCAGTAGATAAACAGCTTCCGCACTCTTTGGAAAAACACGGGGGTGTGGGGTACACAGCCCACCCAAAATTCAAAATGGAACTGACTTCGTAGGAAGGAACCTCAAAATCACTCAACTCGTCGGCAAAATCGTAACCCGCGGCCGCCCCGACGACTCCATCTCCACCGACAACGGCGTCTGAAACACCTGCTCCAGCAACTCGCGCGAATACACCGCCGACGGCGGCCCAACGCGCAAACTCTTGCCCTTGTGCAGCAACACGATCGTATCCGCATACTGCGCCGCCAGATTCAGCTCGTGCGTCACGATCACCACGGTGTACCGACTCTCGTTCGCTAATTTTCGCAGTGTGTCCAGCAGCCCAACCTGCGCGCCAATATCAAGATGCAGCGTCGGCTCATCCAGCAGCAACAATACCGGCTGCTGCGCCAGCGCCCGCGCCAACACGATGCGCTGCTTCTCGCCGCCCGAAACCTGATCCATCCACCGATCCGCCAAATGCGCCGCCGTAACCTGCGACAGCGAATTCCGCGCGATCGTCATGTCATTCGCGCTCTCAAATTGCAGCGAACCGCCGTACGCGTGCCGCCCTTGCAGCACAAATTCCCACGCCCGCGTCGGAAACAGCAGCGGACTCTCCTGCTGCACCATCGCAATCCGTTGCGCGCGCACGCGCGGCGCCAGCGAATGCGTCGTCTCGCCGTTCAGCAACACGCGCCCCGAAAGAGGCGGCTGCGACCCGGCGATCAATTTCAGTAGCGTCGATTTTCCGCTCGCGTTGGGCCCAAGGATCGCGACGATCTCGCCGGCACGCGCCTGAAAGCTGCTCGCTTCCAGCGTAAAAATCGGCGCCTGATTCGGATTCGGCGAGTACGCGTAGCTCACTTGCTCGACGCTCAATCGAACTTCTTGCGAGCGCGGATTGGCAGGCTGCATGGAGGGAGAAGGCATCGCGATTTATCGAATGTTGTGCGCGCGGGGGCTCATGCGAACTTCCGCCGCAGCAAATAAATGAACAACGGCGCGCCCGCCAGCGCCGTCATCGCGCCGACAGGCAATTCGCTGGGAGCCACAATCGTGCGCGCCAGCGTGTCCGCCAGCACCACCGCGATCGCTCCGCCAAACGCCGACGTCGGAATCAAAATGCGATGATCGGATCCAAAAATCAGCCGCATCACATGCGGCACAAGCAGCCCGACGTAGCCGATCGCGCCGCTCACCGAAACAGCGAGCCCCGTCAACAGCGACGCAGCGATGTAAACCACGATCCTCACGCGCGGCACATCGACGCCAAGATGCATCGCTTCTTTCTCGCCGTTCAGCATCAGGTTCAAATCCGAAGCCGTCGAATAAATCACGCCGCTCGCCAGCAAAAATCCCGCGCCCAGCATCCAGCGCAGCGTCGGAGGAATTGCCGTCGAAAGGTCGCCCATCAACCAAAACAGGATGCCACGCAAATCGCCGCGGCCCGCCAGCGTCGATATCAAAAACATGATGATCGCCGACAGAAATGACCCCGATACGATGCCCGAAAGCAGCAGCGTGTTGCTGTCCAGTTGCCCGTCGCGTCGCCCGAGGAAATAGACCGCGGCGATGACCGCGGCCGCACCGACAAACGCACCGATTGGCGTGAAAACAACCGCAATCGCCAGCGGGAGCGCGATGTAAGGCTGCACGATCAAAGTCAGAATCGCGCCAAGCGACGCGCCGCTCGAAGCGCCAAGTATGTACGGATCGGCCAGCGGATTCCGCAGCAGCGCCTGAAACGCCGTACCCGCAACTGACAACGACGCGCCGACAACGATGCCCAGCAAAATCCGCGGCAAGCGAATGTCGATCACGATCATGTCGTAATTGCTGGAAAGCGCGCTCGTCCGGTGAAACAAAACCTGCAAGAGATCGGCAGCCAGACCGTAAAGCGAAACCGGCACCGCGCCCAGCTTCAGCGCGATCACCATCACCACAAACAAAACCACCGCAAGATAAAAGCAATTGACGATGAGTCGCGTAAACGTCAGCGGGCGCATGCACACTCCGCAATATCGACGACATCGAGTTGCGCCTGCGGTCGCGGCTTGATCTGCCCGTCGATCGGCGTGTCTTGAGTGGGAATCATCGGGACCGTCCGCGTCTCAAGTTTTTCAGATTCGTGCGTCGCATCTTTCAAATGCTTCGGGATGAAATTGCCGCGCGAGATCGGCGATCGCCGAAACGATGCGCGGCGAAGTGCGCTCGATCGCGTCCGATGTGTTCGCATATCGCTTCTCGCGCACCGCATTCAAAATTCGCCATCCAGGCGATTCCGCCAGCGCATCGATGTTGACCGATGCCGACGCCATGTGCGATCCCGAGAAAACGAGAAACTCCGGCTGCAATCGCGCCACTTCTTCCAGGCTGATCTGCGGCCACGACTGCGGCTCATTGATGATCGACGTCGCGCCCGAATAGCGCAGCGCGTCCGCGATAAACGTGTCCTGCCCGATCGAAATCAGCGGCTGCGGCCACACCACATATAGAACGCGGCCGCGGCGGATACGGCGCCACGCGCTGCCGCGTCTCCAAAAGTTCCCGTCGCAACTTGCGTCGCGAGCTCATCGCCTGCCTGCGCGTCGCCTAACAACGCCGCGAGTTGCTGCGTTGACGTAAGTATCTCGGCCACGGAATGCGCATCGGTCGAGTACGAAGGAATCCCAAGCGATGCGAGCGAATTCACCGTTTCGAGCCGGTTGATCCCCTTGGTTACGAGCACCACATCTGGATGCAGCGACGCGATCGTTTCGATGCTCGGGGTGATCGTTCCGCCGACGTGCGGTTTCTGCTTCGCTTCCGGCGGATAGTCGCAATAGTCGCTGTCGGCGACTAAACGATCCTGCAATCCGAGCGCGTAAAGAGTTTCCGTGATGCTCGGCGCCAGCGAAACCACGCGATGAATTGTCACCGGAATCTGAACTTTGCGGCCGACTTCGTCGGTCACTTCGCGCATCGGCGCGTTCGCCGTTGGCACTGTCGAACTGGCCGCAGTTGCGGGAGTCTGTGTTTCCTGAGCCCTCAAACGCAAAGAAAAAGCTGCGAGAAAAAGCAACGCAACTGCGAAACGACCAGCTACGCGAAGATTTTGGGCGAAAGAGCTTCGCTGCACGAATTTCCCCTGATTTCGTCGAAAATAATTGCGTTTACGCAAAGAAGCTCTGATCGGTGCGACAGCAAACTGGCGGCGCGTTTCGGCCAAACGGCAAACAGAACAAAAAGTGTATGGTTCACCAGCGCAGAGTGTCAACGCGCCCGTACTCGCTAAAAACCGTATCCGCTAAAACGCGATCAGCGATTCTTCCAGTTCGGCTTCCGCTTTTCGACCAGCGCGCGCAAACCTTCCTGCGAATCCTCGAGCTTGTAAAGCTGGTTGAGAAAAATATCCATCGACTGCGCCAGCCCATCGCGGAGCGACAAGCCCATCCCGCCGAGAATCGCCTTCTTCGCCATGCTCAGCACTGGACCTGAATGCGCTGTAATCCGCGCCGTCAATTCAGCAACGGTCTTTTCGAGATCGGCCTCCGGCACCAACCGGTTGATCATTCCCAAATTCCAGGGCACGCTCCGCATTGATCGGCTCGCCGGTCAAAATAATTTCCAGCGCCATCTTTGGCCCGACCAGGTACGGAAGAATCGTCGAAGCCAGCGGCGGGAAAACACCGATCGTAATTTCCGGCTGCGCAAATCGCGCCTTCGGCGTCGCGACGACCAAATCGCCGAATAGCGCCAGTTCCGTTCCCCCACCGATCGCCGGTCCGTTCACGATGCACAACACCGGCTTGCCCACCTCCAGCATCGCCCCGAACACGCTGTGAAACGCGTCCAGCATTTGAAATACGCGCTGCGACGTGTACTCCCCGATGTCCACTCCGCCCGAAAAAACCTTGCACGCCGAATCCATCACGATCAATTTCGCCGTTTCGTTTTCGCCCGCGGTCAGGATCGCGTCGGTGATTTCGCGCAGCATTCCTTCGTTCAAAAGATTGTGATCGGGCCGCGAAAGCGTGATGCGCGCCACGTTGTTGTCGATGGCGAGTTTGACGTGCTGAAATTGCGACGGATCGCGACGCGTCGACTTGCGCGCTGGCCGTGAAGACGGCGGTTGTTGTGCTGCTCCGTTGGGGCATTGAGGCCTCCGAATTAATCGCCGCGCGATGCCGGCTCGACGCTAGAGTGGGCCGAAATTCGATGCTAGCACGCGCCCAGCGCGCACTTTCGCGCAGCCGCAGCCAGTGTGCGCAAAACGTCGCTGTACTTCGCGCGTCACCGCCGCAAGCGCTGGAGACGCTCACTGGCTGCTCGGTGCAACGCGATTCGTGGCAAGATCATGTGCTGCTGCCGCAGGGGCTGAAGCCCCTCGTTACTGCGGGCTTACGGCACGACTGAAGTCGTGCCCTCCCAGGGAGATTTCTTGATGATGACCGGCGACGCGGGAATGCCGCCAAGAACGGACACGATCACTGCCATTCGATGGACGGGCTCGATGGACGCGGAAGGATTTCCGCCGGATGCGGCTTGGGAGACGGTGCCCGGCGCGCAATTCGATTGGGATTGGCAGGGCGCGAATCTCGATGCGACGCGCGAGACGCAGGTGCGACTGCTCTGGACTCCGGAAACGCTGTTCGTCGAATTTCGCGCGAAATTTCAGAGCATCACGGTTTACGACGATGCGGATTCGCGCGGTTGGCGCGACAAATTGTGGGACAAGGATGTTTGCGAATTGTTTGTGCAGAGCGATCCTTCGCAGCCGCGGAAATATCAGGAATTTGAAGTCGCGCCGAATGGGAATTGGATCGATCTCGACATCAATCTCGATGGCGGCGACCATCACGGCAAGCGTGATTTGACGAGCGGATTGAAGCGACGTGCCAGCGTCGACGAAGCGGCAAAGACTTGGCGCGCGGTGTTGGCGCTGCCGATGAAAAGTCTTGTCGCAGGGAATTTTGATCCGTCGAAGGTGTGGCGTGTGAATTTCTTTCGCGTTGAAGGACCGAGCGAGCCGAGATTTTATGCTTCGTGGCAGCCGACGAAGACGCCGGTGCCGCAGTTTCATGTGCCGGAAGTTTTTGGAAAGCTCGTGTTTAGCGACGGGAAGAAGTGACTGGTGAAAAACTCTGAACGGCTTACGTCCGGGCAAGCAGGGGCGCAGCATGCTGCGCCCCTACACATTTGGGCGCTGCGATTCATTACGCTTTCCGTTTTTGTTTGTCTCTTTCCGATGGCGGGTGTCGTCCGTGGCGCTCAAGGACAAGGCGGCGCGAAGACGGACAAATCGCCTGTCGTAACGAAGGTGGAGCCGCCGAATTGGTGGGTCGGGCTTACGCCGGAAGTGATGGTGCTGGTGTCGGGGCGCGGGCTGGATGCGAACGAGGTGAAGTGCAATTTGTCGAGCGTGCTTGTGGAGCGCACACAGGCGGCCGGCAACGGGAATTATCTCTTTGTGTGGCTTGAAATTTGGCGCCGATGTGAAATCAGGGACGCTGGTTTGCCGCGTCACGAATGCGGATGGCGGAGTGGCTTCGTTCGAGCTGCCGATTTCTGTCGCGAACGGAAACGATCCATCGATTTCAGGGGATCACTCCCGACGACGTGATTTATCTGATCATGCCGGATCGATTTCGCGAATGGCGATCCGACCAACGATGAGCCTGAGGGCGCGGCCGGTTCGCACGATCGCTCGAAGGCGCGCGCGTATCACGGCGGCGATCTGCGCGGCATTCGCGAGCATCTCGATTATTTGAAAAGTCTTGGTGTCACGACGCTTTGGCTGACGCCGGTGGTGAAGAACGGCGCGACCGAGGATTACCACGGCTACGGCGCGGTTGATTTATACGCGGTCGATCCGCATCTCGGCACGCTGCGCGACTATCAGGAGCTGATCAACGCGGCGCACACGCAAAAGATGAAGGTGTTGTTCGACATCGTGCCGAATCACGTGGGGCCGAAGCATCCTTGGGCGATGAATCCGCCGATGAGCGATTGGTTTCACGGAACGGTCGCGCATCACATCGATTCGTCGATGCCGGTCGATCCTGCTTCGGGCATTGCACCGGCTGCGGTATTTTACGGCGAATCGCGCGAGCAGGCCTTTGGACACGATCCGTTCGAAGCGATGACTGATCCTCACGCGCCGCCGAGTTTGTGGCGCTATCTGACTGACGGATGGTTTTTCGGCGTGCTGCCGGATTTAAATACGGAAAATCCGATCGTCGCGACGTATCTGCAGCAGAATGCGATTTGGTGGGCGGAGTCTTCCGGACTCGATGGATTTCGCATCGACACGTTTCCGTATGTGCCGCGGATTTTCTGGTCGCGCTGGCACGCGGCGCTGAAAAAGATTTACCCGCGGATGACGACGATCGGCGAGGTTTATCATCCCGATCCGAGCGTGACTTCGTTTTTTGCGGGCGGAGAGCGGCGATTCGACGGCGTCGATTCGGGCGTGACGACGGTGTTCGACTACCCGATGTATTTTGCGTTGCGCGATGTTTTGGCGGGGAATGCTCCAGCGGCGAAATTGGCGGATGTGTTGCGCCACGATTCGCTGTATGTGCGGCCGGAGCAGCTTGTCACGTTTTTCGGCAATCACGACACGACGCGATTTGCGGGAGCGGATGGGCCTGCTGGCTGTGGCGGCAGTACGGATTTGGCGAAGTTGAAGCTGGCGTTTGGATTGAATCTGACGATGCGCGGGATTCCGCAACTTTACTACGGCGATGAGATTGGAATGAGTGGTGGCGGCGATCCTGACAATCGGCACGATTTTCCGGGCGGATGGCGCGACGATCCGAAGAATGCGTTTGTCGAGGGCGGACGTACGCCGGAGCAGCAGCAGGTGTTTTCGTTTGTGCAGAATTTATTACGGGTGCGGCGCGAGCATCCGGCGCTGAGTGAAGGGCGGCAGTGGGATTTGCTGTCGGATGAGTCGGGGATTGTGTTTCTGCGGGAGTCGGATGAAGAGAAAGTGCTGGTGGCGTTCAATTTGTCGAAGAGCGCGCGGGAATTGCATGTGGCGGTGAGCGAGACGCCTGCGGCGGGCGCGGCGGGGAGTGAGAAGTTGATGGGTGATGGGCGAGTGGAAGTTGGCGGGAGTGGAATTGTTGTTCGTGCGCCGGCGGAATCGGTTTCGGTTTTTCTGCTGAATTAAAAATTCAAAACAGACTGTGCAGGTGCTGACGCCCGGTCAAGCTGGGGCGCAGCAGTGCTGCGCCCGTACAAAAGCGGGCGCGATGCTGCATGTTTACGCGGAGAGCCAGGATTCGAAGAGGGCGGTGGCTTTGGCGCCTTCGATGCGGTTGCGGGTGGAGTCGAGGACGCGGCAGCGGACGGTGCTTGTGGCAACGCGCGCGCCAATTGCGGCTGATTCTTTTCCGTGGAAGGCGAGCCAGTAGGAGAGGTGCAAGTCGAGCGGGAGGCGTTCGATCGTGAGATTTGCGTCGCGCAATTTGAAGAAGCCTTGTTGGAAGACTATGCGGAGGACTTTTTCGCGCAGGAGATTTTCGGCTGTCGGCGTCACTCAGTTTTACGGGCAGAGCGTTTTTTGTTTCGATCTGCACGAGTTCGTCTTGTTTGGGGATGGCGGGGAATTCGAAGAGATCGAGGGTGCCTTGGACGGCATCGATGGCGAAGAGGCGGGATTGGTGCTCGCGGCCGAGATCGTAGTTGACGCGGTAGAGGTGGAAGGGGACGTAGACCTCGGCGATGCGTTGGAGTGGGCCGAGGCGGAGATTGCGAAGTAGCGCAGGCGGGGCCGGCGGCGGAGAATTTTCGGAACGCGTCGGATTGGGAGACTTTCGATTTTAGCGTGTGGATCGAAGAAAGAATTCTGGCGTTGACGTCCGGGCAAGCTGGGGCGCAGCGGGCTGCGCCCCTACATGACCTTGGTCTGCGGATGTTGAGATTGGTGTGCATGATGGTTAGCGGAAATAGATCCAGAGGATCAGGCAGGTGGCTAGCAAGACGTAAGTTAGTGCGACGTTGATTTTGTGTTCGGTGCGGGTTTCTCGGGCCAGGTCTACTTTTTTGACGTCGATGGTTTCGATTTTGTCGTCAACCGTGGCGAAGGTAAGGCCGGCGAGTTTGCTGCGGTCGGGCGCGGGCGTCATCAGGCTGACGACGATCAAGATCAGAGCGCAGACGACGAACATCAGGATGCTGTAGTGGAGAAAGTTCATGTCCACGAGCCAGCGGAGGAAGGGCGAAGTATAGTGCGCGGATTTGTCGAGCACTTCGAAGACGAAGCGTCCGGCGCCCATCACGAAGCCGGCAAGCAAGGTCGTGATCGCGCCGGTTCCGTTGAGGCGCGGCCACAAAATTCCGAAGATAAAGCAGACGGCGATCGGCGGGCTGATGTAACCCTGCACGCTTTGCAGGTAGACCCAGAGCTGCGCGCTGAGTAGGTGAATGAACGGCACCCAGAGCAAACCGAGCACGACCATCGCGGCGGTGGCGATGCGGCCGAAGGTGACGAGCTGCTTCTCGGTCGCCGCCGGGCGGAACTTTTTGTAGAAGTCGAGCGTGACCATCGTTGAGGTGGAGTTGAACACCGAACTCATGGCGCCCATCAAGGCGGCGAGCAGTGCGGCGACCATCAGGCCGACGAAACCGGTGGGAAGCAAATTCACCACAGCGGTTGGGAATGCGATATCGCCGTTCGTGACCGCGCCATTTTCGATGTGAAAGAGTTGCGGATAGAGGGCGAACGCAATCACTCCTGGAATCACCAGGAGAAAGACGGGGAGTATCTTTAGAAATCCGGCGAAAATCGTGCCGGCTTTTGCGTGGCCTTCGTCTTTTGCGGAGAGCACACGCTGGACGATGACTTGGTCGGTACACCAGTACCAGATGCCGATGATGGGAGCACCGAAGAAAATTCCAGTCCATGGAAAATCGGGATCGCTGATTGGCTTCACCATGTGGAAGTAGCTGGCAGGCACGGCGGCGCGCAGGGCGCTGAAGCCGCCGACTTTATCGAGGCCGATGAACGTGAGCGCGATCGCGCCAGCCAGCAGGATCAGCGTTTGGACAAGATCGGTGTAAATGACGGCGGCGAGTCCGCCGGCGACCGTGTAGATGCCGGTGGCGACGACGAGGATGATCGCGGCGGTCCACTGATTCCAGCCGACGACGCGCTCGAGCACGATCGCGGCGGCGTAAAGATGGACGGAAATTTTGGTGAAGATGTACGCGATGATCGAAATTCCGGCGAGATATGTGGCGCAGTTGCGATTGAAACGGCGCTCGAGAAACTCGGGCATGGTGAAAACGTTGGAGCGCAGATAGAAGGGAACGAAGACCCAGCCGAGGAGCAGGAGGATGCAGGAGGCTTGCCACTCGAAATTTCCGCCGGCGAGTCCGGAGGTCGCGCCTGAGCCGGCGAGACCGATGAAATGCTCGGTGGAAATGTTGGAAACGAAGAGGGAAGCGCCGATGGCGAACCAACCGATGTTGCGACCGGCGAGGAAGTAGTCTTCGGAGGTGCGCTCTTTGCGCGAGAAATAGAAGCCGATACCGAAGACGAGTACGAAGTAGAGACCGATGATGACGAGATCGACCGGGGCGAGCGTCCGGTGCGTGACTGCGACTCCTGCTGCTGCGAGGAGCATCGAGCCTCCGTGAAATCGGCGTGACGGCGAACGGCGACTATGTCTGCTGCGGTTTTTGCGACCCTGACCGCGAGCAGCTTACAGCTGGGATGCGAAAATTGCGCGCGGCGAAGTCTATAACAGCGGGTGGGCGGGCTCAATGGGTTGAATTCGCGCGGCAAGAGGGAAGAAGAGAAGAAAAAGACAACGCGGAGACGCGGAGGACGCAGAGGGGCACGGATACGCGTGGGCGTAAGGGGCGCGGAGGCCTGCGAATGTCGTAGAATGGGGGCACGCAGCGGCGTCCCGGCGATCGGTATTTGCGGGCACGCAGGGTTCGCTCCGATTGATATTGATGCGCCGCCCGAAGTTGTGTCGGAGCAGATCGAACTCGCAAGCTAACTGGGAGGAAGTGAAGATGAAGATGATTGCGCCGTTGGTGTTTGGTTTGTTGTTTTGCGCTGCCGCGGTAATCGCGGGCGGAAAATCGATTTACGATTTCACGCTGAATTCGATCGATGGGCAGCCGACGTCGCTCGGGACGTACAAGGGCAAAGTGGTGATGCTCGTGAACGTGGCGAGCCGCTGCGGATTCACGCCGCAATATACGGCGCTGGAATCGACGTACGAGAAGTACAAGGACAAGGGATTTGTGATCGTCGGAATCCCGGCGAACAATTTCGGCGCGCAAGAGCCGGGAACGAACGCGGAGATCAAGACGTTCTGCTCGTCGAAGTACAACGTGACGTTTCCAATGACGACGAAAGTTTCGGTGAAGGGCGACGACACGACGCCGCTGTATCAATATTTGACGGACAAGTCGACGAATCCTTCGACGGGCGGCGAGATTCAGTGGAACTTCACGAAGTTTTTGGTCGGGCGCGATGGGCAGATCGTGGCGCGGTTTGAGCCGAAGGTAACGCCGGATGCGCCGGAAGTGACGGCGGCGATCGAGAAGGCGCTGGCGGCGAAGTAAGTCGCGAGCGTTGATATCGATCGCATCCGATTTGCTGTCGGGAACGTAACAACTTATTGAGAAGATGGGCGCGGCAACCCTTTGACGTTTTGATTTGTGTCTCAGGGTGACTGCGCCCTTCCTATTTATGCCGATTCTTTCCCTACAAAATGTGTGCAAGGAGTATTCGACCGATGGGCAGCCGGTACGGGCGCTGGAGGGTGTGTCGCTCGATGTCGAGGCGGGGCAGTCTGTCGCATTGGTTGGACGCAGTGGATGCGGGAAATCGACGCTGCTGAATTTGGCTGGGGCGATGGATTTTCCGACGTCGGGGAGTGTGTCGCTCGATGGAGTGGCGACGTCGTCGCTGCGCGATGCCGAGTTGACGAGGCTACGGAGAGAGAAAGTTGGATTTATTTTTCAGTCGTTTCAGTTGCTGCATACGCTGACAGTGCTGGGGAATGTGGAGTTGCCGCTGTTGCTTGCGGGTAAGACAAATGCTCGGGAGGCGGCGCTCGAGCGATTGCGATGGGTGGAGCTGGAAGGCTTGGGCGATCGCTATCCGCATCAGCTTTCGGGCGGGCAGATGCAGCGCGTGGGAATTGCGCGGGCGCTGATTCATGCGCCGAAATTGTTGTTGGCGGATGAGCCGACGGGGAATCTCGATACGACGACGGGGAACGTGATTCTGGAATTGCTGCGGCGACTGTCTCGCGAGAAAAACACTGCGACGGTGATGGCGACGCATAGCGCTGAGGCGGCGGCGCTGGCGGATGTCGTCGTGCGATTGCGCGACGGAAAAATCGAGAACGTGGAGCGTCGATAGTGGCGCGGCTACTTTTATTTTACCGGTTGATGGTGCGGCCACTGTTTGCGGAGCCGGTGCGGACGTCGCTGACGGTGCTGGCGATTGCGCTGGGCGTCGCAGTGGTGCTCGCGATCGATCTCGCGGGATTTGCGGCGGCGGGATCGTTTCGCTCTTCGATGGAGACGCTTTCGGGCGACAACGATTTCGAAATTGTTGCGGCGGGCGGCATGCCGGAGGGCGTTGTCGGCAAGCTCGCGCAGCTTCCGTATTCGTTGCGGATTTCGGCGCGAATCGAGGATTACGCGGCGATCGATGGGAAGCGGACGATTCCGCTGCTGGGACTTGATTTTGTGGCGGAGGGGCAGAATCACTCGGATGTGGCGTCGGCGTTTCCGATGGCGAAGCCGGAAGAGACGCTGAAGTATCTTGGCGATGACGAAAGCGTTTGGGTTGGGCAGAGCCTTGGCTATCACGCGGGCGATCGGGTCGCGCTGCTGATTGAACGATCGCGATGCGCGACTATGTTGTGCGCGGAGTTTTTCCGGATGATGGAGGAAATGCGGCGGCGATTGTGATGGATCTGGCTGCGGCGCAGCGGGTGGTCGGGCGAGTCGGGCGTGTCGATCGCATTCTGGTGAAAGTGCCAGAGAAAGATGATGGCGGGTCGGGGCATGTTGCGAGCGCGAGCGAGTGGCAACAGCGGCTTCGTGGCGGTGAGAGCGGTTGTCACGGCGTTGCGCTGGCGGAAATCTAGGCGCGATTTTGCCGGACGGCGTGGAATTGCGCGCGGCTGGGACCGGCACGGAAGAAAATCGCAAGATGCTTGCGGCGTTTCGCTGGAATTTGAAGTTGCTCAGCTACATCGCGCTCGTTGTCGGCGCGTTTCTGATTTACAACACGATTTCGGTTTCGGTGGTGCGGAGGCGCGCGGAGATCGGAATCGTGCGCGCGTTGGGTGCGAATCGCGCGACGGTTTTGGCGGCGTTCATTGGCGAAGCTGCGAGTCTCGGGACTGATTGGCGCGTTGATTGGATTGCCGCTCGGGAGATTGATGGCGAGCGGGGCGGTGAAGTTGATGTCGGCGACGGTGGAGGCGCTGTATGTCAGTAGCCGGCCGGGTGCGATCGCGCTGAGCGCGGAGTCTGTGGTGCTCGCGTTGATCGTTGGAGTCGGAGTGGCGGTGGCGTCGGCTTATGCGCCAGCGCGGGAGGCGTCGTTGGTGGCGCCGGTGGAAGCGATGGCGCGGGGACGGCGCGAATATGTGGCGCGCGTACACAAGTTACGTGATGTTGCGATCGCTGCTGCGTTGGCACTGGGCGCGTTTTTTGCTTCGCGCGCGCCTGCTGTGGCGGGCAAACCGCTATTCGGATATCTCGCGACGCTCCTGGTCATCGCGGCGTCGGCGCTGGCGATTCCGGCGGTGGTCGATCTAACGATGCGGGTGTTGACGCGCGCGCTCGGGGCGATTCTTGGCGTCGAGGCTTCACTTGCATCGCAAAGTTTGTCGGCATCGCTGCGGCGTACTTCGGTTTTGGTCGGCGCGCTATCGACGGCGATTGCGATGATGACGGCGGTCGGGATCATGGTCGGGAGTTTTCGCGAGACGGTTTTGCTGTGGATGAACGATCAGGTGCCAGCCGATTTGTACATGCGTGCAGGAGGCGTGCCTGCGGCGGACCGGCATCCGGTCCTGACGCTGGAGTTTGCGGACAAGATTGCGCGGCTGCCGGGAGTTGCGACTGTGGATCGGTTGCGCGATTACGAGATCAATTACGAAGGAATGCCGGCTGGGCTCGCGTCGGCGGAGCTCGACGCGCAGCGGGTGTATCACAAGGCAAATTTTATGTCGGGCCGCGAGACGCAAGACGTGCTGGCGGAGATGCGCGGCGCAAATGCGGTTGTTGTCAGCGAGCCATTTTCGAACAAGCATCATGTGAAGCGCGGGGATTCGATCACGCTGTCGCTTGGTGGCGCCAAAGCGGATTTTCGCGTGGTCGATGTTTTCTACGACTATTCGAGCGAGCGCGGAACCGTGGTGATGGATCGGGCGACGGCGCTGAAATATTTGCCTGATCCGGCGCCGGCGAGTCTCGCAATTTATGTGTCGCCTGGAGCTTCGCTGACGAACGTGCGGCGAAAAATCGAAGACCTGGCGGCTGCGGGTAATTACCGGATTATGATTTTCTCGAATCGCGATTTGCGCGCGCAGGCGTTGATGATTTTCGATCGGACATTTGCGATTACGTATGCACTGGAGGCGGTCGCGGTCATTGTTGCCGTGATCGGGGTCGCGGGGGCGCTGCTGGCGGTGGTGATCGATCGGCGGCGTGAGCTTGGGCTGCTGCGATTTTTGGGCGCGGCTTCGTGGCAGATTCGCAAATTGATTTTGGTTGAGGCGGGGCTGATTGGCTTGCTCGCCACACTCGCCGGAGTGGTGCAGGGATTCGCGCTCTCTCTGATTCTGGTTTTTGTGATCAACAAGCAGTCGTTCGGGTGGACGATTCGATTTCACTGGCCAGTGGAGATTCTGCTCGGCGCGCTGAGTCTCGTATATATCGCGACGGTGCTTGCCGGGCTGTATCCCGCGAATGTTGCGATTCGGTTGAATCCGATCGAGGTTGTGCATGAGGAGTAGCGCATCGCGGTCTTGCGCTGGCGTTGCTTTTTGCGACGCAGCCTGTCTAGCCTTCGCGCGCAAGCTGCCCGCGAATCGCAATACAGCGTTGCGCTGCCCGGGTATCGCTACGAATTTCGTCGCGATCATTTCGATCATCCTGAATATCAGACGGAGTGGTGGTATTACACGGGCAACGTCAAAGCGGCGGATGGGCGGCGGTTCGGATTCGAGCTGACTTTTTTTCGACAAGGCGTGGATCGCGACAAGTCTAAAAACGGCGCATGGGATGTACGTGATCTGTATCTCGCCCATCTCGCTCTGAGCGACCTCGATGGCGGACGTTTTTATCACACCGAACGAACGAATCGAGCCGGACCGGGCATCGCGGGAGTGAGCAGCAGCGACGGGCGCATCTGGAATGGGAATTGGCAGATTCAGTGGAAGGGCGACGAGCAATCGTTACGGGCGACCGATGCGCGCTTTGAATTGCAACTGGCGCTGCGTTCGGAAAAGCCGCCGGTGATTCAGGGAGAGAACGGCGTGAGCCAGAAGGCGGATGGCGCGGGGCACGCGTCGCATTACATCTCGCTGACGCATCTCGCGACCAGCGGCACGATCGTGCTGAACGGAAAATCATTTCAAGTCAGCGGGCTGGCTTGGATGGATCACGAATTCTTCACGCATCAGCTTGAAAGCGACCAGATCGGTTGGGATTGGTTCAGCATTCAACTCGACGGTAATACGGAAATCATGCTGTTTCGCATTCGCCGCAAAGATGGCTCCATCGACCCGTTTTCCTCGGCGCACAATCATCGACCAGCACGGACGAGCGACACATTTACGGCCGGCCGATTTCTCTCTCGTACCGGTTGGCCAAACGTGGGCCAGTCCGGTGACGAAGGCAACTTATCCGGTGCAATGGAAAATTTCCGTGCCGAGATTTTTGGCCTCGAACTGGAGCTACGGACGCCGCTTCCTTCGCAGGAATTGACAAGTGGCGCGGGAGCGCTAACGCCATCCTACTGGGAGGGATCTGTGACATATACCGGAACGATGGCGGACACGAATGCTCACGGAGTCGGTTACCTGGAAATGACTGGTTACGATCATCCGTTTGAACTGGGCTCAAAATAGAGAATCTCGTCAGCCGAACAAAAAAAGAGGCGAGTCTCGGGAACAACGAACTCGCCTCAATTTTGCTAACGAATGCTCGTAATGCACGAATAGTTAGAGCCGAAGCCGAAAACCGGGCTCAACTAGCTGCTCGTGCTCCGGACCTTTGCATGAGGTACGGTGGCATCCGCGCCGTACGTTCGAGAGAACTCGTCCACTTGACGCTCGGCTTCTTCTTTCGCGATGCCGTAGCGCTCCTGAATACGGCCGATGAGTTGATCACGCTTTCCACTGATGCGTTGGAGGTCATCGTCGGTCAACTTGCCCCATTTTTCTTTCACGGTGCCTGAGGCTTGCTTCCACTTTCCTTCAACTTGCTCCCAATTCATGGAACCTCCTATCTACGAACTTCGTGATACAAATCCAGAAAAACATTCGGGAATGCACAGTGAAATAGGGTGAATCATTCAAGGTGAGAGCGACGCATGTTGTACGGATTCTTAGTACTGACTTTTCGCGCGAATACGTGCTGTGCACAAACAAAAGCGGCGCAGAATCTCTGCGCCGCTGAAGAATTGAGTTGTATCGAGCCCAGATATTCGCTGCTCAGGCCTCGATGATGTTGTTCCTCACCGCGTAGCGGACGAGTTCGCTGATCGAGTGACAATCGAGCCGGCGCATGATGTTGGCGCGGTGCGTTTCGGCCGTCTTCACGCTCAAACCGAGTGCTACAGCGACTTCCTTGCTGCTCTTGCCTTCGGCCAAAAGCTGCACGATTTCGCGTTGGCGCGGTGTCAGGCGGCTGCGAGCGTCCTCTTTGCGCTCTTCGTTGGTCGCCGTTTTCTTCGGCTTCTTGTCCAGATAGCCGTCGAGAACGATTTGCGCAACTTTCGCCGTGAAAAACGTCTTATTGCTGCGAACCGCGTTCACGGCCGTGATCAGATCGCGGCTGGCGTCCGATTTCAGCACGTATCCGCGCGCGCCAGCGTCGAGCACTTCGCGAATCAGTGGATCCGACTCGTGCTGCGTCAAAATGAGAATTTTCGCGCGCGCATCGTTCTTGATCATCTGGCGCGCTGCTTCCAAGCCGTTCAGTGACGGCATGCTGATGTCGAGTACCGTTACGTCGGGCTTCAAGTCGCGTGCTTTTTCGACGGCCTCGCGGCCATCACTCGCTTCCGCGGTCACTTGCCAGCCCGGTTGAGCTTCGAGCAGCGAACGGATGCCTTTACGGACAATCTCGTGATCATCTGCTACCAGCAAACGTATGGGTTCCATCTTTGTACCTCCTGGATTTCCGACCGGCATCGGCTGTGCGCAGCGTGACGCTGCCGAGGTATCGCACTTCTTACCGGATGCCTGAACCCTGTCACTTAGTAAGACGACGCAAAGGTCCAAAGCGGTTGCAGTAATCTATGTAGAACTCACCACTCCCTTAGGTGCATCTCGCCCGCCAATCAGTACATGAATTTAGGAGGCGCAGAAGATGCACACACTAAGGAGCTTATGACGCCGCAACGTCCTAGTACGTTTTGCAGCGTCCTGATAACACGCCGAAATTTTTACACCGACCGCGAAAAACTCGTGGGCAAAACATTTCCCACTCGATCGAGCCTGCGCTGAATATGACGTTTATCGCACGTAACGCGAGCGCAACGCTCACCGGCCCTTCGCCAACAGTCTTACGCGAAAACACGGGTCTGCCGCGCATTTAAGCTCACTGGTTCGTATTGCAACCGCCTCAGTCATCCGTTTCCGCTACACGATGGTTCCAAAAGCACTAAGGTCGATACCGTATGGAGCATGAGATACACGAGTTGTACAAAATTAGGGAATCGTGGCCCAAGTCAGGCAGTGACATCGTTCGCCCGGTTCAGGGCCCTTTTTAAAGTTTGAAGGATTGTCAAATCAGGCAGCACCTGTCAGGAGGTTTGTGATGTTGCGTTGGGCGCTGGCATTTTTCATCGTTGCGTTGGTAGCGGCTCTGCTTGGCTTCACGGGCGTCGCCGTCGCGGCGGCTGGCATCGCGAAGATCCTGTTCTTCATTTTCTTGATTCTCTTCGTAGTGACTTTGGTCGGGCATTTGCTTCGCCGGACCTAGTTTTCGGAACGGAAGAGTCAAGGCCGAATAAACGGGTTATGAATTTTGACGGAGGGGTGGCGAGTGACTGGTCTTGCTTGCCACAGCAATGCGCATCCAGGAGGAATTGAAACAATGAAGCCACTCGGACTGATTTTGATCGTTCTCGGAGTTCTCGCTCTGATGTACCAAGGGTTTACCTACACTACGCACAAGAAAGTTCTGGACGTTGGCCCCATCCAGGCGACGAAGGAAGAGCACCACAGCGTCCCAATGCCACCCATTCTGGGAGCGCTTGCACTGATTGGCGGGGTCGTGATACTGGTTTCGGACCGCAAGGGCTGAACACTCGAAAGAATATCGTCCATCGAATTTTGCTGAAACGTAACAAAACAAATAGCCTGGTCGTCGCATCAAAGAGTCGCACCAGAAAAAAGGAGAAGCGTTCATGAAGCAGTTGCACAAAAGGCTTTTTACAACGTTATTGGCAGGCGCATTCGTCGTTGCAGGGCTTGCGCTGACGCCGGTATCCAAGGCGAAGGCCAAGGATGACGACACGAAGGATAACGATCGCATCGAAAACGCCGGAACGGTTTTCAGCGAGATTGTTGATATTCCAGATGACATTCCGCAGGACCTGCTCGACAAGGCGCGCTGCGTGCTCATTTATCCGTCGGTCGTAAAAGCAGCCTTCATCGTTGGCGGCAGCTACGGCCGCGGCGTGATGGTGTGCCGCACGCACGCGGACTACACCGGCCCCTGGGGCGCTCCCACGATGATGGCGCTAGAGGGCGGCAGCGTCGGCTTCCAGATCGGCGGCCAAGCGACCGACTTCGTCATTCTCGTCATGAATAACCGCGGCGCCGACAGCGTGCTGCACAGCAAAGTGAAGCTGGGCGGCGATGCTTCTATCGCGGCCGGTCCGAAGGGACGTACCGCTTCGGCTGAAACAGACGTCACGATGCGCGCGGAAATGTTGAGCTATTCGCGTTCGCGCGGCGTTTTCGCGGGCATTTCGCTCGAAGGCTCGACGGTTCGCCCGGACAATGATGCTAACAAGCGCGTCTACGGCAAGACCGTGTCGGCCGAAGATATCATCACCGAATCGCGACTGCATGCTCCGGATTCGGCGCACAAGCTGCTCGCGCGGTTGCAAAAGGCTTCGCCGCACCTGAAGCCCTGAGCAGATTCACACTAACTGAAGGAGAAGGGCGGAGAGAAATCTCCGCCCTTTTTTATTTGGTAGCGCCGGCATCCTGCCGGCGGGTTTGACTTTTGAAGTAAGTCGGCGAACTTAATTTCGGTCTTGCTCGATGCGCAGGAAGAACGCCGGCAAGATGCCCTTCGGTTCCTCAAGACAAGCCAGCGCTACTTTAGTCCGCGCTGTCGGACGCGCCGGAGAGAGTCTCCCAACCGCGGCGTGACAAGCTCCAGTAGATGAAATATCCGGCGACGGCTGAGATGACGAGCAGCACAATTCCGGTGATCCACTCCTGCAACACCAGCTCGCCGATTCCGAACATGCAGCAGTAGACGAGCGTGCAGCCCATGATCCAGTCGAAGGTGTTGGCGCCAAGATCGCGGACCGGCTTGATCTCAGGCGCGAGTTCGGCGATGCGCTTCCATCCGAGAAGCGTGGGGTGGACGCGACGGTAAAATTTGAGCAGACGTTCGTCCGATTCCGGCGGTGTGACCATCGTCACGACCAGCCAGACGACTGTGGTTACGGCGGTGGTGATGAGCGCGGTTTTTGCGAACACGACCGTTGTGTTACCCGTGAAAGACATTTGCGCGAGAGAAATCGACGTAACGAATGCCGCGACCATCGCGGAGATTTCGCTCCACGCGTTCACACGCCACCAATACCACCGCAGCATCAGCACGCCGCCGGTTCCGGCGCCCATACCGAGAAGAAGTTGCCATGCCGATTGAATCGAAGTGATGTGCGCCGCGGTGTAGCCACTCAAAATCACGAGCAGCACGATGAAGAGCTTGCTGACGGTCACGTAGTGCTTTTCCGAGCCTTTGCGGACGACGAAGCGGCGATAGAAATCGTTGATGAAGTACGACGTACCCCAATTGAGCTGCGTGCCGACAGTGGACATAAACGCCGCGAGAAACGCCGCGATCATCAGGCCGCGCAACGCCGGGGGAAGAAAATCGCGCAGCACCATCACGTAGCCTTTTTCGGGTTCGGCGGCGAATTCCGCGCTGGGATGCAAGCCTCCGTGCGTTGAGTAAACGGCGACCGCTACGAGGCCGGTGACGATCCATGGCCAGGAGCGCATCGCGTAGTTCGCGATGTTGAACCAGAGGGTCGCGCCTAGAGAATTTTTTTCGTCTTTCGCGCTGAACATGCGCTGCGCGACATAACCGCCGCCACCGGGCTCGGCGCCGGGATACCAGCTGGCCCACCACTGCACGCCGAGATAAAGCACAAACGTGATGACAGGCAGCGTCCAGAGCGCGTCGCTTGTCCAACCCTGGTGGAAATTCGGGAAGAACGCAGTGATGTCGCTCGTTGTTTGGCCGTTCGCGCGCGCGGCATCGTTCACGTGAGACAGCTGCAGTTTGAGTAGCGTCATACCGCCGATTTTCGACACCGCGACCCACGCCAACACGACGATCATCGTCATTTTCAAAATGAATTGGAAAAGGTCGGTGACCAGCACGCCCCAAAGGCCGCCGATGAAGGTGTAAATTCCGGTGAAGGGAACGAGCAGCAGCACGCAGATCAGCAAGCCCGTGTGCGCAGGTTCACCGAGAGTGTACGTGAAAAACGTGTGGCCGCTGATGCCGATCGATAGCACGCGGCCTTGCGCGATTGCGTCGCCGAGCAGCACCGTCGTAATACTGATCATCGCTTTGATGACCCAGCCGAGAATCAGGCAGTTCATCAGGCCGCCGAGGTAGATTGCGCGAAATCCACGGAGGAAAGCGGCGGCTTTGCCTTCATAGCGCAGCTCGACAAACTCAACGTCGGTGAGGATTCCCGCGCGCCGCCAATACCGCGCGAAAAAGAAAACGGTCATCATGCCCGACAGGCACTGCGACCACCAGATCCAGTTACCCGAGATGCCTTGCTTCGCCACCACGCCGGTGACGAACAGCGGCGTGTCGGCGGCAAACGTTGTCGCCACCATCGAGGTGCCGGCCAGCCACCACGAAACGTTGCGCCCAGAAACGAAGAACTCCTCGGTGCTGCCCGAGGAGCGCCGCCGGTAGTAAAGACTGATTGCCAGATTCAGCAGCAGATAAGCGGCAATGACAATCCAGTCGGTCGAATTCAGTGCCATTTTTTAGGAATCACCCCAAAACCCGAAATGCGAAAAGCCAAATTGCAAAACAACGTTGACCCGGAAGTGTAGACCCAATAGTGTGTTGCGTGGCCAGAAATCTTTCCCGATGAACGAAATTTGTCGGCGTTTCGACGGCGCGGCGAAGCGTCGTTGAGCCGCGGGCCCGTCGCGTCTAAAAACTCTGCAACGCGCTGGAATTATACGTTTAAATCGGTTTAATCTATTGTCCGTAAAATTGCGAACATGCTCCTGATACTCAAACCCGACAAAGAACAGCTGGGCCGCGAAGGCGCGCGCATCGTTGCGAACGCCATTCGCCGCAATCCGAATATTCGGCTTGGTCTCGCGACCGGCAGCACGATGCTCACGTTTTACAAAGAGTTGGTACGAATGCATCGCGAAGGGAATCTCGATTTCTCGGGTATTGTCAGCTTCAATCTCGACGAATATCTCGGCCTGACCGCGACGCATCCCGAGAGCTTTCACTATTTCATGCACGAGAATTTGTTTCGGCACGTCAACGCGAAGCCGGAAAACATCCACATTCCTGACGGCACGATTTCTGAAAGCTACGACCGTTATTGCGGCGCGTATGAGCAGGCGATTCGCGACGCGGGCGGAATCGATCTGCAAATTCTCGGCATCGGGCGCAACGGCCACATCGGATTCAACGAGCCGACTTCGAGTCTTGGCTCGCGTACGCGCTTGAAAGTGCTGACGAAAGAAACCATCGACGACAATCGCAAGTCGTTCAAGCCCGGCGAAAAAGTTCCAGAGTGCGCGATCACGATGGGCATTGGTACGATTCTCGAAGCGCGGCGGATTTTGTTGCTCGCCAGCGGATCGTCGAAGGCGACCTCCATCGCGCAGGCGATCGAAGGGCCGGTGACCGCGAGCATCACCGCGTCCGCGTTGCAGCATCATCCCGATGTGACGTTCATCGTCGATCAAGACGCCGGCGCGAACCTCAAGCATCACGATTACTACGCGCGCGTCCTTCGCCTCACCGCGGAACTAACGCCCGAGCGCATCTGATCGTCTAACCATCGACACCAGCATCTGGACGGAGGCTGCGCTAGTATGGAGCGCGTCTTGGTTGGCAAACGCGTGGCTCGGAGGACGCATGGCGATTCGTCTCGGCGAAAACAGTTATGGTGAATCGCGAGTTCGCCTCTTGCGCGTTGCCCGCCAGGAAGGACGCCACGACATTCGCGAGCTGTCGATCTCGATTCGCTTCGAGGGCGATTTCGAGACGGCCCATACTAAAGGCGACAACGCCAAAATTTTGCCGGCCGACACGATGAAAAACGCCGTGTATGCGCTGGCACGCCAGCATTCGGTGGAGCCTGTCGAGGAATTCGGCCTTCATTTGATGGATCAGTTCGTCACCTACAACACGCAAGTTTCGCGCGTGCACATTTCGATCGACGAAACGCCATGGGCGCGGTTGCCGCTCGGTGGAAAACCACACGCGAGCGCGTTTACGCGCAACGGCGACGAACGCAGAACCACGGTGCTCGTCGGCACGCGCGAGGGCACTACGATTCGCTCCGGCATTCGCAACCTTGTGGTGCTGAAAACGTCGAACGCACAGTTTGAAAAATTCATGCGCGATCCGTTCACGACGTTGAAGGATGAAAAAAATCAGATTCTCGCCACGGTGATCGAAGCCGACTGGCTGTACCCGAGCGATGACGAAGATGTGCAGTTCGGGCCCATGTGGCACGGCGTGCGCCAGATGCTGCTTGAAACGTTTGCCGAGCATAAGAGCATGTCACTCCAGCACACGCTGTACGCCATGGGCGAGACGGTGCTCAATAATTTCGACAATGTGCGCGAGATTCATCTTTCGCTGCCGAACAAACATTTCGATCTCATCGACCTTGATCCGCTGGGCATGGACAATCCGTCGTTCGTATTTTTGCCGACAGAAGAACCCCAAGGCACGATCGAAGCGACACTCCGCAAAGACTAGATGTCTTTGCGACTGTGCAGGTCTGCGACTGCGTTGAGTTGCAAACACATGCGCCCGCCTGCATTGTGATGACATGCCCGAGTTGCCCGACATCACGGCGTATATCGTTGCGCTGGAATCGCGCGTTGTCGGTAAGCGTCTGGAACGCGTGCGCCTCGGGACCCCGTTTTTGCTGCGCACGGCGATTCCGCCGGTTAGCGACGCAGAAGGCCGCACCGTCCGCGAATTGCGCCGCATCGGCAAACGCATCGCGGTTGGCCTCGACGGCGATTTGTGGTTCGTTCTGCACCTGATGATCGCGGGCCGTCTGCACTGGCGCGCTGCCGGTGCGAAACTCTCCGGCAAAAATATGCTCGCCGCGTTCGATTTTGCCGACGGCTCGCTTGTGCTTACGGAAGCTGGCGCCAAGCACCGCGCATCGCTGCACGTCGTCAGCGGCGCGGAAAATCTATCGGCGTTCGACGCGGGTGGCATCGACGTTTTCGCTAGCGATCTTGCAGCGTTTCGCGCTGCGCTCACCGCAGAAAATCACACGATCAAGCGAGCTCTTACCGATCCGCGCTACCTCAGCGGCATTGGCAACGCTTATTCCGACGAGATTCTTCACACCGCGCAGCTCTCGCCTGTTCTGCAAACGCAAAAAATGAACGACGCACAATGGGATCGCCTCTACGCAGCTACACGCAGGACGCTCAAATTGTGGATGGATCAGCTCAGCGCCGAAGCGAGGAAAGATTTTCCGGAGAAAGTCACGGCGTTTCGTCCAGAGATGGCCGCTCATGGAAAATTTGGCAAGCCCTGCCCGCGCTGCGGCGAAAAAATCCAGCGGATCCGCTACGCCGACAAAGAGACGAACTACTGCGCGAAATGCCAGACCGGCGGAAAACTTCTCGCCGATCGGAGTCTCTCGCGTCTTCTCGGCGAAGATTGGCCCCGCACGCTCGAAGAATTAGAGACGCTGAAGAAGCGATGACCGAATTGTCAGTTTGGCTCGCGAACGACGAAAATCTTTGAGCTTGCGCAGTAGCTGATGCTCACGGCTTCGACGTCGCAGGCAACGCAAATGAGACGTAAACTCCGCCGCTCGGATGTTTCGGATCTTTCCCGCCGCCGGCCGCGATCACGACGTATTGCTTTCCATCGACCATGTACGTCGCCGGCGTCGCGTTTCCAGAAAATGGCAGCTTCGTCTCCCACAGCAATTTTCCGGTCGCTTTATCGAACGCGTGAAATTTCTGATCGAAGTTCGTCGCGCCGATAAAAACGATTCCGCCCGCGGTGACGATCGGCCCGCCATAGTTTTCGCTGCCCGTGTCCTTGATTCCTTGCGCGGCCAGCGCCGGATACTCGCCGAGACTAATTTTCCACGCGTACTCGCCGGTGTTGAGATTGATCGCGTTCAGCGTACCCCACGGCGGCGCGATTGCGGGATATCCATCCGGATCGAGAAATCTTCGATACCCGGTGAAGCGATATTTCATGTCCGTCGGTGCCGGCTCGGAACTCGTAACTTCTTTCTGCGGCGCGCCTGTCAGGAAATCGACCAAGCTCCTGCACCTGATCCTTCGAAAGCCCGGGAAATCCGTTCATGCGCCCTTTGCCCGTGCGAATCGTGCTCGTGATCTGCGCGGGCGTCAGCCGGTCGCCGATATTTACCAGCGACGGGAAAGCAGGCGGCGAGCCGGCGCGCTTGTCTCCGTGGCAAATCGCGCACTGGGACAAGTAGATCGACTGCGCCGTGTTGCCCGGCTTGTTTTCGCCGAGCGAAGCCATCCATGCCATTTCGTTCGCATTGACATAGAGAATGTTCGAATCTGGGTCGAGCGCCGGACCGCCCCATTCCGCGCCTCCGTCGAAGCCGGGGAAAATCACCGTCTCTTTGCCAAGGCCAAACGGAATGAATTGCCCTTCGCTGCGCGCGTCGTGAAATTGATCGAGCGCCCATTTGTGAATCTCCGGCGTCCGATCGCTCAACATGTTTTCGGTGAGCATCTGCCGCGCGTACGGCGCGGGCTTTGCCGGCAGCGACTGTTCGACCGCAGCCGCACTTCCCCAGGAATCGTGCTCGCCGGATATTTTTTCGTCTCCAGCGGAAACAGCGGCGCGCCCGTCGCGCGATCGAAGAGATAAACAAATCCCTGTTTGCTCGTCTGCGCGACCGCTTCGATCTTTTGCCCGTCGCGTTGAATGGTCACTAGCACCGGATGCGACGGAAAATCGCGATCCCAAATATCGTGATGCACCGCCTGAAAATGCCAGATGCGCTTGCCGGTATTCGCATCCAGCGCCAGCAGGCAATTCGCAAAGAGATCGTCGCCCAGCCGATTCCCGCCGTAAAAATCAAACGCCGCCGAACCCGTCGGCACAAACACAATGCCGCGCTGCACATCGACGGTCATCCCGGCCCAGTTGTTGGCCGCGCCGATCGTCTTGTACGCATCCGGCGGCCACGTGTTGTAACCAAACTCGCCCGGCTGCGGAATCGTGTGAAACGCCCAGCGCATTTTTCCGGTGCGCACATCGAACGCGCGAATGTCGCCCGGCGCCGCCGGCAGCGTCTCTGAATTTCGCCCGCCGGCGATGAACATGTCTTTGTAAATCACCACCGGACTCGTTAGCGACACAAACGGGTCGGGATCCTTGCGGCTCAAGCCGTCGCGCAAATCGATGCGCCCATCCGTCCCAAACGTCGCGATCGGTTTCCCCGTCGCCGCATTGAGCGCATAAACAAAATTCATCACGCCAACGATAATCCGCTTGTCCGCCCCATCCGCGCTCGCCCAATACGCTAGCCCACGCACCGGCTGCGTCCCCTTCAATCCCCGAATCAAAATTCCAGACCACCTTGCCCGTCGCCGCATTCACCGCAAATACCTTCTGCGTCGGCGACAGCCCATACAACACGCCGTCCACAATGATCGGACTCGTCTGCAGCCCGCCCGTCTCCCCCGTGTCGTACGACCACGCCACCTGCAGCTGCCCCACATTCTCCCGATTGATCTGCCTCAGCGGCGAATAGTGGGTGTTATTCGTCTCCCCGCCGTTCATCGCCCAATCGCGGCGGGCGGCTTCTTGTGGCCGATGTGCCCCCTAGCAGTCTGTTCAGAGCGACAAAGTGAGAGCAGTGACTAAGAGGACGAGTTTCATGACCGAGATCTAGCTGGGAAAATAAATGAGCTTGCAGTGACAAACATAATCATCTAGCCTAAACATCTAGGTGGATAAGCGATGCGAAAAATTGGCCTATTTGAGGCGAAGCAAAAACTGTCCGAACTCGTCGAGTGCGCTGGCCGTGGAGAGAAAATCGGTATTACTCGGCGCGGAAAACTCACCGCCGTTATCGGTCCCGCCCAAGCCGACGCCGACCTCGACAAATTGTTCGAAGGCATGGAAAGGATTCGCCGGCGCGCAAAGCCTCTGCGTGGGGCATCCATCAAAGATTTGATCGAAGAGGGCCGGATGTGAGCCGTTTCGTTCTCGACGCATCTGTGGCTCTCGCCTGGGTAGTCGATCGAAATCCTGACCCTTACGCTGAGATTGTCCGCCAAAGAATTCGCACCGGGATCAAAGCCGCTTGTGCCAGCGTTGTGGCATCTCGAAATTGCCAACGCGCTTACGCTTGTGCGTCGTCGCAAAGTGTTGACCGAAGAGAAGTCGAAGAAGGACTGGAATACTTTCACGCCTTCGCTGCGACGGTCGCTGAGATTGATGTCAATTTTCTCGCGGTTCGAGAGGCTTTTCGAGTATCAAAAGAAGTGGGCCTTACAGCCTACGACGCCGTCTATTTCGACCTGGCTCGTCGCGAGAATGTACCGCTCGCAGACGCTCGACAAAAGCTTGCGCGAAGGTGCTGTAAAGGCCGGCCTGGAGATGTTCTAGGAAAGTCGGCACAAAACGCGGGATTTTTGACAAGGTGGCTCGGCTCATATTCGAGAGTCTGCCTGAACGGGTATTCATGACGACCGGGGATTCTGTCGCAAGGGTGCGTGATTCGAGTGGCCAAATCCAGACGTTTCGCCGTCCAAAATCCTGAGCGGAAAGCCGCGATTTTATTGAGGTTTTTGCGATATCCACCAATTTTCACAGAGGGGCTCCAAATTATTTTTTAGCAGGGCTTGACGTATCGGATAAATCTTGTATACTCGCAAATGGCTCGGGGGTTGTTGAGCCAAGCAGGGCATCACAGTCGGGTAGAAGAAGCGTCCTTCCCAGCGCCGCACCAAGCGAAGGCCTGAAG
>CAWKNS010000042.1:0-63410 GCA_963850795.1 uncultured Acidobacteriota bacterium | reverse complement strand
CATGCGGCGGATGCTATCAATTGCATCCGCAATTTGCCAGCGGCACGCGCCCGTGCCGCGACCTACGAGAGAATCTGAATTGCTAACGACACGATCTGAGAAACGACTTCGTGTCCGATAATACTGACGACCGCGTGGGCCGCGTGGAAGCTCGAATCTGAAGCCAGCAGCACTCCAGCCACGTGGACCATCTGGCTAATCACGCACGGGTTTAGCATGTTCCAAGCCGTTTGGCCGAGCGTGACGGCGAGATGGAACGCGCTTCCTCCTGCGCAATCGCCCGCAAGTTTCGCGTGATCGGTAACTTTGGCGGCCGCAACCGTGAGCTGCGATCCCGCCAGCAGTGCCGCCATCCGAAATCCGATTCGCCCGATTTGGTTCGTATTAATTCTCGCCAACATATTCCACCTCCGCTCCCTCGATTGCCCTTACATATATATGTCGGTCGAACGCACCAAGAATCGACAGCGACCAGCATAAATTGCGAAAAACATGAGGGCACCCAAGGCCGTCCATTAATTGCCCTGAAATCAATAACTTAGCATCTCTCTTCCACTTCGACGTAACAAACGACCATCGCTCTCCTGCTCTCATGCAGAAATTCCCGAACTGCTGTAGATTAGTTCCTCAAAGAGCTCCAGGTCATGGGTAACCCGTTGCCGTATCTCCATTACGACGCAGGTGTCTCTTCGTCACGCTTGGAGCGCCGCCTCAAAACCCGCACAGGCTTCATCGCCGCACTCGCGTGTCTGATTGCAGTCGTCGCCAGTTGTCACCAAGCCGCCAAGGAACCCGTCACTCTCACATTCCTTGATCCCGAGTGGTCACATGACAATCGCGAACGCGACGCCTCGCACGAAATATTGCTGACCGATTTCACCAAGGAAACTGGGATTCGCGTCACGCACTTGCCCGCGCCTGAAAACGCGTCAGCACAACTCGAATTGACGCAGAACCTGTTGAAAAAAGGCGCCGTGACGCCTGACGTTTACGGCATCGACGTAATCTGGCCCGGCATGCTGGCTGACTATCTCGTCGATCTGAAGCCGTACTTCGCGGCGGAATCGCAGACGAGCGACGCCGCCCTGATCGAGAACTATACCGTAAGCGGCAAACTCGTCGCGATGCCCTACCACTCCAACATCGGCGTGCTTTTTTATCGCACCGACCTGCTCAAGAAGTACGGTTACCGTGAGCCTCCGCGAACGTGGGACGAGCTCGAGAAAATGGCAACGCGCATCCAAGCCGGCGAGCGAGCCTCCGGACAAAAAGACTTCTGGGGTTACGTCTGGCCAGGCGTGGCAAACGAGGCGCTCTTCTGTGACGCCGTCGAGTGGCAGGCGTCTTCAGGCGGCGGACGCGCTGTCGAGGCCGACGGCAAAGTCAACGTCAACAATCCAAACACGATTCGCGCGTGGAACCGCGCAGCACGCTGGGTCGGCACGATCTCTCCTCCCACGGTTCTTTCTTACCAGGAGTGGGATTCGTCCAACGCGTTCTGGACTTCGGGTCGTTCTGCATTTCTGCGCGCCTGGCAATCGGACTACTTCATCGCCAATCCCGTTTTGGCATATCCTTTCCACGAAAAATCCGGCCTCACAAGCTTACCGGGCGAGAAAGGCGAACGCGTGGGCACTCTCGGCGGTCTCGGGCTCGCGATTTCTCAATCGTCGAAGCACCAAGAGGAAGCGATCTCTCTTGTCCGCTTCCTGCTCAAGAAAGAAGCGGAGCTCGACCATCGGCGAGCGACTACCACGCCGCCGGAGTTTCCCAAGCGATTCGAACTTCCGACGATTCTCACCGCCTACGTTCATCAGCAAGACGGCGGCCGCGCTCCCGGCGCCAGCGTGGTAGCTCGCCCTTCGACAGTGACTGCAGGCAAATATTCGGCCGTATCCAAGGCTTACGTACAAGCGTTACATTCGGTGCTGGAACGCAAGGTGGACGCCGAAACCGCAGCGGCATCCTTACAGACACAGCTCTCGGAAATCATGACTTCAAACACGCCGGCAAAATGAGTTTCGCGAAAACATTTACCCCGCTTCGAAGCGTGCTGATCGGAACCAGGCTGCGCTGGTGCTTCATCTTCGTTGTGCTATTGATGACGGTGGGCAACGGACTTCTGCTTTGGCAGTTCAGCTATGTCCGATATCAACGCGAGCATCTGCTGGGCGTCGATGAGAAGCTGATCGCGGTTCTTCGTTTTCAAACCCATCTTCGATCATTTCACGCAAAGCTCAACGAACTAGCGCAGTCCGAAGACACGGATCGCTTGGCGCGGGAATCAACCGAACTTCAGAAGTCGCTCATTGCGCATGCCGCGGAGACTCAGGCTGAATTCAGCGCCTTGCCATGGTCGGCAAAACCCGAGCCGGCCGTGCTGGCGACGTTGGAGGCGATTCAAAGTTCATTGCCCGGTCCATCTCGAGGCGATTCGCGCATTAGCCGCCACCGGCGATTGGACGGCGTTACGCGTGCGGCTGAGGGATCAGGTTGAGCCACTGGAGTCGCTGAGCGCCGAACTCGTCCAGAATGTCGATCGAATCGTCGCCGCCGACAGAGCTGTGGCGGTTGCTTCAATCACAAACGCGCAGCAGCGATTGATGTGGATCATCCCGCTGAGCGTTTTTGTGACGCTGCTGTTTGCGATCTTGCTCGGTGTAGTGATTACGGAAAGCATCACCGATCCGCTGCGGCGGCTGATGGAAGGTTCGAAAGCGCTCGCGCGCGGCGAGTTCGATCACGCAATCCCGATCGACGGCAAAGACGAACTCGCGCAACTCGGCACTGTATTCAACGAAACTGCCGGACGACTTCGCCATCTCTATGAAGATTTGCGCGGCCGCGAAGAAAAGCTTCGCGAGAGCGAGCATGAGTTTCGCCAGATCGTGGAATTCGCACCAACGCACGTCTTTGTGCTGTCTTCGAAAGGCGCGGGAATCTATGCCAGCCGCGTCGTCCTCGACTACTACGGCCTGACCATGGACGAATGGCTTGCGGATGGCGTTCCTGAGCGTATCGTCCACCCAGAAGATCGTCCAACAATACCTGACCGAGCGAAACAAAGGATTGGCCGGGAGCAGCTCCGTTCGAACTCGAAGTACGCCGTCGCCGAAAAGACGATTCATATCGCTGGTTCGTCAGCCGCTTCAATCCGATGCACGACGAAAAAGGAAACATCTTGCGCTGGTACGTGGCGCAAACCGACATCGAAGAAGCCAAACTGGCGGCGCAGCGAACGGAAAACGAAAACCTGGCGCTGCGTGAAGAAGTCGATCGCTCGTCGATGTTCGAAGAGATTGTCGGCTCGTCGCAAAAACTGCTGCGCGTCCTCTCCGACGTCGGACGCGTCGCGCCGACCGATTCGACTGTCCTGATTCTCGGCGAGACCGGCACCGGCAAGGAATTGATCGCCCGCGCCATCCACAAACAATCCAATCGCGGGCGCCGCGCATTCATTCGCGTGAACTGCGCAACGATCCCGGCGTCGCTCATCTCTTCGGAACTGTTCGGCCACGAAAAAGGCGCGTTCACCGGCGCGTTTCAGCGGCGTCATCGGACGATTCGAAGCCGCCGACGGCGGAACGATCTTTCTCGACGAAATCGGCGAGCTGCCGGCCGAAACGCAAGTCTCGCTGCTGCGTGTCTTGCAGGAACGCGAATTCGAACGCCTCGGCAGCAACCAACCCATCGCAATCGACGTTCGAATCCTCGCCGCGACCAATCGGAATCTCAAAGCTGCGGTCGCAGCCGGAACATTTCGCTCCGATCTTTTCTATCGACTGAATGTCTTTCCCGATCCAAATTCCTTCCCTGCGTGAACGCGCCGACGACATTCCGTTATTCGTCGAATATCTGATCGATCGCTACGGCAAGCGCGCCGGAAAGAAGATTCGAAATATCCAGAAGCGCACGCTGGACTTGTTTGCTGCGTACGATTGGCCCGGAAACATCCGCGAGTTGCAAAACATTGTCGAGCGCGCCGTGTTGCTCTGCGACGGCGATACATTTTCCGTAGATGAAAATTGGCTGCGCCAGGCGCCAACTCTGGCTGAGGCACTCATCCATTTCCGCATCCGCCATACGGGGACTTAGCCGGCTCGATTCCGAAGAAGAGCGCAGCCTCATCGAAGACGCCCTGCGAGCCAGCAACGGCCGCGTCTCCGGCCCGTCGGGCGCCGCCGCCAAGCTCGGCATCCCGCGCCAGACTCTCGAGTCAAAAATGGCCAGCCTCGGAATCAGCAAAAACCGCTTTCAGCCGAGCTAAGCGCAACGTCCAGTCGAAGCACCCGCTCAACCTGCAGGCGCCGCGCTCGGCGCCGAGCCATAGCGCTGCGTCGCGTATCCAAGAATTATCCCGACGATCGTCCCGGGCACGATAATTTCCAAATAGTGTGCGTGCTGCAGTTGCGCAACCGTAAACGCGAGCGCCGGCGCCGAGCACCAGCCCCGAGCAACACGCCTCCCGCCATCGAATGCACTTTGCGCGCGAACACGCCAACGATCGCGCCGACGATGATGCTCTTAATCGCCCCGCCGATCATGATGCCCACAATCGCTGGCCTCACTTCCGGCGTGAACCATGCCGTAGCCCCGTCAATCGCTCCAAGAACCGCCCCGAGAATAACGCCGAGTAAGAATCTTGTTCATGACTCCCCCCTTTGGTCGCGGATTCTAGCTGGCGCCCACGGCGTTTGCAATGTCCGACGAGCGGTCTTGACATCGTCAATGAGGCAGACCATTTTGGAGGGTCGATTTTTCCAACTAACGCTGCGTCTTTCGCCGCCAAAGCCGGGACCGCTTCAGTCTTCCTCGCTTTCGCCGTCGTGATCAGAACAACGCTCACGAACACAAACGCGGCACCAAGAACAACTCTCGCATCGAGCGCTTCCCCGCCCAGAAAATATCCGATCAGCACCGCCACCACCGGATTGACGTACGCATACGTCCCAACCCTCGTCGGCGAATCGTGATGCAGCAACCAAACATACGCCGTGAAACCGATGATCGATCCCGCGACAATCAAATACACGAGCGCCCACCACACGCCGTAAGACACCGCCGCCGGATGAAATCGCGCGAATTCCCCGGCGCACGCCCGCCGCCGCCAACAGCATCAACCCGCCGATCAGCATCTGCATCGCGGAGCTCACCATCTTCGATTCCGGCAGCGGCATCAATCTCGGCAGCGCCGACGCGACCGACCACGTGATCGAAGCTGCGAGCAGCGCCAACGCGCCTTTCTGGTCGATCGGCGCTCCTCCAAGATTGAGCGACCGGCTCATCAACACCGCGACGCCACCGATTCCGATCAATAGCGCCACCGCAAGACGCAAAGTGAGTTTCTGCGTTCGGAGAAAAATAATTTCCGACAGCGCCATGAACGCCGGAATCGTCGCCAGCATCACCGACGCGAGTCCCGATGGCACCCGTTGCTCGGCCCAAAACAGCAACCCGTAGTCGCACAGAAAAATCAGCGCCGCGAGCACACGTCAGCGAAAACCACTCGCGTCCTTCGCGGCACCCGCTCCCCTTAAACGACGGTCCACGCGAACAACACAAGCCCAGCGGTTCCGAACCGCATCGCCGCATAAAGCAGCGGTGGAACCTCATGCACTCCGATTCGAATCGCAAGAAACGTCGAGCCCCAGACGAAATAAATGATGCCGAACGCCAGCAGCGTCTTCCAGGCAGCCGGATGCGACTCGATTCGGTGCGTTTTCCATGGTCATGCCAGAGTGCTACTAGCGAAAGGCGCGACTTCAGCAAACCGCGACGTGGGCTTTCACTTTCGAAACGATCCTACTCAGCCTACCGTCAGAAGCTCTTCGTAAAAACCACCAATTTGGCGCGCGCGATCCACAAAATGAATTTCCAGAATCCAGTGGCGCTCTTTTCCATCTTCACCGACGCCGCGCATCCGAATCGGATTGTCCGGATGAACGTACAGCGAAACTTTGTCCCCAGGAATTCGCTCGTGCGGAAAATGCCCGATCAAATGGCCCGCGATCGCGCCGCCGAACTCCCAGCCATATTTCGCGGCAAGTTCGTGCGCATGACGATACAACTCGTCCGCTTTGATGTCGGGATGCGCTCTTGAAATATTGCTTGCCGTCCACGAACGCTTTCTCAATGTCGTCGCGCAACTTCAACTTCACCGGATCCGAGCCGACCACAAATGTCCGCCCAAAATCTGCTTCCCATTCTTCGAATACGGGTCCGAGATCGAGAAATAAAATGTCATCTTCAGCGATCGTGAGATCCGGCGGATTCTCGTCGTAAGGCGCCAGCGTGTTGCGGCCCGCGCGCACGATTCGTTTGTGCCAATACGTCGAAATGCCGTACATCTGCTGCGCGAGGTCGTAGATGTCCTGGTTGAGCTTGGTCTCGGAAATATTAGGGCGGATGAGTCCCTTGGACTCGACGGCGTTGAACAGTTCGTTGGCTTTCTCTTGGGCTTGCAGCAGCGCCGCGGCGCGGCTGTCTTCGAGTGTGTTCATGCCTCTAGACTAGCACGCGAATGTGACACGAAAGACGGCCAGCTTTACGCGCCCGCCTTCGCGAATCGCATCGAGAACCGAGTTCATGCAATAGCGCAATCCCGTCGGCTTTGGACCATCGTCAAACACATGTCCGAGATGCGCGTCGCACAGCCGGCACGACACCGCCGTCCGCGACATCCCCAGACTCATATCAACCGACTCCAAAATATTTTCCTTCGCGATCGGTTGATAAAAACTCGGCCAGCCGGTTCCCGATTCGAATTTCGTCGATGAATCGAACAACGCGTTGTCGCAGCAAATGCAGCGAAACACGCCTTTATCGTGAACGTTCAGCAGGTCGCCGGAAAATGGCGCGCTCCGTCGCCGCGCGCCGCGTAACTTCGAACGCAGCAGGCGAAAGCTGCTTCCGCCATTCCTCTTCCGTCTTCACGACGCGAGCGACCGATTCCTTGTTTGTCCGCGTTCCATCATCCTTGAAGCCGATAATCGTCACCATCTTCGGCGCGCCCTTACCCGCGGCCTCAGCGGAGATCGGCTGTCGTCCGAGCGACCAATACCACGTCGCTCCGATCGCGGCTACACCGACGCCCACAAGGAACGAACGGCGCGTCATTGGATTGATCTCCGCGACCGAACCATCTCTAATATCTTTGTCAGAACGCATTTCAGCCCTCACTTCCATTTCATCCAAACGTGAACGCGAACGCCTGCACGCCCGGATCGAGAAACTCAATCTCAAAAGTCCGATCTTCCACGGCTCCCTTTTGGCGAATAAGCTGATACAAGCGGTACTCCTTCACCTCGCCAGCACCGCTTTCATCGGTGTCCACGCCATGGTCCGCACCCGGCGCAGTGCCGTCGATCTTCACCCGGAAGCGCACCGGTTTGCCGTTCTTTCCCGGACCCAATACCAGATGCAAATCACGCGCATGAAACCGGAAAATAACTTTGCCCGGCGCCGTCGTCAACGTCGCGTGCTCATCACTCACGTTCCAATTTCCAACCAAACCCCATTGGTTGACTGTGGGCCGTACCGGCGCACTGTAATTTTGCCCCTTGTTTTGCTTGATCGCTTCCGGCGAGGCGTAATGTTGCTGGCGTGCGAAACCAATGTATGTTTCCGGCGAAGCGACGTCGCGCGCATCGGGTGCAGCCTGCGCTCCCGCGCCGTTCACCTGCACGAGTCCCGTCGCCTTCAGACTTCCATCTCGCTCTTTCAGCAATTGCTGAATCACTTGTTCCGACTCGTCGTACTTCCCTTCGCCGAAATGGTGATACCGGATTTGCCCTTCCGCATCGATGAAATAGTGCGCCGGCCAGTATTCGTTGTGAAACGCATTCCAGATCGCGTAATTGCTGTCGACAGCCACGGGATACGTAATCTTCAGATCGCCCAGCGATTTCTGCACATTCGCCGCATCTTTTTCGAACGCAAACTCAGGGGTGTGCACGCCGATCACGACCAGCCCGTCATCCTTATATTTCTCCCACCACGCTTCTACATACGGAATCGAGCGCAAGCAATTGATGCAGGAGTACGTCCAGAAATCGATCACCACAACTTTGCCCTTGAGTTGTTTGGTGGACAGCGCCGGTGAGTTCAACCACTTCACTGCACCATCGAGACTCGGCATCGGCCCTTCGCGCTTCAACTCCAGCGGCGGGCAGCAGCACCTTCAGCGCGCCCCTTCCATCTTGGCGTACGCCACCGGATGAAACTTGTCGACCAGCTTCTGCTCAATTCCCGATGTGCTCGTCAGCGACAACCGTCGCAACACTCCCGTGTCCCAGCCAAACGAAATCGCAACAACCCCGACCAGCACAGCCGCGCCGAGTGCCCGCCGAATCCACTCCTCCGCTCCAAGCGATCGCTTCATTGCAGCAAACACCTTATTTCCGGCGAGCAACGCAAGCGCGAGCGAAGCCGCCGCCCCCGCCGCAAACGCCAACAATAGAAATGTCGTATGTGCACTCGGTCCTTGCAACGCCGCCCCCGCGAGAATCAATCCCAAGTATCGGTCCCGCGCACGGCGCCCACAACAGATCCGGTCGAAACTCCTAGCAGCAACGATCGCCCGATGCTCGGGCCTGCTCGCCGCGAGAATTTTGTCCCTGGACATGCCCGCCCAATCGCACAAACGGCCGGCTCAAATATTCCGCAAAATTCGGCAGCAGCAGCGCGAGCCCCAAGCACCGCAAACACGACGACCGCAATCCATCGTCCAATCTGATTCGCGCGCACCACCCATGCGCCCGCATACGTCGCCAATCCCGCCACCACCGCAAACGTCGCTGCCATTCCGGCGAGCAACGGCAACCCGCTGCGCCGAAACGGCTGATCCGATCGCGAAAATACGAAATGGCAGCACCGGCAAAATGCACGGGCTACGCAATTGTCAAAACTCCGCCGACAAACGCCAATAGATACAACAGCATACGAATCGCGCCTCTTCCGCCGCGACCCTGTCTCGAACTTTCCTACCGTTGGCTTGCCTACATTATATAGATACGATGCAGCGATCTCGTGCCGGATGTGCCGTAAATTTTTCATTCGGCTGGGATTATCGCAATCGCCGTAAAACGGGCGGTCGCACTCGCCATGAATTACACGTGCACTCTATTTGCCCCGCTGCAATTTGAACAGCGTCCTCGGTGTCATGCGACGACTCCCGCCCCGCCCAAATCCACGCATACCGGCTCATCAGCGCGCCAACCAAAAAACAAATCGCCGCCGCATATCTTCCCCAAGGCTCCCCGTGCCAGACCGCGCGAATCAACAACGCCAACGGCCCTTCAACAATTCCCGCAATAAGCAAAGTCCTTCCCGAAATCCCATGATGCAGCGGTCCGTCCGCGACTCCCTTTTCCACCGTCAGCCAAATCTCAATGACAGTCTCTATTCCCGACGCCGCAAATCCCAAGATCTGTGTCGCCGGAACCAAAAATCCCGCCAACTCCAAAATCCCAGCCGCGCCATCCCAGTCCCGACGTCAAAAAGTGCGCCGGCAGCAGTTTCCGATTCTCATTCCAAACCGGAATCGCCGTCGCCCCAATCAACACTCCGGTGTAACTCGCCAGCAACAATCCTGTCAACGCCGCCGAAATTTCGCCAAGCCACAACACCGTCAACGATCACCGGATACGTGTAACCTCGCGCCACCAACTCAATCCCCACGACCGCCACAAATACGCATCCCGAAAATCCCACCAGAATCCACGACCCCATCGACATCGGCGATCGCCACTTGAACACCCGCAACATATTCAGAAATCGCAGCGGCCGCCCAAGATCCGAAATCAACAACGCCGGACAAATCGACGCCCCAATCAATCCCATCCACAACGCCATGCGAATCAAATTGATCGGCGCCCCAAAAATTTGCGCCGCAAACGCGATGCACGCCGAAGTCCCCGAAATCCCGCCCAGAAAAAAGTACAAGCGGCACTTCCCACGTCCACGTCGGCGGCTTCAGCAGCGGCAACCCGTAATACCCAGTCTGCGCTGGATCAATCGCCCCCGTCGCAGTCTTCACCGCAATATCCGCCGGCGGAGGCGGCGCCACGCGCCGCGCCGAATCGCGAATCTCCTCGAGCCGCTCCTCAGTCGCCTTAGGTTTTGTCTTGGAATCCGTCGTCATTCTTCTCTGCGTTCTCTGCGCCCTCTGCGCTCTCTGTGGTGAATCTCTCGCGGTCGTTCTACGGCCGCATCGCAAACGCCGCCAACACAATCGCCATCAATATCGCCGCCGAAACAAACGCCGAAGTCCACGCACTCTTCAAATACGAAGTCGGCACCTCCGGCACCGGCGGCAAGTTGTACGCCTCCGGCTCGCCCAGAATCACCGAAATCGCATGAATCCCACCGACCTGAAGTCCCCGTCGGATCATACAACCGCGCATCGCCATACCCGCGCGCCTTCAACTCCGCCACGCGATTCTTCCCGCGCTCCTTCAATTCCCCCATTTCCCCAAACTGAATCGACTCCGTCGGGCAAGCCGTCGCGCAAGCCGGCATCAACCCGACTTTCTGCCGGTCATAACAAAACGTGCATTTAAACGCGCGCCCATCGTCGTGATACCGCTTGTCGATCACTCCGAACGGACACGTCACCACGCAATACCCGCATCCGTTGCAAACATCCTTCTGCACAAACACGCCGCCAAATTCCGTCCGCACAATCGATCCCGTCGGACAAGCCTCCAGGCATCCCGCATTCGCGCAGTGCTTGCACACATCCGACAAGAACACCCACCGAAAAGGATCCGCTCGTGTCCGCGACTTGCGGTCCCGCCGCAACAGGCTGCTCCAAAAACAAAACGTGCCGCCACGTCGAAGCTCCCAGCGCCTTCGTGTTGTCATACGAAAGCCCGCTCCACACATACCCGTCTTCCGGCACCTCATTCCATTCCTTGCACGCGACTTCGCACGCTTTGCATCCGATGCAAATCGTCGCGTCCGTCAAAAATGCCGTCGTCGGCATCAGTTCGTCGCCTTTCGAATTGCCGCCCTCTCGAAGATGTGCTGCGTCGCCGACTTTCCGTTCCGATTCGCGCGCCCACGCGTCACCCTGCACAAAATCCCCTTCGTCTCCATAATCCGCACGTTCGGCTCTTCCGAAATCGCCACCAAATCATTCCCGATGTCGCCCTTCACCAATCCCGAATATCCCCAGTGAAATGGCAGCCCCACCTGCTGCATCGGCTTCCCATCGATCATCAACGTCTGCATCCGCGGCGTCACCAGCGCATGCGCCTCGATCGCACCGCGCGCCGTCGATAACCGTGATCCACTCGCCCGGCACGATCGACAACTCCTCCGCCAGCTCCGTCGAAATCTCCGCAAACATCTCCGGCTGCAATTCCGCCAGATGCGACAATGTCCGCGACATCCCGCCCGCCGTGTGATGCTCCGTCAACCGATACGTCGTCAAAATGTACGGATACCTCGCGTCCGGCGACGCCGCGTACTCATTCAGCGCGCCGCTTCTTCTTTCCGCCACTGGATTGTTCTGCACCGCCGGATACATCGCATTTCGCACCGGCGACTCCAGCGGCTCGTAGTGCGTCGGCAGCGGCCCATCGACAACTCCCGTCGGCGCCCAAATCCATCCAAGCCCGTCCGGATGCAAAATAAACGGCTTGTCCCCTGCCAACGCATCATCACCCGACAGCGCCTTCCGGCGGCTTATAGTCCGGCGGCTTCGTCGCCACAAAATCCGGCACATCGTTGCCCGTCCATTTCTTCTGCTCCGCATCCCACCAAACTAATTTCTTCCGCTCGCTCCACGGCGTTCCATCCGGCTTCGCCGAAGCCCGGTTGTAAATCACGCGCCGATCCGACGGCCACGCCCATCCCCACCCATGCCCATAAAAATCTTTCGACTCGCGCTCGTTTGCTCGGTTCTGCCCTTCTTTCGGAAATACGCCGCTGTAAATCCAGCACCCACAAGTCGTGCTTCCATCCGCCTTCAAATCCGCGAATCCCGACACCAACTCCTTCGTCTCCGTCTTCCACCCGTTCATCTCTTTCAATATCTACTCCGGAATCGGCTCGACCTCCTTCCCCTCGGTCGGATAGTCCCACGTCAACGCCCGCAACCCAGCATTCTTCGGAGACGTATCGTTCTTCACTTTCTCCTTCAGCAGCCGCCCCAAGTGATACGCAAACCAGTTCTCGCTCCTCGCATCACCCGGCGGCTCGACCGCCTTCTCCTCCACTGCAAAAGCCTTTGCGTATTCGTGAACGTTCCCGCCTTTTCCGCATGCCCCGCCGCCGGCAACAAAAACACTTCCGTCCCAATCTCTTCCGTCTTCAATTCCCCGCGCTTCACTTCCGGCGACTCATACCAAAACGACGCCGTCTCCGTCTCCACCATCTCCCGCACAACCATCCATTTGAACTTCGCCATCGCCCGCCGTTCGAGTCCGGCATTCGGCCCCGCCACCGCCGGATTCTGTCCCATCACAAACAACCCATCCATCTTTCCGTCCACCATGTCCAGCCAATAGCCCTGATGCGAATGATCCCCCGTCACGCGCGGCAGCCAGTGAAATCCAAACTCATTCTCCTGCGTCGCCGCCTCGCCGTAGTACGCCTTCAGCAAGCTCACAAAATATTTGTCGAAGTTGTGCCACCATCCCGTCTTCGATCCGTACTTCTGGGTAAACGTGTTTAGTGACAACGATTCTTCGCCAAAATGCGGCATGCTCAAATAGCCCGGCAAAATGTCGTACAGCGTCGGCACGTCCGTCGACCCTTGAATCGATGCGTGCCCGCGCAACGCCAGAACCCCACCTCCCGGCCGCCCCATATTTCCCAGCAGTAATTGCAAAATCGCTGCCGTTCGAATGATCTGCACTCCGGTCGAATGCTGCGTCCATCCGACCGCGTAGCAGATCGCGCCCGTCTTGTCCGGTCCCGACGCCGAACAAAACGTCTTCGCCGCGTGCAAAAACGCTTCTTTGTCGATCCCGCAATACCTCTCCACCATCTCCGGCGTGTATCGCGAAAAATGCCGCTTCAGCAACTGGAACACGCATCGCGGGTGTTGTAGCGTCTCGTCCTTTTCATAGTGATTTAGATCCGCCGGCGAATGCCCCTCGCCCCCATGTCCACCATGCGAAGAAGCAGCGGTGCCCCACCGTTCAGGCTCCGCTCCCTCATACAACCAACTCGTCGGATCGTATTTCTTCTCTTTCGCATTCCAACCCGAAAACAATCCCTCCAGATCTTCCGTATCCCGGTATTTCTCCGAAATAATCACCGGCGCATTCGTGTAGTGCACCAGATACTCGCGGAAGAAATACTCATTCTCGATCGCATACCGAATCAGCGCGCCCAGCAACAAAATGTCCGACCCTGCGCGCAGCGGCAGCCAGATATTCGCCATCGCCGAAGTCCGGCTGAATCGCGGATCGATGTGGATGACCTGCGCCCCGTGCTTTTCGCGCGCCTCGATCACCCACTGAAATCCCACCGGATGATTCTCGGCCATGTTCGATCCCATGATCAGGATCGCATCCGAGTTCAACAGGTCCTTCGGCGCCGTCGTCGCTCCGCCTCTTCCATACGTTGTGCCCAGACCGGGCACCGTCGAGCTATGTCATATCCTGGCCTGATTGGAGATGCACACCATCCCCAGCCCGCCGCAGAATAGCTTCTTGATCAGATAATTTTCTTCGTTGTCGAGCGTCGCGCCGCCCAGATGCGCGATCGTCTTCGTCTGCATCAAGGTTTGCAGGTCTTGCGTCTCCACAAAACTTTTCTCGCGGCTTTCCCACACGCGATCCGCGATCATCTTCATCGCCGTGTCTTGATCCAACGACTCCCACTCCGTACCGTAAGGCCGTCGATATTTCACCTTCGTCAAGCGCTTCGAATGCGTCAGCAATTCGAAACTGTCCGACCCCTTCGGGCACAGCCTCCCGCGCGACACCGGCGAATGCGGATCGCCCTCGATCGATATCAGTTTCCCGTCACGATGAAAAATCTGCTGCCCGCATCCCACCGCGCAATACGGACACACCGACCGCGCCACCTGCGCCCCTTCGTTCTTCGGACGCAGATTCTTTGTCGCGTCACTCATCGCTTCGCGGCCGGTTCCGTCGCCGCCTTCAAAAATCTGCCGCATCACCGGCCACTTCATCACCAGCTCTTTAATCATTCGAATCCTCGCAGCACAGCTTCAGCAGACACACTTAACCGTTCGAAGACTAGATGCGCTCGCCCTCACATTGGATTTGGATTTTCGCGAATGCAGATACAGCAACAACGCACATCGCGTCATCAATCAGCTTTTGTACGGGCGCAGCACAGTGCGCCCCAAGTCCGCGCGATGTGAGAATTCCAGAGTGCGCCACTGGAACGCATCCTGTCCTTCCGTGATCTATTTCGTCGGCGCGCCACCCGCCGGAACCACAATCGTGTTGTTCGCAGGAGCCTGAAACAATTTCATCGAATTCAGCAGCGTGTTGTACACGCCCCAGGTCAGCGGCACTCCCACCAGCACCCAAGCCAGCGCGATCGCCGGCGCCGAAGACTTCTTCGTATCTTCACTCATCCGCTCACTCCCCTCGTGTGTGCGCACACAACGCTGCGCCTTATCTCCCCACGCCCTCAACACGCAACATCAATATCCGCTCGATTATCCGCCCGCCGGCACCGCTCTCTTCCGATCCATCATCCAATATTTCTCCGCCACCGGCCTCACCAACAGATTCGCCACAAATCCCACCACCAACAGTCCCGCCATCACATGCAACACCGTCTGATATGCGCTCGTCTTATCCACTCCCCGCGCCAACTGCGCCTCGCGCATGTAATTCACCAGCACCGGACCCAACACTCCGGCTACTGACCAGGCGGTTAAAAGTCTCCCGTGAATCGCGCTCACGTGATACGTCCCAAACATATCGCGCAGGTACGCCGGGATCGTCGCAAACCCTCCGCCATACATGCTCAACAAAATCGACGATATCCCCACAAACAACGCGATCGAGTTCAAATGATTCGCTCCGGTCTGCGGCAAAAAGAAATACAACACCGCTCCCAGCGCAAAAAACACAAAATAAGTCCGCTTCCTCCCAAGGTAGTCCGACACCGTCGACCAGAAAAATCTCCCAGCCATATTGAACAGACTCAACAGCCCGACAAATCCACCCGCCGCCACCGGCCCAATCGCACCCTTGAATAATTCCTGAATCATCGGCGATGCTTGCTCGATGATTCCAATCCCCGCCGTCACGTTCGTGCACAACACAATCCACAACAGCCAGAATTGCTTCGTCCCAAACGCCGTATTCACATCGACGTTGTGCGTCGTGATCATCGCGTTCGCCTTCGCTGGCGCCGTCCATCCCTCCGGCTTCCACCCGTCGCGCGGCACACGAATCGTAAACACGCCAAACATCATGAAGAGGAAGTAAATCGTTCCCATCGCCAAGAACGTTTTTCCGACGCCAAGATCCCCCGCCGTCTTGAAAAACGTCATCAACTTGATCGACAGCGGCGCCCCGATCATCGCCCCGCCGCCGAATCCCATGATCGCCATGCCCGTCGCCAATCCCGGTCGATCCGGAAACCATTTAATCAGCGTCGACACCGGCGAAATATATCCAAGCCCCAGTCCAATCCCGCCCACAAATCCATATCCCAAATACAGCAACCACAACTGATGCGAAATCACGCCGAAATACGAAATATAAAATCCCAGCGCAAAACAAACCGCCGACACAAACATCGCCTTCCGCGGCCCCGCTCCCTCCAGCCATTTTCCAAACGCCGCCGCCGACAACCCCAGCATCACGATCGCAAACGAAAAGATCCACGCGATCTGCGTCTGTTTCCAATCCCCCGCGGCTGGCTTCGACACGCCAATCAGCTGCGACAGCGGAATCTTGAACACGCTGAACGCGTACGCCTGTCCGATCGACAGGTGAATCGCCAACGCCGCCGGCGGCACCAGCCACCGGCTATATCCTGGATGTGCAACTGATCTTTCTCGATCGAGAAAGGCAAGAACCGCCATCAGCTAAGCTCCTGTACGTACGCCAAACGCCTTGGCACTCGCACCCCAATCGAGACGCTCAAGGTTTCTGCACAACTACAGGTTCGTTCCACACAACGACGTGCCGAACACTTAAGTCCCCCGAAATACCCAGAAATGACTTTTGAATCCCTGTTGGGCATCAGTTCGTACATTGACCCCACATAAAAAGCAAGCCCACGCGCATTAAATTCACGAAATACTTCGTGCTGCCCGGCATTATCCGAAATACACCGCATTCCAGCCGTTTGGATGAGATCACTCACCCGCCAGACACAAGCCTCGTCCCTGATATCCCGACAACCCCCACGACGCTCATCTCTTCTCAGGCTGGAGTACAATCGCCGAAGTCAGCACTCAGGTGCATGTGCAATCATCAGGAAGGGACCCTACGATGTCGGCAGATAACCCCGGAACCAAGCCCCAACACACGCCTGACGCCCCTCATTTCAACACCGAGCGCCACCGCTTCGCCATATCCCGCATGTTCGACGCCCCGCGCGAGCTCGTCTTCAGCCTTTGGTCCGATGCCGATCACCTTCGCCGCTGGTGGGGACCCAAAGGCTGTTCCATTGGCATCTGCAACCTCGATCTTCGCCCCGGCGGTCAGCTTCTTTACAGCCTGCGCATGCCAGACGGCCAGGAGATGTGGGGCAAGTTCATTTACCGCGAAATCCTGATGCCGGATCGCCTCGTCTTCGTCAGTTCCTTTTCGGATCCAAAAGGCAACGTAACCCGTTCGCCCCTCAACGCCAACTGGCCTCTCGAAATCCTCAACACCCTCAACCTGTCCCAGCGTTTCAATCTCACCCAGCTCACGCTCCTCGGCGAGCCTCTCAACCCCACCCCAGAAGAGTTGCTAGTCTTCGAATCGATGCTCGACACCCTCCACCAAGCCTTCTCCGGCACCTTCGACCAACTCGCTGCCTACCTAAGAACTCTTCCCAAGCAATAAGCTCCCGCTCGCCCGAGCTCATCCGGGGTGCCGCACCCTTAAGTGTTGAAGGGTGCGGGTTTAGATTCAACACCGCCCATACCTCATCGCATTCCGAGATCTCTCCGTGCCACCTCTGCCACCTCAGCGTCTCTGCGTTACCTTTGTCTTTTTTCTTCAATCTTCCAACGACCCTGTCGATTTCACCCAACCTCATACGACAACTTAATGTGAGCCCTGATTGGCATTCGGAGAAAAACCCGCTAGCCACTCGAAAATGAGGCACCCGATGATCAAAAAATCTTCGCTAAACTCTCAAATCGCTCTTACACAACCCACAAATTCGCGCTATGCTGTGCCCGTAGACAGCTACGCAAAGGCGCCACTCCGGCGCCTTTTTCATTTTGTAGACGTATTACTTCGAACTGACACTAGGCGCAACTCTCTTGTTTGCCATGACTTACACACTCTTGTTTTCCAGCCAAAAACAAGCCGCCCATTATCAACAACTTCCACACTCTTCACAAAACATGGGGGGGGTATACCCCACTCATTTCGAATCACCAGTGCCGCTGCCATGGACAGGATCTGTGCAGCGCCGCCCTGAAGCCGCGATCGCTTCCCAGATCGCGGGCCTTTCCACCAGTTCTTGCCGAAATCGCTCCCCCAACTCCGGTCGCGCCGCCGAAACCGCAGTCTCGCATCGCCACCGATCGCCTTCCCAGCCCCTTTCGGTTTTAACTTGCAATAAAAAAGCAATCTGCCCCACACTTGCCGGAAACGCAGTCGCAACGAACGCCGTTTACAGAGTTATCCCGATCAAACGTACCGATCTTCAGGAGACCGATCGATGAAGCCCGAGCTATTCCTCGCTGACCTCAAATTCGCCGCGCGCTCCCTCTGGCGCAGCAAAGGTCTCGCGATCACCGTCATCATCACGCTCGCTCTCGGCATCGGCGCCAACGCCGCCATCTTCAGCGTCGTCCGCGGCGTGCTCCTTCGCCCGCTCAATAATCGCGACGAAGACCGCATCATCTATATTCGTCAGTCCGCCAAAGGCCTCGGCGTAGACAACGCCAACTTCTCCGTCCCCGAAATCGTGGACATCAAGGCCAGCGTAAAGTCCGTCGCCGAATTTGGTGACTTCTCCGTGATCGGTTTCACCATGATCGGTCTCGGCGAGCCGCGCGAAGTCCGCGCCGGCGTCGTCGGCGGCACATATTTTGAAGTGATGGGACTTCACCCCGCGCTCGGCCGCTTGCTCGACATGCGCGACGATGGCCCGAACGCAGAGGGCGCCGCCGTACTTACCTATCCATTCTGGAAAGCTGCGTTCAATCGCGACCCGAGCGTCATCGGCAAAACCGTTCGCCTCGGCACGCGCTCCGCAACCATCGTCGGTGTGCTCGAGCCCACGGTTCCCTATCCAGCCGAAACCGAAATCATCGCCAACGTCGTCACCAGCCCGCATCACCTCTCCGCCACGATGGTGCAGGGCCGCGTGCATCGCATGACCGAGCTCTTCGGCAAACTCGCGCCGAACGCCACGATTGATCAGGCGCGCACCGAACTCAACACCGTTTCCGCGAACATGGTTCGCGAACATCCCGGCGATTATTCGCCCACGGCCGACACGCGCATTTCAGCCGTTCCTCTGAAAGAACAGATCACTTCCGGCGCAAAGACCGTGCTCCTCGTTTTGCTCGCGTCGTCGCTGCTGATCTTCGTGATCGCGTGCTCCAACGTCGCCAATCTGATTCTGTCGCGCAGCGTCCGCCGCGAAGGTGAACTCTCGATTCGCGCCGCGCTTGGCGCCAGTCCCGGCGCGCTTCGCCGTACGCTCCTCGCCGAGAGCTTGCTCATGTGCATCGCCGGAGCCTTGCTCGGCGTTCTCGTCGCCAGCCCGATGGTTGGAATCCTCGCGCATTACGCTTCGCGTTTCTCGGTGCGCGCGCTCGACCTCACCGTCGATTCCAGCATGTTGTGGGTGGGCGCGATCCTCGCGATCATCGCCGCGATTCTGCTTGCGTTCGTTCCGCGTCTGCCTTCCGCTGAATCCAGCAATGGACTCGGCTTGGCCAACGGCAGCGTCCGCATCACTGGCAGCACCGGCCGCCGACTGCGCATCTTTGCCATCACGCAAATCGCCGCATCCTTCATTCTTCTCGCCGGCGCCAGCATGTTGATCAAAACCCTGCTTTCACTCCAATCCGTTGACACCGGCTTCGACATGCATCGGACGCTCGCCTTCAACGTACCGGTCATGTCCTACGGAAAATCCGCCGACGAAATTATCAACTTTTATCGCGAAGTCATGCGCCGCATCGAAGAACTTCCTGGAGTCGATCACGTTTCGCTTGGCACGAGCACGCCGTGGCGCGATGCAGGCAGCTTCGGAGCCGGCTTCTCTTTCACCGGCGAAGGAAAGGTCAAAGGCACCAAAGAAGAAGATCCGCGCGCGAATTTCCGCGTCGTCTCACCGGGATATTTCGCTTCGCTCGGCGTTCCGATTCTTTCCGGTCGCGATTTCAACACCGAGGATAAACGCGGTGGCGAGCCCGTCATCATCATCAGCCAGAGTGTGGCGCGGCGCATGTTCCCCGGCGAAGACCCCGTCAATCGCCATTTGATGTACACGGACCCCGTGATGAAGTTCGTCTACATCAGCATGGGCCCGCGCCGCATCATCGGTGTCGCCAAAGATGTGGACGATGAACACGTCGTGCCTGGCCCATCTCTGACGATCTATCACCCGTTCGGTCAGATTCCTGACGACAATCCCGACAAGGAATTTCCCGTTTTCGGCGGCCGCCTCTTCGTTCACACCAAGGGTGATCCGTACGCACTCGTGAATCCCGTCACGCAGATCATCCGAGGGCTATCTTCCGATCAGCCCGTCGAGCATCCCGCAACACTCGAAGACATTCGCGCCGAAGTGCTCACTCCGGATCGTCTGAATACGTTTGTCTTCAGTGGATTCGCAGCCGTGGCGCTCGCCATCGCGATCGTCGGTGTCGGTGGTGTGCTCGCATTTTCCGTCAGCGGCCGCACGCGCGAGTTCGGCATTCGCCTCGCGATGGGTTCGCCACCAAGCCGTCTTCTGACCAAGGTCATCGCCGAGGGCGCGCTCATGGCCGCAATTGGTGTGCTCGTCGGCGGCGCTGGCGGCTACATCTTAGCCAAGCTTGTCGGCAGCTACGTCATGGACATCCGCATGCCAAGCCTTGTGCCAGTCATCGTGTCCGCCGCAGTCCTGCTGTGCGCCGCGGTCGTCGCCTCCGCGTGGCCCGCTTCCCGCGCCGCCCGCATCGACGTCATGGAAGCCCTCCGCTCCGACTGAGCCATTCGCCAATTCCGTGTACGGGCGCAGCACTGCTGCGCCCCATGTCCGCACGGTTTAACCGGTCGTCCCACGATTTCAGCCGTTTGAAGCAACTTCGATTGGCCAGTGAACGGTAGCGCCAGCATCTTGCCGGCGCCATCCGCAGCATCACCGCAACTCGTGCGACGTATCAATATTCTTCGAATTGAAAAGAGTCGCCGCTGTCTAGACGCCAATCGTCTGACAAACCTTCGCCCATTGCCGCATCATCCCGGCGCTGTGATGGAAAAACGCGCGCGTTTCATCGGTCCATATAAATCCGCTTGAATTTGTCGACAGCATCTTCCAGATGATCGGCCAGTGAACAATACAACTCAACGTGGTTTTCGCCGCTCAGTATCACTTCATGCAGCCACGGCAATAAATCTTCCAGCACGCAGATGCAAGCCATCTCCTGCGTGGCATCGTGCAAATAGTTGTGTGAATTCCGCGCGTGCGTCGCGATCGGCGAACCAACGCGCACCGAATTTCCGTGCGCCCGCACGCAAGCTTGGCTGAAGTACCCGGAGAAAATATCGCCGTAGCGATCGATCTTCATTCCGGCGACGGTCGCGCCCATACGCAAAAAATAGTAGCTCGGAATCACGCTGCGATGCACCGCCGTATTCTGGCTGTTGATCGGAGCCCACGTTCCGCGATCGAGGACAAATGATGTGCCGCGAAACGCCGCCGCCTTTACCGGGCTGCTTAGCCAACTCATCGCATCGAGGTCCGGATGCTGCGTCCAAAGCCCGCCGTTGATGCGCACGGTCGCGCTGACGACGCGCGCACCGATGCGCACCTTTTCGTGCCGCGCGAAATACGGAAACCCACGCGGATAGACTTCGATCTCAGGCTCCATGTTCAAGAGTGAGCAGACGTTGAACCAGCCGCTGCTGGCTTCGAGAATCCGGAACTCATGCGTCTCGCCGCAAACAACGGAGTGTTCGCCGAAATAGTCGCCGCGCGTCGGCGCGAAGTTATCGTCGTCGATCGAAATCACGAAGTCGCAGTCGCCCTTAAGCGCGATGAGATATCCGATGTTTCTCCGGTTGTCGGAATCGTACGGAATAAAGTCGGCCGGAAGGCCGACTTTGCGCAAGAAACAATCTTGCTCTTCGAGCGTTGGGCAAATCACCGAAAAGCCTTTTTCAGCCATGAGCGCACACCGTTCGTACGCCGCCTTCGGAGTCTTGCGATCTGGAATGACGATGACGCGCGCCTGCGCCAGCCGCCCATTGTTGCGGAAATTCTCGAAGTAGCCGTCGAGCAAAACCGGATCGCTGATGGTCGTTAGAACAACAGCGGCTTTCAGCGTCATCGCGTGACTCTCGCTGTTTCCGTCGTGTTGTTCGCCGTGTCATCCGCGTCACCGAAAAACGCCTTTGGAGCGGCGACCTGCGGATGCACGAGTCCGGATGCCTTTTGCTCCGCGCGAACGTAGTCGGTCCGCAGCACGGTTCGCACATCGAACTCGAGATCGCGCGCAAATGACGGAATCGTTCCGACGCATGCGTAGCCGTGCGAGTACAACAGAGGTGCGTAACCCCAATCCAGTGTCATCGGTCCGTCCATCCAGCGGCCGCCGACAGCCCACTCGGGCTCGTGCAGAGCGACGCCGAAATGTTCGGCATAGAATCCGCGAATCTGTTGGCTCGTCATTTCCAAGTGGGAGTAATTCTCCAAAAGGAGCGTCGCGGCTTCGCGACTAAACAGCACCAGCGCAGCACCACGCGCCCAATCGATCGAATAGTTTTGTCGATGCTCGAGCACGCGGCTTTGATAGCCAAGCGCCGAGACTGCGCCAACGGTGACACCCTCGGTCGTCGCTGTCTCGAATGCGTCTCGCATCGCCGCAAACCATCCCGGCGAGAGGAGCAGGTCGTTTTCGACAAGCCCGACAAAGTCATAGCCAAGTTCGAGAAGCCGCCGCAGTCCGTAGCAAATTGCTGCGTCGGCGCCGCCTTTCACTTTGTAGTTCACTTCGACGAGGCGCGCGTTGCGAAACGCAAAGTAGCGCGACAACTCGGGCACTTCGTTGCGCTCGCTGCCGTCGTTCCAGACGAGATCGAATCCGCCTTCCGCGTCGAGCGACTTGATCGTTCGCATTGTGTAAACGAACCGGTCGCGAGTGCTCAGCACGAACCCGATTTTGCTCTGCGGCGTCCAGCGCCTCGGCGCCGGCTTGCGTTGCGACTGCAACGATTGCAGCGCATCGAAAATGCTGGGCCAGTCGGAGCTCATGCTGCAATCGTTCCCTGCCCGCTTCGTTCGCGCTCCAACTTCTCCGCAACAATCGCTTGCAGCGCCGCCTCCATCCGAATCAATTCCAGGTCTGACGGTTGAAAATGCCGGTTGTACTGCACCATCTCGAGCGCATTCTCGAATTCACCAAGCTGCGCGAGCCGCAGCGCATACTTCGTCAGCGGCCATCGCGGATTTTCCGCGAGCTCGGTCGGCGTCTCGCGCAGTTGCGCCTCGAATTCCGCACGCCACTTCGCAACGGTGTCTCGACTGATCGTCCACAACACTTCCGCTGTGCTGCGGCTCGACGCGGCGGTATTGGCTTCGCTCGCGGCGCCCGTTCCAAAAACGGAATCGCTTCGTGTTCGCGTTCGCATTCGACCAGCAGCACTCCTAAATTCCCCGCCACTTCAAGATTCGTCGGGTCGAGCTCGAGCGCGTAGCGAAACCCCTGCTCCGCCTCCGCAAACTGGTTCTTCGTGAACTGCGCCACCGCCCAGTCATTCCACCGCTCGCACGTTTCCTCCTGCGCCAGCGCTTCCCCGAACAATCGCAGCGCGCCATCCAAATGTTGCTTGTCCATCAGCTCCAGCGCCTGCTGATGCTTCGCTCGCGCCAACACCGCACGTTGTGTGTGTTCTCCGTCCATACGAACGCACCTTTACCCGCCGGAAAGAAAAGCATCCACATTGCCAACATGAGCGCAAGAAAATTAGGGAGTTCTAACTTCGGCGGGCTTTCGCGACCTGTGGAAACACACTACCACCGAGACTTTGTAAATCTACTTCGCGCAGAGAAAGCTAGGCGCGAGCGGCTCGCGATTTCGCTGCCGGCGTTTCGGCTTTGTCGGCGGCGCCTTTGACGCGGGCGTCCCACGTCTTGCGCAGGTCTTCGCGGGCTTGCAACACGTAGGCTTTCGCCTCGTCGAAGCTGCTGTAGACCTTACGGCCTTTAATCATGTTGCAAGCGCGGCAGCACGCGACCAAATTCTGCGGATTTTTCTTTCCTTTGCGCGCGCGCGGCACGACGAAATCAACAGACATTGCGAGAGCATTGTCGAAACTCGCCATGCCGTCGAGTCCGCAGTACTGACACCGATAGTGGTCCCGCTCCAGAATCTTCACACCTTCTTCTATGCTGACAGGTTGAGAAACCAAGGAGAGGGTCATGAGGTCCAAAGGCATCAAACACCTCCTCGGAGCGGCCGCTTTGGGAACGGCGTCTCCGAATCTGACCAATCGGCGCGAAGCTACGCCAGCAAAACGTTGGTGTCAAGTGACGAGAGCGCGTTTGCTATTTGCGACGAGGTGCTCCCACACCTCCGGGATTGCATTCTCTTGCGTAGACACTAGACTCGTAGCGCTGTTGCTGACTGCAATCGCTCAGCAATCGAACGTGCCGCTGATTGCATCTCAGTTCCGCGTGCGCTGGGAGAAGAAATGGCATTGAAGAAAGAATATTGGCAAGGGGTGTTGGTTGCGATTGCGCTTGCAGTGGGGATTTATTTTCTGGCGCATGGGTGCTCGAAAAAAGCCAGCGCCGAAGCGGCGACCTTGCCGGACGCGGGCAACGCTACCGCGACTTACGATCTTGTGATTTCGGGCGGGCGAGTGATGGATCCGGAGTCGAAGCTGGACGCTGTGCGGAACGTCGGGATTCGCGACGGGAAAATCGCGGCGATTTCTACTTCTTCCCTTTCGGGCAAAACCACGGTCGATGCGAAAGGACTTGTCATTGCGCCCGGATTTATCGATCTGCATGAGCACGGAGCCGAGCCGCGCAACTATCAATTTCAGGCGCACGATGGAGTGACGACTTCTCTGGAGCTCGAGGTCGGAACCGATGACGTCGCGAAATGGTACGCGGCGCGCGAAGGCAAAGCGCTCATCAACTATGGCGTGAGTATCGGGCACATTCCCGTGCGGATGGCGGTGATGCACGACACGGCTTCGTGGATTCCGACGGCGGATGCAGCGCGGCGCGTTGCTACTGACGAAGACATGAAGCAGATGCTCGCGCTGATGGATCGCGGATTTCGCGAAGGCGCGGTGGCGGAAGGAATGGGCATCAACTACACGCCTGCGGCGACGCACCAAGAAATCATTGAAATGTTTCGCGTTGCGGCGAAGAACAATGCGTCGGTGCACGTGCACATGCGCTACAGCGGAATGAAAGAGCCGACGACAGGATTGGCCGCCCTGGAAGAAGTGATCGCGACTGCGGCAGAAACCGGTGCGCCACTGCACGTCGTCCACCTCACCAGCATGGAATTGGCCGCGACACCGGATGCAATTGCGATGATCGAAGGTGCGCGGAAGCACGGCATCGACGTGACGACCGAGAATTATCCGTACACGGCGGGCAGCACATCGATCGAATCGACAGTTTTTGATCCGGGCTGGCAGGAGGCGCAAGGAATTACGTTCAAAGATTTGCAGTGGGCCGCGACCGGGGAACGCCTCACCGCGGAGACGTTTGAGAAATACCGGAAAGAAGGCGGCATCGTGGTAATTCACTCGATTCCGGAAGAGGATGTGCGCATCGCGCTGGCGAATCCGGACATTATCGTGGCGAGCGACGGGATGCGCATTACCGGGCCGAAAGTTCATCCGCGGGGGCAAGCAACGTATTCGCGGGTGCTCGGACACTACGTGCGCGACGAGAGAGTGCTCGACCTGATGACGGCGCTGCGCAAGATGACGTTGCTGCCTGCGCAGCGATTGGAAAAACGCGCGCCTGCGTTTCATGACAAAGGACGTATTCGTGTGGGCGCGGACGCGGACATCACGGTGTTTGACGCATCCAAATTATCGACAAAGCAACGTTCGATGACCCGCTGAAATATTCGGAGGGAATACAGTTTGTGCTTGTGAACGGGACGCCAGTGCTGAAAGATGGGCAGCTCGTTGATGGAGTGATGCCGGGAAGGGCGGCGCGCGCGCCGATTTCACACTAGTTCCTGCCGCCGATGAGCGAATCCATAACAACTCAACCGATCAAAACAACGATGAACCCGGGGGCGCGGGCTTCGGTATACGCCGGATTTCTTGGATGGACGCTGGACGCGTTCGATTTTTTCGTGGTCGTGTTTTTGATCGACACGCTCGCTCACCATTTTGGTGTTCCGAAGAAGGACATCGTTCGAACGATGACGGCGACGCTGGCGATGCGGCCCGTTGGCGCGGTGCTCTTTGGATTGCTGTCGGATCGTTATGGACGGCGGATTCCGTTGATGTGCAACGTGATTTATTTTTCGGTGATCGAGCTGCTTTGCGGGTTCGCGCCGAACTACACATTTTTCTTTGTCATGCGCGCGCTGTTTGGGATCGGCATGGGCGGAGAGTGGGGCGTCGGCGCATCGCTCGCGATGGAAGCGGCGCCGCCGCGATGGCGCGGGATTCTGAGCGGAATTTTGCAGAGCGGATACTCGATCGGGTATTTGCTGGCGGCGATTGCGGCACGATTTCTGCTGCCGGTGTGGGGATGGCGGGCGATGTTTTGGGTCGGAGCGCTGCCGGCGCTGCTGGCGCTCTATATAAGGACCAAGGTTCCGGAGTCGGAGGCGTGGAAGCAGCATCGCGCGGCGAGTACGGGCGAAGTATTGCGGATCGTTGGGCGCGAGTGGAAGCGGTTCGCGTACCTCGTTGTGTTGATGACGTTCATGATGTTTTTGTCGCACGGGACGCAGGATTTGTATCCCGACTTTTTACAGGAAGTACATAAGGTGACGGCGGCGGCGCGAGCGAACATCGCGATGCTTTACAACGTCGGAGCTGTTTTGGGTGCGATCGTTTTCGGGCATATTTCGCAGACAGCGGGGCGGCGCAAAGGAATGGTTGCCGCGCTGGGGCTTTCGCTGGTGATGATTCCGGCGTGGGCGTTCGGCGGAAGCTTGCCGGTGTTGATCATCGGCGCGTTTTTGATGCAGGCGGGCGTGCAGGGTGCTTGGGGCGTGATTCCGGTGCACTTGAATGAGCTCTCGGCGGATGCGGCGCGCGGGTTGATGCCGGGGCTTTCGTATCAACTGGGAATCTTGATCGCGGCACCGACGAATCAGATTCAATACGCGCTTCGCGATCACGTCGGGTATCAATGGGCGCTGGCGGGATTTGAGATTGTGACGATTGTGACGCTGGCGATTTTGTTGGCGGTGGGGACAGAAGCGCACGGGAGGAAGTTTGTGAGTGAGGAAAAAGCGAAGTGAAGAAGCAATGAAGTAGCGAAGTAAAGATGAAAGAAAACGCCGCTTTGGCGGGGGACGTTGTGGGGCTGGTTCGCAACGTCTTGCCTGGGCGGCGTTTTTTTGATTTGGGGACGTGTTGGCTGCTTGCCCGGGCGCCCCAAGGGGACGCCCCTACAAAAGCAAAGAAGGAAAGATCCCGGCGGTTTACATCTTGCGGACATGGGGCGCAGCATGCTGCGCCCCTGCATTATTCTGTGTGACCGCGGGTTGACGGTTAGAAGTCGAGGCGGAGGAAGACTTGGCCGGTGCGGCTGCCGCCGAAGTCGGAGCCGCGAGCTGCTGAGATTTGGCCGAAGTCGCCGCTGGCGACGTTCAGGTTGAAGTGATTGGAATCGTCCGCGAGATTGGGGTGGTTGAGCACGTTGGTGAAGCTTGCGCCAGCTTTCAAGCGAAAGCGTTCGGTGATCGCAAATTGCTTCGACAATCCGGTTGAGAGATTGAAGACGCCGGGACCAACGACGTCTCCGACGCGCGCGGTGCCGAAGCGACCGATGGGATTCGGAGCGCCCGAGCCGGCGCCGATGCTGCAGGCGGTGCCGGGAGTCCAGTTGGCAATTCCCGGGCAGGTAAATGCTGCCGGATTGACCCACGAATTGGCGCCTTGATTTGAAGGCACGGTGCTGACGCCGGAAACAACATCGGGGTACTGAGAGCGGCCATCAATCGTGCCGGAGCCAGTGCCGGAGGGATCGCCGCCGTTGAAGTATGGCGTGACGAATGCGCCGCTTTGCACGAGGAGAATGTTGGAGAGACGCCAGCCGCCGAGAATCGCGTTGGTTGCGCGGTTCCAATCGTGCCCGAACGCGCGGCCTTGACCGAAAGGTAGATCGTAGAGCGCCGTCGTAATCCAACGATGGCGGCGCGTGCCGTAAACTTCGCCGTAGTCGAGGCTGCGATCGTCGTAGTAGGTTGCGCGCGAGCCGCCGTTTTCATCGGCGAAGGCTTGCTGATGGGCCTGGTTGTCGGCAGTGTTTTTCGCGAGCGTGTAGGTGGAGTTGAACGACAGGCCGTTGCGGAAGCGGCGATCGGCTTCGAGCTGGAAGGCGTTGTAGAGCGAATTGGCGCTGCTGGCGCGATTATTGATGATGCCCCAGTTGGGGAACGGGCGATCGGTGAGCGGGCGATCGGTGGCCGCAACGGAGTCGGAGTAGCTCATGTCGTTGTAGCTGGGCGCCCAGACGAGGTGATTGACGCGCATGCCGATGTACGAAGCGCGGAGAGCGACGCCGCCCATGAATTCGTGATCGACGGAGAAATTCCACTGATAGGCGAGAGGGTCGTGGAAGTGGATGTCGTTGGCGGTGCCGAAATAATCGGTGCCGTATTGCGGCGTGCCGTAGCCGCTGCCGCCGGCGCTCAATGCAGGCCATTGATACGCGGGGCCGGTCGGAGTGAGTTGGTTGAGGAAAGTTTGCGTGCCGGCTTGCAGCGTGCCGGTAAGCGCGTAGAAAATCGCGCCGAGCGTGGTGATGTTGTACATCCCGACGCCTGCGCGAATCGCGGTTTTGTCGTTATTGAACGGACGATAGGCGAAGCCGAGGCGCGGCATGAAGCGATCTTTATCAGCGGTGCGCAGACCGGCTGGCAAACCAGCCTGACTGTTCGACAGCACTGGAGTGCACGGAACGCCGTTCACGACGGGGCCGGTGGTTTGGCCGAGCGGGCAAGCGTTCATATTGGCGAGGAAGCCGGGATTGAGGATGTTGGAAAAGCCATCGGGATAAACGACGCGGCCGGATCCTTTTACCGACGGATCGAAGTTGCCGATGTTGCCGCCGGCGTCGGTGTAGCCCGGATGGTATTCGTAGCGGAGGCCGAGGGAAAGCGTGAGTTTCGAACTCACCTGGAATGTGTCCTGGCCATAGAAGTTGTAGTAGATCGAGCTGCCGTTGTTGTCCTGGCTAACGGTGTCGAAAAAGGTTTTGTTGGGAACGCCGATGAGGAAGTCGGCGAAGTCGTTACCCGTGAACAGAGCGGAGCTAAAGTCGAACGTGCCGTAATTGTCGGCACCTTCGAAGCTCAACGGCGAGACGGATTGAATGTGGCGGATGTCGGCGCCGAACTTCATGGTGTGTTTGCCTTTGATCCAGCTCAGTGTGTCTGTGTATTCGTAAATGTTGGACTTGTTGACGCCGCTGAGACGATTGACGTTGAGGCTCTGGACGCTATTGAAGTCGAGCTCGGGAATGCCGTTGAAGAAGAGATTGTTGTTCGCGATGCCGTCGATCCCCAGGGACTGCGCGAAGCCTTTGCCGTCGAACGGATTGCTGTAGCCGCTGTTGTTGCGCGTGAAGCCGAAGCGAAATTCGTTGACGAGATTCGGACGGATGCTGTAGCTGGCCGAGACAACCAACATGCGGTAATCGTCGAAAAGATTTTTTGAAGGCACGAGGAGCGCGGTCGGCTGAGCCTGGTCGATGTTTTTCCATGAGTAGCGGCCGAAAACTTGAAGCTTCTTACCGATGTATTGATCGCCGCGAATATCGAACTGGTTGGAGTGGTAGCTGTTGTCTTCGTTGGCGATGTAATTGACGCCGCCGGTGAAGACGTTGGGGTCGCCAACGTTGGGAAGCGGATAGAGCGCGAGAAGTTTTTGTGCGATGGGCGAAACGCTAGGCAATTTAAAACCATACGAGCCGCCGTTGGGATTGTTGAGCGGTGTGGTCTGAAGCTTGTCGTTCGAGAAGTCGCCGCCTCGCATCGCTTCGGTCGGGACGATGTTCTGGATGGCTTCGCCGAGCGGGAAACGGAAACCTTCGTAGGTGGTGTAGAAAAATGTGCGGTTGTGACCGTTGTAGAGATGCGGAATCCAGACGGGGCCGCCGGCGGTGACGCCGAAATCGTTGCCGACTTTTTGAGGCTTTTCGGTTTCGCCGTAAGCAGTGGCGTCGAACGCGCGATTCTGGTGATACCAGAAGAGGCCGCCGTGATAGTCGTTTGTGCCGCTTTTGGTGACCGAGGTGATCGCGCCGGGCTGGCCGAATTCGGCGTTGTTGCCGACGCCGTCGACGCGGAGCTCGGTGATCGTTTCGGCAGAGGGCCACGCATCGGAGAGCGGGTTGTTGCTGCCGGCGTTTTGCGTGGTGATGCCGTCCACGGAAGTTTCGGACATGAACGGGAGGCCACCCTGCACGGAATATTTTCCGTCACTGTCGGGCTGTACGCCGGGGAGGCTCTGCACGAGTTTGAGCGGGCTGGTGCTGCCGTCGGCACGGTAGTTGGCGGGAAGTTCGAGAACGTTTTGCGAATCGAAGCTGGCAGTGATGGCGGGAGTTTCAGAGTTGATCGCGGTGGCGGCGTCGGTGACTTCTACGACTTCAGCACGGGTGCCAACGGTGAGGGTAAATTCTTCGCGGACTTCCTGGCGCGCGAGTAACTGCACATCGTTGTGGACTTCGGCTTTGAAGCCGTCTTTCTGGACTTCGATGCGATAGCGGCCGGGCTTTAGATCGGGGATGAGGAAGTTGCCGTTGTCGTCGGACGAGTAGGAGAGGATGGCGCCTTCATCCTGATTCGTGATCTTGATCTCAGCGTGCGGGATGACGCTGCCGGAAGTGTCTTTGACGACGCCAAGAATTGTGCCTTGCGTCGATTGTGCGCGAGTTGGGATTGCGGCGAGCGACAAGAGCAAGCAGCACAACGATAAGAAGACACACGTGTAGCGAGACGATTTCATATTCATCGTGCGAAAAACCTCCCTCGAATTTTGCGTCGTCTGGCGATGAAAAAGATGCGCCTCGGGCTAAGGCCGTCCGTGTTGACCGAGAACACTAAGGCGCAACTTTGTGCGAATCGACCGAGCTTACTTGTATTGAGCGACCCGTTCCGACGATTGGTTACAGATGGTGCGACGACGTGGCGCGAGTAAAACAGGCGAACGTGACAGTCGCATGAACACGAGTTGGGAGGATTGTTAAATAGCGTTTAGAACGGGCATTTGCTGCTGGAGCGGTGAAACTGATTAATGCGGCAGCACGTCTGCGATCGGCTTGCCTGCTTTGGACACGTCGGCGGCGTAGTCTTGACCGAGAAATGCGGCGAGTGTCGCGGCGATCTGGCTTTGTGTGACGGGTGCGATTTTCGCACGCTCGCCGAGAGGCTGCGTGTCGGGGCCGAGGAACATCATCCAGATATATTTTGAGTCGGGAACCTTTTGGCCGTGATCGCGCCATTTTTTCGGAGCTTTGCCGCGGCCGTGATCGGGCGAAAAGATGAGCGTGGTGTTGCCGCGATATTCGGGGATGGATTGCGCGAGTTCCCAGATGGCGCGGAGATAGGCATCGACGCGATGTGCGGAGTCGAGATACTCGGTGTACTGGCCGCCGTGCGCCCAGTCGTCGGTTTCGCCGAGCGAGATGTAGAGGACTTTCGGATGCTTGAGCTTCATGTATTCGACGGCGGTGTGAAACGGGATCGCATCGAACGCTTCGTCATCCCATACGCGGGGCGTTTCGAGTTTGAGTTGATTGAGAAGATCGAGTTCGGGAGTTGATGGCGTGAGTGTGAGAGGAACGTAGCCGGCATTGGCGGTGAGATGAGAACGCTGGGGATTGAAGACGTTGGCGATGACGTCCCAGGCGCCGAATGCGGCGATGTCACTATCGCTTTCGGTGAAGCCTGGGCGATTTTTCAGCCACTCGAGAACGGTGACGTTGGGATTGGGGATGTTGTCGTTGCTGTGGATGCGTTCGTCGTCGGGGAAGCCGCAGAGCGTTTCGTTGTAGCCGGGATAAGAGAAAAACATTTTGTTGGTGACGTAGGCGTCGGAGCCTTTGTCGCGATTGCCGAAGATCTGGCCTTGCTTGGCGATAACTTGCCAGACGAAAGGCATGAGAGCTTCGCGGCGTTCTTCGGGCGTGGCGCGCCAGTAGGTCTTTTTTAGCTCGGCTTCGTTTTTCACTTTGCCGTTTTGTTTGGTCATGAGGGATTCTTCGGCGCCGTTGAAGAGCTCTTGCCAGCGGAAGCCGTCGGTCATGACGAAGATGATGTGCTGAGTTTTGTGGTCGGTTGAGGGTGCGCTGGATTGAGCGCGGGTGTGTGTTGCGAGCGCCAGTGTGAGGAGGAGTGGTGCAGCGATGGCGGCGAGTTTGACGAGACGCGAGATTGGCAAGAGAGTGACTCCGGGAAGAAATTTGTGCGATGCGTGGCTTTCAGACGCCCGCTTCGCCAAGAATGTAAATGGAAGTGCCGCGTTACGCAATCCGTCATCGCGACGCTACGCTGCAACTTTGACTCGGCATGGGCGACCGAAAAGCTCGCGTAACTGTGGAGGCGCGGCATTACGGCAGCATTACGCGCACGTTGAGTTCGGACGACGCGTTGGCCGCAGGGATGAGTCGAAATCGATGTGCTATACTGTTTGCGCTTCAGTTTGCTGCGTTTCCAACACAGCGCGCCCGTAGCTCAGCTGGATAGAGCGATGGTCTACGAAACCATAGGTCGGGAGTTCGAACCTCTCCGGGCGCGCCATTTAACTCTCTGAATGAATTGATGTTATGCCCATATACACAGCCGCACCACGTCGTCGCTTTGAGTAGTGTCATGAAAGTGTCATGGTTTTTTGGTGGGGAATCGATCCAAACCGTCCTATCAATCAGTCCGGACGAAAAAAACTTTTTAGATGATAAGACGTTCGATAGATGCAGGCCAGTTTAGATTTTCTGCCTTGGAGAAGACGATATGAGGCGCCGGTGGAACGCCGGATGGTCACTGCAGGAGACCGGGCGCCACAGATTTCTTCGGACGCGCAATTCATGTCTTAGAGAAGGTCTCGCAGCTTTGCGTCTGCTTTGTCGGCGACTAGCTTGTAGCCGCGCTGATTCGCGGCCTTCTGCAACGCCATCAAGAGCTCTTTGGACTGCGCTGATTTCCCGGAGGCTTCCATCCACGTCGGCCAGCGCCAAGCGCGTCTCGAATTCGAATGCCACGTAGCCCGGTGGCCGTCGCCTCGGCGCGCACTGCCTGTATTTCTTTGCCGGCGACGTCCAAATGCCCAAGCGCAAGTTCGACTCGAGCTGCTGCGAGCCGAACTTGCAACTGCAGGAGCTTGTTTTGATTTTTCTGAAGTAGCGGAGTTGTGCTTTCAATCTCTTTTTTAGCCTCCGCGTATTTCTTCTGGGAGAGCAGCGCCTCTGTCAGGACAATCGTCGCGTTAATTTCATCGTCGCGCTGTCCCTGCCCTTGAAATTCACGTCCTGCACTTCCGCAGCGTCTGCTCGACATCAGCCGCATGTCCTTCCTCGATCGACAGTTTCGCCAGAGAAACCTGCGTTTGCGCGCGAACTCTGCATCTCTCCGATTTGCGTCCGGAGGGCTAACGACTTCTCGTACGATTTGCGCGCTTCGGCCAAATCATTGCGCGCCATCTGCACATCTCCGAGCGAACTGTACACGAATGCCGAGCGGGCTGCCGTCGCCTCGACCGACGCGAGTCGCCTGGGCTTTGCGCAAATCGACTTCGGCTGCCTGCAAGTTTCCTTCTTCGTGCGACAAGTTCGGCCAAATCATTGAGGATGAGAGCCACACCGCCGGTTTCCTCGATCGCTTCGTAGTCGGGGATTGCGGAGCTCAACATTTGCCGCGCTTCCACCAGATGTCCTTGCAGCATGAGTACTTCGCCAAGATTGTTGTGCGTGGCCGCGGCTCCTTCCCGCTCATCGAGCTTGGCTGAACTCTTTTGCCGCGTCGCGCCAGACTTCTCGCTGCCTGGGTCAAGTCTCCGCGCGACATAGAAGACCGCCGCCGAATCATTTCGGGTGCGCGTCTCGTTGTATTTGTCGCCGGCAGCGGCGTAGCTCTGCATTGCTTTGTCGCAATTGCCCGACAACTCGTCCATCGATGCATCCGATCGGCCGGTCCCTCTGGCAAAGAATCGCCGTACGCGCGCGCGACAAGCAGCGGTGAGCCGAGCGCCGTTCCTTTCGCGATCGCTCGCTTCGCGGCTGCCTGCGACTTTCACCATGTCGCGACCGACTTCCGCCGACGCTTCGATCAAATCGATCCGCGCATCGTCGTTCGCCGGCGGCGGGCAGCTGCCGAAGCGAATTCAACGTCGTTTCGACATCAGGAGAATTGGCGTGATATTGCGCGGTTGCGAGTTGCAAACCGTAATCGAGGCTATCCGGCCGCATACTCGAACAGCGACTTGATATATTTTTGCCGCCGCAGGCCAATCCAGCGTTGCCTTGGCGTATTGGCCGGAGATGCAGCAATCTGTTGCTCCTGGGGCAATTGCTTCGATAAATCTACAGCGAGCTTCGCCTCGGAGACGCTCTTTGCCATGTACCCGAGATGCGAGAAGACATCGGACAAAGCTGCGTGCGCGAGCGGGTAATTCGGATCCGCTTTCAGCGCTTTCGTCAAGATCGCCCCGGGCGCCGACGAAATCGAACGCCCACATTTTCGTCATTCCTTCGGAGTACGCTTTCACCGCGGCGTTGTTGACCGGCAGCGACGCTCGCACCTGGTTCGCATCGTCCGGCTGTAGCGGATAGACGCCAAGACCTGTGCGCAGATCGGCTCCCGCGCGCGACGACCATTTCGAACAGCTCCTCCTCAGTACCGGATACAGCATCTTCCGCGACGGTGTCTCCCGTTTCCGTGTCCTGAACTCGTATGTCGAGACGGATTCGCTTGGCACCCTTCGCATCGATCGCGGTGTACGATCCGACGACGACATCGTCCGCTCCGGGATCTTTGCGCAGTCGTTTCAGTGTCGAGATTCGAGAGCGTCTCCTGATCTCCCGTTGCGATGTCGCGTTTTGCTCGTGCGACATCTTCGTCTGACACGATGCGCAGACTGCCGCCCGCGCCAAGTTCGGTGCCCAACATTTCGGTAAATGCACTCGACATCCAGTCGTCGTCGTGACGACCGGGCAAGTTTCGGAATCCAAGCACCGCGATGGAGCGGCGCGCGTGTACCGGGGTTGCGGCAACAGCGGGCGTCGCCTTGGCGGCGATTTCGCGCTTTTTGCCAAACCAACGCCACGCGACGAACGCCACGACCAATAACACGAGGGCGAAGACCAGAACTCTGCGGAGGATTCCGACTGGCTTTTGCCGGCAGACTGGTCGGCAGTTCAGTCCACTGTTGAGGTCCGGATTGGCCTATGAGCGGATTGCTGATGGGATGGTTGCGGTGTTGCCACCGGAGCCTGCGCAACCGGCTGCGATTGCGACAGAGGCTTCTCAACCGCCTTCACCGGCGCTATGAACCGGTATCCCCGCCGGGGCACCGTCTCGATAAACCGAGGATTGTCGGCAGAGTCGCCCAGCGCTTCGCGAAGCTTGCCGACGGCGACGCTCAGGGATGCGTCGAAATCGACGAAAGTATTGCCCTGCCAGAGCCGTTGCCGAACGCTCTCCCGGCTGACAATCTCGCCCGCATTCTCCAATAAGAAGACGAGGAGTTGGAAAGGCTGCTCCTGCAGCTTTACGCGAACGCCGCTCTTTTGCAGTTCGCCGGCCCGTGGAAGGACCTCGAAGACGCCAAACCGTAGATCTCCACCGAATTCGAGCCTGCACTCATGCCTGGTCCGCCATGGGTCAATGACTGCGCGGAGCTTATCACATGACGACAGTCGAGCTTGGACGGTTTAGACGGCCGCTCAACCCTCTGATGATAAATAACTTACGGGTTAAGAAGAGCTTTGGGACTTGTTTCTTTGACGTGCCGTGGCTCGTCGTTCATCTTGGCCGCACTCCAGCCGGATCGCCGCCATCCGGCGACGACCTCTCGAGGTTATGGAGATGACCATGAGCGCGTTTTGCAGGAATTGCGGATCCAGCCTGAACGACAGCGTGCAGTTCTGCGGCAAGTGCGGAGCCTCAACGGCAGGAGCCCCGACTCCAGGCTCCCCGGTCGCCTCGAGCCGATTGCGCCAAACGTGGCCGGCCCCGCGCCAATCGCCAGCCGTCGTCGCCCCCGGAGCGACAGCCGCCCCGAAAGGGATGAGCACCGGAGCCAAGGTCGCGATCGCCGCCATCGTGATCATTTTCGTCGGCGGAGGCGTAGCCGTCGCGGGAATGGTTTATGCGGCGCACCGCGTGAGCCAGACGCGTCCACGCCATCGTGAAGGGCGAGGTTCAAGGCGACGATCCCGATCAGGCCTGCGCCGGGTCTGGAGCCGGGGCGGCGGCAGCTCAAAATCGGCGAGCTCAAGGGGTTCCATGGGCAACGTATGCCGCTACCTGAGCGCCGCAGCCGTCGGCTCGGCGATCGGCGTGCCGATCGTTCGCACCGAATCCATCGACAACGGATGCAACTACTTCGCGAAGGGCACGCAAGCCCAAATGACCGCGAAGCATATGAGCGCCATGATGGCGAACAAAGGCGCCGATCCACAAACACAAAAGATGATTGAAGGGATCACCGGTGCTCTCGCTCAATCATTTCAGACCGACAAGGCCGAGAAGTCCGACGCGGACAGCGGCGACGGCACCGTCATCGTTTTCAACTTCAGCCTCGACGACAACAACGCCGTCGCGCGATGAACCTGAACCGCAAGGGCATGCATACGTCGCGGGCGGCGCGCAACACAAGACATGCCGGACCTCGCAGACGAAGCCTTTGTCACCGGCGACAGCAGCATCATCGCGCGCAAGGGCGACAAGTTGATTCGCGTGATGTACATGACTTGCCCGTGCAACACCATCGCCGTCGAACCGCTCGTTCAAAAACTGGCAGCAGCGCTCTAGGGGAGCAATGTGACATCCAGTCCGACATGCGCCGTGTGATTGCGTCGAGCGCCACGTTGCGACTTGGGAGGAAGACGTGACGAAGGACGGACGGATTTGTGCGCGTGAAAGATTCAGTTCGAATGCTGTGAATGCGGACGGTGTGCAGTCGTAAAAGTTTTGGATGAAAAGGAGAAGCCATGAGTTTTTGCAAAGCGTGCGGTAAAGAATTGCCCGAAGGAAATATGTTTTGCCCGTCCTGCGGAGCATCGGTCACTGCGCCCGCGACGGCAACGCCGGCGGCAGCAGCCGCAGGCGGAGGCGTCTGTCGCAGTTGCGGACGCGGCAGCAGCGCAACCGATGGCCACCAACGTCGCCGGTGCGCTGACCTATCTCGCAGGATTCATCACCGGACTCGTTTTCATGTTGACCGAACCTTACAAGAGCAATTCGTTCATTCGATTTCATGCGTTTCAGTCGATCTTCTTCAACGTCGCGTGGATTGGGCTCTGGATGGTGTGGATGATGGTCTCGGCGATTCTCACGCCGCTTACGGCGGGCATCTTCGGGACTCATCGCGCTTCCGGTCATGCTGATTCTGGCCCTGATCGGACTCTGCGACCTGGCTCTTCCTGATGTATCAGGCCTACCAACAAAAATTGTTTCGCCTTCCCTTATCGGCAAATACGCGGCGCAACAAGCTGGCGTGTAATCTTTGAGACTCGCGGACATTTGCGGAATGCGTCGCGATCGCGCTGGTGCTGTCGCTCGGAATCGTGGACGGCTGTAAGAAAGACGCCGTCACGCCCCCGGCTTCAACCTCAGCCCCCGCAAGATCCACCGCGCCTCAATCGCAGCCGGCGCAGCAGAATCCCTCGGCTCCGCCCCAAGAAGCGACACAGATACAAGGTGGGCCACCCTCCGGACTCATCGGGCCCAAGCGCGGTCCCTGACGCGACGATCCTCACGCCGATGGATGTGAAAAAAATGACGCCTTCGCAGATCCAGTTTGGCATCGCGCCCAAACGGACGAAGGAAGTCGAGTACGTCGATGACGTGATCATCATGGAGGAAGGCGACAAGGCGATCCGCTCGATGGGCGGCAATGGCATGAGCTGGACGTTCGACGCCAACGCGCCACACGTCAGCGAGTTTCAGGAAGGCAAAGTTGTTTTCGCGACAGGCTTGGCGGTCGGACGAGTCGTTGGATTGAAGCGCGAAGGCAGCACGGTCACGGCGACGCTCGCGCCGATTCAACTCACCGACGTGATCAAAAACGGCAAACTTTGCCATGAGCCAGGCTGTTACTGCGGACAACATCATTTCTTACGCCGCTCCGGACTTTCCGCAACCGGCGGAGACCAACATGAGGAAAAACAATCGAGCTTACAATATCGACGAAGCCCCGAACGACCGTGCCGTTCAGACGATGGTGCTTTCGACATTCAAGCGAGGTAAGTGGACGCCGACGTCGGTATCGCAAACGTACGCCGACGGCAGGCGCATTACGTATCAAAAGCTCGGCGTCAAATGGTCGACCGGCCGCGTTTCGCTCGCGAATGTTTCTCCACTTCGATTGGCCAACGGTTACGAACGCGTCCGCTTATCAATGCCTCCTCCAGGCGACCCGGCGATACCCACTCCGCCGACAGCAGACCATCCGCTGCCCGGCGTTCCGGGAGTGCCAATTCCCATCTCGCGCCCAATATGGGCGCGGCAGGCGCCGCCGGTGCAGCGGCAGCGAAAGTCATGGGCGCGCCGACGCAGATCGACGTCAGCGACGTTCGAACGGAAGCCGTCGCGAGCAACAGCGGCGTCGGCGTTCAGTTTTACTTCAACAAAAAAGGCGTGACGATGTTCGCGTCGGCGATTTTGGGATTGGACAATCCCCACATCGATTTCGACTTGGAGATCAAGAACGCCAAATTCGTAACCGCCGGCGTCAATGTCGGGCGGCGGCCTTGCCGTCAAGATGCAGGTCGAAGCCGGCACCACAAATGATTTCGCCCAGAATTTTCACAAGCGCTGGTGGGAGCCGATCGATTTCAAGATTCCGCTCGGCATGAACGGTCTGGCCGGTGTTCCGTTCTCCGTGACCTTCAACACGATGTTGGACGTCTCGACCGGCTTCAGCGCGAAAACTTCCGTTCTGAAAGCGACCGGCAACTATTCGTTTGGCGGCGGTTTGTGGGCCGGCTTGAAAAATGGCAGCTGGTCCGTCAGCGCGGCGAGCGACCTCAAAGCCGTTACCGACCTTGGCCAAACGACTGCCGGAGTTTCGGTCGGCATCAACTCGCTGGTTTTATCGGCGGCGATTCGAGTGATGGTAGGAATCGGCGCGTTCGGATTCAATACTGGCGTTTTCGTCCAAATACGATTCGACGGAACAATGTTGCGTGCCCCAGATATAGCCTTTGCTTGTCGACAAGGCACGATTGAAGCTTTTCTCGATTTCGGCATCGGGTACTCGCTTCCCAAATTTGTGGTGGCGGTCATCAACGCGGTGCTGGGTCTTTTCACCCACTACAAATTGGATTCCGTCGGAACGATCGCGCAAACCAAACCGGTTCGACTGTTCCACGGGTTCACTCAAATTCCATCGGGCTGTTCTTCGCCTAAGCAAGGCGGAGGATAGCCGTGGCTTTCTGCGAGAAATGCGGCAATCAACTCAGCGGCGGCACGGCGTTCTGCCCGAAATGTGGCGCGCGCGCTGGTTCATCGGCTCCACGGCAAATCCGATTGCAGCGCCGCCCGCTGTCGGGCAACCGCCTGCGACGCCGGCGACACCAGCCGCGGCAACCATCCGACGCCGGCGGTTGCGGCAAAGCTCTGCTGATTGTCGGCATCATCGTTCTCCTCTGTGCAGCTCTTGGGATCGCGGGCGTCGTTTACGTCGGCTATCGCGCCAAGAAAAAAGTCGACGAAATAAAACAGAACGTCTCTCGCGAAATAGCACTTCGCCCAAAGCCGACAGCGACCGCCGCCGACATCTAATCGCGCCCTCCCGAGCCTCGCACCGAAAAAAACAGTTCGCGAACGCAGACGGTCAAAAGGGAGCGGGCCTGCTCGATCAAATCTTTGCCGACAATCGGCCCTTGCCGATGTACGTGGACGACGTTCCCGACAGTTTCATAGTCGGAAATAGTTTGGCGACCTCTTGTCCCGATTATTCAGGCTCGCTTCCCTCGCAGGGACCACCGACAGAGTTGATCCGGCAAAGATTCCGCTTAAACCCGGGATGCAGATCGTCTACGCGTGGCGCCGTTTCAACGGGGACGTCGAAGGCATCTTCACGATCGATTCCGTCGAGAAAAATCAATTACGTTCCATCCATCGAGCACGGGATTCGACAACATGACCACCGAAGGTACAAAAATGAACACGACGCGGACCATTGCCGAAACGACCTCGATACCGCGCACCTCTACATCACCGAACATCGAAGAGACTATCCCGACGATTTTTCCAGATTCGACGACGATCACCATGCCGACAGACTTATTCCGCCAAGCGAAATCGACGGGAAAAATTCACTGGGAATACAGGGAGTTCACCGAAATGAGATCGCCCGCGACTTGTTCCCTATCAATGGGGCGGAGATCTAGCGCGTGTAGAAACGCAGGACGTTCCTTTTTCGGTGATTCTCAACGATGAAGCGGTGCAAGTGCCGACGATTCATCTGAAAGGAGTCTTCAATTTCAACGGCGCGTCAAAAATCGGCATGACGCTCCCGCCCGAACGCGTTAAATAACCAAGAAACCGAGGTCTATGCCATCGACAATCCGGAAAACCCTATCTGCCTGCTCTACAAGCAAGGCGAATGTTTTCCAAATCAAAATTGTGAAAATCAAGGTCCCGTCGAGAAGCCCGTCCCTCAACTCGAAGAACAACTCGCGAAGCAGAAGAAAGCCATCATCTACGGAATTTATTTCGACTTCGACAAAGACACGATCAAGCCTGAATCCGAACCCGTCCTGAAAGAAATCGTGAAGGCGATGACGGACAATCCCGACTGGAAACTCCGCGTGGACGGCCACACCGACAACATCGGCGGTGACGCGCACAACCTCGATCTCTCAAAACGCCGCGCGGCTTCGGTGAAGAGCGCGCTCGTCGAGCGTTACCACATCTCTGCCGATCGTCTGACAACCAATGGATTCGGCGCATCAAGCCCGATCGATCGCAACGACACGCTCGAAGGACGCGCGCGCAACCGTCGCGTCGAGCTTTCGCGCGAGTAGATCCATATTTCGAACTAAGGCAGTTCAAAAAGGAGACAGGAAATGAAAACGTATCTAACGGCGCTCGCAGTTCTTTGCATGGCGCTTGCGGCCGGCGCGCAGACAAAGCCCAAACTACTTACCACCGACCCTATGACCGGACTTCCTCTCAGTCCATCGACCGATACCGGCTGGGGCAACAATCCGGACCCGCTGCCGGACAGCAATGTGTGCAAGTCGAAGTTGCACGGAGAATTTTACCTCCTGTTTCACACGACAACCGACGCCGCCGCAGCGTGGTACACGCAAAATCTCAAAGGCTTCAAGATGGCCAAAGGCGCGGAGTCTGGCCGCGCTCAGGTTGTGTTCTCCAATTCCGACGGAACCGTGCTCGTAATCATAACGGGCGACCCGAACAGCCCAAACGCGTACTCCGTTGCGTACCAACGCTACACTCCTGGACTTTCCGCAGAAAACCATCGCCGGCGTGCCACAAGGAAAAATCGTCTGCAACTAGATGCGCAGAGCCATTTCAATTCAGAAAGGAAAATATGATGAAGCGATATTCACTCCTGCTGGGATTTGCTCTTCTTGGGCTGGCTCTATCTGCGCCGGCTGGAAACAAAACTCTGACGACTGACCCGCTCACCGGTCTGCCAATTGTTCCGACTCCCGATCGGCTTCATCTCGGTAACGAGCCAAACGTGCTCCCCGACACAAAAATTTGCAAGAGCAACGCGAAGATGGACTTCTACTCTCCGAACGGTATCAAGGTAGATGCCACATTCGCGTGGTACGCCGCGCAACTTCCCGGGTTCAAGAAGACCCACGGCCAGCACAGCAATCGCTCGCAAGACACCTTTTACAAACCCGACGGCACCATGATCGTCTCGATCACCGGAGAACCCGGCACCGAAGGCCAGAACACCGACGTGCACGGAATCGTCTACGGAAAATTCGAACCAGCGCTCACCGAGAAAACCATCATCGGCATGAACACTCAAAATATCGTCTGTCAATGAACTGTTTATGAGAAGACCGATGATTCCCGACGGCGATCGCGATCGCCTGCTGCGTTCTCATCGTCATTTTGATGGGCTACGGCTGGCGCGCCGCTGCCTCGATTCCCGCGACACTTCGCGCCGGCAATCGAATCCTGAGGCGTGGCTGACGATTCAAGACAAAACTGGCGCCTGCCGTATGTCCGTCCCCCCGGACTGGAAACAGGACCCCAAGTGGCCCGGCCACGTCCTTGCGCCAGAACAAACGGAAACAACGCTGATCGCCGGAACCAGGCGAGCTCGCTCATCAATGAGCGACGCCGATCAGAAAGCACTCGAGGTCGACAAAATTTTCGAAAATTCGCCCGACTCTCTGGTTCTACTCCTCGAAACCAATTGCGGGCGCCGGCGGAAAACCAAACCTCATCGTGTATCACGTCAACGTCATACGTGACGAAGGCACATGCATCGCCCAAATCCTGGTGAATCAATCCCACTCCGAAGACGAAATCCGCAAAATCGCAGTGAGCGTAACTCCCACCTCAGTACGACGACCGTAAGCTTGTCGTGAAAGACTACGAAACCATAGGTCGGGAGTTCGAACCTCTCCGGGCGCGCCATTTATCTCCGAGGCTTCCCACTGTTAATTCCGCTCAGTCTTTGTGACATTTATGACGAGTGTCGTAGAAAACGTTGCAGTCTTCCTTCCGCGCAACATCGCATCCCGTGCTGATTCTCGGTCGCGAGCCTGCTTTTTGATCGCCGACGATCAGTCGATATATCCTTGATGCCCCGCCGGCGATGGCCGCCGGCCAATACAGCGGAGCTGACCTCTCATGTGGAAAGCGATTTCTGCAGTGTCCCTTTCAGTTCTTTTGCTCGTGCCCAACGCTTGGCCGCAGGCCACCAAAACGCCGGTCGCTCCGCACGGACCGAGCGTCGCCGTCGGTAGCCAGGGCGTCGTCGTTTCCGGTAGGCCTGCCGCCACTGCGGCCGGCGTCAAGATTCTGGAACAAGGCGGAAACGCCGCCGATGCTGGCGCCGCCACTCTGTTGGCACTGTCCGTAACCTACGTAGGCGCGTTTTGCGTGGGAGGAGAAATTCCCATTCTCGTTTTCAACGCCGAGCAGAAAAACGTGAAGCTGCTGGAGGGACAAGGAGAGGCGCCTCGCGACCCAAAGGCGATCGCATGGTACATGCAACATGGAATCCCGGACGGTGACGTCAAGGCGGCCGCCGTGCCCGGAACCATCGATGCGATCGTCACCCTGCTGAAACTTTACGGAACCAAAAGCTTCGAGGAAGTCGTGCAGCCGACGCTGGCCATTCTCGATGCCGGCGGCCCCAGCTGGTACATCGATACCGGCAGCGGGACCAAGATCGAAACCGGCATGAACTGGCAGGCTGATATGGCGGTGACCTTTCGCAAATTGGTGGACTCCGAAAAGACAGCGAAAGGTTCGCGAGAGCAAAAACTGCAAGCCGTCTCCGATCGTTTCTATCGCGGCGACATCGCCGATGCGCTCGAGGCCTGGTATATCGAAAAGGGCGGCTTCCTTCGCAAGGCGGATTTGGCCGCACACAAAACTCCAGTCGTGGATCCACTCACGGGAACGTACCGCGGCTACACGATCTATAAAGCCGGTCCGCTGACGCAGGGCCCGTATCTTTTGCAAACGCTGCGCCTGTTGGAAGGCTTTGACCTGAAGAAGATGGGCTTCAATTCGGCGGATTACATCCACACGGTGATTGAAGCGGAGAAGCTGGCGCTCGCGGATCGCGACGAGTATTACGGCGATCCGAACTTTGCGAAAGTGCCGATGCAACAGTTGCTTTCCGATCCGTACACCAAAATGCGGCGCGAGCTGATCGATCCGAAGAAAGCATCTCTCGAGCTTCGTCCGGGCGACCCTTACAACATGAAGCCGACCAAGCCGCCGACCATCACCGGCCCGTGGCATGGCGGAACTACGGTCATGTGTGTGACCGATAAATTTGGAAACGTCATCGCTGCGACTCCCAGCGGCCTATCCAGCACCGCCGGCGTGGCCGGACGCACCGGCATCATTCACGGAAGCCGGCTCAGCAGCCTGAACACATTCGCAGGAACTCCCAACGTCATCCAGGCCGGCAAGCGGCCGCGCATCACGCTGAGCCCGACGTTGCTCTTTCACGACAACGTTCCCGTCATGGCGATCTCTGTCGCGGGCGGCGACCAACAGGATCAGGCAGCCATCCAGGTCATCCTCAACTACGTTGAATTTGGCATGAGTCCCGAGGATGCGTTCAAAGCGCCGCGATTCTCCACGACGCATTTCATCAGCTCCTTCGGCCAGGATCGCGCCGATCTTGGCAGCCTTTCGGTGCCGACCACTTTGCCGGAAGCAGTGCAGGCCGACCTCAGGGCTCGCGGCCACGTGGTCACGACCACGCGCAGCGGTGTGGGCGGAGTGGCACTCATCGGCATCGATCCTAAAACGAACCAGGCCACCGCCGTAGGCCCCGCTGCCGGCAAGAAAGAATAGACGCCAAGGCGAGCAAATTATTTTGATAAATTTGATCGGACGGCGACGCTTTTGCTTCGTTGCGATTTTTCTTTCGCGATTTGCAACGTCGCGCGAAACCATCGACAATATCTCGCTTGAGCGACACATCCACACTCAGCTCCTGACTTTCGCGACGAAGCGCCGAGACGCAGCGCGCGCAAAAACACGGCCGGCCAGGTCTTATTCGCCAGCCTCATCGGCACCACCATCGAGTTTTTCGACTTTTACATCTATGCGACAGCGGCGGTGCTCGTTTTCCCGCGGCTTTTCTTTCCCAAAGAAGATCCGATGTCCGCGACGCTCGCGTCGCTGGCGACTTTTGCGATTGCATTTTTCGCGCGGCCGTTTGGCTCGGCGATGTTTGGTCATTTCGGCGACCGCATTGGCACGAAAAGCAACTCTAGTCGCGGCGCTGCTAACGATGGGCATTTCAACCGTCGCGATCGGCGCCCTTCCGACATATGCGAGCGTCGGCGTTGTTGCGCCCGTGCTGTTGGCGTTGTGCCGTCTAGGGCAGGGCTTGGGTCTCGGCGGTGAATGGGGCGGCGCAGTGCTCCTTGCGATCGAAAACGCTCCTCCGAATCGACGCGCGTGGTACGGGATGTTTCCCCAACTCGGCGCGCCGATCGGATTTCTGCTTTCTGGCGGCATCTTTCTCTGGCTTGTCGAAATTTCTATCGAACCAAAGCTTTTTCGTTTACGGCTGGCGAATTCCCTTCCTCGCCAGCGCGGCGCTCGTGCTCATCGGCCTTTACGTCCGGCTGACGATCACAGAAACGCCCGTGTTTCGCGCGGCGGTGAAAGAGCGCGAGACCGTCCGCGTGCCGATGTTCGAAGTATTTCGCTCGCATCCCAGGATGCTTGTGGTCGGCACGTTGTCGTCGATCGCGACCTTCGTCTTGTTTTACTTGATGACCGTCTTCGCGCTCTCCTGGGGCACGACCGCGCTCCACTATAGCCGCGACACATTTCTCGTGATGCAGCTCGCTGCGATGATCTTCTTTGCGATCACGATTCCGCTCAGCGCAAAACTGGCCGAGCGCGGGCGGCGTCGCACGTTGATCTGGGTGACGGTCGCCATCGCCGCGTATGGCTTAGTGATGGCGCCGCTCCTGCAGTCCGGAATGCGCGGCGCGCTGCTCGCGCTTATCGTCGGGTTATCGCTGATGGGATTCACCTACGGCCCGCTCGGCACGATGCTGTCGGAATTTTTTCCGACGAGCGTGCGCTACACCGGCAGCTCGCTCACTTTCAATCTTGCGGGAATTTTCGGCGCATCGTTGGCTCCGTACATCGCAACATGGCTCGCGAAAAACTACGGCCTCAATTACGTCGGCTACTATTTGTCGCTCGCGTCGCTAGTCACCCTGGTCGGCTTGCTCGCCGCGCGCGAAACCAAGGGCGAAACGCTGTAGCCGCGGCTCCGTCTCAAAGACCACCGAAAATGACAAAGCTATCCGTTCGGATAGTCCGAATTTCAATCGGATAGTTCGCGATGGCGCAAGACCATACCAAAATTCTCCCGGCTCTCTGCATCTCCTTCCAAATCAGTAAGCAGTCGCACGGATCGGCCGGTTCGGCACACAGCGTGCTCCTTCATTTCGCGTCAATGAAACGCAAAGCGATCAGGAAAATCGCTTCAACAAAGAACGAAAGGAGATTGAAAATGAAATCAATACGAAATCGAATTCTGACTTTGGTTGCCGTTGGTTTGCTGAGCATCGGATTTGGCGCGAGCGCCTCGCAGGCGCAGGCCATCTACAAAGGTTCGTTCACGCTCGCCCATGACGTCCGTTGGCAAAACGCCACTATGCCGGCCGGCGACTACACTTTCAACGTCGAATCGACGACACGCAGCAAGCCGATTCTCGTAACCGGCCCAGCCGGCACCGTTTTTCAGTTGCCGCTCGTGACTTCGCAAACCAACATCGGCGAACAGAGCAAGTTGATTCTCGAATGGCGCGGCGACAACTCTCTGCGTTCGTGAAATGGATCTCGCACAAGTCGGACTTAACATCCTCTACCACATGCCGAAGGCGACGGATAACGACAAGCTTCTCGCAAAGGCCCACACCGGCACGCAACAAATTCTCATCGCGATGGCGAAGTAAGTCCGCCGCGACGAGAAAGCGCAACGCAGGGCGAGCCCGAGATTGTCGGGCTCGCCTTTTGATTTTTGTGTGGGAAATTTTGCGCTGCTGGATCCCGGAGAGCCGCATGAAGCGCTCAAAGCAAACTACTGCTGCTGCCACCCTCCGCCAAGCGCCTCATACAACTGCACCGACGACAAATACTCGTTCAGCTGCGCCTGCACCAGTTCCAACTCCGCCGAAAACGCATTCGTCTCGTTCGTCAACACTTCCAGATAGCCCGTCACGCCGCCGTTATACCGCATGTGCGAAAGCCGCGCCGCATCCTGCGCCGACGCAAACAACGATTCCTGCTGCGCACGAAACTCCTTCGATTTGCGCCGCGCGACGAGCGCATCCGACACGCTGCGAAACGCGCCCTGAATCGTCTGCTGATACGTCAGCAGCGAAGCCTGCTGCTGCGCCTCGGCCAGCCTCACGTTCGAACGAATCCGCCCCGCCGTAAAAATCGGCTGCACCAGCGACGCCGCCGTAATTCCACGTGCCCGCCGGGCCCGCTGAACAAATGCGTCAGCGCATCGCTTTCGAATCCCGCCAGTACCGCTCAACGAATCTGCGGAAAATATGCCGCCCGCGCGACGCCAATCTCCGCATTCGCCTCGATCAATTGCTGCTCCGCCGCTTGAATATCCGGCCGCCGCTCCAGCAGCGCTGACGTCAGCCCGGCAGGCACTTCCGGCGAACGCACCTGCTCCGTCAACCTGAGCCCGCGCTTGATCGACCCAGGATTCTCGCCGAGCAAGATGCTGATCAAATTTTCCTGCTGCTCGATCTGCTGCTCGAGCACCGGAATCTCCGCCGCCGCCGTAAACACCAACTGCTCCGCTTGCCGCACGTCGAGCATCGACGTCGATCCACCGTTCGCAAGAATCTGCGTCAGCCGCAACGACTCCTGGCGTGAACTCAGCGTCCGCTTCGAAATCTCCAACGAAAGATCGAGCGCTCGCAACTGAAAATACGCACTCGCGACATTCGCGACCAGCGTCGAAATCACTTCCTTCTGCGACCATTCCGTCGCGACGAGATTTGCTCGCGCCGCTTCCGTCGCGCGCCGGAACTTCCCCCAAAAATCGAGCTCCCATCCCGCCGAAACATTCAGCGCCCCGCTCCCACTTCGAATGGCGGCGTCACCGGCGTCCGCGCCTGCCGCTGGTCCACCAAGCTCGCGCCGGCCGACACATTCGGATACTGATTCGCTCGCGTGATTCCAAACTGCGCTTCCGCCGCCAAAATCCGAGCGCCCGCGATGCGCACATCGTAATTCTGCTTCACCGCGGTTCGAATCAGCTTCTGCAGCTCTTGATCCTGGTAAACGTCCCACCATTTCTGATCGCCCTGCGACGCTGCGTCGTTCGCCGCAGCCTCTTCGTCGGTGAGCCCGCGAAACGTCGGCGGCACGCTCGCCACCGGCTTCTTGTAATTCGGCCCGACGGTGCATCCCGCGCCAACGCACACACACCGCCGCCACCGCACAAACCATCCGGATCTGAAACGAGACCGCGCTTCCTCATCTCAATCTCCCGGCGCCGGCGACGAATCCGGCCGACGACAGCGCAGGCGGCGTCCGCTCGCACCGCTCCCGACCATTTCTCCACCACGTAAAACACAACCGGAATAAAAAACACGCCGAGCAAACTTGCCGCCAGCATTCCGCCGATCACCGTCGTGCCCATGATCTGCCGCGCCACCGAACCCGCGCCCGTCGCGGTACACAGCGGCACCGTGCCCAAAATAAACGCGAACGACGTCATCAAAATCGGCCGCAACCTCAACCGCGCTCCTTCCAGCGCCGCATCCACCAGCGGCTTCCCGTTCTCGTATTCGTCCTTCGCAAACTCCACAATCAAAATCGCGTTCTTCGCCGCGAGTCCGATCAACATGACCAGACCGATCTGCGAATAAACATCGCCCTCGATCTGCACCATGTACGCCGGCACCGTCGCCTGCAATATCGTTCGCCGCAGCCACAACATGAAAAACGCGCCGAACACCGCAACCGGCGTGCTCAACAACACGCTGAACGGCAGCGACCAGCTCTCATACAGCGCCGCCAGAATCAAAAACACAAACAACAGCGAAAACGCGAACACCACCCACGCTGGCACGCCCTGCTGCGCCTTCTTCTCCTGGAACGACATGCCCATGTAATCGAATCCCATTTCGCGCGGCATCGTCTGCGCAAACACTTCCTCGAGCGCCGCTGTCGCCTGATCCGCGCTGTACCCCGGCGCCGCCGCTCCGTTGATCTGCGCCGCGCGATACTCGTTGTATCGCATCGTAAATTCCGGCCCCGGCCGCGGCTCGAATCGCGTCAACGCCGCCAGCGGCACCATCGCGCCCGAACTGCTGCGCACATAAAATTGCCCGACGTTCTCCGCACGCGTTCGGTAATCTCCCTCGGCCTCGATGTACACCTGCCACTGCCGCCCGAACCGGTTGAAATAATTGATAAACAACCCGCCCATGAACGCTTGCAGCGTCTTGATACACATCGTTCACCGCGACCTGCTGCTTCAAGCACCTTGTCGCGATCGACATCCACAAACTGCTGCGGCACACTCGGCAAAAATGTCGTGCTCAGGTTCGCGATCTCCGGCCTTTTCCGCGCCGCGTTCATGAACGTCTGCAAATTGTTCGCCAGAAAACTCACGTCGTTGCCCGCGCGATCTTCCAGCGCGAACGTAAATCCGCCCGACGTCCCGACACCCGGAATCGACGGCGGCGAAAACGAAAACGCAATCCCTTCCGGTATCTGCGACAACGACCGGTTAATCCGCTGCTTGATCTCCTGCAACTGCACGTCGCGCGACTTGCGCTGGTCCCAAGGCTTCAGCGTCACAAAGAAAAATCCGTTGTAGCTCGTCCGCACAAAGCTCAACAAACTGAACCCAACCACGCTCGTCGTGTATTCCACGCCCGGCGTCTTCGCCAGCGCATCTTCAATCTTCCGCGCGACCTCGTTCGTCCGCTGCAGCGACGCCGCATTCGGCAACTGCAAATTGATGTACAGATATCCCTGATCCTCATCCGGCAAAAAGCTCGACGGAATCTTGCTCGCAAAAAATCCCGCGCCCGCCGCGAACACCACGATCAAAATCAACGCGATCACGCTCTTGCGAATCAACCCCGCGCAAACTCGCACGTACCCATTCGTCACGCTCGTAAACACCCGGTTGAACCAGCCGAAAAATCTCTTCAGCAGCCCGCCGCTCTCTTCTTTCGGCTTCAGCAACAACGCCGACAGCGCCGGACTCAACGACAACGCGTTGAACGCCGACAAAATCACCGAAATCGCGATCGTCACCGCGAACTGCTGATACAACCGCCCGGTAATCCCAGGAATGAACGCCGTCGGCACAAACACCGCCGACAACACCAGCGCGATGCCAATCACCGGCCCCGAAATTTCCTCCATCGCTTTGAGCGACGCCTCTTTCGGCGTCATCCCATCTTCGATATGCCGCTCGACGGCTTCCACTACGACGATCGCATCGTCCACGACCAAGCCAATCGCCAGCACCAATCCAAACAACGACAGCGTGTTCACCGAAAATCCAAACACCGGAAACATGATGAACGTGCCGACCAACGACACCGGCACCGCCAGCAATGGAATCAGCGTCGCGCGCCACCCTTGCAAAAAGATGTACACGACGATGATCACGAGTCCAATCGCGATCACTAGCGTCTCGACAATTTCCTTCATACCTTCCGTCACAGCCAGCGTCGTATCCAGCGACGTCACATAGTCGATGTCGTGCGGGAATCGCGTCTTCACGTCCTTCATCAATTTCTTGACGCCTGCGGCCGCCTGCACTGCGTTCGAACCCGGCAACTGATACACCGCAATAATCGCGCCGGGCTTCCCGTTCAGTCGCCCCAACACGCTGTACGTCTGCGCGCCAAGTTCGATGCGCGCCACATCCTTCAATCGCACAGCCGCGCCGCTCGTCGATCCCCGCACCACGATCTCGCCAAATTCTTCCGGCGACGTCAGCCGCCCTTGCGCGCGCACCGAATACGTGTACTCCTGCCCTTTCGGCGCCGGCTCGCTGCCGACTTGCCCCGCAGGATTTACCGTGTTCTGCGACTGAATCGCCTGCACGATTTCCGGCACCGTGATCGCCAGCTTCGCCAATTGATCCGGCTTCACCCAAAGCCGCATCGCATACTGGCCGGCTCCAAAAATCTGCACGCTGCCGATTCCATACAGCCGCGTGATCTGGTCCGACAAATTGATGTACGCGTAGTTCGACAAAAACTGCGCGTCATACGTCCCGTTTGGCGAATACAACGTCAGCAGCATCAGCGGCGCTGTCACCGTCTTCTGCACCGTGATGCCGAAATTATTCACGTCCGCAGGCAGCTGCGACTGCGCCTGCGTCTGCCGCATTTGCGTCAGGATCAAATCCGTGTTCGGCTCGGTCTTCACGTCGAAATCCACGATCAACCGCATCCCGCCGTCCGCCGTCGAGTTCAGCGAGTACATATAATTCATGTTGTCCACGCCGCTCATCTGCTGCTCGATTGGCGTCGCCACGGACTGCTCGATCGTCTGCGCGTCGGCGCCGACGTACGTCGCCTGAACCTGCACTTCCGGCGGCACGATGTTGGGAAATAGCGCGACCGGCAGCGACGTGATCGTCACCGCTCCCACGATCACCATCACGATCGCAATCACCATCGCCACGATCGGCCGGTTGATGAAAAATTTAGACATGATCAGGCGCCTTTTGCCGTAACTCTCGCCGCACCTGCACCCGAACCGGCAGGTTGCTCTTTCGGCTTCACCACCGAGCCGTCTCGCACTTTCTGCAACCCCTCGACGATCACCATCTCGCCCGGCTTTACGCCGTCCTGCACGATCCACTGGTCGCCGACGCGCTCGCCCACCTTCACCGATCGAATGCTCACCTTATTTCCATCGCCGACCACCGCAACTTGATACATCCCTTGCAGTTCGTTCACTGCGCGTTGCGGCACCAACAGAGCATCTTTCACCTGCTCCGTTGCCGCGCGGATGCGTCCAAACTGCCCCGGCCTCAAAATATTTTCAGGATTCGGAAACGACGACGCGATCGCGAATGCTTCCCGTCGTGATATCCACTTGCCGGTCTGTATACAAAATCTTTCCCTGATGCGGATAGACCGTGCCATCCGCCAAAATCAATTGCAGCGGCGGTGCATCCTTCGGGCCTTCGATATCGTCTCGATAGTTATTTCGGCGTTGATTCGCTTCGCAAACTTCATGTATGTCTGCTCGCTGATCGGAAAGTACGCTTTGATCGGCTCCACGCGCGATACCGACGTCAACACCGCCGTCGGATTCACCAAATTCCCGATCTGCACCGTCGCAATTCCAGCGATTCCATCCAGCAAGGAAGTCACATGGCAGAAATCGAGGTTGAGTTGCGCCGATTCAACCTGCGCTTCGCCCGACTTCACTGCCGCGACCGCCGCAAGATTCGCCTGAATGTCGTTGTCGAGCTGACTCTGCGCGATCGCGCGCTCTTTCGCCAGCGGCGTATCGCGATCCACATCCAATTTCGTCTTACCCAGTTGTGCTTGCGCCTGCGCCAGCAGCGCCTTCGCTTGATCGAGCACGGCTTGGAACGGCCGCGGATCAATCTCAAACAACACTTGCCCCTTCTTGACCGGCGATCCTTCGCGATACGTCTGCGCGATGATGTAACCCGTCACCTGCGGCTGGATCTGCGCGTTGTCGAATCCGTCGAGCGTCGCCACCCACTCGTTGTAGATCGGCACGTCTTTCTGCACGACCGGCGTCACAATGACGTCGGGCGGTGGTGGGGCTGGGCGCGGCTTTCTGCGCTTCGCATCCAGCCAGTGCAGCGCCGCTCGCTACACACGCGCTCATGACTGCGGCGAGCCGAACTCGCCCGATCACCGAACGCTTTGAATGCATCGCTTCGCGCCCTCCATTAAAAACACTCGTCCGCAGTCGTTGCGAAAGCTCGATCGGAAAAATCATGGTTGCGCATCCTTGCCTTGAATCGTCGCGGCCTTGAACACATCGCGCACACGGAACGAATCGGCTTCAACCCCGGCTCGCTCTTTCGTGCAGGAGCGATACTCTACTATCTTCAGTGTGAAAGAACATCCCCCGCGACGAACCTATGGATGCGCAGCTTGCGACGCGGTTACGTTGTTTTGTCAGCTCTCGAAGTGTGATATCGAAGTGTGATATCGAAGGTACGCTCCGTCGTCGAGGTTATGCCGCCTGCAATTCTGCGCGGCGAAAATTCCTCGTCGCTAGGAGGCCCAGTACCACGAACACGATCAAAGCAACGAGTTGAGCGATTTTGAACGGTCCCTCGCTGTTCGTCGGGGCCAGCACATGCAGCGCCGGCACCTTTTCGAACAACTGCGCGATCAGCACAAAAAAATTCAACCACTCCGCGATCACCGCGGTTATCACGAAAACCGATCGCCATCCGCCAGCCAGCTTTTTACCACGCAGCGCATAAACCGAAATCGCGAGTACCACCAGCGAGATGATCCCAAGAATGATTCCAGGCGTGATTCCTTTAAACGCGAAGAAGAACCCGGTAACGCTCGTCAAAATCGTCGTCCACAAAAACACCTGCACCCAAAGATCTAGCCATCGCCCCGCAATCAATCCAAAAATCGCAATGAACCCCGTTCCGATTCCCACCAGACTCAACAACACATGAAACGCAGTAAACGCCGCCAATCCGCTCATCAAAGGCTCCTCGCCGACCAACTATTTTAGAGTGCGGCGCTCCCGCGCCGCTTTTACGACCGACACACCACTACCGAATCACCCTGGAAAGCCGCCTCCGTTGCCGCCTTCCGTAGTTTCCCGCTTTCGACTGTCCAACGATCGACTGCCCATTCCCCGAACTACGCCGCCGCAGCACCCGCCTTCTGAAAAAACGCCAGCAACTCCTCGTTCATCTGATCCTTCAATGTCGAGAGCATTCCGTGCGGCGCGCCCGGAATCACCTTCAATATCGCGCCTTTCACCAACTTCGACGACAGCATCGCCGCTGCTCCGATCGGCACGATCTGGTCGGCATCGCCATGCAAGATCAGCGTCGGTACGTCAAACTTCTTCAGGTCTTCCGTGAAGTCCGTCTCCGAAAACGCCTTGATGCAATCGTATGCAGCCTTGTGGCCACACAACATCGATTGCAGCCAGAACGAATGCCGCAACCCATCCGAAACCGTGTTGCCCGGTTTGTTCGCTCCATAAAAAGGCGCGCTCAAATCCTGAAAGAACTGCGCCCGATCATGCTGAACGCCCTTTCGGAGTTCGTCGAACGCCTCGATCGGCAATCCGCCGGGATTTTTTTCTGTCTTCAACATCAATGGCGGCACCGCGCTGATCAGCACCGCTTTCGAAACCCGCTTTGTTCCATGTCGCCCAATGTACCGAGCCACCTCGCCGCCACCGGTCGAATGCCCCACATGGATGGCGTCCTTGAGATCCAATGACTCCACCAATTCCGCCAAGTCGTCCGCGTACGTGTCCATTTCATTTCCCTCCCACGGCTGGCTCGATCGGCCGTGCCCCCGCCGGTCATGTGCGATGCAACGAAATCCGCGATCGGCGAGAAACAACATCTGATCTTCCCAGGCATCGGCGCTGAGCGGCCATCCGTGGCTGAACACTACTGGCTGTCCTTTGCCCCAATCCTTGTAGTAAATCTCCGTTCCGTCCTTCACCTTCAGAATTGCCATCTTGTTGCTCCCTTAGCCATCGGCTTCGTTTCCTATTTTCGAATTTCCAATTTCCATTTTCCAATTTCTGCGTTAATTCGCCGCAATCGGCCGCCCCATCTTCCCCATCGCGTCGAACCGTCCCGCCCGCCCCGGAAACCACTTCTTCCGTATCGACTTCAATTGACGCGACTTCTTTAGCGCCGCTCTGGCATGGAACAGCCGCGCCTTCGCTGCCGCCACCGAGATGCCCAGCATCTGCGCCGTCTCTCGCATCGACTTTTCCTGCATCTGTCCAAGTTCGAGCGCTTTGCGGATCGTCGGCCGCAGAGATTGCACCGCTTCCCTCACCAATACCTCCCGCTCTTGTCGCGCAAAACGCTCTTCCGGGTTCGGCGCATGGTCCGGTGCCTCAAAATACGCGGTTCGGTCCCCATCATCGCCAGGACCATCGATCGGCAGCTCCCGATGTGTCCGCTTCTTTCGCAGTGTCATCAGCGCCGCGTTGATCCCGATCCGCGTCAACCAAGTCGAGAAGCTCGACCGGCCATCGAAGCGGTGCAGGTTCAGATACGCGCTCAGGAACGACTCCTGGAGCGCGTCCTCAGCGTCTTCGTGATTTTTGGTAATGCGATGCAGCGTCTGGTACATGCGCGCTTTGGTTGGCGCACACAGCTTTTCGAATGCGCTCGCTTCCCCGCTGCGAGCTGCTTCGAGTAGCTCCTCATACCCGACGGCCTCTGCGTCCGTGAACTGGGCTGCGACTTGCGGCGAATCCATACAAATATTGACTGCACTGGTTCTATTCAAAGTAGTTGGCACGGGTTCCCTCATCCTTTATGAATTTTTTATTTGCGGTCTCTTTCCCGTTTGATCCACTCTCGGATGTACGGAGGGCATTTCAGCAATTCGACTCCGCGCTGTTCGCATTCACCGAAATAGCGCACTACCCCAACATCCACGAGTGTCAGTTCATCGAGATCGAACGCCACGTCAGGGCCTGCTGCGAGGGTCTGCGCCTTGAAGTCCTCGAGGTCCTCTGAATGGATCTGTCCGATCAACTTCAGAATTGCTCTACCTCGCTGCGAGTTCTGTTCAATCCGCAGCGTCATGTGCTCAAGCTCATGCGCCGACTAAATGCACATGACAAACCAATGGCAAAAGATCTGAAAACAAATGGCTTATGCTGATATCGCTGGCGCCGAGATTCGGCAGATGCCGAAGTTCGGCATCACGGTTTTGTCAAATTCGCCTAAGCCAACGACTCTCATGTGCAATTCCCCATCTTGGATCGGCCTGAGGCTGGGTCATCTGCCGCGCGGGGTGGGGTTGCGCAGTTGGCCGACCTTGACATTACAGCCACGTGTGCTATACTGAATGCCAGTTAAAATTGCGTGAAAACGCCGGCCAATGTCCGGCGTTTTTCTTTTTCCACAGGTTTTTCGCCGTGAGGAGCTCCATCTCGGAGCGCAAGCTGGCCGGACAGCGCCCGTGCGACCGACCTAACTCCCGTGCCAAGAATGGCCTACGCGCGACTCGCTTAACTCGCTTAGAATCACATTCTTACGCAAAAACACCCCTTAACCCACATAGAATCACACTCTTGCGCAAAAACACCCGGGGGGAGGGCCCAAGAGATGTCAACCAAGGCAATCAATGAGGGGAGACTTGGCTCGACAATGGTTTGCCGAGAGCAGAACAACTTTCAGGTCCGTTAGGCGAGCGCACGACGGTGCTGACGCGATGGCTCGCGTTTGATGGGGGCAACGGCTAGCTACGCACTCTTCCGCGAAGCTGAAAGAGCGTCACAGCGATGATCAGCGCATAAGCTGCGAATCCTGCGACAAGTTCCATGCCTTCCAATCTGCATTGCACTACGTACGTAAGCAATACAGCCTTTCACCGACGATTGATCTGACTCTGTGAGTTCGATGTGACTTCAACGCTCGCCGTCACTCCACGAAGAAAAAATCTGGTGAGCGATGACAGGTGACGCTGGATTCGGCGCAAGCTGCGAGAGAGCCGGCTGAGAACGTCTCTACTCAGCTGGCGTGGCCATCATCGGTGTTTGGTAGAGATGACGCGGGCTAGGCGTTTGTGCCGAAGCGTTCGCGGTAGGCGCTCGGCGAAACGCCGGTGTGCCGCTGAAACAGCGAACGGAAGAACGCGATGTCCTGATAGCCGACCGCGTCACTGATCTCCTGCATCGTGCGGTGATTGCTCTCAAGCATCCGTTTGGCCGCGGCGACGCGGAGCTTTTGCAAGTAAGCCAGCGGACTGTCACCCGTCGCCTGCTTAAATCGCCGAACGAAGTTGCGAACGCTCATGCCGACGCGGCGCGCCGGATCTTCCAGTGGAAACGTTGTCGCAAAATGCTTGTGCATCCATTCCTGCGCACTCGAAATGGCATCGTCCGTGTGATCCGTCTTTAGCGGCACGATGGCAAACCCCGATTGCCAGGCACGCGGTGTCTCGATCAGCAGCGATTTCGCAGTCTGCATCGCCACTTCGTGCCCGCAGAATCTTTCGACGAGGTAAATGCTCAGGTCCAGCGACGCATTCACGCCGCCGCCGCAGTAAAATCCGCGGTCCTCGGTCACCATCAACTCCGGCATCCACTTCACGCGCGGATACTTCGCGCGAAATCGGTCGGCAAGCCCCCAGTGTGTCGTCGCTCTTTTGCCGTCCAGCAATCCCGCCGCCGCAACCAGGCCAACGCCGGAGCACACGCTCGCGACCGCGACTCCGCGGCTGCTTCGGCGTTTCAGCCATGGCACGATCGCCGCGTTGCGTTCGACAACGTCGTCGATGCTTAGCCCAGTCGTCGGAACAAAAATCAAATCCGTCTTGCGAACGTCGCTCAGCGCGATGTTGGGCTTGATCTGGATTCCACCGTCGCAATCGACCGCCTTCCCATCGGCCGACGCGGTCGTCACATGAAATCGCGGCTCCAGCCGCGCGCCTGTCAGCGCTCCCCACAGCGACCCGGCGTGGCGAAAAACTTCCGCAGGCCCAATCGCCGTCGAAGAAAACATTTGATCGAGCAAGAGCACCGTAATTTCCTTCATGTCTCCTCGCTGTCACCGCACTGTCTCGCTTTAAGCCTTTTGGCCTAATCGCCTACCTACAATGGCATATCTGCCATCTTGTCGCAAGCCCTCTTACCCGCTAATTTCATAACCAGCGAACGACAGTTGTTCGAGAAATCTAGCGAGAGAAAGGAAACTCACATGGCAACCGCTCAAAAATCAATCACCCTCAATGGAGTCGCCGTCAGCGAACTCTTCTCCACGATCGAAGCCGTCAAGACGACGCCATCGATCGCCAAATTCAAATTCCGCATTCGCAATCAGTGGGAAGACGGAGCCCGCAACCACTCCTCCGTCACAACGCTCTCCGGGGCAAACCAGGAACTGTCGCATCCAGCTCCTTTCCGCCTCGAAGCAGACGAACCCGCAATCCTGCTCGGAAAGGATCTGGCGGCAAATCCCGTCGAGCATTTGCTTCACGCGCTCGCGTCTTGCCTCACGACGTCGATGGTCTATCACGCGTCGGCGCGCGGCATTCAGATCAATGCGATCGAATCCACGTTCGAGGGCGATCTCGACTTGCACGGATTTCTGAATCTCGACCCGACCGTCCGTAAGGGCTATCAGGGCATTCGAGTTGCATTCAAGCTCGACGCGAATGTTTCCGACGATCGCCTGCAAGAAATCGTGCAACTCGGCACCGGTCACTCGCCGGTCTTCGATTCACTGGCCAATGGAGTGCCCATTTCGGTCACAGCCGAACGCCTGTAGCGTGCACAAAGTGATTGCGAGGTCCTCAATGTGGAGAAGTCTGGGGAGGGGGAATTTAAGTTCGTTATGCAAACCAGGTCGAAACAAAAAGGAGAGATGAAGATGTCGCAAGAGAAGAGTGCTATTCACAAATGGCTGATAGGAACCTTGACCGGAGTTTTGTTGTGCGGCGCGGTGGTCACCCATCCGCTTCACGCGCAGAATCACGGCGATCACCAGCAGCAGAATTCTAAACTCGTCGAAGACGTCCGCTACGCCACGAAGCAGTTTCTCGACGTGAACAATGCCGGACCTGCGGGATACGAGCCGGCGTTCGGCTGCGTCAGCGGCCCGGATCACGGTGCGATGGGAATCCACTACATCAACGGCGCGCAGGTGAAGAAGAACGAAATCGACCTCGAATATCCGCAGGCCTTGATTTACGAGCCGATCGGAAACAAGCGTCAACTCGTCGGTGTCGAGTACATCGTTGACATGAAGAAATACTTGAAGGACCACGATGGCGCAACACCGTCACTCGACGGCCAGGACTTCCAACTCGTCGGCGCGCCGAACCGTTTTGCGCTCGATCCGTTTTTCGAGTTGCACGTCTGGGCGTGGCGCGAGAACCCGCAAGGCGCCTACGTGGATTGGAACAACCACGTGAGCTGCGAAGGCGAATAAGCATCCACCTCCTCAGCCAAACACTCGGGAGATAAAATCCTGAGACGACGCAGGTGCCCGCTCCATTCTCGAGCGGGCATCTGCATTCGAGGTCAAAGTTTGATCTATGCCGCGGGCGGTTTCTTGTTGGCTTCGACGCTCAGGCGATTCTGCTTAAGGAGCAGAAGCTGATTGATCTCACGGGTCAATTCGAGCAGTTTTTGCGGGTCCTGCTCTTTGGCGGCGAGCTCGCAGAGATACTTCCACCGTTCTTCGTTTTCGCGCATGACGATTTCTAGCCGACATCAGCCATCGCAGTCTGTTCAATTTTAGACACACACACCGTTGGTGATATCACCACGTCCCGCCACGCGCCTTCGCCTGAGTTTCCAAATCAATGCAGAAAAGTTAAGTATCGAGCGCATATCCCACCCTCGTGAGCGGTCCAATCCGCTTGACAGAGCTTCATTTTTTCAATAAACACATTGGCACTTCCAATCGAAGACTTCGGCTCGGCGTGCCCGAATTCGTCCGGCCGATGTTCGTATAAACGAGGTTTCAATTTCATGAAGCGATGGCTCGCTCTTATCGGTGTGTTTGTATTCGTTTCCGTGGCCGCTGCACAGTCGGTGGCGATTCTCCGCGGCCACGTGACGGATGCCAGCGGCGCGTCCATCGCCGAGGCCAAGATCAAACTGACGCTGGTGACGACGGGTGTCGTGCGCGAAATCGTGACGGACGCCAGCGGCTCCTATGAATTCGGCCAGTTGCAGCCGGGGCGTTATACGCTCGAGGTGTCGGCCGATGGATTCCAAGCGCAACGGCGCGAAGCCCTCGATCTTCTCGTTTCGACGACGACCAACGTTGAGATAGCGCTAGGCGTGCAAACCGCGAAACAACAGGTCGTTGTGACGGCCGAGACGGCTCCGCCAGTCAACACGACGGATGCCACGCTGGGCAACGCTTTCGGAGAATCGCAGGTTTCGCAATTGCCAATTGAAGGGCGCAACGTGGTGGAGTTGCTCAGCCTGCAGCCCGGTGTAACGTTTCTCGGCAAGATCGGCAATGACGATAGCGACTCGCGAAGCGGCGCGGTGAACGGCGCGCGCAGCGACCAGTCAAACGTGACGCTGGACGGCGTGGACGTAAACGACCAGAACAAAGGGTATGCGTTCAACAGTGTGCTGCGCATGACGCAGGACTCGGTGGAAGAATTTCGCGTCACGACGAGCAATCCGAACGCGGATGCGGGTCGAGGATCGGGAGCGCAGGTCACGCTGGTGACCAAGAGCGGGACGAATGCCTTTCATGGAAGCGTTTACGAGTACAACCGCAATGCGCTCTTCACGGCGAACGATTACTTCAACAAGCAGACCCAGATCGAAAACGGAGAACCGAATAAACAGCCGCAGCTGATCCGAAATGTTTTTGGAGCGGCCGTCGGCGGCCCTATCAAGAAGGACAAACTGTTTTTCTTTTTGAACTATGAAGGACGGCGCGATGCCGAAGGCGACGTGCAGACCCGCACCGTTCCCGGCGCGGCAATGCGCGACGGAGTGGTTCAGTATCTCTGCCAGACAAATGCCGATGGGTCACCGGACACCGCGACTTGCCCGGGCGGAAGTGTTCAGGGATTGAGCGGAACGTCGTACAACTTCGCGGCGGGCAATAACGCGCTAGGTCCCGCGCAGATCAAGAATATGGATCCGCTCGGAGTTGGACTGAATGCGCCGATGCTCGCGGTTTTCAATTCTTATCCGACGGCGAATGTGTTCACCGGTGTCGGCGACGGCCTGAACACTGCTGGATTTCGATTTGTGAACACGGTCCACCGCAGCTACAACACGTACATCGCGCGCTTCGACTACAACTTGAGCAAGAACAATATCTTGTTTGTGCGCGGCAATTTGATGGGCGACACCGAACCCGGCAGCCCGCAGTTTCCGGGGCAGCCGGCTTCGAGCAGCCAACTGACGAACAACAAGGGCATGGCGATCGGCTACACCGCGATTTTGCGCCCGACGTTGGTCAGCAATTTCCGGTGGGGATTCACGCGCCAGGGTGGAGCAAGCTCTGGCGCTTCGACGGATCCGAGCGTTGGATTGCAGGGGCTCGATTCGCCGCAATCGTTTAGCCGCACGTCGAGCTTTCATATTCCCGGTGAACAATTTCGTCGAAGACCTGTCGTGGACCCACGGCAATCACAGTTTTACGTTTGGCACGAACCTGCGCGTGATTCATGACGCGCGGGTGAGCACGGCGAATTCGTTTCCGGGTGGCTCGATCAATACGGGATGGCTTGGGCCCTCGTCTGCGGTCGCAAACACGGGACAACCGCTTGATCCGGCAGCGTCGGGATATGCGGCGGTTGATCCGTCGGTCGGGTACAACTACGACAGCGCCATCATGGATTTGGTCGGAGTCGTGACTGAAGGCGACGCAATCTACAACTACAACAAGAGTGGCACCGCGTTGGCGTTGGGCGCGCCAGTGCCGCGCGAATATCACTGGAACGAGTGGGATCTTTACGGGCAGGATACGTGGCGGTTGCGGAAGGATTTGACGGTGACCGCGGGATTGAAGTGTTCGTATTTGCAAGCGCCGACGGAAATTCAACGGACTGCAAGTTGGTCCGTGCGTAATGAGCGGATCGAACTGCCAGCCGTATGCGCTGACAGATTTTTACAACACGAGCGGGCAGCAAGGATTGGCGGGAGGATCGGCGAGCGCGGTGCCGTCGGTTTCGTTCGGCTTGAACGGAAGGTCGAACGGACAGCCGGACTTTCTGGACGCCCGACAAACATGATTTTTCGCCGCGGTTGAGCTTGGCGTATTCGCCGTCGTTTGATCATGGATTGCTGGGCGCGCTTTTTGGCGGACCAGGAAAGAGTTCGATCCGCGCAGGATATGGATTGATTTACGATCATTTGGCGCCGCCGTCGTGAACGAGTTCGACACGTCGGGGTCGTTTGGATTGTCGAGCAACATCTCGAATCCACCGGGATTTTTGAGCACGACGACGGCGCCGCGATTCCAGGGCATCAGCGATATCCCGGCTGGATTGCTGCCAGCCGCGCCTGCGGGAGGATTCCCTGCTACGCCGGACTCCAGCTTGTTTGCGATCAGCTGGGGCATCGACAACAAAGTGAAGACCCCGTACTCGCACATGCTGGATTTTTCGGTGACGCGCGAAATTAATTCGTCAACGTCGATTGAAGTCGCCTACGTTGGGCGCTTGGCGCATCGATTGTTGGCGCAAGAAGACGTGGCGATGCCGCTCGACATACACGCGCAGGGCACTGATTATTTCGCGGCAGCATCGGCGCTGTCGAAGCTGGCGTACGCGGGAACGGATGTGAGCAAGGTGCCGAACAATCCGTATTGGCAATCGCTGTTTGGCGCGCTGAATAACGTTGACATCGGATACGGCACGCTGTCGGCGACGCAAAACGTGTACGAACTGATGTCGAACAACCTCGGAAACGAAACGTACGCGTTGTTCAGCCTGGATTTGCCGGATTCGCAGACCGGAGCGGGCATCAACACCGGCACGCACACCTACCCGAGCTATCGCTTCTATCACGATCAGTATTCGGCGCTCTACGCGTGGCGATCGATCGCAAAGTCGTATTACAACGCGATGGAAGTCGTGTTGCGTCACCGATTCCGCGGCGGATTGCAGGCCGACCTGAACTACACATTTTCAAAATCGATCGACTGGACTTCGCAGGCGGAACGGCTTGGCACGTCGGGTGCGGTCAACGGCGCGCAGATCATCAATAGCTGGATTCCGAATCAATTGCAGGGCGTGTCGGACTTCGACATGACGCATCAGGTCAACGCGAATTATCTGTTTGAGATTCCCGTAGGACGCGGCCGTCACTTTGCGGCAAACAGCGGGCGCGCGCTGGATGCGTTGATTGGCGGATGGGAACTGACGGGTATCGTGCGCTGGACGAGCGGATTGCCGTACGGCGTGGACAACGGATCGCGCTGGCCGACGAACTGGGACATTGAGGGATTCGCAACGCAGGCTAGTGCGATTCCAGCCGGCGCGGCACATCGTGGTTCGGGAGCGCAGATGTTCACTGACCCGACTGCCGTGTTCAACAGCTTCCGCGCGGCGTATCCCGGTGAATCGGGAACGCGAAATCCGTTGCGGGGGGATGGGTTCTACAGTTGGGACACAGGATTGGACAAGACATTTTCGCTGACGGAGCGGGCGCGACTGCAATTTCGGTGGGAAGTGTTCAACGTCACGAACAGCGTGCGATTCGATCCGCATACGGTCAGCAATAGCATCGATAACGAAGCGTCTTTTGGGTTCGCCACCGGCACGCTGACCGACAAGCGCGTGATGCAAGTGGCGCTCCGACTGGAATTTTAGCCACAGCGGCGAGACGCGGGCCTTAGAGACGATCGTGGCTCCGATAATTCCAGCTACTCGTCGCGACCAGGAAGAACGATGGCCGCGTGAGGATGCGCCGGACCGGTGGGCACGTCGTGCCTTAGATCGAGATTGAAATTCTTATCGAGTTCGATGTGGTCTCGATGGGCGTTGATCACGTGAACCTTCATATCGCCCTCCGCATTGATGACGCCGCTCGGTACTAGACTTCCCTAAGGGAATAGCCCGACACGATCAACCGACGTTCATCGCTGGATAGCCGCAGATAATGCGGGCCTGAGTTGAGCCCTAGATCGACTTCACCGATTGCGGCTGGGCGGCTTTGCATTTCGGGGAGCGTGCCTGCCGCAGCGAACTCTACTTTTCCGCAGGCCGATTCGCAGGTACAATGGCCACAGAGCGGGCGTCGTACAATGGCAGTATAGAAGCTTCCC
>CAWKNS010000041.1:0-73793 GCA_963850795.1 uncultured Acidobacteriota bacterium | reverse complement strand
TACGGGTGTCGAGCGGGCTTAAAAGTTTTGTCGAGACTCAGCGTGCTTATCACTGGGGCGAAGGTCCTGGCTCGGGCTTGAACTTCCCTCCTACCGTTAATCCCGCCAGGGTGACCGAGAGGGCCGGCGATTTATAAAGCGGCTTTTGAGCGCCAATCGCCGGTTTGACCGTGTGAGTGCGTCCCCAACTCACGGCACGCCGTACTGCGAATCTGGGGAACATCTAGCGCCGATAACCCTTCTGGAATCAGCATTACCCTTTAGTCTGATACTTCAGAGTCATCTTCAAACTGCCTGGATAGAGCTTCGTTCGTGAGCCGGTAACGCTCGCTCACTGGCATAAACCTACAAGTGTGCCGGCCAATCGAATCGAGATGCTCAGCCAGGCGCGTTATAGGCGATTGCAGTGGTCACAAGGCTTTCCAAGGTTACGAAGCCGAGATAAGCGGTTTGCAGCGTCTGTATTGCTCATAAAATGGGTGTTTGCGACGATTAACTGTTAATTTTGCTGAACTTTTTGCGTGAACGAGCCGGGTATCTTATCTTGCTACTACAATGTAGTAAATCTCGTTTTTACAACGATTCGACCTCTACGAGCCGTCGATTACCGCTTGAGCTGGGTATGCCACTGTATAGGCTGCATTATCGCGGTCGAATATTAGGTCAGTTTGAGACCCGTCTGGGGTGGTTCTCGAATGACAGAATGACTGAATGACACGTCATTCCGTGTGTGTTCCGTAGAGAATAGGAATAAATATATATAATGTTATCTCTATATAATAAGTGTCATTGTGTCATTTTCCCTGTCTACCGCCTACTGTTTTCAAGGGTTAGTGAATGACACTTGTGCGTCATTCACCTGCCCTTGTGTGTCATTCCTAGACGTTGAACGGGCGTTCTCGAGTTTCGGGAACGTTACGATTCGAGCCGGCTGGACCCGGCTTGAGAGCGATTCCACGGAAGCCGCGCACACCATCGGTGAGACGGTCGTACTTCTTGCCCGCGCTCTTGAGAGCTTGGGTGAACCGAGTGTGCTTGAGAGGGTGTCGGATGCCTTCCTTTAGGCACCAGTGCTCATAGCGAGCGTAGAGGCTCGTAGCCTGCAACCTTGTCGCCAGGTTCGGTCTCGTCCAGTAAGAACTTTTGGACCCAATCTTCTAATAGTCGAAATTCGGCCAGGTTGTCTTTGCAGATTCCAGGTTCTTGCAAGTCCGTCAGCCTGCCATTTGCGGCAACCTTCCAGCATCCAGTTGAGAATGCCAGGAGTTTCGGCCTTGAGCTTGCCGAGAGCAGCTTGCGGTCCTACGCCCGAGCCGCTGAACGAGGCGTTAAACGGGATGGGCTTGATGCGGCGATAGGTCGCGTCTGAAGAGTCGTTAATCTGCGGGAAGGCGTTGAACGTCAGCCACAGCTTATGGCTCGGTTCAAACGTAATCCACTCTTTGCGCATGGGACGAACGCGCATGGAGTTTTCGCCGGTCCAGCTCTTGATACGCGGAGCGTCAATAGCCTCATCGGAGATTTCTTCGCACTTCGCGAAGCGAGCGCCAACCAGGTCAACACCTTCACCGATTACCACTCGGCCCCACTTTTCGAGAGAGCTTCCGGCAAGGTCCGTCGCATAGTCGCCCAAGATGTAAGAAATGACGCCAAGCGCCGTGCTTTGCCATTCGAGCCTATACCGTGGCACGCGAATAGAACTTGCTCGCTCACGTTGCCGCTCATCGTATAGCCAATGCAGCGTTGGAAATAACTCATCAGTTCGGGATTGCACTGGAATACCTGATTTAGAAATTCCGTCCATAGCGGGCAGGTTGCGCCTTTGATGTATTCGATGGGCGAGATTTTAAGAACGTTATCTTCGGGTGTGGCTTTGCGATACTCGCCGTTTTGAGTATTATGATGCCGTTCTTAACGTGGAACAAATATGGATTTTCGTCCCATTTCCCTGTGTAACTGATGCCCGCTAGTGATGCAGCGACCCGCAAAGCAGCATTAATGTTTCGCAGGTTCTTAGAATCACTGGCGAACTTGAACTCGCGCTTTTTCGCTTTCTGCTCATCTTCGGTGCCTTCTGGCATGGTAGCAGCCCATTCAGCGCGTTTCGTTGCAGCCAGAATTGCAGCTTCATGCACTGAATTGCTGGTATCGGCTACCCATGTCTCGCTGTTGGTATCCCAACCAATCCAGCGTTGATAGGTATGGTCATAGCGGATGCGACCTTCGCAGAGAGATTTGATAATTAGCGCGTTCCGTGGTCGTTTTGAGGAAAAGTCATCGTGCCGCCTTTTGCGAAGCGGCGAAAGCTGCCTCTGGAGTGGAATAAATCTCGAAGCCCGTGAGCTTGCCAAGCGCCCAAACACTTTTTGATTCGGCTTCAGGTTGCGGTAGAAGTCCGCTGAAGCTCTCCACTAGAAAATATGTCGAGCCGTTAACGTCCGACACGATGTGGTAGAGGGTGGTGCCATCGGTGCTGAAGAAAAACTGACCGACTATGGAATGCTGCTTTGACACGGTGTTACTTTCTCGGTCTTTTTTAGGCGCGACCGTCGCCAACTGCATCCTCGGCTGAATGCCGAGAAACTCGATTACTTCAAGCCCTTCAGCTCATCCAGAGCGGCAATGTAATCTTAATCCCGCTACGGAGTCGCATTTCGGTCGTAACCTCTGCGGTTGGCGCTGTAGAGGGCTTTGGCTAAGGTTTTTCGCCAGAATCTTCGCCAGAGTCTTAATCTCGTCGCCGTTCGATTGGAAACGCTCTACCGGAGTGCTATCGACGCTCAATAGAAACTGACCGTTATCCAGCGTTACGCGATACGTGTACTGGCTGTCGGGCAGCTCGAAAATCAGCTCACCATTGAGAACTCGCGCAACGTTGCCGTCAATCAGCTTCGCGAACTTTCGGGAGAGTTTTTCTCGTCAGCCTTCAGCTTCGTCAACCGTGCGCTCTCGCTAGCCTCGCGGACCCTTTTAGCGGCCTCTTCGATAGCCTCGCGCTCATCGTCAATTAATTCGATAAAAAAACTGTCGGTAACTGTGCTCACTTTTTCTCCATTCAAATTTCCACCCCTCGTCGGGTCCTTAACTTCGTTAAGCCATTTCTTGCGAAGAGCAACTTTCTCTTCCCTCGCTCGCCGCGTTAAAAATTAGCTGCCTTGCGTGACTCAAATTCGGTTCCATAGCGTCTCCCAAAACTTTTCCGCGCTGTCAAAATCGTGTTCAGCAAACACTTTCCACTCCGCAAAATTGCTCATCGACCTGCGTTGCGTGCTGCTCGAATAAACTGGGACGCCACCCTCTAACCCTGCTGGAAAATAAAAATTAATTTCAATTTTGTGCCGTCGATTTTGAGCACTTGAGCTATGTTGAATTTCTCGCCCATCGCACAAATGCTGTCGCGTGTTCGCACCAGGAAAACTCACCGCGCTTAAATGCGCTATTCCCTGGCATCCGATCGCCCGTAACGATGAAAGTTCACGGCTGCTAGTGCTCTCGCGCTGCGAAGCTCGGAATGCAGCGTCATCAAACGAAGCTGCTTGAAGGTGACGAGTTTGAATCAAGTGGCGCTCCTGTATGAGTAAGCCGTGACGCCAGGAACTGACCAGGCGCGAGAACACTTTCGAGAAAATGAATCGTCCCAGTGCGGTCGATTGCGTATTTTCTAAGCAACGCTTGTGACGGCTGATGCATAAATTTGCCCCTAAAATAAAAAATCGCTGGTCATCTCCAAGTGAGAAGCCAGCGCGTGAAACTTCGCTAGCTCCGTAGAGCTTTGTTGTTCGCGTCCGATGGGTTTGTTCCTAACGTGAAACAAGGAACAGAAACGGACGAACTTCAAATTGAGAGAGCTGCCAACCATCCGCGTCCGACCTCGTTGTTCAAGCGAGGATTTAGTTTCAGACAGCAAGCAGCTCGAAAGTTTTGATGAAATTCTTAGAATGCTCTGCCCAGAATCTTTGTTCAGCTTTGCTCATTGTTCCAGCAAAGAGCGTTGAGTGATTCCCGGTAGGCCAATCGTCAGATGGTCGAAAGTTAGTCCAATCGCGTTTACCTTATGCGGCCTGCCTACGCTGAAAGAAAATGCGGGCTCCGGCTTTTTGGCATGCGAAATCTAGCGCTGGAAAAATAGCTTTTTATCTCTGTGACTGTGCTGAGTAATGCAGCCGCGTTTATAGCAAATGGCGCAATGCTTGAAGCGCCGGCGTTGGGTAACGAAATTACTCGGCTGACGTTTTGGCCCGCTCTCGCGAATTATCCACTTGGAAGTAGGTATGCGTTTTGGGTATTCAAGCGGATCGATCTAGCGCCGTTGTCGTGCCAATCGGATTGCCAAGGCGCAGTAGGAAGGAGCGCTATGGAAGCGCGGTATGCGTCGGCTTCTATGAGTTCCTTAAGTCGGTGCGGGTCGGGTAAAACAATAGGGTCGCGCTTACGCTTGTCCTTCGTCCCTGACTTGACGGGCATGCACTGAATAGTCGGGCCGGCATGACTGTGCGCGGGATAAGCGGCCAAAATCCATGCCTTGCGTTTCGGCTCAACTAAGAGCGGTTTCCAAAACTCTGCTGACACAATGTCATAGTCATCCAGCGATGTACGGGTAGCTCTGCCTGGAGCGAAGGCCGCCGAGGGGTTTAGTGAAGGAGCGCCCCGAAAGACGCTCCCACTGGAGGGTTATGTGCCGAGGGAACAGTAACGAGCTGCTCCCCCTCATATATAAGACGTAAGCTGAGGGGGGTGGAGTGCCAAATATTTTTATCAAGATGTGCTGTTAGCCTCTGGTACTGCTTCTTGACCTTATCAAGCGAAATATCGAGTACAGCCGCGATATCGGAGTTAGTGGCTTCGTCCAGCTTGGCTTGAATCAGGTATCTATCAGCGGGTCCCAGCTTTTCTAGGAACCGGTCTACAGCCCACTGGCGCTCTATGTCGCGATGATGCTGGCCGAATGCTCGTAGGGCAGCTCGCCGTCACCTTCGCCCCCGTTACCGGCTCCTTCGCCAGAGCCGGAGCTGAGCATTTCGTTCAGAGTTTCTAGCTGCTCTTCCAGTGAATGAGTCTTGTTTACAAAGAAACCGCGCTTCGTATCAGTGATTGTGTTGCGGATAACGCTATAAGCCCAACTGCTGAATCTCGCTTTGTTTTCAAACTGGTGCGCGAAGCTAAAGATTTTGCCAGCGGAGTCGCCGGCTATTTGGTCCATCGCCTTGTCATCGTCGCGTAGGCGAGCGCGATAACAGACAACGGAGCGGCTTCAAAGGAGCAGCCATTTAAAAACTCGCTGTCTTGAATGAATCCGTCGCGCCATAGCGGATACAGCTTGGCTACCTTGCGGCGATTGTGGCCAGAATGGCCAATGGGATACCGAGTATAAAGTTGAGCCGGCTCGGTTAAATCTTCAGAAAAATCAGCAAGAGATTCGAATACTCTTCGCGCACAAATCATCCAGTATGGTTGCCGCGCACTACGTGCGTTCGTTAGGCGCACTACGGCTGAAAGAGTTAGTTGGGGTTACGAAAGGTTGTCGGAACTCTTAAACTCGGACATATCCGGGTTTACGGTTGGAAGGTTTATCCATTTCCCGACAGTTTCGAGAATGCTGGCGCGTTCGACAGCTTCAACTTTTTTGGCGCGTTCCCATAGCTCCAGGTCCATGCAGCTTTCGACAGCTTTACGGATTCGCGCGCGAAGCTCATCGGGTGGAAGAGCGTCCAACTCAACGGCATCCTGTCCGTGTTCTGCAACGAATGCGCCGAACGTGTGTCTGTTTCCTTCACCCGTAGCGGCGGAAGGTTGTACTTCTCGATATCGTGGCGCAAAAATTGCGAGCCGGTGAGTCTACGTTTTGCCCGCGCGATGCTCGTGCAAACGAGCGTATAAATCGCGTTGAATATCCTGCCGCTCGGGTCATGGTCACCGAGATAGAAAAGGACTATGGGCTTTCGAATATTGCGAAAGTGTTCCGCCGGATTTGTGAATTTTTGTTGTGCTATTAAATCCACGTCCGACGCGAACCGTGATACCCAGTTCATCGGTTAAAGCTTCGATTGAACCGATAATTGCGTCTTTCTCAACAAAAAGTTCCACGTACATCGGTTGTGAGTGCCAGTAATCTTTACGGTATGAATGCTTTATGGCTTCCGCATACTTCGCCGGATTGTCGAATACGTTGGGGGCGAGTATTTTGGCCGCGAACGGTCAACTATATGTTGATCAGGAATGCGTCCATCAAGCCGCGCCTTCGTCATTACCTGGCTGACGCGCTTATAATTTTTCACGTCGTTTGGAATGGTTGCGGCGCTTACCAGCCGATAGAAAAGCTGACGTATTGTCATCGGCGCTTCTTTGCCGAGAATCTTGCTCGCCGCGCTTACAAGTTCTGTTGTGTTGCGCCACTAGCCGCGAGCCATCAGCGCACCGCCGCCAACCCAGTTTGCACACGGCTGAGAACCGACGCAGGTAACCGAACGTTGTATAGGCACGCTTGAAACGACTGGAAGGCCGCTGGAACTTCAGGACACCCGGCTCTACGGGAGAAAATAGTCCGCGCAAAGTCCGTGCTGACATTCCAGATTTTTGCGATTTCAATTACGGAGTAATGTGGTTCAGGTGTGGATTGCTGCTCGCTACGCATACGTCTCCCTTTGGCGAGAGACGGGTAGGTATCCCCTACCTGCGTAGGCCAGCATCAGGCCCTTTGCTAATGACCAGACTCGTTCTAGTCAGGAGCGATTTTCGCACAACCGCTAGAGACTGTCAAGCCTTTTTTATCACGTATTATTCTAGTACTCGTTCAAACCGAAGGTATAGTACGAAAACGCGAAATTGATTAAAGGCCACCCTTTTCCCGGTCCGTAATTGCCGCATAACCGAGCATTATCTATTATTCATTATTCCGCATTATTAGCGGCTATCTGCATTATCTATTATTTTAAGGTAACGAGTACAGGTTCAGCACCAGTCCCTTCGTTTTTTGAAGATTGAGCCGATAGTACTCTTCCCGCGAAAACAGGGCCCCGGTAATCTTCACTCACGCTCGCTGCCAGTTAGGGCGACCGTCAAAAGGAGATTTAAATGCTTTATACAGCTTACGGAGTCGCAGGAGTTGCAATGCTCATCCTGATGGCCAAGGGTGGTTTTGCACTATGCCGATGCGGCCTTTCGTTGGTTTGCTGAACGGAATGGCTTCTAGATGAGGACCCAACGAGGGGTGGTTTTCTTCGACAAAACTGCCCCTCACCTTATGCTAATAAACCTTGACAGTGTGTATAGAGTGTGTATAATGTGTGTATGGGCAAAACACGCTTGAATGTAATGCTGGAAAAAGACCAAATCGCCTTCTTGGAAGCAACTGGCAAAGAGGCGTCGCACGTCTCTGTCGTTTGAACTTCGGAACCTGATAGAGGCACAAATGGGAAGGTCGCATAGTGGTTCGCGAGAGTACTCAGGCAAAGAGCATTTGAAGGAGAAGCCCTGATGCAACTGACGCAGGAGCAGAAAGAACTCGCCCTGAACGAATTGCTAGAGATGTTGGCCGCGCATCCAGCGGGATTACAGACATCCGAATTATTGCGGACAAAATCATTTCGCAATCGGCGGGAGCTCACCGCTAAACAGGTCAGTCAATTGCTCGCTACGGCAGCCTATCAACAACCGTCGAAGCGCGTAAAGGACGGCGAGTGGACTTTCCCGCATTGGCAATGCCGCGAGGTTGGGAAGGCATACGAGTAGATGAAATCGGAACAGTGGACTACGCGAACGTGTGGAGGCTTAAAAGCCATGAGCGACTCAACCCACTAATCCCGCCGATGATTTTCTGAACGTGTACCTCACGGCGTTTTCGGGCGTGATTGTTATTCGCGTCCAGTGTGAGGACTGCGCGCAAAGTGCGCCTCAGGACAACTCCGGTGCTTAAACTTTGGCGCAGACATCGCAATGATTGCAAATACGACTCACGCGAGGATACCCGCTGTACGTGCCCGATATTCAGTGAATGGCGCGTTAACGGGCGGCGTATTCGTAAGGAGCTGGGTACTGGCGACTGGCGGGTAGCGCAGACTCGCGCTCAACAGTGGGAGATAGCCGGGGTCCCCGCTTCGGGCGAGCCAATCAGCGTGGAGGTCGCATTCGACCGTTACCTGGCGAACCTGGAAGCCCGCAACCTGACAACCAGCACGCTCCGCAAACACAAGCTGATGAAAAAGCAGCTTACGAAATTCTGCACCGAACGCGGCCTTATGTTTGTTGGACAGCTCGACTTTGAACAGCTCACCCAATTTCGCGCAGGCTGGAAGCTGAGTCCACGGTCAGCCTCTAAAGCCCTGGAGCGCCTTCGCAGCTTGAAGTTCTGCGTCAAGTGCAAATGGCTGTCTGAGAATCCCGCTCAGGATATCGACCCGCCCAAGGTTGATGATGCCGAGGTACTTCCCTTCTCGAACGAGGAAACGAAAAAGGTTCTCAAAGCCTGCGACACATACAACGGTGACGGAGCGCGGCTGAAAGCTCTATCGAATTTCATGCTTCATAGCGGCTTGCGCATTTCTGATGCTTCCACAATCAGCCGCAAAGCGTTTGTGAAGGAAAAAGGCTCATGGAGCGTGGTGCTGCGGACTCTCAAGAGTGGCACGACAGTCTGCGCCCCTCTTCCATCGGCTGTCGCTGAAACTGTGCTCGCTCAGGACGGGGGAATATCCGTTCTGGACTGGCAAGGCGCCGGGCAACGTGTACTTCAGTTTGGCAGGATGCCTTTAGCCGATTGTCCGAACAGACGGGCATTGACGTTACATCCCACCGTTGGCGGCACACCTTCGCAAAGAATCTTTTGGTTGCCGGCGTCAGTTTGCAGACTGTCAGCACCTTGCTGGGGCACCGCAAACTGGCCATTACGGAGCGGTATTACGCCCGTTTCGTGCCTGAAAGACAGGCAAGTATCGACGCCGAAGTGCGTAAAACTTGGGCACTCGGTGGGCACAGCAACTAATTTACGCTTAAATCGTCAATGTTTATGCGGCGAAAGAGTGGAGCCGAGAGTGGGAGTTGAACCCACGACCTGCCGATTACGAATCGGCTGCTCTACCACTGAGCTACCTCGGCTCTGCAGGAGGCGCCGGGGTGCGGCGCATGAGGACTGAATCCAGCTTCACTACTTTAGCAGAGGAAAATAGGTCTCGCCAAGTGGCGTGCGGCGTGAGATTTTGTGGTGGTGACGGAAAAACAATCGTTCTTCGCGGGCAAAATGCTGGCGCAACGAAGCCGATGCAGAAGATGCTCGCTTGATTAGATCATGGACGATGCCAGCCGCCAGCGGCATTTTTCTTCACGGCACTGAAACAAAATGCGCGCCGCGGCGAGCCTTCTGTTCTGCCACAGCGCGCATTTTGCTCCGCAGGAGGAAACTTATTGGCAGCTTGAAGGAGCTGACCTTGATCGTGTCGCCCTGCACGTCGCCGGTAACATCGGCGCGGAGGTGATCTTTCTTGTCGGTCGCCTGCAACGCTTCGACGACTTTCTTGTTGCCGTCCGCGTCGAACTTGAGGAATTTCTTGTCTGACGTGTAAATGCCGAAGCCGCTCTTTTCACACTTCAGCGCGCATGCTTTGGTGTGAGAATCGGGATTCTCGGCGGTCCTTGGTCGAACAATTGACGTCGATCGACCGACGCATCCTTGAACGTTTCGGTGGCCGCCAACGCCGGAAGCGCCGACATGCCGACAAACAGTGCGAGTGCAGCGAACTTCTTCATCTCGATTTCCTCCCTTTGAGATAGAACTTCCCCTGCGAACAAAACTCGAACAATCGACAGCGGTGTCAGTGGTTCACGGCGACGGGCTGTGGCTGCTCTCCACGAACGCTGACAACCTGCCCTTCGCGCACGGCGCTCAGCTGGGCGAGCGCGAATGCGCCAAGAGCAATTTCGATGTCGCGCATGGCGAGATCCCAGAACATGCCGGTGAGCGCGAGATTTGTAGCGATGCCGATCAGCCAGAGCATGACGATGTATGCGCCCCAGCGCGTGAATTTGCTCAGGACGATGATGCCGGCGAGGATTTCGACAACGCCGACGATGTGCATGAAGGTGGCTGGTGCTGACCGGGATGGTCTTGGTGGCGAGAGGGCTGAGGTACATGCCCCAGTCGGCGAGCTTGTTGAAGTATTTGTCGATGCCGGTGATGATCGGGCCGACGCCGAGGCCGATGCGCAGAACCCACCAGGCTGTATTGAGATGTTCGTCGAATTCCGCCATTTCGCCCTCCACATAGAAATGAGCGGCGAGAGGCGCCAAGCGTTACAAAGTTTTCAGTTCTTCATTGAAACGCTTTGTGGCAGTTCTATGCGATGTAGGACGGGCTCGAGGCAAACGGCCTGTAACCGATTCCCGGGCATCCGACTCTTGTAGAGTGAGGGTTATGGAAGCGACGGAAGCCATAGCGGCGAATCGCTCGGAAGGCTGGAGCGACGAAGAGGTCGTGAACCGGGTCAGGTCCGGCGAGACGGCGCTCTATGAAATTTTGATGCGGCGCTATAACCAGCGCCTGTACCGGGTTGCGCGCGCGATCTTGCGCGACGACACGGAAGCCGAAGATGTGATGCAGGCGGCGTATGTTCGCGCCTATCAGCACCTCGGCCAATTCGAGGGTCGGGCGCCTTTCTCGATTTGGCTGACCCGGATTGCGGTACACGAAGCGCTAGGACGGCTGCGGCAACGGGGCCGGAATTTGCAATTCGATGACACCGATCCGGACGGAGATGTTTCCATGAATGTGGTAGACACCGCGCTCGATCCCGAGCAAAGCGCAACGCATAGCGAGCTGGGCCAGCTTCTGGATGAAGCGGTTCTCGCGCTGCCCGATGCTTATCGTGCGGTGGTGATGATGCGCGACGTCGAGGAAATGGATACGGCGGAAACCGCCGCCGCGTTGAATTTGACCGAGCAAAACGTCAAGGTTCGCCTGCACCGCGGCCACGCGATGATGCGGGGCTGGCTCTTTTCGCGCGTCGGAGTGAAGGCGCGCGAGGCGTTTCCGTTCATGGGCGAGCGGTGCGACCGCGTAGTGCGCGTCGTGCTTGCGCGAGTGGCCGAGATCGAAGCAGCCCGGCACTAGTGGTGTTTCAAGACGCGGCGATGTACTGAGTATCGGTCGTGGCGCGGTGAGTGCTTCAATTCAGCGAGATGTCCTTGCATCTTGCTCGCGGCGACCGAGAAGTGTCCTGTGATGCGGCGGCGATGGCGTTTTGACGGGCAAGGTTGACTGTCGAGCTCCTTGTCCAACGAGGCCCTTAAAGCGATAGCCGAGATTTGACCGCGGCCCTGCGGAAGGCCCCGTGATGTTGGAGATCGCATCGCGAGGGTTCCGGCGCGACGCGCCTGGGTCCAGGCGCGCAGACGGTCGGGATCGAATACCTGGCCGAGCTGATATGCCGACATTCGGAGATCGCACGAGAATAATTGTCGTCCACAGGCGCAGGTTTTCCGACGAAAACTCGAGGACGCCGCGAAGACAGTTGTTTTCGACGACCGAGAAGCCTATCGAACGGGCGAGGCCAGCCTTTTGCCCCTGAAAAACCCGGTATTCGAGCGCGAGCTTGTTCGTGAGGTCTCGCTCGTACAATTCGGTCGCTCTGCGGAACGCCCTGAAACGCCGAGCGTCGCTGAAGTGCCAAACCGGATTGGGCAGAAAACGCGAAGCATTCGCTTGATGTCGGATAGAAAGAAGCGGCCGACCGGCCAGCCAATCTCGCGTGCAGATCTCGTCCACGCAGAATTGCGCCGCATCGAGCGACGGAAGGAGCATCGTTCAGATGAACAGGGTAACTCGGTGCAAGAAGCTGAAGTGCACGATGCTTTGATTGTCGGTCAGGCGCTTGCGTTTGGTGATGTTTTCCAGCGTGAGCCCCACGCAACGCTCAGGAAGCGGAAAACAGTCCATCCAAAAAATCCCTGCCGGGATGTGGGCATCACGGTAGGCGACTTCGCCAAACGTGTCGGGCATGCCGGTCAGGACGCGCGGCGGCAGCATCTCCGGCACGTGTGTCTCGAGCAGCTTGGGAAAGCACTCGGTGATGGGCTTTCCGACGGCGAATTTTACTGGAGCACATAGTTCGCGTTCCGCCGCCGGATTCACCCCACAAAACGCAGGCTTCGGACGTCTTTCAGATCGCGCAACTGCCAAACGGCAACGCCGACGGGTAGATCGCGAAAGGCTTTCAGACTTCGTGCTCAAATCCACTTCGCGAACAGCGGAGTGCCCCTTGTGCATTCGGTCATCTCCTCGAAATAGAATTCTTTCGCTGGCAATACATGGCCCGCGGATCTGCGGATCTCTCTATTTCACGGTGACGACAGCCGGCCCGGCCATAAACTTGAGCTTCGGGGTGGCCGGAAATGTATCTGACCATTAGATACATTATTGGTAACATAGATATCACAACTTCAGGCAGAGGTCAATTCAGTAACTACATACTACTCTTCAGAATAAATATCGGATGGTACTAGACGAAATTATTGTATGCTGCGTCGCAATGCAACTTGCAACGGGAACGCTTTTCGGGAGGCAATAGACAGATGATTGTGGCTGATCGGTTGAGGACTCTTAGAGAGAAGAAGAAGCTGTCCCAGGGCGACATTGAGGAGCGGACAGGGCTCCTACGGTGTTACGTTTCGCGTGTGGAAAATGGGCACACGGTGCCGGCGGTAGAGACACTCGAGAAGTTCGCGCGTGCTCTTGAAGTTCCGCTGTACGAATTGCTGTATGAAGGCGATGAGCCACCCCAGAGGCATCCGGCTCTCGACATTAAAGGGCACGGGCGCCGATGGATGGGGAGCGTCCGGCAAAGACGCCCGCTATCTCAAGCAGATCATCCGATTCTTGTCCAAGATGGATGAAAAAGATCGCAAGCTGCTGTTGTACGTCACTGCCAAGATGGCGAAAGCAAAAGGAAATAAGCTTCGACTGCGTTCTCTGTTTTGGCGAATCGCCCGAGCCAGATCTGCTCGCGCCTTCGTCAGCGCGAGAACGGGTACATCATCCAGCCGATTCCGATTCCGACCAGCACAAACAGCAGAAAAGACCAACCGATGTATTTCGCACGATCTCGCATGGGACGACGGCTCAAGAATCCGAATGCGACCGAAACCATCAGCGCGAACAAAATCATGGCTTGAAAATGGCTGAGGTTGAAAATCATTCGGGACTCCCTGCAATCGGATCGCCTCGCCTGGAACATTCTCAATCGTTTGGTTAGGCCTCATCACGCTTTGCGGCCGCGAGCAGCTTCGTAGGCGTGCAACGCTGCAAGCAAATTCAGAACTCCGGCAGCGGCCAAGGAAGCGCGTGCCGTAGTCGCCGTCGGCTCGTGAGACGTCGGCACCTTTGACTTCGAGTGCTTTCGCCAACCAATAAAAGCTTCCTGTGCCAACGTCGGCGACGTATCCGAGTCTTCCGAATGCATCCGAGTCTTGCCGACTGAAATAAGTTTCCGCGCATGCCCGACCCGATCATCACAAGTACGCCGACCGCAAGAAAACAGGCGACTGCCCTGCCCCACATTTTTTGGAGCGCGTGGCCGAGCCCCGGCACGAGCCATCCGGCGATGCCGATGACTGCCGCGGCGGCTTGCGCGCGGTTCGACTGTCGTTGGGCTGCACTGACTGAACCGATGTTGAGACTCAGGCTCCTGCGGACGCCGAGGTAGAACACTTCAGGAGCCGGCTGTTGGTTTTGGGATTCGTCGGTCATTCGCGGATTCTATTTTCCGTCATTTCCTGGCTTGCGTCGACGGATTTCGTTCCACTGCTGTTCTAGCGCGGCGTTGCGCTCAGGCCAGCAGCGGCACGATTTCATTCTGGATGGCGCCGGTGACGCGGGCTTCGCCTTTCTCCGATGTACACATTCACTTCAGTGCGCATGCCAAACTCGGGCATGTAGATGCCGGGCTCGATCGATGTGCAAGTCTTCGGAATCAGATGGCGGATGTCATGCGTCTCGAGATTGTCCATGTTCGCGCCGTTTCCGTGGATGGTCTCCCCGATGTTGTGGCCCAGGCGATGAAAGAAATATTTTCCGTAGCCGGCTTTGTCGATGATTGTGCGGGCGGCCTTATCGACCTGCCAGCCTTGCAGCGGCTTCCCTGCGGCAATGTTCGTTAGAATCAAATCGACAGCTTTGTTCCGCGCGTCGCGCAATACTCCAAAAACTTTCGCGTATTTCTCAGGCACCTTGGCGCCGAGTAGCCCATCCAGGTCACGTCGTAGTAGACGCTGGCCGCGTCTTTCGTTTTGCCCCAGACGTCGAGCAGCAACAAATCGCCTTCTCGAATTGGCGCCGCCTTGCCTTGCATCGGGGCATAGTGCGGATCGCTCGCGTTCGCATTGACCGCGACGTCCGGGCCGTTTTCGTGATGAGATTCCATTCGCGTCGAATTGTTTGAGGAACCATTGCTGCAAGTCGTATTCGGTTAACGTCTGCTTGGCGCGGACATGCTTCGCCGCTTCCTCGAAGGCTCCACGAATGGCGCGGTCGATTATTTTTCCGGCGGCGAGATGTGACTCGAGTTGTTGCGGAGTCCAGCAGGCCTCGAACTTCTGCACGAGATCAGCCGAACTCACCACCTTCGCGCCCGCACCGCGCACCAACTCGACCGTTCCCGCCATCCACCATCGCCACGTACGGCACCGCAGCCTTTGGCGAATACTGCATCGCGACAACTTTTGCGCGACCGATCGCCTTGGCGAGATTTTTGCGCAACTCGTCGTACCCCGCGTAGTAAAGCGTTTCGCCGGGCACCGCAGCCAGCGACTCGGTCTCGATCTTGTGCACCAACTTGCGCGGCGTTCCTTTCGCCGGCACGAAATAAAACCATCGCCGCGTGCGCATCCCGTGCGGCAGAGCCAGAATGCGATGGGCGATCGGATCGCGCCCGCGGAAATCATAGAAAAGCCAGCCGTCGAGTTTCGCGGCTCGAATATCGTTTTGTAATTCTTGAAGGTTAAAGGCCATGCGCCTCGTCGGGTTGACTCGTGGATCGTTATGCTTCGTGCGAGAGCAAGCGCCAGAATTTGCTGCGGCTGAACTCCGCGAATCTCGACGCGCTTCAAGCGGCTGCGCTCACCGCCGAGGATTCTAACAGCGGATTTCGAGGTTTTCAAAAGAGCGGCGAGATATTCGCAGACCGCTTCGTTGGCGCGATTTTCGAGGGCCGGAGCTTGGATTCTCACCTTGAGCGCGCCGTCCATGACGCCGGCGATTTCGTCGCGGCTTGCGCGAGGCTGAACGCGAACGTGAAACATTACGGAGCCATCACGAGAAGTGATGTCGAGCTTGTCGCCCGTGGAGCCTGCATCGACCGACTGGTAACTCATCGCCAACGTCTTCACCAAAGTCTCACGCGCAGTTCACCAAGCGCGGCGATGCTTGTCAAACCGCAATCACCACGCTCGCTGATATTGAACCGGCGGCTCGATCTTCGTATGCAGCTCTTGCGCGGCACGCCGCGGCCAATACGGATCGCGCAATAGTTCACGCGCCAGGAATACAACGATCCGCTTGTCCCGTCGTGATGATCGTATCCGCTTGCGCGCCGTCAGTGATCATTCCGACCGCGCCCGTCAAAATATCGGCCTGCTTGCGAATCGCTTCGGCAAACGGAACTTGGTAGCCAAATCCGATCGCAATCTTCTGGTACGGCACGAGCCCCGCGCTCGAAGTGTCGATCAAATCCACGCCCAGCGGCTTCAGCCGCTTCGCTTAACTCAACCGTTTCCCCGATGTCCCAGCCGCCGTCGGCCCAATCCGACGCGGACACGCGGCAGAACAGCGGCAAATTTGCCGGCCACACTTCACGGACGGCCTTCGTCACCTCAACGCAAGCCGAATCCGATTGTCAAAGCTGCCGCCGTATTGATCGTCGCGCTTGTTGCTGAGCGGCGACAAAAACTGATGAATCAAATATCCGTGCGCCGCATGAATCTCGACAATCTGAAATCCTGCAGCGAGCGCGCGCTGCGCCGCTTGCGAAATGCGGCGATAACATCGGCGATCTCACTCACGCTCAGCGCGTGCGGCGTCGTGTAGCCGTCGTCGTAAGCCACCGCGCTCGGCCCGACCGGCTCCCATCCGCCTTCGCAGCGATGCTCACCGGCTTGCCGCCAAGCCAAGGCAGATCGGTGCTCGCTTTACGGCCTGCATGCGCCAACTGCATCCCAACCACCGCGCCTTGCGACTTCACAAATTCAGTGATCGGCTTCCACGATTCAATATGCGAATCATCATAAATTCCCGCGTCGGCTGCCGAAATTCGCCCGATCGCTTCGACCGCGCTCGCTTCGGTCATCACGAGCGCCGCTCCGCCAACCGCGCGGCTGCCCAGATGCACCATGTGCCAAGGCTGCGGATGCCCATCTTTCGCCGAGTACTCACACATCGGCGAAACCACGATGCGATTTTTCAACTCAATGTCACGAATTTTCAGAGGGGTGAACAGCTTCATGCAGAGGGCTCCCGGCCGAATTTTCAGCCGAACCGCTATCAGGTTTTCCTTTTATCGTTTCTTCGGCGCTGGGCGATGCCGAAGATGGCCGTTCCCACGCGGACTTCCGTCGCGCCTTCTTCGATGGCTATTTCAAAATCGTGCGACATGCCCATCGACAGCACCGGCAACCTCTGCCCGATCTGCGACTCCAATTGGTCGCGAAGCTCGCGCAGCCGACGAAAATACGGCCGCACTTGCTCCGGATCGTCCAGCAGCGGCGGAACGCACATCAGCCCATTTAGATGTAATGAGGCGCACTGCGTTACGGCTTCAGCCAGTCGCGCGGAGTTCCGATGGTTCCGCGCCGCTCTTCGCCGCTTCGCCGGCAATGTGAACTTCGAGCAGCACGCGCAGGCGGCCGTGCGCCGAGTCGGTGCCCTGCCGTGTGCGATCCAAGCGCTGGGCTAACGCCAGATCATCCACCGAATCCATCGAGTGGAAAATCGTCGCCGCGCGCGTCGCTTTGTTGCTCTGCAAGATGTCCGATCAGATGCCAGTTGGCGTCGCACAAGATCCGTCAGCGCCTGGCGCTTCCCTTCCCACTCTTGCACGCGATTCTCGCCAAAATTTCGAAGCCCCGCCTCGTAGGCGGCGCGAATCATCTCGGCGGGATGAGTTTTCGACACACCGATCAGCGTCACGTCGCCTGGATGGCGATTCACGCGTGCGGCTGCGGCGGCGATGCGCTCGCGAACGCGTGCGATGTTGTCGCGTAGCAGATTCGGACTGTGGGTGGGCGCGGAAGACATGGTGCTGGGTGTGGTGTCTCGGGCACTCCGTTCAGGCCTATACAACATACCATGTCGAGGCGTCCGGCCTAACGTCGGAGACCTTTTTGCGGGTTGGCCTCGGCTGGGGTTACACTGGTGCCAACGTGGCAACCACCTCTGGCAGACTCATCGCAATCGAAGGAATTGATGGCAGCGGCAAGGGCACGCAGCTTGAGCTGCTTCAGAAAGCTCTGCGCGCGCGGGGTGTTGCGGTGCATGCGACGAACTTTCCGCACTACCAATCGTGGTTTGGGACGATGGTCGGGCAATTTTTAAATGGCAAATTTGGCGCCCTTGAGAGCGTCGATCCGCACTTCGCTGCGCTGCTGTATGCAGGGGATCGATTCGAGGCCAAACGCGAACTCACCGACGCGCTCGCCGATGGCAAGCTCGTGCTCGCGGATCGCTACATTGCCTCGAACCTTGCGCATCAAACTGGGCGCGTTCCAGCTGCGCAACGGGCTGAATTCATTGCATGGCTCGAACATCTCGAATACAACATTTATGGCTTGCCGCGAGAAGACCGCGTGATTTATTTGCGTGTGCCGCCGGCACAGGCGCAAGCCCTCGTGTCGCAAAAGGCGGCTCGTAGCTACACCAACGCGAAACAAGATATTCAGGAAAGCAGTCTGCGTCATCTACAAGATGCCGCGGAAATGTACGATCGGCTCGCGAAGCGTCCACACTGGGCGACGATCGAATGCGTAGACCGCTCAACGAACGCAATGCGCAGTCCCGATGCGATCAGCGCAGATCTGCTCGAGCTCGTTGACTCGACACTAGCGGTCAGTGCCGCAGCCGCGAAGGAGACCCGGTAACATGGGCTTCTCCGACTTTCTCGGCAACGGCCACATCGTGGCAGCTCTGCGCGGCGCGATGCGCGCCGAGCGCGTGCCGCACGCGCTACTCTTCACTGGGCCACGCGGCGTGGGAAAGTTCACGCTCGCGCGAATGTTCGCGCAAGCCGCGAACTGCGAGCGGCTGAAGGACGACTTCTGCGGCGAGTGCGACACTTGCCGCCGTATTGCGCCGCTTGCCGATCCGCAAAAACTTCTCGAACAAGGGCTTACCGAGCGCGGTGAAAGCGCGGACGCCGCCACGGTCGAGCGCATGCCACTCATTTTACAGTCGCATCCCGACGTCTGGGCGCTCTTGCCCGATCCAGTGCGGCTCAAAACGCCGGTGGTGCGGCCTCTGTTGCGCATCGGCCAGATACGCGCTGTGCAACGCGCGGCGTATTTCCAGCCGATGGGCAAGCGCCGCGTCTTTATCGTCGATAGCGCGGAGACGATGCGCGGCGAGGTCGCGAATGCATTTCTGAAAATTCTGGAAGAGCCGCCCGGCAGCGCGACGCTCATTCTGACGGCGCCGTCGCCTAACATGCTGTTGCCGACGATCGTTTCGCGGTGCCTGCAATTTCATTTCGCGCCGCTCTCGACCGTCGAAGTTGAAAAAATTATTGAAGAGAAAACCGACCGCAAGCCCGCCGAAAGGCGTCTCGCCGCTCAGCTTTCGGAGGGCAGCCCCGGCTTGGCGATGGAGATGGACGTTGACCAAGCTGTGCAGCGCAGGCGCGATGCACTTCGCATTCTCGAGCGCTCCGCCAAGGGCGAAGGCTTTACACAACTCTTTGCGGACACAGCTGCGCTGGCGAAGGATCGCGAGTCGTCCTTTGACGATCAATTGCTCATTTTTTACGGTTTGTTGACGGATTTGCTGGAGCTGGCTGCTCACGCCAAGCAGCCCGAATTGCGAAATCCACATCTCGCAAAGGAACTGGAAGCTCTCTCTAAAGGAATTAATGTCGGTTGGGTGATGCGCGCTATCGAAGGCTTCGACGAGCTGCATTTGGGCTCGCGCCGCAACCTGAATCGGCAACTCGGTCTCGACGCGTTGGCCGCCTCACTGGCGCCAAATTCACAACGCGAAGTGGGTTCCCATCGGTGATAGCGGCTGTCCAAAAGGCTAAACGGGGCGTGCGCAACTTTCTTTCGTGAACTGTAACCCGGTTCGCGGCGCATGCATCATACGAAACAGAAACCACCCCCAACCTTTAAGGAGCAGTCATGGTGAACCGCAGGATGTTCCGCCCTGGATTCGCGGACATGAAGGAACAAGTGCCTCCTCGACAGTCGCACGGCAACAGCAGCAACAACGGCCCTGCTCCCAGCAAAAAACCTGCACCGCCAGAGCTCACTCACGCCGAGAATTTCTATTGGGTGAAGCAAATGCAGGCGCGCACGCCGATGGCGATCGTGCTCGACAACGGCGAGATCCTGCGCGGCACCGTGGAATGGTACGACCGTGATTGCATCAAGCTCACCCGCCAGGGCGAGCCCAACTTGCTCGTATTCAAGCGCGTCATTAAGTACGTCCACAAGGACGGCGAAGAGGGTTCCGAGGAGTAGGTTTCACGTCGCTGCGCGTGTTTTCCGGAATTCTGAGAACCACAGAAACGTTTCAGCGCTTCAGCGTCCGATAAAATCTCAGGGCTTACTCTTCGCCGTTCTCGCTGCGCCTGCATCCATCGAATGCCCGCCCGCTGCCCCGTAGGTGATTAAAGCTTTTGTGGCTAGTTTTCCCGCCGGAGTGAAGAGGTCGCACTCGGTCACCACGAAATTTCTACCGGCACGTAGTACGTTCGCTTCGGCTCGGATGCGCCCCACCGGCACCGGCTCCAGATAATTGATCTTCATCTCGATAGTGGCAATCGCTGTACCCTGTGGAACGACGGTGTAGGACGCCATTGCACCAACGGTGTCCGCCAGCGCCGCCAATATTCCACCATGCACGACGCCGTGGATTTGCTTGTGACGCGTCCCGGCCTTCAATTGCATTACTGCCCAACCTCTGTCGATCACCTCCAACGAAAATCCCAGGAATTGAATCGCGTGACTTTGGCGCAACGCACGCCGCGCGACCCGCGCCATTTCGGCAGAGCCCTTTCTGCCTTTGTTGGACACCCGACCGGCTTGTGTCACGTTTTACCCTCTCTCCGCGTCTAATTCAGCCAGAAGTACGCACCGTTCACCCGACGCCAGGTTCCGTATCACCGTCGAGGGACGCGGGCGCTGTTACATCGCGATAACAGTTACAGTCCGCGAACAGTGTAGGATGACGGAACCTATTCTATGCGCATCGGCATAACCTGCTATCCCACTTACGGCGGCTCCGGTGTCGTGGCCACCGAGCTTGGCCAGGAACTCGCCGCGCGCGGGCACGATATTCATTTCATCAGCTATGCGCCGCCGATTCGGATGAATACCGCCGATCCGCACATTCATTTTCATGAGGTCGAGGTCGCGTCTTATCCGCTCTTCGACCATCCGCCGTATACGCTGGCGCTCGCGACCAAAATGCTCGAGGTCTTTGAGGCGGAGTCGCTCGACGTGCTGCACGTTCACTACGCGATTCCTCACTCGGTGAGCGCGATGCTGGCCCGCTCGATGGCGGCGCCGCGGCGGCTGCCGTTCGTTACCACGCTGCACGGCACCGATATCACGCTCGTCGGCAGCAACCGCAGCTATCTGCCCATCACGAAATTTTCGATCGAGCAAAGCGACGGCGTTACGGCAATCTCGGATTATCTGCTGCAGCAAACGCTCAAAGAATTCGACATCAAGCGGCCGATCGAGGTCATTCCGAACTTCGTCAATTGCGACCTCTACACGCGCACTCCGAACGAGGCGCAACGCGCTCTGTGGGCTCCCAACGGCGAGCCCATCCTCATGCACCTATCGAATTTTCGTCCGGTGAAACGCATCACAGACGCCATCGAAATTTTCGCCATTGTTCGCGCCAAGATGCCGGCCAAGCTAGTGATGATCGGTGACGGCCCCGACCGCGGCGCGGCTGAATATTTGGTTCGCAAGAAGCGCCTGCAAAAAGACGTCTTCTTCCTTGGCAAACAAAACGCGGTCTATGAAAATCTGAGCTCGGCCGACCTTTTCTTGCTGCCTTCGCAACTCGAATCGTTTCGGCCTCGCCGCGCTCGAAGCCATGGCCTGCGAAGTCCCGGTCGTCGCCACTAACGTCGGCGGCATACCCGAAGTCGTCACCCACGGCGTTGATGGCTTCCTCGTCGAACCCGGCGACGTGAAAGCCGCCGGCCAATACTCCCTCGACATCCTTTCGCGCGCCGACCGCGGCCGCGAAATGGGCCACCTCGCCCGCAAGAACGCGAAATCCCGCTTCTGCGCCAACGACGTCATCCCCCAATACGAGCGCTACTACCAGCGCATCCTAGCCGAAACCCGCGCCGCCTCCGCGTAATCGCTCTACGGACTCTGCTGCGATCTAAGAATGCGCTCGTTCGCAATGCGCCGCAGTGCAGTGGCGGCGTGCTGCGAGCCAACGATACGCGCGGCGCAGGAACGGCATCGCGCGGGAAGTGTTGAGAACCATACGAGTGGGCGGGCCCACCAGATTTCGCGGGCTAGGGCTACGGCGGCCGCGGCGCCACCGCTATGGGTGCCGTCGGCCATGACGACGCGCATTTCGCGCATAAGCTCTGACTGCGACAGTCCGAGCAAGTCGCGGACGCGTGGATCTTGCAACGGCGCGACATCCATTCCGCGCCGACGCAAGATCGGCGCGAGCCACTGCGCGATGCGCGTGCAGAATCCGCACTCCGCATCGAAGAAAAACCAGCCACGCGCGTGTCGGCCTTTCGCATCTGTGAACTCCGACGCCAGAGAAATCATGTGCGCTTCCACCTCGCAGACAATCCCGCCGTCAATCGCAACAGCACGTAAGCCGCGACGCTGTAGAAAAGGAAATTACCCGTCGTAACCACCATATTCGCCAGCACGGGGTGCGAGCCCCACATCACTGGGGTGACATTGATCGCTAGCAGCATCATCGACAGTCCGGGCAGGCTCATCGTCAACCAGATCGTCAAAAGTTTTGGATGGGCGTCCGTGTAGTTCACGCCAGCGCCGTTGTTCGTGATCGCATACAGGGCATGTGAGTACTGCGCGCCAAGCAAGATCACAACAACTGCCAGCCCGATGACAAGCGCCAGCCAACTCCGTCGCATGCCTGATCGCATACATCTCTCCGCTGAACCGGCTTTTGCCGGCCCGACTTGATTCGACTTCCCGCGGATTTTTAGCCGGTTGCGGCTTTCTTTTGTCCCAGCAATGTCACAACTTTGCCCCGGAGTTTCATCGCGCCTTTGAGCGCGCCGGTCGGCATCTTCACCACTTCTTCAAATAGTCCGGTCATCCCGGTCAAGAATTCGAGCATGCTTTCGAGGCGTTCGCGCGTGTACGTGTCGCCTTGCGGATTCGCTTTGAGTTCGGAGACGCATTCGCTGATGACGCGCAAGGTCGGATCGATTTCGCGGCGTTTACGCTCTTCGGAGACGATGCGGAATATTTCGTAGACATCTTTGGTGGAGTCGAAGTGATCGCGGCGATCGCCGAGGACGTGGACGACGCGGGCGATGCCCCAGCCCTGCAGTTCGCGGAGGCTGGTGCTGATGTTCGACCGGGCCACGGCGAGCGTCTTGGCGATTTCGTCGGCCGGAAGCGGGTGCGGCGACAGAAAGAGCAACGCGTGCACCTGGGCCACGGTGCGGTTGATGCCCCAGCGCGTGCCCATTTCGCCCCAGTGCAAGATGAACTTTTGCGCTACCGGGGTGAGTGGGAATTTAGTGCTTTCCGTCATTGCTTCTCCGTATTTCGCGTTTTGTGTCTCGGGTTCCATGTTTCGTAGCTCATCCGTGCCGCTGGCAAAGACCGATTTTTCGAACTGACGTGGCCGCAAACGCTTGATTCTTCGCGACTTGCGCACTCTTCAAACACGGCAATTTGCAAACTGTTGATTCTCGGCCACTTGCGCACTCTTTGAAAAACATAGGGGGTGTACCCCTGTTCTTCCCGTTTCGGAACTGAGTCGCACTTCCCTGCTTACCGTATGGCCCGTTACTTCCGTTGTTTCTGTCACGACAGAAATTACAGGAGAGACAATCGTCTGTCAAGTCTCTTTTTCGGGATGCTCGAAGAACTGTGTTTCGAGCGATCGGTGGCCTGTCTGGCCGAGAAGTCGCGCGGTGTAAACTAAATTTCGCGCAGATCAGTGCGATTGGTGAAAATCTGATTTCGAGGAAGCATCCGATGAGCAACAACCCTACCTGGACGGCAGTAGACGACTACTTTGGGAAGTTTCTGATCACACCGGACAAGGTGCTCGATCAGGCGCTGGCTGACAGCGTTGCGGCGGGGCTGCCTGCGATTGCGGTTTCACCGCTGCAAGGCAAGCAACTGCTCGTGCTGGCGCAGATGCAAAATTCGAAGAAGATTCTCGAGATCGGGACGTTGGGCGGCTACAGCACGATCTGGATGGCTCGTGCCCTGCCGGAAGACGGACGGTTGGTCACGCTTGAATTCAGCCCGAAGCACGCGGAAGTCGCGAAGGCGAATATCGCGCGGGCCGGCGTATCGCACAAAGTGGAGATTCGCGTCGGGCCGGCGCTCGATTCGCTGCCGTTGCTGGCGGCGGAGAAGCGCGGACCGTTTGATTTTATTTTTGTGGATGCGGATAAGAAAAATAATCCCGGATATTTTGAGTGGGCTCTCAAACTTTCTCGTCCGGGCTCTGTGATCTTGGTCGATAACGTGGTTCGCGATGGCACGATTGCGGATTTGAAGAATGCGGATCCGGATTTGGCGGGGACGCGGCGGATGCATGAAATGATTGCCGCGGAGCCGCGTGTGACGGCGACTGCGATTCAGACGGTGGGCGCGAAGGGGTATGACGGGTTTACGTTGATTCGGGTTAATGCCTGATTTGGAATTTTGTGTCGCGTTGGCGGGCCTAATCGCCACGCCGTGAAAAGCGGAGAAGAAAACCCAGATTTGCGGCAAGTATTCGGGTTGGGTGCGGACCTGGGGCGCAGCAGTGCTGCGCCCGTACACAGCTGTGGCGTCATGTGAAGGATGCGATGCCTTTGGGTCATTTGGGAGAACTGATCGACAGCGTAAAAGCGGCGCTGAAGCGCCGCAGTCCATATCAGAGACGGTGGTCGACGGGGTGGTCGGGCAGGTCGCCGGTGAGGATGACGGTTAGAGAGGCGGGGACTTCGCCGGTGACGAAGGGATGGCCCAGTTTTTCGAGATCGGCGTGTTCTTGCGCGGTGAACTTTTCTTCGTGCCAACCGGTCAGGGCGGCTTCGACGCGATATCTTCCGGCGACGAGATGAAAAATCTTTGGATCTAATCGCAACTGGCCATCACTGGATTCGCCGGGCTTCAGCAGCACCGCCTCTTTGCTCATACGTTCCTGAAATGTGTCCTTCGTCGGCCTGCAATCGGTTGGGAAATCGGGGACGAGATGATTGCCGGAGTGATCTTCGAACCAGGCCCAGATGTGCGGAACGGTCGGGCAGGTGGCTTCCCATTCTCGAGGAACATACAGCGGCGCGTTGCTGGTGTTCGTGATGCGGTAGTTCAGCAGAATTACATCGTCGACTTCGTAGCTTTTTTTCTCGCTGGAAATTTGAAAGGTTACGTCGAGGTTGAGACGAAGAGTTCGCTGGCGGCGAACGCTGATGTCGCGAGCAGAAAGCAAGCGCAACCAGCAAGAAATCAAGACCTGGTCGCTTCATTCGGATTCCCTTCCCCACATTTCTCCGCGGAACAACGAGGATGGCGAGGGACATCCACAGAACCCTTGGCCCTCAGCGGCTAAAGCCGCTCTCTGTGCGCTTGCCACGGCACGACTGTCTGCCCTCCCAACTCATTCCCGTGTCATCCATGCCGTGGCACGACTGAAGTCGTGGCTCAAATCGTTCTCGTTTCAAATCTCGCTTCAACTGCATCGCGGTGCTGCCTAGTTTCTTTAGCCCACCGTCTGCATCGTCGAAACCAGCTCGGGAATGTTGATCCGGATCACCGTGTCCTTCACCGGACGGCTCTGAATTTCGCAGCCGAAATCGGTGTTGTAGAGGACGCGCAGGCGTTCGCGCACGTTGCTCAGGCCGATGCCTTCGACGTAGACGTGGGGCATTTTCTCTTCGGAGATTCCGGCGCCGTTGTCTTCGATTTCGATGTGCAGGCGGCCGTCGGTGTTCTTGGTGCGCAGGTAAATGCGGCCGCCTTCGAGCTTGGATGCCAAGCCATGTTTTAAGCAATTCTCCACGATGGGCTGGAGCAGCATGCTTGGAATGAATACTTCCAGCGCAGCTTCATCCACATCGCGCACAAATTCCAAATTGTCGCCGAAGCGGGCGACTTCGATATCGAGATAGTCGTCGATGAAGCTCAGTTCTTCTTTTAGAGAGACGAAGGTTTCGTGCTTGCGCAGCAGCCTTCGCAAAATATTGCTGAGCTTGAGGACAACGCCGCGAGCCAAATCGGGATCGACGCGAATCAGCGATGAAACTGTATTCAGTGTGTTGAACAAGAAGTGGGGATTGATCTGGCTCGACAGCGCGTCCATGCGCGCTTTGAGGAGCAGTTGCTGGTGGCGTTCGAGATTCATCTCGATACGCGTGTTGTTCCAGATTTTCAGCGGGACGGCGACGGCCATCACCGTCGCGAGCACCGAGAGAATCAGCCACCAATTCCAATAGGGGATCGATCGCGAAGAACCACTTCGGTTTCGTCGCTATCACCAGCGCGACGCGACCGAGTTCGAGGCCAACGCAAGCCAACAATGGCAAGCAGTTCCCAAGAGGTTTTTACGCGGCGAGCCAAGCGGACCAAATCGCGCGGGATGTTCAAAAACGTGAATGGGCCAAAATTCCAGAGATCTTCCTTTGTCGGGATGATCTGGCGAATCAATCCGCCCAGCAGCCCCGCGGTAGCGGCGCGCGGCATTCCCAGCCATTCGTGGGCCATCAGCGAAGGAATGGTGATGATCGCGCCGCCGATCGGCCCGACGACGCGACCGCCCAGCAAGCCCATCAGGAACGCGCCTTCGAGCGATAGATCCGCGAATCGATAGGGAGAGCCGACCAGACGCAGGACGACGCCGACGATCAGCGGCGGCGTCATGAACAGCATCAATTTCAGCTTTTGGTCGGGATCGCGCTCTTCGGTGAAGAGCACGCGGCGGAACGTGTTCCAGCGGGCCAGCAGCGCGGCAAAGGAAGCGGCGACGCCAACCTTGAGCAGCAGCGTGAAAAGCAGATCACGCGATGAAATGGGTGCGATCAATCATTCTGGAAGTAACGCTAGCCAATCCACTGCGCGTTGTAAACCCTCGGGCAAGGTCGGAGTGCCGCTGCAACGGAAGCGAGAGTGCCGCATCGAATGGGGGGGAGGGTCTGATTCGCGGATTTAACGACTCTAGCGGTGACGTTGCGTTTTGTAGTGGCGTCTGCTGCTGAGGTCCTTCGCTTCGCTCAGGATGACAACTTGTGGGTGTGGCTTGGGGTGGGGAATGGGCGCGGCTGTCCGTGGGGTGCGGTTGCGCGCGGATCAAGATGACAACTTGTGGGCGGGGTTGGGATGGCGCGGTTCTGCGTAGGTGCGGTTGCGCACGGATCAGGATGACGACTCGATGGTGCGGTTGCGCGCAGCGCGTGGGTGTAGTTGTGGATGAAGGAATAGAGAGACTTCGATGTCTGTGCTGCTAAACTCGTGGTTGCCGATGGCTCGAACTTCACGAAGGAAAACTTTGCCAAAATCGAAATCGCACGCCAGGAATGGCGCGGGCCTTTGCAGAATGTGGCGCAGGCCGAGCTGCCGACACGGAACGGGCGGTTCACGATTTACGGATTCAAGGGCGCGGGTCCGCAGGACGAAGCGGTCGCGCTCGTTCGCGGCAAGCTGAACGGGAAGACCGCGCCGCTCGTGCGTGTGCATTCGCAGTGCCTAACGGGCGACGTGCTGGGTTCGCTGCGTTGTGACTGCCGCGCGCAACTGGAGCTCTCGCTGAAGAAAATCAGCCAGGCGCCGAGCGGCGTGCTGCTTTATTTGCCGCAGGAAGGGCGCGGAATCGGACTGATGAACAAGCTCCGCGCGTACGAACTACAAGACGGCGGCATGGATACGGTGGAAGCCAATCAAGAACTGGGCTTTGCGGCCGATGCGCGCGACTATGATTTCTCCGCGCAAATTCTGAAACAGCTCGGCGCGAAGAAAATTCGGCTGCTGTCGAACAATCCGGAGAAAGTGCGGCAGCTCGAAAACGCCGGCATCGAAGTTGTGGAGCGAGTTCCCTGCCAGCCGCGCGTAAACAAAATTTCGCACGCGTATCTGCGGACCAAAAGAAAAAGATGGGGCATCTGCTCGATCGCATCTAACGCTCGCCTCGGTTTGTCCGTCAAAGATTGTTGAGACGAGTTGCTTTCAGCGGCTGCGGAGGGTTCGCATCCGCGTCGGTAAACCGGTTCAAGATCAAACGTTGGGTGCGGCTTGGGGCGCAGCATGCTGCGCCCTACGAGGCATTGCGGCGCCATGGGCGAAAATTCTCTTTGATTGCCAGTTTGGCTCTTATGCATGAAGATAGGGGCCAAAGGAAACCGCCATGGCACATGGAACTGGCAAAGCGCGTATCGGGCGACATCACCATCATCGATATTCACGGCAGGTGCACGCTCGGCGACGAAACCGAACGGCCTCGACCGCGAGCTTAAGAAACGTGATCGACGGCGGATGCCGCAAGCTGCTTCTGAATCTCACCGAACTTTCACAGATTGACAGTACCGGCGTCAGCATCATCGTGGCAACGTACGTGTCGCTGCGCCGCCTGAAGGGTGAAGTGAAATTGCTGCATCCAACGGGAAGAGTGCAGACGGTGCTGGCGATTACGCATTTGCTGCAGGTGATTCCGAATTTCGAGGAAGAAGCGAAGGCTGTCGCGAGCTTTTCGGCACGCGCAGCGCCACCGCGAAGCAGTAAGATCGTTTTTAGCGGGCTGCAAGTACAGCCCGCACCTTTTCGGCGGGCTGCAAGTACAGCCCGCACCCGTCAGGAGGTCCTCCCATGCCTGCTCCCTGTATTGCTCCCGGCGTATCGGTGTCTCAGACCGCGCTCGTCATTGACTCGGGCCCGAACTGAACGATTTGCTCAACCGCGTGCTGTCGCAGGACGGCTGGAACGATCGATCACGCTGCGAACCACGAAGAAGCGCTGGAGCTTGCCAAGCGCGATCCATTCGATCTGATCATCACGGGAAGAAAAACGCGCGGCCCGGAAGATATCGAATTTTTGCGCAAGATTCGCGGCTCACGGCCGCATGTGCGGATGATTATTCTCGGCGGACGAATGGACGCCGGGCGACGTGCTGACTGCGATGCGGGAAGGCGCGTTCAGTTATTTTTGCGCGCCGTTTGATCCCGACACGCTGGCCGAGACGGTGCGGAACGCGATGAACGATCCGTGCTGGGATGACGGGATTGAGGTTTTGTCGGCGACGCCGGAGTGGGTGCGCGTGATGGCGCGTTGTGACCTGGAAACGGCGGACCGCCTTGTGCTGTTTCTACAAAATGTGCGCGATCCCAATATTTCCGAAGCGATCGCGCGGACATCGTTACGGCATTCCGTGAAATTCTACTGAATGCGATGGAGCACGGCGGGCACTTTGATCCAAGCCATCACGTCGAGATCGGATTTGTGAAGGCGCGCCGTGCGATCATCTGCCGCGTGAAGGATCCGGGCAGGGATTTTCGCCAGAGGAAGTGCGGCACGCGGCCAATGCACGAACCCCGGAAGATCTGCTCAATCATGTTGCGGTGCGCGAGGAGAAAAGGCATGCGGCCGGGCGGATTTGGATTGCTGATGGCAGGAAACTTGTGGATGAGCTGATTTACAGCGAACAAGGGAACGAAGTGGTGTTGGTCAAATATCTGGAAAAACCCGCGCAATCCGCCGCCTAATACCCGCGACGTTATCCGCCGCCGACGAAGTGGACGATTTCGTAGCGATCGCCGGCGACAACTTTTGTTTCGCTCCATTTGGGGCGCGGGAGGATTTCGAGGTTGCGCTCGATCGCGACGCGGCCGTCTTCGAGTCCGAGTTCACGCAGGAGATCGATCACCGTGCCGCCGGCGATTGCCGGGCGCGTTTCTCCGTTCACCTGATTGTCGATTCCATCTCTTCTGCTTCCTCGAAATCAGCTAGCGGCCGGAGCTTTTGGCTTTGCGCGCAAAGCGAACCGCAGATGACCTTGCGCATCGCGCGTGACGCCTCGATTACTAGCGCGGCATCTTCGCCGGCGAGTTTCGGCATATCGAACTCGAGCTTCGCGTGTCCGTCAGCGCTCGACTCGACCTCCACAGCAGTTGGTTCCGCAGCGCCGGCGACGCTCGCCACAACTCGCGCTCCGCGCAACCGGAGTCCCGCCATCTTTTGATCGCACCACGAGATAAAGCGTTGCGTGCTTTCCGTTCAGCCACGTGCGCGGATTCAACATCTCGACCGTAGATCGTTTGCGGAGTTCGCCGGCGCAGTCGCGGGACTCGATGCCGCACGTGCCGAAGACGCAACCGAAGGAGACGGAGCCGGCGCTATCGGACGCGGAGGAGGCGCCGGTGGCGCTTCCACTTTCAGCGCGCCTGACTTCAACTCTTCGACGACGCCGAAATGCTGCTCGTCGAGGCGCGACTTTGAGCGACTTCTCTTTTTCTGCATCGAGCGGCAGCAGATCGTGATACTTATTCGTGCGACGGTGGAGCACGCGGCCGCGGCAATGCACGGTGGTATCGAGTGTGGCGGAGTTGACGCCGCGATCTTCGGTTTGAACGTGGAAAACCGTGCCCTCGAGAGTGACGTTGGTGTTATGACCGAAAAGCATTCCTTAGCACATCCTAATTTGACCGTAGCCGATACATATTGCAGACTTTTTTCAGAGGCCGCATTGACCGAACGCGACCTGCTCAGTATTATAACTCTTCGCCCATGAGTGAATCAGGTCTCCACGCTTACGCTCCACTTCTCTTACACCTCATCATCGCGGTGGCGCTGGCCAGTATTCTGACGACGCTGTCGGTTGCGATCGGCTGGCGGACGGCCAAATCGTGCAAAACAAACCGCGTATGAATGCGGCGTGGAACCGGTCGGCGATGCGCACCAACCGTTTTCTGTAAAATTTTATCTCGTCGCGATGGTCTTTATCCTGTTCGACGTCGAGGCGATCTTTTTGTACCCTTGGGCGTACATTTACCGCGATATGTTCAAGATATCGCATGCCTTTGGCATTTTCGGCTACGTAGAGATGCTCATCTACATCGCCATCCTGCTGGTCGGTTACATCTATCTGTGGAAAAAAGGCGCGTTCGACTGGCATAAATAACGGTCGGAGCGAGCGGGGATTCGGAACCTGTGACGGACAGTGGTGGTCAAACTACTAATCCTGTAGTCGCGAAGCTCCGCTCGTGGAGCGTGAACGCGATTGAGGAAGTCATTGAATACCGGGGCGATACGACGATCGTCGTGCCTCGGAAGGTGTTGCGTAGCGTCGCCGAGCAGTGTCGCGACATCGAAGAGCTGAAGTTCGACCTCCTCACCGACGCTACCGCCTCGATCGCTACCCGATGGAACCCCGATTTGAATTGAACTATCAGCTGATTTCGATTCCGCTCAAGCAGAAGCTACGGATTCGCGTGAAGTTGAGCGGAAACGATCCAGTGGTCGATTCCCTTTTCCCTGTGTGGAAAGGCGCGAATTGGCTGGAGCGCGAGATTTTCGACATGTTTGGGATTCAATTCACCGGGCATCCTGATTTGCGGCGGATTCTGCTTCCTGATGATTGGGAAGGCCATCCGCTGCGCAAGGATTTCCCAGTCGAGGGCTATCGCGATATTCCGGCGATCGCGACGCGATATACGAGGAGTCGGCCATGAGCGCGATCGGAACAACGCCGTTTGGGCAAGAGACCGTCGAGACAGCGATTGGTCCGACAAAGACGATGGTCCTCAATATGGGGCCACAGCACCCGTCCACACATGGGGTGCTGCGCATTTTGCTGGAGCTGGACGGCGAGACGGTTTTGAAAGCGATTCCGGATCTCGGGTATTTGCATACGGGGATTGAGAAGTCCTGCGAGGACAAGACTTATTCGCAGGCGATTACGCTGACGGACCGGATGGATTACCTGAATCCGCTCGGGAATAACCTTGCGTACTGCCTGGCGGTTGAGAAGTTGCTTGGGCATTGAGGTTCCGAAGCGCGCGCAGTATTTCCGCGTGCTGATGGTGGAGCTGCAGCGGATTTCGTCGCACCTGGTTTGGCTGGGCACACACGCGATCGACATGGGTGCGATGTCGGCGTTTTTGTACTGCTTCCGCGAGCGCGAAGAAATTTTGAAGATTTTCGAGTTTGTCGCCGGGCAGCGGATGATGACGAGCTACATCCGCATCGGCGGTTTGGCGCTGGAGCCGCCGGCCGGGTGGAGAGAGCGCGTCGATAAGTTTTTGAAGATGATGCCGGGGCGGATTGATGAGTACGAGAAGCTCCTGACGGGCAATCGGATTTGGCTGGGGCGATTGAAGGGCGTCGGCGTACATGCCGGCGGATGTGGCGGTTGTCGTACAGCATGACGGGGCCGACGTTGCGGGCTGCGGGGCTGGCGCATGATTTGCGCAAGGCATTTCCCGTACTCGAGCTACGAAGAGTTTGAGTTCGACGTGCCGACGCGGACGGAAGCGGATTGCTTCGCGCGGTATTTGGTGCGTGTCGCGGAAATGCGCGAGAGCTTGAAGATTGTTCGCCAGGCGATGGAGAAGTTTCCCGCGGAAGGGCCGTTCCGCACCGATGCGCCGGGGATCATCCCGCCAGAGCGCGAGAAGATGAAGACGGAGATGGAAGCGCTCATCTACCACTTCAAGATTTTCACCGAGGGCTTCGCGCCGCCGCCGGGTGAAGCGTATGCGTCGATCGAGTCGCCGCGCGGCGAACTCGGCTGTTTCATTGCGAGCGATGGGTCGCAGAAGCCGTTGCGCTGCCATTTCCGGTCGCCGTCGTTCATCAATTTGCAGGCGCTGCCGAAGTTGATCGAAGGGCAACTGATTTCGGATGTGATTGCTTGCATCGGGACAATCGACATCGTTTTGGGCGACGTTGACCGTTAAAACGGTCGAAAAACTTTTGTCGTTGGTTGATTGGTTGGTTGGGAAAGAGGAATCCGCAAAGCATGGGCATGGAACTTTCACCGACACTATCGGCGCGGTTTGAGCGGCTGCAAAACCTTTATCCGGTCAGGCGCAGCGCGTTGATCCCGATGATGATGTATGCGCAGGACGAGTTTGGCTACGTCTCGGATGAGATGATCGCGGAGATCGCACAGCGGCTCGAGATTCGCACGGTTCAGGTCGAAGAGACGCTGGCGTATTACTCGATGCTGCGGCGCAAGCCGATGGGCAAGCATCACGTGCAGATTTGCACGAACGTCGCTTGCATGTTGCGCGGCGGGGCGGAACTGCTCGAAGCTGCGAAGAAACGTCTCGAAATCGGGCATAAAGAAACGACGGCCGACGGAGTTTTCTCGCTGGAAGAAGTGGAATGCCTCGGCGCTTGCACGGGCGCACCGGCGTTGCAGGTCAACTACGATTACTTTGAAAATGTTGGGCCGCAGAAGTTCGACCGCCTGATCGAAGATTTGGACGCCGGGCGCAAGACGACACCGGAACCGGTGACTTCGGGCGCGCTGCATCCGCGCGATCCGGCGGAGACTCCGGTCATTAGCCGCCGCTTTGGAATCAAAGATTCGCACACCATCGACGTGTTCCTGGCGAACGACGGCTACAAAGCGCTCGAAAAAGCTCTGAAGCAGATGGACTCGGCAGCGATCATCGAGGAAGTGAAGAAGTCTGGCCTTCGCGGACGCGGCGGCGCTGGCTTCCCCACCGGCATGAAGTGGTCGTTTGTGCCCAAGGATTCGCCGAAGCCGAAATACTTGATCTGCAATGCCGACGAATCTGAACCCGGCACCTGCAAGGACCGCCCGCTGATGGAGATGGACCCGCATCAGCTGATCGAAGGCATGGTCATCGCCGGGAAAGCGATCAACGCAAAGCGCGGCTTCATCTACATTCGCGGCGAATACCGCTATGTTCTCGACATCGTGCAGGTTGCGCTCGACGAAGCCTACCAGCGCGGCTACCTCGGCCAGAATATTCGTGGCTCGGGATTCGACTTCGATTTGCTGGTACACACCGGCGCCGGCGCGTATGAGTGCGGCGAAGAATCGGCATTGATGGAATCGCTGGAAGGCAAGCGCGGCTATCCGCGCATCAAGCCTCCCTTCCCTGCCGTCGTCGGACTGTACGGCTGCCCCACCATCATCAATAACGTCGAAACGCTGAGCAGCGTGCCCGCAATTATTCTGGAGGGCGGCGAGAAATACGCCAACTACGGCCCGCCAAAGAATGGCGGCACGCACCTGGTCTGCATCTCCGGACATATCAACAAACCGGGCATCTACGAAATTCCGCTCGGGATGAACATGAAGAAGTTCATCTACGAGATGGCGGGCGGCATTCCCGGTGGCAAGAAATTGAAGGCGGTCATCCCGGGCGGCAGCTCGTGCCCGCTGATGAAGGCCGACGAGATCGACATCCCGCTGGATTACGACAGCGTCGCAAAAGCCGGCTCGATGATGGGCTCGGGCGGCATGGTTGTCATGGACGAAGACACCTGCATGGTCGATATGGCTCGTCGCATCATGCATTTCTACGCGCACGAATCCTGCGGCTGGTGCATTCCCTGCCGCGAAGGCACGACGTGGCTCCGTAAGATGCTCGAGCGCTTCCACGCCGGATTGGGCCGTCCCGAGGACATCGACCTCGTCGGCGACCTTGCGAAAAATATGCTCGGCCGAACGTTCTGCCCGCTCGGTGATGCCGCGGCGCTGCCAACGATCAGCATCGTCACCAAGTGGCGCAACGAATTCGAGGATCATCTGAACGGCCGCTGCGCGTACAAGTCGGCGGAAGCGCTGATTGGACGATAGATTTAGTCACGATAGACCGTTCAAGCGTAAGTCGAGCTCGAGTCAAAGGCCCAAGACGAAACGAGATGACTGAACAAAAGCTGGTAACGCTGAAGATCAACGACCGCGAGGTGAAAGTCCCCGCGGGAACGACGGTGATTGAGGCCACGCGCCTGATCGGCACCGAAGTGCCTTCGTTCTGCTATTACCCCGGCCTTTCGCTGCAGGGCGCTTGCCGCATGTGCCTCGTCGAAGTCGAGAAAATGCCGAAGATGCAGACAGCCTGCACCCAAGTGGTGGCCGAAGGCATGGTCGTGCGCACGAATACCGAACAGGTTCGCCAGGCGCGCAAGTACATGCTCGAATTCTTGCTGACAAACCATCCACTCGATTGCCCGGTCTGCGACAAGGGCGGCGAGTGCGAATTGCAGGACATGGTCTTCAGCTACGGCGCCGACACCAGCCGATTTGTCGAAGAAAAAATTCATCGCCCTGAAGAAAAGTGGTCGGAGCTGGTCTATTACGATGCACCGCGCTGCATTCTGTGCTTCCGCTGCGTGCGCGTTTGCGACGAAGGCATGGATGTGAAGGCGCTCGGCGTGGGCATGCGCGGCGCGAACAGCGTCATCATCCCCAATCGCGAAGATCACCTCGAGTGCGAAGAGTGCGGGATGTGCATCGACATCTGCCCCGTCGGCGCGCTCACCAGCGGCACGTATCGTTACAAGACGCGGCCGTGGGAAATGCAGTACGTCTCCACGATCTGCACGCACTGCTCGAACGGCTGCAAGACGACGCTTAGCGTGCGCAATCACGAAATTCTCCGCGCCAACAACCGCGATCTTTCCGGTATCAACGGCGACTTCCTCTGCGTGAAAGGCCGCTTCGGATTCGATTTCACGAAGCATCCCGAGCGTTTCAAGCAGCCGATGGTGCGCAAGGGCGACAAGCTTTATCCCGTTTCGTGGGAAGAAGCCGCGCAAACGGCAGCAGCCAAACTGAAACAGATCGTCGATGCCAACGGGCCGGATTCGATCGGCTTCATTGGCTCGAACCGCACCTCCAACGAAGAAAACTACCTGTTCCAGCGGCTGGCGCGAGCGACGTTCGGCACGAACAACATCGACCATCACCGCACGATCGACTACTCGGGACTGTTCACGGCGCTCGGCGATCGCGCTGGCGATGCCTCGCTATCAATGAAGCAGCTTTACGACGCTCCCGCCGTGCTGCTGATCGGCAACGATCCGACGGAGCAAAACCCGCTGGTCGCCTGGCAGGTTCGTACCGGCATTCGCCATCACAATCAACGTCTCTACGTTCTCAATTCGCGCGACATCAAGCTGAATCGCAAAGCGACGCAGTTCGTCCGGATTCCCGAAGGTCACGAGACCGCCGCGATTCGCTGGATGGGCAGCGAGCAAGGCCAGCTCGATCCGGCGCTTGTCGAGAAACTGGCGCAACTCAAAGCAGCGCTCGACGCCGAGCCAGAACTCGCAATCGTCTTCGGCGCCGAAATCTCCGGCGCAGGAATGGCCGAGTTGATCACATTCGGATCGCGCCTCCAGAGCAAGGTCCGCTACATGGCCCTCGGCGACTACGCAAACTCGCGCGGCGCCGCAGACATGGGAGTGCTGCCCGATCGGCTCCCCGGCTACGCATATCTCGACAACGCCCAGGCACGCGAGGCGTTTGAAAAACTTTGGGGCGGCGTGATCCCGTCGAAAACCGGCATGACGACGCCGCAGATGGTGGAAGCGGCACAATCGGGCAAGCTCAAAGCTCTGTATGTGATGGGTGCGAATCCGCTGACGCATTTCGGCACTTTGGGATTCGGCCGCGGCAATCTGAACCTGCTGATCGTGCAGGAACTCTTCCCGACCGACACTTCGCGTCCGGCCGACATCGTGTTCCCCGCCGCTTCCGCCTACGAGAAAGACGGAACGGTCACCAACACCGCCGGCGAAATTCAGGCGCTGCGCAAAGCCGCTGAAACGATGGGCACGCGCAGCGACTTCGATCTGTTGCGCATCCTGTCGCATCAACTCGCGAAGCTCGGCCTCGGCAAAGCTTTTCACTACCGGACGCCGCAAGCCGTCTTCGAGGAAATTCGCAAAGCCGTGCAAGGCTATGACGTCGCGCCAGCGGGATTGCTCACCGGCGGCGCCGAACTGACGCACACGCACGTCGCGCGCAACGGCCACGCGCCCTACGACGTTCCGGTCGGCCTGATTCGCCCGGCGCAAGACACGCTCTTCACCAGCGGCACTCTGGGCCGCTTCTGCACCATGATGGATTCTCTGTCGGAGGCTGACGCCAAGCCGTGATCGACTCGCTCACCCAGTTCCTCAACGAGCATTGGGACGTGATCATTTCGCTCGTGAAGATCGCGCTGATCGTGTTCATCGTGCTCACGGTCAACGCCTATCTCACGTGGTTTGAGCGCAAGGTCGTCGCGCACATGCAATCGCGATGGGGCCCGCATCGCGTCGGCCCGCACGGGTTGCTGCAGCCCGCTGCCGACGGGTTGAAGTTTTTGTTGAAGGAAGATCCGACGCCGAGCGGTGTCGATAAGTTCACCTACTATCTGGCCCCGCTGATGGCGCTCGCACTGGCGCTCACCTCAATCGCGATCATTCCGTTTGGGCCTGACCCGATCGTGATCTTTGGCCACAAGGTTTATCTCGGCATCGTCGATCTCAACATCGGCCTGTTGGCGCTGTTTGCCATCACTGCGCTCAGCGTTTATGGCGTGGCTCTGGCGGGCTGGTCGTCGAACAGCAAATATCCGCTACTGGGCGGCTTGCGCAGCTCGGCGCAGATGGTCAGCTATGAACTCGCGCTCACCATGTCGGTTGTCGGCGTTCTACTGATGGCGGGCAGCTTCAGCCTGCGCGATATCGTTAACGTGCAGGCTCTTCACGCCGACCGCGGCATTTTCGCGTGGAACATTTTTCCGCAGATTCTTGGCTTCCTCTGCTTCTTCATCGCGGCGGTCGCGGAAACGAATCGCGTGCCGTTCGACCTGCCGGAAGCGGAATCGGAACTCGTTGCGGGATTTCACACCGAATATTCGAGTTTCAAGTTCGCGATGTTTTTTATTGCGGAATATACGAGCATGATCACCGTGTCTGCGCTCTGCGCGATCATGTTTTTCGGCGGCTGGCTGTCTCCCTTTCCGACGACATGGACATTCACTCACTATTTGCCGTCACTGATTTTGATTCCGTTTGGCTTGTGGGTCATCTGGGACGGTATCCGCTACGAAACGATTTTCGGGCGCATCATTCTGCCGGGCGTCGGCACGGTGATTACACTTCTCGGAGCGCTCCTGATCGCGTTTCCGGTCATCAACGAATTCATCCAGGGACCATTCTGGCTGCTGGGCAAGATTTTCTTCTTCCTGTTTGTTTATGTGTGGATGCGCGGCACGTTGCCCCGCTTCCGCTACGACCAGCTCATGTCCTTCGGCTGGAAGCTGCTGCTGCCGGTTTCGCTGGCGAACGTGGTGATCACCGCTACCATCATCATGTTGAGGGGGCACTAGGATGAACGTGCCACTCATCGTTTTCTTCGTGTTGGCTTTCATCGCCGTACTCGGCGCGTTGAGCCTGATTCTGCAGCGGCACCCGATTCACAGTGCGCTTTCGTTGATCGTCGTCATGGTCGCTCTTGCAGGCCTGTATTTGCTGATGGGCGCCGAATTCGTCGCGGCCGTGCAGATCATCGTGTACGGCGGCGCCATCATGGTGCTGTTCGTCTTCGTCATCATGCTTTTGAATGCGGGCGCGGAAGAACGAACGAATTTTTCTTCGCTGGCGAAATTTGCGGGGCTACCGCTGGCGGTGGCGTTGACGGGCTGCCTGCTAGCCGCTGTCTACGGTTCCCATGAGCAGGTGCAGACCGCGGCACAAGTGGGAGTCACCGCGCCGACCAAGGCGCTGTCGGCTCAACTTTTTCAAGAGTTTGTTTACCCCTTTGAGCTGACGTCGTTCCTGATTCTGGTCGCCATCATCGGCGCGATGGTGCTCGCGCAGCGCGATCGTAAGGAAAGCCATCTATGATCCCGACGAACTACTACCTGATTCTCAGCGCCATCCTTTTCGGACTGGGCGTGGTTGCGTTTATTTTCCGCCGCAACATCATTACGATCTTCATGTCGATCGAGTTGATGCTCAACGCGGTGAATCTCGCGTTCGTGGCGTTCAGCCAGGCGTGGAATCACTTGAGCGGTCAAGTTTTTGTCTTGTTCGTCATTGTTGTAGCGGCGGCGGAAGCTGCCGTTGGCCTCGGCATCATCATTCTCATTCAGCGTAATCGTCAGTCGCTTAACGTCGAGCGCGTGGACCTGCTCAAACTCTAATGCCGATACTCGAAAATCTCTGGATCATCCCGCTGCTGCCGCTGCTCGGCTCGGCGATCAACGGATTGCTGGGTTCGAAGTGGCCGAACAAGATCGTCAATGCGGTCGCGCTCGGCTCGACGGGCCTCGCCTTCGCGTGCGCGCTCGAAGCCGTTCGTGAATTTTCGACATTGCCGGCGGAGCAAGTTCCTTACGTAAAGCAGTTTTTCACTTGGATTGCCGCAGGAAGTTTCCGCGCCGGGTTTGATCTCCAGGTCGATCAACTCACCGTTGTGATGTTGCTGGTCGTCACCGGCGTCGGCTGGCTCATCCACATCTATTCCACCGGTTACATGGCGCACGAGCACGGCTACTACCGCTTCTTCTCGTACCTGAACCTGTTCATGTTTTTCATGCTCATCCTCATCCTGTCGGCGAACTATGTGCTGCTCTTCGTCGGTTGGGAAGGCGTGGGCCTCTGCAGCTACTTGCTGATCGGGTTTTATTTTCTCAAGAAGTCGGCTGCGGATGCGGGCAAGAAAGCGTTCATCGTCAACCGCATCGGCGACTTCGGCTTCATGCTTGGCATGTTTTTGCTTTTCAAGACGTTCGGCACGTTGGACTTTGTTCCGCTATTCGCGAAGGCTGCTCCGATGCCCGCTGACGCAATCGGCCAGTACGGCACGCTGACGATTGCCTGCTTGCTGCTCTTTGTCGGCGCGACCGGTAAGTCCGCGCAGCTTCCGTTGTACGTCTGGCTGCCCGACGCGATGGAAGGTCCTACGCCAGTCTCGGCCTTGATCCACGCCGCGACGATGGTGACCGCGGGCGTTTACGTCGTGGCGCGCTCTCACGTGCTTTACTTGCACTCGCCGAGCGCGATGGTGATTGTCGCGATCGTTGGCTGCGCAACCGCACTGTTTGCGGCGACGATCGGCCTCGTACAGACCGACATCAAAAAAGTTTTGGCGTACTCCACCGTCAGCCAGTTGGGCTACATGTTCCTCGGCTGCGGCGTCGGCGCGTTCAGCGCGGGCGTCTTCCACCTGATGACGCACGCGTTCTTCAAGGCTCTGCTCTTCCTCGCGGCCGGTAGCGTGATCCACGCGATGGGCGGCGAGCAGGACATGCTGAAAATGGGCGGCCTCAGCAAGAAGATCAAGTGGACGTACATCACGATGCTGACCGCGACGCTAGCGATCGCGGGATTCCCGCCGCTGGCTGGGTTCTTCTCCAAAGACTCGATCTTGCTTAGCGCTTATCAGAGCGACAATGGCGGCAAGATTCTGTACGCCGTCGGCCTATTCACTGCCCTGCTGACCTCTTTCTACATGTTCCGTCTGATCTTCCTCACATTTTTTGGCAAGCAACGCTACGACGAACATCATGTTCACGTGCATGAGTCTCCGAAGAGCATGCTCGTGCCACTGATGATCCTCGCTGTTCTGTCGCTCGTCGGCGGATGGCTCGCAGCTCCGGCATTCTGGGGCGGCACCGATTACTTCACCAAATTCCTTGAACCGGTCTTCGCTGGTGGCGCAACCGAAGCGGCAACCGCCGAAGCCGCGGCTCACGCGCTTGAAATTCCGCTCGCCGTGATCGCGGTCATCACCGCCACAATCGGCTTGCTCGTCGCGTATTGGCTCTACCTCAAGAAGCCAGAAAAGCCGGCCGAACTCGCCAAGTCGATGAAGGGCGTGTACAAGACGATTCTCAACAAGTATTACGTCGATGAGCTGTACGCCGCGGTTGTCGTCAAGCCGCTCCTGTGGCTCTCATCGCATGTGCTGTGGCAGACCGTTGATGTCCAGATGATCGACGGCGCCGTGAACGGCATCGCGCGCGGCACGTCCGAAGTCGGTGACGGCGTCCGGCAAGCGCAATCCGGCAACACGCGCAGCTACGCGGTCTGGGTCGTCATCGGAGCAATCGTCGTGATTGCGATAATCTTCTGGCCGTATCTGCGACCGACGGCGATCGGGATGGTGCGCTGATGCCACTTCCCGGATTGCTCTCGGTCCTGATTTTCTTCCCCGCCCTTGGCGCGCTGGCGCTTTTGCTTCTGCGTGGCGACGATCACGTCTGGATTCGCCGCCTGTCACTGACGATTTCGATCGTGGAGTTCATCTTCTCGCTCTTCCTGATCCCGAAAGTTCCCATCGGCGTCTCAGGCTATTCGCTCGTCGAGTATTACAACTGGATCGCGAATCCGCCGATTCACTATCACCTCGGCATCGACGGCATTAGCCTTTTCCTCGTCATCCTGACGACGTTCCTCACGCCGATCTCCGTTCTCGCGTCGTGGAGCAGCATCAACCATCGCGTCAAAGAATTCTTCGTGATGCTCTTGATGCTCGAAGTCGGAGTCATCGGCGTCTTCGTTTCGCTCGATCTTTTTCTCTTCTTCCTGTTCTGGGAAGTCATGCTCATCCCGATGGCCTTCCTCATCGGCATCTGGGGTCACGACCGCCGCATCTACGCAGCCATCAAGTTCGTCTTGTACACGATGGCCGGCTCGATCCTGATGCTGGTCGGCATCATCTGGCTCTACAACCTGACGGGCAGCTTTGATCTGCCCAAGATTCAGCAGGCGCTTCAAGACGGCCGGCTGTTCACACTGACTTCGACGCAGGAAATGCTGCTCTTCCTGGCGTTCTTCGGCGCATTCGCCATCAAAGTCCCGCTCTTCCCGCTGCACACGTGGCTGCCCGATGCACACGTGGAAGCTCCGACGGCCGGCTCCGTGATGCTCGCAGGCATCCTCCTGAAAATGGGCACCTACGGCATGATTCGGTTCTGCCTGCCGCTCTTCCCCAACGCCGCCCACAAAGCCGCGCCATGGGTCGCGGCGCTTGCGATCATCGGCATCATCTACGGCGCGCTGGTTTCCCTCGTCCAGCCGAACCTCAAGAAACTCGTCGCTTACTCCAGCGTCAGCCACCTTGGCTTCGTCGTGCTTGGCATTTTCGCCTTCCACAACATCTCGATGCAGGGTGCCGTCTACCAAATGCTCGCGCACGGCATCTCCACCGGCGCGCTCTTCCTGCTCGTCGGCATGATTTACGATCGCCGCCACACGTTCGAAATTTCTGAGTTCGGTGGGCTCGTCAACCCGATGCCAAAGCTCGCGGCCTTCTTCCTCTTCGTCGCGCTTTCGAGCATGGGCCTGCCGATGCTCAATGGTTTCGTCGGGGAATTCCTAATTCTGCTAGGCACCTACCAGGTCCACGCAAGCTGGGCCAGTTGGGCCGCGCTCGGCGTGATTCTCTCAGCCTGCTATTTGCTGTGGGCTTACCAGCGCGTGTGGTTCGGTGAAGTCACTGTCGAGAAGAACAAAACTCTGCCCGACGCCAGCCGCCGCGAAATCGGCATTCTCGTCACTATGGCCGTCATCACTCTGTGGATGGGTATCGGCAGCACGTTCTTTACGAACCGCACAGCCGCATCGAGCCAGAGCATTCTCGACCAGATGCAGCGCTCCAGCCCGCAAGAAGCCAGCGCGCCGGCAATCCCATCGACGATTACGCATAACGGCGTGGTCAAACAAATTTCTCTCGAAAGGCCGGCAACGCGCTAATGATTCCCCGCCCCGAAGACCTGATCCGCGTTCTGCCAGAAACGATCTGGTGCATCTTCGGCGTCCTCCTGATGCTGCTGCAGCCGATGACGCGCAATCGCCACGTCCTCAGTTTCTTCGCCATCCTCGGCACGATCCTCGGCACCAGCGCTTCGATTTACGCGTACCAAACCGTCGGCACCGGCCCGGCCTTCAGCCAACTGATTCAATTCGACTCCTTCAGCATCTTCTTCCACCTGCTGATTGGCCTGGTTTCGATTCTCGTCGTGCTCGCCGCCGGCCCCTATCTCGAGCGCGAAAATCTCGAGTCCGCCGAATTCTTCGCACTGGTCCTTTTCGCCACCGCCGGCATGGGCGTCCTCTCTTCGGCACAGGAACTCCTCACCGCATTCATCGGCCTTGAAATGAGCTCGATCTCGAGCTATATCCTCGCCGGATACCGCCGCGACACCATCAAGTCCAGCGAATCCGCCATGAAGTATTTCCTCCTCGGCTCCTTCGCAACCGCCTTCTTCCTCTACGGCATCGCGCTCGTCTACGGCGTCACCGGCACCACCAACCTCACCCAAATGGCCAATGCCGACACCTCCGGCAACCTCATCAAGCTCGGCCTCGCGCTGATTCTGATCGGCCTCGCCTTCAAAGTCGCTGCCGCTCCGTTCCAGCTGTGGACTCCCGACGTCTACGAAGGCGCCCCGACTCCCGTCACCGCACTCTTCTCCGCCGGCCCCAAAGCCGCCACGTTCGCACTCTTACTGCGCATCTTCGCCACCGTCCCCGCCGCCACCCATTTCTGGTTCTGGGCTTTCTGGATTCTCGCCGCGCTCACGATGTTCGTCGGCAACCTCGGCGCTCTCGTTCAGACCAACGTCAAGCGCATGCTGGCTTACAGCTCCATCGCTCACGCCGGCTACATTCTCGTCGCCTTCGCGGCCGTCACCTACCTGCAAGGCAATTCCGACACCGGTGGCTCCGCCGCTTACGCCGCCGTTCTCTTCTATCTCTTGAGCTACGCCCTCGTGAAACTCGGCGCCTTCACCATCGTCGGCCAGCTCGGCGGCGCCGGCGAAAAGCACCTCTCGCTCGACGACTACACCGGCCTCGGCCGCCGCCAGCCCGTGGTCGCCGCAGCCCTGAGCCTCTTCCTGCTCTCGCTCCTCGGCCTGCCTGTCACCGCCGGCTTCTTCGGCAAGTTCTACGTCTTCAAGGCCGCCGTCAATTCGCACCTCATCTGGCTCGCCGTCCTGATGGCCGTCAACAGCGTCATCGGCGCCTTCTACTACTTCCGCCTCATCGTCGTCATGTACATGCGTGATACCGCCGCCGACGCCGCTCACGACCACGCCGTCGAGCACGGCGACCATACCGCGCCGGCTCACGCGCAAGCCCCGGCGGTAACCGGCGCCCCTCTCACGCCATTCCCGCTGCCGGTCAACATCGTTCTCTTCGTCTCTGCCGCCGGCACCGTCTACTTCGGCCTTTTCCCCAACCAAGTCCTGAACTTCGTACTTCAATCCAACCTGCTCGGCAAATAGCGTTGTCTGTTCGCTGCCGGCCCACCACGCTGCCCCTCTCTCATCATGTCAGTGTGAAACAAGCGCCGCCTGCACCTTCGCCCGGTTCCAAACCGAGCGTCATCATGTTCTCCTAGTCACATGGGAATCGGACTCGCTATCGTTGACTGGGTCCTCAAGGGCACCGTTCTGGCGACCGCATGCGCCATTCTCGCCGGCCTGACCGCGGCGAATCTGGTGCCGCGCGGACGCGTCGGACGCACGCGCTTGATTCTCTGGACGTGCGTATACCCTTTTGCCTGCTCCGCTTGGTTGCTGGGCGTCTTTGTATTTCAGGCTTACGTCAACGAAGCGCTGCTCTATCGCGACGCGGGAATCGGCGAAACCTGGCAGACGCCCTTGCCCAACGGTTACGCCGTCTTGTTGCTCGACGAAACGCACGACGGCACGGTCTTCGATCCTGCAACCCATTTCTCAACCGGCTCTAACAATGACGTCTACCCCGACGGTCCCGATGCCGTCAGCGGCGTCCGCGTCATTCAGGTCGCCAAAAACAGAATCCTCGGCGGCGCTGGCCCAAGGGGCCAATATTCTTCTCAGGCCGCGCGCGACCGCGTCGACTACTACTTCCTGCTCGATACCTCAGCCCACACGCGCGCGAATTACGACAACTACGATGACCTGACGCTAGCCGCAACCGCCTTGGGCATCGCAACCCGCCTTGAGCCGCTATACGACGTCTACAAACGCTATCGGTACACTTGGTTCGACCTCTTCGTCGTCACGCTCGCTCTATTCCCGTGCTCAGTGCCGGATTTGTTATCGGTCGTCGCATCCTGCGCCTTCGCCGCCATCGCGCCGCCCGCGGTCCAGACAACCCCCTAGCCGCGCTGCGTTCAAAAAATGCCGACGAGCGGGGTCAACACTTCGGCTGATTCAAAAGCAAAAAGGCCCGGATTTCTCCGGGCCTTCTCGCAAACTTAAATCTAAGAATTGTGAACGACGGTCCGACCGCTCGAAGCGGCCTTTAGACCACCTTCACGAAAATGATAACCAGCGTAAACAGCGCCAGCGTCTCGATAAACACGAGACCCAGAATCATCGCCGTACGAACCGCGCCAGCCGCTCCCGGATTGCGCGCCATTCCTTCGCAAGCCGCAGACGCCACGCGTCCCTGACCGAGTCCGCAGCCAAACGCCGCGATACCCATGCCGAACGCCGCCGCGATGGCCATCAGACCCTTCGCGTTGCCGCTGCTTCCGGCCGCCGCATCCGCCTGTGCGAACGCCGCCGGCGCCAGCAACATCACCGTCGTGATCGCTGTCAACAACATACCCAGCTTCTTAATCATCTGTACTGCCTCCTTGTGTTTCTACAATTGCCGCCAGGAGGTGGTTCCCGGACACCGTGCAGCCGGGCTCACGCTGGAGCAGCAAACTTATCCCACAAAAATTTATTCGTGCTCGTCCGCGGTCGCCAGACCGAGATACACCGACGGCAGAATTGTGAAAATGTACGCCTGCACGATCGCCACAAAGATATGTAGCCCGATGAACAGGATCGGTAGCAACGCCGGCAAAATCCCGAGCACCACGCCCAGACCGACGTTCTTCGTCGATCCCCATGTCGTTAATCCCACGAATAAGCTCAAGAAAATGCTGTAAATCAGATCGCTGGCCAGGATGTTCGCCCATAGACGAACGGTAAGCGACAAAATACGCGCCGAGGTACTGATGAGTTCCACCGGGAAAATCAGCGGAGCGAGCCATGGCACAGGGCCGGCAAAGTGCGCCGTGTACTTGATCGGTCCGTGGTGACGCAAACCTTGGTAGTTGAAATAAAGAAAAGTCAGAATCGCGCAGGCCAGCGGCACTGTTGGATTGACCGTCGGCGCAGAAAACGCGGGAAGCACACTCATTAGGTTCGAAACCAGCACGAACATTCCGATCGAACCGATGAACGGGACGTAGCGGTCCGGGTGGTGATGCACGTTCTCCGTGACCAGATCGCGCACTCCAAAACCCATCGGATTCGAAATCAGCAGCTCGGCAACCTGCTGCAATGATCCTGGCTTCTCGACCGATAGCCGGGACCGCAAAATCAGCGCAATGATCGTCGTCGCGACCAGAACCACCAGTGCCCATTACGACGTACTCTGGAATCGGCCTATCCGCGTGCTCCGGCGTGATATGGAGCGCGGAATCGATCGACAGGGCGACGCTGCCCAGATAGTGATTCACAAACTGCGTTATCCAACTTACGTGTTCTTCCATCGGTCTCCGACAGGTTCGACCCGCTTAGGGCCGTGTTTTCAACGGCTTCGCAATCTCGTAGATACTTGCCGCGATCGTCGCGGCTCCCAGCGAACACAGTCCCAAGAGCAGGCTTACAAGGGGAATACTCAGGAATTTAAAAATACCATACACGCATAGGGCTATCAAGGCGTAGCGAAACGCTGCGAGGAAATAAGTAACTACCGATACCTGAGGCTTTGGGAAGCCGGCTTGGGCGGTCGAATCGACGACGAGAGCATCGAGACCCTGCGCCAGCCAGCGGAAGTTGAGCCAGGCGAGCGCCGAACCCGCAGCGATGCCGATTGCCCAGTCTTTGTGGTGATTCATCGCGACCGCGGCGGCGCTTGTAAAGCCGATAACGGGGATGAGCCAGCCGATTCGCTTCTCGGTGGCCTGGCCCAGAAGCCGCGCCCCTGCAGCTGATGAGTCCTCGCTGGTGGCTGCCGGCGAAGTAGGCTCGGCGTCCACGCTTATCCCAGCCGCCGCAGAACTTCCCGCAGCCCCGCCACAAACCCAAGAATGCCTAAGATGAGCGTGAACGTAACCTTGGTGTGCAGCCAATGATCGAGAAAATATCCCAACAGCGCGCCGACGACCACCGCCCCTACAATTGTGAACGGAAGCTCAAGCGCCAGCGCAGTGTTGTTGGCATACTTCTTCACCTTCTGCCCATCCTGCCCTAGCGGCTTGCTTTCGTTGGAAGGATCCAATGCGTGAAACTCCAGATTGAGACACGACAAAACTGTTGTCATCCTGAGGCGCCATCAAGGCGCCGAAGGATCTCAGCATTCAATACGACCAAAAACGATTCGTCGACGATGCCTACTTCTCAAACAACAATTCCCCCGCGCGCTCCTTCGCCTTCACCACCGCTTTGATGAGCGTCACTCGCAACTTGCCCTCTTCGAGCTCGAGAATCCCGTCAATCGTGCATCCCGCAGGCGTCGTCACGGCGTCCTTGAGCAGCGCAGGATGATCACCCGTTTCAAGCACGACGCTCGCCGCACCTTTCATCGTTTGCGCGGCAAGCAGCGTTGACACGTCGCGCGGCAGCCCGATTTTCACGCCGGCTTCGGCGAGGGATTCAAGAATGATGTAGACGAACGCCGGACCGCTGGCCGAGAGCCCCGTTACCGCATCCATATTCTTCTCGTCAACGACGACCGTGCGACCCACGGCGTCAAACATCGCGCGAGCGACGTCCAGATGCTGCTCGGCAACGTGCGCGCCTCGGCAGATACCTGTCATACCGCAGCCCACCGCGGACGGCGTGTTCGGCATCGCACGAATCACCGGCACCTTCGCTCCCGCATGCTGCTCGATGTAGCTCGTCGGCACCGACGCTGCGACGGAAATGATGAGAGTCTTCTCGCTGAGTTCCGGCGCGATCTCCTTCAGCACGTCGCCCACAACCTGCGGCTTCACGCCGAGCAAGATGATGTCGGCTCCGTGAGCAGCCTTCTTGTTTTCGGTCGTCACCGAAACGCCCAGCTCTTTCGCGAGCGTCGAAGCCTTTTCCGAATGCTTTACGGTCGCCGTGACGTTCTTCGGATCAAAGAGGTTTTGCTTGAGATAGGCGCGCAACAAAATGCCGCCGAGTTTGCCCGTGCCAAGCACGGCCAGCTTTTTATGAGCGAGGGATGTATCCGATTGCTTTTGGGTCATGGTCGAATCATTGTTGACGGTATTGCGAGGCGGGTCAACCAGTGAATCCGCCGCCGAAAGCCTTCGCTTGGCATGCGCGTCTCGCGGCGAATTGCCGTTAATCGAACCGACAAGTCACCCCGCGCTGAACCGTAGTCTCCCCTCAAAACTGCGAAGATAGGGGTAATCGCCATGCCTTCTGAATCGCCCGCAGCCCATCGTTCCACTGCCGCGCCCTCGTCCGGGCCGCGTGCGACAAACAATGGACTCTTCGCATTTGCGCACAATGCCATTGGGCTCTGCATGGAATGGTTCATCGAGCTTCTGGTTCGCGTAACAGGCAAGCGCGTGCGAAAAAGCGACGCCCCATGGCTCGAATGCTTCCTCGGAAAACCAGGATTGATCGGCACCAGCATCTACGAGCGGATTGCAGCCGAATCAGGATTGCGCATCCGAGCGCCAAAAGATGCCGGTCTGCTTTCCAGTTTCACCATGTTGCGCGGGCCATCGTTCGATCCGTTCACGATCCGTCCGGAGATTCGCGATTTCTACGAACACGCCGCGCAATACCAACTCGAAGTCTGGACCGAGGTGTCGCTTACGGGACGCTTCTTTCTGTGGCTGCTCGTGGAATTCATAAGCCGCCGGATGAATCAGCTCAATTTCCCCATTTCGTCGCTGGAAGTCGCCAAAGGAATGACCAGCGAAGTCCTTCAGCTTTTCGATCCGAATTCTGGAACAACGCAAGCGACGGGCTGGCTCCGCCGGCTGAAGTCTTCCGGCCATGTGATCTACGCGGGAATCTATTCCATCGTGCGCGTGCCAGGCGAAGAGAACCCGTGCGTGAAAGTGACATTTCCCTGCCGTGGCAGCGCGAATGTCTATTTACGTCCCGTGGCCCACCCTGACGGTTCTTTCGGGCTCGATTCTTCAGGCGGCGCATTCGGCCGGTCCGGATTCTACAGGGTTGTCGATGCGGGCCCCGACGATTGGCGTGTCAGAAATTTCACGACACTTCACGAACTCTTTCGCGTCTATGTGGACGACGAGGCGACACTCCGAACCGATCACACGGTGTCGTTTCTCGGACTCACGATTATCCGGTTGCACTACAAGATGATTCCGCTGCAAGAGTCCGTTGTCCGAAGCTCCGCAACTGGCTCGCGGATCGCCGATGTTCAGCCTGTCTGAAATTTTCCATCTTTTGTCGCAAATGCGCAACGAATTCAAGCGCTGAAATTCCTGGCGAGCTATTTGTCGTGATTACCGCCGTTAAGCACGTCCAGCGCATGCGGCAACAGATTGGCGATCGATTCCAGAGACTCGACCGCGCCTTTTGGGCTGCCGGGAAGATTGATGATCAGGCTGCGATGCCGTGTACCCGCGATCGCTCGCGACAGGAGCGCGGTCGGAACTTTTGTCGCACCTGCGCGACGCATCTCTTCGGCGATGCCAGGAACGACGCGATCGACGACGGCCTGTGTCGCTTCCGGAGTGTTATCGCGCGGCCCGAGCCCGGTGCCGCCGGTTGTCAGGATGAGATCAACTCGACTTTTGTCGGCAATTCGCTCGGAGTTGCTCGCGGATGTCGGCAGGGTCGTCTGCAACACGCAGGCTCGTGACGATCTCCCACTTTAGGCCGCGGCAATATTCGACGACAGCGGGACCCGAAAGATCTTCGCGCTCGCCGCGTGAAACAGAATCGCTGATGGTGAGAACGCGCACGCGCATCCGCTACTGCGTCTCGACCGGAGAATCTTCGCGGCTGGCTTCGTCCATCAGCCGCATCGCTTCCATCAAGAGGCCGGTGGTGTTGCGTGTCGTCGTCGTGCGTGTGGATTCGTTCGCCGCGTTGAAATCGATCTCGAATTCGCCTTCCGTCCAGAGAATGACTTTGTAGACGGCGTCGTCGCCTTCCAGATTGCCGATTTTTGCGTCTCGGCATTGGCCGCCGGCGAAATACATCTCGCCGCGCTCGTTTCCTTTGCGGACAATCAGACGGCACGACTTCTGCCCCATTTCGAGCGACTGCAGCAAATCCGTCATGTTCATTTCTTCGAGGCGGCCCTGAATCACGCCGGGGCGTGACGCGGATTTCTGCAATTTCTCAAGGTGCAGGCGATCGACGACTTTTTTCGTGATGCGAACGAGATCTTTCACCAGGAACGGCTTGACGATGAATTCTTCCACGCCGTCGACCAGAGGACGCAAGCGTTCTTCGATGTCCGTGCGGCCCTGCCATGAAAAGAAACGGAATGTGCCGCGTCTTGTCGCGGCCGCGCAGCTTTTCAAAGAGCTGGCGGCCGTCGAGGCCCGGCATTTTGTAATCGCAAAGAATTACGTCGGGCGGCTCATCGATCACCTTCAGCAGCGCATCGGCGCCATCGGCAGCGATCTGAACTTCGCAAACGTTATCGAGCCCTTGCTCAACCAGCTTGCGGACGAGTGGATTGTCATCCACCAGCAGCAGAATGACGTTCTTTGCCGGATGCGCTGCCGCGGCGCTCATCGGCCACCGCGCTTGGACCGGTGATTTCGATTGCCGCGAGATTTTGAGGCTCGCCCGCGCGTACGCGCGATGCGATCCGCTCGCGGCGAAAATCGCCGCTCTTGCCGCCAGTCTTGCTGACCAGCGCGATGCCGGCGATCTCAATCGCTTTGTCGAGGGCTTTACACATGTCGTAGACCGTGAGGGCTGCGGCTGTAACAGCGACCAGCGCTTCCATCTCCACGCCTGTTTGCGCGGTCGCAACCACACTGGAGCGAAGTTCTACCCCATCTTTGCATAGCGTCGCGGTCACATCAATGTGAGTCAGCGGCAGTGGATGACAAAGAGGTATCCACTCCGCAGTCCGCTTGGCGGCCGCAATCCCTGCAATTCGAGCAACTTCCAGCGGATTGCCCTTGGGATTCTTCAACCGCCGAACGGCGCTGACGACCGCGGGCTTCATCGTCACGAATGCCTGCGCTTCGGCGGTCCGCGTGGTGACAGCCTTGGCCGACACATCGACCATTCTTACCCTTGCCGACGCGTCGTAATGGGAGAGTTTCTGAGCCATCGCTGCTCGGAGCCTTTGTAGCGGCCGCTTTAGGCCGCCATCTTTTTCGCTGCTCAAGCATAGTTCTAAGGAGCTGAACGCTTGGAGTTTGATGCGCCGCGCTCACGCGATGTCCTTGCGGAGCAACACCGGCACGGATTCGCCGACGGGGATTTCCTCGCGATCCGCGGGAATGATCAGAAAGCAATTTGATTTCGCGAGCGCGGCGACGTCGCCGGAACCGCGCCATTCGATCGCAGAAACTTGAGCGTCGAATCCTTGCCATTCGATGCGCGCGGGCAGGAAATGCGTCAAGTCCCGGTTTCTCCTTCAGCGGAGCGGCGAGCGTCGCGCGAAGAAGAGGCAACGGTCGCGCTTCTGCTCCATTCAAAAGATCGATTGCCGGCCGCACCAGAAGCTCGAACGTCACCATCGTTGAGACGGGATTCCCCGGAAGACCGAAAACGAACTTATCTTTGCACTTGGCGAACACGGCAGGCTTGCCTGGGCGAATCGCAACCGCATCGAAGAAAATCTCTGCGCCGAGCGATTTCAAGAACAGACTCGACGAGATCGTACTTCCCTGCCGAAACACCGCCCGACATGACGAGAATATCCTCTTTGAGGCCGCGCTCAATCTTCGAGCGAAGTTCGTCCGCGCGATCGCGCGCGTTGCCGAGAAGAACCGGTTCGCCGCCGGCAGCTTTGGTCTGTGCGGCAAGCGAAACGCTGTTGCTGTTGCGAATCTGAAATGGCCCGGGCTTCTGCTCGACCAGAACAACTTCGTCGCCAGTCGAAAGAATCGCCACGCGCGGTTTCACGGCGCAGAGCGGCTCGGTAGCGCCGACTTGTGCGGCCAGAGCAATTTCGCCGTGGCCGATGTACGCTCCGGGCGCAAGCACGACTTGTCCGCGCTTCGCCTCGCTTCCCTTCGGCACGATGTTCTGACCGAGATTGCGCGGTGCGATCGAAATTGACGTTGTCGCCTTTGCGCGTGGTGTGCTCGATCATCACGACAGCGTCGGCGCCCGGCGGAACACCCGCTCCGGTCATGATTTGCACGCATGTCCAGCGGGCAAGCGGAGTTGTGGCGTCGTCGCCGGCTTTGATTTCGCCGGCGCAGCGCAGCGTCGCGCCAGTGTGCGCGTCGAGTGCGCGAACCGCGTAACCGTCGCGCGTTGCGCGATGGAACGGCGGATATTCGCGCTCAGCTTTGATTTCCTGCGCGAGCACGTAGCCGACCGCGTCCCAGATATGAACCGGAGCGGTAGCGCGCGGGCCTTTCTTTTTCGAGACTTCGTCGATGACCGACTGACGGGCTTGATCGTAAGTGAGCATGCTGAGCGACTGGGAAATGGTAGCCATGATTTAAGATGTTGCGGGCTTGGGACGCGACAACCCTTGGGCCATAACCCTTTAGGGTTAATTTGCGCCATCGAGAATCTCAGGCGCTTGCGCGGAAGCCGATTTCAAAATTGCGCCGATTGTCGCGACCTGACGCGACGCGCAGCGTAGTCACAGTATAGAGTTTCAGCAGCGGATTCGTTACAGCCAGCGCGAGAGGATTGTTCCTTCAGGAACAATGGTGGCGTCGCGCTCGGGGCCGGTCGAAATCATGCCGATTTCGATCTGTAAGAAATCGCCAATGAAACGAAGATAATCAACCGCAGCTTTCGGGAGCTTGCTCGCGTCTTTCACGCCGTAGGTCGATTGGCACCAGCCTGGGAGCGTTTTGTACTCGGGCTTGACTTGCTCGAGCTCTTCGGCAAGCGCGGGCATTTCGTTGATCGGCTTGCCCTTGTAGGTGTAGCCGGTGCACATCTGAATTTCCTTCTGTGTGTCGAAGACATCGAGCTTGGTGACGACGAGCGAATCGATCCCGTTGATCATTTTCGCGTAGCGCAGCACGGCGAGATCGAGCCAGCCGCAGCGGCGCGGGCGTCCGGTGACGGCGCCGAATTCCTTGCCGCGTTCGCGAATCGCCTGCGCATCGAGGTCGGGCATTTCGGTGGGAAATGGTCCGCCGCCGACGCGCGTTGTGTAAGCCTTCGAGATTCCGAGGACGTGCTTGATCTTCGTCGGCGGAACTCCGACGCCGACCGTCGCGCCGCCAGAAATTGCGCTCGATGAAGTCACGTACGGATATGTGCCGTGATCGATGTCGAGCATCGTGCCTTGCGCGCCTTCAAACAGAACGGATTTTCCATCGTCGAGCGCGTGATTGACGAGTTCGGCAGTGTCGCAAATGTATTCGCGGATTTTTTCGCCGAGCGCGAGCGTCGCATCGATCTCGTGTGAAAAATCGATGTCCGCTCCGTAAGCGCCTTTCGCAAGGCGATTCTTCTCGGCGACGACGCGCGCTGCCTTTTCGCGGAACAGCGCGGGATCGAGCAGGTCGCAAGTGCGCAATCCGCGGCGCGCCATCTTGTCTTCGTAGGTGGGGCCGATGCCGCGCGATGTCGTGCCGATTTTGTTTTCGCCGCGCGCGTTCTCGGCGGCTTTGTCGAGTTCGCGATGATACGGAAAAATCAGGTGCGCGCGATTGCTGACGTGCAGGCGGCCTTTTACTTCGATGCCGACTTTCTTGAGCATTTCGATTTCGGCAACGAGCGCGGCGGGATCGATGACGACGCCGGTGCCAATGACGGTGTGCTGCTCGGGCCGCAGAATGCCGCACGGAATCAGCTGCAATACGTAGCGGTCTTTGCCGATGATGACGGTGTGACCGGCGTTGTGTCCGCCGGCGACGCGCGCGATGTAATCGAACGAGCCGGCGAGATAGTCGACGACTTTGCCTTTGCCTTCGTCACCCCACTGCGCGCCGACCACTACGACCGATTTCATTCGCGGGCTTCTCCTCAGTCACACGTCATCGCAAAAGCGTGTGTGGCTTATTCTGACTTGGACAGCAAACTGCCGTGGGAATCGAACAACGGAGTTACATCTAATCCTAAGCTCGCCGGAGTTTCGACGCAAGATTGGTCGTGCGGACGCGACTACTTCGCGAATCGGATTAACGCTCAATGCCGCGAACCGATAGCAGTCGCTGGTGTGGTCGTTGACCAGGCCGGTGGCTTGCATCAGGGCGTAGATGATTGTGGTGCCGACGAAGCGGAAGCCGCGCTTCTTTAGATCTTTGCTGATGGCGTCGGAGATTTTTGTGCTGACGATTATTTTGCTGGTGGGGTCGAGATTTGATTGCAACGGTTTGCCATCGACGAATCTCCAGATGTAATTGTCGAAGCTGCCGAATTCTTTTTGGATTTTGCAGGAAGGCTTGCGCGTTGGTGATCGTGGAATCGATTTTCAGGCGATTGCGGATGATGCCTGCATCGGCGAGCAGCGATTTCTTTTTCTTGGCGTCGTAGCGAGCGACTTTTTTCGGATCGAAATTCGAGAAGACTTTGCGGTAGCGATCGCGCTTTTTCAGGATGGTTTCCCAACTCAGTCCGGCTTGCGCGCCTTCCAACGTGATGAACTCGAACCAGGTGCGGTCGTCGTGGACGGGGACGCCCCATTCTTCGTCGTGGTAGGAGAGGCTGGGTTCGCGAGTGGCCCAGCGGCAGCGGGGTTTGGCGGAGAGTTGGGCGGCGGCGTTCGGTCATGGCGAAGAGGATTTTAGCAGGAGTTGACCGCGGCGACTGACGCTGGACCGATATTGGGAATCTGTGCCACCCCCTCCCCCCGGGTGTTTTTTGCAAGAATGTCATTCTAAAGACGTTGCACGTGCGTACCGTGCAAGAATGTGATTCTAGGGCGATTTACGGGCGGGGATTCCTGACAGAGCACACCGGTGTTTCTGCGCGGCGAAGAAAAGGAAGGGGTTAGCGCGAACAGGAGACCCGGTCCGAGAAAAAGAGCGCGCCGCGTTCGAGTCGCGGCGCGCTGAGTGCTCCCAGTGGGGATCGATTCGGACTTAGGCGGTTGGTGACGACGTGGCGCTCGAGAGCTTTGGTGATCTGCTCTTTTGGGACGGCGCCGACGATTTGTTCGACGACTTGGCCGTTTTTGAAGACGAGCAAGGTCGGGATGCCGCGGATGTTGTAGCGGCCGGCGGAATTCATCGCCTCGTCGACGTTGAGCTTCATGACCTTGAGTTTGCCCGCGTAGTCGTGGGCGACTTCAGCGACTGTGGGGGCGAGCATGTGACATGGGCGGCACCACTCTGCCCAGAAATCGACCAGCACAGGCTGCGTGCTGCTCGCGGTAAGAACCTCCGCTTCAAAATTCGCGTCGGTAACTGCCGGAATGCTATTGTCTGCCATCTTGTTTGTCCTTAACGGCTTACAGTAACTGCGCCGTACATTCCCTTTCCAGTTTTAATTAGATGTTGCAACAGGCAATCGGTTTCGTGAAGCAAGAGCCGCGGCGTAGACCTTTTCGTACTCCTTCGCCGAGCCTTTCCACGAAAAATCCTTGGCCATTCCGTTCAATTGAATGCGCTTCCAGATGCGCTCGTCTTCGAATAGCTGAAGAGCGCGACGAACAGTTTGCACCAGCGCGGTACCGGAATAATCGTGAAATTTGAAGCCGGTTCCGGTGCCGTTCTCGAGGTCGAACGGCTCGATGGTATCGTCGAGGCCGCCGGTCGCCCTCACAATCGGAACCGTACCATATTTCAAACTGTAAATCTGGTTCAAGCCGCAAGGCTCGTAACGCGAGGGCATGAGAAACATATCGGCGCCGGCTTCGATTTGATGAGCGATTTTGTCGTCGTAGGCGACTTTGACGCCAACGTGAGCGGGATAGGTGGAGGCGAGCGAGCGGAAGAGATCTTCGTATCTTCGTTCGCCGGTGCCGAGAACGATGAGAGTCATTTCTTCCTGCATGAGTTCGTGGGCGCGCTCGGCGATGAGGTCGAAACCTTTTTGATCGGCGAAGCGGGAAACGATGCCGATGAGAGGGCGATTTAGAGCTCGGTCGGCAAGCCGAACGAGTTCGAGCAATGCTTTTTTGCAGGCTTGCTTGCCGCTTAGATCTTTTGCGGAAAATTTCGCGGCGATCAGTTTGTCGGTAGCGGGATTCCACGCGGAATAATCGACGCCATTGATGATGCCGACGAGACGATCGGCGCGATTGCGGACGACGCCGTCGAGACCGTAGCCGAATTCGGGCGTCTGAATTTCCTGCGCGTATTTGCGGCTGACGGTGGTCAGATAGTCGGAATAGACGATGCCGCCCTTGAGAAAATTGACGTTGCCGTAAAACTCGAAACCCGCGGGGTTGAAGCCGGCGAGCGGGAGATCGGCGGCGCCGAGTGAGTTGAGGCCGAACTGACCGTGGTAGCCCATGTTGTGAATCGTGAAGACGACGGGAAGGCTTTGCGCGACGGGATCGGCGGCGTAGCTGGTGCGAAGCAGAATCGGAACGAGCGCGGACTGCCAATCGTGGCAATGGATGACGTCGGGACGCCAGAAATGTTTCGCGATTTCGATGGCGACGCGGCAGAACTCGCTGTAGCGCTCGGCGTTGTCGGGAAAATCGCCGCCGCGCTCGCCGTAGAGGCCGCCTCGGTCGAAATAGTAAGGATCGTCGACGAAGAAATAATGAACACCGGCGAGTTTGCCGCCATCCACGACGGCCGGGAACCTTAAGCGGCCGCCCATGGAAATAGTGATGCTGGGGATGGCGACGGCGCTGGGCTTTGGTGCCGCGATAGCGCGGCAGAACGACGGCGACTTCATGGCCGAGCGCGACGAGCGACTTGGGCAGGGCTTCGACGACGTCCGCCAAACCGCCCGTCTTTGAGAACGGCAGCCCTTCCGATGCGACGAAGAGAATCTTCACAGGGTGGTTTTGTTAGCAATGGAGATGAGCTTCTGTTTCCGGGACGATTTAACGCTATCGGAGCGGCTGGGTGGGGCGTCAAGTTGGGGCTTGGGCGACGTTTTCGTGGGGGAAACCAGTAGACGCAGAACGCCGTATCGGACAGGTATCAGGGATAGAATTCGCGGCATCTTACATGAAACCCGGTACGCGGAACGGTAACGGGAGGTGGAAACTTTTTCGTCGAAATTGTGTTTTATGAGCGGGAATACAAATCACATGACTACGGGCACAATTGCGACGGGCAGGCTGGGGACATTGGGGGCCCTGCTGCGACCCGAGAATTACTTGCTGGTGCTTTTTGCGATCTCCACGACGTTGTGGACGGTGGCGTTTCTTTTTTACTTTTTGTCGACGCAGGTGGGGGCTTTCGTCGCGACGTTGGTGCGGGCGGCGCATTTGCGGCGGGCGCGGGCGTAAGAGGATTTCACCACAGAGTTCACAGAGGGCACAGAGGACGCGTTATTGGCCGTGACGGCGTGCAGCTTCTGCGCAATCGCCTTGGCCGGGAAGAAAGAAACACGGCATCGGTTAGGCTTAGGCCCGGGCAAGCTGGGGCGCAGCAATGCTGCGCCCCTACACGGATGTGCTGGTCGGCAAGGTGCTTGCGAGCGATTGACGGTACACTTGGCGGGCATGGCTCGCCAAAGACTTGGGCAACATTTTCTTGCGGATCCGGATTGGCGCGAACAGATCGCGCGGGCGATTCGCGTTTCGGCGCATGCGCCGGAATTTTCGGCTTCGCTCAGATCGATCATCGGACGAAATCATTTTGCTGGATTGAAATTGGAGCCGGGCACGGCGAGATGACGGAGTATCTCGCGGCGACCGGCGCGCCGGTTACCGCGATTGAGATTGATCCGCCGCTGGTGCGGCGGCTGACGCACCTGACGCAGCAATTCCCTAACCTGAATGTGGTTTCGAGCGATGTGCTGAAAGCGGATATCGCGGAGATTGCGGCGGGGCGGCGCGTGCGCATTTATGGAAATTTGCCGTACTACATTACTTCGCCGATTCTGCATCACCTGTTTGAGTCTGCTCCGATCATCGATGAGATTCATGTGATGATTCAGTTGGAGGTTGCGGAGAGGCTGGCGGCGCAGCCTGGCGACGCGAGATTACGGATATTTGTCGGTGGCGACGCAGTTGTATTCGCGGCCGGAGCTTGTGCTGGAGATTCCGCGTGAGGCGTTTGATCCGCCGCCGGAGGTGGCGTCGGCGCTGGTGACGCTGAGGCTGCCGGGGCAGGCGGCGAAGCTTGGGATAGTTGATAGAGAGAAATTGTTGGAGTTTGTGAAGGTTTGTTTCGCGCAGAAGAGGAAGACGTTGGTGAATAATTTGAAAGCGTTTGGGAAGGCGGACGAAGTACGGGCTGCGATGGAGCGATGCGGGATTCGAGCGGATGCGAGGGCGGAGCAGTTGAATGTGGCGGAATTTGCGAAGCTGTGGCGGGAGAAGCTAGGATGTGGTTCCGGGTGCGGTCGAATGTGCGGATCAGTTTGGAGTAGGACGTAGGCTGAGATCCTTCGCTGGCTCAGGATGACACACGGTTATTTTGCGATGAAGACAGTCGCCAAGTTCGTCGCAGCATTTTTATTCGAACGTGACTTATTTCGATTTAGTGGCGACGAGGCGGTCGGGGTAGTCGCTCATGATGCCGGCGACGCCGGCTTCGATCAGAAGGCGCATGTGGGCGGGCTGGTTCACGGTCCAACAGACGACTTGGAGATCTTGCTTGCGCGCTTCGGCAAGCAGAGTGGGCGTGACCAAGTCGCCGCGAACGGCGAGTTGGCGGGCGCCGATTTCGACGGCGCGCTGGATTGGATTTTCGAGTTGGCCTTCGAAGAGAAGGCCGGTCATTAAGCGTTGGCTCGATCTTGCGCAACGCCTTCGAGAATCGCTGAGTCGAACGAAATCACGATCGTGCGGGCGATCTCGCCGGAGCTGCGCAGGGCGCCGATCAGGGCATGTTCCCCACCCCAAGAACCGGTCGGCTTTAATTCGAGATAAAAAACGACGTCGTGCTTTTTGGAGAACTCGAGAATTTCTTCGAGCGTGGGGATGCGCTCGCCGGTGAATTCGCTGCCGAACCAGGAGCCGGCGTCGAGGCGGCGCAGTTCGATCAAGGTGAGATCGTGGACTTTGCCTTTGACCGTTTGTGGTGCGGTCGACGGTATCGTCGTGGATGGCGACGAAGCGGGTGTCGCGGGAGAGTTGGAGATCGGTTTCGATGAATGTGGCGCCGAGCGATACGGCGCGGCGAAAGGCAGCCAGAGTATTTTCGGGCGCGTGGCCGGAAGCTCCTCGATGTGCTATGACGAGCACGGTTACACGCGGTCCTTTGAGTTAACTTGGAAGGCAGGCTTTGCAGATCGACGTGAAAGCGTTCTCACCACGGGGCACCTTAAAACATGCTAACATCCGCGGAGCTAGAGAGCCGATGCGGGAGTTCGAATTCCGCATCGTGAGTCTAAACTCCAAAATCTCAGACGGAAATCTTGAGGAGAGAAAAAATGGCCATCTCATCGCCGCATTCGCTCTTGCGTTGTTCGCTTTAATGATTGGTTTCGTGGCTGTGCCAGGAACGGCCAGCGCGGGCCAGGAACCAAAAGCGCAGCAGAACATGATCAAGGAAATCCGGCATCAACTGGTTCTGCTTCCCTACTACTCGGTGTTCGACAATCTGTCCTTTCGGCTGGATGGGAGCAAAGTGATTTTGTTGGGGCAGGTTGTGAGGCCGACGCTGAAATCGGATGCTGGGGCCGCGGTGAAAAGCATTGAGGGAGTGTCGAGCGTGCAGAACGACATCGAAGTGCTGCCGAATTCGCCGATGGACGATCAGATCCGCCGGGCCATGTACCGGGCAATCTACAGCGAGCCGGGGCTCTCGCGCTATGCGCTTTCGGCGGTACCGTCGATCCATATCATCGTGAAGAACGGGAATGTGACGCTGGAAGGCGTCGCGGACAACGAAACGGACAAGAATCTGGCAGGGTTGCGGGCGAATGGCGTGCCGAACGTGTTTTCGGTGACGAATAATTTGGTCGTATCGAAGTAAGCACGTAATAATTGAAAAATTGGAGCCGCCGTCCCTGTATTTTCGGCGGGGATGGCGGCTTTTTTCTGTTTGGGGCATGGTCTCGTGCGGGTGATCGATTCGAGGCTGAAAGGCGCTGTTCGGTATACCAACCATTGTTTTCAGTACGTTAACTGACACGCACCTTGTGGGACCGCCGTACCATTAAAGTTTTCGGCCTGCCCGCCGATGATATCCCGGTCATGCCCAACCTCTACTTCTGCCAGCCGCACGCACAGAACCAGGGAATGCTCAGGGCGGTGATATCACTGGCCGATGTAAACGGCTGATCGGGTCGGGAGCAGCGAAGTATGTCGGGGAGAGTTTCCGGCTGTGGCGACCGGGAACAAATCGAAGGACTTTGCGGTGATCGGGTTTAGGCCGGCCGAGGCGCAAGGCGAATGGCGGGCCGGCTACTATTGCTTTGAGGCCGATCTGATGGAGCTGAATGCACAGCTTTTGACGCTGGCTCGATAGGTGCACAACGTAAGCCACTTCAATTGAGTCACTTAGCTAAGCTTGCGGCCGAGTGTCCCAATTCGGGAATCATCGGCAGCGTCGGGTAAAGTCCCGATATCATTTCGCGCGCAAGACGTGGTACGAATCGCCACCCCAGCCAACTGATAGGCTCTCTTCGCGCTTGGGGGTAATGGATGGCGCCACTCCGCATATTTTTGGCTGATGACCATGAGATCGTTCGGTTTGGGCTGCGGACCCTGCTGGAGATTCATGGGGAATGGATGGTCGTCGGCGAGGCTTCGGATGGGGCGGCGGCGATCGAAGGGGTGATGAGCTGCGAGCCGGATATCGCGATTCTGGATATCGGGATGCCGATTATGGATGGGCTGACGGCGGCGCGGAAGATATTGGCAGCGGGGGCGACGGCGAAGATTTTGATCCTGTCACTGCACGATTCGAAGAATGTGATTCGGCAGGTGGTGGATTCGGGGGCGAAGGGATTTGTGCTGAAGTCGGATGCGGCGCGGGATCTGATTGCGGCGGTCGAGGAGATTCAGGCGGGCGGGACGTTTTTTACGCCGAAGACGGCGGAGATTATTCTGGATCGGCAGCTGGATCGGATGCAGGAGCAGAAGCGGCGGAAGGCGACAGGGGCGGGTATGAAGAGTCCGGTTCGGCCCCAAAATCGATCGTCAAAAATTTGGAACGCATCCTTCGTCAGATTCGGAGTATCGATTCATTGCGTTAGGGACGATTGGGATTGCGCGTATAATGCGGCATGCCTTCCAGACTTGCAGTCGCCGCAAATTTCTGTTCACGTTTATTCCCTCCTCATAGTCACCCTCATTTTTTGCGTCAATTCGAAAGCGGCGCAAGATAAGCTGCAGTGGGAGAAAGATTTGGCGGCGTGGCGTGCGGAACACGCTGCCGAATTGCAGAAGCCGGATGGGTGGCTGGCGCTGGCGGGGTTGGTGTGGCTTGATGCGGGCGATAATTCGATGGGGTCTGGCAGCGGACAATAAATTGAAATTACCGGCGAGTGCGCCGGCGCACGTGGGAGTGTTGCATCTGGAGGGGACGACGGTATCGCTGCGTCCGCCGACGGGCGAAGGCGGCTTCCCTGCTGGATTGATGGTGGATGGAAAGGCAGCGGCGGCGGGAGAGTTGCATACCAGCTCGGACAACGACAAAGGCAATCCGAGGATGACGATTGGGCCGCTGAATTTTTATGCGGTGAAGCGGGGCGAGCGGTTTGCGTTGCGAATCAAGGATGCGAATTCGGCGGCGCGGGTGGGATTTCAAGGATTGAAGTGGTATCCGGCGAATGAGCACTATCGGGTGACGGCGAAGTGGATTCCGTACGATCCGCCGAAGACGATCAAGCTGGCGACCATGATTGGGACGGCGTACGACGCGCCGGTGCCGGGGGCAGCGGAGTTTCAGCTGGATGGGAAGACGTATCGCTTGGAGCCGGTGACGGAAGATAAGCCGCCGGTGAAATTGTTTTTTATTTTGAAGGATGCGACGAGCGCGACGAAGACGTATGGAGCGTGCCGGTTTTTGTATACGGCGCTGCCGCCGGGCGGGCTGGATAAAACGGGCGAGCTTGTTTTGGATTTCAATCATCTCGAGAATCCGCCGTGCGCGTATACGCCGTTTGCGACGTGTCCGTTGCCGCCGGTGGGTAACCGGTTGAAGATTACGCTGCCGGTCGGGGAGTTGCGGTATCACGAGTGACGACCATTAATTCGAGGTGGCAGGGCCAATACTCAAGGGCGGCGCTGAAGCGCCGTACTCCATGGGTGCTTGGCGTGAGGCGCGTCCTGTACCACAATGAGTGAGAAGCGCGCCGCCACTTGCGAGGCGCGATCAAATTCCTGTGACGACATCCGATCCTTACGCCGCGAATACGGGCGGCCCGCCAAATCCTGCGCGCGAGAAGCTGGTTGCGTTGCGACTGGCGCTGCTGCGTTTGCACAAAGAATTGCTCGATATGGAGCGGCGGGACTATGAGCGGCTGCATGGAAAGGTGAATACGGGCGAGTTGTTTCGGCTGGTGATCGATCACGAGCAATTTTCGTGGCTGCACAATATTTCGGAATTTGTAGTGCGGATTGACGAGAGCCTTGCGGGCGAGAATCCGGTGGAGGCGGAAGATACGCACAATGCAGTTGTGTTAGCGCGAAAGATGTTTGCGCCGTCGGAGTCGGGAGACGCGTTTCAGAAGCGGTATTTTGATGCGATACAGAGGGACCCGGCGGTGGTGATGGTGCACGCGGATCTGGCGAAGATTTTTGCGAACGAGCCGGGGGAGCCGGCGGCGGGCTGATATTTAGGCACACGTTGGGCTGACTCTGGTCGTGGTCGCCGTTGGGGCGCTCCCGGCGGAATTCGGCGTGCGGAAAACGGCGCTAGTCTCTATAATCCATGCGATTGCGCTGGAGGCCCGGTCACTTGGTGCGTGGACCTCGTTGGACTAATGGATTGTTGAGGCTTGGCTTGGGGCTTGGCTTGCGCTCGTGCTTCGGGCTCGGGCTCGGCGCTACGGTTTCAGCGCGAACGACACCTTCCGTTGCACTTTCCTCTCATTCTCAACCTCAATCGGGTTCGGCGGAGTCTGCGCGGCAGTTGTCGGCGAAGACGCGGCGCGATGTGTTCGAACGCGTGTGGAAAGAAATTGCGGATCATTACTACGACCGATCATTTAATGGAGTGGATTGGAACGAGGTGCATGCGCGGTACAAGCCATTGGTCGAGGCGGCGAAGGATGATCGTGAGTTTTATTCGTTGATGAGCCGGATGACGGGCGAACTGCATGATGCGCACACGCGGTTCAATTCGCCGGAGCAGTGGCGGAACATCAAGAAGCAGCAAGGGGTTGGATCGGGGCTGAGCCTGGATGAGATTGACGGGAAGATTGTTGTGACGGCGATTCGGCAGGATTCGAACGCGGCGCACGTGGGGATTGAGCCGGGGATGATTGTTTTGACGGTCGATGGGAAGCCGGTCGAGGATCGCATTGCGGAAATCGAGAGTGTGAAGGCGGCGTCTTCTACGAATCGCGCAACGCAGATGTTTACGTATAGCCGGCTGCTGGCGGGGCCGCTGGATACCGAGGTGAAGCTGGGGCTGGAACGCGCGGATGGATCGCATTTCGAAACGGAAGTACGGCGGCAGGTATATTCGGCGGCGCCGAATCTGGCGACGGACAAGCTAGCGTCGGGCAACGCTTACATTCGGTTCGATGGATTTCAGCCGTCGATTACGAAAGAGTTTCGGCAGGCGCTGGAGCGATTTCGAAATTCGCCGGGGCTGATTGTGGATTTGAGGCGGAACGGCGGAGGAGATCTCGGAGTTCTGGTGCCGATCGCTGGTTATTTTTTTGATAAGAAGACGCTGTTTGCGAAGGACGAGACGCGATCGGGGAAGCCGCTGTCGGAGTTCGCGGGAGTTTTGCGACTGCCGCTGGAACTTTATGTTGGTCGAAGCGGCGATCAGATTTTTTCGGGGCCGGTGGTGGTGTTGATCGATTCGAGGTCGGCGAGTTCGTCGGAAGTATTTGCGGCGGGGATGCAGGATTCGCAGCGGGCACGGATCGTAGGCAGCCAGAGTTGCGGCTGCGTGTTGGGGATTGCGAAGCCGCGTGTGATGAAGGGCGGCGGCGTTTTGGAGATGAGCGAGGTGCTGTGGTTTTCGCCGAAAGGACGGCGGCTCGAAGGGACTGGAATTTTGCCGGACCAGACGGTGGTGCCGACATTGAAGAGCCTTCAGGCGAATGAAGATCCGGCGCTTGTGGCGGCGGACCGGGCGTTGGTGCAGATGATCGCGAGCGCGCGGCGGTCTTCGAGACCGACGGTGAAGTCGTCAACGGTCATTGACGAATGATGCGGGCATGAGCCGACTCTCCAGCATTTTCAAACGCACTATCATGGGAATCATTGTGGCGGTCGTGGCGGCGTTCATTGTTGATTACGCCGTGCTGCGGGCGAAAATGATGTTTCCGAAACTTGGTGCGGCGACCGGAACCGTGCAGATGACGAGACTGTACGCAATTGCGCAGAAGAACGGTCGAGTCGAGTATGAGTTGGATGCGAATCAGCCTGAAGTGACGATGCCGTGCGTGCATTCGCTTTTTCCCCACATTGGCAGCAGTCCCTGCTGGTACTTGCAGCAGAATGCGACGAAGCCGATTCCGGTTGTGATCTTCCCTTTCCTATTCCACTAACAACTGCACCGACGGCGCTTTCTTGGCGAGCGTTCTGGAGGTTATGCGGTTAACCTGCTAAGATTCGTGGCACAAATCCGGCGGCGCAGATTCTTGTATCGACCGGCTCGTCGAATCCCGGCCAAATCGACGTCATTGCGCCCCGCGAGAAGGAGCATCATGGACCGACGCGACTTTCTTCGAGCAACAGGGACCGTGGTTGCGGGCGCGACGATAGCTGGCGGCGTTCCTGAGGCAATTGCATCCAACGCTTCCCCAGCGCCAGACTCCGCGGGGCGCATCATTCTTCCGATCAATCGCAATTGGCGCTTCAGCAAAAAGTACGCGCAAGGAGCGCACGGCAAAGATTTTGACGATTCGTCTTTCGATCGCGTCGTCATTCCCCACACGAACGCACGGCTTCCCTGGCACAGCTTCGACGACAAAGACTATGAGTTCGTGTCGATCTATCGACGGCGTTTCAAGCTGCCGCGTGAGGCGAAGGGCAAACATGTGTTTGTCGATTTCGAAGGTGTGATGACGGCGTCGACCGTCTGGATCAACGGCGAGAAGCTAGGTGAATACAAAGGTGGGTACACGCCGTTTTCTTTCGACCTGACGCCGCACATCGACTTCGACGGCGAGAATATTTTGGCGGTCGATGTCGATTCAACGGAAAGGGCGGACATTCCGCCGTTCGGATATCAGATCGACTACCTCACGTTTGGCGGAATCTACCGTGAAGTCGCATTGCGGATCGTGCCGGGCACGTTCATCGAAAATATTTTCGCGAGACCAAAAGATGTAATGAGCGGCAAGCCGACGCTTGATGTCGATTGCCACATTCAGCATCTCGAAGCTTCCGGTGGGCCACTGACGATCGAAGTCGAATTGCGCGATGGCGACCATACTCTGGCGAAGGGTTCACAGAAGCTGCCGGCGACGCAGGCCGCGGCCGAGCCGATGGTTCACACAGTGCACCTCGACAACCTCGGCTCGATCAAGCTGTGGGATCTTCAGAATCACAATCTGTATACGGTTCATGTGCGGTTGCTGAAAGGCACGCAACTTCTCGACAGCGACCAGCGGCGAATCGGTTTTCGTCATGCAGAGTTCACCGATCAGGGGTTCGAACTCAACGGCAAAGTGATTAAGTTGCGTGGTCTGGATCGCCATCAAACATTTCCGTTCGTCGGTCAGGCGATGCCGGGACGATGTCAACGGAGCGACGCGAACATTTTGCGCAATGTGATGCACACGAATATCGTGCGGACTTCGCACTATCCGCAGTCACGACATTTTCTCGATGCGTGCGACGAGATGGGCTTGCTCGTTTTGGAAGAGATCCCTGGTTGGCAGCATATTGGCGATCTGCCATGGCAAGACATTTCGGTCGATAACGTGTCGCGGATGATTCGCCGCGACTGGAATCATCCGAGCATTATTTTGTGGGGTGTGCGCATCAACGAATCGAAAGACAATCACGATTTCTATGTTCGGACGAACGCGATGGCGCATAAGCTTGATCCAACGCGACAGACGGGCGGAATTCGATACTTTCAGTCGTCGGAATTTCTGGAAGACGTATTCACGATGAACGACTTCGGCTTTCCGCTGAAACCGCCGAATCATCCTCGCTATCTCAACACCGAGTTTGTCGGGCACACCTATCCGACCAAGACGATCGATCAAGTCGAGCGGATTCAAGAGCACATGCTGCGCCACGCGCGTATTCATGATCAGCTCGCATCGAATCCGCAATATGCAGGCGGTATCGGTTGGTGCGCGTTCGACTACAACACGCACGCGGATTTCGGTACCGGCGACCGCATCTGTTACCACGGCGTGACCGATATCTTTCGCGAGCCGAAGTCAGCGGCCGGCTTTTACAAATCGCAGTGCGATCCTGCGGAAGAGATTGTGCTCGAGCCGGCGTTTCACTGGGCGCGTGGAGACGAGTCGATCGGCTTCACGAAGGCGTGGGTTTGTTCGAACTGCGAGCAACTCAAATTCTACATCGGGCAGAAAATGGTCGCGGAGGTCGATCCGAACCGAACGGAGTTCAAAAATCTGAAGTACGCGCCGTTCGTTGCGGAATTGGGCGAAGCTGTGGGCAATTGGGGCGACCTGCGGATTGAAGGCTACATTGGCGGGAAGAAAGTGATCGAGAAGACGATGTCGGGGCGAGGCGTCGATCAAAAATTCGCGCTGATTCCCGACGATACAAAGCTATTCGCCGACGGCGCGGACACAACGCGAGTTGTGTTGCGCGTGACCGATGAGTTCGGTGCAATCCGGCCGTTCGCCAATGACGCCGTTAAATTTCAGCTCGAAGGCCCGGCGGAACTCATCGGGGACAATCCGTTCGGATTAATTGGTGGCACCGGCGCCGTTTGGATTCGTACGAAGGAAGAAGTCGGCACCGTGACTCTAACAGCCACGCATCCGGTACTTGGCACCCAAAAACTCACATTCGAAATCGCGGCGGCGCCAACGGAAACAGCCTGACATTCTGACCTTTATCGCCCGAACACGGCGCCCTTTCGTTAGGTTACGTTTTCTTTCCTTCTGTTTCTCTCAGTGTGCTAAGGTCTCTCCACTTCCGAGTGGAGAATCCGAATGCAGCGACGCGAATTTCTAAAAAACAGCGCCCTTCTGGCGGCGACAGCAGGTGCGGCGGCAAAAACCGCCAAGGCGGACGTTCCGGCGCACAACTGGGGCAAGTACGATTTCGGATCCGGCCCAAAAGTGGCGGATCGCCTGAACCAGGGTCCCTTCCCGCAATATCCACCGACAGCGATTATTCCGACCGACGATGTGTCGATGACGACGACGCCGACCGACGACGTCGTTCCGAACTACGGCAAAGGGCTGATCACGTACATCACCGCGGACTCGGGCACCGACGAAATAAAGTCCGACAACATTCCGCAGGCGATCGAAGACCTCGTCAAATTTCCATTAGGGCAGCAACTGTACATCCGGCCGACGTGGCGCGAAGTGCAGCCGAAGCCCGGCAAGCTGCAATTGCCGGATTATCTCAAGCTCGTCTTCGACCTCGCCAAGAAGAACGACAAGCGCATCGGGCTGCGGATTCAGATGTGCGCGCCGGATTACACGCACTCGGCAGCGCTGCCGGATTTCGTTTTGGAGAAGGTGCCGAAGGTCGATTCAATTCTGAAAGATCAATCGGAAGCGCGGACGGCGAAGCGATATCTCGAGAATCCGCATTCGAAATATCAGCCGCGGTACGATGATCCGTTTTTTCAGAGTGCGTTTGCCGATCTCGTCGGCGAGCTGGCCGCGGAGTTTGACGGCAATCCGCAGATCGAATTCGTCGATACGTTTATGTACGGGTTCTGGGGTGAGGGACATACGTGGCCTTTTGCTAACAATCCATTTCCTGACTATCAGACCGCCGAGCGAACATGGATCCGCATGATGGAAGTGCAGATCGAAAATTTCAAGAAGACGCCGCTGCTGACGAACACGCAGCCGGATTTTAGCCGCGTGGGCAATTCGGAGATGCTGGATCGCGGCGTGCGCAGCAACAACTGGATTCGCAGCGACACGATATTCATCGAAAACGAGCAGATCGAAGCGTTGAGCAATCGCCCTCCGTGGATTGCGGCGCTGCTCGAGCAAGGACTGCCCGGCAAACCGCCCGACGCGGCGGCGTCGATCGAAGGGATTTCGCCGGCGGAAAATATGATTTCGCATGTGATCGATATTGGGGCGAATTATTGGTCGCTGTGGAATTTCCATCAGATCAACGCGAAGAATCTGCAGACGTACTATCAGACGTATCCCGCGGCGTTTGACAACATCAACCGGCGGATCGGCTATCGGGTGCGGCCATCGTTCATTTGGAGCTATGAGGACACTGGATATCTCGGATTGATCTTAGGCTTGGCGAATGATGGGATCGCCGGAGTGCCTGGCGTTTTGCGGCTCACGGTGGAAAGCAAGGACGGGAAGGTACTGCAAAGTGGGTCTCTTGATCCGGGTTATCCGCTGCCGGGGAAAATTCGGCAGGCACAGCTTGTGTTGCCGCACGGAACGCAGTTCGAAGGGCTGAAGCTGAAGGCTGAGATCGAAGTAAAAGGCATGCGGTACCCGGTACGTTGGGCTTGCCATCAGAAGTTGAATGATGACGGCAGCCTGACATTGCGCAAGAATCTGCGGCAAGCCGTCTAAGAGTCGCCTACGTGCGGCGATGAAAATCAATCGAGAGGATTCGTCTGTGCTGAAACCCGAGTTGAACCGGCGTGAATTCGTGAAACTCACAGCGGGGGCCGGCGCGGCGCTGGCCGTGCCTTCGATCGCCTTTCCCGGCGAGTCGAAGAAGATGATTGGCATTCAGATCGGCGCGGTCTCGTTTGTCGATGAAGGAACCGAGAAGGTGCTCGACATCCTTCAGGAGCGTGGGAGCGTCAACACGCTCTTTCTAGCGGTCTTTACATACGGGCGCGGAATCGCCGGGCGGCAAATTCCCGGACAACCGTTGCCCGATCACGGAAAACAAGAATACGATCTCAATTTCCATGGCGGAAATTTCGCGACGCCGCATCCGGAGTTTTACAAGAACACGGTGCTGAAGAATCTGCGGGCGCCGGACCATGGCAATCTCGACATTCTGGCGGAGGTCATTCCTGCTGCAAAGAAACGCGGGATGAAGGTGATTTGCTGGCTGGAAGATGTGTTTCGCAAAGACCTTCCGAACATTGAGAAAGTGCAAGAACGCGATCTGCACGGGCGGAATGCGGAGACGCTGTGCGTCAACAATCCGGAATACAAAGGATTTCTCACGGGGCTCGTCGAGGATTATGCGCGTTCGTACGACATCGACGGGCTGATGTGGGGCTCAGAACGGCAAGGCGCGATGTGCGACAGCATCGGAGCGACGCACGACACGCCGCCGGTTGATCCGGGCGAGGTGACGTGTTTCTGTGAGTTCTGCCAGGCGAAGGCGAAGCAGCGCGGGGTGAATCCGGAGCGGGCGAAGGAAGGATTTCTTGAGCTCGAAAAATATGTGCGCGCGTGCCGCGCCGGGAAGCGGCCGGTCGATGGGTACTACCCCCAATTTTGGCGGATATTGTTGCGCTATCCGGAACTGGCAGCGTGGGAAATGCTTTGGACCGATAGTTTGCGCGAAATGTATGGCGCGGTTTATACGACCGTGAAAAACGCCAAGCCGTCGATTCCGGTTGGCTGGCATATCTGGCACAACAATTCATTTAATCCCATTTATCGGGCAGAACAGGATCTGCACGCGCTGTCGGTTCACTCGGATTTCATCAAGGTCGTGATGTACAACAACTGCGGTGGGGAGCGCATGGCGCTCTATGCCGACAACATCGGATCGACGATTTATGGAGATATGTCGAAGCCGGCGATCATCGAGATGAACTATGCGCTGATGAATCTGAAAGAGCGCAGCTATGCGGAGATTCCGCACACCGGTCTTTCGTCGGACTATGTGTTTCGCGAAACGAAGCGGGCGTTGGCGGGCGTCGAGGGAACGAAAACGCTGATCTGGCCGGGCATCGACATCGACATTCCGACGGAAAAAGGCAACAGCAAGTGCACGCCGGAGAGTGTGAAGGCGGCGGTCACGGCAGCGTTTCAAGCGGGCGCGCCGGGGGTGCTGTTGTCGCGGAAATATTCGGAGATGCGGCTGGCGAATCTAAGCGGAGCTGGAGATGCGATCCGCGAGTTGAAACTGTCGGTCTGACAAAGTTCTGTGAGTTCTGGCTGCGAAATCAGATGCCGGCCGGCAACCTTGCTGTACAATACAAAAACGACGCACCCCTAGCTCAATTGGATAGAGCATCTGGCTTCGAACCAGAGGGTTGGGGGTTCAAGTCCCTCGGGGTGCGCCATGTTCTTCTTCCTAAAAGCGATAGCTGTCTATTCCTTCCTCCTTTGAGGTGACGCCGCGATGTATGTGGAAAATTCGGGCGGAACGATCATCGCGGATTCGTTTTCTAAAAATTTCGTGAGTGGCGGTGATATCGCCTGCGTGAGGGCATCTACCGTATCTGGGGTATGGATTCGGCGAAAAAGGATTGCGAGTATCGTCGTGCGGGCTACCAAGTTCGCAAGTTGGAGGAGGGGGAGCGGCGTGGTACGCTTCGAAAAGAGGCGGTAGGGCTGGGACGCGACGCTTCTCCTTCTTCTGACAATTTTCCTTCCTGCAAGAAACACCTCGAAATTCAAATTGAAGGGCCGTGCGCACCAACGCATTCGTTCGCTCGGAACCGTATAATGTTGGCGTGCGACGCCGAATTCGGAACAGCCAAGCCCAAAACTCACGCTCGCGAAGTTCCGAACGCCGCGTCGGGCTCGCGCGTGCGATTTCGAAGTTGGGGATTTGTTCTCGGTCGGAGGCTTGTAAATGGATCGCGGCTGGTCGAGTTCGGTTGTCGGGCGCGACCACACGCAATCCCGAAGCGCCAGTGCGGATCGGAGTGGATCGCATTGAAGTCGATGGTCGGCCGGCCGTCGCGAAAAAGAAAATCTATCTAGTTCTGAATAAAGAACGCGGAGTCGTGACGACGGCGGCGGATGAGAAGGGGCGAGCGACGGCCTACGATTCCCTTCCCGAGCGATTGGCAGCCTCCGATGCGCAGTGGGTCGCGCCGGGGCAGGCTCGACAAAGCGAGCGAAGGACTTCTGTTAATGACGAACGATTCGGAGTGGGCCGCGCGAATCACCGCGCCGGAATCCCACCTCGACAAGATTTACCATGTACAGATCGCGACCATCGCGGATGACAGGCTGCTCGACACTTTGAGAGGCGGCGTCGAAGACCGCGGGGAATTTCTGACCGCCAAACACGCTGCTCTGCTGCGCTCGGGTGAAAAGAATTCATGGGTGGAAGTGGTGCTCGATGAAGGGAAAAACCGGCACATCCGGCGCATGTTCGAATCGCAGGGGATCGAGGTGCTGCGACTGGTTCGCGTCTTGATCGGCCCGTTGGCTCTGGGAGAACTACAACGGGGCGATGCGAGACCGCTGACGCCGGAAGAAAAATCATCGATCGATCGCGCCTTGACACAGCGCGACAGCGTTCGATGAGAACTTCTTTGTTGGCGACAACTTGCAAACCGGAGCGCGAACCTGTCCCGTAGCCGAATGCCTGAGCTGACGCCCCAATTTCTGACCATTGGCTTCATTTATTACATTGTTTTTCTCTTCTCCACCACCTGCCACGAGGCCTCGCACGCGCTGGTTGCGAAGTGGGGGGGCGACTCGACGGCGGCGTTGAATGGCCAGGTCACGCTCAATCCGATTCCCACATCCGTCGCGAGTTTTGGGGCATGGTCGTTATCCCGATCGCGGCTTTTCTATTTATGGGACAGATGATCGGTTGGGCGAGCGCGCCCTTCGATCCGGCATGGGAACGCAGGTATCCAAAACGCGCCGGCTTGATGGCTCTCGCGGGTCCGGCTGCCAATTTCATCCTGATGATCATCGGAGCGGTGGGACTTCGAACGCTGGCTTGGTTGCGCGTACCTGGAGAAGGAATTGGCTTCCTGGTGGCCACGCTCTACGCGATGTTCAGCCTCAATTTATTGCTTGGCACCTTCAACCTGTTGCCGCTAGCCCCGCTCGATGGCAGCACCGGCATCTTGATCTTCATGAGCGAGTCGACCGCGCAGCGTTATCTCGACTGGCTGCGCGAGAGCAGCTATGCGCGCTTGGGCCTTTTGGTCGGACTGCTGGCCTTCCGCTATCTCTATGGTCCGATTGAGGCCTTCGCCACGAACCTATTCCTGCGCAGCCATTTCTAAGTTTTCACGCGAGTCTCGGATAGGGTGTTTCAATCCTGCACAGTGGAACACGCTTTGTTTCGAACGCGCGCAGGCGAACTTCAACCCTACGCCGCTAACGCTCGTGTTTACGGCAGCCTGCTGTTTGAAAAACCTCGCCGCCGGCCTGCACTACCAGCGGGCGGAGGTTGTGGATGAGCCTGTCTGCCCGTTTTCCCGTCACGAGCTTGTACCGCGTGGAGGTCTCAGGTTGGGACAAGTCGCAAACGTTTTTCGTCGAAAAGTCGGAACTGGAATGGAGTGAAGAGTCCGGCAAGCAAGTCACTCTGAGCAGCGCGGTTCCGGACGGCTCGGTCGTGTTTCTGAGGCTAGTTCAACCGCTGACCAGCGATCGCTCGCAGTCCGTGCCGTACGAGACCGAGTTCTTGTCGGTAACACCTGACGGGCAGAATCAGTTCCGCCTGCACCCGGTGAGCCCCCGAGGAGTGGAACGGGGCATTGTGAATTGATCGTTTCACTTCGTATGGCTGGTGGTGTCCGAAGGATGGAACACCGAAACGGAACATATGGTTCGATTTGGATTCGGTCTTTGGGTCTGCATCGGTTTGAATGAACTGCGATTTTCGATTCTTGAGCCATACCCATCCACGGCGAGAGGCCGTAGCACGTTGAAGGCGCAGAGGATTTCAAAGCCGTTTCCGATTGGAACAAGATAGCGCGCTCGTGTGTTTCGTGGCAGTTCAGATGCCCAACGGAGGGTGTGGCTCAGACTTTGACCAGGCCGGCTGAAGGTTTGCAAGCAAGGGGAACTATAACGCCGTGCATTCTGGATGAGGATTTGGAGCAGCTCGACGCTCTGACGTCGCTCATCGAAGATCTGGGCTACGAATCGGTTCGAACATCCCATTCCGACGATGCGCTCAATTGCGTACGTGAGGGACGCAGCCGGTTGTTGCTGGCCGACTTGAGCGAAACCGGGCCGTTCGGGTACGACTTTCTGGACCGCGTCCTGCGCGTCGATCCGGGCGTGCACGTGATCGTGATGACGCGGCACTACACACTGGACTCCGCGCTGGAGGCAATCCGGCGCGGGGCGAGCGACTTTCTGCCGAAACCCGTTGACCGGGCGCGTTTGAAACGCGCGTTGGATGATGTTTCCGCGCTGCACGACCAGCGCCGGCGCGTCCGGGCCCTCGAAGATCAACTGTTAAAAGATCTTGAGTTTCACGGCATCGTCGGAAAAAGCCCGGCGATGCTCGAGGTCTTCGATTTCGCGCGCAAGGTGGCGCGCCACTATACAAACGTTCTGGTCGTGGGCCAGACCGGCACCGGCAAAGAGCTGGTCGCGCGGGCGATTCACCAATTAAGTCCGGTCAGCACGCAGCGGTTAGCGGTATGCAACTGCTCCGCGCTGGTGGATACGCTGCTCGAAAGCCAGCTGTTCGGGCATGTAAGGGGTTCGTTTACCGGAGCTACCGATACGCGACCCGGCCTGTTCGAATACGCGAACGGCGGGACCGTGTTCCTCGACGAGATTGGCGAGACATCGCTCGCAATGCAGGCCAAGCTCCTGCGCGTATTCAGAACCGTGAGATTCAGCGGGTAGGGTCACCCGAAGTGAAACAGATCAACGTGCGCCTGATCGCGGCTACGAACCGCGACCTTCGGGCCGAAGTTTTGGCAGGGCGATTCCGGGAAGATCTCTTTTATCGCCTCAGTTCGATCCAGATTCGCATCCCGCCGCTCAGCGAGCGATCGGAAGACGTTCCGCTTCTGGTTCAATATTTTCTAAAAAAATACAACGAGGCTTACGGCAAGAAAATCCCCGGCCTCTCGCGCCGGGCCCAGTCGGTACTGCTGCAGCACCCTTGGC
>CAWKNS010000040.1:0-15140 GCA_963850795.1 uncultured Acidobacteriota bacterium | reverse complement strand
TTGCTCGTGACGTGACTGCCCTCGTCGTAAGCCCTGGTCCTGCGGTTGCGGGGCTCTCCGCCCTCGAACCAGTCGGAGCCGGCGCGGCGCCGGCTCCGGCCCGGCGGGCTTGCGGAAGTCGCCGTGGGGAGCGGTGTAGTCGAGTTAGCGAGGAGGCTGTTCGGCCGACAGGCGGCGCGCAGTTCCTGCGTCGCCAGGTTGGTCAGCATGTCGGGCTCCGTAGAAGCAGGGCTGGCCGTTGAGCGGCGCGAAAGGGCAGCCGATGTCGTCGCGGGTCGTGTATTCACGTGGTTCCCAGGTGCCGGAGTCGCCGTAAGGCCCTTCAACGACCCCGTTGTTGTTGAGCGAGTAGCCGTAGTAGTAGTGACGGGTACCAGCGTTGAGCACCGTGTGCCAAGCGCTCCAACCTGTAGTTATCTCCGTCTCGTCCAGATGGTTCGTCGCCGTAGCCGTTGAGGAACTTGCCGACGTGCTCGCCCGCGATCACCAGCGAACTGCCGCGATGCCCCTGCAAATTCTTGGTAACGCTCTCGAGCCACTTTTCGGCCGCCGGTGGAATCGTCGCCGAACCTTCGGCGCCGCCGACTCCCAGCTTCGCCGCAAGCGCGCGCGCGAACGCATCCATCTGCGAGGCGCGCAGCGGCAACTGATGATCCGCGCTCGAACCGGTAACCGTCGGCGTCGGCTCGACCACGTACAGCCGGTTCATCTCGCCGCCCACGCGCTCCACACCAGGATCGGTGTCGAGCTTGCGCCGGCGATAAAACTGCTTCATGTAGCGCAATGTGTCCGGGGCCGCTCGCGAGGAAATCCGAATCGAGCGCCAAGATCACTTCGGCGCGCTCAGGGCGATACACCGTATTGACGTAGCGGCCGAAGGCCAGCTTCCCGCCTTCACGCACGCCGTCGCTGATCCCCCGACTCCCACTGGTGCCACTTCGCCTGCGGGTAGAGCTTCAGAATTCCTTGCAGTTGTTCGCGCAAGCGTTGGCGACGTGATCGTGCCCGTCAGAATGCGGAAACCTGCTCCGCTCGTGGCCTTGATATCAGCGGCAGCGGCCTGCGCCGCCTGCGAGAATTCCGACCAGGTCCGCAGCGAACCCGGCGAACGACACGGTCTTCGCGCGGTCGGGATCGTACAGATTCAAAATCGATGCCTGCGTGATCGCGTCCACACCGCCCAGGCTCGATGGATGATCCGGATTCCCGCGAGATTCGTCGGCCGGCCTTCGTGACTCTCGACCAGCACGCCGATCGCATCGGCGCCAAACGGCATGGCCGTCGCGAAGTAAAACGGCTTGCCCAGCACCATGCCGTCCGGCTGCTTCACGTACGGAATGATGGTTTCCTGCTCGTTCGACTTGCAGCCCGCCAGCCCGGCAAATGCCAGCGAAGCGCCCATCAACTTCAAAAAGTTGCGGCGATCGACCGATTCGTCCCACTCCGATGCGTGCCGCGGGAATTCTCGGTGCATCAATTCGTCGAAGTGCGGGTCGTCGGCCAGTTCGTCGAGCGTGCGCCAGTACTGCTTGCCCGTCTTGGCACCCAGCTTGGCGCGCACAGCCGCCAGATCCAGCGGCCGGTCAATCGGCGTCAGCGGCTGCTCGGCTTCTTCCCCACTTTCGTGAGAAGACCCGTGCGAAGCTCCGCCGCTCCGGTGCATCGCGAAGTATTTGCGTTCGTCGTCGCTCATACCATCCGTCGTAAAACTCGAATCTTGCGTTATGCTTGCTTCTTACCCACCACAAACCACAAAAGACCGATCCCTGCCGCGTACGTTCGAACTACCGGTGACATGTCGAGCAGCTCGTCAAATCCGCCGTCGAGCGAATCTTACGCTCGTGCGCAAACTGCGCGCCCAACTCCGCCTGATTTGCCGGCGCTTTCCATTCCATGTTGAACACTTGATCCTTCGGTCGCAGCACCGCTTCCGGATTGCGATGACAATCGACGCACCAGCCCATGTTCAGCGGCGCCGCCTGGAAAATCAGCGGCATCTGATCCACAGTCCCGTGGCAAGTCGAGCAGCCGACGCCCTTCGCCACGTGAATGCTGTGATTGAAATAAACGTAATCCGCCAGCCGGTGCACGCGAACCCAGTGAATCGATTTGTCGGTGCGATAACTCTCGCGCACAGGTTCCGAGTAGCCGACGTTATTGAACAGCACCGAATGGCAGTTCATGCACGTCTTGGTCGGCGGCACTCCGGCCGTCGCGGAACTCTCGACCCCCGTGTGGCAGTAGCGGCAATCGATGCCGTCGTCGCCCACGTGATGCTTGTGGCTGAACTGGATCGGTTGATCGCGCGTCACGTTCTGATTCGTCAAATACGGAGAGCGCGCCGCGAGCAGAACACCGGTCAGCGCGATGCCCGCCAAAAATACGCCGGCAAAGACACTGACTCTCGAGATGAAGTTTGTGCTTCGATGAAAAATCTGCGCCATGTTCTATGTGTGCACTCTGGAGGTGAGCGCTCCGGGAAGGAGCGGATACCTAGGCGTCCACCAACTACAGTCCGGGTTGTGCGAGCCCGTGTCCAATTTGACGCGACGAGTTTCCAACAAAACTTTCTGGATTGCAACATCTGCGCGACTTTTCGGGTTACATTTCCATAAAGTCATGGCGCGCGAATCGCTCAGTCTGTTCAAAACTTTCGAAAATTGCCGATACATCGCGGACCGATATAGTCCCATTTCGGATTTTTCGTTCTCGTTCTTCAATCAGAAGTTCCGATTTGGTCCTCGCTCGCCGCGCACTCAATTCTCGTTCCGTCGTCTCTCCTTCCTTCGGTTATTTTTGATTCACTTGCTTCCGAATTGTATTCGCGGCGATATCTACACTCGTATTTGGCCCGCAAATGCTTCCCATAAAATCTTCTGCTAGCGTGTTGCACCCATAGGTCGTGCTATCTTTAATCAACTCTGTGCCGCACTGTGACGGCGGCCCGGGTCAACCTGCACTCGCGTGGCCACTGTAGCGCTGCTCGGCTCGCGTTTCCGGCGTTTTGCCCCTGCTGGGGCGTGGTCCAACTGGTAGGACACCTCACTGTTAATGAGGACGGTGAAGGTTCGAATCCTTCCGCCCCAGCCAATTTTTCTCGCACCCTCGCTTCTCATCCTACATTTACCCAACGTTCCAGAGGCGTCCATTCGCCGCCGTGATACCATCGCCGCAAGGAAACCCTTCGCGTTTACAGGGCTCACCCAGAAGCCCTTTCTTCATCAGTTTCATCTATGTCTTCACTAGCCGTATCTAAAGGAGAGAACTGAAATGCGAACCAGGTTCATTCTGTTCTTCTGTTTTGTCTTCGCCGCGCTGCTCGTCCCCATCGCCACACCCGCGCAGCAAACGATCACTTGCGAATCCAACGACGGCGGCCGCAAGCACTGCGGTCCACGGAATCCCGGCCAAGTACAACTCCAGCGCCAAATCAGCGGCTCCGAATGCATCCAGGATCGCACTTGGGGAGTAGACGACCGAGGGCTCTGGGTGGATCATGGCTGCCGCGCCGACTTCCTCATCGGCGGCGACAATAACTACAATCCCGGTTATAACGGCAACGGCGGATACAACGACAACGGAGGCGGCCAAGGCGCCACCATCAAGTGCGAATCCAACGACGGCAATCGCCATTATTGCGGCGACGTCGATCCGAGATCGCAAGTCACGATTCAACAACAAATCAGCGGCTCACCTTGCGAGCAAGGCCGGTCGTGGGGTGTCGATAATCGCGGCCTCTGGGTCGATCGCGGCTGCCGCGCTATCTTCGCGACAGGCGGCGGCAACGGCCGCGACGAATACGGTCCCGGCCCCGGATTCGGCCCGCCAATGACCGACTATCCTCGGGTGAAAGCCGACAGCTCCGGCCGCGGCACGTTCACCGGCCAAAGCTACGGCTCCAACCAGGTCACTCGCGGCTGGTTCAACACGAAAGAAGGCCGCCCCGCCGTTGCCCTCTCGGGCTCCCGCGATTTCAAAGTCACCTTCTTCGGAGAAATCGTGAAGGCCGACGACCGTCACATCACCATGCGCATCACCGAGTCGAGCCAGGGTCCCGCGCGCGGACGCGCCGAGATATTCCTCAACCGCGATCGCAATGAAATCGAATCCATCAGCATCCAGGGCCGCGGCTTCAACGGCGACTTCAGCCGCCGCTAAAACTCACCCTCAAAATGGAAAGGGAGCCAGATCTTTTGGCTCCCTTTTGTTTGCTCGTTTATTTTCGCCGCACACACCGGTGATAAACTCTTCGCGCTATGCACAAATTCTTCTTCGTCTCATTCCTCGCTCTACTTGCGTTCAAGTCCCCTGCGACACAACAACTCGCGCGCCCAGACGTTCCCGACAAGCTCGCACCGGCTCCGGGCGAAGCATTGATCCTCCAGGCTCACGCCACCGGCGATCAGATCTACGTCTGCAAGCTGGCGTCGGATACCGATGCAAAACTCGCGTGGGTTCTGAAAGCGCCCGACGCTCAACTCTTCGATGCGCAAAACAAAGTGATCGCGAAACACTACGCGGGACCAACGTGGAAACACAACGACGGCAGCGAAGTCGTAGGAAAAGTGTCGGCGCGTCTCGACTCACCGGACGCGAATTCGATCCCTTGGCTCCTGCTCGCGGCCGCCAGTCACTCCGGCGTCGGAGTGTTTTCGAAAGTCGCATCGATCCAGCGCCTGCACACGAACGGCGGCCAGCCACCACAATCCGGCTGCGACGACGCCCACCGCAACGCCGAAACAAAATCCGCTTACTCCGCCGACTACTACTTCTACGCATCGTCAAACTAACAGAATTCACAATAAATCAAAGGTGAAAGGAACGATGTGCCGTACGCTTTCTCCTCGGGTGCCGCACCCTGGGTTTCTGAGGGTGCGGTTTGTAACGTGGGAACACCTCAATCGAAGCACTTGCCGCAGAAGTTCGAGCCTCCGCTTTCGACTTTAAACCATCGACTGTCAACTCTCTTCTCTACTTCTCCGTCGGCAACCCCGCCTCAACCCAACCCTTCCACCCGCCGTCCATCGACTCCACATTCGTGTAGCCCATCTTCTGCAAACTATCTCCCGCAAGCGCCGACCGAAACCCTCCGCCGCAATACAAGATAATTTTCGCGGCAGGATCAGTCACCGTCTTCTCGATGTCGCGCTCGATAATTCCCTTGCCGAGGTGAATCGCTCCCGGCAGATGCCCCGCAGCCCACTCGTTATCCTCGCGCACATCGACGAGCACGAATTTCTGGCCCGCATCCTGCCGCTTCTTCACGTCGGCGACGTTCGTCTCTTTCACCCGCTTCTTCGCGTCGTTCACAACCTTCAGAAACTGCTCCGCGTGTGCCATCTTCTTCCTCCAAATCTCGCGTTGAAATTCCTGCAAATAGCGTAGCACACGCATTTCGCGCTATCGGAATCGACGCAACGAAGTCAGCCGGCCAAATTGAATCAGGATTTGCCGAAATCGCTCAGTGTTTCACTGCAGGCGCAGGAGCAGTCTTCGCCGCCGGCACCCGGCAAGCCATACGCCGCGGTTCCGCGCCGCCATTCCCCGCCTTAAACCGGCTCGACTCGCGCACGCGCGTCCGCAGCCCATCGATCACCGCCGGAATCGGCGCATGCGTCACGCCGCGAATCACAAATATCATCAGCGCCGCTTCACCCGGCGAGTCCACGCTCGACGTCACGCCGACGCCCTGCACGCCCATCAGCTTCATCAAATCCTTTGCGTGCGTCGTCTTCACCGTGTAAGCCCGCGCCATCTCCGCCGCCGAAATCGAATACACCAGCCGCGGCGCCACTCCCGCTCTTTCATTCATCGCGCTGTCCGCCGCCGAAATCTCCGCCCCGCGCTTCGCGAACAAATCGCCTTCCACAATCCGCGTCCGAATCCCATTTACCTCGCTCGGGATCCCCGCGTGCGATGCTCCCCGCGTCACAAAAAATTCGATCGCCGGCTCACCCGGATTGTCCAGGCTCGCGCCGACTCCCACAGCCTGCACTGCCGGCTGCGCCATCAATGCCGAAGCCCGCGCATCGCGCGCTACCGCAGCTCGCTGCAACTCGCTCTGCTCCACCACCGGCGCCTTCACCGCCAGCGCCACAGCTGTTCGCGCAGCCGCCGACTGCGGCCCGCTCGGCAACGAGCACCCGATCACCGCGTGCTGTCCGCCGCCCACAAACGTCGTCGGACTCCCGCCGCTCGAAAAAAACGCCAACACCTGCGACACCGGATTCCCCACGACATCCGAATCCGATCCGGCATACAACAGCGCCACTGGATCAGCCGTGTTCTGCGACACGATCAGCGATCCCGAATCGCCCTCCGCCGCAAAATCCCCGCCCGTCACGTCCACCTGATTGTCGTAATCCACCGTGAACTTCGCGCCGGTCCCATCGCAGCTCTTGTTGTACTCGACGCTCGTATCGATACTTACCGACAACACCGTCGAACACGTCAATCCCGTTGATCTCCCGCTCTTCGCCACTTCCAACCCCAGCGTCGCAGGAATTCCCCCGCCCGCATTCGGCGCTCCCGGCAACGGCACGCCGTTCGAATCCGCCGCACCGCCCAAAAATAAAATGTTCCCCGCAGGATCGACCTGCCCCGGCACAACCTGCGCGATCGCCGCGTCGATATTCGCCGACGATGCCGAACTCTGCGCCTCCAGATTCACGAACTGAGACAGATTCGCCACCGTAGTCGCCGCCGTCGCATCGCATTTCGTATCCGGCGTCAGCCCCGCATCGATCAATCCCGGCTGCACGATCGGGTCGCCGAGTGCCGCCGTGTCGCTCTTCGCCAGCACGTGATTGTTGCTCAAAATATATTGCGTCCCGTCGCGCGTCACCAGCGAACCCAATGTCCCGCCGCAGCAGGTGATCGTATGCGCCTGCGCATCGATAATTGAATCGGTTCCGTTCCCGCCCGATGTGCCCAGCTCAATCGGCCCCGTCTGCGTATTCTGGTTCCCGGGCACGATCGTCACCGTCGATGAGCCCGTCGCGTTCGTATTCGCCTGCGAGACCGCCGTGACCGTCAGCGTCGTCGCCACGTTCCCGCCATTGCCGTCCGATGTCGTCGGTACATTTCCCGGCGCCACGTAAAATCCCGTCGAAGAAATAAATCCCAGCGTTCGGCTCCCGCCCTGCTGCCCGTTCACCAACCACGTCACGCTCGTGTTCGTCGATCCCGCAACACTCGCCGTGAATAGCTGCGTGGTGTAGCCCGCGATGCTCGCTGTCGATGGCGACACCTGCACCGTTACGTTCGACGGCACCGACTTCGTCGTGATCGTCACCGTCGCCGTGCCCGTCTTTGACGTGTCCTTGTGCGAAGTCGCAAGAATCACCACTTGCGCCGGTGTCGGCACTGTCGCCGGCGCCGTGTAAAGGCCGGTGCTCGAAATCGTCCCGTTCGCGCTCCCGCCCGACACTGTCCACGTCACAGCGGTGTTAAACGTATCCGTCACGGTCGCATTGAATTGCTGCGTCGTCCCGATGACGATATTCACTCCCGTCGGATCAACAGCCACGTTGACGACTTTCCCTGCCGTCCCGCTCTTGCATCCCGCAAACACCAATAGACACGACAGTGCGCCAACCGAAACGATGGCCTTTTTCAAACGTGTGCGTCGATTTGTCACGGTACCTGGTCGCATCGGTAGACACTCTCGCTGTCGTGAACCACTGTCATGAACCGACACTGGTAAAGTCCCAACAATCTATCAAACTTGCCCTGAATGTACGTTATTCCAGTGAACGGGGGGATAGAGCGCGGGTCACGTTACGCCCTCAACAATCGTACTGATACTACTAGAGGCAGATCGACCCGCTTCGAATCAGGCCGCATCCTCAACATCTTCCAGATCCCGCCAATTCGCGCCAACACCAATCTCCACCACCAGCGGCACCGCCAGCTTGTGCACGTTCTCCATCTCTTCCTTCACCAGCTTGGTCAGCTTCTCCGCTTCGCGCTTGGGCGCCTCAAACAGCAGCTCATCGTGCACCTGCAAAATCATCTTCCCTTCAAACTTTTCCTTCTTCAGCCGCTCATCGATGTTGATCATCGCCATCTTGATCAAATCCGCCGCCGTTCCCTGCAGCGGCGAATTCAGGGCGGTCCGTTCCGCAAAATTTCTCAACTGAATCTGTGGTGAATTGATCTCCGGAATTGGCCGGATGCGCCCAAACAGCGTCTTCGCCATCTCCGTCTTCCGCGTCTCTTCCAGCGATCGATCCAGATATTCCTTCACCCCGCGATACCGCTCGAAATACGCCGCGATAAACTGTGCCGCCTCTTTCTGCGGAATCGACAACCGCTGCGCCAGCCCGAACGGCGACAGCCCATAAATGATCCCGAAGTTGATCACCTTCGCCGCGCGCCGGTGCTCCGCTGTCTGCATCAACGGCCCGACGCCAAATACTTCCTGCGCAGTGCGCGCATGAATGTCTTCGCCATTTCGAAACGCATCCAGCAAAACTTTGTCTCGCGACAATTCCGCCATCACGCGCAACTCGATCTGCGAATAATCCGCCGCGATCAGTACATTCCCCGGCCCGGCAACGAACGCCGCGCGAATCTCCCGCCCCAACTCCGTTCGAATCGGAATGTTCTGCAGATTCGGATCGGAGGAACTCAGCCGCCCCGTTGCCGCATTCGTCTGCGACAAACTTGTGTGTACTCGCCCCGAATCCTTCGAAATCAGCTTCGGCAGCGAATCCACATACGTGCTCTTGAGCTTCGACAGCTCGCGAAACTCAATGACCTTCGCCGGCATCGGATGCTGGTTCGCCAGATCTTCCAGCACATCCGCCGCCGTCGAACGCACCCGCCCCTTGCCTCGCCGAAACGGCGCCTGCAAATTCAATTTATCGAACAGCACTTCCGCAAGCTGCGTCGGCGAGTTCACGTTGAACTCCACGCCCGCCATTTCCCAAATTTCTTTCTCGAGCCGGCGAACTTCTTTCTCCATCGTCACCGACATCGCATCGAGCGCCTTCGGATCGACGCGAATCCCTTCGCGCTCCAGATCGGCAAGCACACCCGCCAACGGCAGATCGATCTTCTCGTACGCGTGCGTCAGCCCGTGCCCCTCAACAGCTTCTGCCAGGAGCGGCGCCACACGATGCAAATAATCCGCGCGCTCGCCCGTTCCTCCACCCAAAATCACGTTGAACTGCCGCATCACCACATCCGTCAAATCGTGCGCACCCGTCGTCGGCCGCAACAGGTACGAATAGATCTGCGTCGCATGCTGGATATTCTTCGCGCGTCCGCCCAAAATCTGCAGCAGCTTCGGATCGTGCACAATCTTCGGCCGCTGCGCATCCTCGATCACCGTCACCAGCGCCGCCAGCACTTCGCCCTTCTCGTCCGCCCAGATCGATCGCCCTTCGCTCGCCTTCGACGAAACCTCGATCGACGCCACGCGCGACCCAAATCCCTCCGCCTCGCGCTCCCCCGGTTCCAGATTCAGCCAAATCGCAATCGGCGCCTTCGCCGGCAGCTTCGCCAGATACGCCCGAAACTCAGCGACATTCGCCAACTGCGCGTAGTCCGTCTTCACCGCGGCCTGTTCGTTCGCCGTCGCCTGCGCCGCCGCCTCCGCTCCCAACTCCTTCAGCAGCGAATTAAATCCCAGCTCGCGATACAGGACCGTCAAAAGCGCCGGATCAGGCTCCTGCCGCCTCATCGATTCCAAATCGAGCGTCACCGGCACATCGATCGCAATCCGCGCCAACTGCTTCGACATCATCACTTGCTCGCGCTGCTGCTGGAGCGCCTCGCGATACCTCTTGTTCGACACCTCATCCGCGTGATCGAGCGCGCTCTCGACCGTCCCATATTTCACGATCAATTCCGCCGCGCCCTTTTCGCCGATCCCCTTCGCGCCCGGAATGTTGTCGATGCTGTCGCCAAACAGCGCCATGTAATCGACCACTTGCTCCGGCGCCACTCCCAAAATCTCTTTCACCTTCGCCGCATCGACGATCACGTCGTTCTTCATTCCGCCGGTACCCGGCCGCAGCACCCGAACGCCGCTCCCGACCAACTGCATCATGTCCTTGTCGTTCGTCACCAGCAGCACATCGAGCTTCTGCTTCGCCGCCTGCACCGACAGCGCGCCCAACACATCGTCCGCCTCAAACCCGTCGTACTGAATCACCGGCAGCCGCAGCGCCTCGCACAGCTGCTTCACATACGGCAGCTGTTGCTTCAGCTCATCCGGCATCGGAGTGCGATGCGCTTTGTACTGCTCGAAAAGTTTGTCGCGAAAGGTGGGCTTCGACGTGTCAAACACCACGCCGATGTAATCCGGCTGATAGTCCTTCACCAGCCTTCTCAATATATTGTTGAAGAGAAACGGAACCTTCGTCGGCATCCCCGACGGCGCATTCATCCGCACCATCGGCGCGAAAAACGCTCGGTACACGTGCGCCATCGCATCCACCAAAAATAATTTCTTCGCCGCCGCCATCTCAGCAGTATAACGCACGCCCTACGACGACCTGTAACAGCCGTCGAGTCACTTCATTGCGGCGGCGCTTCGCCCTTCTTCTCCTGCACCACTAATAAAATCCTCGTCCCCTCATCCAACTTCACGCTCTTCCCATTCGAACTAATCACCGTCGCCGCCCGTCCGTCCGCCGCCTGCGCATCCAACGTAATCCCTTTCATCCCCACCGCACCCTGACTCCGCGCATCCAGCCGCACTCCCGGCGCAGCCGGAAAATTCCCGCTCGGCGTCGCGCCGCCCTCCGCCGTCTGCGGCCCGCTGTTCGGCACCGGCGCGCGCCCCGCCATCGGCGAAGTCTGAGTCGTCCCAATGTGCTGCGGGCTGGAATCGTCTCCTCCTCCAACTGGACCCGAATAATCCCGCGGCGCAATCGCCTGAATCACCACGTTCAGCGCGATCTCCCCGCCGTCTTTCAACGTCGCCTTGTCAAACTGAATCCCCAACGTTGATGCATTCCCACCCTTGTTCCGCGCCTCCGCCTGCGTCACATGCCCCGACAACTTCGTCCCGCGCGGCATAATTGTCCGCTCGTCGTTCGACTTCATCGGCTCCGTCGTGTGCGCCGTAACCGCATCACCCGCCTTCAATTTCTTCGAATCCAGCCCCGAATTCAGCTCCGCCAAAATCGCCCCGCCCGCCGCCAGCGTAGCCTCCGCCTGCTCGCTCCGCGCCTCCTGCGCAAACGCCACCCCCGCGCTCAACGCACCAAAACAAACAGCCGCGCAAATCACGAAGCTCATGCTGACTTTTCGAAAGTGCATATCCATCTCTCCTTCGACCCAACTCATAATGGGCATCTCCGCAATACGAGGCACCCTAAACGCACGGCGGCTAGAAAAACGCGAAGCGACTGGAAACCAAGGCGACCTAACCACATTGTCATTCCGACCGGAGCAAGCCGACGCCTTTTCTTTCACGTTCGCTCCTGCGAACGTGTCGGCTCGCGCAGTGGAGGAACCTCTCTTCGATGTCAACCACGTGCAACGAATTTCTCTTCGATTGAATCCGCACTGCTCTTCCTGACGCCCCAAAATAAAAAAGGAGCCGACACCGTGTGCCGACTCCCTTTATAACAATTCGATGCAATTTCCGCCCTCTACTGTTGCTGCTCAACCTCAGGCGCATTCCCACTCCCACCATCCGCCCCATCACTCGGCGGCGGCTGCACCACCAACAACAGATGCGTCCCCGGATCGAGATGCAAAATCTTCTTCGAGGATAAAATCACCGTACCGTGCGACCCTTCCGAAGTCGGCGTATACACCTTCAAATCTGGCCGCCCAAACGCTCCCTTGCTGTCGCTCGAAAACAATCCATCCGAGTTGAACGCGCCCTGCGCGCGAACTGCAGGCGCCATCGGAGCCGCAACCGATTGCGGCTGCTGATACGTCGTCGAAACCAGCGAGTCGCTCCCCGCCGCGCTATCCGTACTCTCCACAGGCACAGCCTGCGCCTCCGAAACCGTGCTCCGCGCACTCTCCGGCACAGCCGTTACCGCCAACGCCTGAATCCCCGCGTTGAAAATGATCTCCTGCCCGTCCTTCATTACCGCCTTGTCGAACGTCACGAAAATCGCGGATCCGGTCCGCGACTTGCCGCCTGAGGTCACCTTCACAATGTGACCGACGATCTTCGTCCCCTTCGGTAGCACCACGCAGCGTTGATACGAGACATCCTCAGCCGCCTCAGCTGCGACCGCATCCCCCGCCTTCGCATGTCGGGTATCGATCGCCTCATCCAGCGACGCATTAAACGCCGTCCCGACCCCCAACGGCGAAATCACCGGCGCAGGCGTCTCCATGCCCGCCACAACCTTCGAATCCTTCACAATTTCTGGGGGAGTTTGAGCTTTTGCGTTCGTTGCGGAGAACCCCAAGAGCGCGCCCGCAACTACCAATCCTGCGGCGAATTTCACCATGACGCGTCTCCCTTCCGCGGGCCTTGCAAGGGCTGGGGGAACAGCAAGTTGCGACACCAATCCCGCAATGGAAATACTATGCAAAAGAGAAACCAACTTTAACCACCCTATTTTGTATGAGATATGAAGGATAAAATTCCCTAACCTGGTTCAAAACGAAGTCACAGTACTTCGATTCTACCTTGCACTGTAAAGCCTGTCATCCTGAGCCGACCGTAGGTCGGCGAAGGACCTCAACCGATCCGTTGCCGCCCAAGCCTGCCATCAACTACCTAAACCACCCCCAGCGCCTTCCCAACCTCCGCCAAAATATCCGCCGCCTTCAACAACTCATCCCTCTTGTGCGCCGCGCTAATAATCGCCCTCAGCCGCGCCTTCCCCTCGGCCACGGTCGGGTACGCCACCGCCGGAGCGAAAACCCCCGCTTCAAACAACTTCTTCGAGAATTCGTACGCCTTGGCCCCTTCCCCCACATGAATCGGCACGATCGGCGTCTCGCTCGTCTTGAACTGAAACCCGCGCTTCTTCAGCTCGCGCTTGAAAAACTTCGTATTCGCCCAAAGCTTCTTCACCAGCCGCTCACCCTCCGGCGAATCCAGCAGCGTAAACGCCGCCGCGCAAGACGCCGCCGAAGCAGGCGGATGCGAAGTCGAAAAAAAAAACGGCCGCGCCCGCAAATACAAAAAGTCGATCAAATCGCGCGACCCGCAAACGTATCCTCCCATCACGCCAATCGCCTTGCTCAGCGTCCCAACTTGAATATGCACGCGACCGTGCACATTGAAATGATCGATCGTCCCGCGGCCGCCTCGCCCCAGCACCCCCGACGAATGCGCATCATCCACCATCATGATGCAGTTGTATTTCTCCGCCAGGTCGCACAACGCAGGCAGCGGCGCAATATCCCCATCCATCGAAAACACGCCGTCCGTAATGATCAGCTTGTGCCCCGGAAAATCAGCCGTCTCCCGCAAAACGCGTTCGCAGTCCGCCACATCCTTGTGCTTGAAAACCTTGATCGTCGCCTTCGACAGCCGCGCCCCATCGATGATCGACGCATGATTCAGCTCATCCGAAATAATCAGATCCTCTTTGCCGAGAATCGCCGACACCGTCCCCGCATTCGCCGTGAATCCCGACTGAAACACCACGCACGCTTCCACGTTCTTGAACTTCGCGATCTGCTCTTCCAGATCCATATGCAGCTTCATCGTCCCCGCGATCGTGCGCACCGCTCCCGCACCCGCGCCATATTTCCGCACTGCTTCGATCGCCGCCTTCTTCAACGCCTTGTGCGTCGTCAGCCCCAAATAATTATTCGAAGCAAGATTGATGACTTCCTTACCATCGAAATCCGCATGCGTCTTCTGCTCGCCCTGCAACACGCGCAGCTTCGGCGCCACACCTTTCGCCCGCAATTCATTCAGCGCATCCGAAACAAACTGCATCGGATTCTGCTTCCCACTCTGCGTCGCCGTCTCACTCATCTCTGTTCTCTCTTTTTTCGAACACTGAGAAGACTTGTCATCGTTCTCTTCCAATTTCAAAGCAGACTTGTTATCAACGTAAAACTCTGCTCTGTATTTCCTCAAACACAAAAAAACTTGTCATCCTGAAGCTACCCGACCAGGGTAGCTGAAGGATCTCAGCGTAAATCTCACCAAAAACCTTAGCGAGCGCCACTCCGACTGCTGCGCCGCCTTACTTCACCCCATCCGGATACAACAAAATCTTCCCCGGCAACCCACCCTGCAATTTCGCAAACGCCCCTTCAAATCCTTCCAGCGCCGCGCGCTCTCCAAACAAGGGCTCCAAATTCAACCTTCCCGCCTTGAGCAGCGCCGTCATCTGCACCCACGTCCCATACATCCGCCGCCCATAAATCCCCTGCACCGTCGCACCTTTAAAAATCACATCGTTCACAAGATCGAGCGACACCGCTTCCGTCGGAATCCCCAACAACGATGCCCGCCCACCCGCTCTCAACGATTTAAATCCTTGCTGAATCGCCGTCGGATTCCCCGACATCTCCAGCAACACATCCACGCCGGTCCCGTCCGTCTCGCCCAAAATCCGCTTCACCGTATCTTCTTCGGCCGGATTGATCACAACCTCCGCACCCATCTTTTTCGCCATCGCGCGGCGCTCCGCATTCGTCTCCGTCGCAAAAATTGTCGAACTTCCGCAAGCCTTCGCCACCGCGATCGACATCAACCCAATCGGCCCACATCCTGTAACAAGCGCCGTCATCCCCGCAATCGGCCCCGCCAGCACCGTATGCACCGCATTCCCCAGCGGATCGAGAATCGCGCCGTAATGTTCCGGAATCGCCGGATCCAACTTAATAATGTTCGACGCCGGAATCTTCACGAACTCCGCGAACGCCCCATCCTGATCGATCCCGATAATCTTCAAATTCTGGCAAACGTGCGCTTCGCCAATGCGGCACTGCCGGCAATGCCCGCAGTTCACATGCATCTCTGCACTGACGAAATCCCCCGCCTTCACCGCCGTCACTTCGTCGCCAAAACTCTCCACGACCCCGCAAAATTCATGACCCAGCGTCACCGGCGGCTTGATCCGCCCCTGCGACCACCGGTCCCATCCATATATATGTAGATCGGTCCCGCAGATCGATGCCGTCCGGACGCGCACCAGCACATCCGTCGGCCCAATCGCCGGCACCATCGTCTTTTCCAGTGAAAGTCC
>CAWKNS010000039.1:0-154166 GCA_963850795.1 uncultured Acidobacteriota bacterium | reverse complement strand
TGATCTTTTCTTTTTTGTCCAGGGCGACCTGATAGCGATAGGAGGCTTCGGCGATCTCGCGCTGAGGGTAACCGCGCTCGATGGCGGCGACCATTCCGCCGATGGCGTCGATCTTTTCGATGTAGTCCCACGCGCCGCGTTCGATTTCGTTGGTCAGAGTTTCGACGAAATAGGAGCCGCCGAGCGGATCGACGGTATTGGTGACGCCGGTTTCGTGAGCGATGATCTGCTGCGTGCGCAGAGCGATCGTCGCCGCGAATTCGGTCGGCAGCGCCCAGGCTTCGTCGAGTGAATTGGTGTGCAGCGATTGCGTGCCGCCGAGAACGGCTGCGAGCGCCTGAAACGCGGTGCGCACGACGTTGTTGTAAGGCTGCTGCGCGGTGAGCGAGCAACCGGCGGTCTGCGTGTGAAAACGCAGCGCCCATGCGCGCGGATTTTTTGAGCCGTAGCGCTCGACCATCGCTTTGTGCCAGATGCGGCGAGCGGCGCGATACTTGGCGATCTCTTCGAAGAAATCGTTGTGCGCGTTGAAGAAGAACGAAAGCTGCGGGACGAACTCATCGACGTTCAGGCCGCGGCGCATGCCCCACTCGACGTATTCGATGCCGTCGCGCAGGGTGAACGCCAGTTCCTGAATCGCGGTCGAGCCGGCTTCGCGAATGTGATAGCCGCTGATCGAAATCGGATTGAACTTCGGCGTGTGTTTCGCGCCGAACTCGAACGTGTCGATGACCAGCCGCATCGAGGGCTCGGGCGGATAGATGTATTCCTTTTGCGCGATGTATTCCTTGAGGATGTCGTTCTGCAGCGTGCCGGAGATTTTCTTCCAGTCGGCGCCTTGTTTTTCGGCGACCGCCAGATACATCGCCCAGATCACCGCGGCGGGCGATTGATGGTCATCGACGTCGTGACGTCGGCGAGCGGAATTTGGTCGAAGAGAACTTCCATGTCGGCGAGCGAGCTGATCGCGACGCCGCACTTGCCGACTTCGCCTTCGGAGAGTGGATGGTCGGAGTCGTAGCCCATCAGTGTCGGCAGGTCGAAAGCGACCGACAGTCCGGTTTGGCCTTGCGCCAGCAAATAGCGGAAGCGCTGATTGGTGTCTTCGGCGGTGCCGAAGCCGGCGAACTGGCGCATCGTCCAGAGGCGGCCGCGATACATGGTCGAGTGAATGCCGCGTGTGTAAGGCGGTTCGCCGGGAAAACCGAGATCGCGCTCGGAGTTCCAGTCGGGAAGATCGGCAGGCGTGTAGAGGCGGCGAATCGGATAATTCGAAATCGTCGTGAATTCGGCCTGGCGCTCGGGGCTTTTGGCCAGCGTTGGAGCGAGCGTGTTCTTTTCCCAGGATTTTTCTTCAGGAGATGGATTTCGAGGGGAAGCCGGAGATTCGGCGGGGACGACGGTCTGGCTGCCGGCCTTGAGTACGTCGCTCATAGGGAGGTTGGTCGTCCCGAGGAGCGAACTTCGTGCCTCGAAAACGCCCAATAGAGAAATGCTTATGCGAATCACCGGCTTAGGGCAATACCGGGAACACCGGCAGGCGGCCTCAGGCTGCGAGAAGGTCAATGGCGTTGAGCGCATGGCGAGATAACCGCCAGTCGGGCAACTATGCAAAATAAAAGCCGGCGGGGTTGTTCGCCCGCCGGCTTCGAAGTTCGGTTCCTAGAGTTGGATGGCTGAGGCTAGCGAACTATCGCTGGCCTTCGTTCTTGGCTCCTTGTTGTCGAAGATCTTGTCGACGCCGACGACCTGGCCATTGAGCGTGCCCGGAATCAAGCTTGTCGTGATCGACTTGCCCGTGCTTCGCGTCCGCAATCGTGACGCGATTCACTTCCAGCGTGCGGCCGACGGCGCGCTCGTAGTTCGCTTTCGCTTCGACGAGGTTCGCCAGTGCGCGGAGTTCGTCGCCCTGCGCGCTGATCAAGTCGCGTTGCGTCAAGATGACGTTGTAAACCGTCGATGCGCCGAGTTGATATTTCTTCTGCTCGGCGTCGAACGTCTGCTGTTGCAGTTCGCGCGCTTTGCTGGCCGCCTGCACCTGCGCTCGATCCTGCGTCAGCGCAATGAACGCATTGCGCACATCCAGCACCGCTGCATTTCTTCATCTGCTGCATCTGTGCTTCGATCTGCCCGCTGATTAGCGTGGCACGCTGATAGGACGCCTGTGCCACACGATTGCGAATCGGCAGCGTCAGGTTGAGGCCGACGATGTAGGTCGGGAAGTCATTGTGGAAGATCTGGCTCTGCGCAGTGCCGAAGCCTTGTTTGGTCATGCCGTTTGTTACTGCGGCGGTGTTCGGGTAAAGACTTCGACCGGGGTTCCGGTCGCGTCGAGCACGGTGATCGGGGTTCCGTCCGCGCCGACGATGGGTGCGCCGGCCTGGTGGTCACAGCTCCCGTGGTGATGGCGCGTTACCGGCCAAGCCCGTGCTGGAATATTGCGCGAAGAGCGTCGCCGTCGGCCGCAAAGCTTGCAGGTTAGCCTTCGCCTCGATGCCGGCGTTGGTCACGTTGATCGCCTGCACCTGCAGGTCGGGCCGCTTTGCGAAAGCTTCCTTCACCGCATCTTCGAATGTCGCTGCTTCAACTGCTTCGGGCGGATTCGGATGATCGAGCGGAACGATTTCGACGTTGGCCAGCGTCGGCGCCAGCGGATCGCGCACGATCGCGTTCTTCAACGTCTGTTCGTCCGTCAATTTTACGGTCTGCGCCAGGATCAAGTTCTGGCGGTCCGTCGCCAATTCCGATTCGGCGCGGGTGACGTCGAGAGGCGCCATCGTTCCGATTTCGAGTTGCTTTTTGTTGTCGCCATAGAGCTTGTCGGAAACCGTGACGGCCTGCTCTTGCACCTTCACGTTTTCGCGCGCGTAAACCAGCTCCCAATACGCGGTGATCGCGGTGGTGACGGTCGTGATGGCCTGCTGCGAAAACTCGTAATCGGCGAGCTTGCGGTTGTTCTTCGCGATGAGGATGTTGCGGCGGTTCTGGGCGAAACCGAAGCCGTTCAGCAATTGCTGCTGGAAGGTGATCGTCAGCGTCGACTGAACCGACGGGTTGAACAAGTTCGCCGGGAAGCTCGACGAAGAGCGCGTGTTGTCCCATGTTGCCGTTACCGATGTGCCGGACGTGAATCCCTGGTTGTAGGTCCAGTTGTATTGGGCGCTGTGGCTGATCAACCCAGCCAACTGATTCGATGCCGTTCCTGTACCGGAGATGAACGGGTTGTTGATCGGCGTGGAAACGTTGGCAAAATCGACGCTGCCGGTCAGCACCGGGTCCAGATCCAAAAACGGAATGTTCGCGGTCGAAAAAAAAGACCTCGGCGCCGTTGGTGCCTTGCGCCTGACCGCCGCCTTTGGTGGCCAAGATGTCGGTGTCGGCGAACCACGGTTGGTAGCGCGCGACAGCGATGTCCATGTTGTTTTCGAGCGCGAGTTCGACGGCGTCCTGCAGCGTGATTTCGAGCTTGCCATCGTGAATCAATTGCTCAACGCGCGGCTTGTTGCTGGTGTTGAATTCGGGGATTTCAATTCCGCGATAGGGCGCGAACAGATTCGGAAACGGCTTCGGCGCGTTTTGATAGTTGTATTTCGAGACGCCCAATGACACCGGAATTGGAGGATTCGTCGGGCCCGGTCCATAGGCCGGCTGGGGCGGTTGCGTCGGCGCGTTCGGATCCTGATTCGGACGATTCTGCTCCGGCGACTGAGGAGTGGGAAGCTCGGGACGCTGTTCCTGCTGCGTACGGTGGCGGGCTTCGCCGGGATCCTGCGCGAACGCGGGCGAGCCTGTTCCGCGGCAAGGGCGCGGCAAGCAACGCCGCCGTCAGGGCGCGTGTGGCCTGCCGGGAATATCCTAAAATCGACTTGGCCACCGCGCGCTGGCGCGTAGCCGGCCGCTTTGCCGACACATCTGGGGACGACGGCTTTGCGGTCAACCGTAACAGGTTCATATTTTGTGTCACTCCTCGAATTGATCTTCGACCAAGCGCGAATCGATAAGCGCAAAATGGTGTTCATCCTGTTACAACGTCAACAGGACTCACTTTGTTTCATGCAAGACCACGAAAAAAGGGCACTAAGAGGCGTGCGGCCGAGCAAAACTCGAAACTTCGGAGTCTAGCAGGCAGCCGCTTCCTTGACAACGAAACACACGGCGGCTAGGCTGCTGACGATTCGACGTTTACAGGCGTTTCGGGTTAGCTCCATCACACCTGATTCGAGTGCCATTCGCGGGCCATTGCGGTGTTCGATGCGGCGGTAGCGTAGCCCGTTATCCGGTGGGTGGTAAGTAGTGTTCGGCGCGAGGTCTTGGAGAGCGATGCTCAAGCGAGAAGAATTGCTGAAGATATTTGAGAGTGCTGGGGCGGTTCGGCACGGGCATTTTGAGCTGTCCAGTGGGCTGCATAGCGGGATGTATGTGCAGTGCGCGCAGGTGCTGCAGTATCCGCGTTTCGCGGAGAAATTGGGGCAGGAATTGGCGGCGCTGTTTTCGGATGCGACGATTGAGGCGGTGGTTTCGCCGGCGATGGGCGGGCTGATTATCGGGCAGGAAGTGGCTCGCGCGTTGCCGCAGCCGAAAGCGGGACTGGCGGGAGCGGGCGCGTCCGGCGATGTTTGTGGAGCGCGATGCCAGCGGGACGATGTGTTTGCGGCGTGGATTTTCGCTGCAAGCCGGATCAGCATGTGCTGGTGATTGAAGATGTGTGGACTACGGGCGGCTCGACGCAGGAAGCGATTCGAGTTGTCGAAGAGGCGGGCGGGCGAGTGGTTGCGGCGGGGGCGCTGATCGATCGCAGCGGCGGGAAGATTGAGTTTCCGGTTGAGGCGCAGGCGTTGCTGGATTTGCCGATTGCGAGTTATGAGCCGGACGATTGCCCGCTGTGCCGCGACGGCAGCGCGGCGGTGAAACCGGGGAGCCGGTTCGTGCGCTCCGCGTGATGCGAATCTCCAAACGCTAGACCTGTAAAATATCTTCCCAGGCATGCGCTATTTCAAGCTCACGATTGCGTACGACGGCACGGATTTTCACGGCTGGCAGTTTCAACCGGGCAAACCCACGATCCAGGGCGAAGTTGTCGGCATCCTTCGCAAATTGACGCAGGAGCACGTGCAGCTTGCGGGCACGGGGCGCACGGATGCGGGCGTGCACGCGCTTGGGCAAGTTGCCAGCTTTAAGACGCAGTCGACGACTGTCGGCTGGGGAATTTCAGCATGCGTTGAATTGCATGTTGCCGCCGACGATTCGGATTGTGGAGGCGGAAGAGGTCGGGCCGGATTTCAGTGCGCGGTTTTCGGCGATTGGGAAAGTGTATCGCTACCGAATCTATCGCGGGAGAGTTCTGCCGCCGATGATTTGGCGGTATGTGCTGCACTATCCGTTTCCGCTGGATGAAGACGCGATGCGCGCGGCGGCGGCGAAGTTTGTGGGCGTGCACGACTTCACTTCGTTCGCGGCGTCGACGGGTTCCGACGAAGACGACAAAGAGCGCGAGATGGAGCGCGAAATTTTTTCGACGGAGTTGGTGCGCTCAACGGCCGATGATCAGGAACTAGTGTTCACCGTGCATGGGCGTTCGTTCTTGCGCTACATGGTGCGCAAAATGGTCGGCACGCTTTTGCACGTCGGGCAAGGGAAGCTCACGCCCGATGACATCGATCGGCTTGTTCGAGTTGCGCGACCGCTCGAAGTCCGGCCCGACGGTCCCATCCGCAAGGCTTGGTGATGGTCCGCTCCGAACACACCGAGTCCTACCGCATCACTTAACGCTCCGTGGTTGGCACACTACATTCGGAACAGACTTAGCTAGTATACTTAGCTAACCATGTACACCGTCCATCAAGCCAAGACGAACCTATCGAAGCTCATTCGCGAAGCATGCAGCGGCAAGGAAGTAGTGATCGCGCGCGGCAAGAATGCGGTGGTAAAGATCGTTCCCCTCATCAACAAGCGCAAGAAACGCGTGCCCGGACAGCTTGAAAGGCAAGATCTCTTATTCGGATGACTCTTTTAAGCCGCTCACACGCAAAGAGCTTAAAGGATTTGGGCTTCGAGTGAACGCGATTCTTCTTGATACACACGCGCTCCTATGGTGGATGGAAAGCGATAGTCGACTATCCACGGAAGCACGCGAGGGCGATTGAGGATCCCGAGACCCAGGTGTTTGTTTCGGCAGGTTCGCTTGTGGGAAATCGCGATCAAACATCGAAACGGAAAGCTCAAAGCGCCGAATTTAGTAAACGACTTTCAGAAGGAACTCGACACCGCCGGATTTGTTGAGCTTCCAATTCTCAGCAAGGCATGCGGTTCGAGCTGCTTTACTTCCTACGAATCACAAAGACCCATTTGATCGAGTGTTGATCGCTCAGGCCGAGATAGAGAGCGTCCCCATCGTCACGCGCGATTCGATGTTCGACGATTACGGCGTCCACCGCATTTGGTAGATTTCCAATCTCGCGCCGCTTCAGGCAAAATACCGACGCAAAATTTGGGAGCCTACATGCTTCGTCGAGTCACGTCTTGCGTCCGCGATTCTAGTTGCAGCTACTTTGTCTGCCGCTTGGCCGCCACATTGCCGCCGATGAGCCGGTGATCGCCGGCTTCTCGGCGCAGTCTTCGCGCGTCGGAGCGCGGCTGGGAAGAAAAATTTCGCGCGATGCCCGATCAAGCCAAACTGCGCGAATACATGCAGCGGCTTACCGCGCGTCCGCACCACGTCGGCTCGCCGTATGACAAAGACAACGCCGAATGGCTGCTTGCGAAATTCAAAGAGTTCGGTTTCGATGCGCATATCGAATCGTTCAACGTTCTCTTTCCGACGCCGAAAGAACGCCTGATCGAACTCGTCGATGGCGGACCGAAATTCACCGCGAAGTTGCAGGAGCCGGCGGTTCCGGAGGATCCGACGTCGGACCAGCAATCGGAACAGCTTCCGACATACAACGCGTATTCCGCCGACGGCGACGTGACCGGCCCGCTCGTCTACGTGAACTACGGCATCCCTGAGGACTACGAAACGCTCGCTCGCCACGGAATTTCGGTGAAGGGCGCGATCGTCATCGCGCGCTATGGTCACGCATGGCGCGGCATCAAGCCGAAGGTTGCCGCCGAGCACGGCGCGGTCGGCTGCATCATTTATTCCGATCCGCGTGACGATGGCTACTCTGCCGGCGAAACTTATCCGCAAGGCGGTTTGCGGCCGCGCGAAGGCGTGCAACGCGGCAGCGTGCAAGACTCCACGGAATTTATGGGTGATCCGCTGACGCCGAACGTTGGCGCGACGGCTGATGCGAAGCGTCTGCCCGATCAAAAATGCCCCGACGACGACAACCATTCCTGTGATTCCGATTTCATACGGCGATGCTGTTCCGCTACTTTCCGCGATTACTGGTCCGGTCGTTCCAGAAGCGTGGCGCGGCGGATTGCCGATCACGTATCGGATCGGACCCGGTCCAGGCAAAGTTCACCTCAAGATGTTTTCGAACTGGGAGATGAAGCCGCTGTACGACGTCATCGCGAAAATTCCGCGGTTCCGAATTTCCCGATGAATGGGTTCTGCGCGGAAATCATCATGACGCGTGGGTGAACGGTGCTGAAGATCCGATTTCCGGATTGAACGCAGTACTTGAAGAAGCGCGTTCTCTTGGCGAACTCGTCAAATCCGGATGGAAGCCGAAGCGAACGATTGTTTACTGCGCCTGGGACGGCGAAGAGCCCGGCTTGCTGGGTCGGTGGAGTGGCTCGAAACGCACGCCGATGAACTGCGCCAGAAAGCGGTGGCATACGTAAACTCCGACACGAATGGACGCGGCTTCCTCGGCGTTGATGGCGCGCACTCACTCGAAAAGCTTGCCAATGATGTTGCGCGCGACGTTCCCGATCCCGAGACCAAGCTCTCTGTGTGGAAGCGCTGGCAGCTCAAGAGCCTCACCGATGCGAGTTCCGATGACACTCGCGCGGAGTTGCGCTCGCGATCGGATTTGCGGATCGACATTTCCGGCGGCGGCTCCGATCACGCTGGATTCCAGAATTTCCTTGGCATCGCGGTGCTGAACTATGGCTTCGGTGGCGAAGATCAGGGCGGCATCTACCACTCGATCTATGACGATTTTTACTGGTACACGCACTTCAGCGACACCGACTTCGCGTACGGCAAGGCGCTCGCGCAAGTCGCCGGTACGACGGTGATGCGTCTGGCGGATGCTGATCTCTTGCCGTTTGATTTTTCGGATCAGGCCGAGACCGTTCAAACGTACGTTCGCGGATTGCAGAGCTATGGCGTTCAACAGCAGAACGAAATCCGCGAGCGCGATCTGGAAATTGATGAAGGCGCATTCACGGCGAGCGCAGACCCGAAGCAGAAATACGTCCCGCCGGCGAAGCAGGACTTGCCGCCGCACTTGAATTTCGCTCCTTTGCAGAATAGTGCTGACGCTCTGACTCGCGCCGCCGAGGAATACAGAAAAGCGCTCGCTCTGGCGAACGCCAAAGAGCGGAGCCGCTTTGTCTTCGGCGTCGATGAGCCAGGTCAATCGCATGTTGATCGACACCGAGCGAAAGCTGACCAATCCTGCTGGATTGCCGGGCCGCTCCTGGTACAAGCACCAGATTTACGCGCCCGGCGTATATACGGGGTACGAGGCGAAGGCGATTCCGGCCGTTCGCGAGGCAATGGAGCAGAAGCAGTGGCACGTCGCGGAGCAAGCGATTGCGAGCGCGGCAACAGCGATTCAGAACGAAGCGGCACAGGTAAGCGCTGCGGCTTCGAAGCTCCAGAAAACAGCAGCAGGGAAGTAAAGTCGCGGAAGCAAACAGAAGATTGCCCATCCTGCGTCGTCGTTCGAATGATTGCGGCGGAATCTACTTAGGCGGGAATCACAGGCCCGGCACTTCGCCGGGCCTTTATACATCAATCACTCTATCACAAAAGGTACGGCCTGTCAAGACCGATTTCGATGCGAACTGTCATCTGATTTGCAGGATTTCGAACTGCGTCTTCGCGGACACGCACAATTTGCAGCAACGAGCCGCGCTCTAGCGATTGTTGTTCGATACGAAAAACTTTGCTCAATACTTGCCCGTCGCGCAATCCACGCACTATCATTAAATCTCCAGAGTTTGGCCGCAACTTCGCAGCCCTCGCGAAACGGCACTGAAAAACATGCAGCGCAAGGTGGCACACTGCCTGCGCACCGCATCAAAGAATCAAGAAACTGACGCGTATCGCCCTGCGTCTCAAAATTAGAAAATGTTGACTTCGCTGTCCAAAATTTCCAGCGTGGAGACTCCTACTTCACGCACCCTGAGGAGCAGTAGCAACATGGTTGTCGCTCACATGTTCGGCCCCGAGCAGCGTAGCCCAGAACGCAGAACGAAACCCGTGCGCGTGAATCGATGGCGAAGCTCCGTGGCACGCCTCGCGACCGCGGCAACGCTTCTTTTCGCGTTTGTCGTCTCTGCTCGCGCCGACAACAACAATTTCGATCTTCTTGGCCCGCGCATCGAGATGAAAGTGTCGCGTAACGGCAAGTCGCTCCCGATTGCACAAGTCGCGAACCTGCAACCCGGCGACCGGCTCTGGCTGCATCCCGATTTTCCCGATGATCAATCGGCGCGCTATTTGCTGATCGTCGCGTTTTTGCGCGGCGCGACAAATCCTCCGCCTGAGAGTCTGGTTCACGAAAGCCGAAACGTGGACGAAAGCAGTTAAAGAAGAAGGAATTAACGTCACCGTTCCTGCTGATGCCCAGCAGGCGCTGATCTTCCTCGCGCCCGAGACGGGCGGCGATTTCGGCACGCTGCGCGGCGCCGTCCGCGGACGCCCGGGCGTATTCGTGCGCGCTTCTCAGGACTTAAATCAGGCAAGCCTCGATCGAACGCGTCTCGAAAAATATCTCGCCGACGTAAAAACAATCAACGACGCCGACCCCAAAGCTCTCAAAGACCATTCGATCCTGCTCGCCCGCACGCTCGGCATTCGCGTCGATGAAGCCTGCTTCGCCAAGCCGCTCGAAGAACAAAGCGCCTGCCTGACGAAGAACACCGAGAATCTCGTCCTGGACGATGGGCACAGCCAATCGATGGTGACCGCGCTGGCATCGGGACCGAGTTCGGATCTCGCCGGTGCTGTCAGCGCCACGTCGCTCGCCGGTGCCGGTTTCTACAGCGCCTATGTCGGGGCAGTCGTCGACCTCGCAAGGGTCCTCGGCAGCCTGCACACCGCACAATACGTCTACATTCCATCACTGGCTCTGCCGAAAAAAGAGCAGATGAATCTCAAGCTCAACAATCCGCCTTCGTTCCGCAAGCCGATGTCGGTGATCGTTGTCGGCTTGCCTGCCGTCGAAGCTGCCCAGCTTCCCCCATTGCGCGCGGTCAATCTGGATTCCGTTTTCTGTTTGCAGAAGTCATCGCTCGTGTTGCCCGTCGAAGGCGCTCCTCTGCTCTTCTCGTCCGACATCGGACACGACTTGGCGCTCTACGTTCCCGGCAAAGATGGCAAAGACATCAAGCTCCCCGCGAAGGCCGATGCCTCCAGCGGCGGCATTTTGGTGGACACGCACATCGTCGAGGGCTTGAATCTCGACGGGCAAGTGACTGGCACGCTGCGCGGCAGGTGGGGATTCGAACCGTACGAAGGGCCGAATTTCCGTTTGCGCACATCGCGTTCTGCGCCATGGACTCTTGCAGCGACCGATCAGAGCGCGCTCATCGTCGGACGTGAGGATACGTTGCATCTGCAATCCGACTCCGCCGTATGCGTGGATGACGTCAAGATTCGTGACGCACAGGGCAAGGAAGTAAAGACGACGTGGAAGCTGACCAAGCCCGACGAGATTGAAGTCAAAGTCGCGCTGAAAGATCAGAGTGCGGGCGCGATGCGCGCGCAATTTCGTCAGTACGGGTTAGCGAAAACGGATGATGTGTCCCTTCAGGCTTATTCCGAAGCCGCGCATCTCGATGGATTTACGATCAACGCTGGAGACAAACAGGGTGTGTTGAAGGGAACACGCCTCGATGAAGTCGATCATTTCGAGCTGAACGGTGTACATTTCGTTCCGGCAAAGCTCACGCGCTCAAATGAAAAAGATGAACTGCATCTCGCATCGCAAGCCGACACGGACGGATTGAAACCCGATCAAACTGTGGTGGCGAAGGTCGCTCTGAAAGACGGCCGCGTTCTCGATCTCCCGACGAAGGTTGAGCCTGCGCGGCCCAAGCTCACGTTGGTCAGCAAAAACATTCAGCCTGGCGATACGCCAACGGCGATCACCCTCGGCAGCCAGAATGAGCTTCCGCTCGATGGGCAGATTTCCTTCTTGTTGAAAAGCGAAGTCCCATCTCGTTTCCCGCGCTCCGAGCGCATCGAAGTCGCCACCGCCGACGAATCTTTCGCAACGATCCTCAGCGTCTCCGACGGCACTCTCGTCATGCGTGACGCCCAAACGCTCTACGCGACGATCAATCCGAAAAAAGTTTTCGGCCCGTCCGCGTTCGGCCCGCTTCAGTTCCGTCCGATTCAAGACGACGGCACAAAAGGCGATTGGCAGCCGCTCGCAACGCTCGTTCGCGTTCCCGTGCTGAAAGAAATTCATTGCCCCGACAGCCCCGATCAGCCGTGCCGTCTCAGCGGCAACAATTTGTTCCTGATCGATTCGGTCGCGTCCGATCAAAAATTCGCACACAACGCGCCAGTGCCGACCGACTTCATCGACTCGACGCTGAACGTGCCGCATCCCGGCGATGGCGGCCTCTTCATCAGGTTGCGCGACGATCCTTCATCGGTGAACACCGTCACGCTCCCGGTGGCAATGGATCCAAAAGTCGTTGGCCCGGAGCCTTCAGTTGCGCCGGCTTCTCCAACCGATCCACCCGCCGAACCTCCGAAAGACCCGCAAAAACAGCGGTAAGCAAACCTGCAGGCCAGCTTTCAGTTAGAATCGCGGCATGCCGCCATCCACAGTCGCTGCCGAGCGGATTGCGTCGATCAATCCAGCTACAGGTGAGGCCGTCGCTTGGATCGATGCGACTCCACCCGACCAAGTCGCTTCGATTGTGGCGCGTGCGCGCGCGACGCAAAATAACTGGGCGCGGCGCACAATCGCCGATCGCTGCCGCCTCCTGAATGTCCTTCGGGAAAAAATGTTCGCGTCGCGTGAGGAACTGGCCGATGCCGTCGTCCGCGAATCCGGCAAGCCCCGCGCCGAAGCTGTTTTCTCCGACATCTTCGTCTCGCTCGACACTGCCGCCTATCTCGCCGCCAACGCCGAAAAAATGCTCGCCACCGAGCGCGTCCCGCATCACAACATCGCCGCCAAAGCGAAATCGGGAGAGCTTCGCTATGAACCGCTCGGCGTCGTCGGCATCATCAGCTCGTGGAATTACCCCCTTGCGATTCCGCTCGGACAAATCATTCCCGCGGTCGTTGCCGGCAACGCGGTCGTCTGCAAAACGAGCGACTTCACTCCTCAATGCGGCGCTCTGATCGAAAAATTGTTCGTCGATGCGGGCTTCCCCAAAAACCTTGTCACGGTGATTCAAGGGGGCGGGGAAGTCGGCCGCGCATTGATCGATGCCGCGCCCGACAAAATCTGCTTCACCGGCAGCGTTGAAACCGGCCGCCGCGTTGCCGAAGCCTGCGCGACACGCCTCATCCCCACCGTCCTCGAACTCGGTGGCAAAGACGCAATGATCGTCCTCGCCGACGCCAATCTCGAAATTGCCGCCAGCGGCGCGGTCTGGGGCAGCTTCACCAACTGCGGCCAGGTCTGCCTCTCGGTCGAACGCATCTTCGTCGAGCAATCTGTCGCCGAAAAATTCGCCGCGCTCTGCGTCGAAAAAACAAAAAAGCTGCGCCTCGGTCCCGGCGCCGATTCCGCAACCGATGTCGGCCCTCTAATTCGCTCGCAACACGTTCAGCGCATGGCATCGCTTATCGATGACGCCGTCGCTCACGGCGCAAAAATCCTCTGCGGCGGCAAACCACGTCCCGACCTCGGCCCAAACTTCTTCGAACCAACCGTGATCATCGACGTCGATTCCGCATCCCGCCTATTTCAAGAGGAAACCTTCGGCCCCATCCTCGCCATTCAGCGCGTCGCCAACGCCGACGAAGCCACCACGCGCGCCAACGATTCCCGCTTCGCGCTCGCCGCCAGCGTCTGGACCGCCAACACCGCGCTCGCTAAAAAAATCGCGGCGCAGCTCAACGCCGGCTCCGTCATGATCAACGACGCCATCAGCTACTACGCAATCTCCGAAGCTCCCCACGGTGGCTGCGGCCTCAGCGGCTGGGGACGCACCCACGGCAAAACAGGCCTCCTTGAAATGGTGCAAACAAAATATATCGACATCGATCGAACTCCCGGCCGCGCCAAACCGTGGTGGTTCCGCTACGGCGGCGATCTCGAACGCGCCGCCGACGCCTTCCTCCAATTTCAATACGCGCCCAGCCTCGCCGCCCGCCTCCGTAACGCACGCGCCGCACTCAAAACCATATTCCGCGACCACGGTCTATAATCGAATCGTCAGGCAAAGCAATCAGCCAACCCGACGCCGCGCGAAAATATCAATGTCGAACGCCTTCAACTCCGAATACATCTACGACTGGAACACCGTAGCCCCACCCGCGATCTCTCCCGGCACGCGCGTCCTCCTCAACGACGAAACCCTCCGCGACGGCCTGCAAAATCCCTCCGTCTACGACCCCACCATCGACGAAAAAATCGAAATCCTCCACCTGATGGAATCGCTCGGCATCGAATCGCTCAACATCGGTCTACCTGGAGCCGGTCCCCGCGCCGTCGAGCACACCGAAGCCCTTGCACGCGAAATCGCGACCAATCGCCTCAAAATCCGCCCCAACGCCGCAGCGCGCACCGTCGAAGCCGACATTCGCCCCATCGCAGAAATTTCGCAGCGCGTCGGCATCGCCATCGAAGCCGCAACCTTCCTCGGCTCGAGCCCGATCCGCCGCCTCGTCGAAGACTGGACCGTCGATCACCTCGAACGCACCACCGAAAAAGCCGTCAAGTTCGTCGTCGAACACAACTTGCCGTCGATGTTCGTTACCGAAGACACGATTCGCACCGATCGCGAAACCGTCAAGCGCCTCTACTCCACCGCCATCAACAACGGCTCGCGCGCGATCGTGCTCTGCGACACTGTCGGCCACGCCACGCCGCAAGGCGCCTACAACCTGATCAAATTTGCCGTCGATGAAATCGTCAAACCAAGCGGGCAAAACATCCGCGTCGATTGGCACGGCCACAATGATCGCGGTCTCGCAGTGGCCAATTCGCTCGCGGCCATCGCCGGCGGCGCAAATCAAATCCACGGCGCCGCAAATTCTCTCGGCGAACGCGTTGGCAACACACCGATGGAACTCATGCTGGTCAATCTCCGCCTGATGGGCCTGATCGATCGCGACCTGTCGCGTCTCAAGGAATATTGCGAAAAAGTCGCCGTCGCAACGCACACTACGATCCCGCCAAATTATCCGGTTATCGGTCACGACGCGTTCCGCACCGCCACAGGCGTACATGCCGCCGCAATCGTGAAGGCGTTCCACAGCAATCCAGCCCTCGCCGACATCGTCTATAGCGGCGTCCCATCGAGTCTCTTCGGACTCGACCAAATCATCGAGATCGGCCCGATGAGCGGCAAATCCAACGTGATGTTCTGGCTCGAAAGCCACAAAATCCCCGCTGACGAAGACAAAGTGAATCGCATCCTCGCCGCCGCCAAACAATCCGCGCGAGTCCTCACCGACGCCGAAATCGAAGCACTGTGCCAATGTTGACCCCGTTCTCAGTCGCGCCGTCATCTGCTCTGTGTAGGGGCGCAGCACTGCTGCGCCCCATGTCCGCAAGATCGATCCGGTTTGCTCTACCCCTCTTTCCTTTCACTCCCAAAATTTCTCGATCACATCCTAAAATCACACTGCTCTGTTCCGGAACTCCTCGGTGAAACATCTCCTTCTTTGCGTTATCCTTTCGATCATGCCCGTTCGCACCGTCGGCGCGTCGCATCGCGCCGCTCACGCCAGCCAAGTCACCGAAAGCCCCGAAGTCCGCGCGGCCCTCAACTGGTTTTCGCGCAATCTCAACTGGATCAACGACCAGCAAATCCACGTGACCGAAATTCCCGCGCCTCCGTTTCAGGAAATCGCCCGAGCCGAGGCCGTCAAGAGTTTGCTGACCGAATGCGGTCTCGACGTCTCGATCGACAAAACTGGCAACGTCATCGGCGAACTCCCCGGCGCTACCGACAAAGAAATCGTGATGCTCACCGCGCATCTCGACACCGTTTTTCCGCCCGGCACCGAAGTAAAAGTCCGCCGCGACGGCGTTCGCCTCAGCGCTCCCGGAATCTCCGACAACGGCACCGGCCTCGCCGGCCTCATCGCCATCGCGCGCGCCATTCACGAAGCCGGCATCAAGCCGCGCCGCACGATTCTCTTCGTGGCCGACGTTGGCGAAGAAGGCGAAGGCAATCTCCGCGGCATGCGCGCGCTTGTCGATACATATCACGCGAACCTGAAAGCAGCCGTCGTGCTCGACGGCTCCGGCACCGATCACGTCACCACCAAAGCCCTCGCCTCGCGCCGCCTCGAAGTGCAAATCACCGGCCCGGGCGGCCACAGTTGGTCCGATTTCGGCATGCCCAATCCCATCAACGCGCTTGTTCGCGGCTCGATCCGTTTCATCAACACAAAAGTTCCGGCGAGTCCGCGCACAACCTTCAATCTCGGCCAGATCGAAGGCGGTACTTCCGTCAACTCGATTCCCTACGAAGCAAAATTGAAAGTCGATATTCGCTCCGAAAGCGAAGACGAACTCGTCAAGCTCGAATCCGCTCTACGCGAATCCATCGCCGCTGGCGCGCGGGACGAAATGGAATCCTCGCGCGATCGTTCGAAAGGGAAGCTCGAGTGGAAAATCGACGTCCTCGGCACGCGCCCAGGCGGTGAACTCTCACCGAATTCGCAACTTTTCGCCGCTCTGCGCGCTGCTGACGACTACGTCGGCAATCAGTCGCGTGTCGAACGCTCCTCGACCGATGCAAACATCCCGCTCGCCGCGGGAATTGAGGCGATCTCGATCGGCGCTGGCGGCACCGGCGGCGGCGCTCACTCGCTGCAAGAGTGGTACGAGCCCACCGGCCGTGAAATGGGACTCAAACGCGCACTCCTTACCCTGCTCGGCGTTTCCGGACTCGCGGAGGAAAAATCAAAATGAATCAAGAGACGTCACCCGCTCCGTCTCGCAGATTTTTCAACAGCGCCAGATTCATCTTCACAATCACGAGCCGTTGCATCGCAGCTCTCGCCGCAATTTTCTCTGCAGTTTCATTCGTATCCGCACAAGCTCCTCCGCCGCCACCTCACACCACGATTTATCTTCACGGTCGCATCTACACCAACGATCCCGCGCATCCTTGGGCCTCCGCCATGGCTGTTCGCGAAGGAAAAATCGTCTGCATCGGCGGCATCGAGCAAATCATGCTCGAATGCGGCACCAGTGAAGACGTCGAAACAATCCAGCTAAAGAATCAATTCGTCATGCCCGGTTTCAACGACGCTCACGTGCACATGGGCAGCGCGGGCGCGGACATGCTCGCCGTTCGCGTCAACGGCGTCGCCAGCATCGAGGAATTACAAAAAGCCATCGCCACCGCCGTAGCCGCTCACAAGGAAGGCGAGTGGATCGTCGGCTCAGGCTGGGACCACACGCTCTGGCCCGACAAAAAATTTCCGACGCGCCAGCAGCTCGACTCCGTCAGCCCGAAGAACCCCGTACTTCTCGTTCACATCTCCGGCCACGTCGCGATCGCCAATTCGCTCGCGCTCGAACAAGCCGGCATCAAAAAAGAAACGCCGAATCCCAAGGGCGGTGAATTCGAACACGACGCTAACGGCGAACTCACCGGCATGCTGCTCGAAGGCTCTGCGATCGGCCTCGTTCAGCAATACGTCCCCGAAACCAGCGCCGCCGATCGCCGCCGTGGCATAGAACTCGTACTCGCCGATCTTGCAAAAAACGGTGTCACCTCAGCGCAGGACAATTCCGAGTGGGAAGATTTTCTCGTCTATCGCACCCTGAAAGACGAAGGCAAGCTCACCGTACGCATTACCGAGTGGCTTCATTTCGCCAACGCGCTCGAAGATCTGCAAAACATGCGCAGCGAGGGCGGCACTACCGACCCTTGGCTCAAAACTGGAGCATTGAAAATGGTCACCGACGGCGCGCTCGGCTCGCGCACCGCCGCAATGGCCGCGCCGTATTCCGACGACCCATCGACCAGCGGCATCATGACCATCGACCCCGCCAAGCTGAAACAAATGGCGATCGAGCGCGACAAAGCCGGCTTTCAGCTCGCCTTTCACGCCATCGGTGACCGCGCCAACACCATCGCCCTCGACACATTCGAGGCCGTCGCCAAGGCCAACCCCAAGCGCGACCGCCGCGATCGCATCGAGCACGCACAGATCGTCGCGCCAGCCGATTTTGCGCGCTTCGCCGAGCTCAATGTCATTGCATCGATGCAGCCCTCGCATCAAACCACCGACATGCGCTGGGCCGAATCGCGCGTCGGCCCCGATCGCATCAAAGGCGCCTACGCCTGGAACACGATGCTCAAAAACAAAGTGCATCTCGCCTTCGGCACCGATTACGACGTCGAGCCCATCAATCCGATGCGTGGCCTCTACGCCTGCGTCACGCGCGAACTTCCCGACGGCGGCCCCGCGGGCGGCTGGCAGCCGCAGGAAAAAATCTCGCTCGACGAATGCATCCGCGCCTACACCACCGGCTCCGCCTACGCTCAATTTGAAGAAGGAAAGAAAAGGCGCGCTCGTCAACGGCCAATACGCCGACTTCATCATCCTAAGCGCCGACATCACCAAAATCCCGCCCAGCGAATACACCAAAACCAAAGTCCTCCGCACCGTCGTCGCCGGCCGCACCGTCTACCAATCACAATGATTGGTAATCTCGGATTCTCGATGCGTTTCGACCGGCCGGGCTGCGTCGGCACTGCGGCGAATCCATAGTCTTGTGTTCTGCATAGTCTTCGTGATCGGCGGGGAAACGATGCCTATGAACGACCGCACGCGTGACCGCTTGGCTTTTGTTTTGGCGGTGGTGCAAGGGCCACTCTTCGTTCTCGCCGTCTCATTCCTGCACCTCATCTACGGTGCCGCGGGGATTTTCTTCTTGCTTTGGTGTGCGCTGGTGCTCCCTTGCGCCATCGTGCTCTCTAGGACTTTCAGACTCGTCACATGGCAGTTGGCGGTCGTTTCTTTGATCGTCAGTGGCCTGGCCGCCAATCTGGGGATGGATGCGTTCAAGCAAGGCGTGATGTTCAAAGTGGTGTTTGTATTTTGGGCCTTGGGGAGTCTGCTTTCCTCTCCGGTGCCCATCTACACGCTGCTTCGGTCCACGACGCCCCGAAATCGGCTCATTATTGGCGTCGCGATAGCCATAGTCGGAGCTGCTCTCTGGCTGGGAGTAAAACGAATCACTGGTTAACTTGACTCGGGGGAGTGTCTGCAAAGATCGATCAGTAAAAATAGATTTTCGTGATCTCGCCCAAAAACCCCTGCCCCTGCGCCATTCGAAACCAAATTTTCACTTTCCGCCCAGCCCATTCCTTGCAAGTCGCAATCGTCGGTACCGAAGCCGCACTCGGCCCGCTCACCGAAACCGCTCCAAAATCCTTCGCATGAAGCTCCATCGGCCCGCGCGGTAAGTTGAAAGTCATCGTCAGTTCCGGACTCCGCGCGCAATCGATCGCCGCAATCAATCCTTCGACCGCCATCCAGTCCGGCGGCCGCAGTTGCCGTCCCGAAACCACCGTGCCGCCTGCTGCCGCCCCTTCCGGCTGACTCGATGCGCCCGTCGCATTCGCGCTTTCTCCCGGCGGCGAAAAATCGCGCGTCACTCCTTCGGTCACTCCCGACTTCTCCCATTCTTCCTCTTCTGCAATCGCTTCCAGCGCCGACTTCGCCATTCGCTCATCCTCTGGCGACTTTGCCCCTGATTTCAACTTCTCCGCCACGGCACGAGCCTCTTCCACCCGTCCGTTGTTCAGCAACGCGTACGCCAAAAGCATTCGATAGTTGCGCGATTCCGGTTCCAACTTCACTGCGGTCTCTGCCGCCTCCAGCGCCTTCGCCTGTGTCGATGTCGAACTCGAGTACGCCTGTGTCAGCGCCTCGAAGGTAGGCGCATACCTCGGATTCAATTCTGCGGCCCGCTCCAGATTCTTCCGGGCATCGTCAACGTCGTTCGCGGTCGCCAGCGCATTTCGCAGTTCCAGCGACCCCAGCACGAAATACGGTACGAAGTCGTCCGATCCCAGCGCGACAGCACGCTGCATCTCCTCTTGCGCCCCCTCGAACTCTCCGTCGCGCAAATAACAAAACCCAAGCGCCTCGTGCGTCACCGCAATCTCCGGTCCGCTCTTCACCGCTTCCTCCAACAATGGTCTCGCCTCATGAACCATCCCTCGGTGCGTGAAATAATCCCCGCGCAAAGCCAGCACCTCCGCCGGCGCCATCGAGCGCGTCTTCCACGAAGCTTCTTCCAATCCTGTCAAACCAGGCAGTGCGACCCCCGGTCGCCAATTTGCCTGCCCGACATATTTTTTCACCGACTGCTCGAACGTATTCAAATCACCGAGCGCCCTTTGCCCCGCCGCAACCGCATCCGCGCCCGCATCCCACGCCGCCAAATATTTCTTAAACAATTCCGCCCGGCGCGCTTCCGGATCCTGTAACAAGTAATGCACCGTCGCCCACGACTCCGCATAAAACACCGACGCCGGATTCTTCTCGTTGTAATACGGCGACGTCTCCGTCACCTGAAACAAAGTCTCCATCGGCAACCACTCGTTCTTCGACAAAATAAACAAGTGCCCGCGATCAGCGGTACCCGTCGTCGCCTTCGCCTCGCTCAAAAGGGAATTGCCAAAAAACTCCGCCACTCCCTCGCGAACCCAAAGCGGCAAGCGCGGAAAATTCATATACAGCAATGAGTGCGTGTATTCGTGATAGCTGGTGTGAAACGCCGTCGTGCCCTCGGCATCGAGCCGCAAGACGATGTAATCCTTCTCGCCGTCGGTGTGAAACACTCCCGTCGGCCGCACATGCTCCGGCCCGCCCCACTCATCCGGGGTGATCACACGCATCGAAGCTTCATCGCGCGCCACGATGATTCGAATCGCCTGCGCCGGATCGACCCGCCATTCCGGAAACGTCGCGTGAAACAGCGCCCGAATCTGTTCGAAATCTCGCGCCACGCCCCGCGCCGCCGCTTCCCCTGCATCACTCGACACGACAAAGTGCGATGTTCGCACCTCCGTCCAGCTAGCCGCGGTAGGAGCCGGAGAAGCTACCGTGTTCGTGGAAGTCTTCTGCGCCCTGCCGGCTCGAGAGTTTCCCGCGCGAGCCGATCCCGCGAAACACGCCAGGCTCGCCGCCAAAGCACCCGCCGCTAACGCCGCACCCGCCATCCGAACTCGCGTTTTCCCAGCCATAATCCAAAGAATTTGCGGTCCCGGTACGCCCCTGTCAAGCAACGACAGTTAATAAAATATCCCGTTTTCTAACTCCAACCTCACGTCTATCTACATCGTCAATCAACCGCATGTAAATATTTCGTCAACTTCCTTATTGACATTGTCTCGACACAGTTCTATACAGCCCCCAAGTGTTCTCGGTTGCCGGCAGTTTCCAGGGTCCTTTTGAAAATTTGACTCGGAGGTGGTGGGCATGCCCTTTACCAGGCGTGTGGTCAGGTCTATTTGCATTGGTGTCCTCAGTTGCCTCGTGCTTCTTCTCCTTGCAACAAACTCATTTGGCCAATCCAGTTCAACCGGCACCCTAAACGGTGTTGTGACCGATCCGTCGGGCGCAGCCGTCAGCGGTGCCACCGTTACTATCATCGATGCTTCAACCAGCGTCAGTCGCAGCACAACAGCGAACGACGACGGTCAATACATCTTCGGCAACGTTCCTCCCGGCTCCTACACGCTTTCTGCTACCCGAACCGGTTTTCGCGCCACCAAAATTATCGCCCAAGAGGTGAAGGTCAACGTCACCTCCACCGTCAACATCCGCATGGAAGTCGGCTCCGTCACCGAAACGATTGAAGTTACCGCCACCAACGCCGAGTTGCAGACCGCCAACGCCACCATCGGCAACACTGTCAGCGGCGCCGCCCTCGATGCTCTGCCAAGCATCAGCCGCGACGCTTCCACGTTCGTCACCTTGCAACCCGGCGTCGCGCCCGACGGTTCCGTCGCGGGCGCTGTCTATGACCAAAACTCCTTCCAACTCGATGGCGGCCAGAACACCAACGATATGGACGGCAGCATGAACATCTACACGCCGAGCTTCGCCGGCGACGTCACCGGAGGTCTGATCTCCAAACAGACCACCGGCAATCCCGGCGGCGGCCCCACCGGTGTGATGCCGACCCCAATCGACTCACTCGAAGAGTTCAAAGTCAGCACCACCAACCAGACCGCCGACTTCAACTCTTCCGCCGGCTCTCAGGTTTCGATGGTCACCAGGCGCGGCACCAACCAGTGGCACGGCACCGTTTACGAGTATTACCTCGACAACAACTGGTCCGCGAACACGTTCGAAAACAACGCCTCCGGCACCCCCGTCCCGAGCTTTCACTACTCTCGCTTCGGCGCAGCCGGCGGCGGTCCGATCATCCCGAAGAAAATCCTCGGCGGCAAAACCTACTTCTTCGCCAACTATCAAGGCCTCCGTTTTCCCAATTCGGAAACGATCAATCGCAACGTGCCCACCGACTCCATGCGCCTCGGTCTGCTGTACTTCGGCGGCACCTACTACAACCTGAATCCCACGGCTGTCACCTACCAAGGCGTCACCTATCCCGGTTCGGCGCTCGATCCACGCGGCCTGGGTATCAATCCCACCGTTCAAGCTTTGTGGAAGCTCATGCCCGAGCCGAACGTCTCCGGTTGCAACGGCCTCACCCGCTGCGACGTGACGCAAGCTGGGCTCGGCAACGTCGCCGCCTTCACCGGCAACATGGCCATCCCACAAAGCGACAACTTCGGCGTCGCCCGCCTCGATCACGACTTCGGCGAAAAATGGCACTTCATGGCCAGCTATCGCTACTACAAGCTGTCCCGCGTCACCGACAGCCAGTACGACGTCGGCGGCCTTCTCGGAGGAGGCTCGCTCGGCACTCCAACTTCACTCTCCAACCGCCCCCAGGTTCCTTGGTTCCTGGTCGCTGCCCTCACCACCAACATCACCAACAACACCACCAACGACTTCCACTTCAGCTTCCTGCGTAACTACTGGTCTTGGGGTTCGGCAGCGAGCCCTCCCCAGATCGCCGGTCTGGGCGGCGCGCTCGAGCCTTTGGGCGAACTCAGCGCCGGTAACGGCTTCGCTCTCACGCCTTACAACGTAAACACCCAGAGCGTCCGCACGCGCTTCTGGGATGGCCACGACACCATGCTTCGCGACGACGTCAGCATGCTGAAAGGGAATCACCTCTTCCAATTCGGCGGCACCTATCAGCGCAACTGGGACTTCCACCAGCGCACCGACAACGGCGGCGGCATCAACTACCAGCCCGTCTATCAACTCGGCACCAGCAGTGGTGCCGGTATCGACATGACCAGCGTTCTTCCCGCGGGCGTTCCGACCAGCTCGGCAAGCGCCTTCGGTCGCGATTACGCGGCCGCGCTCGGCATCGTCTCCATCGCTCAAACCGCGTTCACTCGCACAGGCGCGAACTTGACTCTAAATCCTCCGCTCACTCCCGCCGAGGACAAGAGCACCATCCCGTTCTACAACGTCTACTTCTCCGACTCCTGGCGCGTAAAGCCGTCCATCACCCTGACCTACGGTCTCGGTTGGGCGCTCGAAATGCCTCCCGTCGAAGAGCAGGGCCGCCAGGTCGAGTTCGTAGACGCAGTCGGTCAGCCCGTTGACACCATGACCTACCTCAAGCAACGCGAAAACGCCGCGCTCCAAGGCCAGGTCTACAACCCGACCGTCGGATTCGCGCTCGTCGGCAACACCGGTGCCGGTCAGAAATATCCCTACAATCCCTTCTACGGTGGATTCAGTCCGCGTGTCGCGGTCGCTTGGAATCCTCAATTCAGCGATGGACTCCTCGGCTCCGCCTTCGGCCACGGCAAAACCGTCGTTCGCGGCGGCTACAGCCGCATCTTCGGCCGTCTCAATGGCGTTGACCTCGTTCTCGTTCCACTGCTCGGCACGGGTTTGATCCAGCCGGTCCAGTGCGGAGCTCTTGCCAACGGCACCTGCGGCGCCGGCAATCCGCTCACTGCCTTCCGCATCGGCGTTGACGGAAACACCGCCCCGATCCCCGCGCCCAGCGCAACTTTGCCTCAACCTGATTTCCCCGGCATCAACGCGATCGCGGCCGGCGCAGGCGAAGCACTTGATCCGAACTTCCGACCCAACCAGTCCGATCAGTTCGACCTCACCATTCAGCGCCAGATCAACACGCGCGTCATGGTCGAAGTCGGCTACATCGGCCGCCGCATCGTCAACGAATATCAGCCGATCAACATCAACGTCGTGCCGTACATGATGACTCAAGGTGGCCAGCGCTTCGACAAAGCCTACGCCGCCGTCGAGCAACAGTACTGCGGCACCTCCGGACCGAACTGCGCACAGAATGCTGGTGCCGTTCAGCCTCAACCATTCTTTGAGACCGCTCTAGCAGGCACCGGCTTCTGCAACGGATTCGCGAGTTGCACCGCTGCCATGGTTTCCAAAGAAGCCGACGCTCTCGGTACACAGTCCGTCTGGAATCTCTGGAGCGACCTCGACAACGGCGGCTTCAACTTTGCCCGCACCATGATGAACACACCGATCGCTGGCAATCCCCTCGGCGCGCAAGGTCAGTTGACCTCCGGCGTCGGCATCAACGCCAGCGTCGGCTACGGCAACTACAACGCCGCATTCGTCACCGTGAAAATGTCCAATTGGCACGGCTTCACGATGCAGCAAAACTTCACGTGGGGCAAAGCGCTCGGCACGCAGGCTACCGTTCAGGCCACGAGCCAGCAGACCGTTCCCGATCCCTTCAACCTGCGCAACGGCTACGGTCTCCAGCCGTTCGATCGCAAATTCGTCTACAACATCTTCTTGCTCTATGAACCGCCGTGGTTCCGCGGGCAGCATGGGTTCCTCGGTCGCGTTCTCGGCGGCTGGACCTTTGCTCCCATCTTCACCGCTGCCAGCGGTCTCCCGATTCAGCTCTCCACTCTGAACGGCGATGCGCAGGCCTTCGGTGAAGGCGACGGCGTCAATTTCGCCGTAATTCCCGGCGAAAACGGCATCGTCACCAGCCGCGCAGGTATCACCAGCAGCCGTCACAACGGCGTGACCGGCGGCCTCGACAACGCTGGCAACCCGGTGGGCACCAACGGCGACGTCAATATGTTTGCCAATCCCGTCGCGGTTTGGAACAACCTTCGCAACCCCATTCTCGGCCTCGACGAAAACACCGGCGGCGCCGGCCCATTCCGCGGCATGCCCTTCTGGAATATGGATTTCCAGGTGAAGAAAAACATTCACATCACGGAGCGTTTCAGCGCCGAATTTACTTCCATCTTTACCAACGTGCTGAATCACGACCAACTCGGCGATCCCAGCCTCGATCTCAGCAATCCGGCGAGCTTCGGTGTGATGTCGTCACAGGTCAACGCGCCGCGCTCGATTGAGCTCGGTATTCGCATCCGCTTCTAGCCACCAGGTCACTCGGCCGCGATGGGCTCCGCTCCGCGGAGCCCATCGCTCCGGGCGAAGTTGGCGAATGTGGACCGCGCTGCACAGGCTTCCGCCTGTGCAGCGCTCACCCACAAGCCGCGTTCCGGCGACTTAACGCGGTGAGTCGGCGAAAGCGAAGTTGAACAAATAGGAGGGCGTGTTCGTGGCTATGTTTCTACGACAGCGCACGGCGCTGTCGTAGAAAACACAACACCGAGCAGCGACTTCGTCGCCGCTCCGAAATTCCGCGCGAACCACGCGCCCACGATTTCCACCAGGTCGAAAAAAACAAACCACCACCACCGAAAAGCGGGAAGGGCTCCCAAGCCCTTCCCGCTTTTCTTTCACCCGACAAATTTCAGAATCAAGTCGCCTCTTCACGGCGCCGAAAACTCAAAACACGTGTCATCCCGACCGGAGCGAGCCGACGCCTTTTCTTCGCGTTCGCTCCTGCGAACGTGTCGGCGCGCGCAGTGGAGGGACCCCGGCGCAAAACTGATCCACACTTCCATCACGTGATGAATCACAAGATTCGAGTCTGCAGTTTTCGTCCAGCCGCGCAGCAATCGCTCCATCCGCGCAACATTGCATCCACCACCCACCCCCGCTAATCTAACGCCTCATTCGGAGGCACGCCCCGCGCGTCGACCCACCATCAACTCTCCCTCCTCATCTCAACCCGCCTCCATCAAAGCCGACCTCGCCCTCGTCCTCTGCACCCTCCTCTGGGGCGCCACCTTCGTCGTCGTAAAAAACGCTCTCTCCCACGCCGGCATCTTCATCTTCCTCGCCTTTCGCTTCACGCTCGCCGCCGCTTTAATGGCTGCCTACCGCGCGAAAGCCCTGCGCTCCGTTACCCGCGACGAACTCCTCGCCGGCACCGCTCTCGGCCTCTTCATGTTCGGCGGCTACGCCTTCCAGACCGCGGGCCTCCTTTACACCACCCCCGCAAAATCCGGATTCGTCACCGGCTCCAGCGTCGTCCTCGTCCCGCTGCTCCTCGCGATTTTCTGGAGAAAACGTCTCGCCCGATGGGCATATGCCGGCGCGCTCTGCGCCGTCGTCGGCCTCTACTTCCTCACCGTTCCCGTCGAAGGCCTCGCCCGCCTCAATCGCGGCGACATCCTCACCTTCGTCGCCGCCGCTCTCTACGCCGTCCACATCATCCTCGTCGGAGATTACACGCAGCGTCATTCCCACGGTGCTCTCAGCGTCCTACAGGTCGCCGCGTCCGCTGTGCTCGCTTGGTTCGCCACGGGCTTCCTGGCCGCCACCGGTGGAGAGGCGATTCATTTCGACGCGAGCAGGGAACTCTTCCTCGGCATCGCCATCTGCGCGATTTTCGCCACCGCCGCCGCCTTCTCCATCCAGCTCTGGGCCCAGCAATACACCACCCCGAGCCACGCCGCCATCATCTTCACCCTCGAACCCGTCTTCGCCGTCATCACCTCCTACCTCGTGATCGGCGAACGCCTCAACGCCCGCTCCATCGTCGGCGCCACCTTCGTCCTAGGTGGAATCCTCATCGCAGAACTCCTCGGCGCCCCCGCCGCCCCCGAATCCCCCGAACCCGTCTTCGAAGGCCGCATCTATTTCGAAATGTGGTGGCGTCTCTAGCGCCGAATCACCGTCTTTTGTAGCGCCGGCTTGCCCTGAGCTTCGAAGGGCGTCCCGCCGTCTTTTTTCGCGCAGTCGGCATTTTGGGTGCCGCACCCTTAGCTCTTCAAGGGTGCGGGTTTAGACCTAACCTCACCCAACTCACCACGACCATCACGGTCGTTTCAATCACCCTGTCCCCGCGATCGCTTCCCAGATCGCGGGGTTTAAATTCAACTCAACCCATACCTATCCGTTTGCCACCAATCGTCCGCCCACACCACGCCGTTGACCTGAGCACCAAAAATCCATCCAAGTCCGCACGACCTATCCCGCATCTCTTTTGTATTTTGTTTCTACTTCCGCGCCGCCACCGCAACCCCATCCGGCATCCCGCTCTTCCCAAACGCCGCCCGAAACGCCGGATCCGCCCTCATCCCATCAAACCGCGGATCATACGGCAAATAAATCAGCCAATTCGAATGATGCTGCTCCGCCCGCTTCAACGACTCCATCGCCTTGGCCTTATCCCCAATCTCCGCCCAACTCGCCGCAACATAATAATCCGGAACAACCGACCCGCCCGGACGCGCCAGCGCCCCTTGCAGCGCCTGCCTCGCTTCCGTTTTCTTCCCACCTCTCGCAAGTTCCGACGTCATCAAAATCAGCGTCACCGGATTGTCCCGCTCCAACGCTTCCGCCTCGCTGAATTCCGCCAGCGCCGCGTTCCCGTCATTCATCTGCCCATAAACCAGCCCCAGCAACTGATGCGCCGGAATAAAATCCGGATAAAGCTCCAACGCCCGTTTGCACTCCCGCACGGATTCTTCATTCCTCCGCATCAAGAACAACGCCCACGCCAGCGACGTCTGCACGCTCGGCGACACCGGATCCAATTCCTGCGCGCGTTTCGCGACCGTCACCGCCTCTTCGCCGCGCCCCATCCCCAACAACGCAAATCCAAAATATTGATACGCCGACGCGTAATTCGGATCGACCGCGACCGTCGCCTTGAATTCGCGTTCCGCGCCCACCCAATCGTGCTCGTAATCGGTCAGCGCCGACAACATCGCCACGTGCGCTTCCGAGTTCGAACTGTCCAGCGACATCGCCTTCCGCGCCGCCTCTTCCGCCTTCGGATACGCCTCCGACGGCGGCAGATATTCGTAAAATCCAATCAGTTGGTAACAATTCGCCAGCGCCGCATACGCCCGCGCATAATTCGGATCGATCGTGATCGCCTCTTCCAGCAACCCCACCGCTTTCGTCAGCGAACTCCGGCTCCGGTTCGTCGCAAAAAATTCCGCCTTCATGTATCTCTCGTACGCGTCGTACTTCGCGGTCTCCGGACCAGCCGAAGGCGTCTTCGCCGGCGCGCCCTGAAATCGTGGCAGAATCGCCGTCAACACCTGCTTCGCAATCGAATCTTCCGCGCTGAAAATATTTTCGTTGTTCGCGCTGAACGTTTGCGACCATGTTTCCGCGCCCGATGGCTCGAGCACTCGAACCTTCACAACAATTTTCCCGGCCTCGCGATGCAGCGAACCATCCACAATCGCTTGCACCCGCAGTTTCTGCGCCGCGGCCTTCGCATCCGCTTCCGTGCCTAACACGGTTCGAATCGTCGAAGACGACCGCACCGTCAGTTGTTCCACCGTCTTCAGCCGGTCCGCAATCGCATCCGAAAATCCGAGTCCCAGATACGTATCTTCCGCCCCGCCTTGATCCACGCGAAAGGGAAGCACCGCCACCGACCGCGTCCGGTCTTCATACGAAGCCGCCGTCGCCGCCTCAATCTTTGTCGCCCGCTTCCACCGCTCCACGCCGACAATCCCCAAAACCGCCGCCACAGTCAGCACCGCCGCCACCAAATAAACCCGCAGCGTCCGTTTCGAATTTTTCGGTTCAGGATCGGCAGCCGCTATTCTCCCCGCGACCTCGGAAACGCCGGCTGAACTCCGATCATCCTTATCTAAATCATCCGGCCCGCTAGATGCTGGCTCGTCATCGATCTCAACCGGAACCCTGCTCTCGATCCGTGAGCTGGACAGCTCAACCGCCGCCGCACCCTCTTGCACCCCAAATGGCCCCACATACCTATATCCGCCACCCCACCTTGTCTCGATAAACCTCGAACTCTCTTTCGTCTCCCCAAACGCCTTCCGAATGCTCCCAATCGCCTTGCTGACGCTCTGGTCATACACCTCTTGCCCATCCCAGAAGCGTTGCAGCAACTCCTCGCGTGTAATCATCCGGTGACGGTTTTCGATCAGGTGTAGCAATACCAGGTAGGGCTTCCGTTGCAGCGCGACGGTGCGCTCTGCCGTGACCAGCAGCTGCTTTTCCGTGTCTAGATAAGCCGTTCCGAGAACGTACATTTAGGTAGGGTCCGGGGGACTTGGTCGCGAAGTATACCCCGAGCCTCCTCGATTTCCTATTTTCTTCCCTTTTCGGTCAGGTCTTATCCCTGCACTTTGACTACCTTCCCCCCTACCTGCAGTCGACTGGGACCCCGGTGCCGCCTGTATTCGCGTCCTGCCTATGCGAGCGGCAGTCGCTTCGGGGATGTTTCGGGGGGAACAGAAATGGTTCGGTCGGATTCTTACAGGGATCAATCCCGCTGGAAGGGCCTTCCGTTCGTCCTCGTCATCCTGGCCGCCTGCATTTTTCTTCTGAAATTTTTGAGTTGAGTTCGAATCGGGGCACCGGGCCATGCCAGACACACATCCACCGACATCCGCCAACACGGACGACGTTTCTCAAAAGCTGAGGGTGATTTTTCGAAAGAAGCGCCGTCTCGCGCTCGCCAAGCAGCGGCAGGGAAGCCGCTGCTCGCTCTTAGTTCTTTTCCGCGTAGTGCTTCACGTCTACCGTCGTATGCATCGTCGCGTGATGCAGATGTTTGTTCGCGCCTTCGTAGGAGTCAATTTTGTGCGCGTGCTGCATCGACGTACCGATGTCGTCGAGCCCCTTGATTAAAACTTCTTTGCGCGACGGCACGATGTCGAAGTGATATTTCAGCCCATGCTTGTCGCTGACCGTCTGGTTCGGCAAATCGATCGTCAGTGAATAACCTTCTTCTTTTTCCGTCCGCTTGAATAACTCCTCGATCTCTTCTTCCGTCAGCGTGGCCGGCAAAATCCCGTTCTTGAAACAGTTGTTATAAAAAATGTCCGCATAGCTCGGCGCCAGAATCACGCGAAACCCATAATCCTTTACGCCCCACGGCGCATGTTCGCGGCTCGACCCGCACCCAAAATTCGCCCGCGCCAGCAACACGCTCGCGCCCTTGTACCGCGGAAAATTCATCACAAATTCCGGATTCGGCCGCTCCCCCGGATTGAAATACCGCCAGTCGTAAAACAAAATCCGCCCAAACCCCTCGCGCGTCAGCGCCTTCAAAAACTGCTTCGGCACCATCTGATCGGTATCCACATTCACCCGATCCAGCGGCATCACCATCCCCGTATGTGTGCTAAACGGCTGCATTCGTTTCTCCGCAAATTTTCTTAAGATCTGTCATCACTCTAGGCGCTCGTGTCACCTGGGCGCCGAAGGATCTCAGCAATAGCACCTGCAACCAATTTCAACTCTCAGCCTCTACTCCACATTCGCCACATCAAACTCCCTCACGTCCACAAAGTGCCCCGCAATCGCCGCCGCCGCCGCCATCACCGGCGACACCAGATGCGTCCGCGAATCCCGCCCTTGCCGCCCTTCGAAATTCCGGTTCGACGTCGAAGCGCTCCGCTCATGCGCCGGCAACACATCATCATTCATGCCGATGCACATGCTGCACCCCGCATCGCGCCATTCGAATCCCGCATCGCGGAAAATCTTATCCAGCCCTTCCTTTTCCGCCTGCGACTTGATCCCGCGCGACCCCGGCACCACCAGCGCCTGCTTCACCGACCGCGCCACGTGCTTGCCCTCCACCACATGCGCCGCCGCGCGCAAATCATCGATCCGCGAATTCGTGCACGACCCGATAAACACGCGATCGATCGGAATATCCACGATCGGCGTCCCCGCCTTCAATCCCATATATTGCAGCGCGCGCTCCGTCGCCTTCTGATCGTTCGGATCGGCAAACGACCCCGGCTCCGGCACCCTCGCCGTCACGCCGCTCACCATCCCCGGATTCGTCCCCCAGGTAACCTGCGGCACCAGATCCTTCGCATCCAGCGTGACCGTCGTGTCGTACTTCGCGTCCTTGTCGGTCACCAGCAACTTCCATCGCTCCACCGCTTCCTGGAACTCCTTCGCCGCGCGGCACAAACGGCCGCCCTTCCAAATACGCAAACGTCGTCTCGTCCGGCGCGACCATTCCCGCGCGCGCCCCGCCTTCGATCGTCATGTTGCAAACCGTCATGCGCCCATCCATCGACAGCCCGCGAATCGCTTCGCCGCTGTACTCCACCACGTGACCATTGCCGCCGCTGATCCCGATCTTGCCGATGATCGCCAGCACGATGTCTTTCGCCGTCACGCCCTTCGGCCGCTTCCCATTCACCACAATGTTCATCGTCTTCGAGCGCGACTGCACCAGGCACTGCGTCGCCAGCACATGCTCGACTTCGCTCGTCCCAATCCCAAACGCCAGCGTCCCAAACGCGCCATGCGTCGAAGTATGCGAATCCCCGCAAACCATCGTCTGCCCCGGCTGCGTGATCCCCAGCTCCGGCCCGATCACGTGCACGATGCCCTGATTCGCGCTGTGCATGTCGAACAGCCGCACGCCAAACTCTTTGCAGTTCTTCTCCAGCGCCTCAAACTGCAGCCGCGCCGCCTCATCCACGATCGGCAGCAGCCGCTCTTTCGAAATCGTCGGCACCGAGTGATCCATCACCGCAAACGTCAAATCCGGCCGGCGCACCGTCCGCCCCTCCGCCCGCAACCCCGCAAACGCCTGCGGCGAAGTCCCCTCATGAATCAGGTGCCGATCGATATAAATAAGAGCCGGCTTTCCCGGCTCCTCATGCACCACATGACTATCCCAAATCTTCTCGTAAAGTGTTTTCCCAGCCATACTTAGTCCCTCGCAGCGAACTCCCCCATTTTAACACCGCCGTAAACTATCCGGCCAATTCGACTCCCGTCTCACGTCCCGCGAACAAGCACGACATTCACCTGCTCATGGACAGGCCGTCAAACATCCGACAACTCCATCTACGATGAAGCGTCTGAGGCTTAACTAACGGCGCGCATCGAGCTTGATTCGCGTTCCCCGTCAAAGCAATCCCATGCGCCACTAGTTTAAGCGGGAACTTCGCTTTCGACAGCATCAACATGCTCGACCAACTTTTCCATTCGATGTCCCGCATCCGCCGCGTCGCTCAAGCTTTGTGGGTCGTGGCTTCAGCCACGACATTCGAGCCCGTGCAAAAACTAGCAAGGGTCGTTCGCTCTCGCGAACGACCCTTGCGCCACCGCGCAACTCCTCAATCCGCCGTCGTCGTCGGCGCATCGACCAGCGCCTTCCAGGCGCCGTCCATCTGCTTGCCCCACACCACGACATACGTCGCCTTCAGCGTTTCCGGCTTCTTTTTCTTCTCGCTCGTCGTCATCTGGAAATCGCCGAGCTCATACGCCATGTCGCCGCCCTTGGCCACGACAATCTTCGTCGGCGCAAACGACAGCGCAAAATTCGGATCCTGCACCAACCCGGCGAACGCCTGCTGGATCGCGTCGCGCCCCTTCACCGCCGCCATCCCCGGCGCCATCAGCACCGCGTTCTCCCCATAAAACGACGCAAACTTCGCCGCATCCTTATCTCCCGCCGCCTTCGACCACGCCAGATCGGCCGCGCGAATCGCCTCTTCGTCCGCCGCACGCGTGTCCGCCGTCATCGCCGCCCCCGGCGCCGGATTCTGCGGCGACTGCTCCGACCCGCCGCACGCCGCCATCCCCATCACCGCCGCGATTCCCGCAATCCCCATCCATCCCATCGCCATCCGTCGCACTCGCATCATGTTCCGCCTCTCTCCTGAAGAGTTTCCAAGCTGCCGGAACGATAGCCCTCGCTTATGCGGAGTCAAACGGGTTATTCGTGTAGCGTGGTTCGTGTTCCGTGGCTCGTGATTCGTGGAGGAGTCAGGAGGTTGACAGTCGACAGTTGAAAGTTGAAAGGGAAGACAAAGCAGATCCCTCACTTCGTTCGGGATGACAACTTCTTGGAACATGCGTAGGGCGGGCGTTTTCATGCTCGGCCTTCGATCGATTCGGTGGTGGAAGGGGGGACGGGGAGTTTGGTGGAGTCGGAGATGGGGTCCGGAGCGGTGAAGATCAGGGGGCCGGGGATGGAGTCGTCGGAGTCGAGGGCTTCGGCGGCGCGGAGGGCGGCGTCGTGGCGGTCCATGGAGGAGATGCTGCCGAGGAGGAGTTGGCAGACGTAGGCGATGGCGATGGCGTCGAGGCGGTGGATGCGTTTGCGGGCGAGTTGGCGGACGAGGTTGCCGAGGAGCGCAGTTGACGGCGTCGGGGGTGGAGAAGTCTGTGAGGTCGCCGAGGAGTTCGTTGGCGTTTTTATCGTTGTGTAGTTCTTTGCGTTTCTGTTGCTGGCGTGCGTGATGGGGGCACAGTTCCAAATCGGGAATGGTGGAGAAGAGACGGCAGTGACGGCCGAGCCGGTCGATGTGGCGGCAGCGAGTGAGAGTGGTTGCATGGACGGGAATTGTTGCAGGTGTTGAGGTTACGGGTTGGCACGGTGTTATGGCTTGGGAGATGGGATCGGAGGACGGAGGGACCCCTCCCCCTGTTTTTACGCAAGAGTGTGATTTCATGGGAGTTATCTTTCGTGGAAGTGTAAGAGTGTGATTTTAAAGCGGTTGCGGCGCTTGTGATGCGAGGATCACAAAGCAGGGTAGCACGGATTTTACTGTTTGTCAATAGGTATCTGATTGGTTATTCGAACGGCTAGCGACATAGCTTTTAACGACGACCGTGCGTTTCGAACTGTCAGAAGGTCACACGCCGTCAGCTGCGTACTTTTGAGCGCGGTTGCTAAACGCTGGTTTTGTGCCCTCCAAAACATCCACGACTTTTGCCTTGATCGCCGGGTTCTCTAAGGCACCTGCGGTGTACACCATCTCATTTTGATTGGGCTTATCTAGAAGTGTATGGATGACTTGTTCGGCGTCAGCCACAACCGCGAGATTTGGATTATGAGTGACGATAATGACTTGTCGATTCTTTTTGGCCTCTTTAAGGCTTGGCACTAGAAGTTCAAACATTGTTTGATTGTCGAGGTTTCCTTCTGGCTGATCAATGACAAGTGGTATATGGCCTGGGTCCACCAGCAGGTAAAAGATGAGTAGGAGGGCACCCTTTTCGCCAGGTGAAAGCTGGGCAAGTTCTTTCGTTCCGAGTTTGAGCGTGTAGCGGGGCGATAAATAGCTTAGAGAGAAGATGTAGTCGTACATGGTGGGGACTACATTCCCCTTACGAAGCTGGTCTTGTACCTCAACTCTTTTGGGTTCCTGCCCTCTCTTGTCTTCGTGTAGGTGCTCGACTACCTCGTCCAGAAAGTTTTCGACTTGTGCCCAATCATTGAAATCGTGTTTTTTCAATATCGTGTTGAGTACCGCTCTGGCCCTCTGCAACTCCGCAGAATGAACCGGAAACCGCATGGTTGATCTTGTCAAGAAACAGTTCCTCAAAGTTAGATTCATCAATGGAGACTGCGAAATTCAGGTGAAGTTGGTTTTTTGCCAGCGGGTGCTCGTCGATAAACTTTTTCACGCCTCGGTGCAGTTCGCGGTATTCGGTCGCGAGGTCAGGATCTCTCCGTAGATCTCTCGTGTCTTTGCTTTGCGCCCTGCGTAGAGGCCATCAAGTACATCCGGGACTGTTGCAATCTCGTCAAGCTGTGCTTTTAAGAAAAACAACGACCCTGGAGTTTCAATGTCGCCATTGATTTCTTCTTGTTTTCGCGTCCATTCTTCCACCTCTTGCAGATACGCTTGGTATTTTCGCGATGGCTCATCGAGCTTAGCCTGAAGCTTACTGATTTCTTCTTCCGTCGCTTTTAGCTCTGCAGGTAGTGAGTCGGATTTCGACGCGTCGAGTCGATCGATCGCTTTCGATCGGGCGCGGGCAGCCTCGGTGCGGATAGCCAATAGTGGATCCTTGTTTATTGTCAACTGCACGAGGGCGTCGAACGACACTCCCAGCTTGGCAAGGTCAGGGTCGACTCCTTCTCTAAACGACTGAAACGCCCGTTCAAAGTTAGCGACTCGGCCTACCACGCGGTCAACTGCGGTTACGACGCGCGCGCTCTCAGCCTGTGTCAGCTCAAGCATCGTTTTTTGCTAAGGAACGAGACTGGAGCTTTGTGTTCGTGCCGATCCCTTCCGTTATTGCACCGTAGTCTGGTATTTGGTCGGTGGCTGGGGGTGGGGTTACAGGAATAGGTTTTGCTTTCTGATTGGCATCAAGGTCGGCGAGGCGTGCGACTAGAGCGTCTTGTACGCTTTCTTCGTAGAAAACTGACAGCTTGTCTTCATTATGTGCAATAAGCGCGTTCAGGTGTTCAAGATCGACTCGCAGACTCCTGATCCGCTCTACGGTCTGTACCGTCTTAAAGTTCAGTAGAGCTTCCAGTGATGATTGGTCAAGTCTTTCGGCTGCAGGGATGTGTGAGAAAATTACCTTCTGCAATTCCAGGTCAAAATCGCGGTCGCGTTCGCGGTCCGGTTTGTTACAGATTTCCTCCAGAAAATTTTGGGGAATGTACTTTACGAGCTCAACTTCGCTCGAACTGATAGATGCGTCAAGGTTCTTTGGCTTACCTTCCGCGCTTGCCCATGAAATCTGCGCCTCAAATTCCTTCGCCTTGTTTTGTTTGGGATCGCGAAATCGACTCTGTGTGAGAAACGAGAAGTAACGATACTGCTGCGAGTTGCCGAGCAAGCCAATCGTGTCTGCGAGGGCGCTCTTCCCGTTGCCCTTATTTCCAATAATTGCGACAAGATCGTGATTTAGGGGCAGTCGGCCACTGAACCATCTCTCACTTAGTTGTGATCCGGGAACCTTATTAAAGTTGATGGCATTGATGTAGTGTGTGCGGTTTTGCCTGACCTCTCTCTAGTTTAGGGGGCTCTTCTCCGAGGAAGACGCGGTCATCGAATTCCAGAATTGCGTGCCGCAAACCTAAGAATGTTGTGTCAGCCTTAATCCACGTGAAGGAGTTGCCGATTCGATCTTTGTGATCTGCAAAAGAGAAGTCGTGCGCATCGCTACAGTCCAATAGGTGGTGGTTGACGGCACTCTCGCGGAGTTTGGTTCTAGCGTTGTTTGCATCGTCCGGACTTCCGGCTGCGATGAATACTAGATCTACAGAATTGATGACGTGCTTTTTGTCTGCGATTGAATTGTCGTTCCATTTGATGGCAGCCCATTCAGTTTTCCCAACGGCGAACAGATGCTTGTGATCGAAAAGTATGGCTTATTAAGAGCTTCGACAATCTGTTCGTAGTGAAACGTGAGGTTTCCGAACCCCTCATCCATGGGCGATTTGAACTTACCCCTCTCGGTGAGTGGCACTGAATCAATAATCTGTTCGCCTAATTCTCGGATGCTTTCGAGAGTTGGCAATGCCTTCCACGTATTGCGTACAGATTCAAATTGCGGATTGAGGTGATAGTGCGTCCACAAACCGTTAATGAACTGCTTCTCGATTAAATCTACGTCGACCTCGTCGGAGAAAATGACGTGAAAGTTGACTTTTCTCAGGAGCGACTGCGAGCCGCCAAATTTGTCTAGCCGGAACTCTATAACCGGCAGTAGGAGGTCGATGTTCTGCAGCTACGAAGCTCTCCCCTTCCCTTTGCAGTCGTCGATAGCCCTTCCACGAAAATGTAGTCATTTATGCCGAGTACCTTGAATTCCGGTGGAAGCTTTTGCTAGCCCTTGTAAAAACACTTCCCATGCTTGATCAGGGGTGCCCTTGTAGTTGTGAAATAGTGACGCGGGAGTGTGGACATGCAAATCCCATTTGCGCCACTTCGATCCGGCTGGGTCGTTCATTTTGGTCCTCGCTGATTCTTGGCGGTGAAATTATCCATCTGTTGCCTATAAAAGGCTATTTAGCTCGAATATATTGTTAGCTAAGTGTCATTCAACTTTGCGATATAGAACGAGTTATCGGACGCAACGGTCGGTTCTTGAGGCCGAATTCGAACCGTGATTCAAGATCGGTTGCGAGTTAGAGTTAGGCGCGGTGGAATTTGATGGTGGCGGTGTAGCCGAGGGAGTGGAGGACGCGGAGCATTAGGTCTGTGGGGATGAGAGTTGGAAATTGGAAACGGGAAATTGGGAATTCGCGGTAGAATTGGGGCGTGGATTTGACACTGCATATACCGGATGACGTGGCGGAGCGGCTGGCGGCTTCGGGGGCGGAGTTGTCGCGCCGGGCGCTGGAGGCATTTGCGCTCCGAAGAGCACAAGGCCGGGCGGATTACCGAGGCGCAGGTGCAGAAGTTGCTGGGATTTGCTACGCGCGACGAGTTAGATGGATTTTTGAAGGCGCATGAGGTTTGGCTGAGTTATTCGGCCGACGATCTGGAACGGGAACGGGCCGCGTTGCGGCGGCTGGGATTTGGGAAGTAGATGCGCGTTGTTGTCGCTGACGCGACGCCGCTGCATTATCTGATTCTGGTTGATGCGGTAGAGATTCTTCCTCGCCTGTTTGGACATCTTTATATTCCTGCGGGAGTTCGTGAGGAGCTGACTCGCGCGGCGACGCCACGAGTTGTTCGCGAATGGATCGAGCATGCGCCGACGTGGCTTGGAGGTTGTGTTTCCGGCGCGTGAAGCCGCGGAGGCTTCGGCGGAATTGCGCGGGCTGCATTCGGGCGAGCGGCAAGCGATTGCGTTGGCTGAATATCTTCGCGCGGATTTGTTGTTGATCGATGAACGGGCAGGAGTTGAGGTGGCGCAGAAGCGCGGTTTGAGCGTGACGGGGACGTTGGGGATTTTGGATTTAGCTTCGCGGTCGGGGCTGGTGGAGTTGAGAGAGGTTTTTGGCAAGCTGCAGAAGACGAATTTTCGTTACCCGCCTTCGATGATGGAGAGATTGATTGAGGAAGAGCGGAGGCGGAAGGGATAAGCGGAAAGAAGCAGCAGATCCCTCACTACATTCGGGATGACAGCATGGGTGTCCGGGCGAGCGGATGGGATCGCCTAGTCGCTAACGCGAGCCTCGCTGCCGGTCATCGTCGTCGTCCAGTTGATTTTGTCCGTGGAGAATTCGCTGCGGAACTGGATGGAGGTGGGGGAATTGAAGATGTTGACGACGCGGTGGTAGACGGTGGCGCCTTTGTCGGCGACTTCCCACGGGTAGGTCCAGGTGTTGCCGTGGATTTCGAGGGTGCCGGAGGAGGCTTTGGTTCCGTCCAGGGGGACGATGTAGGTGGTGTAGAGGTTTTGGTCCGGCTGGTAGGTGAAGACGATCAGGTCTTGCGACTTGCCGTCGAGAAATTGATTGCAGGCGTAGTAGCCGGCGCTGCGCCAGCAGTCGTTGCGGAGGATTTTTTCGTCTTTGGCGGATTTGTTGCCCGCGGTGTCATCGTGACGGAGGAAAATTTCCATGTGCCTTTGTAAGCCTCGATGGCGGCTATGCCGGTGGGGGACTCGCCGACTGGGCGCGGATGGCGACTGAGCCGAGCCTGGAACGCACGCGGCGAGAATGAGAGCGGCGGCGATGAGCAGGCGGGGCATTTTGTCCTCCACTGGTTGGTCAGAAGTCGCGCTACGATCATAGACGCGCGAGAAGTAGATCGATGGGTGAGCGGAGGGAAAAAGTCAAAAACCGCACCCTCTGAAAGCTGAGGGTGCGGCACCCACGAGTGGAACTGGGATTACTGCGCCACAGCGGCGCAGTTGGGGATCGAGGCGAAGAGGAGGCTGGTTGGGCCGGAGCTGTTGATCGTGGTCGGCGTGCTGGTCCACGTAAGGTAGACCGTGCCTTGCGAATTCACGATGAGCTGCGGTGATGCTTCGACCATCGGGCTGTCGGTCACGTTCATCGGAGCGCCGGGAACGCCGTTGACGACGTTCACGATGAAGAGGTCGGGGTTGAAGGCTTCAGGGTTGGGGTTGCGGCCGGTGGCGTTATATCCGACGCCGTCATCGAGCCATGCGACGGTTACGCCCGCGCCGCATGCGGCGATAACGGGGGATTGGCTACCTTGGTGAAGCAAGTTAGTGGGTATGATGCCGAGCAGGATGGGAGCAGACCAGGTCGCGCCGTGATCGAGGGAGCGGATCATGACGACGCCGGGCACGCCCCAGCTGGCCGGGGGATGGCACTGGTTGGTAGGACAAACAAAGACTACGTCGAGAGCGCCGTTGCGCTCAGCAGCCATCTGAAATGGTTGGGGCTGCGGCGAAGCCATAAAGTTGAAGTTCGCCGTTATCGGGAGAAGGGAGGGCGCGGAAAAGGACAGGCCCTGATTTGTCGATTCGCGGAAGGAGTAGAGGGTGTTGGTCTGGGCGTCCATGCCGGACGCATAGGCGATATCGATGTTGGCGTCCTGGTCGAGCAGCAGCGAGGTGAGGCTGTTTGAGGTGCCGATGTTCACGGTGTGGGGAAGGGGAACTCCGTCGATAAGCATGTCGGCTCCTACCCAACCAGAGGGGCCGGCGCCGAAGGTGACTTTGACCCACCAGGCGGAGTCGGCGGAGACGAAGGTCGGGCCGGCGGTGATTGTGCCGAGGGCGTTCTTTGGTTGAGTGCCGAGGAGTGTGCCGTCGGCGGTGGCGCGGACGTTGGTTATGTTGGTGGTGAAGATGCCTTGGCCGACGTGGAGTGGCGGAGCCGGTGGAGTTGCGGCGGAAGTTGAGAACGACAGAGTAATGATGGTTAAAGTTGCCAGGGTTACGGCTACTGCAACGGCGTGACACAGACGTGCGACTACGCGTGCGGGGATTGAGGACATTCGGTTTTCTTACCTTTCTGCGGATTCAGCGGATGATGCTGGGAGCGCGAACGTAGCACAGGTCTGTAGAAGTAAAAATATAACTATTGTTATGTACGTAACGGTACGCGACGGTAGCAAGTTCCAGGACGCGGTTGTCGCGCCGAGGGAGGAAAAGAAAAAGCGGATTCATCGGGCGAAGAACGCCCGATGGCGCGGAGTACCTCGCTGCGCTCGGGATGACAATCTCTCGCCTGTCGAAGTTTCAGACGCGGAGCAAGCAGCGGAAGGCGCGGGCGGCGTAGTAGGACTCGGCGCCGTTGTGATAGGTGAAGACGGTATCGAAGCGGCGGTCGCAGAAGAGGGCGCCGCCGAGTTCGCGGACTTTCGGCGATGTAAGAATCCAGCTGGAAGTTTTGGTGTCGAATTCTTCGAGCTGCTGGAGTTCGCGGTATTGGGCTTCGGTGAGGATTTCGGCACCCATGGCGGCGGCTGCGTCGATGGCGTTGTTTTTGGGCTTGGCTTCCTTGCGCGATTGCCATGCGGCGCGGTCGTAGCAGAAGCTGCGGCGTCCGGCCGGGCTTTGCGCGCTGCAATCGACGAAGACGAATTCGCCAGCGGAGGAGGTTGCGTTGGCGGCGTTGCCGAGGACGACGACGTCGGGTTCGCCGCCGGTGCGCTCCATTTCGCTGAGCGACCAGAGCTTGTCGGGAGATTTTTCGAGCTTGGCCGCGACCGGCGGCCAACTGAGCGATTTGTGCCGGTGAGGATTTTTCTCAAACCGCGACTTCAGTGTAGCAAGCAGCTTGTCGCGTTCGCGCAGCGGTGAGCGATTTCTTCGTGGGCATGATGGCAGAGTGTAGCGTTGGAAATTGGAAAAAGGAAAATGGAAATTGGCAACGCAGAAAGAAAGAGGCGAGAATTGCTGATTCGATCGACGAATCCGTCAGGGCACGACTTCAGTCGAGCCGTTCGGCCAGTCACGAGTCGCGAGTCACTTCGCGAAGGCGGCGAGGTAAGCCCAGCGCAGGATCGTGCCGATGATCAGAGCGATCAGCGCGATGGCGGTGAGTTCGAGCAGCCAGTCGCCGATGCCGGAATCGAAGAGCGGCGCGGGATCGTTGGGATCGGGCTTGTGCCGGTGGAAGAAGCGGTCGGCAACGTGAGGCATTCGCATGACAACCTCCTTGCGCGGGCAGCGTGGGCGGCGCATGGTCAGGCGATCGAGGGGACGTTAGGGGCAATGTACTCGCGCGCGGCGGCGTTGTCCAGAGGTGGAATTTACAATTGGCGTAATAATGCGCCGGCGATTCGGTGGTAGGATGCGCGGCACTATGGTCATGACAAAAGATGAATTGATTGAGGCATTTCAGAAGGAAGTGCGGATTTTCGTGCACCTGATCGGCAAGGTCGATGCGGCGAAGATGGACTACCGGCCGTCGGCGAAGCAGCGGAGCGTGCTGGAGCTGGTGCAGTACATGACGGTGATGGCGCCGGCGATGACCGAATCGATCAAGGGCGGCGAGTTTACGCAAGAGGCGATGGGCGCGATTTGGGGGCCGCGCGACGAGGCGTCGAAGAAGATGAATTGGGAGCAGGCGGTGGCGGCGATCGGGCGTCAGAGCGATGAGATGACGCAGTGCGTGGCCTCGTGGACGGATGCGGATTTTCGCAGCGACATCAATATGTTTGGTCAGGACACGACGCGCGGCGCGGCGATGGTGAATATGGTGCTCTGCGGGTATGCCGCGTACCGCATGCAGTTGTTTTTGTATTTGAAGGCGATGGGCAGGGAAGAGTTGAACACGATGAATCTGTGGGGCGGCATCGACGGGCAGATGTAGTGCGAAGAAGTCCACAGTCGACAGTTGAAAGTCGAAAGGGAAGAAGGAAACTTCTAACGCAGAGACGCGGAGTTCGCTGAGTTAGCGCGGAGTATTTGAGAGTTGAAATTCAATCGCTGGAGAGCGACGGGGACAATGTCGCTCTCCAGCGATTTTTGTTTGGGCTGGAATTGTGGGCTGGAAATTGTGGGCTGGAAGCGGGGAACCATTTTCGGGCTGCGCACAGTTTGGCAGCGCGGTGAAGACGACGCTGTCGGTCGCGGTCCCGCCGCCTGGTTGTTGCCGCGACCCATCTCACGTAGACGTTGCTTTGCGGGTTGACGGCGATTTGCGGATGGCCTTCGGAAACAGAGGAATTGCTGGGGTTCCAACGGCACCGTTGATCACCTGCACGACGATGATGGGCGCTTCATGGTTTTTCTCTCCCGGGTTGGAAATACCGACGCTGGGGCGCGGAGCATACCACAACGTGTAGGCTGGCAAGCGTAAGTATTTACATGAATGGCAACGATACTAACGAAGTATCCGACGTGTAACGTTGGAGGCATGGTTCCAGTACCCCGACCTGTGAAACGTCGCGCCAGGCTTGTCGATTTCATGAAAATTATTTGGAATGATAACTTTGGGGGGTACGTTTTTTGAGGTTTCGTGTATTCTCTCAAACCATACTTCAGTACCAGTAGAATGAACCCCGGGCACCATGGTCGGGCGCGGACCGGGGACGTACTCTGACATCCTAACGGAGTCACCAACGTGCGTTTTCAATTGCTGAGAGCTGCGTTCGAAGTCCCGCTGTGCGTGTCCTACTTGTTTTTGGTAGTGCAGAGCTTGCGAGCTGCGCTAAACGACATGCTTGAGCACAGCACGCAAGCGCGCTAAGCTCGGCGCCGACTGCGGCCCTCGCCGGCTCGTTTGGCGAGCCATCACCCTTCTTTCTCTTTCCTTCGCTCAATTACACCGAATTCAAGGCTAAAGCCGCACTATTTCTCTGCGGATGCGCTGTCTGCAGGCCCGTCTAGGCGCAACTTTCGAGGTGTGAGTCGGGTTTAGTCGAGTGGCCAGGTGTCTTTGCCGATTTGGGGATCGGCTAAGTCTAATGGACACAGGCTGATGCCGGGCATCCAGCGTGGACCACCGCACATCGAAGGGATCATGCGGAGGGCTTGGATGGCTGGCCTCGGGTCGAGGAGCTAAATCATGGTTCGATATGCGTTGGGGAATAACAGGGCATCGGGGACTAGCAGGGAAGAGTTGAAGCCGAGTTCGAGCGCGATTTCGAGGGTGGCTTGTGCGCTGAGTTTCGCGCTGTTGCTGGCGGTGAGCACGTACGCGCAACAGCCGGATCAGCAATCGCAGCAGCCGGATCCGAACGCGCAGCAGCAAGGTCAGCCGGGCGATTCGGGGCAGGCGCAGGCGCCTCCGCCAGCTGCTTCCGCACCGCAGGATCAACCACCGGCACCGTCGCAGAATGGGCCGCCGAACAGGACGCCGATCAGGCGCCACCGCCTCCGGCGAAGAAGCCAAAGTATGCACCGCAAGATGCGAACCGGCCACCGTACGCGAATGACTATCCCGCACCCCAAGCCGGAGCACCGGCGCATGCGCCGAGCCCGGATCAATATGATCCGGACCAGGATTTGCCGCCAGGAGAGCAGGGCGCGCCGAAGGTCCCAATGCGCCGAACGGTGCTCCCGACACGAACAATGCGCCTTCGAACCGGCCTTATAACGACGGCGGGTACAACGCTCCGAATAACACGTACGGACGGCCGCAGAATGCGCCTTACTCACGGAACGCGGCTCCATCTACGCCTCCACCGGCGACTCTGACGATTCCGGCTGGAACTGTTTTGTCAGTACGGATCAACGAATATTTGTCGAGCGACCAGAACCAGATTGGTGATCGTGTGACCGCGACGCTGCAACAGCCGGTTGTTGTGAACGGGTATGTTGTTGCGCGGCGTGGGCAGATGTTGGTCGGCCAAGTGGAGGCCGCCCAGAAGGCTGGACGAATCAAGGGCACGTCGCAGCTTGGTATTGAATTGACGGACATGACGGTTGCCGACGGGCAGTCGCGGCCGATTCTGACGGAATTGTGGAAGGGATCGGGCGGGACTTCGCACGGGGCGGATGCGGCTGCAATCGGTGGCACGACGGCGCTCGGCGCTGCGATCGGCTCGATTGCCGATTGGGGGCGCGGTGCCGCGATTGGCGCAGGTGCGGGAGCGGCGGCGGGAATTGGTGCGGTGCTGCTGACGCGCGGACGGCCGACGGTGATTCCGCCAGAGACGTGGCTGACGTTCCGACTGAAGGAAGCGGTCACGGTGGACACGACGCAGAGCGCGCGAGCGTTTTTGCCGGTGTCGCAGTATGACTATGACAATTACGGACGGCGCGGTTCGCGTTATGCGGGCGGGTATGCGCCGCAGGGGCCGTACGCTCAGGCGCCTTATGCCTGCGGGTATGATGCTCCGTGCTATCCGCCTCCGGCGTATGCGTATCCGTACGCGGCTTATCCCGGATATTACTATCCGGGAGTGTCGGTTTATTACGGCGGCGGGTATTACGGACGCGGGTGGAGACGGTGGTAGTTGGACATGTTGATGCGTAAGGCTGAAAACTAAGCGTGAAGTAGTTTTATGAATCGTGCGGACATGGGGCGCAGCAGTGCTGCGCCCCTACACTTTTTCAGGGCGCGATTTGTAATTTGCTGGATGCGCTTGCGGTGAGGACTAGTCTGAGATCCTTCGCTACGCTCAGGATGACAATGCCCTGGGATAGGTGCGTGCAGGCGATGGGATCGTGGGGAGCCGTCGCAGCCGGCAGGGGTGTCGGCGCAACTCAAAATGTCGGCGCTATTGGTGCTGCGACATTCGGTCCAGGTTAATTCGTCAGAACTTGAATTCGATGACTTCGGTGGTTTCGGTGGAGGCGGGTTCGAAGGTGGATTTTTCGGCGGCGTGTTCGGCTTCGGCGGCGAGGACAGGGTGTCCGCCAAGGACGCGCGTGTGCTTCACGGTGCCGTCGGGGCCGATGATGACCTCGATGCGGGCGGTGCCGGTGAGATTCATTTTACGGGCGAGTTCGGGATAGGACGGCGTTACCAAGTGACGGACGGGGCGGCGGGTTACCGGCGCTGATTGCGCGCCGAGCGACGCGACGCAGACAGTGCCAATGGCCAAAGCTAAGGCTAGAGATTCGAGCGGAGGTTTTGCCAATTTTCGCAGCGTTGTTTTCAGGGCTTTTTGCATCGCCAGCTCCAAAGATTATTTGCGTAGAGGCCCATGCAAAAGAGGTTCGCCGGTACGAAGCCAAACTGAGCGGTGCGCATCCCGATGAAGCAGATGATGACGCTGTTGACTCCCGCGACGATCCATCCTTGCCACAACTTCTTACCCACCAGAACCGTTGATATCACGGTCAAAACGCACGAAATGTAATCCAGGCCGGGCATAACCAACTCTTTTCCGGAGGGGTAAGGGTAACTGCGTGGACAGAATATGTGTTGCAGTGCGGAGGTGATAGTTGAACGGGCGGACAGGTGGGGCGAATCGGGAACCTGTCTCTACGGGGGGTTACGAAGGTTCTAACGAAGTCGACAGTCGACAGTTGAAAGTTGAAAGCAAGACAGAGCGTTGAAGCACAACCGGCGGGATTCTGAGTGATACCGACCTAGAGGCAGCCGTCCAGCCAGTAGAGTGTGGTGACCGCGGTCAAAACGTCTGAGTCGCTGGCGGAACGTTCAAACGAGCCTTTATCCTGGTGTTCAAACTGGAAATTAACAAATACATTTCTTGCGCTACAAAACCAAGGTGGGTCTTCTCGCCCGATCTCAATCAGCAACTCGTCCCATGAGCGGGGTGAGGCGATGACGCTGTTTTCGCGAAAGTATTCTTGTACTTCCTTGCGGCTCATTCCCAGCTTCAGTGCGGCAGAGTATCGGCGCCGTGCCAATTCGTACTCCGCTTCGCGTTTCTCACGCGCACGTTCCTGCCGTTCGTAACGCCAAGTGAGGGCGACCGCAAAAAGCGCGATCAGAACCAAGATCGAAATCGCCCAACGCTTCGCTATCCTTTTCACAGGCTGGATAATACACAAAGATGGGAAACTGTTGCGGCACGCCCGTTATGGTGTCCACACGATGCAAATGTGAAGGGGCGCTGAAGTCTCTTTGATATCCTTGTGCATCAAAGCGGCAGCAACTGGGTGGCATCAGGGCCAATCGTGTGACCGACTTGAGCTGGGGGGAATGGGGATTTGAGGCGCTGGATACTGATTGTACTAGGAGTGTTTGTCGCGATTATCGCGACCGGATTCACGATCGTTGCGATGCATTGGCCTTTTACGCAGGCCACTGTTACCGCGGGACTGCAACAGAAGTTTGGCAGCCACGTTGAGATCAAAAGTTTTCGCTCGAATTATTTTCCGCCGATGTGCGTCGCCGAAGGCGTGACGTTCCGCCGGAACACGCAGGCCGGCGTGACGCCGATTGCGACGGTGGCGCGGCTTACGATTGAAGGCAGCTATCCGGGATTCTTCGCCACGCCGAAGCGCATCTCGCATGTGACCGTCGAGGGGCTGCATGTGTTTGCTTCGGCGGCCAGCGAAAAGGCGGGGCCGGCGGCTCCTGCTGCGCAAAGCGGCGAAAGCACCAAGATCGAAATCGGAGACATTACAGCGGACAACAGCGTCGTGGAGTTTTCATCGGGCGAGGCCGGCGCAAAGCCGATGCGATTCGACATTCACAAGCTGACGATCAACGACGTCAGCGAAGGGCAGCCGTTGGCGTTTCATGCGGAGCTTACGAATCCATTGCCGCCGGGGGAGATTCGAGCGGAAGGGGAATTTGGTCCGCTCGATACGACCAAGCCGGAAGAGGCGGCCGCTTCGGGTTCGTATATTTTTGAGCGCGCGAATCTGGGAGTGTTTCCGGGGATTGGCGGGACGCTTTACTCGACTGGAAAATTTGAGGGGAAGCTGAATCAACTGGAAGTCGCGGGAATGACCGACACGCCGGACTTCAACGTGTCGCCGAATCCGCACACGGTGCATTTGCGCACGCAATATCACGCCGTTGTGAATGGATGGAACGGCGATGTGTCGCTGAAGAGCGTGAAGGCGCAGCTGAATAGCTCGACGATTTTGGCGCGCGGCGAAATCGCCGGCAAAGGCGGCCCGGGCAAGACGGTGTCGCTGACGGGGATCGAAAACGAGGGGAGCATCAAGGACTGGCTCGAGCTGCTGGCGCACAATCATCACCCGAAGATGACGGGGACGATGAAATTTCGCACGATCGTTTATGTGCCGCCGGGGCCGCAGGACTTCATCAAGCGTGTGAATTTGCGCGGCGATTTTGAAATCGGAAACGCGGAATTTACGAAGCCTGCGACGCAACAGAAGGTCAACAATTTAAGCCGGGCTGCGCAGGGGCAAAAGCCGGACGATGCGCCCGAAAGCGTGTTTGAAAATATGCGCGGGCATGTGGAGATGGAGAACGAGGTTGCGAACGTCAGCGATCTTTATTTTGGAGTGCCGGGAGCGCTGGCGCACATGCACGGGACGTACGGCATCGAGAACGGCAAGATCGATCTGCATGGGAATTTGCGTGTCGATCAGAAATTGTCGAAAAGTCAAGCGGGTTGAAGTCGGTGTTTTTGAAGGTGATCGAGCCGGCGATGAAGAAGAAAAAGGCGGGCGAGATTGTGCCGGTGAAAATCACGGGGACGATGAAAGAGCCGTCGTATGGGCTCGATATTTTGAAATAAGTAAGAGCGGTTCACCACCGAGTTCACAGAGGACGCGGAGCGGATGAAGACTTTTTACAATGTGACGCTGTTGTGTTTTGCGTTGGGGTTGGCGGGGCTGCTGTTTCGAGCGCCATGGACGATGACGCCGGCTGATAGCGCGTACACGCATGTGGTGCTGGGGTATGCGCCGGTCGCGACTGGAAAATTTGCGAATGTGCCGGGAGCGCGTGTGGATTGGGGCGCGTTCACGCTGATGGCGGGCGGAGTTGGGTTTTTCTCGATTGTGATTGGGGCTTCGGCGTATTTTTTTCGCGACAAGCGCGGGCCGGAGAAAGATTTGGACGACTGATTTCTCGAACTAGCAGACGCGAGCGACGCGACGAGCTTTTTTCAATACGTCACTTCGAATTGCGTTGAGCCCATGCCTGTTTCGCGGTCGCGTCTCCACTTGCGTCTGCGATGCGCTTTCCAACGCTGACGACATCGTTGTAGTAAGTGGGATCCAGATCATACTTCGTCACTTCAATCCATGCCTTTTCGATGGTAGCCAGTGAATCTTGCGCGCGGCCCTCTCTGAAATAAACGACCGCAAGGAGCGCGTAGCTGCGGCATCGTGATCCTCGATAGTTGCGAGTGAGATGCGCGTTCAGTTCAGCGTCGGCCTTTTCACCGCTGGCGATTTGCGGTTCGAACAGAGCGACAGACTTGAGAAGCGATTGCTCCGCTTCGGCTAAATTTTGCTGACCGATCTGCGCTGTTGCGATTTGGCGGAAAAGGATCGGGTAGCCGGTATCGTTCGTCCCCGGCCAGACGCTTACGTACTGCATGGCCTTCTGGAACGAGGCTTCCGCTTCTGAGAATTTTTGCAACTGCAAATAACAGGCGCCGATGTCGCGTTCGGCCAAAAACAGGAATTTGCTCTTAGGATTGTTGAAAGGCGATTTCTCGGCTTCCGGAATTACATCCGCTTCGTAGCGATGGATGATGTCTGCGGTACACGGGCCGCTCCGCGTAAGAGCGGCCACTGGCTGGTATAGATCGTTGAGCTTTCCTTCTTCCGCCTCTTCGGGGGAAAGGCGTGCCGTGACCGTCACAGAGTCATGTTGAGTGGGTTTCGACCTCGCTTGAGATTGATCCTGGGCGGAACAATCGGTGCAAGAGTGCTCAATGGTCCCCATTAACGGCGAACCGATTGTGGAGACGAAAAGGTAGAAGATCGAAAGCCTGATGAGGACGTTCACGGATCAGACTTCTCCACCTGCTCGCGCTAGCGGACGTGCGCCGACCAGGGCGTTAGAGCCATGTAGGTTGAGTCGACGTGGTCGACGAGCTTGCCGTTTTCTTCGGATTTCGCTTTGACGGATTTCCACTCCTCGTCGTCTTCGAAGGCTTTCCAGTTTGTTTTCGCGGCGTCGCGGCTCGGATGTTCGAGGATGTAGATGAGCGTGTTGGATTTCGCTGGGTCGTCGGTGGGGACCCAGTAGGCGATGCTGCGCATGTGGTGTTTGGCGAAAATTTTGATGGTGTGATCGCGGAAGCGCGTGAGGAGGGCGTCGAGTTTGCCGTCGGCGGCGTGGTAGATACGGAGTTCGTAGACGGTTGTTGACGTTGCGGGCATCGCGGCCGCGGCGTTCATGATGGCTTCGGGTAGAAGAGCTGCGAGTGGGAGAGCGGTGAGTACGGTTCGTCGGTTCATGACGCGGGATTTTAGCAGAAGTTTGGCTATTTCGGTGCGGTGGAAGTTTCTGGCATCGACATGCCGCCGATAATTTGCCAGTCTTTGCCGTTCTTCATCCACGTGTGCGTCACGCGGACGGTGCGTTCGTCGCCTTTGCCGGATTTGTCGGTCCATTTGTACGTCGTCCAATAACATACGACGACGGTGGTTGTGCTTGATTGGATCGCGGCAGATTTGAACGCAACCAGTTTGAATGAGCGGCCTGCGCTTGTTTGCGAGGTGATCCAATCGGTGATGTGGTCTTTGTGGAGGGGCACAGCGCTTACTGACGGCCAGCCGAGAAAGTCGGCGTGCCAGAGATTTCGATACGAAGCCAAGTCGTTCGCCTCGACGTAGCGCCAATAGGAATGTTCGAGGTCCCAGATCGTTTTTTCGGTGTCGGATGTCTGTGCGGGTAGCGCAGATACGACGGGCGCCGCGACGCTCAGAGTGATGAGGCATAACGCTAAGACGATCGAAGGTGCGAATTTTGCGTTGATCATGATCGGCTCCTTGTGTTGCTTGCGTTCAGTAGCGCCAGGAGGTTAGGTCGGCGCCGGCGGGGGCGGTTTTCTGGATGCGGTCAAGGATTATTGGGACGTACATGGTGTTGTAGTGGAGGCGCGAGAGATAGTTTGGCTCGGTGGGATCGCCGTTCCAGCAGTGTTCGGCGCGATCGCCATATTTTACCTCGCCCTCGTAGGGAGGGTTCGTGGTGGATTTTAGAAAATCTTCGATGAGGTAGACGGCGTTGTTGAGCATGTAGTTGTCGGCGCTGCCCACGTAGATGCGGAGCTTGCCGCGGAGTTTGGGACCGAGCGTGGACCAGTTTCTTCTGCAGGATGTCGCTCAGGTCGTAGTGTTCCTTCCAGTAGGCGGCGACTTTGGGATCGATCTCGCCCGTTTCTTTGTTGAAAATTTGCACGGGATAGCCGTCGGCACCGACTGGGCCGTAGACGGCTTGCCAGATGTCGAATTGCTCGCCGGAGCGCGCATGGGAACCGAGCGCGAGCTCATATTGATTGCTACTTTGCGTGGTGGCGATGGTGTGGCCGAGATAGTCGCGGTAGCCGGGTTGCGCGACCTCGGTATGCGGACCTTGGATGTAGAAGGCGTTCGTGTCTTTGTACAGATTGATGTTGGTGTAGGCGCGGAAGTCGACGGGGTCGGGGCACGCGATGAATGCGCCGTTGTAGTGATCGGGATAAAACATTTGCACGGCGATCGATTCCCAGCCGCCGGTGCTGCCACCGTAGACGAAGCGCGCCCAGCCTTGGCCAATGGCACGGAATTGCTTTTCGAGCGCGGGGATGAGTTCGGTCTCGATGGCTTCGCCGTAGGGGCCGAGGTTGGCGGAGTCGACGGCGTAGGAATCGTCGTAGTAGGGATTCGCGTGATTGATTTGCGCGACGAGCAGACGCGGGAATTTCGGTGCGATCCACTGCTGGTAAAACTTGTACTCCTCTTCTTGCTGGATGCGGTTGTAGCCGGAGATGTGGAAGCGTTCGCTGAAGTCGGGCTTCAGATTCGGATCGGGCGGCTCGGTGCGGAAGCCTTCGAAGTCGTGATTGAAGTGATCTTCAAAAATTGCGAGAGGGAAGTGCGCGCTGGGATGCTCGTCGAAGCCTTCGGGGACGAGGATGTTGGCGCTGAGAAACATTGGGCGGCCCCAGAATTTTGTGAGGAGTTGGCTCTGGATGCGCATGTGGCGGATGTATTTGGTGTCTTTGGGCGCGGGGATGGCGGGAATTTCTTGATCGAGTGAGACGGCGACGGGTTGGGCGGTTGCGTTTGAGTTTGCGCCTCCGCCTGAGCCGATCGTGATTTTTACGGGCTTGCTGTAGAGGTTAGTGGGCGAGATGTTCCAATGCTGGCCTTCGCCTTGGTCCATATGGAGCTTGACGGTGTGGCCGTCGGCGCGGTGGAAGGTTTCGTAGCGATTGAGGACGACCTGTATGTAGTATTCGCCGGGCTTTACGTCGTGGAGGTAGCGGACGGGGTAGCCGAAGGCGGAGTCGTCAATCGTGGCGGGTTGGCCTGGCTGGAGGTTGTCGACATCGAGGCCGAAGATCATTTGGGTGCGCGGGGCGAGCGAGATTTGCATGCGCGGCTCATCGCTGGGGTCATTGGAGAGGATAAGGAGGAGGCGGCCGTCGAGTGGTTGGGCGCTGCGTTCTTTGGGGAAGGAGACGGAGAATTTGGGCGCGTCGGGAGGTGGCGCGGCGTGGAGTTGTGGCGGCTAAAGATACAGCGACAAGCAGAGTCAGAACGGCGAGACGAGCGGAAGTCCACGACAGAAGGCGCGAGGGCGAGGTCATTCGATTGTTCTCCGTTAAGCGGGCCGGACGCGATGGGCAAATGCGCGCCGGGTCGCAAAGCGCGGGAAGCATACTTCGTTTTGAGGGATTGAGGAAGACAGAAGGGGCGGAAGGTCAGGAAAAATTAATCTGGAAATATGGATGCATTGGCTGATAAAGGTTGGTGCGGCTTGGAGGCCAAATGTCGAAAAAGGGTCGAGTGAAGTGGGGCGTGCTTGGGCGCGGCGTCGATCGCGGTGCGGAAGGTGATTCCGGGGATGCAGTTGGGCGAGCTGAGCGAAGTGTATGGGCTCGCGTCGCGCGATCACTTCAAGGCGCAGAATGTGGCGCGGACGCTGGGAATTACGAAGACGTACGGGTCGTATGAGGAATTGCTCGCGGACGAGCACATCGAGGCGGTTTATATTCCGCTGCCGAATCATTTGCATGTGCCGTGGGCGATCAAGGCGTGCGAGGCGGGAAAGCATGTGTTGTGCGAAAAGCCGATTGGGTTGAGCGTCGCGGAAGTGAAGCAGTTGATCGTGGCGCGCGATCGTGCGGGCGTGTTGGTGGGCGAGGCGTTCATGGTGCGGACGCATCCGCAGTGGGTGCGAGCGCGCGGGCTGGTTCGCGCGGGACAGATCGGCGAGTTGAAGGCGATCATGGGCGCGTTCAGCTACTTCAATCGCGACGCGGCAAATGTGCGGAACGTTTTGGAATGGGGCGGCGGCGGTGTGATGGACATTGGCTGCTATCCGATTTTTACTTCGCGGATGATTTTCGATCAGGAGCCGCGGCGCGTGGCGGCGGTTGTCGAGCGCGATCCGGAATTTCGCGTCGATCGGCTGGCGTCGGCGATTCTCGATTTCCCGGCGGGGCAGTCGATCTTGACTTGTTCAGACGCAGATGGTGCCGTACCAGCGGATGCAATTTTTCGGAACGCACGGGCGGATTGAGATCGAGATTCCGTTCAACGCGCCGCCCGATCGCGAAACGCGGATCTTGGTCGATGACGGTCGCGATGTGTTTGGGGGCGGAGTTACGGCGGATGTTTTTCGCGCGACGGATCAGTACACGGTGCAGGGCGACGCGTTCTCGCGCGCGATTCGTGAGGATTCACCGGTGCCCGTACCGCTCGAAGATTCGCTCAAGAACATGGGGGTGATCGAAGCAGTCCTGCGTGCAGGGGAGAGCCGGCAGTGGGAAGACGTGCGGCGTTTAAGTCGCGAGTGTTACCGCTAGACGCTCCACTGCACTGGTTCGACGCGGTCGACGACGAAGATGTAGCCGGCGGCACCGAGTAGGCTGACGGCGCTGGTCATGGCGAAGGCCCAGAAGAAACCGCCGGTGTACTCCAGGATGAGGCCGACCAGCAGTGGCGCGACCATTCCCGCAATGTTGCCGCAGAAATTTTGCAAGCCTGTCCAGCGGCCGGCGGTTTGTGATCCTGCGAGAATCTGCGTCATGGTCCAGAGGTTCGCGGCGCCGAGGCCGAGTGCGACGCAGCTCAACATCAATGCGGCCATGGCAATCGTGTGATCGCGGATCAGGAAGACGGCGAAGAACGCCGAAGCTGAAATCGCCAAGCCGCCGCCGCAAAACGATTTGAGCACGCGCGTTGGATTACCGGTCGATACGATCCAGCGATCCGCGAGCCATCCGCAAAACAGAGCCGAAATTCCGAGAACGATAAATGCACAGCCGCCGACGAGCGACATCGTCTGTAGCGAGAAACCGCGCTGACGTACGAGATAGAACGGCAGCCAGGTGATCTGGAAATACCAGATGTAATTGAAAGAAAACAGGCCGATGAATGTGCCCCACGCCGACCGCTGAGAAATGATCTCGAACATGCCGGCTGGGTGCGCATCTTTTGCCACGGGAAGCCCGGGTCCCTTGGGCATCCAGCGAATCCACGCGGGAAGCCAGAGTAGACTGGCGCTGCCGAGCACTACGAAAAACAGGCGCCACCCGACGTGGGCAACAAGCATTCCGCCGGCGAGCGTTCCCAGCGCCGGACCGCCGGCCCATCCGGCGGACACCATTCCGTTCACGCGTCCGCGGAGCAGTTCCGGAAAGTGTTTTGCTACGACTTTGTTGTACGACGGATACGAAACGGATTCGCCGATACCGAGAATCAGTCGCACGACGAACATGAGGGCGAAGCCGTGCAGAAGGCCGGTCGTCAACGTTGCGACAGACCAGATAAGCAGGCCCAGAGCGAGAAGCCAGTTCACGTTGAATTTATCCACCAGCCAGCCGGATACGACTTGAAACGGCGCATAGGTCCAGAAGAATGCTGAAAGCAGAATGCCGAGTTGCGATGCGGAGAGGTGGAGATCTTCTTTCAGAAGCGGTGCGGCAATCGCGAGCGTGCCGCGGTCAACATAGTTGATAAAGACGGAGATCGCGAGCAGCAGCGCCACAACGAAGAGCCCGGGCGAAAACTTCGTCGGAGTGGCGGCGTCGGGAGACGCCGAGGTGGCCGGCTGCGCTGGATTCATCCGGCGACTCTTGTTTGCAGTTTTGATTCGTCGGGAACTGCGTCGCGCTCATCGCGGTAGTCGAGGACGACGAAGGTGATGTCGTCGTCCTGACCGCCTTCGTGGTGCCCGGACCAGTGGGAAAGGTCGGCGAGAAACGCGGTGGAAAGAGCATCGGGCGACATTGTGAGATGCGATTTCAGAAATTGCTCGACGCGCGCTTTGCCGTATTCCTCGTTGGAAGTATTCATCGCCTCGAAGGCGCCATCGGTATACAGGAAGAGTCGGTCGCCGGATCGAAAGGGAATTTCGACGGCGGAGTAGGGAGCTTCGGCGAACATGCCGATGATCGGGCCGTTCTCTTCGACGCGGCGAATGTTCCCGTCAGCGCGTGACGCAATCATGATGGGCGGGTGGCCGCCGCCGGCATACGTCGGCGACATTGCGTTCGCAATCGATGTAGACGTACGCGGCGGTAACGTACTGTTCTTCGAATTTGCCGCAGAGTGCGATGTTTACTTCCGACAACAGCTTTGCCGGATCGCGGACGTGCTCGAACTGAGCGGCGAACGCCACCTTTACCATCGAGGCGATCAGCGCGGCGCCCACGCCGTGACCGGCGACGTCGGCGATGAGTACGCCGAGACGATTCGGACCATCGGGAAGGAAATCATAGAAGTCGCCGGCGACGGAGGTCATCGGCACATAGCGCGCGGCGATGTCGAGATCGGCGAGCTTTGGGAGATGCTGCGGCAGGGTCGATGCCTGAATCTGGCGCGCAATTTGCAGTTCGGCGTCGAGAGCGAGCAAGCGTTCTTCGGTGGCGAATGTGCGCCGGATGGTGATGTAAGCGAGGCATCCGACAAAACCAAGAAATCCGATGAACTCGAGTCCGTGTGTCAGCGGAGGTCCGCCGACGATTCCGAGGCCGCTGAGATTGTTATGAAGCACGAAGAGAAACCAGAAGATCAAGCCGCTGAAGAAAACATTGACGTCATGGCTTGAAGGACGCTTTGCGCGAAGGACGGCGATCCAAATCAGAGACGGGACCACTGTGCCGATGGTGACGATGTTGTTGATCTTGCTGAGAGTGACCAGATCGACGCCGGAGATTGCCGCACCGATTTCGCCGACGGCGCAAATCGCTTGCGTGCCAACGATCCACGGGCAGGATGCGTTTCACCTCGGGTTCGACGAGTTCGTAAAGATAGAGACCAAAAGGGATGACGATGACCGCGCTGATGTAGAAGTTGAAATAGAGCCAAAAAACCCTGGAGACGTCGATCACCGACTCGACGAGCATGCGAGTGCCGAGAAGCCGGATCGCGTACAGCATGGTGAAGACGCCGAAATAAATCAGCGAACGGTCACGCCACCTTGGGCGGAAGAAAAAGAGAGTCGAGACGGTCAGACCGATTACCAGCAGGAGTACGCCTACGCTGATGTTGACGAGGTCCCATCGGAGATCGCTGGGCGTCAGTGTAACGGGCTTCAGCTCGCAAAGGATGAACGGCAACATGGGCATCGGTTATACGCAAACACGCGAGGCAAGGCAATGTGCCTGCGTCACCTAAATGCGATGCCGATTCGAAGCGCAAAGTTTTGTCTTGGGCAAGCCGGTGCTACTCGCCGGTTTTCTCGCCCGGCCTGTTCGACGGAATTCTTCGAGGTTTCACTGGTTTCCCTGAGGGCTTCTGAGCGTCTTCGCGCAGCATCTCTTTTATGCCTTCGAGAATAAGCGACCTCATCGTGCGTCCCTCTTGAGCCGCTTGAATCTTAAGCCGTCGGTGAAGATGATCGGGGAATTCGATTGTCACTCGCATCACACGCATTCAGTGCATTTAAGTAACCGCTGGTCGAACCGTTCGGCCAAAAAGAGTCATTTCAGATTTAGGTCGCCGGCGCCGATGTGGGCGTGGAGGCGGTAGCGGCCGGGACCGGACTTCTCGAAAGAGCGGAAGAGGCCGTCCTTGTTTTCGCCGAAGGGGCCGGCGTTGATATCGCCGGCGCCGACCGACGCATCGACGTGGGCGTAGTCGGCGGGATTGCCGACTTCGATGTTTAGATCGCCGGCGTGCATTTCAACGTCTTTGTCGCCGGAAACGCCTTCGATGTTCAGGTCGCCGAAGGGCAGTCGCACGACGAGATTCGAGGATTTGGGAACTTCGATGACGATGCTCGGACCGTTGTTGGTCGGGCCGCCGGTCAACTTCAGCTCGGCGTGAGTGTTCATGTGCTTGAAGGTGAGGGAGACGTCGCGGCCTTTTTCGGCGCGGTCGCCGGTGGTGCGGACGGAAAATTTCTCGCCGGTGCTGGCCGCGACACGGTAGTCGCCGGAACGCAGGTCGAGAGTCAGCTTCTGGTCGTACGGGAGATCGACCTCGAACGGGTGAGTGTAGATGTCGGTAACGGACAGGTGAGTCTGGGGAAGTGGAGCCGGGCGCCCCGGCAGGGCTGCCGCCACCACGACTAGTACGGAGCTGGCGAACAGGGCAATCGCGTTGCGCATTGGCACACCTCTCTCGTGAAGCTAGAAACGCAAATTGGAGCAAGAAAGTTTCCAGAATCTTGCGGCGGGAAGCATAGGCTAAAAAGTCAGGTCGAACGGCGTGTCGGCGAAGGCTAAGTCGAAATGCTGCACGCGTTTATCGTAGCTGCTGAGGAACGCGGTGACGTGGGGCGCGACGACGGCGGCCTCGCGATCGGTTCCGGCGAAGGAGTCCAGCGACTCCAGTGAGCGCCAGAAAGTCAGGACAGTGATGGCGATCTCGCCGCCTTCTTCGCGTTGGAGCAGGTTCGACGCGACGTAGCCTTTTTGAGTGCGCAGCTCCGGTACGACGTGATCGATGAAATGCTTTTCGTAGGCTGGCCAGTTTTGCGGCGTGGCGCGTGCAGACCAGAGGCGAGCGACCATGCGACCTCCTCGAAGTCGAAGTTATAGCACGAGAAGGAAATCGCTTTGGTCACCGTTAAACGGCGATTGTGATGAGAATCAAACCTCGATCGATTCGTCAGCCACTGAGAGGCTACTGATCGCGCAAGGCTGCCATCGGATCGACGTGGGTAGCGCGGCGTGCGGGGATGTAGCAGGCGATGAGCGCAGAGAACAACAGAATCGCGGCTACTGCGCTGAAGGCTATTCCGTCAATCGAGCCGATGCCGTACAACATGGTCTTCATCAGCTTGCCGATTCCGTAGGAGCCGAGCAGGCCGATGAGCAGGCCGATGACTCCTAGGGTCATGCCTTCCTTCATGATGAGTCCGAGGACCTGGCTTTCGCCCGCGCCGAGCGCCATGCGCAGGCCGATTTCGCGGGTCCGCTGCGCAACCGCGAATGACATGACGCCATAGATTCCGAACGCCGCCAGAGCCAGTGCGATGAACGCGAAGCTGCCGAACAAGACCGCGCCAAAACGATCTCCACCCATCGATTCTTCGAGAAGATGGTCCATCGATTTCACGTCCGCCATCGGAAGGTCCGGGTCGACCGAGCGAATCACGGCAGCGATGCTTTTCGACATGTTGTCGGGATCGGCAGTGGTGCGAACTGCCATCGATACGCCGGGCCACGGGCTCTGCGCAAACGGGACATCAATTTCTGGAAAATCACCGAACTTCGGGCCACCGTTGCGTACGTCTTCGTAGACTCCGACAATTTGCCAGTTAACCGGCTGGCCGAGATTCGTGACACCGGGAATGAGCTGTTCGACCGAGATTTGCTGCGTCAACGGATCGACCCCTGGGAAAAATTTTTTCACCAGCGCGGAGTTGACAATGGCTACGTGCATGCCGCCGGCGGAGTCGGCTTCGGTGAATGCGCGGCCTTTCGTGATGCGGATGCCGAACGTGGGGAAGTAACCGGGCGTCACCATGTTGAAGCCAGCACCGGGGCGCTGGGAGCGATCCGCCACGGGCTTGCCGACGATCTCGAACGGCATGCCGAAGTTGGTGCCTTGCACCGGAAAGCCGGTGGAAACGGACACGGCCGAAATTCCGGGCAGCGCCTGAACTTTGCTGCTGAGATCTCGATAGAACGAAGTGATCTGGTCGACGGTCTTCAAGCGCTCCGCGGGCATGGGCAAGGAGAACGTGAGGATGTGATCGGTGCGGAAACCCATGTCCACATGCGTGAGATTCCAGAAGCTGTGCACAGCGAGTCCTGCGGCGGCGAGAAGAGTCAAAGCCAGCGCGAATTCCGTGAGCACGAGCGCGTGGCGAACGCGATGTTTGCCGGCTCCGCCGGAGCGGCCGCCTTCTTTCAGCGTGTCATTGAGATTGAGCCGAGCGGCCTGGAAAGCGGGCACGCAGCCGAAGAGAATTCCGGCGAGCATTGTTGCTGCCATGGTGAAGAGCAGGACCGGGATGTTGAGCGTGACGTCGGCTTCAGACGGCAACGTGTACTGCGGCATCAGCGCGAGGATCATTTTTAATAGCGCCCAGGCAAGACCGATTCCAAGCGCGCCACCGATGGTTGCGAGCGCGAGGCTCTCAGTGAGGAATTGCCCGAATAATTGGCCGCGCGTAGCACCCAGTGCGGCTCTCACTGCGATTTCGCTCTGGCGTGCGGTGCCGCGTGCGAGGAGCAGATTCGCGACGTTGGCACAGGCGATGAGGAGAACGAACCCGACGGCGCCGAGCATCATCCACAGCGCGCGCTGAACACTGCGATTGAGAAAGTCGTTTTGAAGCGGTTCGACGGTGGCGCTCCAGCCTTGATTGGATTTGGGATATTCCTGAGCGATGTGAGCGGTGACCGACTCCATGTCGGCGTTCGCCTGTTTGATCGTTACACCCGGCTTCAAGCGCGCCATCACGAGAACGAAGTGAAATTCGTGATTGATCTGTTCCGGCTTGAATGCCAAGGGGACATACATTCGACTTTGAACGCGATCGGTGGCGCCGGGAGCAAGGACGCCGACGACCGTGAATTCCTCGCCGTTGAGCCGCAGCTGCTGACCGAGAATGTTTTTATCGCCGCCGAAACGCTCTTGCCAGAGACGGTAGGTGAGGATGGCTTCGTGCTCTTTGCCGACTTGCCCCTCTTCGGGAAGAAAGTCGCGACCGAGCAGGAACGGCTGGCCAAGCACGCGGAGAAACAGAGGCGTGCAGGCGGTCCCCTGGATTTGCTCAGGCTGGGTGCCGCCGTTCAGGTTGAGGGTGCGACCAGTCCATGCAGCCATGGACTCGAACGTTGTGTTTTGGCGCTGCCAGTCGAGGAAGTCACCTGCCGAGATTCCGTTGCGATCACCTTGAATTTTGGACCAGACCATGACGATGCGGTCGGGCTGGTTGTAGGGAAGGGGAGCGAGGAGCGTGGCGTAGACGACGCTGAAGATGGCGGTGTTGGCGCCAATGCCGAGGGCGAGAGCGAGGACGGCGACGGCGGTGAAGCCGGGATTTTTGAGAAGGAGACGGAAGCCGAAGACGAGGTCGCGCCAGCGGTTGCGCATGGAGGCTCCTTTGTGTGGCCGGTGATTCAGGGCACACAGCTGCTATTGGGCTAGACGATGGCGAGCGAGGATTGGTTTGTTGTGGGTGGGAGAGAAGAGGCGATGCGGTTTACGCCGAAGCTGGGGCGGAGCAAGCCCCGTCCCTACAAGAAAAGATGGCGACTGAAGTTGCCCCTACAAACGCGAGTTGACGGTTCGGCGGTTGGGTTAGTGAGAGCCGCCGGCGATGGAGGGGACGAGGAGGACGCGGTCGCCTTCTTTGAGGGCGCAGGATTCGCCGCCAAGGAAGCGGATGTCTTCTTCGTTGAGGTAGACGTTGAGGAATTGGCGGATTTGGCCGGATTCGTCGCGGACGTGTTTGGAGAGGTCGGGGAACTTGGTCGTCAGCTCGGTCAGTGCGGCGGCGACGGTCGTTCCATTACAGTCCACTTTGGGCGCGCCATCGGTGAAGCGGCGGAATGCGGTGGGGATTTCGATTGTGATGCTCATCTGGTCTTGTCTCCTCAGTTTTCGTGGGCGGCGGTTGCGCCCGGATTTCGTTTTCAGTTTCGAATTCGCTTGTGTCGCTGCTTGCTACTTCGCGCCTGCGACGGCGCTGGCTGCGGTTAGCTGGCTGTCAAGAAGCGCTTCGAACGCTTCGAGGCGCGGAGCGATCGCTTCGGTCAGCGGGAATTCGTTGACGATGGCGTCGGTGGTTTTCAGGCCGTTGCCGGTGATGGAGATGACGGTGGTTTCGTTGGCGCCGATGCGTCCTTGGCGAATTAGTTTCTGTGCGACGCCAACGGTGACGCCGCCGGCGGTCTCGGTAAAGATGCCTTCGGATTCGGCGAGGAGCTTGATGGCTTCGACGATTTCGGGGTCGGAGGCGTCTTCGGCCCAGCCGCCGCTTTGGAGGATTTGCTTGGCGGCGTAGTTGCCGTCGGCGGGATTGCCGATGGCGAGCGAGCGGGCGATGGTGTTGGGCTTTTGCGGTTCGAAGCGCGCGAGGCCATTTTTAACGGCGGTTGAGATCGGCGAGCAGCCGGTCGCTTGGGCGCCGAAGAATTTCACCGGCTTGGGTTCGACCCAGCCGAGCTCGACGAGTTCGCGGAAGGCTTTGGAGATTTTGCCGATGAGCGAGCCGCCGGCCATGGGGACGACGACGTTGTCGGGCAAGCGCCAGCCGAGCTGCTCGGCGATTTCGAAGCCGTGGGTTTTCGAGCCTTCGGAGTAGTAGGGGCGAAGATTGACGTTGACGAGCCCCCACCGGAAGCGGTCGGCGATTTGCGCGCAGAGGCGATTGACGTGGTCGTAGTTGCCGTTGATGCGAACGATGCGCGCGCCGTAGACCGCGGTGTTGAGAACTTTAGCGGCTTCGAGGTCGGCGGGGATGAAGACGCAGGCGTCGAAGCCTTGCTGCGTGGCTTGGGCGGCGACAGCATTGGCGAGATTGCCGGTCGAGGAGCAGCCGACGGTTTCGAATCCGAAGCGGCGCGCGGCGGCGAGAGCCGTTGCGACGACGCGATCCTTGAAGGAGAGTGAAGGGAAGCAGACGGCGTCGTTCTTCACATAGACTTCGCGGAGGCCGAGGCGCTTGGCGAGTTTGCGCGCGGCGACAAGCGGCGTGCCACCGACGGCGTTCGGCGGTGTGAAACCTTCGGGGAGCGGAAGGAATTCGGAATAACGCCACATATTAAAAGACCGCGAAGCGATGTCTTCGCGGCGGACTTTTTTCTTGATGGCGGTGTAGTCGAACGAAACTTCGAGAGGCGAGAAACACTCTTCACAGAACGACTTGGGGACGTTGCCCCAGGTCTTGCCACATTCTTTACACTTCAACTCAAAACAATCAGCCATATCCTCTATCTCCCAAATTGGCGAAGCCGCGACCCGGGTACTCAAGGACCGCGAAAGCTCTGCTCAAACTTCAATCAATGGATTTAGGGTCAGCAGGGAGGGGGCCAAAAACAAAAAACCCTCCGTGCCAAAGGCTTTGGAGGGATCTCAGAAAATCTTCTAAGAAAGCTCGGAAAGCTCTTTAGCAGTTTTTTACGTGGAGCAAGTTGCCCTAAATCGCCACGTTTCAAGCGCGAAGGCGAGTACGGCGGCCATCGCAACTTCATCTTTTATGCGACAGATTGGTTTTGATGTCAAGCAAAACGTCTGCAGGGGCGACGGACGTCAATCCGATGTGCTCGTCTCTTCGAGAAAAGAGTTTGTGTCCGAGCGACAACATAATGTCCCGCTGCTGCGTCCAATACCCATCAGCATGGGGCATCTAGAAATTTAGGAGTACTATCTCCCGGCGAAGTGCACGGCAGCGACTGAAACTTCTCGTCACCCGGTCTTTCGGACAGTATCGGTTCTGCCTCAGATTTTTGCTTCCGCAACCCGCCATGAAGGCTGGTGTTATACTTTACGAGCGGCGGGGAATTTTTCCGGGTCAACAGGAGTAAACACGCTATGGGGCAGCAAGTACGAGAGATTTTCGGCTGGGCGCGCCGGCGCAAGTTGTTGGCGTCCGCGTTTCTGGGCCTGACATTGGTGGTTGGCATCCTGATCGGCTCGATCGTGTCGGGCCGCACGTCGGCGATGAAGGCGATGTCGGCCTTCGCCGGGACCAACGCCACCCCCCTCAAATTGCCGGATCCGGTTCCCGCATCCGCGTCGTTTTCCGCGATAGTGACTCGCGTTGAGCCGGCGGTCGTCAACATTGCGACGACGCAGGTTTTGGAGCGCAAGCCGGCCACTTCGCGCAAGCGCCGGGCCACGCCCGGTGGTCAAGGCCAAGGTGGCGGGCAGGGTTACGGCAACGATCAAGACGACCCGATGCAGGATTTTTTCGACCGGTTTTTTGACGGGCGGCAGGATGCTCCTCCACAAGCGGAACGCAGTCTCGGCTCGGGAGTGATCGTCGATAAGCGCGGCTATGTGCTGACGAACAATCACGTCGTGGAGCAGGCGACCAAGATCCAAGTCTCGCTGGATGGCGATCCGAACAAATACACGGCGAAGGTCATCGGCGTCGATGAAGACACGGACCTTGCGGTGATCAAGATTGAAGCAAACAAAGAGCTTCCGACCGCGAAGCTCGGAAATTCAGATGGCGTGAACGTCGGCGATTGGGTCTTGGCGATCGGCAGCCCGTTCGGACTGAATGCTACCGTCACTGCGGGGATCATCAGCGCGAAGGATCGCGGCGGCATTGGCGGGTCGAATCACCAGTTTCAGCGATTTTTGCAGACGGACGCGGCGATCAATCCGGGCAACTCGGGTGGCCCGCTCGTTGACCTAGCGGGAGAAGTGATCGGCATCAACACCGCGATCATCACCGGCAGCCGTGGATATGAAGGCGTTGGCTTTGCGTTGCCTTCGACGGCGGCGATCAACGTTTACAACCAGATCATCGCGCAAGGGCGCGTTACGCGCGGCTCGATCGGCGTGAGCTTCCAGGAAGAACTTGGCACGAACGCGATTACGTTGAAGGAACTCGGCGCAGCGAATGGCGTCGTGATCATGGGAGTCGAAGCCGGCAGCCCGGCGGAAAAGGCCGGACTCAAGGGCGGCGACGTGATTACTGCGGTCAACGGCAAGCCCGTGAAGACCGGCAACGATCTCGTCAATCCGATCGCGCAGGCTCCGATCGGGAGCAAGGTAAAGATTGATTACGTTCGCGATCGCGCGGCAAAGGAAGCGACCGCGGTTGTTGAAGATCGCACGCGCGTTTTCCCGACCTCGGCGGGTCATTTGCTCGATCAACAAGGTGAAGCGGCGCCAGCTGAGTTTGGGCTGCGCGTCGAAAGCTTGACGCCTGATCGTGCGTCGCGCGTCGGTATGGATGGGCAGCGCGGCGTGCTTGTGGTTGATGTTGATCCCGCAAGCTTCGCAGACGATATCGGTTTTAGGCGCGGCGACGTGATTACGGAAATCAATCGAGCGCCGGTGGCCTCGATGGAGGACTACAAATCGGCCGTCGGGAAGCTGAAGCCAGGCGAAAACGTCGTGTTCAAGGTTCTGCGCCGGGCGGATAACGATCACACGCTGACGGTGTTTTTGCCGGGCGTGGTGCCGGCGGACAGCAAGTAAGGATTGCAGGGAAGGGGCGCGGCGCAATCCGCGCCCCTTTTTCAGCGGTACACAACTTGGAGGAGCGTTACGCCATGCGACTCGTACGACGGGTGTCGGTTGTAGTTCTGGGGCTCGGCGTAGCTTTGTGTGCGAATGCTGCGCACGCTCAGACGCAAACATCGAAATCGAAGACTTCCGTTTCGTCGAAATCGCATTCGACAACGACCACCAAGAAGACATCGCGCAAAAAGAAAAGCAAAGGTCAGATGGCGCCGACGTCTGATCGAATTACGGAGATTCAGCAGGCGTTGGCGAAGGATGGATCGTACTCCGCAGCACCGACGGGGAAGTGGGACGACAACACTATCGATGCGATGAGAAAATTTCAAACGACACATGCGCTGAATCCGAGCGGGAAGCTCGATGCGCGGACTCTGGAGAAACTAGGCTTGGGCTCGACGACGGCTGGGGTCGCGGAACCAGTCGCGCCGCCGAATTCCACTTCTCGACTTACTGGCAATTCACTCCAATCATCACGGCAATAGATTCTTCTCGGCGATCAGAACTGTTCTATTAACGTGGCGCGTCAATTTGCCGCTGATACTGTGCTGCGTCAAATTCCCCTCGCGAAACTGCAATCAATCCGTCGACTCCGATTTGCCAGTGCTCTACGCCGCGGATGTGAACTCTGTTGCCGGTGCCTCCGGGGCCTGTGTTCGTGCCGATGAGCGTCCAGTGATAGTCGGAGTGGTCACCGCTGCCATCCTGAACGACTAGCTCATTCATTAAGACGCGAAGATCAGGGAACGCTGTCATGAACGACTGCGCGGTCTCTTGAATCGCGCTACGGCCGACTGCGGGCGGGCCGCCATTGACGGAGAGACTTCCGTTGGGAGAAAAAAACGCGGCGACGTTCGCGGCGTTTTGACTGCACCAAGCAGCCGTGTATCGAGCGGCAAAGGTTTGTAGATCTTGCAAAGTTCCTCACGCGAACAAGGTTTCGGCCAGAGAAGGCGGGGTCGCACTCCCTGGCCGATCCACAACTCGGAAATAATTCGACTACTGCTTGTCGAAGACCTGCGTTTGATGGATGGGCTTGCCGTCTTTGTCGGTGCCTTTGCCGCTGACGGTTGCCGTTTTGCCGTCATGGGACACGGTCGTGTGTGTTGTAGCGATAGGCTTGTCGCCTTTTTTCAAGGTTCCTTCGGTCATGTGCGAGTTGACCAGCTTGAGTGAAATGTGGTCCGAGCCGAACGGGCCGGTTCCGCTGATTTCGTAGTCCTTTCCGTCGTATTGGACGGTGAACGAATATTTCAACGCCGAGCCGTCTGCTGCGGTTCCGTCGAAGCTGTACGTGACTTTGTCTCCATCCGCCGTGATCGTCCGTGTCAAATTCTTTGGTGCTGCTCCGGCCGGGTACTTCGACTTTTCAAGGTTGAGTTTCCAAGTGCCGACGAATGCGCTCGTGTCAGCTGCTTTCATCAGGGTGGGTGCGACTAGACAAACCGCCAGGGCAACGAGGGCCAGCAATGTCTGCTTCATCTGAGTGTCTCTCCTTAGATTTGCATCGTTAATCTGTAATTCGGGGCCGATTGGGAAGGGAAGTGTGACGACTGCAATGGCGGCAAGACTATGTGGCTAACACGTGGGAGTCAAGTTTGGGGACAACGGGCGGGAATTTTGCGGGGCCTAAAATGTAGAAGGCTGGAGTTTGCGGGCGCAACCTCCAGCCTTCATTTTGTGCCCAAGGAGAATCACTCAATTGCTTGTTGATGAATATACAGAACGCCACTTTGGCGATTGCCATGACTTTGTAACATCGATGTAAAAAGCGCGGAGACGGTTCGCCCACGCCAACGGGACGAACATGGCTCGTCTATGCTTGTTTCCAGGGCTTGTTTTCCCGGGGTTTGTCTCGCGGCGTAGCGAAGATGCGGCGTTTGACGCTTTCTGCGTCCGCGGATAAACTGGAGGCTCCAGCGGCATCTTCCCGCGTCGAATCCACCCGAGAGGCAACCGCTCATCGAAATTGGCACCTAGCAGCGCGGCCACTACAAGTCATTGTGGCTAAAGGCTTTAACGGCCATATGTGCGTTGGTCGAGACTCCAGCTTGACTGGAGCGAACACGAAGAACAAGTTCAGGAGGCATTTCATGGCAACAGCAGCAGCTCCGCGCGTTTATCGCAACTTCATCAACGGTGAATGGGTCGAGTCCAAGAGCGGTAAGGCCTACGAAAACCGTAACCCCGCCAATACCGACGAGCTGGTCGGCATGTTTGTCTCGTCCACGTCGGAAGACGTCGATGCGGCTGTTGAGTCGGCGAAACAAGCCTACAAGAAGTGGCGGTCTGGTTCCTGCGCCGAAGCGCGCCGAGATTCTGTATCGCGCAGCCGAGTCGATGGTGGCGCACAAAGAAGACTTCTCGAAGGACATGACGCGAGAAATGGGCAAGGTGCTCGCCGAAACGCGCGGCGACGTGCAGGAAGCGATCGACATGACCTATTACATGGCTGGTGAAGGACGCCGCCTGTTCGGTCAGACGACGCCGTCGGAGCTGCCGAATAAATTTGCAATGAGCGTGCGCCAGTCGATCGGCGTGGCAGGCATGATCACGCCGTGGAATTTTCCGATGGCGATTCCGTCGTGGAAGATGATGCCGGCGCTGGTCAGCGGCAACACGGTCGTGTTGAAACCCGCGGAAGACACGCCGCTTTCGTCGTATCACTTGGTGCAGACGCTTGCGGATGCCGGATTGCCGCCGGGTGTTGTGAATCTTGTGAGCGGCGACGGCCCGAATGCTGGCGCCCCGCTGGCTTCACACTCCGATGCTCCTGTAATCAGCTTTACGGGTTCGACGGCGGTCGGAAAATTGATCGCGCAAGCCTGCGCGCCGGAGTTCAAGCATTGCTCGCTCGAAATGGGCGGCAAGAACATCATCATCGTGCTGGAAGACGCGAACCTCGACCTCGCAGTCGATGGCGCGGTGTGGGGCGGATTCGGCACGACGGGACAGCGCTGCACGGCGGCGAGCCGCGTTGCTGTGCACAAGAGCGTCTATCACGAGTTCGTGACGCGCTTCGTCGATCGCGTTAAAAAGCTAAAGATTGGCGATGGCCTCGATGCGACGGTCGAAATGGGGCCGTGCATCAACGAGCAGCAGCTCAAGACCGTGATGGACTACGTAGCGATTGGAAAGGGCGAGGGCGCGAAGTTACTGACGGGCGGAAATCGGCTCGATTCGGGCGTGCACGCGAAAGGCTGGTTCCATCAGCCAACGGTGTTCGGAGACTGCGGCCCGAAGATGCGCATCGCGCAGGAAGAAATTTTTGGCCCGGTGGTTTCGGTGATTCCGATCGGCTCGTTTGACGAAGCGATCGAAGTTGCGAACGGCGTGCCGTACGGACTGTCGGCGTCCGTTTACACGCGCGACGTGAATCGTGCATTCCAGGCGATGCGCGATCTTTACACCGGCATCGTATACGTGAACGCACCGACGATCGGGGCCGAGACGCACATGCCGTTCGGCGGAACGAAGCAGACCGGCAACGGCCATCGCGAAGCGGCGATTGCGGCGATCGATTTCTACACCGAATGGAAGACGCTCTACATCGACTACAGCGACAAGCTGCAGCGCGCGCAGATCGACAACAACTAATCACGACAAATTGAATGAAGTCGCGCGGCAGCGAGCTTATTGCTGGTGCGCGGCGACGGCGGGTATTCGCGTGGACATGCTCAGCAACTGCTTGCGCGCCGCCCACGCGTGATGTTCGTGCGTGAACGATTCGGGCTCGACCCAGATGAGTTCGTGCTCGGCGTGTGAGTTCGTCGAATCTCCGAATTCCGCGGCATAGAACGTCGCATAGTGTGCCGCGAAGCCATCTTCCTGAGTGATGTACTGCAGCGCCTGGCCGACGCGTTCGCCCACGCTGACCCTGCAAGCCAACTCTTCGCGGACTTCGCGGTGAATCGCCTCGATCGGAGTTTCGGGGAAGTCGATCCCGCCGCCCGGCAGGTGAATGTGATCGCCGGCGCGCGTGCCCGCGACCAGGCCATCGCCGTTGATCACGATTACGTACGCACACTCGCGCGTTTTCTTGATGGCCTCGCCGGAGCGCTGGCCAAAAACGGGGACATTTGGCTCCATGCTCTTAGGATGCACGGATGTTTGCGGAACCGCAACGCTCGAAGGCGAGAAAATTTGAAGGGAAATTTAGTTCTCTTTTGGCTCCGCAGTCGAAATGGGCGCGTCGCACGGGAACCAAGCTGAAAGGACTTACGCGTGGCCATCTCAGCGTCGATAACTTTAGTGATAGCAACTATTTGCGGTGTAGCTTTCACATGCACTTGAGCCGCCCGCGTTGACGGGGGTTGACAGCGTTTCTACAATGGTAGTTATGCCCTCTGGACAGAGTGCAACCCTATGAGGACACCCGCGCTGCAGGAACGTCGTAACCGGCAGATATTGGCCGACGTCGTCCGCGCTTATATTGAGACCGGCGAACCCGTGTCTTCGCGCGTTATCTCGGCCCGCTTTGAAGAAGTCCTCAGCACAGCCACGATTCGCAACGTGATGGGCGAACTCGAAGACGGCGGCTTCTTGTTTCAGCCGCACACTTCGGCTGGCCGCGTGCCGACTGCGGCGGCCTACCGATTTTTTGCCCAAGAGATCGCTTCGCAAGCGACACTGAGCGCGGCCGACCGCGAGTGGATCAAAGGCGAGATCGGCGCGGCGACGAATGCTTCCGAAGTCACGGAGCGCGCCGGGCATGTGCTCGCGGAAGTTTCCAACGGGCTCGGCATTATTGTCTCGCCGCCGATGGGCAAGACGGTCATCGAGCACGCGCGCATGTGGCTGCTACCCGACACGCGTGTCGTCGTCGTTCTCATTTCGCCGGGCGGCAATACGCGCGACAAGATTTTGAAGCCCGCGCGTCCTTTCACGCAGCCGGAACTCGATGCGACAGCGGACTTTTTGAATCGCCACTATTCGGGCTGGACGCTCGAAGCGATTCGTGGCGATTTGTTGCAGAAATTGGCCAACGAGCGCGAGCGCTATGAAGGCATCGTTCAGAACGCGCTGACGCTCTGCGATCCCGTCGTGCTCGGCGAAGATCGCTCGCGGCAGGTTCACGTAGAGGGCACGGCACAGATGGTCGGAGCGCATGATTTCACCGACCAAACGCAACTCCGCGACGTGCTCGCCGCGATCGAAGAAAAGCATCGACTGGTCACAGTTTTGAACGCGTGCATCGAAGGTCCCGAGCCCGTGCACGTGCAAATCGGAGTGAAGGAGATTTCGGAGTCGGGTGAAAATCTGGCGCTGATCAGCGCTCCTTACATGAGGCACGATCTTGTGCAGGGATCGCTGGGAGTTCTCGGCCCGACGCGCATGCACTACGAACGCGCTATCACCGCAGTTGCCTACGTGGCGCAACTATTCAGCGAAACACTGAGCAAGATTTGAATAACTTTTGGCAGAAAAGAGGCAAGAAGGTGCCCGATAAGAATGCGAATGCGAATTTGGAGCCCGAGGATCCGAACGAGGGCTCAAATGGTGAACCGGAAACGACTGGCGCGGAAGCCGCGGAGACGGCGAAGCTGGTCAGCGAACTGGATGACTTGCGTCAGACGCTTTTGCGGCGGCAGGCGGATTTTGACAACTATCGCAAGCGCATCGAAAAAGAGCGGGCGGACGATTCCAAGCGTTCTACCGCGCGTGTGATCGAAGGGCTGATTCCCGTGATCGATGGATTCGAGCACGCGCTGCTTGCGCACGGCCAAAACGATTATGAGAACTATCGCAAGGGCTTCGAGCTGATCTACAAGCAATTGCTCGAGAACATCGCGAAGCTCGGCGCCGAGCGAATCGATCCTGTCGGGAAGCCGTTCGACCCGCATCAGCATCAGGCGGTCGATCGGCTGGAAACGACCGATCACGAAGACGGAACGGTAGTCCAAACATTCCAGCCGGGTTACGTCTTCCATGGACGCGTTCTGCGCCCCGCGATGGTGCGCGTAGCGGTCCACGCCACTCCCGCATCCAAGAAGACTGTCAACTGACCACCGTGAACTGACGCGGCACAACGCCGCGCCGGCCGAAACAAATCAAACTTAAGAATCGTAGAGAATTGTAGAGGCATTAGGAGAACGAAGTCGCATGGCGAAGGCAAGTCAAAGAGATTATTACGAGGTACTCAGCGTATCGCGCACCGCGAGCGTCGAAGAGATCAAGGCGTCGTACCGCAAGTGCGCGCTGAAATATCACCCCGATCGTAATCCCGAAAATAAAGCGGAAGCGGAGATTAGGTTTCGAGAGAGCACGGAAGCGTATAGCGTGCTCAGCGATCCACAGAAGCGCCAGGTTTACGATACCTATGGTCACGCCGGACTTTCCGGTCAGGGCGGCGCTGGTGGCGTCGATTTCAACGGGACGATTTTCCAGGACTTCCACGACATCTTCGGCGATTTCTTCGGGTTCGAAGATATGTTCGGTGGTGGGCGCGGTCGTGGTGGCAGCCGTCGCGCGCAACGCGGCGCCGATCTCCGCTATGACATGACGCTGACGTTCGAAGAAGCCTCAACCGGCGTCGCGACCAAAATTAAACTGCCGCGCCAGGAGTATTGCGAGCCGTGCAACGGCACCGGCGCGAAAAAGGGGACTGGCGTCCAGACCTGCGCCACGTGCGGTGGCCGCGGGCAGTTGGCATATCAGCAGGGATTTTTCACGATCACGCGCACGTGCCCCGCTTGCCAGGGCGCGGGCCAGATGATCAAAGAGCGCTGCCCCGATTGCCGCGGGCAAGGCCGCATCGAAAAAGAAAAAACGATCGAGTTGCGTATTCCGCCCGGCGTCGATACCGGCACGCGTCTGCGCGTCGGCGGTGAAGGCGAACCTGGGCCGAATGGCGGTCCAGCCGGCGATTTGTACGTCGTGCTCGAGGTCAAAGAGCACTCGTTCTTCGAACGCCGCGGCGCCGATCTGTATTGCACAATTCCCATCAGCATCGCGCAGGCAACGCTCGGTACCGAGTTGCAGGTTCCCGGCCTCGTCAGCGAAGAAAAGCTAAAAATTCCTGAAGGCACGCAAGGCGGCGCAGTGTTTCGCTTGAAGGGCAAAGGCCTGGCCGATCCGCGCGGCGGCGGCAAAGGCGATTTGTACTATCACGTACGCGTGATCACGCCGACGAAACTGACGCGCGAACAACGCAAGTTGATCGAGGAATTGGGCGCTTCGTTGAAAGTGGACAACAAGCCGGCCGAGCGAAATTCTTCGATCTTCGACAAGGTCAAAGATATTTTCGGATAGAGATGCGATCTTGATCTGAGTTCGGTGAGAAGGGCGCAGCTTTTTGCGCCTTTCTTTTTTTTCAGGAGAAAATGTGCGGCGGCGGTTTTTCGTCGAACAATTTGGCGGCGATCGTGCGGTGATGGACGGTGAAGCCGCGCATCACGTCGGCCGTGTGCTGCGCGCTCAGGCGGGACAGGTCTATGAACTGAGCGACGGTTCTCGCGTGCGTCTGGGACGCGTGGACAAGGTGACGCGCGATGAGGTTCAGTTCGCTCTGCTCGAAGAAGTTCCCTCGCACCAGCCCACAGTTCAATCCACACTATTGCTCGCCATCGTGAAATTCGACGCGTTCGAATGGGCGCTCGAGAAAGCGACCGAACTCGGCGTGGCGACAATCGTCCCCGTCGCGGCTGCTCGCAGTGAAAAGGGTCTGATCGCTGGCGCTGCAAAGCGCGCTGAACGATGGCAAAAGGTTTTAGCTGGCGCTTCAGAGCAGTCCCGACGGGTGAGAGTGCCGGAGTTGCGTGAAGCGACGCCGTCAACGGGTGCGTTCCACGGAACTGACGCCGTCCTCAAGATCTTGCTATCCGAGCGGCCTTCAGCAACTGGCCTAAAAGAAATCCTCTCGACCGCTCAGGTTAAGAGCGTCGCGCTCGCCATCGGTCCCGAAGGCGGCTGGACCGACGACGAACTCGCCGACGCTGTCGCCGCCGGCTTTCGCGAAGCTTCGATGGGCAAGATGATCATGCGCACCGAAACCGCCGTGACCGCTGCGCTGGCAAATCTCAATTTCGCGTTAGAGGAATGACCGCGCCTGATAACACCAGAGGGCAACTGCCAGTCCCGACACGGCGTCTGATGGCCAAGGTACAGTAGGTGTTTGTGGCGCGGCATGCGGCGGACGTGTTATAAATACGAGGCAGCACAAAATGGAAAGCACGGACGAGCGACATCCTTCCGTTTCCGGTGGCGGAGACACTGGCAGTACGGAATCCGGCGCGCCAGCAGCAAATTCGGGCGCGACGTCCGAGCATTCCAGCAACAATTCCTCGAACCATTCCCACCATTCGCTAAGAAATGAAATCCGAATCTGGACCCGCGATCTCCTCATCGCGATCGGCCTCGCCCTGGTCATCATCGTGTTTCTCTACCAGCCGGTGAAGGTCGAAGGCACCAGCATGGCGCCGCTGCTCTCCGACCAGGAGCGCATCTTCATCAACAAATTTGTCTACCGCTTCGAGCCCATCGAGCGCGGCGACGTGGTCGTTTTCTGGTATCCTCTGGACCGCTCGAAGTCGTTCATCAAGCGCGTGGTCGGGCTGCCGGGCGAAATGGTCGAGATTCGCAAAGGACATCGTATACGTGAACGGTGTGGCCCTGCCGGAGCCTTACGTCCCGCCGCAGTACTGAAGATTTGACCGATTTCCCCGCCACCAAAGTCGCCGAGCACAGCTATTTCGTGATGGGCGATCATCGCAATCAGCTCAAACGATTCGCGCGTTTTTGGTACCAGTGCCGAGGCACTTTATTTATGGAAAGCGCCGTTTTCGCGTATTGGCCCGTGGATCACTTTGGTTCGCTGTCGGCGACATCGACGACGTGAAGCGGCAACGAAATGAATTTCGACGGAGGACACACTGACGAGGTTCAACACCGACCCGCCATTCTCGCGCTGGAAGACGGGCGAATATTTAACGGCCGCGCGGCCGGCGCTCGATCACGCGCCGCGGCGGCGAAGTCGTTTTCAATACCAGCCTCACCGGTTACCAGGAAGTTTTCACCGACCCAAGTTATGCCGGGCAGATCGTCTGCCTCACGTATCCGCACATCGGAAATGTCGGCGCGAATCTCGACGACGAGGAATCGTCGAAGCCGTACATCGAAGTCGCTCGTCGTGCGCGAATTTTCGCAGCGTGTCGTCGAACTGGCGCTCCACCGAAACCGCGCAGCATATCTGAACCGCCACAACATTCCGGTGATCTGGGATATCGACACGCGCGCGCTTGTGCGCCATCTGCGAATGCCGGCGCGTCTGCGCGGCATGGTCGCAACCGACGGCACGCCCGCCGAGCAATTGATTCACGAAGCGAAGCACGTTGCCCACGATGGCGGGCCAGGAACTGGCCAGCCGCGTCATCGACCGAGAACGGCTACAAATGGGACGCAAGGCTCGATCGAACTCGCGCAGTTCGCCGTGGTCCGAGCAGATGGGCGAAGCCGGCTCCGGCATGCTGAAGGCGGACGCAAGCTACCGCGTCGTCGCCTACGATTTCGGCATCAAGCAAAATATTCTGCGGCTGCTGGTCGATCACGGCTGCGAAGTCACTGTGGTCCCGGCGCAAACTTCCGCCGAAGACGTTCTGGCGCTGAAGCCGGACGGCGTTTTCTTGTCGAACGGTCCCGGCGATCCCGGAGCCGGTCGCCTACGCCATCGAAAACATTCGCAAGCTGCTCGGGCAAAGTTCCCATCTTTGGGATCTGCCTCGGCCATCAGCTCTGCGGCCTGGCGCTCGGCGGCAAAACGTTCAAACTGAAATTCGGGCATCACGGCTCGAATCATCCGGTGAAAAATCTGCTCACGCGAAAAGTGGAAATCACCTCGCAGAATCACGGCTTCTGCGTCGATCCCGATTCGCTGCCGTCGAGCGACGTCGAAATCACGCACGTGAATTTGAACGACCACACCAACGAAGGCATTCGCCACCGTCGCTGCCGCTGTTCAGCGTGCAGTACCATCCCGAAGCTTCGCCGGGTCCGCACGACTCGCACTACCTGTTCACGATTCACCGATCTGATGAAGGAATTCGCCGCGCCAGGCAGTTCGCGCCGCTAAGGGAGCACAGGTAAACGACGGGATGCCGAAACGCACCGACATCAAGAAAATTCTGATCATCGGCTCGGGCCCGATCGTCATCGGGCAGGCCTGCGAATTCGACTATTCCGGCACGCAGGCCTGCAAAGCGCTGCGCGCCGAAGGCTACGAAGTCGTGCTGGTGAATTCGAATCCGGCGACGATCATGACCGACCCGGAAATCGCCGACCGCACCTACATCGAGCCGCTCACGAAGGAATATCTCGAAGCAGATTATCGCGCGCGAGCGGCCGCGATGCGCTGCTGCCGACGGTCGGCGGCCAGACGGCGCTGAACCTCGCCGTCGAGCTTGCCGAAAGCGGCATCCTCGAAAAATACGACGTGGAACTGATCGGCGCGTCGCTGCGCGCGATCAAAGTCGCCGAAGACCGGCTGCTGGTTCAAGGACGCCTGCCGCAAGATCGGCCTGGAAGTTCCCGCGTCCGCGCTCGTCAACAATGCGCAGGAAGCGCTGCGCCTTGCCGACCAGCTCGGCTATCCCGCTGGTGATTCGCCCGTCGTTCACGCTGGGCGGCACCGGCGGCTCGATCGCTTACAACCGCGAAGAATTCGGCGAAGCGATTTCGCACGCGCTCTCGACGCGAGCCCCGTGCACGAAGCGCTCGTCGAAGAATCCGTCCTCGGCTGGAAAGAATACGAACTCGAAGTGATGCGCGATTTCCGCGACAACTTCGTGGTGATCTGCTCGATCGAAAATTTCGACCCCATGGGCGTCCACACGGGCGATTCGATCACCGTCGCGCCGGCGCAAACGCTGACCGACAAGGAATATCAGCGCATGCGCGACGCCGCGGCGGCGATCATTCGCGAAGTCGGCGTCGAAACCGGCGGATCGAACATTCAGTTCGCCATCGACCCCGCCAACCGGCCGCATGGTCGTGATCGAGATGAACCCGCGCGTCTCGCGCAGTTCGGCGCTGGCCAGCAAAGCCACCGGATTCCCGATCGCGAAAATTGCCGCCAGCTCGCCGTCGGCATGACTCTCGACGAAATCCCCAACGACATCACGCAAGAAAACGCCGGCTTCCTTCGAGCCGACCATCGACTACGTCGTCGTGAAAATTCCGAAGTGGCAGTTCGAGAAATTTCCCGGCGCCGACACCACGCTCGGCACGCAGATGAAGTCCGTCGGCGAAGTCATGGCCATCGGCCGCACGTTCAAAGAAGCGCTGCAAAAAGGCATTCGCTCGCTCGAGCCGCACACCCCGTGGCGCGCGCCTGCGGAAACTCACCGAATCGCTCCTGCGCGAAAAACTTGCGACGCCGCGGCCCGACCGCATGCACTGGCTGTTCGACGGCCGCTCGAACGCGGTCATGCCGCGCGACGAAGTCTGCGACGCTCACCAAAATCGATCCCTGGTTCATCCGGCAGTGCGAAGAAATCGTCGCGATGAATCGCGCGTCGCCGCCACGTCACCGTCGAGACCGCGTCGCCCGATCTTCTGCGCGAAGCCAAGCGCTCACGGCACCAGCGACGAAGATCTCGCCCAAATCTGGAAGACAACACCAGCCGCCGTCCGCGCTGCAGCGAGCGCGCTACGGCGTAGCGCCCGTTTTCAAGCGCGTCGATACCTGCGCCGCCGAATTCGAATCCTTCACGCCGTACATGTATTCCACCTACGAAGAAGAAGACGAATCCGAACCCATCGAACAAGCCCGAAAATCATGATCCTCGGCAGCGGGCCGAACCGCATCGGGCAGGGAATCGAGTTCGATTACTGCTGCTGCCATGCGTCGCTTCGCGCTGAGCGAAGACGGCTACGAAACGATCATGGTGAATTGCAATCCGGAAACGGTTTCCACCGACTACGACACCTCCGACCGCCTCTATTTCGAGCCGCTCACGCTCGAAGACGTTCTCGCGATCGTCGAACGCGAAAAGCCGCAAGGCGTGATCGTCCAGTTCGGCGGGCAAACGCCGCTGAATCTCGCGCTCGAACTCAAGCGCAACGGCGTGCCCATCATCGGCACCGACGCCCGAATCGATCGACCTCGCCGAAGATCGCCGCCGCTTCGGCCGCCTGCTCGACGAACTGAAAATCCCGCAGCCGCGCAACGGCACCGCGCTCGATCCCCGAAGAAGCCGTCACGCGTCGCCGGCGAAATCGGCCTGCCCGTGCTCGTGCGCCCCAGCTACGTCCTCGGCGGCCGCGCGATGGTCATCGCCTACGACGTGAACACCGTGCAGGAATACGTCGCGCAAGCCGCACTTGATGGGCCTCCGCGCGCGCCCGTCCTCATCGATCAATTTCTCGAAGAAGCCACCGAAGTGGATGTCGACGCGCTCGCCGACGGCGACGACGTCGTCATCGGCGGCATCATGGAGCACATCGAAGAAGCCGGCGTCCACTCCGGCGATTCTTCCTGCGTGCTGCCGCAGTCCGTAAGCCTTTCGGCGAAAATCTCGACACGCATTCGCGACTACACCAAACGCCTCGCCCACGCGCTGAAAGTCGTCGGCCTGATGAATGTGCAGTACGCCATCCAGCGCGACACCGTTTACGTGCTCGAAGTGAATCCGCGCGCCTCGCGAACCGTTCCGTATGTCAGCAAGGCCACCGGCGTGCCGCTGGCAAAAGTTGCGGCGCGATTGATGGCCGGTCGCAAGCTGGCCGACATGAATCTCCCGCTCGTGAAGAACAACGGCGTCATCGAAATCGCCGTGCACGATTTCTACGCCGTGAAATCGCCGGTGTTCCCGTTCAACAAATTCCGCGGCGTCGATACCATTCTCGGCCCGGAAATGCGCTCCACCGGCGAAGTGATGGGCATCTCCACTTCCTACGGCCAAGCGTTCGCCAAAGCGCAACTCGCCGCCGGGCAGCGCCTGCCGCTGAAAGGCACCGTCTTCATCAGCGTCAACGATCACGACAAGCGCCACGATCGGCCCTCTCGGCAAAGACCTGAAGGATCTCGGATTTCGCCTGCTCGCCACGCGCGGCACGGCCGCGGCGCTCGAAGCCGCAGGCATCGAAGTCGAATCTGTTTTCAAAGTGAACGAAGGCCGTCCCAACATCGTCGACCTCGTCAAAACCGCGCAAGATCGATCTGATCATCAACACGCCGCTCGGCCGCGAATCGTTTCTACGACGAAAAATCCATTCGCCGCGCCGCTATCCGCTACAACGTTCCTTGCATCACCACGCTTTCGGCGGCGGACGCAGCCGCGCTCGGCATCAAGGCGCTGCTCGATCAGCGGCCGGAAGTCGGCGCATTACAAGACTTGCATCAAGGCAGCGTGCCCGCTTCGGGCAACGCCGCACAATCGACAACGGGAGATTAATTCGTGGACCTCGGTGGCGTATATCCCGCGTTGACAACGCCGTTCGCGGCCGACGGCTCGGTGTCGCTCGCCGACGTGAAGTACAACATCGAGCGATATAACTCGACCGGAATCGCAGGCTTTGTCGTACTCGGCTCGACCGGCGAATCTGTCTTGCTCTCGCGCAGCGAGATGGACGACATTCTCACCACCGTGCGCGACGCTGCCGGGCAAGGGAAGCGCCTCATCGCCGGAACTGGCGCCGAGTCCACCCAAGACACCATCGAGCGTACGAAGCGCGCTGCGGATCTCGGCTATCAACTCGCTCTCGTCAAAACTCCGCATTATTACAAGCCCGCTTACAAGCCCGAAGTCTTAATCGCGCACTATCGCCGCGTCGCCGATGCTTCGCCGATTCCAGTCCTCCTCTACTCCGTCCCGCTTTTCACCGGCGTCACGCTCGAAGCCCCAGAAGTCGGCGCTCTCGCCGAGCATCAGAACATCGTCGGCATCAAAGAGAGCTCCGGCCACGTGATGCGCGTCGCCGAAATCGTGGGCGCGTGCCCGCCCGATTTTCAGGTGTTGACGGGCTCAGCCGGTACGATGCTCGCAGGTCTAACGGTCGGCGCCAAAGGCGCGATTCTCGCGCTCGGCTCAGCGCTCCCGGAAATGTGCGTCACGCTGTACGACTTGTATCGCAGCGGCGAAATCGACAAGGCGCGCGCGCTGCAAAACGTCTTGCTCAAGGCATCGAAGACAATTCAGTCCGAGCACGCCATCGCGGGCATCAAGTTTGCGATGGACCAGCGCGGCTATCACGGCGGCATTCCCCGGCTACCGCTGGTACCGCTGCCCGACGCTCACAAGCAGCGCGTCCTCGATTTGCTTGCTAGTCTTGAACCGGCGTTAGCGCGGGCGTAGAGCGCTCCAGTTCCGCGGTCGGCTTGCATCGATGAGCTTCGCGCTATCTTCGTTTCGCCCAGCGCGTCCAATCGCTGGACAGTGGGCTGACTTGGCAACTCGTCCCCTGTGCCACATACGTAAAACGCTGAGTACGTGTAACATCTTTGTAAACGACGGGTGCGATCTTAACGTCAGCAGTGTGACCAATCCCGACAAGGATCATCTAAGCTCCGATGGGCTGTATCTCGATACCGTTCCAGCGCCTGCCCCACCAGCCGAAGCTCTTTCTTCGGTTCCTTAGCGATTTCTCCAGCGTTTCTCAGTTCTACCCGCATCCGCCTTCGCTCGAAGCCATTCAGCAAGCCGCCAAATCTCTCGATTATCCTGACAGCCGCCGCAAGGAAGTCGCGGCAGTCTTGCGCGAGACAAACGCAACGCTCGGCGCTAGCGCAGCGACGGCCAAAAACATCGATCGCCTCGCCAACGGCGCTGTTGCCGTTTTGAGCGGTCAGCAGGTCGGACTCTTCGGAGGTCCCGCCTACGCCTTTTACAAGGCCCTGAGCGCAATCCAGATCGCCCGCGAACTCACCGAATCCGGCGTCGATGCCGTACCAATTTTTTGGATGGCGACCGAGGATCACGACCTCGACGAAGTACGCCACGTCTCCTGGTTCCACGCAGGCAAGCGCTCAAAATTCGAGCTCGCCGCTAACGGAACGCCCGGACTTCCCGTCGGACAGAGTGAAGCTCGGCCCCGCCGTCGAAGAAATCGCAAAGCAAGCGGCACAGCTTCTCGCCGGAACCGACAGCGCTGTTGTCGCGAAATATCTGCAAGAGACTTACACGCCCGACGAAACCTACGGCAGCGCGTTCGGAAAACTTTTCGCGCGAGTCTTCGCGGACTACGGACTAATCCTCGTTGATCCGCTGGATGCGCGGCTGCACCGCATTGCGGCTCCGGTGTATCGCAAAGCGCTGGCCGATCGGGCGACGCTCAATGCGAAATTATTAGAGCGGGATAAATGCTCGGAAGCCGCCGGCTTCGAGCCGCAAGTAAAAGTCACTCCCGAAACGACGCTGATGTTTCAGATTCGCGACGGCATCCGTCAAGCCGATCGTTTATCAAGGTGAGCGCAACGGCCAATCCGGTGCCTTCAAAATCGGCGACGCAACTCTGACCGAAGCTGAAGTCTTGCAGCTCGCCGATTCGTCGCCTGAGACTTTGAGTCCCAACGCATTGCTGCGACCTGTCGTGCAGGACTATCTTTTCCCGACAGTTGCCTTCTGCGCCGGCTCCGCCGAAATTTCGTACCTCGCACAATCCGAAGTGCTCTACCGCCACATTCTTGCCAGAATGCCCGTCTTGCTGCCGCGCGCGGATTTTACGATCCTCGACGCGAAAGCCGACAAGCTCCTCCAGAAATATCACCTCTGCATCGAGAATCTCTGGAGCGGTCCCCAACAACTTCGCAAGCAAATGGAATCGGTATCGCTGCCGGCCGAACTCGGCCAGAATTTCGACAAGAAGAAAGAACTGATCGACAGCACGCTCACCGAACTCGGCGCCGAGATTCAGAAGCTCGACGCAACACTCGCAGGCGCGGTCGAAACCACGCGCGAGAAAATGTCATTCCAGCTCAACAAGCTGCGCGAAAAGACCGGCCGCGCGCTCGACGAACGCGCCGGGCTCATCGCCGAACATAGCGAGTTTCTCGAAAACCTTCTCTATCCAGATCGCGTCCTGCAATCGCGCGACCTGAGCTTCCTGCCGTTCCTCGCCCAGTGGGGAACTGCTGGCCTCGAAGAACTCAAGACTCAGAGTTCAAGCTCGAATCTCAGAGAGCATCGCATCGCCCGTATCACGCAGTAAATTCGCGACATGCGGATTTGCTATGCGAGATTGAAGATACGGGGGACCCCCTCCCCATTTTTGCGCAAGGATGTCATTCTAGGGCGGTTACGCCCGCAAGAGTTGCAAGGATATGATTCTAAAGTGGATATCCTTACTGGGGGACACCTGCGCATCGGCTAAGTCTCAAGTCCTAAGCAAATTACGCGCCGCCCGATTCACCGCGTGCCTTCTTCAACTCTTCCATCACCGACTGCATCAACTCCTTCGCGTGGCTCAATTCCTGCACGACCATCCGCAGATCCATCGCTGGCACGGTCGGATTGCGTTGGCTGGTGCAGTAAACGCCGTGCTGCCCGACGAGCACGAGTGCGTTGGTGAGCCGGTCCAGCGACACAGCTAATCGTCCGCGGTCGCGGCCAAACATTTGCTCGTAGTGCTCAAGTTCGTCTTTGTGCTCGTGGAATGCAGAATTTTGCGGCATAAGTTTTTCGAAAAACGACTCAACTCCGGCGATTTTTCAATCACATGTGCGGCCCATATTCAGCCAATCTTCAGCAACTTCCCGATGATGCTGTATCGGACACAAAGCAGCCGCTGCTAACTTTACCGCAGGGGTACCGCATAACATAATTCGCCCTGGCCACTTGTGTGGTCATTTCGTTCGGTCCAGCAACACAGAAACATGTAAATCGAGGCGTAATCCCTGGGTGTCTTGGGGGAAGGGATGAGCCGGAGCTAAACATGCGACGTTCCGACCTGGTACAGCACAAAGAGAAAGAAAAGGGCGCGACTACGCGCACCTCGCAGATTGTTTTTGGCGAACGGCAGCACTTGCTGCGTGTTTTGGATTCGCTGGAAGGGACTGAGCTTCCGATCGCGCGTATGCAGCAAGAGCGCCGCGTCCTCGAGGAACTGATTCACGCGCGGACTCGCGAACTGAACCAGATCAACACCGCGTGGGACGAAAAGATCGGCCTCGTATTGAGCGCTGACGCGAAGCCGGAAATGCTGGAAAAGCTCGTAAAGCAGGCTCCGCAAACCGATTTTTACTTGCTCCGCCTGATCAGCGAGCATCCGCGCGCGAATTCCAAGACTTTGAACAAGCTGGCGAAGCACCCCTACGGTGCGATTCGCGAGAACGTGGCGCGACACCCAAATGCCGACGCGACGACCCTGACATGGCTGAGCCGCGATCGCAGCCAGCCGCTGTGGTATCTCGTGGCTTTCAACCCGAACACGCCGACGGTGCTCCAGCGACGTCTCCGCGACCGCCTGAAGCGACTCGGAGAGAATCAGCTCTCGAAGTAGCCGGGAGCGAATTGGGAGGGCACGACTTCAGTTGTGCCGTGGAAGACAAGCGAATAAAAGCGGCTTCAGCCGCTGAGGGAATTTTAGAAGCTAAAAGAGGGCGCGGCTGCCGGCCGCGCCTTTTCTTTTCCACAAAGCTCGCCTCGCTGCCGCCAAAATGCCCTGTTGACATACTGAACTGAACCGTTTAGTATGCGAAATTCCTGACCACGACCGTGCGTACTTACCCGAGGACGGCCGCCTTTGCGGGCTGCCCTGGCACGGCCGTTCCGAATGCCCCGGAGGATTGCTTCTCGATGATCCGTGTACAAAACCTCGTAAAGAAGTTCGGTGATTTCACGGCAGTAGACAACGTGTCTTTCGACGTGGCCAAAGGCGAAATCTTCGCCTTTCTCGGCCCCAACGGCGCCGGAAAAACAACAACCATCAAGATGCTGACAACTCTGCTGGCCCCAACGAGCGGCACGCTGGAAATCGACGGCATGAATCCCGTCGAAAAACAGCATGAAGTGCGACAACGATTCGGCATTGTGTTTCAGGATCCCAGCCTCGACCAGGACCTGACCGCGATGGAAAACATGGAGCTGCACGGCGCTCTGTATCACGTGCCGCGCAAAGTGCGGAAGCAGCGCACCGAGCTCCTGCTCAAACTCTTTGAACTGTGGGAGCGCAAAGACGCTCTCGTAAAGACATTCTCCGGCGGCATGAAGCGCCGGCTCGAAATCGCGCGCGGTTTCCTGCACACGCCCAAGATTCTCTTTCTCGACGAGCCGACGCTCGGCCTCGATCCGCAGAGCCGCAACCAGCTCTGGACTCACGTCAAAAACCTCAATCAGAACGAAGGCGTGACCGTTTTCTTGACTACGCACTACATGGACGAAGCCGACCGCGTCGCAAACCGCATCGCGGTCATCGATCACGGCAAAATCGTCGCCATCGGTTCGTCGGCGGAATTGAAAGCGCAAACAAACACCGAGACGCTCGAAGATGCTTTCCTCTCGCTGACCGGCACGGCAATCCGCGACGAAACCGCCGGTTCGGCAGAACAAATGCGCCAAGTCGCAAAGATGTGGAGGCGATAGATGGAACCGATCTACATGTTGTGGCTCCGCGAAGTGAAGCGATACACGCGCTCGAGGCCGCAGATCCTGGCGTCGCTCGGACAGCCGCTGTTCTATCTACTCGCGCTCGGATTTGGCCTTGGCGCGACGTATCAAAAAGCGAACGGCGGCTCGTACCTGCAATTCATCTCGCCGGGAATCATTGGCATGGCCGTTCTGTTTTCGTCGGTGTTCTCGGGCATCGCGCTGCTATGGGACCGTCAATTCGGCTTCCTGAAAGAAACGCTCGTCGCACCGGTGCCGCGGCTCGAAATCATGATCGGCCGCACGCTCGGCTCCGCGACGACGTCGATGATTCAGGGTTTGCTCGTCTCGATCGTGTGCCTGATCGCTGGGTTTCGCCCGATCAGTCTGGCATCGATTCCAGTCGCGCTTTTCTTCCTGCTGCTGATCGCGATTCTATTCGCCGCATTGGGCACAACGATCGGTTCCGTCATCCCCGACATGCAGGCATTTCCGATCGTGATGAACTTTCTCGTTCTTCCGATCTTCTTCCTGTCCGGCGCGCTGTTTCCGCTGGACACATCGCCAAAAGCACTGCAAATCATCTCGGCGTTCGACCCACTCTCCTACGGCGTTGACGGCATGCGCGGCGCTCTCGTCGGCCATTCGCACTTCGGCCCGCTCGTAGACACGATCGTATTGATTTGCGTCGCCATCGTGCTCCTTTGCATCGGCGCTTGGCGATTCTCGAAGATCGAGATCTAGCCACAAGCACCCGAAGCGAAAAGACGCCAACACCATGCCAAAAGGCCTCAGCCAACGCGCCCATCAAAAAGTGCTCGAAACCGCGGCCGAGCTATTCGCCGACCGCGGCATCGACACCACCAGCATGGACGCCATCGCCGCAAAATCCGGCGTCAGCAAAGCCACCATCTACAAACACTGGGCCGACAAAGACGCGCTCTGCATGGAAGTGATGATTTACCTGCAGCGCCTCGACGAAGGCCCGCCCAAACTCGATAGCGGTGACTGGAAAGCCGACGCGGTGGCGTTTCTGACCTACGAAGCGCCGCCGCGCACAGAAGCCATCAAGCGCCGCTTAATGCCGCACCTGATCGCCTATTCCGCGCGCAACGAGGAATTCGGCCGCGCCTGGCGCGCGCGTGCGATGGAACATCTTCGGGGCGGTCTGAAGGAACTCCTCCGCCGCGGCATCGACCGCCAAATTTTCTCCCCGCTGCTCGACGAAGAACTCGCCGTCGCGCTGCTCCTCGGCCCAATGATGTTCCGCCATATCTTCCGCGGCTCCCTCGACAAAGAGTGGCTCGCCCGCGGCGCCGTCGAAGCCTTCTGGCGCGCCCACGCTCGCAACACAAAGGGAAGTCTCGACGCCGCAGGTAGCCCGCCGAAACGAAAGCCTCAAACGACGCCAAGTCATAAACAAAACGCAAAGCCCTCGCCCGCTCACTGACCGTCCTGGAGATTCTGAACCCGCAGTCTCGGTATTCATTCCGATGTGCGAACCTGGTTTTCGGGTGTACAGTCTTGCCGCTTGTCGAGGCTTCAGGGGGCTTTGATGATCGGAACCCACGAGTGTGTCCGCGCTTCAGCAACAAACTCCGTCAAAAATAGAAATCGCAGACAACGCGCGCCGTTTCTAGCGCTGCTCCTGTCAGCTTCAGCCGTTTTCGGAATGCAGCCCGCTTTACGCGCTCAAATTCACGACGCCACCAAACCAAATCCCGCCATCCCTGAAGCTTTGATTTGAGGGGTCGATGTTCAAGGCCTTTTTATATAGCGAAATCGCGTCGTCATACTCCTCGCGTTCGTAGTGAAGTTGACCCAACTCACCGAGAATCCAAGGATCGGTTGGCTGCCATTTAAGCGCCGCGTCGAAGTACGATTTGGCCGTGACTAGATGACCATTTTGTCTCGCTGTTTGAGCCATCTGCGCGTATCTACGGGCAGTCCGTTTTCGCCACCTTGCGATGAGTGGAAACAGCGCCGATAGAAATTCGAGCAATTTGCCGGTCCAAGTTTGAGGACCAGCCTCGATTAGTACTGCGCGTTCGCTCTGATTGTGGGATCGCATCGACGTTGGTCTCAATTGGCCATTTTAGGTTCGCCAAAACCGGGCACACCGACACGGCGCTTTTGGTTTTCGTCGAAAAATCGTTCTCAAAGTGGTGGCGACTAGCTTACCGGCCAAATATTTTTCTACGGCCATAATAAGCGCTTTGTCGTATGCGTTCGCTTTCGCTCTCTTGAGCTTCATCTGATCCAGAAAAATGACAAGATTCAGCCAAAGGTCGGCGTCGTCTTCTTGCAGGGTGCCTCTGCACAATTGCTCGCATAGAGGCGTGTATCTTTCATTCCATACCTGTTCGACTTTCGGGTTGAAAAATATCTCGAGTCCTTGTTTTTCAAGCGGTTCAACTACAACGTACGGTTGTTGAAACGGTTTATGATCTGAGGAGTTAATCTCTGGGACTCGAACTTCTAGATAACTATTCAAATCCGCGACAGTTGCAACCTCGCCACCCCGGATCGCATCCAGGATGCCCGCGGTAAATGACCCGTGCTTATACTTCTCAACTTCATAGGAGAGATCGTCTGGTCCGCAGGAAAAAAACGTTACGATGCCGGCACGTTTTGCGGAGGAGGCTGTGTCACTTCCAATTCCGGAGATGCCTTTGCTGCCCTCGATACTTTCCCTGCAGGCATCGATGAACATGACGATGTTCTTGCATCGGAACAAATTAAGTTCTTCAAAGTAAAATCCCGCGCCGCCGACCTCCTCAAGCAAATGACCCTCGACGAAAAAATCGCCCAGCTCGCGCAACTCCCCGGCTTCCCAGTCCCTCAGTTCCTCGCCAACTCCGACGGCCTGAAAGTCGAGCAAATCATCGAAAAACGCGGCGCCGGCTCCATGCTCTGGGTCTCCGATCCAAAAGAAATCGACCGCTACCAACACATCGCCGTCGAAAAATCGCGCCTCCACATCCCGATCCTCTTCGGCCTCGACGTCATCCACGGCTATCGCACGATCTTCCCGTCGCCCATCGCGCACCGCCGCGTCGTGGGATCCCGCAATGATCGAGCAAGCCCAATCCATCGCCGCCAAAGAAGCCCGCGCCGTCGGCATCGACTGGACCTTCGGCCCGATGGTCGACATCGCCCGCGACGCGCGCTGGGGCCGCATGATCGAAGGCGCCGGCGAAGATCCATACCTCGGCTCAGCTGTCGCCCGCGCGCAAGTCCTCGGCTTCCAGGGCCGCGAGTGGGGAAGTCCCGACCACGTCCTCGCCACCGCAAAACATTTCGCCGGATACGGCGCAGCCGACGGCGGCCGCGACTACGACGCCTCCTACATTCCCGAAGAGCTGATGTGGAACATCTATCTCCCGCCCTTCAAAGCCGCCAAAGACGCCGGCGTCGCCACCTTCATGAGCGCCTACATGGATCTCAACGACGTCCCCGCCACCGGCAATCGCTGGCTCCTCCACGATGTCCTCCGCTCTGCCTGGGATTTCAACGGCTTCGTCGTCAGCGACGCAAACTCCGTCGATAGCCTCAAAATCCACGGCTACGCCCGCGATTCGCAGGACGCCGCGCAAAAAGCCTTCTCCGCCGGCCTCAACATGGACATGGCCAGCGGCACCTACCTCAAATGGCTCGCTCCCGAAGTCAAAGCCGGCCGCATCAAAGAAAAAGAAATCGACGACGCCGTTCGCCCGATTCTCGAAGCCAAAATCCGCATGGGCCTCTTCGAGCACCCCTACGCCGACCTCTCGAAGTCCGAGCAAACTCTGAACGCGCCAGAATCGCGCCAAGCCTCCCGCCGCGCCGCCCAGCGCTCGATGGTGCTCCTCCGCAACGAAGGCGACATCCTCCCGCTCGACAAATCCGGCGCGAAAACAAAATCCATCGCCGTCATCGGCCCGCTCGCCGAAGAGCCCGACAACATGATCGACATGTGGGGCGCGATTCTTCTCGCTCCCGCGAACACCATCGGCGCGCTGCAAGGCATCCGCGACAAAGTCGGCAGCGCCATCAAAGTCGAGTACGCGCACGGCCCGAACGCGCATCGCATCATCCCTTCGCCGTTTGAAAATCTCCCGATCATGAAGCTGAAAGAGCAGCCCGATCAGACCGACGCCGAAGTGAAAAAATCCATCGACGACGCAGTCGCCGTTGCCCAACGTAACGATGTCGTCGTGATGTTCCTCGGCGAAATCGGCTTGCAAAGCGGCGAAGCCGCCTCGCGCTCCTCGCTGCGCCTCTCGAATGGTCAGGAAGAATTGCTGGAAGCCGTCACCGCAACCGGCAAGCCCGTCGTGTTAGTCCTCGTCAACGGCCGCCCGCTCGACATCACCTGGGCCTCCGAGCACGTCGCCGCCATCGTCGAAGCCTGGTATCCCGGCGTCGAAGGCGGCAACGCCATCGCCGACATCCTCTTCGGCGACGCAAATCCCGGCGCGCACTTGCCGGTAAGCTGGCCGCGCAACTCAGGCCAACTGCCGCTCTACTACAACCACAATCTGACGCAGGCCCCCGAAACCGCGCCCGATTTCAAGTCGCGCTACTGGGACATCCCCAGCACGCCGCTCTACCCCTTCGGCTACGGCCTCAGCTACACAAAGTTCACCTACGACAATCTAAAGTTGAGCGCTAAAGAAGCCAGCGTAAACGGCGGGAAAATCGAGGTCAGCGTCGACGTCTCAAACACCGGCAGCCCGCGCAGGCGACGCCGTCGCGCAGCTCTACATCCATCAGCGTGCCGGCAGCGCCAGCCGCCCCGTACGCCAACTCGAAGGCTTCGAGCGCGTCGCCCTCGACCCCGGCGCCAAAAAAACGCTCCACTTCACCCTATCCAAAGACGAACTCCAATTCTGGAGCCCCCTCGAAAAAAAATGGGTCGTCGAACCCGAACACTTCGACCTCTGGGTAGGCAACGACTCCACCGCCCAACTCCACGACGAATTCCAACTAGCAAAGTAATCGAACGTAGCGCCGGTTTATCCTGAGCTTCGAAGGGCACCCCTGCCGGCGTTTTTCCCGCAGTTGTAGGGGCGGGGCTTGCCCCGCCTGACCCCTGCGTCTTGCCTCAACCCATCCGCCCCGCGCCGCTTTTGTACGGGCGCAGGACTCCTGCGCCCCAGCTTGCCCGGACGTCAACCTCTACCGCAGTCTGTTTTTTCTTTTCTCGCGCTCGTCGCCTAATGCACCGTCACCGTCACCGTCGACTTCGTCTGCCCAAACGCATTCGTCGCATAAATCGTGTACGTCGTCGTCGCCGTCGGCTTCACCATCACGCTCGACCCGCGCACCGCCCCCACCTGCGGCGACACAATCACATACCCCGCCCCCGTCTGCGCCCACGACAACGTCACCTGCGTCCCGCTCGTCACCGAGTTCGAGCTCGCCGTAAACGACGTCACCTTCGGCGCCGCCCCCGTCGGCACATTCGCCGCCGTATAAACCGTCGTCATCTTCACCACTTCGAAATCCGAAGCGGTAATCGAATCCAGATTATGCAGATCGTCGTTATCCCATCGCTCGTCCGGCGCCCCGCTGATGTACATCGACGACCCGTTGTCCGCCATGATGATTCCGTACTTCTTGAACGCCTTCAAAATCACCTGGTTCTTCGCCGAAAATCCCGAAATGTTGAAGCTCGCCTTCAGCCGCAGCTTCATCCCCATCGGCGCCGCCAGCGCATTGCTCGAATTGGCCGCCCAGTGCGACGCCGGGGAATAAACGCCTCGCGGCTGTGCTGCAACGTAAATCGAATCGCGTGATTGATCGCGCCGGCGGCAACCTCGTCGTAACGTACAAGTCCCGGAAAAATCGGCAGCCCCGCCGCATCCGCCGAAGTCCACGTATACGGCCTCTGCTCATTGCCCAGCAAATCCCAAACCGCCGCCGAATCCGCATTCCAGCTCGATGCCTGCGGATACGAACTATCTGTCTCGTACAAAAAGCAATTCGCCGTATCGAGCACCAGCACGTGCCGGTCGCCCGTCCCCGGATTCGGATATCCTTCGATCGGATCGGTCAGTGCAATTGGCATCGGCCCCGGATCGCTCTCATCTCCATACGCGGTGAAGTTCACCGGAATCTGCGCCTGCGACGCGTTCGCCACCGTGTAGGGAATCCCGATCGTCGATCCCTGATATTGCCCCTGCCCAAAATCCATGTGCAGCCCAATCGAGCCGCCGATGAAATTGATGATCGCCGTCGAATTCGAATCCACCGCCGCCGTCGAAACATCCTGATTCCACCCGCTCGCCGGCGAAAAGGGAACAAACCCGTTCAAGTTCGCGCCTTGCCCGATCGACATCTGGCTGCAGCCCGAAGCCTGCTGCGACGCACCAATCTGAAAATTAACGCTGTTCGAGCTGCTACTGCCCGGATCGGGATTCACCACCGTCACCGAATACACGCCCGACGTCGATTCGCTCCCGCTCGCCGTCAGCTGCGTCGCCGAAACAAACGTCGTCGTCAGCGGCGTGTTCCCCAACATCACCGTTGCGCCCGAAATAAAATTTGTCCCCGTCAGCGTGATCGAAAAGCTCCCGGTGCCCGTGCTCGCCGGAGTCGTCCCCGCCAGTGTTGGTGTCGGATTCAAAATCGTCACAGCACTCGACGCGCTCGCCGAAGTCACAGCCGCGCTTGTCGCGGTAATCGTCAATGCATTTGGATTGGGCAGGGAAGCCGGCGCGGTGTAGTTCCCGCTCGACGAAATCGTGCCCAGCGCCGCTGATCCGCCTGCGGTCCCATTCACGCTCCACGTCACAGCTGTGTTCGAATTCCCGCTAACCATCGCGCTGAATTGCGCCGTATCGCCCGCGTGAATGCTCGCAGTGGACGGCGTAACCGTCACCGTCGTCGAACCCGAACTCGAAGAGCCGGGATCAGACGGCGCTGTCGTGGTGGTCTTCGCAATCCCACCGCACGCGCCAGCCACCAGCGCCAAGAGAATCGGCAACACTTGCGCTGCCTGCACCACGGAACGCTTTGAACGGTTCGCCGATCGCATCGTTGGAACACACCTCGAATGGATTTATCCCTGCCTCCATTCTCAGATTTGCGCGCGTATATCGGCTACTGGACAAAGGGATAGCCGTGGGCCAGTGTCCGGAACGTGAAGTGTTTTCGCAAAAAACCTTGAAAAATCCCGCTCAATGCGGCGTACTGCGATATGCCTTTTCAGAAAATGGGAAACTTCGATTGACAACCAAAAACCTCGCTCATGCTCGCCTACGATAGCGCTCTAGCCGCCACCAGGCGCTTCCTCGGCCGCCATTGGAAACACGCGCTCTACATCTCCGCAGGCCTCCTGCTCCCGTGCTTCTGGCAACGCCACATCGAAGCTGGCGACCTCGGCAGCCACCTCTACAACGCCTGGCTCGCACAACTGATCGAAAAAGGCCAGGCGCCCGGTCTCTACCTCGCCCGCCAATTCAGCAATGTCCTTTTCGATTTTTGGCTGCTCCACCTCTCCAGCTTTTTCGGCTTCTGGATCGCCGAAAAAGTCGCCGTCGGGTTCTGCGTACTGATTTTTTTCTGGGGCGTCTTCGCGCTCGTCAGCGCCGTCGCCGACGACTCGCAATGGCTCCTGATGCCGTGCATCTTCACACTCGCGTACGGCTACGCCTTCAACATGGGCTTCATGAACTATTACGCCTCGCTCGGACTCGGCGCGTTCGCGCTCGCTCTCGTATGGCCCGTCGCGAAGTGGGAAGGGAAGGAAGCCGACTGGATCGTCGCCGGCTTAGTGCTGATCGTAGCGTGGCTCGCGCACCCCATCGGCTGCCTCTGGGCCATCGCCACCATCGCCTACATCGCGCTGCGCAATCAGCTCAAAGGCTGGCGAAAGCTTGCCGTCCCCGGCGGCGCGATCGTTCTGCTGCTCGCCTTTCGTTTCTATCTCCACCATCGCGTCGAACTCGCCGCCGATTGGAACAGCGGCCTCCCATTCTGGCAATCCAATGGCGCCGATCAGCTCATGGTCTACGGCGACCGCTACGAAACGCTCGCCTGGGTCGCTCTCGCCTTCGGCGTCGTCTGCTTGTTTATCGAAGTCCTGCGCAATCTCCGCAACGATTGGTGGTGGCAAGGATCTAGCTCTGCCCGTCGAGCTATATTTGCTTTCATTCTTCGCGGTCGCGACCTTCCCCGAAAACTTCCGCGTCTCCATGTACGCCGCCTGGATCGGCCTGCTCGTCTCGCGCCTCACCGTCATCTGCGCCATCTTCGGCCTCGCCGTCCTCGGCCGTGCCCAGTTGCGCCAGTGGACGATCGCCGGCTTCGCCACCATCGGCACGGCCTACTTCGTTCTACTTGGCATCGACGCCCACTCCTTGGCGCAACTCGAAGCGAGTGCGGAAAAAATTCTCGCCACCGTCCCCGCCGAAACTCGCATCATCCCCACGCTCCGCGCCGATCCCAACTGGCGCGTCGAATTCGTCTCCCACGTCGCCGACCGCGCCTGCATCCGCCACTGCTTTGTCTATTCCAACTACGAGCCAAGCTCCGGCCAATTCCGCGTCCGCGTCACCAAAGGCGCCACCTTCATCGTCACCGACTCCGCCGATGACGCCGACGACATGCAAGGCGGCAGCTACGAAATCGATCGCAAAGACCTCCCCGTTAAACAGCTCTACCAATGCGATCGCGCCGACTGGACCAAACTCTGCCTCCACGACCTAAAAGAAGGCGACTCCACCGGCACCCTCGGCTACCCCCGCCGCTAAATCGCAAAATTTCTTTGTAGGGGCCGGGCTTGCCCCGCCCGTCCATTGCGTCTTGCCCCGATCGTCACCCTGTACCCGCGATCGCTTCACAGATCGCGGGATTTAAATTCACCATCGCCCATTTCTTCACGAAATCCCCGATCCCACCCAATCGCCTTTTCCGCCTCCATCCACAAGTTAACGTAATCCCGAATTCTGTTAACCAGCCCCTCTCTCCCTCTCTTGCGTTTGTCAAAATTTCGCAAAAAGACAATTTGGCTCTTGCCCCAGTCCAATCTCATGTAAAATTGGCTCAGGGTGAGAGACAATGCTCCCAGTGCATCTCCAGCCAGAATCCCACGTCCCACTGTACGTACAACTCCGTGATCAGCTTCGCGCCTTAGTCCACGCCGGCGATCTCCGCCCCGGCGACCGCATTCCCGCCAGCCGCGAACTCGCCACCATGCTGGGCGTCCACCGCACCACTGTCGCCAACGCCTACGCCGAACTCGAATCCGAGGGATTGATCCAAGGCCACGTAGGCCGTGGCACATTCATCCGTGGCAACGGCAACGGCCTCAAAATCACTCCGCCCGCTCCGGCCGTGTTAAACGGTCACAACGGCATCCGCTGGGAACTCCTCTTCGCTGACGAACGCGGCGACGAAGTCCTGAGCCGCCTCACCGCAGCCGCTCCCGAAGACGCTCTCTCCTTCGTCATGGCGCGCCCCGCCGAGGAGTTTTTCCCCGTCGATGAACTGGTGAATTGCGTCAACTCCGTACTCCGCCGCGAAGCCGGCGAAGTCCTCACGCTCGGCCCCAGCGACGGTTACGCGCCTCTCAAAGAAGCTCTGCTCGAACTGCTGCGCCGAGAAAACATTCCGGCCAAAGACGAAAATCTCCTCATCACCGGCGGCTGCCAGCAATCGCTCGATCTCATCAGCAAAGCCTTCGTGCGCCCCGGCGATTCCGTCATTCTCGAAAATCCGACGTACCCCGGCGCCGTCACCATTTTCAACAGCGCCCGCGCTCGTTGCCTCGCCGTTCCTGTGCGCACTCACGCCGAACCCGGCAGTGCTCTCGGTGTCGACGTCGAAGCCCTCGAAGCCACGCTCGCCGCGAATCGCGTCAAGTTGATCGTCCTCACGCCCGACTTTCAAAATCCGACGGGCACGTCGATGCCGCTTGCCTCGCGTCGCAAAGTTCTGGAATTGGCCGCACGCCATCAAGTGCCCATCGTCGAAGACCACATCTACGCGCGCCTGCACGCGCACGACGAACGCATCCCATCGCTGAAACAACTCGATCGCTCAAATCTCGTCATTCACATCGACAGCTTCGCCAAAGTCGCGTTTCCCGGTCTGCGCGTCGGCTGGATCGTTGCTCCTGCCGCAGCGATCGAACGCCTGCGCGTTGTAAAACAGGCGACCGACCTGCACACCGATCAGCTCGCGCAATCATTGCTTGCCGAATTTCTCCGCCGCGGCTTGTTCAACAAACACGTCGCAAAGATGCGCAAGGTCTACGCGTCGCGCTTGTTTGCGCTCGACGAAGCTCTGCGCAAATTCATGCCCGCGGACACCCGCTGGACGCGCCCCGAAGGCGGCATGTGCTTCTGGCTCGAACTTCCTCCGGGCTTTGACGCCAGCGAGTTGCTGATTCACGTCAAAGAACGTGGCGTGCTCTTCGCCCCGGGACGTTATTTTTACGTGCAAGGTCCGCTGCCAAACACGCTGCGGCTCGGCTTTGCGGGGTTAAATGAGAAGCAGATCGCCCGAGGTGTTCAGACCCTCGCCGAACTCCTGAAGATCGAAATGCGAAAACGTGAGCGCGGAGTTCGCCGCGCCGAGCGTAGTCGCGTCGCTCTGGTCTGAGCCGTACGGGCACGGCACGCCGTGCCCGTTCTTGAAGAGTTCTGTTGGTGCAACGATTTTGAAATCTGTTTTTGAATATCGATGAGGAGAATCACGATGGACGCGAAGAAGTCGAACGGAAAGAAAGCAAACGGCAACGGTAACGCACACACCGCAAACGGCGGCTCCGCCAAGAGCGCCGCAGGCAACGGCGCCAACCTTGTCGGCGAAAATGCCTGGCGTGTAAAAGTCGGCCTGGCGGAAATGCTCAAGGGCGGCGTCATCATGGACGTCACCAACGCCGCGCAAGCCAAGATTGCCGAGAAAGCCGGCGCTTGCGCCGTGATGGCGCTCGAGCGCGTGCCCTCCGACATCCGCAAAGAAGGCGGCGTCGCGCGCATGGCCAACATCAAGGTCATCCGCGAAATCATGAACACCGTCACGATTCCCGTGATGGCGAAAGTTCGCATCGGCCACTTCGCCGAAGCCGAAGTCTTGCAGGCGCTCGAAGTCGATTTCATCGACGAGAGCGAAGTGCTCACGCCGGCCGACGAAGAAAATCATGTCTGGAAGCACGACTATCGCGTCCCGTTTGTTTGCGGCGCGCGTAACCTCGGCGAAGCCCTCCGCCGCATCGCCGAAGGCGCCGCGATGATTCGCACCAAGGGCGAAGCCGGCTCGGGCAACGTCGTCGAAGCCGTCCGCCACATGCGCACCATCGTCAGCGAAATGAAGCGCCTCACGACGCTCCGCGACGACGAAATCATGCGCTTCGCCAAAGAACTCGGCGCTCCGCTCGACCTGGTCCGCGCAGTCGCAAAGTCCGGCAAGCTGCCCGTCCCGAATTTCTCCGCAGGCGGAATCGCCACTCCCGCTGACGCTGCCTTAGTTCGCCGCCTCGGCGCCGAAGCAGTCTTCGTCGGCTCCGGCATTTTTAAATCGAGTGATCCGGAAGCGCGTGCGAAAGCAGTGGTCAAAGCCACGACACACTTCGAAGATCCGAAAGCCGTCCTCGAAGCCAGCGAAGAACTCGGCGAAGCCATGCCCGGCCTCGACATCCGCCAGATGGAAGAGAAAGACCTCCTCTCCACCCGCGGCTGGTAACTCGGACTGGTCGCTCGCACGCTGCTTGAACTCGTCAGCATTGACGGTTCGGCGCAGCGCGATGGGGCTCGGCAAGATCGTGTAGGGGCGCAGCATCGCTGCGCCCCAGCTTGGCTTGATCGATCCGATTCTCGACCAACCGATTTTTCTGTATTTTTCGATGTGCATCACGGTCGATCCGGCCGACTGTAGCCGCGATCGCTTCCCAGATCGCGGGGTTTAGACGCAAATAGTGCCGATCGCAAAACAACCAGTGCCAACCGCATCCACGCATCCGGTCTCAATGGAGCTCGTTTGAAAATCGGAATCCTCGCAGTTCAAGGCGACTTCGCCGCACACGCGAAAATGCTTGCCGATCTAGGCACAGAAACCGTCGAGGTCCGCACCGCTCGCCGATCTCGAAGGCTGCGACGGCCTGATCCTCCCCGGCGGCGAAAGCACCACCCAACTCCAATTTCTCCAGGAAGAAGGCCTCGACAAAGCCATCCGAAAATTCGCCGCGGACCACCGTCCAATTTTCGGCACCTGCGCTGGCGCAATCCTCCTGGCCACCGAAGTAAAAAATCCGAAGCAAGACTTCGCTCGGCCTGCTCGACATGACCGTCCTGCGCAACGGCTACGGCCGCCAGGTCCACAGCGATGTGGTCACCGGCAAAACGACTCTGCACGACGAACCGCTCGAAATGGTTTTCATCCGCGGTCCAATTTTCGAGCGCATCGGCAAAGGTATCGAAGTCCTCGCCGAATTCGCCAACAAGCCTGCGTTGGTGCAGAAAGGCAACGTCATGGCCGCCGCCTTCCATCCCGAACTTACCTCCGACACAACCGTCCATCGCCGCTTCCTCGAACTCGCCAAGGCCAGCCAATCGAATGGCCACGCTCCGCATTCGCAAGCAAAAAAACAAAACATAAAGCCCACGAAGTCGAAGCGTCGTCGATAGTTTTGGCGCAGACCTTCAATCGCTTTCGACCGGACCGTTCGATTTCACTCCTTTCGCCGAACTCGTGTAAATTTAAGATGCGCCGCAGTGAAAGGGAACTGCGCGAGGCAGGAGCATCTTTGAAACGCGAGAAAACCAGCGTATCCCAGGAAGACTATTTAAAAGCCATCTGGGAAATGCTCGAAGAAGACCAGACGCCGATTAGCGCGCGTCTCGCTGAAGAACTAAATGTGACGCCGCCGGCGGTAACGGCTGCGCTAAAGCGCATGACGCGGGACGGCCTCGTCAAAGTCGAGCGCAACGGCCGCATCGATCTCAGCAAAAAAGGCCGCCAGATCGCCGAGCGTTTGGCGTTGCGGCATCAGCTTGCGGAAATGCTGCTCACCGATGTGATCGGGCTACCGTGGTCGAAAGCGCACGATGAAGCCGAGCGGCTCGAGCACGCGATTTCACCGGAAGTCGAAGAACTCCTTCTCAAACGATTTGCCGACAAAAAAAGTTGCCCTCACGGTGTTCCCGTTCGCGGCGGAATCGCTTCGCTAAAAAAGCAAGGCGCCGTGTTGCTGTCCGATCTTCGAGCCGACGACGAAGGCGAAATTGTCGCTGTCTACGAAAAAGATCCGCAATTCCTTGAGTTTCTCGAAAATTTGGAACTGCGTCCGGAAACCCGCGTCGAAGTGAAAAAGCGCGAGTACGACGAAACCATGACGCTCCGCTCCGGCAACCGCACGATGCACCTAGGCAAGCCTGCCACCAGCCGCATCTGGGTCCGCCGCGTCAGCGCCTGACGCCTCTAAGCGTTCAACCGTGGCGGCCGTTTTTGTAGCGCCGGCACCCTTGCCGGCGGGTTTTCTTCGCTTTATTTCGATCTCGATTTCATAGTGCATCTTGCAATTTCGTTCCTTGCGAACTGGCGACGTCTGCGCCCTCGTCAACGAAAGCCGCCGGCAAGGGTGCCGGCGCTACAACGAGGTGCCGGCGCTACGCACGATCCTCCAACAATGTTTTCAATCGCGCGTAGCCGGCGCGGCTGACGGGGAGGCGTGTGTTGTCGGCGAGGATGGCGAGGCGGCTGTCTTTGCCGTAGGGCTCGATGCGGACGACGCGCTCGAAATTGACGATGTAGGAGCGGTGGATGCGCACGAAGCGTTCGGGATCGAGACCGGTCTCAATGCTGGCGATGGTTTGTTGCTTGAGATGTTTCACTCCATGGCTCGCGAGCGCGATGTAATCGTCCTGCGCTTCGACGTAGTCGAGCTTGGCGGTCGGGATGAGCGTCACGCGCGTGCCGTCGCGGACGACGATGCGTTCGAGATATTGCTGCGGCGGGCGCGCTGTTGCGGCGAGGTCGGTCGCACGTTGAACGGAAGTCGCCGCGTCGTCAGCGGCGCGCTGCCGCGCTTTGCGTTTCTCGGCGACACGCATTTTCACCCGGCCGACTGCACTCTCGAAGCGTTCGCCGCCGATCGGCTTCAGCAAATAATCGACGGCATGAACCTCGAATGCTTTCATCGCGTACTGATCGTAGGCGGTTGTGAAAATTACGGCGATGTCGCCTTCGATCAGTTCGAGGACGTCGAATCCGGTCAGTTTTGGCATCTGCACGTCGAGAAAAATCAGATCGGGTTTGTGTTCGGCGACGGCTTTCACTGCCTCGAAACCGTTGGCGCATTCCGCGAGAATGTGAATTTCTGGATGTGCCTGAAGCAATTCGCGCAAGACCTGACGCGCCAATTCTTCGTCATCGACGATCAACGCGCCGATTTTATTATCGCTTCCGGCGCTCACGATGCGACCTCCTGCGGCTCGGCGGGCAGCGACAGATTCACCTGGAATTGGTCCGCTGTCGTGTTCACGCGGATACTGGCGAGTTTGGGATAGCGAGCATCGAGGCGTTGACGCACGTTGGCGAGGCCCATGCCGTGGCGATGAGATGGCGTCGCTTCGGGATCGAACGTATTCTCCACGAGAATCGACAAGCGGCCGTTTTCGCACTCGGCCGCCAAGTGGACTTTCCCGCCTTCCGGCAAATTGGCGATGCCGTGCTTCACCGCATTCTCCACGAGCGGTTGAAGCAGCAGCGGCGGAATCAGCAAATTTTTGCAATCGTCGGTGATGTTCTCGGTCATCTGCAAACGCGCGCCGAAGCGCACTTTCTCGATCGCCAAAAATCGATGCAAAAGAGAAAGTTCTTCGGAGAGCGGAATTGTCGTTTTTTCACCGAGGCCCAATGTCATACGCAAAAACTCCGCTAGCAGAATGCACATTTCTCGCGCCTTCGCGGGATCGCTGCTGGTGAGCGCGCTGATCGAATTCAAACTGTTGAACAAGAAATGCGGATTGACTTGCGCTTTCAGCGCTTTCAATTCCGCGTCGCGCGCAAGAACGGTCGTTTCGATCACTTGTTCCTCCGCGGCGCGAGAAGCCTCGATCGCAATCAGTACGTAGAAAAATCCGACGACGATCAGATCCAGCAAAACGCCGCTGACGACGATGATTCCGAAGTGTGAATCGTAGCGAGCGTCGAGGCCTTGAAATCTTGGGGACATCGCGAGCGCTCGCGCATACCACTTGCCGATCTCGGCCCACGCGAAACTCAGAATCAGCGCGCCGGACAGATGCGTGACGAACAACCGCGTGACGCCGGCACTTTGCAACGGAGTGGCGCGGCACGAATACCAACCCGCCATGCCCGGCGAATCCGAACAACACCGCCATCGGGCCGAGCAGGACGACGGATTCCGTCGTCGTCAAGCCGCCCGAAACGCGAATCAAGAAAATCAGGAGGCACGCCAGCGGCACCCATACGGCAAGATAGGCGCCAAGGTACGTCTTTCGCGTCAAGATCGGGTGCATGAGCGCGCTTTAGTTCTTCACCTCGACGCCACCGAACGTCACCGTGCCGCTGATGATCAGTGTTTTGGTTCCGGTGGTCGCGGCGTCGGCCGAGAGCTTCGCTGTTCGGGTGCTGTCGCTGAGTCCGCCGAAAATAACCTGGCTCTGAGATTCGACGCGCCAGCTGTCGGGTACGCGAATTTCGGCGCCGCCAAAGATGGCGTTCACTTCCAGTTCCGCGGTGTCACCTTCGATATCGGCGTCACGAAAATCGAGTTCGACGCCACCGAATACCGCGCTCACTCGCCCGAAGCGAAAATCCTTGGCCGTGATGCGACGTTCGATGCCGCTGAAGACGGCGTACGCGTTCATCGTCGCGGCACTGCCCGGAAAGTCTCTTCGCCTCCGTTGGCCGATGACTGAATTCCAGATCATCGAGCCGCCCACCAGGATGATGATGATGGGCCACAGCCTCGACCAATCGAAGTGCAAGATATTCAGCGAGTTGACCAAGAAGAGCGTTCCGACCAAGAGAACGATCGCGCCCCACTGACGGCGACCGGGTTCGGCGAGGTGAGCCGCACCAATACCCATTGGGATTAATGGCCAGAACCGCCAAATGTGATCGACGTTGAGAACTCCAAGGTGATCCAGCAGGAGCACGACGCCTACGAGGCATACGACGCCGCCGAAAATGGCGCCGTGAGCCGGGTCATGGCGACGACCGCCTTTTTGCTGTCGGCGCAGGTCCTTCAATTGTTGGCGGCGATCGCGAATCTCATCGTGAATGCGGTCGCGAATGTCTTCTTTCAGCGAGTCGCGGTACGCGTCTTTGTCGAAGTCTTTGTTGAAGTCGGTCATTACGCGTTCTCCACGGTGCGGGTGCGATCGCGCAACAAGAGCAATCCGGAAAGGACTCCCGCGAATGCGAGGAATAGTATCAGTATGCCGCCGGCGAAGGGGAGGAGCGCGGAGGGATTGAAGACGGCGTTGCGCGCGAAGTCAAGGAACGCGAGTGCGGCGGCAGCGGGCGCGCCGATGGTCTGCGTGTCGATACCGGAGAAGAAGTTGGCCACGACGGTGACATTGGCGAAGATCAGGACCGTGCCGAGAGCGATGAGCGCGAGTCCGATGTGGGTCTTGCGGGTGCGATTTGCGATTGCCTGGGCCATTGCTGCCTCCCTCAGTGCTGCTTGACAAGGCCAGAGTAGGGGAGGCGCTGGAACGCGGCACGGGGTATTCGGGGAGCGGACGGGCGTTACCGGCGAATGACGGGTGCTGGACGGCGAATGGCGGTGGGGCTGCGGTTCCGAAATGGGAAGAAGAGGGGTACACCCCCCTATGTTTTGCGAAGAGTGGGGAAGTGGCCTGGAATCAGTTGGTTGGGGACGGCAGGAAAACAAGAGTGTGCAAGTTATTGGAAATGCGATGGTTGCGCGCGGTCGTAGTTCGAAGAAATACGAGTAAGTGGGGTTATGTGAGCCGGGGGATGGTTTGCGGTGGACGGGCGGTTCGAACGCGGACGGAGAGTTCACGGAGCAGAATAGCATAGGCCGAGGTACTTGTCAATAACGATTTATGCGTTGGTAATTCGAATGAGTGATTCGAAGGGGCGATTCGAACGCGCGGTGGGCGATTCGGGGCAGCGAAGAGTTCTGCGCTACGTTCGATTCGTCGTTGCACCCAACCGTCCTGATTCGATGGTCTTCGGTTCGTGGTTCGACCGAGGTCGTGTTGACGCCGGGCGGAGCAAGCCCGGCCCCTACAATCGGACGATTCCGGCGGTTCGAATGGGAGGCGGGGATATCGAACGTAAAGGCGGCGCTGAAGCGCCGCACTCCATGTGGGCCTGCTAGGGTTTGCGGCGTTGGATGCGGCGGCGTTCGTCGGCCCAGTCGAGGAAGCGTTCGAGTTGGTCGCGGTATTTCCAGCTTAATTTGAGGAATTTGGATGCAGTGAGGTCGGCGGCCTCGGCACCGAGGAAGGTTTCAAAGCGCCAGCGGAGATAGGGGCTGTTCCAGGGATTGAGGCGATAGCCCTTGGCGGTGAGCCAGTAGTAGCGGAGAAGCTTCCACATTCGATTTGGGTGTTGGGCATTATGACATGGAGCAGCACAAATTGTTTCGTGGAGCGTCCTATGGTGTGGAGGGCGATGCGGCTCGATGCGGTGGATGAGGGACCGGTTGTGGAGGGGCTTACTTCTGAGATCCTTCGCTTCGCTCAGGATGACAAGTAGAAATAAAGCTGGAGGGTGACACGTGAAACTGACGGAATTGTTTTTGGGGGAGTTGGAGCGGGAGGGGAAATCGACGCGCAAGGTGTTGGAGCGGGTGCCGGAGGGGAAGAATTCTTGGAAGCCGCATGAGAAGTCGATGAACCTTGGGTATTTGGCGGCGCTGGTGGCGCAGATGCCGGGGTGGGTGGAGATGATGATCAATACGGAGGAGTTGGATCTGGGGGCGCCGGACTCGGGGAGATTTCGTCCGGCGGAGCAGGCTTCGGCGAAGGATTTGCTTGCGCTATTCGATGCGAGTTTGGAGAAAGCGTCGAAGGCGCTCTCTGGGACGAACGAAGAGCACTTGATGAAGCCGTGGAGTTTTAAAATGGGCGGACAGGTGGCGAGCAAGAATCCGCGGTACATGATGATTCAGGATTCGGTGATCAATCATTGGGCGCATCATCGTGGGCAGTTGACGGTGTACTTGAGGTTGAATGAGGGGAAGGTGCCGGCGATTTATGGGCCCTCGGCGGATGAGAAGTTTTAGAAGGAGAGTTGACAGTCGACAGTTGAAAGTCGAAAGAGAAAAGATAACGCAGAGACGCAGAGGGCGCTGAAATGTCGCAGAGTTAGGAAAGGTCAGACGATGAATGGTGCCTGCGGATCGAGCGTACGGGGTTGGGGAAAACCGCACCCTCGAAAAGCTGAGGGTGCGGCACCCAGCTTGGGTGCGAGTGCGGTTTTCGAGTCGTGGTTCGGTCAGAAGTAGCGAAAGAGGAATTCACCACGGAGTTCACAGAGAGCGCAGAGGTAGGAAGAAACTCGTGGATGAGCTGAAGGTATTGCAGAAGACGGAGACGCTGCATGAGGGGCGGTGGTGGGAGCCGCTCGGCGGCGGGACGGTGCATTGCTATTTGTGTCCGCGGCATTGCCGGATTCATGAGGGGCAGGCGGGGTTTTGTTTTATTCGGGTGAATCGGGGCGGGAAGCTTTACAGCTTGGGGTATGGGGCGCCGGCGGCGCTGCAGGTCGATCCAATTGAGAAGAAGCCGCTGAATCATTTTTTGCCGGGGACGCGCGTGTTCAGCATGGGGACGGCGGGATGCAACATGGGGTGTTTCTTTTGCCAGAACTGGGACATTTCGAAGTCGCGTGCGGATCAGGTGAGGTCGCAGGCGGTGGCGGCGGAGGATGTGCCGTTGCTGGCGCGGGAGTATGGGTGCGATTCGATTGCGTTCACTTATAACGAGCCGACGATTTGGGGCGAGTATGTGATCGATATTTGCAAGGCGGCGCGCGAGCATGGGCTCAAGACTGTGATGGTTTCGAATGGATACATCACGCGCGAGGCGTTTCACGATATTTACGATCAGGTGGATGCGGCGAATATCGATTTGAAGGCTTTTACCGAAAATTTTTACGGGAAGATTACGCTGACGCATTTGGAGCCGGTGCTGGAGACGCTGCAGTGGTTGAAGCGGGAGACGAATGTTTGGTTTGAGATTACGAATTTGATGATTCCGGAATTGAATGATGATCCAGAGGAAACGCGTAGGTTGGCGGAATGGGTTTTGCGGGAGTTGGGGGCGGATGTGCCGCTGCACTTTACGGCGTTTCATCCGGATTTTAAGTTGAAGGATCGTGGGAGAACGCCGGCGGGGACGTTGGATCGGGCGAGGGAGATTGCGCGGGAGGTCGGGCTGCATTACGTGTATGAAGGGAATATTTTTACGGAGGCGGCGAATACTTTTTGTCCGGGGTGTGGGACGGTTTTGATTCGGCGGTCGTGGCATGACGTGATTGAAAATGGATTGGTGGATGGGAAGTGTTTTCAATGCGGGGTAAAGATTGCGGGAAGGTGGGAGCGGGGCGGGGTTGTGGCGGGGAAGGTGGATGCGGGAGTGGGGCGGCGGTATGGGCATTTGAATTTGTGAGATTGCGTGCGACTTCCGTCGGCCACGGCGGATGAGTTTCGACGGAGCTTACGTCTGAGATCCTTCGCTCCGCTCAGGATGACAATTGCAAAATATTGAGGCTTACCAGTTCACGAGGCGGTGGGCGAAGTTGTAGTAGCCGGGGCCGACGCGCATGGAGTGGTGCCAGGCGATGGGGAAGGCCCACCAGGTGAGGCCGCCGAGGATGGCTTGGCCGAGAGTGAGCGGGAGGATGTTGCGTTGGCGGGCGAAGAGGAGGCACATGCCGAAGCCGCCGATGAGGGTGACTGGGATGAGGACGGGATTCGGCCAGTGGAGAGCGGCGAAGATGAAGCTGGAGAGGGCTGCGGCGATGAGCGGTCGTTCGTGAGTTGCCAAGTCGGAATGTGGAACGCCGGAGCCGCAGGAGGTCGAAATTTTCTCCCACCAGGACGCCTTGACGCTCGACGGCGCGTTTGGTGCGACTGAGGTTGGCGACGAGAGTGGCGTTGCGGTGGCGTAAAGGAAGCGGTTCATCAGGTAGGAATTCACGGCGACTTGTTGGAGGAGGCAGAAGGCGAAGTAGCCGATGTATTTGTGTTGGTCGAGCAAGTGGGCGGGGGTGCGGCGCAGAGCGCCGAGGGAAATTCCGGCGATCAGGATGAGTGCGATGAAGGCGGCGAACATCCAGAGGCCTTGGCGGGTGGCGGGCCAGAGGTTGTCGGCGCGCCAGCCCAACGTTTTCGGCGTGTCGTGATGAAGGAGAAAGCTGGCCACGAGCCAGACGGGAAAAATGATCCAGGAGTATGGATCGGCGGCTTGCCAGCGCCAGATGAACATTGCGACGAGTACGGCGAAGGTTAGGGCTTCGAGGAAGGTCAACGCGCGGGCTAGTCGAGCGGGGCGGGTCATCTCGCGGTGCTGCAACAAAAAGCAGGTTCCTCACTACGTTCGGAATGACAGGTATTTAAAGTTTGCACCGAGTGCTCGATATTTAGCCAACCGCTGTTGAGGAAATCGAAGGCTAATGGATGGTGTCGGGGGTGTCGGCTTCGCCGGACTCGTCTACGTCGATGAGGCGGAGGGCGCTCTGGAAGAGTTTCTCGATGTCGGCTTCGCTGACGAGTTTGGGTGTGAGGAGTTCGTCGAGTTCGAAATCGGGGAAGCCGCGGTTTGTGACTTTTGAGGGCAGGACTTCGAGTAGGCGCTTGGAATCGATGGGGCCGAGAGAGCGGATTTCTTCGAAGACGATGCGTTGCGTGTTGTCGATGAATTTTTCGGGATCGACGAGGCGGCAGAGTTCCACGCGCGTGACGGGCTTGACGAGGATGGAGCAGAGAAGGCGGAGCAGGTCGCGTTCGGCGGCGATGTGTTCGATGGTGTCCGGGGTAGTCATTGTTCGCGGCTGGAAGTTGTATCCGCCGGCTGAACATTGGATGCCGTAGCGTTCGTTCCGTTGCTGGCAGGAGCTGCGGGTGACGCTGCGAGAGAGGCCGGGAGTTGCTCACGGATCAAATTTTCGACGCGCTGCCATACTTTTTGATCGCACTCGATTTCGATGTGGCTGCGCATGAAGAATCGCGTGTACCAAGGATATTCGGGGCAGGAGATGGGGTGGGAGCTGTAGTCGAAGAAATAGTTGCCGAGGATGGTGGTGCGGGAAGCGTCTGCGGCGATGATTTTGGGCTGGCCGCGGATGAAGCCTTTGTCCTGGTAGAAATTGGCGGCGTAGCGAACGTTGTCGGGGATGGTTTGGTCGTCGCGGCCGGCTTTGGAGACGCTATCAACCTGGACGGTGAGGACGACGGGGATGCCTTCGGTTTTGAGCTGGCGGGCGAGCGCGACCACGGCGCAGGCGCCCCAGCTGTGGCCGTACAGAATGATGTGGGCGGAGCGCTTTTGTTCTTCGGTCAGGGCAAATGCGGATTTTGCGCCGAGCAAACTGAGAATCAAATCGTGGGCGTCGCTCATGCGGCGATTTTCGAAAGTCTGCACGTGGATTGCGTTTGGATAGGCGGCGCGGAGGCTTTTTGCGACTTGAACGGTGGTGTGCACGGCATCGTCGTGGCGCACGTAGCCGCCGAGGAAGCCGATGACGATGGGGCGAGAATCGCGGTCGGAACGCACGGATTCGGACTCCGCGCTGGAAGAACTCGCCGATCTGTCAGCCGAATTTTTCGAATCCGCCGGCTCGTTCGCACGCGCTAAAAACAGAGGAAATAGCAGTGAAATGGCCATCATCGCGCCGCTAAATTTAAGCACCGATAGACGCCTGCCGCGAATCGAATAGAGGGAAGCAACCCGCACACAAAGTGAGATGATAAGGGAAACACTGGGGTTACTTGCAAACGGAGGTCGGGAATGGCACCGCGCCATCGGGTATTGATTCTGGGCGGAGGATTTGGCGGGCTGAACGCCGCGCAAAAGTTGAAGCGCGCGCCCGTGGAAGTGACGCTGATCGATCGGCGCAATTTTCATTTGTTCCAACCTCTGATGTATCAGGTTGCGACCGGGTCGTTGTCTCCTGGCGAAATCGCTGCTCCGTTGCGCGGGGTCCTGAGCCACCAAAAAAATGCTCAGGTGCTGCTCGGAGAAGCGGTCGACATTGATCCTGACGCGAAGCGCGTCACTCTGCGGGATGGCGCGGAATTCGAGTACGATTCCCTGATTGTAGCAACCGGCTCGAAGACTTCGTATTACGGTAACGACGCGTGGCGCGAATGGGCGCCGAGCCTCAAAACCGTCGAAGAAGCTACCGCAATTCGGCACAAAATACTATATGCATTTGAATGGGCCGAGAGGGCGAAGACGGCGGCAGAGGCGCAGGCTTGGTTGACGTTTGTGATTGTAGGCGCGGGAGCGACCGGAATGGAGCTTGCCGGGGCACTGGCGGAGATTGCGCGGGAGACGCTGAAGCACGATTTCCGGCACATTAATCCCACGGAGGCGAGAATCATTTTGGCCGAAGGCGGGCCGCGGGTGCTGGCGAGCTACCCGGAGGATTTGTCGGCCAAGGCGGAAAAGCTGGTGACCAAGCTGGGCGTCGAGGTGCGCAAAGGAGTGATGGTCACCGACATCGACCAGGATGGCGTGACTTACAAAATTGGGGATCAGACGGGGAAGTTGGCGGCGAAGACGGTGCTGTGGGGTGGCGGTGTTATTACGACGGAGTTTGGGAAGAAGTTGGGAGAACGAACGAAAGCGCCGACGGATAAGCAGGGGCGGATCAAAGTCTTATCCCGATCTGACGGTGCCGGGGTATTCGAACATTTTTGTGGTGGGGGATTTGGCGGCGTTCGATGGGAAACATGGAAAGCCGCTGCCGGGAGTCGCGCAGGTGGCGATGCAAGGTGGCACTTACGCGTCGAAGGTGATTCGCGGGAGGCTGGAGGGAAAGCAAGAGTTCCCGGCGTTTCATTATTTCGACAAGGGCGACATGGCGGTGATTGGGAGGAACGCGGCGGTCGCGAACATTTTCGGGTTTCATGTGTCGGGATTTCCGGCCTGGTTCATTTGGTTGTTCATCCACTTGATGTATCTCGTGGAATTTCAGAATCGCGTGATCGTTTTCATGCAGTGGGGACTCGAGTATCTGACGTTTAGCAGGGGGGCATTGCTGATTACCGGGCCGTCGGCGACCGATGTGGACAAGCAGACGAAGGCGGCGGTGAACGCACAGGCGAGCGGCAAGGGATAGAGCGAGCACAGATACCTCCGTGCCACCGTTTACGGAAGCTGCGGCGGTCAACGAAATATCGCGACGACATCAGGCAAATCCAGTATTGTCCCGCGGGGACGACGCTCGCATGCTAGCGCCGTTTCGAGCGACACGCTCTAGCGGGGCGACAGATGCCGGGCAAATCGATTTACGGGCTGCGAAAGTTAGCGACAAAAAAGCCGCACGTCAGTCACGTATATCCCACGCATCAGGCTACGCACCTGATTCCCGATCAACTCATACCGTGGTTGCTGGCGGCGACGCTGCTTCTCGGTTTGGCGATGCTGACCCTCGCCCTACCCTGAGTACGCGTACTTAGTTGGACCCTTCCAAAGCGCCTGTTCGCAAAATCCAAACTCACTTCAATTGTTTTAGGCTAGCCTCTGGCTCAGTTCGACTGTACACGCGCGCCGTGTCGCGTTGACCCGTCGAACGTAGTTCGGAGGCAATTCCAATGTGGACAATCGATCCATGGCTGGCGGTAGGCGTGTTGGTCTCGACAGCGGCGACCGATGCGGTTTATGTGATGTTCAACGCGGCGGTATCTTCGCGAAAGCGGCTGCCAGCGGCGACGTGGAGCAGCGTTTGGTATTTGCTGTCGGCGTTCGCGGTGATCAGTTACACGAAAAACTGGGTGTACGTAGGTTTCGCGGCTGCAGGCTCGTGGATCGGCGCGTTTGTTTCCATGACTTATCTGCGACGGTCGAAAGATGCGTCGGCATCGCACGCCATTCCGTAAGCACAATCTCGTTTATTGGAATGAGTTCGACGGATTCGCCGGCGCCTTTGCCGGTCGTGGCGGGGTCGGACCAGCCGCCGGGCGGCTGGATGTGGTCGTTGACTTCTTTGGGGCCCCAGGTGCCGGGGTCGTAGGTGTAGACGGGCGTGTTGGCTTTCAGAATGGGGTCGACGATGCGCCAGGCTTCTTCGACGTAGTCCTGGCGGGCGAATTGGGTTGGGTCGCCGGCCATGGCGTCGCCGAGGAGGACTTCGTAGGCCTCCATTTCATTGGGCTCGGGGTGGTGATGCGCGAGCAATTCGGTTTGCTCGCCGACGAGGGCTTGGCCGGGGGCCATCACGGTGACGCCGAGCGCGATGTCGACGTCGGGGCTGATGCGGAAGCGCAGATAATTTTGCTGCGAGCTTGGTGGAGCGAATCGTCGTCGGCGGCAGCTTGAAGCGCGCGATGACTTCGGTGCACTCGACCGGGAGATTTTTGCCGGCGCGAAGATAGAAGGGAACGCCGCGCCAGCGCCATGAATCGACTTCGAGGCGCATGGCGCCGAAGGTTTCTGTTTTCGAGTCTTTCGCGACGCCGGGTTCGTCGAGATAGCCCTTGAACTGGCCGCGAACGACGTCGTCGGGTTTCAGCGACGGGATCGCTTTGAGCACTTTCACTTTTTCGTCGCGGATGTTTTCGCTGTCGGTTTGCACCGGCGGCTCCATCGCGAGATTGCACAGAATCTGGAACAGATGGTTTTGCATGACGTCGCGAATCGCGCCGGTCGGATCGTAAAACGCGCCGCGGCCTTGCACGCCGAAATTTTCGGCCATGGTGATCTGGACGCTCTCGATGTAATTGCGATTCCAGAACGATTCCATGAAGGAATTCGCGAAGCGGAACATGAAGAGATTGTTCACGGGGCGCTTGCCGAGATAGTGGTCGATGCGGAAAACGTTGGTTTCGTCGAAAGATCTGCTGAGGATTTGATTCAGCGCGCGGGCGGATGCGAGGTCGCTGCCGAAGGGCTTTTCGACGATCACGCGGGCGCCGTCGGCTGAGCCGGATTTCTTGAGCTGCTCGATGACTTCGCCGAAGAGCACCGGCGGAATCGCCAGATAGTGGGCGGGGTGCTTGGCGTAGCCCAATTGCTTGCGCAACTCCTGAAATGTGGCCGGATCTTTGTAGTCGCCGTCGACATAGCGCAGCAGCCCGGACAGTTTTTCCCATGCAGCCGGGTCGGCGCCGCCGCCGTGCTTTTCGAGGCTATCTTTCGCGCGGGCTTTGAGCTGGTCGAGATTCCAGCCCGCTTTGGCGACGCCGATCACCGGCACATTGAGGTGGCCGCGTTTCACCATCGCTTGCAGCGCGGGGAAAATCTTCTTGTAGGCGAGGTCGCCGGTGGCGCCGAAGAAAACCAAAGCGTCGGATTGAACTGCGGTCATGTTCGTTATTCCTCTCTGATATTGACTCTGATTCGGCGCGGCCTGATTGGTTCGCGCGCTTGGCGCAGTTGACCGTGGTCGACGTTATTGGACAGAGATTCCGTCTACACGAAGCATCGTACTCGAAAGGACTTCGATGCGAAAACGTAGGTAGTAGCCGCAATTTTTTTCGGAAGTACAGGTGTTTTATACAGCGTTATCCCGTTGCTCTCCGGGGCACACGGCGTATCAACGACCCCGCTCGTCCACTCCTTTCGACTGCGTGGTTATCCACAGGTTCACAGTATTTCGACAGACCACTAAGGGCCAATCCGACTAGTACGTTGGGTCCGGCCGTAGTAGAACAACCCGCTTTTTACGACAGGTAGCGACACCGTTTCTTTCCGGTGACGCGTGCGTATTGGTGCGTAAACACATGGTTTCTATGACTTTGACCAACACACCGATAAAGCCTTTGTCGTCAGCGCCGAGGGGCGTGGCCAGCCGCATGCACCCGCACACGCCAACTGTCCCCTTCCTTGGTGGTCGGACCTTGACCTTGCGCAAGCTGTCTCTCGCCCTGGTGGTTTGTCTCTGCGCCGCGCTGCAAGCGCCTGCGCAGGAGATGGTGTATCCACGCCAATGCGTTGGTGCGCCCGGGCATCGGGTCGGCGCCGGCCGATTTCGACCACACCGTCATTCCCATTTCAGAACTGAAAATCGGGCTTGGTATCGAAAGCAAATTTGGAACCGGCTTTTGCCTCGATCCGGGCTGCCGGCTGATCGCCACGAACTATCACGTGGCTGCTATCGCCAAGCCGTCGAAAATCGACGGCCAGCCGATTGTCGATCGATTTCTGGCGACCGGGTCCCGACGACGAAGGCGCGACGATGAACGTCGGCCCGGCAGCGGCGCCGATCAAATACACCCTGAGCCGCGATCTCGCGATTTTGGAATTGCGCAAGCCGCTGGCGCATCACCACGGCGCGGCGTTCAGCCTCGACGAGTTTCAGCCTGGGCAGCGCGTTGAAATTTACGCGTATCCGAAAGAAGCGAAACATGCGTCGCGCAAGCTGCTGCGATTTGCCGGCACGTATAAGGGCGAAACGACTTCGGGCTTGCTGGCGTTCGATTATGCTCCGGAAAACGGCGACATGATTCAGCCGGGTGCGAGCGGCGGCGTTGTTGTTGATGCGCAGAGCCACCGGATTGTCGGCGTGCTGAACGGAATCGATCTGGACAATCCGTCCATCGCAGTGGCGGTGCCGGCGCAATCGCTCGCGGATTTCGTCACGAAGGTCGAGCCGTTTCTGGCGACGACGCTTTTCCCGATGCACGGGAATACGCCGCCGGACGCAGAAGATATCTATCCGGAATACGCTTCGCAGCCGGCTGAAGGTCTTCAGCATCGCGCGGACGAACCGGCCGCGGTGAAGCAGCTTCGCGAAAACGCGCAGCAGCTTGCCGACGGCATGCGCAATCTGATCGCGGTGCAGCGGCTCGCGTGGGGCTCCGGCGACAAAGACGCCGCGCTGCGCGCCGCTTACGAAGTGCGCATCGTCGATGGCGCGCAGAAGTTTCGCGATTATCCCGAGGGCAAGAAGGATCTCGACGAAATTCCGCTGCCGCCGCTGAGCCACTCGATCGTGCCCGCGCTGGAGTGGTCCGAGCTGCCCGAGATGGTGGGGAAGCAGCTGCACCTCAAGGTGCGTCAGGCGCCCGACGCCGTCGTGAACGGAAAGACGCTGAAAATTTTTCAGTACGGCGCGAGCATTGAAGACGGGGCGTGCGGATTCACGTACGTCAACGATCACATCTTCTTCAAGTCGAGCAAGACGGTGCGCACCGGCTGCTTCGGCGAAGTCTGGACCGATGAAGACATGAACATCGTGCGCATGTCGGAGCACTACGCAACTGCCGGGCGATCGCAAATCATCTATCACGTCGTCGTGACGTACGGATTGCTGACGCACGCCGGCGAAGCGCCGCGCACGATTCCGATGACGATCGCGGCCAAGACCGAAGACAAGAATCGCGTCGATTGGTGCCGCGGGCAGTTCACCGACTATCAGATTTTTGGCAGCCAAGTAAAAATCCTCGCCGCCGAGAAGTAGCGACGGCGAGCCGGCCCCGGGCCCTCATTCAATCCACGCGTTTGATCGCGTGCGATCGTGCGCGATCGTTTTTGTCGCCGCGCGCGATGATCGCCACGCGTGTCGTTCGCGCTCGACTCCATTCCGCCGTAGTCCCTTACCTGCAAAATCCCCGCTGTTTTCCTGCATTTTTTCTTCGTCCGCATCCGATATTTCGCTTGACGATTTCCACAGCTTTTTATAGTCTTCACGGCAATCCCCGAGTTTTCCTGAACACAAAACTGTCCCCACAGAGTTGATCCGAACTCCAGTGCTCGACTGGAGGACCCGTGTTCAAGCGCTTCTTTCGCGGCATACGCCTGCGGCGTGCCGATCGCATTGCTCGTGAGCTTGTTGTGCCGTTGCGCCGCGGCCTTGCGCCGTTCAAAGACGAAGACGGCGAAGTGATCTCCGACATTCGCGACGACGATTTCGTGCTCACCTACATTTTTGGCGCTGTGCTGGGCTCTATCGAGTCGGAGGGGAAGAAGGCTGAGCCCGAGTTCGCGGGAATGGTGTTGCGGCAGACGCTCGAGTATCTCTTCGGCCACGGGCAGGAGCGCGCGGAACTGTGTGCGGCGCTGGCTCGGCGGGGAGAAGAAGATTTCAGCTATGGAGTGGCGATTGGATATGCGGATGTGCGCGAGTTCAAGAAATCGCGCGCGGCTTATCCGACGGGCCTGATTGAGCATCTGCGCGTTTACGGCGGCGCTTAGGTTTTTGCCCCCAACGGCGCGGGACCTCCCGCCCGCGGCCAACTCTTTAAAGAGAAGTCAAAGTCGCCGGCAAGATGCCGGCGCTAGCAAGAATGACGGCGAAATTTGGCCGCAGAGCAACCCAGCCAAAATGTCATTGTCGAAAAAGGCGCTTTCGCCGTTCCACGTTCCGATTCCTCCAATTCCTTCGTGTAAAATGTATAAGTCAAACTTAGTGTCACTATAGGCTGCGCTTAGAGGCCATGTTTCAACGCGCCGGGCAGCAGACGACACGATACGCGAGGGCCAACGTGGATTTTTCGTCTGACTGACGAACAGCAGCAGTTGCGCCGCAGCGTGCGGGAATTTGCCGAAGGCGAAATTCTGCCGCACGTGATGGAGTGGGACGAAGTTTCGCATTTCCCCATCGAAATTATTCCCAAGCTGGGCGAGATGGGTTTGCTGGGAGTGATTTTTCCCGAGGAATATGGCGGTGCGGGGCTGGGCTACGCGGAATATGCCATGGTGATCGAAGAGCTGTCGCGCGTCGATGGTTCGGTGGGAATCATCGTGGCGGCGCACAATTCGCTGTGCAGCAATCACATTTTTAAATTTGGCACGGAGGAACAAAAGAAAAAATATCTGGTGCCGCTGGCCGGGGGAAAAAGATCGGCGCGTGGTCGCTGACGGAGCCGGAAGCTGGATCGGACGCGGGTGGGACGCGAACCACTGCGGTGCGCGACGGGAATTCCTGGGTGCTGAACGGCGCGAAGACGTTTTCAACCAACGGGAGCTACGCGGACACTTGCGTGGCCATGGCGGTCACCGACAAGTCCAAAAGTTCGCACGGCATTAGCGCGTTCATTGTGGAAAAAGGCATGGCGGGTTTTAAGCCGGGCAAAAAAGAAAACAAGCTGGGGATGCGCGCCAGCGATACTTCGGAAGTGATTTTTACGGATTGCCGGGTGCCGGCGGAGAATTTGCTTGGTCCCGAAGGCGAAGGCTTTACGGGCAGCTTGAAAATTCTGGACGGCGGGCGAATTTCGATTGCGGCATTGGCACTAGGCATGGCTCAAGGCGCCCTGGATGCGGCGACGAAATACGCCAAGCAGCGGAAGCAGTTTGGGCAAGCCATCAGCGAGTTTCAGGCGATTCAATTTAAGTTGGCGGATATGGCCACGGAAGTTGAGGCCGCGCGACTGCTGGTGTATCAGGCAGCGTGGCTGGCGGATAAAGGCGATGTACGCTTCACCCGCGAATCAAGCATGGCCAAATTGTTCGCCAGCGAAGTGGCCGTCCGCGTGGCCAATGAGTGCGTGCAGATTCATGGCGGGTACGGATTCATCAAGGATTACCCCGCGGAAAAGTTTTATCGCGACGTGAAGCTCTGCACCATCGGTGAAGGGACCAGCGAAATTCAGAAACTGGTGATTGCGCGGCAACTGCTTGGAAAAAAATAGTCGGCTGAGGCTCGCGGCGTTTTGTTAAAAGCTCCACAAGAAAAAATGGCGGCTGCGGTGGAAAATTGGGCGCAAGACGTGCGCGCGGGTGATGTGCGCGCGCTTTCACGGGCGATTACCGCGGTCGAAAATCACGACGCCAATGCCGAGCCCTTACTCCAACTTCTATTTCGCCACACCGGGCAAGCGTATCTGATCGGCGTGACGGGCGCTCCAGGAACAGGCAAGAGCACCTTGGTCGACCGGCTGGGGGCCTTTTACCGTAAGCAGCAAGAGGCGGTCGGAATTATCGCGGTCGATCCGACCAGTCCGTACTCTGGCGGAGCGATACTGGGCGATCGCATTCGGATGCAAGGCCATGCCGGGGATGCCGGGATGTTTATTCGCTCGATGGCCACGCGCGGGTTTATGGGCGGGTTGTCGCGCAGCACATCGGAAGTTGCGCTGTTACTGGATGCCGCGGGCAAGCGACAGATTTTGATTGAGACCGTGGGCGTGGGCCAGGATGAGATCGATATTGTACGGCTGGCGGATTGCGTGATCGTGGTGGTGGTGCCCGGGTTGGGCGATGACATTCAGAACATGAAAGCCGGTTTGATGGAGATTGCGGATATTTTTGTGGTGAATAAATGCGATCGTGAGGGATCCGAGCGTGTCGAGCAGCAATTGCATGCGATGCTGTCGCTGGTGATGCCGCGAGACGGGTGGCATCCGCCGGTGGTTCGAACGGTAGCGTGAGAAAATCGTGGAGTGGACACGCTGGCAGCGGCCGTTGCGAAATTTCGCGATCATTTCTCGGGCTGCCAGAGCAAAGGAGAAAGCAGGTCGAGAATTGGAAGAAGCGCCTGCTGGAATTGCGGAGTCCCGACTGCTGGAGCGGGTTTGCGGGATGGGGAGAGGACCAGCTTACGCGACTGGCCACGGAAGTCGCCGACCGGCAGAAGGATCCATTCACCGCGGTGACCGAAATTTTGCGAAGGGCGGCGCTTCGCTCTGAGATTTGGCTGATTCATCATAGACTTTGTAGCGGCCGATTTTCGTCGCTTTGTAGGGGCGGGGCTTGCTCCGCGCTGCAACACGACACCGAGGTGAAATGCCGAAGCTGAAGATGTCTGCTGCTAGCAAATCGAGTTCAAAGAAATCATCCTCGCGCCGAAAGCCGAGATTGGAATTATTGGCGGCAGCGGGCTGTATTCGATGGATGGTCTCACGGATACGCGCGAAGTGCGCATCAAGACGCCGTTCGGCGATCCGTCCGACGCGTTTGTGATCGGCACGCTGGAAGGGCAACAGGTCGCGTTTCTGGCGCGGCATGGGCGTGGGCATCGTATTCTGCCGGCGGAGCTGAATTTTCGCGCGAATATTTATGCGATGAAGTTGCTCGGGGTCGAACGCATTATTTCGGTCAGCGCGGTCGGATCGTTGCAGGAAGATTTGCGGCCGGGAGAATTTCTGGTGCCCGATCAATTTTTTGATCGCACGCAGCATCGGGTTTCGACATTTTTCGGAGATGGAATTGTGGCGCATGTCTCGTTCGACAAGCCGACGTGCCCGCAGGCTGCAGATGTGCTGTCCGATGCGAGCGTGCATTCCAGCGTCAAAGTTCATCGGCGCGGGACTTATGTCTGCATGGAGGGCCCGCAATTTTCGACCTTTGCGGAAGCCCACATGCATCGGCAATTGCGTTTTGAAGTGATTGGCATGACCAACGTCACCGAGGCCAAGCTCGCGCGGGAAGCGGAGATTTGCTACGCGACGATCGCGATGATTACCGACTACGATTGCTGGCATCCGGAACATGAGCCGGTTACGGGCGCGCAAATCATTGCCACGCTGAATCAAAATGCGCTGAATGCGCAGAGAGTTTTGCGCGAAGCGGTACGGACGATGCCGCGCGGAGCGCAAGTGCAAGTGCGGCTCGGCGTTGCGACATGCGTTTTTCACGGATCTGAAGCTGGTCCCCGCGGCTACCAAAAGAAACTGGCGGCGATTGTCGGCCATTCTCGAAAAGTACACTTTATAGATTAAGAGAAAAACTGGAGAACAGCGTGTCTCTACTCGTGGTGGGTTCGGTGGCGTTTGACGGTCTGGAAAGCCCGTACGGAAAAGTGGAGCGGACGCTGGGTGGCGCGGCGACGTATTTTTCAGTGGCAGCCAGCTATTTCACGCCGGTAATCTAGTCGGAATTGTCGGCGATGATTTCACCGCGCGCGGATGCGCACATTTTTCATGGGCGCAAGATCGACACCGAAGGGCTGGAGCGAGCGCCGGGCAAGTCGTTCTTCTGGGCGGGGAGCTATTCGGAAAATTTGAATGATCGCATCACGCTGATGACAGAACTGAACGTCTTCGCGGACTTCAAGCCGAAACTGCCGGAAAAATATCAAGTCGAAATTCGTATTTCTGGCTAACATCGCGCCGGATTTGCAACGCGACGTGCTGCAGCAGGTCACCAAGCGACCCGAAGTTGTGGCGCTGGACACGATGAATTATTGGATCGAAGGCACCAACGCGGAATTGCGTGAAACGCTCAAGCACGTAGATATCTTGATGATCAACGATTCCGAGACGCGGCAGCTCTCGAACGAACACAATTTGTTGCGTGCGGCAAAGCACATCTTCAAGCTGGGGCCGTGCACGCTGATCATCAAGCGCGGCGAATACGGCGCGATGATGGTCGACAAGCGCGGCGTGTTTTGCGTTCCGGCATTTCCGCTGGAAGAGCCGCACGATCCCACGGGCGCGGGCGACAGCTTTGCCGGCGGATTCATGGGCTATCTCGCGTCGGATCGGCAAATAATTCCGACCTTTCGTCGGCGCGCCATGGTCTACGGCTCGGTGTTGGGGAGCTTCGCCGTGGAAAAATTTGGGCTGGAGCGGCTGAGCACGCTGAAGACGCAACGAGATACACGCCAGAGCACGGCACTTTGCGAAACTGACGCAATTTACGTTGTAGGCTTGTAAACTCGGGGCATTGCCGGCGTTTGTGTTGGCGGGTTTTTCCCCGCGGAAACAATCCGAATGCTTCCTCTGACCACAATTTTCTATCGGCTGGCTTGGGCGGCGCTGCTTGGCGCGGCGATTGGCGCGGAGCGCAACGTGCGGCGGCGTCCAGCTGGAATGCGCACGGCGTGTGCATTTCCGTGGGTGCGCGTTTTTACGATTGTTTCCGTCGAAATCGCGAAGCGCACTGGCGACAGCTTCACCACGCGCATTGCTTCGAACATTGTGCAGGGAGTTGGATTTTTGGCGCGGGCGTCATTATGCGCGATCGCGGCAGCGTTCTCGGCCTGACTACGGCGGCGTCGATTTTTGCTGTGGCTTCGCGTCGGAATGGCGGCTGGCGGCGGGTTGTACGCTGTTTCGGGGGTTGCGTCGCCTGATTGTGCTGTTCGCGCTGATTCCGCTTTTTTATTTGGAAGGATCGCTCAATCAGAAGCCACGGTACATGCTATTCCGCATTTCGTCGGCGACCTGACGCAATATCTTCTGCCCGAAGTGCATCGCATTTTTTACGAAGCAGGGATCGCCTTGAAAATTTGCAGGTGTCATTGCTGGAACAAAAATTTGGTTAAGTTCGATGCGGACGTGGCCGACGACAGCAGGAGCGGATTTTAACGGCGTTGGCGCGGCCGGGTTTGACGTTCGAGATGTTGCCGGCGGAGAAGCAGGCCGATCTGATGCCACTTCGACCGTATCGGAGATCGGCGCACGGGTAACGAACGAGAGCGACGGCGTTCCGTGCAAGCCCAAGGCGCTGCGAGATGTATGGTGGTTTGCGGTGATTGCGCCGGCTTCTCCGGGACATTCTCAGCCGGAAGATCGCAGGGTCGCGGAATTGCGCGTTTGGGATTTCTGGTTGAGAGCGGGAGTGTTGACTCAATGAGGGATATTTCGCCGGAACGGCCGAGGACCGGCGCGCGGATTGTCAGTGGGCTGGCGATACGCAGGTCGGGGCGTTGGTTTGCTGCGCGGGGGGTATGGTTCGAATTATCTGCTCGATGAATCGCGCAGTCGAAATCGGCCGAATCCAACGAATTATTTGATCGGATTCAGCGATATGACTTCACTTGAGATTTTTTTGTGGCAGAAGCTTGGGTGGGTACTTCGTTTACGGCCCGATGGTGGCGGCGGGACTCGATGCCGGTGCAGACGTGGCGAAAGGCTACGACGAACGAGTTTTCGCAACGCGATCTGCAAGACGGAAGGCGCGTGGTCGATCGATTTGCAAGGCGAAGCGCTGTCTCCGGAGTGGCAGCACGGCATTTTGCTGGGCGGATGCTTGACGCTGGTTGAGACGACCATCGGTACTCCGTGGGAATTGCATACGCGCGGCGCGATTTTGGTGCTGGAAGATCGCGGGATGAAGCCGTGGCAGGTGGATCGCGCGCTGATGCATTTGCAGCAAGCCGGGAAATTTATTGGATGTGCGCGGAATTGTTTTGGGTGATTTTCCGGATTGTGCGGCGCCGGTGGAAGGCAGCGCGACGGTGCTGCGATGTTTGCGAGAGGATTTTGTAGCCGTTGAATGTGCCGGTTGTGTTTGGTGCGCCGGTGGGACATACGGTGCGTCCGATGGTGACGGTGCCGCTGGGAGTTGCGGCGCGGCTCGGCGAAGGAGCAGGAATGCTGGAAATTCTGGAGGGTGCGGTGACTGCATGAGCGACGCGAAACATGTGCATGTGATTGGAATCGGCGGATCGGCGATGTCGCCGCTGGCGGGAATGTTGCGGGAGAGAGGCTATCGCGTGACTGGGTCGGATTCGGGAGTTTATCCGCCGGCTTCGACATTTCTGGAGACATGGGGATTTCGTTTTTTCCCATTCGTTTGATGCGAAGAATTTAGATCCGGCGCCGGATCTGGTGGTGGTCGGAAATATTATTGCGCGCGGGAATCCGGAGTTGGAGGAAGTGCTCGACCGCAAGATTCCGTATCGGTCGCTGCCGGAAATGCTGGAAGAAGTGTTTCTGCCGGGGAAGCATTCGATTGTGGTTAGCGGCACGCACGGAAAAACTACGACTACGGCGATGCTGGCGTGGATTTTTCATGTCGCGGGAAGGAAGCCAAACTTCTTGTTGGCGGCGTGGCGGAGAATTTCGGCAAGAGCTACGGGCTGGGCAATGGCGACGAATTTATTCTCGAAGGCGACGAGTACGAGACGGCTTTCTGGGATCGCGGGCCGAAGTTTTTTCATTACCATCCGGATAACTTGATCATCACTTCGCTGGAGTACGATCACGCGGATATTTATCGCGGACTTCGACGTGTATCAGCTGGCGTTCAAGCGGCTGGTGAATTTGGTGCCGCGCAGCGGGCGCGTGGTGATCTGGGGCGATACGGAGGATTCGGGGCCGGCGTTGCGGGCTGCGGCGGAGAAAGCGTTTTGCACAGTCGAGACGTATGGATTTACGGCGCAGAACGACTGGGTTGCGAGCAATGTTGCGCCGCACGATGCAGGGATGAGTTTTCATTTGGTGTTTCGCGGCACGGCGTTTGGCGATTTTGAGTTGGCGGCGTCGGGCAGCACAACGTGTTGAATGCGTGGCGGCGATTGCTGTCGCGCATGGGCGGGGAATTTCGGTCGATGTGTTGCGCGAGGCGCTGACGACATTTCGCAGCGTGAAGCGGCGCATGGATGTGAAAGGCGAACGCGACGGGATTTTGATGGTCGATGATTTTGCGCATCACCCGACGGCGGTGAAGGCGACGATCAAGGCGGCGCGCGGGCGCTGGCCAAGTAAGCGGCTGTGGGCGATTCTGGAGCCGCGGTCGAATTCGATGCGGCGCAAAGTTTTTCAAGAGTCGCTGCCGAAGGCTTTGGCGCTGGGGGATCGGGTGGTGTTGGGCGGCGTGTTTCGTGCGCAGCAGCTTGGCGACGAAAATCGGCTTGCTCCGGAATCGGTGGCGAAGAGCGTGCGTGCGTTGGGCAAAGATGCGCGCGCGTTTGAAGGCGCGGATGCGATCGCGGACTATCTTGGCGGCCGAGGCCAAGAGCCGGCGATTTGCTATTGGTGATGTCCAATGGCAGCTTTGACGGATTGTGCGACAAGCTGCTGAAGAAATTAGGCAGCCGAAGTGCCGGTGAGGCGACTCGCCGGTGATTGCAGGTACGGTGGCTCGCCGTTGAAACGCGATGACTGGCGATTGCTTGGCGAGCGACCGTGCTTGCAGTTGACGTCGGGCGGAGTAAGCCCGCCTGCAAACTTCTTCGTCGATGGTCTTCATCGGATTGTTTTTCCTTGCTGCAGCCGCCATGCGACGATCCATTACGACGTTTCGTGGAGCATCCTGAGCAGCATCTGTTTCACGTGACGATGGAGATTCCGGATGTGTCGGACGAAGTTATCGTAGCGATGCCGGCGTGGAATGCGCTGTATCAGGTTCGGGATTTTGCGATGCATGTGCAGCGAGTCGAAGCGTTGCGTGGACGAAAAGCCCGTTCCGATCGAAAAGTCGACAAGCAAACCTGGAAGATCACGGCGAACGGGACTGTCACGGTTCGCTACGACACGTTTTGGGATGATGGCGGGCCGTTTGGTACGGAACTGAACACGGATCAGGCGTTCATCAATCCGGCGATGATTTTGATGTATGTTCCGGAGCGACGCACAGAGGAGGTGCGCGTCGAGTCTGGGCCGTTTGCCGAGTGGTTGGACTTTTGGCCAGTGCGCGGACCTTTCAATGGTCTAAGCACGGGCGGAGTCGCTCGCGATTTGCATGCATGGCTGCGCGGTAGCTACGACGAATTGACTGACTACGCCGATTCAAGTTGGGCAAGATTGAGGATTTCGACGTGCCGGATACGCAGCCGGAGGTGCATGTTGTGGTGCTGGGCGATGAGTGGCGGAAGAAAGATTTTGCAGGAGGAGTTGCGGCGCGTTGTGGCGTATGAAGTCAAGTTGATGGAAGGCGCGCCATATCCAGGCTACACGTTTCTGCTGCGCTTTGGGAAGGCGGCGACGGGCGAGTTGGGTGGGATGGAGCATGCGGATTCGACGGCGATCTCGGTTCGGTCGGACGAAGATTTTGCGAATATCGGGGCACATGAATTTTTTCATTTGTGGAATGTGAAGCGGATCCATCCGGCGGCGTTCGATCTGCTCGATTTTACGAAAGAGCAGTATTCGCGGGCGTTCTGGTTTGCGGAAGGCGTGACGAATACTTATGCGTCGTACACGATGGTGCGCACGGGATTGTGGAACAAGCATCAGTTTTACGACGATTTCTGCGCAGCAGGTCGGCGATCTGGAGTCACGGCCGGCGAATCAATGGCAGAGTGCGGAGCAGTCGAGCCTGGATGCGTGGTTTGAGAAATATCCGCTGTATAACCGGCCGACGAACAGCATTTCGTACTACACGAAGGGGCAAGTGTTGGGCGTGCTGCTGGATATTTTGATTCGCGATCGCACGGACGATGAGCACAGTCTCGATGATGTGATGCGCGCGATGAACGAAGAGTTTGGCAAGACCGGCAAAGGTTATCGTGACAGCCTGCGATGTGCGATTGACGGCGGAGAAAGTTGCGGGCGGATCGTTTGAGGAATTTTTCGATCGGTATGTTGCTGGAGCGGAGCCGTTGCCGTATCGCGATGTGCTGGCGAAGGCGGGACTGGAGTTGCGAGCGGAGAGCGGAAGCATGCGTCGCTGGGATTTTCGGTCGCAGCGCGACGAATGGGGCGCTGACGGTGGAGTCGGTGGATCCGGAGAGCGCGGCGGAAGGTGCGGGGCTGCGAGCCGGCGATGTGATTGTGAGTTGGAATGGCGGAGGCGCCGCGGAGTTTGGCGCGTTGGGCGAACACGCACAAGAAGGGAACGGTGTGTGAATGTTGCCGTGCGGCGCGATGATGGGGCGACGGCGACGTCGAGTTTGCGTTGGGCGAGGTGTCGGAGACATTTCTACCGGACCGTGGAGAGGAACATCCGAGTGAGAAGGCGCGGCGAATTCGCGATGGGATTTTGCATGGGAGTGACGCAGCCGGTGACGGCAGGGGCGCGTTGACGCCAGATTGACGCATTCACTTGATTCCTCGACGAAGAATTCGGAGAAACTGGTCGGTCATCTGAGTAACTGTGCTGACTTGGTCGCAGAAGTCAGCGTCCGACACTGCCACACTCTCATAATTCGAATTGATCCGCACACTTTTTGTTGCGGTATTTTTGTCGATCTATATCCTGATCGTTGGGCCGCCGCTGCTGATGTGGACGCTGATTACGCGGAACGCGGATGCGATTTATTGGGCGGGCGCGACGGCGTGATGTTTTTTGTGCGCGCGGTTGGAGTGCGCGTGCGTGTTGTTGGGACGGAGCGGATTCCTTCGGAGACTTGTATTTTTGCGGCGAACCATACGAGTTCGGTGGATGCGCCCGCGGTGGTCGGGGCGATTCCTCGGCGGATCGCGATTTTGCTGAAGAAGTCGCTGTTTGCGTTTCCGATTGTTGGGCTGGGCGTTTTCGTCGGCTGGATTTATTCCGGTGAACCGGCGGGAGCGCGATTCGGCGGTGGAGAGTTTGGATAAGGCTATGAATCGTTAAGGCGCGGGCAGTCATTTTTGATTTATCCGGAGGGGACACGCAGTCCGGACGGGCGACTACAAGATTTCAAGAAGGGCGCTGTGGTGATGGCGATTAAAGCGGGGTGCCGATTGTGCCGGTGGCGTGTTCGGGGGCGCATCGGGTGATGGAGAAGCGTTCGTTCAAGTTTCGGCCGGGCGAAATTTTGGTGGAGTTTCTGGACGCCGATCTATCCGTCGGGATATTCGTTAGAGCAACGCGATGAATTGAACCAGGTTGTCCACGATGCGTTGGCGGCGGGGTTGCCGCCGGATCAGCGACCGGTTGGTTTCCGGGAGCGGCCTGACGGGTCGGGTGATCGCAGGCTCACAATACCGCCCGTCTGTTTTTCTAAGATTGAATAAATCGATTAGTGAGTCCAAGTGGCTTGGTGTTGGAGCGGCACTGGAAAACAAGTGTGTGCAGTAATTAGCCGAGATGCGTGGCGATGGGTTAGTGGAGAGTTCCTAAAAGTGGAAAAAACACGGTAACTATGATCGCCGGTTTGGTTGGCGGCCACGTCGTTGTCTTCGGGGTAAGTGCACTGACCGAGAAATCGTCGATACGCATTGTGTCTCCTTCGAAAGGATCCAGCACGGGCAAATCGGAAGGAGGTCGTTCGACGAAAGTTTTGTAAGAGGAAAGCCGCGCGGCAAACCAGGGTCAGACGTCAATGTTACGCCTCGGTGCGGCTCCAATAAATCTATATCGCAGTGCGATATAAGAACCGTACATAAGGCTGAGTACTCTATTTACCGGTTGCGCCTTGGGATTCAGTTTGGCTATGGCGGATTCGAGGTCGCGGACGCGTTTTTGGAGGTCGGGCAGGCGGCTGAGGGCGGCGGTGTAGCGGAGCCAGAGTTTGTTGTCTACGGCGGGGGAGCCGGAGCGGATTTGGTTGGACTCGACGTCGCGGGGGAGGCCGGACTGGGCGGTGACGATGACGTTGTCGCCGACGGTGAGGTGGCCGGAGGAGGCGGACTGGCCGGCGAAGATGCAGTTGTTGCCGATTTCGGTGGAGCCGGCGAGGCCGGTCTGGCCGCAGATCATGTTGTTGGCGCCGAGTTTGGAGGCGTGGCCGACGAGGACGAGGTCGTCGATCTTGGTGCCGCGGCCGATGCGGGTTTCGCCGACGGTGGCGCGGTCGATGCAGGAGTTGGCCTGGATTTCGACGTCGTCTTCGAGGACGGCGGGGCCGGATTGCGCCATTTTGTACCAGGTGCCGTCTCTTTGTTTGGCGTAGCCGAGGCCGTCGGTGCCGATGACGGCGCCGTTCTGGAGGATGACGCGGTTGCCGATGCGGCAGTTTTCGCGGACGACGGTGTGGGAGTGAGCGAAGAAGTCGTCGCCGATTTTGGCGCCCTGGTAGATGGTGACGAAGCTATGGAGGACGGCATTGTGGCCGATCTCGACGTTTTCATCGATGAAGCAGTAGGGGCCGATGTGGGCGCCTTCGGGGACGCGGGCGGTGCGGGCGATGACGGCGGTTTCGTGGACGCCGGGGGCGTATTTCGGGGCGTCGTAGAAGAGTTCGATGGCGTGGGCGAAGGCGAGGTAGGGGTTGCTGGTGCGGAGGGCGGCTAGCGGGGGGAGGCCGGGGGCGCGATTGTCGATGGCGTTTTTTCGTCGATGAGGACGGCGGTGGCTTGGGTGGTTTTGAGGAGCGGGATGTAGCGCTTGTTGGCGATGAAGGTGAGTTGGCCGGGAGTGGCGTGGTCGATGCCGGTGACGGAGGTGATTTCGGCGTTGGGGTCGCCTTCGAGGCGGCAGTCGAGCTTTTTGGCGATTTCGGAGAGCTTCATTGTGGCTCCTGATGAGGTCGGGAGGGAGTTTCGCATTATCGGTAGGTGAGAGTCGACAGTTGAACGTCGCAAGGACGGGGAGAAGCGGAGATGTCAATTTGGGATGGGCGGAGTTGAACGCAGAGCACTCGCGATCTGGGAAGCGATCGAGGGTACAGTTAGCGATAGCAGGTGATCGAGGGAAGACGCGGTGGCCGGGTGGCGAGTGAGTTCGGTGGCGGGGTGTGGAGGTTGAGATCCTTCGTCCCTCTACGGGTGCCTCAGGATGACAAAATTTCCTAAGTCACGGAGGGCGACGGAGCCTATGAATCTTGGATGGTGGTTAGTCGGTGAAGAGGCGGGGCTGGGTTGGGGCGGCGGCGGGTTTGCGGCGGGCGACGCCGACGACGCCGAGGACGGTGAGTTCGCTGAGGGCGGGGCGGGGGACGAAGATGCGGTCGGTGGGGGAGTTGAGGTCGGGCGGGGTGATGTGGAGGCCGTTGTCGAGGAGGCCGAGGAGGTCGTTGGGGACGACGCCTTCGAGGGTGTCGCCGTCGATGAAGCGGAGGCGGACCCAGAGGCCGTCGAGCTTTGGGCGGCTAAGGAAGGTTTTGCGCTCGGGTTCGAAATCGTCGGAGAACTCGCGGACGAAATAGATTGAGCGGATTTTTGCCAGAGGGATTTCTTCGTGTTCGCCGTCGGGGGTGAGCAGGTCGATGGGGTCGGATTGGCCGAGGCGGGACGGGTTTAGATAGCCGCGCATGCTCTTGCGATCGGCAAGAGCGACGACGACTTTCTTGTGCGTCGAGGCTGGGGCGCGCGTTTTCAATTCGAATATTTCGGGGAATCAGTACGTCCAAAACTTAACTATTTGCGAAACAGATGGATGTATGTTATGTTAATCGGGATTTGCCTGTCAAGTCATTGTTTTGATTGGGGTTAGGCCACGGAGAGCCGCCCGTTGACCGAAAAAAAGCAGATCCTCAAGTCCGCCTCGATCATCTCGCTGGTCACTATCGCAAGCCGCATTTTAGGGTACGTAAGGGATCAACGTATAGCTTTTTTGTTGGGAACCGGACCTGCGGCGGACGCATATGTCCTTGCCTACCGAATTCCAAACTTATTTCGAAGATTGGTCGCCGAAGGCGTCGATGACGGCGTCGTTTATCCCGGTTTTTACCGCGTATATGAGGGAAAAGCCGAAGGAAGACGTGTGGGAATTCGCGAACAAGCTGTTTTGGACGCTGGCGCTGGTGTGGCGGTAATCACCGTTCTGGGGATGGTGTTCTCTCCATTTGTCGTGCATATGTTTGCCGGCAAAGGAGTTGCGACGCAGCAAGCGGTCGAGTTGAACCGCATCGTGTTCCCGTATTTGTTTTTCGTGGCGCTGGCAGCGCTGGCGATGGGGATTCTGAATTGTTTTCACATGTTCGGGCTGCCGGCGGCGACGCCGGTGGTGCTGAATGTGGCGACGATTGCGTTCACGGTGCCGGTGGTGTGGAAGTATTTCAAGGATCCCGCAACGTCCATCGCAGTCGGCGTGCTTGTCGGCGGCGTGATGCAGTTTTTGATTCAGGTGCCGGCACTGGTGCAGAAGGGGATGACGTTTAAGTTTGGGCTTTCGTTCTCGCATCCGGCGATTCGGAACGTGGCGCGATTGATGCTGCCGAGGTTGTTCGGGATTGGCATTGGGCAGATCAATTTGCTCGTGGATACGCGGTTTGCGACAGCGGCGAAGATGCCGGTCGGCAGCCTAGCGGCGCTGTATCTGGCCGATCGCGTTATGGAGTTGGTGCTGGGCGGTTATGCGATCGCGGTGGCGACGGCGATTCTGCCGATGATGTCGCACCAGGCGGCGGCGAACGATTATTCGGGGCTGAAGAAGACGCTGACGTTTTCGGTGCGAATTGTGGCGTTTATCACGATTCCGGCGATGCTGGGGCTGATGATTTTGCGCGAGCCGATTATTCGCGTGCTGTTCCAGCACGGGCAATTTTTGGCGTCATCGACGCGATTGACGGCGCGGGCGCTTTTGTACTATGCGATAGCGTTACCGGGGCTGGCGACGGTGAAACTGGTGGTGCCGGCATATTACTCGACGAGGGATACGCGGACGCCGGTGATTGTGGCGGGTATCTCGATGTTGATCAATGTCGGGCTGAACGTGTTGTTCTTGAACAACGCGTGGCTGTTTTCCAAGGTACAGAACGGCGGACCGGCGTTGGCGACGGGATTGGCGTGCTACTTCGACTTTTTTGCGCTTTTCATCATCTTTAGATTGAGGCACGGACGATTGGGAACGAAGGAGATCATCTCGTCGTTTTCGAGGATTTTCCTGTGCTCGGCGGTTATGGCGGTGGCGTGTTGGTTTGGGATGCACTACACGCAATTCGCGACGCATTCTCGATTCTTGGTGCAGTTGCTGGTGTTCCTGGGGCTGCTGGGCGGGGCGACAGGTTTGTATTTGCTGACGGCGTGGATATTCCGCTGTCGCGAGATGGAAGAGATTTATGGAATTGCGACGCGAAAAAATCGCGGCGACGAAACGTACGCAGAGGCCTGATGGAAATTTTGGCGACCATATCGTCGTTTGTGACGCATGTGAAGGTAGAGAAGGGGCTTTCGCCGAACACGGTCGAGGCGTACCAGCGGGATCTGCTTAAGTTTGAGGTGTTTGCAAAAAAGCGGAAGCTGACGCTGGAGGCTGTCGGCAAGGACGATTTGGTGGATTTTCTGGCGGGGCTGTACCGGGAAAAGTTGGAGAGCCGGACCGTGGCTCGGCATTTAGTGACGCTGCGGAATTTTTTTCGGTTCGCGCAGATACAGGACTTAATAGCGACCGATCCGACGATCAATCTGGAGTCCCCCAAGATTCGCCGGACGTTGCCGGGATATCTGAAGCTGGAAGATGTGGAAAGACTGCTGAACCAGCCGGATCAGAAGACGGCGATGGGGATTCGGGATCTGGCGATGCTGGAGGTGCTGTACTCGACCGGATTGCGTGTGTCGGAGCTGGTGGGGCTTAGGATCGGGGATCTGGACAGCAAGATGGGGTGCGTGAGGACGATCGGGAAGGGTGACAAAGAGCGGATCGTGCCGATCGGAAAGAAAGCGCTGGCGATGGTCGAGAAGTATTTGCAGGAGGCTCGGCCAGAGCTGTTGAAGAAGGCAAAGTTGTCGCAGAGCCAGGCTCTGTTTGTTAACCGGCGTGGGGCGTCGCTGAGCCGCGTGGGAGTTTGGAAGATTTTATCAGCGTATGGGCGCCGAGCGGGGTTGCGCGTGGGGTTGACCCCGCATATGTTGCGGCATAGCTTTGCGACGCATTTGCTGGAACGCGGAGCGGATTTGCGGTCCGTCCAATTGATGTTGGGGCATGCGGATATTTCGACGACGCAGATTTATACGCATGTTGTTGAGGAGCGGTTGAAGCAGATTTACAAGGCGCATCATCCGCGAGCCTAGAAGGGCGCGGGCGTAGGGTCGCGATGGTGCGGTGGTGTTAGCGATTCAGCGGTAGCTGTGCTTGTGGTAGCGAGCCCAAGGGAATTCAGCGGAACGGTCGCGGGCTGCGGTCGATCAGTGGTGGTTGACTGCGGGCGGTAAAGCGGCTGTTCGAGAGCGAAGGAAACACGATGCCAGACTATATGTTCTTACTGGAGAGCAGGCTGTCGCCAGAGCAACGCGCGGTGATGATGCGCGTGCAGGAGTTGGCGGCGGCGATGGGGTTCAATCTCTATCTGACGGGCGGCACGGTGCGCGATTTGATCACCGGCGCGTCGCTGCGGGATTTAGATTTCACGGTTGAAGGCAATCCTTCGAAGATGGCGCGCGAGCTGGAAAAGGGCGGCGCGAAGATTCTGGAGGAAGACGAAAAGCTGCGCCACATCGAGGTGCTGTTCGCGGGCGATGTGGAAGGCAGCATTTCAGCGGCACGCGATGACCACTATGTGCGTCCAGGGACGCGACCGGAGATTCGCTGGTCGACGATCATGGAAGATTTGCGGCGACGCGATTTTTCGCTGAACTCAATCGCGATATCGCTGAATCCGGCGTCGCGCGGGTTGCTGCTCGATCCGACGAATGGATTGTCGGACATCGAGCGCGGGGAAGTGCGTGCGCTCACGATTCACAGTTTTACGAATCAGCCGGTGCGGTTGCTGCGATTGCTGCGATTTTCGGCGCGGATGGGATTCAAGCCGGAGTCGCGGACGCAGGAATGGTTTGACCTGGCGATCGAGAGGGACCTGCATCACACGATCACGCCGGAGGACTCGGGCGAGGAATTGAAGGCAATCGCGCGCGAAGAGCGGCCGACGGTCGTGCTGAAGGCATGGGAGCAGCAAAAATTGCTCGAAGCGGTGAACGCGAATCTGGCGAAGAAGCACCCGGACTATGAGGCGATCAACCGGTTAATGAAGGCGCGCGAGGATTTGTTTACGGCGGGATTCAGGCCGCGTCTGGCGACGCCGATGCTGCTTGCGGTATTGGGAAAAATGAAGGACCGCGAGTTGAACCAGGTGTTGTCGAAGGCCGGGTACCGGTCGGCGGATATCGCGCGCGTCGAGGGATTTGCGGAGGAAGCGGAGGGTGCGCAGAAGGAGTTGGTGGGGAAGAAGTTGAATGCGCCGATCGACGCGTACAAGTATTTGGAGAATTTGCCGGTCGATCAGACGGCGTATTTGCTGGCCGAGTCTCGGAATTCGGCGGCGCTGTCGAAGATCAAGGCGTATCTGAATAAGTGGCGGCCGGTGAGGATTGGGCTGCCGACGGTGGGGAACGAACTGGCGGCGCTGGGGATGGAGCGAGGAGCGAAGTTCGATTCGATTGTGGAGCAGGTGTTTGCGATTCAATTGACGGGAAGAGGGAAGACGCCGGAAGAGCGCGAGAAGATTTTGAGGAAACTTTCGGGAATAAAAGAGGCGCCGAAGAAGAAGGAACCGCCGAAAAAGGCTGCGAAAGGTGCGGGCAAGGCGGAAGCGGCAGAGGCGATTTCGAACGCGAATGCGGCGAAGGCTGGGGCTGCGGCGAAGGCGCATGGGAAGGATCGTGGGGCGGCGGGGAAGCATCCGCCGGCGAAAGCTGCTGCGCACGGGAAGAGTGCGGGGGGGAAGAAGAGCGCGCGGAAGTAGATTCAACGCGGCGCGTACGGATGTGCGCGTTAGGCGGACTAACCTTGCCAAGCTGGGGCGCAGCAGTGCTGCGCCCCTACAACACCGTGGTGCTCTTGAAAAAGTGTGATGCGGCGAGATTCTTGGTGGCGGCTGTGGGAAAGTCGGAGAAAGTTCGGAATCCGAGTCGCAAAATTTTCTAGAGAGAATTAGAATTAAGGTCCATGGGGCAGCCGCAGTTTGTTCACCTTCACGTTCACACCGATTACAGCCTGCTAGACGGCGCTTGCGAAACTACCGAGCTATTGGATGAGGCGTCGCGGCAGAAAATGCCGGCGGTGGCGATTACGGACCACGGCAACATGTTTGCCGCGGCGAAATTTTTCAATGAGGCGAGCAAGCGCGATGTAAAGCCGATCATCGGCTGCGAAGTGTATGTGGCGAAGGGGAGCCGGCACGATCGTGGCGAAAAGACGAACGGCGGAGCGCCGGTCTCGAATGGCGGCGATCGCAACGAAGAAGAACCGGGGACGCGTGGCAGCAATCACCTGGTGCTGCTGTGCGAATCGCTCGAGGGATACCAGAATCTGATCAAGCTGGTTTCTGCGGGCTTTCTCGAAGGTTTTTACTACAAGCCGCGCATCGACTACGACCTACTTTCCAAACACAGCAAGGGATTGATCGCGCTGGGCGCGTGCCTGAAGGGGCCGGTCACCGAGCCGGTGATGAACCAGAAAATGGATCAGGCGCGCGAGAATGCGTACCGGCTGCGCGACATTTTCGGCAAGAATAATTTCTTTTTGGAAGTGCAGGACCAAGGGCTCGATGTCGATAAGCCCATCAATCGCGATCTCGTGCGGCTCTCGAAAGAAACCGGGATTCCGCTGGTCGCGACGAACGACTGCCACTATTTGCACCACGAAGACGCGCACGCGCAGGAAGTTTTGCTCTGCATTCAGACCGGCAAAACGATGGGCGATGCGAACCGGATGAAGTTCCAGACCGACCAGTTTTATTTCAAGACGGCCGAGGAGATGGCGAAGGTTTTCGGCGAGCTGCCCGATGCGTTGAGCCGGACGATGGACATTGCGGCGCGGTGCAACGTCAAGATCGATCGGATTCCGAATCCGTTCCCGGAATTCAAAGTGCCGGACGGCGAGACGCCGGGGAGTTATTTTGAGCGCGTGGTGCGCGACGGATTTGCGGCGCGTGTGCCGGGACTTGAGCGACTGCGAGCGGCGGGGCAACTGCAGCAATCCGCTGTCGGAGTATGAGAAGCGGCTGACATCGGAAATCAAGATGATCCAGCAGATGAGGTATGAAGGCTACTTCCTGATCGTGTGGGATTTCATTCATTACGCGCGGACGCAGGGTGTTCCGGTGGGGCCGGGACGCGGTTCGGCGGCGGGCAGTCTGGTCAGTTACGCGCTGCGGATTACGGACGTCGATCCGCTGCAATACGACTTGCTGTTTGAGCGCTTTCTGAATCCGGAACGCGTGTCGATGCCTGATATCGATATCGATTTCTGCATGCGGCGGCGCGGCGAGGTGATCGAGTACGTCACGCGGAAATACGGGCGCGAGAACGTCGCACAAATCATTACATTTGGGACGATGGCGGCGAAGGCGGCGGTGAAGGATGTTGGCCGCGCGATGGATATTCCGTATGGAGAGGTTGATCGGCTGGCGAAGCTGATCCCGACGACGCTGAGCATTGAGTTGGAAGATGCGTTGAAGGAAGCGCCGCAGTTGCAGGCGGCGGTGAACAGCGATCAGCGGCTGAAGGATTTGATGGAAGTGGCGCTGCGACTGGAAGGATTGTCGCGGCACGCTTCGACGCACGCGGCGGGCGTGGTGATTTCGCCGAAGCCGCTCACCGATCTCGTGCCGGTTTACAAGTCGAACCGAGACGAAATCACAACGCAGTACGACATGAATGCGCTGGAGCGCATCGGCCTGCTGAAGATGGATTTTCTCGGGCTGACGACGCTGACGGTGTTGCACGACGCCGTCGAGATGATCCAGCGCAATCGCGGCGTGAAGGTCGATCTCGACACTCTCACGCTGGATGATGCGGCCACGTACAAGCTTTTTGCGCGCGGCGATACGACGGCAATCTTCCAGTTTGAGTCGCACGGCATGCGCGACATTTTGCGGCGCTACCAGCCGACGCGCATCGAGGATTTGACGGCGCTGAACGCGCTGTATCGCCCCGGACCGATTCAGGGCGGCATGATCGATGAATTCATCGCCCGGAAGCACGGGAAGAAGAAAGTCACGTACGACCTGCCGGAGCTCAAAGACATTTTGGAAGAGACGTGCGGCGTCATTTTGTATCAGGAACAGGTGATGCAGATCGCCAACCGGCTGGCGGGCTTTTCGCTGGGCGAAGCGGATATGTTGCGCCGCGCGATGGGCAAGAAGAAAAACGAAGAGATGGCGGCGCAGCGCGAGAAATTCATGACCGGCTGCGCGGCGAACAAGATTCCGGAGAAGAAGGCGGACGGAATCTTCGACCTGATGGAAGAATTCGCGGGCTACGGCTTCAACAAGTCGCACTCCTGCGCATATGCGTTGCTCGCGTACCAGACGGCATATCTGAAGACACATTACCCCGTCGAGTTCATGGCCGCGATGCTGACGTCGGAAACGGGTAATACCGACAAAGTGGTGAAGTACATCAACGAAGCGCGCAGCATGAGCATCACGGTCCTGCCGCCGGATGTGAACGCGAGCGATTTGTATTTCACGCCGATCGGCGAGGCCATTCGCTTCGGGCTGGCGGCGATCAAGAACGTCGGCGAGAACACCGTGAAGGCAATTTGCGAGGCGCGCGCGAGCGATGGGCGGTTTAAGTCGCTGTATGACTTCTGCGAGCGGATCGAGGTGCGCTTCCTGAACAAGCGTGTGTTTGAGAGCCTGATCAAGTCGGGCGCGATGGATTCGCTGGGCGCGCGAGAGAGCATGGTGGCGTCGATTGACGATGCGGTGTCGGCGATTCAACGCGCGGCACGAATTAAGGAGTCGGGGCAAGGCGGATTTTTCTTCGGCGGCGGGGGCGAATCGACGCACGTTGAGTTTGAAATGCGCGACGCGGCACCGTGGAGCGAAGAAGAGCGGCTTGGCAGCGAGTACGCGATGCTTGGGTTCTATGTGTCGGGGCATCCACTGGAAAAATATGCCTCGCGGCTCGCCGAGATGAAGGCGGTCTGCCTGAGCGAGATCGAGGGTATGCGTAACGGCAAAGAAATCACCGTCGCGGCGCTGATTGTGGGAACGCGGCCGATGCGCTCGAAGAAGGGCGCGCGCTGGGCGATCTGCACGATTCAAGATATGACGGGGATTCAGGAGTTGCTGGCGTTCCCGGAGGCGTTCGGGAAGCTCGAGAATACGCTGAAGCCGCGCGTGCCGCTGCTGATGAAGGTGAAAGTGCAGGTGGAAGAAGCGGGGACGCGGCTGTCGCTGCAAGAAGCGCGGTCGATGGAAGGCATGGGCGAATCGAAAAAGGCGGAGCCGGTACGGATTCGCATGAATCTGGAAAATATGGCTGGCGATCTGGTGGATCGGCTTCAGGATATATTTGTGACGTTTCCTGGCCGAAATCCGGTGGTATTTGATATTGTGCGGCCCGACGGAACGATCGCGGAAATGGCGACGGATCGGCGGGTGAAGGTGTCGGCGGAGCTTTTGACGGCGATTCGCGATGCTTGCGGGCCGCAGGCGATCGATATGGTGGCGTGAGCATCGCCCGGCAAACCTTTTTAGTGTGAATCTGTTCGGCGTTGCATTGCTGAAGAACCCCGCCGGCAAGGGTGCCGGCGCTACCTAAATGGCACACAAAGACAAACACAAGACGAAGGCTCCTGTGGAATCGGGCGATCGGCAACGTGAAATCGATCGCCTGGAGAAGGACGTCGAAGAGCTGCGACACATGGCGAATACGTCCCGGCGCCGAAGCCGAGCTGGAGAGGATTCGGCAACAGGTGTCGGAACTTCGGCATGAGTTTTATTCGCATCTCGGGGCGTGGCAGAGGGCGCAAATTGCGCGACATGCGCAGCGGCCGTATACGCTGGACTACATCCAGATGTTGTTCACGGATTTCATGGAGTTGCATGGCGACCGCGCGTACGGCGACGACAAAGCGATCATCGCGGGATTGGCGAAGTTTCATGGGCGTCCGGTGGCGGTGATTGGTCATCAGAAGGGGCGCGATACGAAACAGCGCGTGATACGAAATTTTGGTCAGCCGAAGCCTGAGGGTTATCGCAAGGCGCTGCGTGTGATGGAACTGGCGGCGAAATACGGTCGGCCGGTAATCACTTTTATCGATACGCAGGGCGCTTATCCGGGCATCGATGCCGAAGAGCGTGGACAGGCCGAAGCAATTGCGGTCAATTTGCGAGAGATGGCGCGGTTGCCGGTGCCGATCATTTGCACAGTGACCGGCGAAGGTGGCTCGGGCGGCGCACTGGCGATTGCGGTTGGGGATCGCGTGAACATTTTGGAGAACAGCTTCTACTCGGTGATTTCGCCGGAAGGGTGCGCGGCGATTATGTGGCGCGACGCGACGAAGGCTGAGACGGCGGCCGTAGCGCTGAAAATTACGTCGAAGGATTTGAAGGAACTCGGGATTGTTGATGAGATTGTCGATGAGCCGGAAGGTGGCGCGCATACTTCGCCCGAAGATGCAGCCAAGCTGCTCGACGAAGTGCTGGACCGGCAGCTGATGGCGCTGTCGAACGAATCGACAAAGGATTTGCTCGACGCGCGGTATGAGAAGTTTCGCAAGATGGGGCAGTTTTTCGATCTCGGAAACTGACTCCCCCTCGTCACTCGTTCCTCACCGAACTGAGTCGAAAAATCATCGAAAACGCGCCTGAAAAGGCCCTTGGCAGATACGCAACCGCGCTGGACATCGCGTTGGTTACACGACTGTGAACACCCTATCCTGAGAGTGTCATCATACAAACATGCGCCGGGGCCGAAGCCCGCCTCGTTTGCACTGCGGCGCAGAGAGATCAGGGGCTATATGTCGGAGCCATTCCGGCCTTACGAAAAACTGGTCGATATTACGATCCACGGCAAGAAATTTCAGGTGCCGGAGCGGAATTCGTTGCTGCGGTGCTTTCAGTTTATTAGCCCGGAAACGATTCCGTACGGGCGATTCTGCTGGAATCAGGATTGTCAGTATTGCCGGGTGACCTGCCAACTGCCGGACGACGATGAGCCGCGAGAGATGCTGAGTTGCAAGTTCATCGTGATGGCGGGTATGGAGATTAGCGAGCTGAGCCAGGAGTTGAAGTGGTGCTTGAGGGCGAAGCTGCCGAGCGATGCGCCGGTTGGGCACGGCTGAGTGACGTTTTTCGTGTTCCGTGAGCGCCTAGCCTAGAAACTAGTCAGAGTCATCTTCCTTCCTCTCTGCCGCGTTTTGCATCCATGACTTCTGGATGGGCCTCCGTCGGCAACTTCTCGCGGGCGCGCGAGTATGTTTGATTCAGTAGGAAGCACCGATCGCGTGGGCGGCGGTGGTGCGACGTTTCATCCCGTACCACCCACCGGCGCACTCCTGCCGTCACAGTTTGCGATTGCTTCCGCGAAAGAAATCTTACCGAACAGTCTGAAATATTTGTTCGAATCGAATTGCGACGCGGCGTATGTTGACCGTTGCAGTTCCGCGTGGCGTCGAATACGATTCTCTCCGATGTCTGCGACTACTTTGCTTTGTGATGGGTGTGGGCAGGCGGGATCGCCGGAGCATGTTACGCGCCGGCTACAGCGGCTGGAATGGATGACGCGGTATCGCCCGGTGCATGTTGGGACTGTGCTGCTGGGTGCTTACTCGCCGGATGCGGATTCCGATTTTCTTTACGCGGAGACGGCTGAGATCACTGGTGAAGCAAAGCGCGCCTTGGCGGCTTGCGGGATCGATGGCGTTGGCAAAACCAAAGGAGCAATTCTCAGCGAATTTCAGCGGGGCGGATTTTTGCTTGGGTATGTTTTGGAGTGCCCGCTGGAGCCGGAATCGCGAAACGACGCGGCACTGACGGCGCTATTGCAGTCGCGAATGCCGGCGTTTCTGGCGCGGTTGCGGCGGTCGTTTCAGCCGAAGCGAGTCGCTTCGATTTCGAGCAAGCTTGATCCTCTTTTTGTAGGATTGACGGAGAAAGATCTTGGCTGCACGCTGGTCAGCAACGGTGGCAAATCGTTCGCGTTCGATGGCGCTGACCCGGAACAGGAGATGGAACGCCTTCGGCATGCGCACGCTGCGGCTAGAGCTGTCTCCCGGTAAAAAATGCACGCCTGAGGGCTGTACCGTGTATTGACCATTCTCTGGTCTCTCGGTCTATTTGGTCGATGAAGTGCTATGCTAGTATCGATTTCGGCCGGGAGGCGCGGAGAGCGGCTTTTTCGGTTCAAATCGGAGTTCACTGAGTGCAAAAACGGGCCAAATTCGGAATCGGAATCGGCGTGATCGTCGTCTCGATGGGCTTTCTCGCGTGGTTGGGCTACGGGGAAAGCAAGACGTACTACCACACGATTGTCGAGCTTTCGACGTTGCAAGGAGCCGACCGAGCGCACCGGATTCGCGTTGGCGGAACGGTGGAGCCGGGAAGCATTCGCCGGTCGCAGGGGCGCGTGGATTTCGTGCTCGATGGAGAAGGGAAGCAGCTTCCGGTGAGCTACGTCGGGAGCGATCCTCTGCCGGACACGTTCATCGATAAGTCGCAGGCCCTGGTCGAGGGCAGCCTGGAACGAAACGGCAATTTCACGGCTCAGCAGGTGCAGGCCAAGTGCGCGTCGAAGTATGAAGCGGCGCCGACGGCTGATGCTCCGGGGAGAGCGTCTACGGCGAGCGATGCAGCGCCGAAGAGTTCGATGTAGTGACGGTGGGGTGCGGCGTGTTCACGCCGCTCGTGAGTTTGTTTCACTTGTTTGCGCCTTCGGGCGCGGGTTAACGGAGAACGATTCTTAGTGGATGTATTCGGTTCATTCGCGCTGCTGTTGGCGTTTATCTGCGCGGTCTATGCGTTTGTCGGTGGTATTTTCGCGATTCGCACGCGGCATCCCCTCTTAGTCAAAAGCACTCGGCAAGCCGGCATGGCGACATGCGGGCTGATTTTCATTGCCACGTTCAGCCTGGTTTATTTGTTCTTCAGCGATAGCTACTGGGTCGCATACGTGGTTGCGCACAGCAATCGCGACCTTTCGACGTTCTATAAAATTTCGGCGCTGTGGGCAGGGCAGGAAGGCTCGCTGCTGTTCTGGAGCTTTCTGCTGGCCATTTATGTTTTCTCCGCGCTGTTTGCGTACCGGAATAAGAACGGGGAGTTGATGCCGTACGTCGGTGTGGTTTTGGCCGGCGTGCAGATATTCTTTTTGACGCTGAACAATTTTGTGGCCAGCCCGTTCAAGGTGCTGGCCTCGCCGGGCGCGAACGGCGCGCTGGAGATTTTTACGCGAGCCGATGGGAATGGGCTGACTCCGCTGCTCCAGTATCCGGAGATGGTGATTCATCCGCCGAATTTGTATTCGGGCTATACGGGGTTTGCGATTCCGTTTGCGTTTGCGCTGGGCGCGTTGTTGGCGCGGTATCCGGGTGAGAAGTGGATTCACCTGACGCGCAAGTGGACGATGATCGCGTGGTGCTTCCAGACTGCCGGCATTTTGCTCGGGCGCGCATTGGGCGTACGCCGTGCTTGGATGGGGCGGTTATTGGGGTTGGGACCCGGTTGAGAATGCGTCGCTGTTGCCGTGGTTGACGGGCACGGCGTTTCTGCACTCGGTGATGATGCAGGAAAAGCGCGGCATGATGAAGGTCTGGAACGTCTGGCTGGTGTTTTTGACGTTCATGCTCTGCATTTTGGGGACGACGCTGACGCGAAGCGGAATTGTGAGTTCGGTGCATGCGTTTGCGCAATCAAGCATCGGGAATTGGTTCGTCGGGTTTCTGTGCGTGATTTTGGTGGTGTGCCTCGCGGCGTATATCAAGAATCGCGATTATTTGAAGAGCGAGAATCAGCTCGATTCGATCGTTTCGCGCGAGTCGAGTTTTTTGTTTAACAACTTGGTCTTGCTCGTTTCTTGCGTGGCAGTCTTGTCGGGCACGCTGTTCCCGGTGTTTTCGGAATGGGTTTCGGGTTCGCGAATCAGCGTTGGGGCGCCGTTTTTCAATAAGGTGAATATTCCGATTGGGTTGTTGCTGCTGGCGCTGACTGGTCTTGGGCCGCTGCTTGCGTGGCGGAAGACTTCGACCGAGAGCTTGAAGCGGAATTTCTTGTGGCCGCTCATTTTGAGTTTGGCGTTTGGCGCGGTTGTGTTTGCGCTTGGACTGCATGAGTTTTACTCGCTGGTTTGCATCATTCTGTGCGTGTTTGTGGCGGCGACGATTTTGATGGAGTTTTACCGAGGTGCGCGCGTCGTTCGTGCGCGGAGCGGATTGTCGTGGGCGTCTTCCGCGGTAGATCTGACGCTGCGGAATACGCGGCGATACGGCGGCTACATCGTGCACATGGGCATGGTGCTGATCTTTGTCGGGCTGGCAGGCGCTGCGTTCAACCACGATGTGCAGAAAGAGATGAAGCTGGGTTCGACGCTGCAGATCGGCCGGTACAATTTGCTGCTGCAAAGTTTCGAGTCGCGGCCGGAGAAGAATTACACCGCGGAGCGGATGATCATCGAGGTTTCGGAGAACAACAAGCCGAAGATGATGCTGTATCCGGAGCGGAGATTTTTCCCGACGAACGAAGAGTCGGGGACGATGGTCGCGATTTACTCGACGCTGCGCGACGATTTGTATGTCGTGTATGCGGGGCAGAGCCCGGATACTCAGGTGCCGGTGATTCATGCGTACTTGAATCCGCTGGTGAAGTGGGTCTGGCTGGGTGGCGCGATTGTGGTGATGGGGACGTTTGTGGCGCTGCTGCCGAATCGGCGGACGGCGTTGGTGCTCGCGGGAAGCACGCAGCCTGCATCGGTGACGGACCTTGGGACGGTGCTGGCGCCGTCGCGGACGGCTACATTGAGAGAAGGGCATGACTGAGAGAATCGATAAAGGATCCAGGACGCGAGCGCGGCGATTTGCCACGATGATGTTGGCGTCGTTTGGCGCATTTTTCCTAATGACGGGTGTCGCGATTGCGCAGCAAGCGGAGCGTACGCGTGAAGTTGGTAAGAAAGTGCGCTGCATGTGTGGTGGATGCAATGATTCGGCTTCGACTTGTTACCACGTCGGCGGCGAGTTTTCGGGGCCATGCGGGCAAGCCAAAGCCGAGTTGAAGACGATCGACGACAAGGTTTTGAAGGGCGACAGCGACGACGTGATTTTGGCGTCGTTTGTGCAGCAATATGGTTCGGCTGTTTATGTTGAGCCGCCGAAGCGTGGGTTGAGCTTGGTGGCGTGGTTTCTGCCGAGCATTTATCTGGTCGTTGGCACGGTTGTGGTGATCTTTGTGATTTCGCGGTGGCGTGCGCGGGTGCATTCGGGTCTGACTCCCGCTGCGGCGGGTGCTGCTGCGCATCCCGGAATCTCGGCGGCTGATTTGGAACGGGCGCGTCAGCGCGTTGCGCGAGAAACTGAGGATTGAGCTTGGGTTTAGTTTCCATTGCGACTTTGTTGTTTGTGCTGACGTCTTCGGACGGCGCGGTGCTCGGCGCATGTCTTGCGCTGGCGATGGCTACCGTTTTGTTCATTTTCTATATCCAGCCGGATGCTTCGGATCTTGCGCCGCATCGGACGAAGCTCGATCAATTGATGGAGCAGCGCGACACGATTTACGACAATCTGCGCGATCTGCGATTTGAGTTTCGCTCGGGCAAATATTCCGAAGGCGATTATGAAGCGATGAAGACCGGGCTCGAGAACGATGCGGCGATGGTCCTCGCCGAGATCGATCGCGTGACCGAGGCGCAGGTGAGGCGACCTCGCGGCGCGCGGACGGCGGATGCGGAGCGTGGCGCTTGAGGAATTGGCGTAAACGGTTCGCGGCGCGTTTCGCGTTGGCAGTTGTGACGTGTGTTATGGCGGCCGGCATCGCGCAGGCTGGAACGCTGCACGGGACCGTCAAAAACGGAACCACCAGCAAGCCGGCTGCGGACACCGAAGTGATTCTGATTCAGCTTCAGGGCGGAATGCAGCCCGTTGCGAACGCGAAGACCGACGCGCAAGGGCAATTCACGTTTGACAATCCGACGCTGGGAACTGCGCCGATGCTTGTACGCGCTGTGTTTCACGGCGTGAATTTTCATCAGCCGGTGCCCCCGGGCACAAACAATGTCGAGATCGAGGTTTTCGATCCTACACAGGAAGCAAAAACAATTTCGGTGCCGACGCACATCGTGATTTTTCAGCCGAATGGGGCGAAGCTCATCGTTGGCGAAGAATATTCGGTGACAAACAACGCGAATCCGAAGCAAGCCTATTTTCGCGCGGATGGGAACTTCGAGTTCGCGCTGCCCGAAGGCGCGCAACTTCAGCAGGCCGCGGCTTGGGGACCATCTGGAATGCCGGTGGTGCAATCGACGATCGACAAGACGAAGAATCGGTATGCGGTAGCGTTTGCGTTTCGTCCGGGCGAAAGCGGAGTTCGATATTCTTATGAGTTGCCGTATGCGGGGAACACGGCGTCGATCAAGCTGCCGACGGTTTATCCCGACGCGAAGTTGCTCGTGCTCGGCGCGCCGACGTTGCAGATCGGCGGCGACGGGCTGGAGCCGAATGGGCAAGAGCAGGGAATGAATATTTTTGCGCGCGGGCCGCTCGCGAAGGGCAGCGTTTACAGCGTCAGCGTTTCGGGCACGGCTCCTCCGCCGAATGCACGTGGCGGCGGGGACTCAGACGGTGGCGGTGGGCAGCAGCAGGATCAAGGCGGCGCGGCGCAGGGTCAAATTTCGGTGAGCCAGATTCCGGGGCGGCTGGATGTGTTGAAGTGGCCGCTGGTGGTTGGGTTCCTCGGTTTGTTTGCGATGGGAGCGATTTTTCTGACGCGTAAGCCGGTCGCGGTTGTTGCAGGTGTTCCTGGCGTAGCGATTGCGATTCCGGCGCGCCCTGCGCGCAAGCGGCGCCCCCGAGAATGTCGCAGCAAATTCTCGACGGTTCGCCGACGATCGACGATGTCGATGCAGCGGTTGGTTCGAGCCTTGATTCGCTGAAGGATCAGATTTTTCGGCTTGAGCTGCGACGGCAAGCCGGGACGATTTCGGAAGAAGAGTACGCGAAGGAGCGAGCCCGCGCGGAAAAGGTGCTCCGCGATCTCGTGCGGGGCTGAGCGGTGACGGAATTCGCGTGGCGAGAGGGTCTTCGTTGACGCCGCGAGTGGCTTCCCCAGCTGGAATTCGCTTTGAAAAAGTAGAGAAGCGGTATGGCGGACTGTACGCGCTGCGACGGGTGTCGCTGGAGGTTGCGCCGGGCGAGTGCGTGGTACTGGCAGGGCGCAACGGATCGGGCAAGACGACGCTCTTGCGCATCGCGGCACGCCTTGTGAAGCCATCGGCGGGCACGGTGAGTTATTCGAGTGGCCTTGTCGGTGAAAAGGCATCGGATCGCGTGCAGCCAGGATTTGTGGCCCACGCGACGATGGTTTACGACGAACTGACGGCGGAAGAGAATTTGTTGCTGTTCGCGCGGCTGCAGGGAGTTGCGCGGCCGAAAGAGCGGGTTGCGGCGTTGCTGGATGAAGTTGCGCTGACCGAGCGGCGTGGGTCGCTCGTGCGAACGTTTTCGCGCGGAATGCGCCAGCGCGTGGCGATTGCGCGGGCGTTGCTGACGGAGCCGTCGGTGATGCTGCTGGATGAGCCGGCGACGGGACTCGATTCGCAGGGCATTGCGTGGCTGGCGGGCACACGCTGCGCGGAATGCGCGACGCGGGCTGCACGCTGGTGATGAGCTTGCACGGTGAGTCGGAGATTTCGGCACTGGCGACGCGCGGAATTCGGCTCGACGCGGGCACGGTGGTCGGCGATACGAACGCCGGGGCTGAAATGAGCTCGGTGTTGGCCGGAGCCGGCGAATGAGCCTGCTCTCAAACACCGGCGTGCTGCTCGGTAAGGAACTGAGGACCGAGTTTCGGTCACGCGAGCTGCTGACGACGACGGTGATTTTTGTGGTCATCGTGCTGGTGCTGTTCAGCTTCACGTTCGATCCGCTTTCGGATGAAGCGCGGCGATTTGGATCGGGCTTGTTGTGGCTGGCGTTTTTGTTTGCGGCGTCGCTGATGTTGCAGCCGTGCTTTTTGCGGGAGCAGACGAACGATACGTTGAGCGCTCTGCGGCTGTCGGTGTCGGATCCGTTCGCGATTTTTCTGGCGAAGCTGGCTGCGAACACTTTGTTCCTGATGGTGACGGAGTTGTTCTGTTGCCGGTATTTGCGGTGATGTATAGCGTACCGGTCGTCGGCGTGTTGCATTGGCTGGTGCTGGTATTTTTTCTCGGCAGTCTCGGCGTTTCTATTGCGGGCACGGCGCTGTCGTCGATTTCGGCGCAGGCGCGCATGCGGGAGCTGCTTCTGCCGTTGTTGCTGCTGCCGATGCTGACGCCGATTCTGATCGCGAGCACGGAAGTCACTGCGGCGCTGCTCGATCGTTCGCCGTATGTTTTGTGGAAGGGCATTGGGTTTCTGGTGGCGTTCGACATCGTGTTTTTGACCGCGTTGTGGCTTTTCGGCGAATATCTTTTGGAGGAGTGAAGCGCTCATGTGGAAACGGGCCATTTTTGCCGCAGTCGTGGTCTCGCTGTTAGTGCGCGTCCGCGTACGCTTCCTTCTTCATTGCGCCGACCGAGCGCACGATGGGGACGCTGCAACGGATTTTCTATTTTCATGCAGCCGCGGCTTGGGCCGGCATGACGGCGTTTTCGATTTCGTTTCTCGCGAATCTTCTGTACGTGTGGCGGCGGCAGCCGAGGTGGGATTCGCTCGGTGTTTCCTCCGCGGAAGTTGGGCTCGCGTTCATCACGACGGTGCTGATCACGGGGCCGATCTGGGCCAAGCCGGCGTGGGGGATTTACTGGACGTGGGATGCGCGGCTGACTTCGACGTTCGTGCTGTGGCTGCTCTACATCTGCTATTTGTTGCTGCGAACGCTGATCGAGGAGCCGGACCGGCGCGCGCTGCTGAGCGCGCTATTCGGGATTTTTGCGTTCCTCGACGTGCCGCTCGTGTTCGGATCGATTCGATGGTGGCGCACGCAGCATCCGGCGCCGGTGATCATGGGCGATGGGAGCTCGGGGCTCGATCCGACGATGAAGGCGACGTTTTTCTTCAGTGTGCTGGCGATGCATGTGTTGATGGCGTTTCTCATCATCGAGCGCAATCGGCTGGAGAAGTTGCGATTTGAAGTCGATGTCATTCGCCACGAACTGGAGGTTGCATGAAGAACCTCGGCAGCGTATTTGCGGCGTATGTCATCGGCTGGGCGATATTTTTCGTATTTTATGTGACGGTGGCGCGGCGCACCTCGCAACTGAAAGAAGAATTGGAACGGCTTGCGCGATTCGGTGAAGAAAGGGAAGTAGATTTGGCAGGTAAAAAACGCATCGGAATCGTGCTGTTTCAGCTGGGCGGGCCGGATTCGCTCCAGGCGGTCGAGCCGTTTCTGCTGAATCTGTTTCTCGATCCCGACATTATTCCGATGGGGCCGCTGGGATTTTTGCGGCGCCCGATGGCGAAGTTGATTTCGTCGCGGCGGTCGATTCCGGTGGCGGCGAAATATGCAGAGATTGGCCGTCGCTCGCCGATTCGGAATTTTGACGGAGCGGCAGCGGCGGGCGCTGGTGAAGGCGGTTTCGCCGTACGTCGATCCGGTTGCGGTGACGGCGATGCGCTATTGGCATCCGCTGACATCCGAGGCGATCGATGAGTTGAAGCGCGCCGGATCGCTCGATGAGATTGTGTTGCTGCCGCTGTATCCGCACTTTTCGTATGCCACGACGCTGAGCAGCTTGAAGGAATGGAATCGCGTTTACGGTGACGCCGGCGCGGGACCGAAAGTTGTGACGGTTTCGCAGTTTTACAATCATCCGCTCTACATCCAGGCGCTGGTCGCAGCGGATTGGGTCGATACTGCGGCAGTTTCCGGATAGTTCGCGGATACATCTCGTGTTCAGCGCGCATGGGTTGCCGATGAGCCTGGTGGAAAAGGGCGATCCGTATCCGAAGCAGATCGAAGAGACGGTGCGGCTCGTGACGGAATCGGGCGCGGAGAAATATGCGGGTTGGCCGAAGACGCATTTGCTTTGCTATCAAAGCCGCGTTGGTCCGGCGAAATGGCTACAGCCGCCGCTGACGGGCACGATCGAGCGATTGGGGCACGAAGGCGTGAAAGAGATGCTGGTCGTGCCGATTTCGTTTGTGACCGAGCATATCGAGACGCTGCACGAGATCAACATCGAGGCGCGCGCGGATGCGAAGAAAGTTGGCATCGAGCTATTTCGGATGATGCCGGCGGTTGGCGATTCGCCGATTTTCATCGAGGCGCTGAAGGATCTCGTTTTGCAGGCGGTCGGCGTGGAAGCGCCGCCGAAGAACTTCACGCCGCTGGCGGCGCAGGCGCCGAATTCGTTCGTGAATTGAGTGAGGCCCACGAAAATTGTGGCATGACGCAACTTCCGGGCACAGTCAAGCCGCGCCCTACACAAATTTTGAAACTTCTGTCGCGTGGAATTTCGCGGCATTTTCATCCCAAACAGAGCAGTTGCGCGCGTTAGCGGATTCTTTTGCCGGCGTTGCGGCTGAGGTATAATTTCCGGCGTGAGTTTCGACTTATGACATCCAAGTACAATCCGTTGGTTCATCGATTCGCAAATTTCATTGTGGCGTGGACAGTTTTGCTGTTCGTCGCGGGCGCGATGGTGACGTCGAATGACGCGGCGCTGTCGGTGCCGGACTGGCCGAAGTCGTTCGGGACGTGGTTCCCGACGCTGAGCATGCTGGAAGGCGGCGCGTTTTTTGAGCATTCGCACCGCGTGATCGCGGGCATGCTGGGCGTGCTGGTGATGATCGAAACGATCCTGATCTGGATGAAGGACGACCGGCGGTGGCTGCGCTGGTTCAGCGTGGTTGCGATCGGCGGCATCGTCGTGCAGGCGATACTGGGCGGGGAAGTGGTGCGCCAGTTGCTTCATTATTGGCTGCCGGTGCTGCATGCGTGCTTCGGGCAGATCATGTTTGGCGCGCTGCTGGGGATCGCGGTGTTCACGAGCAAGTGGTGGATGACGGAGCGGCCGCAGTTGAGCGATAGCGGGTCGCCGTCGATTCACGCGATCACGATTGCGAATGCCGAAGTGATCTTTTTGCAGGTGGTGCTGGGCGCGGGATTCCGGCATCAGGAAATTCCAATCTGGCCCCACATGGTGGGGGCGCTTGCCGTTTTGGGAGTGGTGATCTGGACGGCGGTGACGATGCGCAAGCGGTTTGGCAATTCGCCCGAGATGACGAAGGCGCGGATGCTGCTGCACTCGATCTTCGGGATTCAGTTTCTGCTGGGATTTGGCGCTTATTGGTCGCGACTGGCGACGGTTGGCGCGGCGCGGCCGATGCCGGTGATGATTTGGCTGACGGTGGTTCACACCGTGGTTGGAGCGATCTTGTTCGCATTTTCGATTCTGGTTGTGCTGATGACGTATCGCCTGGTGCCGCGGCGCGGCACGGTGGCAGCGCATGAGCCGAGGCAGGTTGCGGTTTAGTGAGCACAGCGCGCACCACCGAAATGACGTTGTCGTCGCGATCGCGCGCGGGCGCGTATGTTGCGCTGACCAAGCCTGATGTTTCCTTCCTTGTTTTGATCACCACTGCCGCGGGCTACTACATGGGCGCGCGCGGGCCGGTGAATTGGCTGCACATGTTGCAGACGGTGTTTGCCACGATGCTGATCGCGGCGGGCACGGCGGCGCTGAATCATTACATCGAGCGCGAGTCGGATCGTTACATGCGGCGGACGGCTTCACGGCCGCTGCCGAGCGGCGTTTTGCAGCCGGCGCAGGCGCTGGTGTTTGGGATTGTGCTTAGCGTGGCTGGTGCGATCGCGCTGTATGTTGTTGCGGGATGGCTTGCGGCGGCGCTCGGCGTTGTCACGTGCGTCGGATATTTGTTTGCCTACACGCCGCTGAAGAAGCGGACGGTGTGGGCCACATTCATCGGCGCGTTTCCCGGGGCGATTCCGCCGATGATTGGATGGGTAGCGGCGACGGGTTCGCTTGATATGCGGAGCGTGGCTGCTGTTTGCGATTTTGTTCTTGTGGCAATTTCCGCATTTTCACGCGATCGCGTGGATGTATCGCGAGGACTACGCGCGCGCGGGAATTCAGATGCTCCCGGTGGTCGATCCGGAAGGGAAGCGGACGTTCCGGCAGATTATTTGGACGGCGGTCGGGTTGATTGGCGTTAGTTTGCTGCCGTCAGTCGTTGGGCTAACCGGGATGATGTATTTCTTTGGCGTCGCTGGTGGTCAGCCTCGGGTTGTTGCAAGTTTGCGTTTGGGCTGCGTCGCAGAAGACCAATGTGCGCGCGAAATGGCTGATGCATGCGACGGTGATGCATATTCCGCTGCTGCTGGGATTTATGGTTTACGACAAGATTCCGCGGTGATGTGGCTAGCGGTCGGTCGGCGGCGAGAAATCCGGAAACAACAGATCGTGACTGAAGTTGACGCCCGGGCAAGCTGGGGCACAGCAGTGCTGCGCCCCTACACAGAGATTTGCGCCGAGGTGATGGCCTAAATGTTCTCGCATGCGGCTCTGAATGCGACTTTGAACGGGACAAGCGCGGTGCTGCTGACTTGCGGCTATGTGGCGATTCGAGCGCGGAAGATTGCCGTGCACAAGGCGTTCATGATCGCGGCATTTCTTGACGTCGACCGCGTTTCTGAGTTTCCTATTTGGCGTATCACTATCGCGTCGGTCACGTCGCGTTTCAGGGGCAGGGCTGGATTCGGCCGGTCTATTTCACACTGCTGCTGACGCACACCGTTCTGGCCACCGTGATCGTGCCGATGATCATTGTTACGCTTGCGACGCGCTTGGCTGGAAAAATTCGATAAACACCGCATCATTGCACGCTGGACGTTGCCGCTCTGGCTGTACGTGAGTGTGACCGGCGTGATCGTCTATTTGATGGTGTACCAAATCTACGCGGCGAAGAACTAGGCGGGTGTGGATGACGAGTCGCTTTGGTGTGGGTGCTGTTGCATCTAAATCCCGCGATCTGGGAAGCGATCGCGGCTACAGGGCCTAACGTGCTGGCACTGGAGCCAGCGCGGCGATGACGGCGTCGGTGAATTCGTTGGTGCCGGATTTGCCGCCGACGTCGCGGGTGGTGTGTTTGGCTTCGGTGTAGACCTTGTCGAGGGCTTGCTCGATGCGGAGCGCGGCGCTGCGTTCGCCGAGGTGCTTGAGCATCATGACGGCGCTGAGCAGCAGGGCAGTGGGATTCGCCAAGCCTTTGCCGGCGATGTCGGGTGCGGTGCCGTGGACGGCCTCGAACATGGCGCAGTCGTCGCCGATGTTGCCGCTGGGGACGACTCCCAATCCGCCGACCAAGCCTGCGGCCAGGTCGCTCATCACGTCGCCATAGAGATTGGGCAGCAGCAGGACGTCGAACTGGCTCGGATCGAGCACGATCTGCATGCAGGCGTTGTCTACGATGAATTCTTTGTATTCGATCTCGGGATAGTTCGGCGCGACGGCGCGGATCGATTTCAGGAACAAGCCATCCGACAACTTCATGATGTTGGCTTTGTGGATGGCGTGAATTTTTTTGCGGCCATTTTTCATGGCGTAGTCGAAGGCGAATTTCGCGATGCGCGTCGAGGCTTTCTCGGTGATGATTTTCAGGCTTTCGACGACGCCGGGGACGACTTCGTGCTCGAGTGCCGGAGTAGAGATCTTCGGTATTTTCGCGGACGATGACGACATCGACGCCGTCGAAGCGCGATTTCACGCCGGGAAGATTTCTCACCGGGCGAAGATTGGCGTAGAGGTCGAGCGTCTTGCGCAGCGCGACGTTGACGCTGGGAGCGCCGCCAGCGACGGCGGTGGCCATGGGACCTTTGAGCGCGACTTTGTTGCGGCGAACGGACTCCAGAGCGCCCTTGATTCAGCAGGGCGCCGGGTCGGTAACCCTGTCGATGGGCGCCGCCGGATGTATCAGCGCGGGCTTCGATCTCCTCCCAATCAATATCGACGCCAGCCGCTTCCAGGATGCGCTTCACGGCGGCCGAAACCTCGGGGCCGATGCCTTCACCGGGGATCAACGTGACTTTATGTCTCATAGCTGCATCGTATTGTAAGCGATGGGCTGAGGCTTGTCGAAAACAGCCGCTGGGCGTGTTGCTCGGAAAGAAAGCAGCCGCAAACGGCCTGGGATGCAGTTGAATTTCGAGTTTTGCTATACTGGGGTTGCAGTCCGGTGCGATCGGGCACCGGGGATATCGGAGTCGAGAGGGAACAATGATCAATTTGACGCCTGTAGCCAGCACCAAGGTTAAGGAAATCATGCAGATGCAGAATCCTGTGCCCGTTGCGTTGCGCGTGGCGGTGGTTGGCGGCGGCTGTTCCGGCTTTCAGTACCACATGGCGTTTGAGAACCAGACCAACGAAACCGACGAAGTTGTCGATTTCAACGGCCTGAAAGTGGCTGTGGACCAGATGAGCTCGATGTACCTGGAAGGCGTCGAAATCGACTATATCGAGACCGTCGAGGGCGCTGGCTTCAAGTTCAATAACCCCAATGTGAAGAGCACCTGCGGGTGCGGCAGCTCGTTTAGCGTTTAAGTATTCGAGCCGCATAGGTCGACTTTTAAAAGCTCCTGGGCTATCGGCTCAGGAGCTTTTTGTTTTGGGGCGAATCCGAGCAGCTCCGCGAAAAGTTCGCGCCACGAGTCTGAAGCCGGGCGGAGCAACCCCGCCCCTAAAGGCAGGAACGAAGACACAGGGTGGCTTGCCGGGCGTTTGCAATCTTTTGGTTACGACCGTATTCTGAAGTGCCAGCATGAAAATCGCTCTCGCGCAGTTCAATCCCACTATTGGTGATTTTGCCGGAAATTCTGCCCGCATCCTGGCGCTGGGTGCGCAGGCCAAGGAGCGCGGCGCGCAGTTGGCCGTGTTTTCGGAGCTCTGCTTGTGCGGGTATCCGCCGCAGGATTTGCTGGAGCGGCCTTCCTTTATCGAACGAAACCTCAAAGAGCTAAAAGAGTTGGCGAAGAAGGTGCCGCTGCCGTCGATTGTCGGCTTCGCGGGCAAAGTTGCGAAGAGCAAGCGATCGAAGGCGATCGCGAACAAAGCGGCGCTGCTGAATGGCGGCAAGATTGTTTTCGAGCAGAGCAAGATGCTGCTGCCGACGTACGACGTGTTTGACGAGTCGCGCTATTTCACGGCCGTCGGAGAAGCAGGCGACGTTTGAGTTCGGCGGCGACCACCTGGGGATCACCGTTTGCGAAGATGTATGGGCGGACAAAACTTTTTGGCCGGAATCGCGCTACGACCGCGATCCTGTGACGGAATTGTTTGAGCAGGGGACTACGCTGTTTGTGAATATTTCGGCTTCGCCTTACACGATCGACAAGCGGGCGCTGCGGTTCGATATTTTGAAGTCGATCGCGATGCACCATAAAAAGGCTGTGATTTATGTGAATCAGGTTGGCGGCAACGACAGCCTGATTTTCGATGGCGCAAGCATGGCGGTCTCCGCAGCCGGCAAGATCGTGGCGCAAGCACTGGCGTTTGAAGAAGATTTGGTGCTGTTCGAAACAACGACCAGCGAAGGCGATATTCATCCGCAGCCGAGCGATGAGATCGAGTATGCGTATCGAGCGCTGGCGACGGGGACGCGCGATTACGTTACCAAATGCGGATTCAAGAAAGTTCTGGTCGGGCTGAGCGGCGGCATTGATTCGGCTGTGGTTGCTGCGATCGCTGTCAGCGCGCTGGGCGCGGAGAACGTGCAGGGCGTGTCGATGCCGGGGCCGTATTCGTCGGAAGGCAGCAAGAGCGATGCGTGCGCGCTGGCGAAGAATCTTGGCATCAAGCTGATTACGTTGCCGATCGCGAGTGTTTTTGATTCGTATCGCAAGGCTCTTGCGCCGGCATTTCATGGAATGGCGGAAGGCGTAGCGGAAGAAAATATTCAGGCGCGCATTCGCGGAAATTATTTGATGGCGCTGTCGAATAAGTTTGGCTCGATGTTGCTCAGCACCGGAAACAAATCGGAATTGGCCGTTGGCTATTGCACGTTGTACGGCGACATGGCTGGCGGTCTGGCGGTGATTTCGGATGTGCCGAAACTGATGGTGTATGAGCTGGCGAAATGGATTAACCGCGAGAGGGAACTCATCCCTCAGGCGACGATCGATAAGCCGCCATCGGCGGAGTTGCGGCCGGATCAGAAGGACGAAGACAGCCTGCCGCCTTATGATGTGCTGGACCGGATTCTGAAGCTCTACATTGAGGATTTGAAGAGTCCGCAGGAAATTGCGGATCGCTATGATTTCGACCTCAAATTGGTGAAAGATATAGCGCTGCTGGTGGATCGCAATGAGTACAAGCGCAAGCAGGCGGCGCCGGGACTGAAGATCACGTCGCGCGCGTTTGGATTTGGGCGGCCGTTTCCGATTGCGCAGCGGTTCATTCCTTAGTGGTTTGTGCCGCGGTTGTGGGGCATAGAATTTTTTCAAAGGAAGAAAAATTCGTGAATACGTCACCGAGATTTCTGACGCTGACTGCGACGGCGACTTTGGGATTGCTGGGCCTGGCGGCCGCCGTCGGGTCTTTTGAGCGCAGGGAACTCCGACTTCTCAAAGCGCGTGCCCGGCCGGCAACGGCTGGCGAGGCGCCGGCGCCAACCGCTAGCTCAATCGCCCTTCAAAAGACGATCGAGGGCTACGTCCGGAACCTGTATCGCCTTCGGGCCGGATGTCGAGGTGACCGTGTACCGACCCTAAGGACGCCGGGATGGCTGGGCTGCTCGAGACGACGGTTTCGGTCAAGGTCGGCGGCAACAACGAAGACGCCAAATTTTATGTCAGCAAGGACGGCAAATATCTGGTGCGCGGCGAGGTGTCGGACCTGTCGAAGGATCCGCTGGCGGCAAACCGGGCGCTGATGGATTTGAAGGATGCGCCGTCGATGGGCGACGCAAGTCGGCCGTGACGTTGGTCGAGTTCTCGGACTTTGAGTGTCCAGTATGCCGCAGCCTGCACGACATCATGCGCGGGATCAGCAGAAATATCCGCAGGTGCGAATCGTGTTTAAGGATTACCCGATCGAGGTGCTGCATCCTTGGGCGCGGACAGCGGCCATTGCCGGGCGATGTGCCTACACGCAGGACCCGGCGGCGTTCTGGAAGATGTACGACATGATCTACGACAACCAGGACATCATCTCGGCGTCGAACGCCTGGATGAAGATGACCGAGTATGCGGGTCAGATTGGGCTGAATGCCGACACGTTTCGCGCGTGCATGGCGGGTCCGGAAGCCGGCGCGGCGGTCGATGCGAGCCGCGCGAACGGACAAAAATTGGATGTGAATTCGACGCCGACAATTTTTGTGAACGGGCGAAAAATGGTTGGCGCGGATGCGCATTTGATTGAGCAATACATTCAGTACGAACTGGGTAAGGCGAAGCAGAAGTAGAGGGGCGAGACTTAGTGAGGGAGGCCCTCGAAGGGCCTTGGTAGTCGGCTCGTAATCCAGCCTGATTTTTAAGTTAACATAATATAACTTATAGGAAGCAGATGTCAAGCGGAATCTGCTGGGTTTATGCAGGTTGCTGTGGATTTGTGTGGTTGTGGGATGGCTCCTTCAGGCCTCTCATGGGTGTTGGTAAGGAGTTGATGGCGGTGGATTAGGCGGTTCTGTGGTTGTTGATCGGCTGGCGCGGGGGGTGCGCCAGCCGATCGCCGCGACTCGCTTCGCTCATACGCAGTGCTTGATTCGCTCGATTCACAAAGATTTTTGCGGATGCGTCGTGTCATCCGTACGGAATTTTTTCGAGCGGACTGATTGAACATTCGAGCGAGAATTTTTCGCGACCAGAGCAGCGGCCTTGTCGAAGTCTTCGTTTCATCACGCGAACGTCGATCTACTCAAGCCGAGGTCAGCGGGGAAGTCGTACTTCCCTTTTGCCCTGTCCATCCGGGTCTGCTCTATCGAGTCTTCCTCAATCCGTTGCTGAGCCGGTGCCCGAGCTATCTGACGGCGCGGGCGGCTAGGGTGCCGGCGGCGGCGCCGATGAGGAGCCACTTGGCGGCGCGGGCGGCTCGCTGGAGGGTGCTGCCGCCTTTGGCGGTGCGGACGGCGGCGTCGCGTTCCTTGGTCAGGGTGGCGGTCTTGGATTTTTCGTCGGTTAGGTCGGCCTGGGCGGCGGTTAGTTTGGACTGGCAGGCTTTGCAGTCCAGGGCGAAGTCGTAGAGTGGCTTTAGGTCGGCGGATGGGATGACGGCCTGGGGTTCGGGGGCGGCTGGCTTGACGGGGCCGGCTTTGGCGCTGAGGCGGTGTTGCCATCTCTCGCGCCAGAGACTTGGTCGGTGGCCGTGATTGAGGCGCGGGCGGCGCCAGCGTGATCGGTTGTGGCAGTGGGATTTGTTGTGGCAAGGCTTGGAGGATTTGCTGCGGAGTTTGGACCTGGCGCTTTTGTGCGGCGAGGTCGGCGAGGGTGCGGAGGAGATCGGTGTCGCGGGATTGTTGGCGGTCGGTGGCTTGGGTCAGGGATTGTTGGGCGGTGGCGAGTTGGACGGCGAGTTTGGCGCGGTCTTCGCGTTCGGCGCGCCAGGCGAGGAACAGAGACGTGGCGAGGATCGCGGAGATGGCGAGTTCGGCGAGGCGAAGGATAAGTTTCCAGGACATGAAGTTTCGTCGATAAAAGATGTGACCGAATGCGACGGTTGACACGACGGATTCGAGAGCTGCTACGAAGGATCAATTCTGCGGACATGTGGCGCAGCGGTGCTGCGCCCGTACATGGATTTTGCTCGAGACGCGCTGCGTGATCAGATCTTCCGCCGACAAAATAAGGACGGGGCGACCGAGGTCGTGCTGGGGAAAACCCGCACCCTGAAAAACGCAGGGTGCGGCACCCGGCCTGCGACGTTTGCGACCGTGGTGACGGCTAATATCGTTGTTTCCTCGCTAGACTTGGGCGGCGTAGGTCGGATTGGCGCCGCCGTTCCAGGCTAGTAGCGCTTGTGTTGTGTCGCCGCGGGCGGCGTCGAGTTTTTTGCGCAGAACTTTGCAGCCGATGGCGAGGCCTTGTTCGGGATCGCAGAGTGCGCTGAGGAACGAGGCGTCGAAGCCGGATTCGCGGGCGACTTGTCCCATGACTTGCATGAGGCCCCAGCTGAAGCCGCGGGCCCAGGCTTCGGTGGCGGTGATTTTGTTGTTGGTGTAGAGCGGCGCGACGTATTTGGTGAAGAACGCCGGTTCGTAGCGCATGGCCCAGGGATTCCAGCCGGATTCCTGTTCGACGACGGCGCAGACGAGCGCGGGGTCGAGGGATTGGGCGGCGGCGGCTTTGTGGGCGAGCGCGAGGAGATTTGGTGGAATGCCCATTGGGAAGTTGACAGTCGACAGTTAAAAATCGAAAGGAAAAAGAAATCGTGGTGCGGTAACGACTGGGAAGCTGGGGCGCAGCAGTGCTGCGCCCGTACAATAATGAGGCGATCGCGAACTACGCAGTGATAGGCGACGAGGGCAGTCCACAACAACGAGTGAATGCGCACCTACGAAACGAGCGTGAGCAATTCGCTGATCGATCGTTACGTCGAGTGGCGGCGGGTGCCGAGATCGACGAAATGGATGACGGGGAATTCGTGGAGCGTAATTCCCTGCTTGGCGCCGATGGCTTGCAGCGAGTTGTAGATGTGCGGCAAGTGGTTGAGCGCGATGTCGCGGACGCAGGCGTGGACGATTTCGTCTTCGCGCATGCGGCGATGGAGCCAGCGGAGGAAGAGCGCGAATTGGACGGCGACCGGCAGAAGCGTTGTGAGCAGGCCGGTTAGGGTGGATTGGGATAGCGTGAAATTGTGGAGTGGCATGGTTGTTTTCGTTTTTCTCGATTCGCCGGGATTGAAGAAAAAGGACCGATCGGAGCGATAGCGGCGGAGATTTGTTGCTCGGCGGCGCTGAATCTAAACCCGCACCCTTTAAAAACGGAAGGGTGCGGCACCGAACTGCCGATCTTGCGAGTTGAAATGAAGACGGCACAAATTTGCGGCATCGGGTGCAGCGTGCCGTTCGAGGAGAGCGCTGAGGGTAAAGCTGCGCCCGCACATGAGTCGTGCTTGCGATCGAAAAGACCCGCGATCTGAAAGCGATCGCGGCTCAAGGGCGCCGTTACCAGTCACGGAGTTGCACCGGCACCATTCAACGATTACAGGAAGAGGCCGGGGAGGGCGGCGAGTGTGCTGCCGACTCCGGCGCCGGCGCTGTTGCCGAGGGCGCTGAAGAAGCCGGCGGGGCGCGAGGCGTTGGCGCGGACGCTGAGAAGTTGCGATGGAATGCCGAGCGTGCGGCCGAGGAGATTGGAGTCGACGCCGTAGAGGCCGCTGAGTCCTTGCAGGGCAGCCATCTGTCGCTGGAAGGCGGTGTTGCTGAAGCTGAGCTGATTTTGGGCGGCCTGATTCCCTTCCGCGGACTCCTTTTTGGCGCGCGAGATCGTCGGTGAGAGCGGCGAAGCCGGCGGAGTTGCGCGTGCGCGCGACGCGGTTGGCGGCGGATTGCTGGAGCGAGTCGAAGGCGCTGGCGATCGAGCCTTGCGAGTTCGATGTGACGGCGGATTTGTCGGCGGGGCTGAGGCCGGGATTGTTGAGGATGCTCTGGAATTGCGGCGTGAGGATGCCGCCGAGTTGTTGCTGCTGGCCGAGGAAGCCTTGGTTGAGTGCGTTGATGCTGGAGAGTTGCTGATCGGTGAGATTTTGTGTTTGAGCTTGGGCGCCGCGGGACATTTTTGGGACCTCCGGGAAAGGCGAAGTAAAGGAAGCAATGAAGTAATGAAGTAACGACGAAGAACGAGACGCGAGTTTTGGCTCGCGGTTGTAGAGGTAGGTCTCGGTCTGTCGTTGCGTCGTTACTTCATTACTTCGTTGCGTCATATTTTGGTGCGTCGAGTCGTTTGCAGTACGGCGTGTATGTGTCGTCGCGGATCCAGCCGAGGCGTTGGAGGCGGCGGCCGAATTTTGCTGCGATCGGTGGTGGCAGCCATGCGTGGACGTCTTCGAGGCCGCGCTGCCAGGCGTCGCGATGGGTGGCGGCGTGTAGTGCGAGTAGCGATTGCCAGCGGTCGCGCGGCGTGCCTGCTTTTGGATCGAGCAAGAAGTACGCTTCCGCGGTGAGGCGGAGCAATGCGGCGGCGAGAATTTTCTCGTTTCGTCGGTCAGCCCGAGTTTTGCTGTGCGATTTTCATCGCTGTTCGTTAAGACGAATTTCGTGACGAACAGCGGGTTGGCGAGATCGGGAAACGCGTAGTCGAATCCCTGCGACGCGTGAATCGCTTTGAGTTGGGCGAGGTCGGATTCTTTGTATTCGCGGACTTGCATCGTGATGTGAAAAGGCAGCTTGAGCCGATTGCGCGGCGGGTTGCGGACAGTTCGGTCGTGTTGCATCTAAACCCCGCGATCTGGGAAGCGATCGCGGCTACAGGCGACTCGGAAATGTTGCGAACTCGCAGCGTCTCTGTAGAGCTGCGCGCAGCGGAAAATTTACAGCGTCGAAGATCTTGTGATGCGGGCGCCGGAGTTCACGCCGAAGCCGTTGCCGCCGCGCTGGAGGCCGTTGGGGAAGGCGCCGCTTCCCTTCGAGGGCTGCGGTGCCGGGCCGCTGGCGCCGCCTCCGACGACTGCGGTGGGCGGCGAGCCGAATGTGCGCGGCGCCGACGCCGTCGAGCCGATGTATTGGCTGAAGCCGCGCCAGTAGAGCGTCTGGTTGCCGAGCTGGACGTAGAGATTGCGGCTCGCGCCGAGAAAATAGACGCGCGGCGCGCTGAACGATGGCGTTGTGTCGGACTCCGCGAAATAAAACAAGCCGGGGCGTGAGTCGCTTGGGTCGGTGATCGACACGTCGAACCAGCCGTTCGATGCTTGCACGTTGATCGACGCGATCGACGTTGGCGCAGGCGATGGCGTAGAGCTATCGACGCCGGCCGCCTGGCTCGCCGAGTTCACCGCGGACACAATTTTTGTGAGCGTCTCGTAGAGGTACGGATCGCGGTCCTTCAGCGGCGCGAGTTGTGAGACGGTTAGCATGTTGCGATTAGGACAGCCCGGCGCAGGCACTCGCCGATAGTCTTGAAAAATCGAACTAAACTTTGTTATCCGAGGCTACTTCTTAGGGGGTTGGGAGGAACGATGTTCTTATCGATCTTTCTTGCAGCCCAGTTTCCGAGTCCGACATCTGCCAGACCAAAATAGAGCATCACGATAGTATCTTGAGTCAGCTGCTCACGATCGATTCTCCTCTCTTTTCGTTGCAAGAACGCTCATGAAGAGCGCTCCAGAGAAGAATACACCGGTTATCAGTAAGGTGGGGAAGATGAGTCTAAATGTCTTACGTTGCGTGCCGAAATTTATGAGCGTGTCGAGGATCGGAAAAACGAATACGAGTACGGCGGCGTCCAGCAAGAAAATCTCGCAGAGCCCCAAGATTCGGAAGAATGTACGGCTACGTCAATTGACATTTACTGTACGTATATTATAACCGAAATTTATAACTTGAAATTCTAGTTGAATCCGCGGACGGGGACCAGGGGTCGGGGCGGACGCTGGGGATGAATTTTTGCAGGCGGAACCAGGCGCCGGCTTGGTTTGTGGCGACCTGAAAGGCTACGCGTTCGCCGAGGATGTTGATCGGCATCTCGAGGTCGCGCGTTGAAGGCGAACTCAGCGGCAGCGACGGTTGTGCCTGAGGCGCGGCTTTGCGTTTCGGTGAAACTGGTGAGTGCGAGCGAGCCGGCGCCTTCGACGTACATCGTGAGATAGCTGAGCATTTCGGTGCGCGCCGAGATCGAGCGATTGTTCGACGGCGCGTTCAGGGAAAAAGTGCGTCGTGTAGTAACTCGGAATGGCGTTGCCGTCGTCGCTCAGTTGCGACGCGCTGACGAGATAGACCTTCCCCGTCGCGCCGCCTCCGCCGATGCCCGGGATGCCGCCGCCCATCAGGACCTGCGTCGTGCCGTCGGGACGCTCGATCAACGCGCAGGAATTCGCGGCGACGGTCCACGGCGACCACTTGCGCGTTTTGTCGGTCGCGGTTTTTCGTCCGCGTGAGGTGATGTTGATCGGCGGGCGTCCGGCGATGTCTTCGGCGGAGTCCAGATCGCGATAGTCGAGCACAATAATTTTATTCGGCGAAGTCGCGGCGCCGATCGGCGCGCCGATGAAGATGCGGCGCTCTTTCGTGTCGACAGTGACCCACATCGTGTGGCCGTATTGCCAATTGATCGTGTTCCACGTCGGCTGAATTTCCTGCGAGATCTTGACCGGTTCGCCGCCGCTGAAAAGATAGAGACCGGTGCGGTGCGCGATGACCACCCAATCTTCGCCGATACCG
>CAWKNS010000038.1:0-234073 GCA_963850795.1 uncultured Acidobacteriota bacterium | reverse complement strand
GCACCGTCCAAGGCCTCCTCTACTTCGATCTCGGCAGCCAATTCGATCTCCTCCAAACCGCCCACCTCTACATCCCCCAAATCGCCAAAATGAACCACTCCGGCACCCTAACCTATTTCGACATCGACCTCAGCCGCCGCCAATGACCCTCTAATCATTTCCGTTTCTTCCGACTTTTCTTCCACGTTCTGTGCGAACCTCTGCGATGAATCTATTTATTTGCTTCGTCTCCGTGAATCCGACGGCATCTCGCTCGCGCCATAGCAACGCAAAACTTTTCCACCGCCCGTTCCAAAGCGAAAACGCACGAAGTTTGCGCCCCTCTCCCCCATCCACTAAAATGATCCCAGCGAAAATTTTCGACGACAATCGCGTCGCGCACACCTCGCACCCCAAAACCAAAATGCAAAATCTCCTAGACCAACTCAATCCCGAACAGCGTCGTGCCGCCGAAACCACCGAAGGCCCCGTCCTCATTCTTGCCGGCGCAGGCACCGGCAAAACGCGCGCCATCACTTTTCGCATGGCCAATCTCATCGCCAACGGCACTCCCGCCGAATCCATCCTCGCCGTCACTTTCACCAACAAAGCCGCCGAAGAAATGCGCACCCGCGTCGCCGATCTCCTCCTCAAAGCCGGAGTTCCGCCCGCCACGCCGTGGCTCTCCACTTTCCATTCCCTCTGCGCCCGCCTTCTCCGCCGCGAAGCCGCCGCCGCCAGCTCCCCAAAGATTTCGCCATCTACGACACCGACGACCAGCTCTCCGCCGTCAAGCTCGCCATGGCCAAGCTCGCCATCGACTCCGAGCAACTCACTCCGCGCAACGTTCTCAGCGCCATCAGCCACGCCAAAAATCACGCCACCACGCCCGAAAAACTCCGCTCCGAAGCTATCGGCCAGGACGGCCGCAAAATCGCCGACATCTTCGCCGAATACGAACGCCAGCTCAAATACAGCAACGCGCTCGATTTCGACGATCTCCTCCTCCGCACCGCTAAAATGCTCCGCGACGCTCCCGCCGTCCGCGAAAAGTGGCAGAACCGCTTCCAATATCTCCACGTTGACGAATATCAGGACACCAACCGCGTCCAGTACGACCTGATGCGCCTGCTCACCAACGCCAAGCAAAATCTCTGCGTCGTCGGCGACGAAGATCAATCCATCTATCGCTGGCGCGGCGCCGACGTCTCCATCCTGATGAGCTTCTCGCGTGATTTTCGGCAACGCCAAAGTCATCAAGCTCGAACGCAACTATCGCTCCACGCAAAATATTCTCGACGCCGCCGGCGCCGTCGTCGCCAACAATCCCGATCGCCTCGGCAAATCCCTCAGCGCCGAAAATGGCGCCGGCCTCAATCTCAAATATTTCGAAGGCCGCGACGCCTTCGCCGAAGCCGAATTCGTCGCCGGCGAACTCACGAAAATCCTCGACGACGACTCCTCGCTCACCTGCGCCGTCGAATATCGCACCAACTTCCAATCCCGCGCATTCGAAGAAGTCTTCCGCCGCCGCGGCATCCGCTACAAACTCGTCGGCGGCTTCAGCTTCTACAATCGCGCCGAAGTCAAAGACGCGCTCGCCTACGTTCGCCTGGCGCTCCATCCCGAAGACGACGTCTCCCTCTTGCGCGTGCTAAATGTTCCGCCGCGCGGCATCGGCAAGACCACCATGGACGCCCTGCGCGAAACCGCGCGCACCGACAACACTCCGCTCTGGGACGCCATCAACAAATTCGTCTCCGGCGAATCCGGCGGCCGCGCCGTCGCACCTCTCCGCGCTTCCAGGACCTAATCGCGAAGCTCCAGGAAAACTATCTGAAGTTGAATCCGCCGAATTCCTGCGCAGCGTCCTCGAAGACACCGGCTACATGGAGATGTTGAAAGACCGCAACACGCCCGACGACGTCGCTCGCATCGAAAACCTCGAAGAACTCTCCCGCGCCATCGCCGAAAGCGAAGAATCCGGCGAAGACTTCTCCGACTTCCTCGACGCCGCCGCTCTCGTCAGCGACGCCGACCAATACGAAGACAAACCCGGCGTCACTCTAATCACGCTTCACAGCACCAAGGGTCTCGAGTTCGATCACGTCTTCCTCACCGGCATGGAAGAAGGCATCTGCCCACACAGCCGCTCGTTCAACGATCACAAAGGCATCGAGGAAGAGCGCCGCCTCGTCTACGTCGGCATGACCCGCGCCCGCAAATCGCTTACGCTCACCCGCGCCGTCTATCGCCGCATCTTCGGCAACGAGCAGCAACTCCGCGCTTCGCTCCCATCACGCTTCCTCGCCGAAGTCCCCAGCGAACTCGTCGACACCGTCCGCGGCTCGATGGCCGAAATCGGCCAGACCCGCCGCTACGAGCCCGACCCCGAATATTCCTACTCCCCCGAAGAATTCTCCCGCCGCGTCCGCGGCACACCGCCGCCAAGCCGCACACCGTCGCGCAGCACCTCAACTCCGTCCAAAACACCAAGCTTCGGCAAGTCCGCCTCCGCCTTCGCTTTCGGCAAAAAATCCGCCAACGCCGACCCCATGCTCGGCCAAAAAGTCCGCCACCCCGAATACGGCGTCGGCACCGTCGTCGGCGTCGAAGGCGACGAAGACGACCGCAAACTCGCCGTCACCTTCCCCGGCCGCGGCACCAAAAAATTCATCGAACGCTACGCCCAACTCACCCAAGCCTAACCACCGATCGTTACGCTATCTTGGTCTTTTTGTAGCGGCGACTTTACGTCGCCATCTTCCATGTTTTTTTCTTTGTAGGGGCGGGGCTCGCGCCGCCCGTCCGATGCGTCTTGGTACCACCACTAATGCGCCGTTATCCCGACCGGCGCGAGCCGACACTCTTTTTTTCGCGTTCGCTCCTGCCTGCCTTGAGGTTCGAAGGCCACCACTGTCTTGCCCGAAGCTTCGAAGGGTGCGCGCCAGTCGGTAGAGAGTCAGTTTCCGATTACGCGACCGCGGATCGAAGCAGGTGACACGGCTGCGGTTACTTCATTTGCGACAGTCAGGAAGATCTATCGTTTCATCGGCTTGCTTTGAACGAAGAACCGAATCCACCCAGTAGCCTTACTTATCGGACAGGGCAAATGCCACGAGGGCATCGGAAACTTTCCCCTTAAAAGATCCCCCACCGCCGGCGGCAATGACGACAAACTGCTTGCCCGTTTTCTTTCCGAGATAGGTGACCGGCGTGGCATGGGCGCTTGCTTCCAGTTCGGAGACCCACAATTGTTTTCCGGTTCGCGCGTCAAATCCGCGAATACGGCTGTCCGTGGTCGCTCCAATAAACACCACTCCGCCGCTCGTCACAATCGAGCCGCCAAGGTTTGGTGTGCCGGTCGCATTCTTCAGCCCGTCGATCGTTCCAAGTGGTACTTTCCAAGCGATCTCGCCCGTGTTCACATTTACGGCATTGAGCGTTCCCCAAGGCGGTTTCTGGCATGGCCGTTCATTCTGATCCCAGAAGCGAGCGTACTCGCCTTCTTTTGCACCTCGCCGATATGCTTCCGGTGCGTCAGCGGCCTGCGGTTGCATCGCTCCTACGGCTCCCAACTCATTCGCATTGACAAACAAAAGGCCGGAAGCTCGATCAAAGGACGCCCCAGACCAGTTCCCTCCACCTAACGAGCCGGGCACCACTAACGTCATCTTGACGCCGTAGGGCGTATACATTCCGCGGCTCTCAAGGGAATGAAAAAAATCCGCGCAGTAGCGATAGGTCTCCGGCGTCTCCGAGTTGATGTCGGTTTCGCTGAACAACTGCCGGACGAGTGGCGGGGGCTTGAGTGGAAAAGGCTGAGTCGGCCAAGCAGCTTCGCCGGGCACGTCGCTCTTCGGAACAGGCCGCTCCTCGACTGGAAACAACGGCTTTCCCGAGAGCCGGTCAAGAATGAAAACGAATCCCATCTTGGTGACTTGCGCGACCGCAGGAATCTCCCGGCGATTCCGCCGCACCGTCATCAGAACCGGTTGCGCGGGCATATCGTAATCCCAGATATCGTGATGCACCATTTGGTAGTACCACACCAGCTTGCCGCTGGCAGCCTCCAGCGCTACCAGAGAATTGCTGAACAGATCCATCCCCTTGCGGTCTGCGCCGTAGAAATCGTAGGAGGCCGAGCCGATCGGAAGAAAAACTAATCCGCGCTCGACGTCGACACTCATGATTGACCAGACATTCGCACCCGTGCGTTCCTGCCATGCATCCTCTTGCCAAGAGTCGTGTCCGATTTCTCCCGGCTGCGGAATGGTATGAAACGTCCATGCGAGTTTGCCCGAGCGGATGTCGAAAGCGCGCACCGCACCGCTGGGTCCCTTGCGAGGATATTCCGGAAGCGCGGCGCCAGTAATCACGAGATCTTTATAAATGGCAGGTGGTGACGTCACAGCGTATTCCGCACCAGGATAACCGTCGGCAACTCCGGCGCGCAGATCGACCGTTCCGTCTTTTCCAAAATCACGGCAGGGCTTACCGGTCATCGCGTCCAGCGCGATCAAACGCCCGTCGAAAGTGCCAAACAGAATTCGGCGATCGTCGCCCATCGTGCTCTGCCAGTAGGAAACGCCGCGGTGTTGGAAGAATTTGCGAGGTCCAGGGTGATCAGCCTGCGGGTCAAACTGCCAAATTTCCCGACCACTTTCGGCATCAAGCGCGATGACGCGATTCGAAGGCGTGGAGAAATAGAGCGTGCCGTCCACTATTAGAGGAGTGGATTCAAAAGGCGCGGAACGATGTCGATCTGTGATATTGCCTGAACGGTCTGCCTCGCCCATGTGGTACGTCCATGCCCGTTTCAAGCCGGCAACGTTTTGGCGATTGATCTGTCGGAGTGGTGAGAACCGTGCTCCCCCGGCATCACCACCGTAGAAACGCCATTCTTGCGCAGAGGCCCCTGATGAGAGAGCGAGCAGGAAAGCCAGTCGAAATACCAAAGTGGATTTCGTCATCCGCATCGTCGTTCGCACGCAGACACGCCTTGCCTGCCGTCAGACGAAGCGGCATGCCAACTCAATTTCTTGTAACAGCTCAATGACAGAACTTATATCACAGCCCCGGCCAGTGAATTTGGCGGGCATGTCACCGCGCCCGACGGGCAGCAATCTTTCTTCTAGCCGTTGGAGCTTGGGCGGAATCGCAAATAAAGCGGAGATTTAAGATCTGGCCGAGAGGGAGAGGATGTGTTCGTGGAAGTTGGGACCAGTCGGAGGCGCTCAAATCCACTTATCCGGTAAATGCAACTTATCGGGAGTTGCGACTCGGAAGGTGGCCAGACACGGCCTCGACGATGGAGAGGTAATTTGCTGTTCGCATTCGAACGCGAAACAAATGTTTGTTGGATCATCGATTTGAATCAGCTAATAAGGACAGTTGCTCCGAATCTGACCCCACGGCCAGTAGTGCGAATCGGCTTGCAGGCTTACTCTTCCGAAAGCAGTCCCGCCGCAAAATCGAGATTTTCCAAGACCGCCTGACATCGTGGCCGTATGTCTGCGGCCGGCGATGGAAAAAGCCACGGGGGAAGCGTGAAGCGTTGGGCACTGGTGTTTCTCACGGTATTGGCGGTAGGGATTGCAGGATGCGCTGAAGCCTACCTGCCGGGCGCGGGACCTGACGGCCCTGGTCTAACCGCATTGACCGTTACACCTTCTGGCGCAGCCATAGCGGGCGCTACGCAGCAACAGTTCTCTGCAAAAACGGGCGACGGATCCCGGCCCGCCGTCAATTGGTCGGTCAACGGCGTCGCTGGTGGTAACGCCATGCTCGGAACGATCGATTCCAAGGGCATGTATTCCGCGCCGGAATTTCCTCCAACGCCCAACGGCATCACGGTCAGCGCCGTGGAGTCGTCCGACCCGCGCAAGCTTGGCAATGGCCCCGCCACGTTGAACAATCCCACGCCGGTGTTGACCAGTTTGCTGCCGCTCGAGGTGCTCCAAGGACCCTTCACCGTAACTGTGAATGGACGGCACTTCGCACAAGGCGCGACGGTTTATCTGGGCACGCTGGCGCTCACGACCAGCTACGTTTCCTCAACCCAACTGACCGCCGCAGGCACCGCGACGCAGGCGCTCGCCGGAACACAAGTCGTCACCGTGCAAAATCCCGCTCCCGGGCCGAGCACCTCGACGGGTCTGAACCTCATCATTTTCGGCGGCGCGAAGGTGACGATCGCGCCGTCGCCCGCCTCAGTACGTCTTGAAAGCCAGCAAACGTTCGTTGCCACCGTGACCGGAGCTCTCAACACAAGCGTCACCTGGAGTGTGAATGGCGTAGCCGGCGGCACTCCGCCGGTGGGCACCATTACGGCCGCAGGTGTTTATACGGCGCCCCTCACGGTGCCAAGCCCCGACACCGTCACCGTGACGGCAACCTCCGTCGAAGATCCTACGAAGTCAGCCAACGTTACCGTCACGGTCGAGAATCCGATCCCGGTGATCACCGGCGTGACGCCGGCCATCCTGACCGTCAACATGCAATTTGCGATTGCGATTAACGGTACAGGCTTCCTGCCCACCTCCACGGTCAAACTCGCCGGAACACCGCTGGCCACCACGTACATCGCGCCGACACAATTGCTGGCCACCGGCACGCCGACGCTGGCACAAGTAGGCAACGCCGTCCCGGTTACGGTCGTGAATCCCAACCCGGGTGGCGCAACTTCGGCGCCGTTCAACGTGCAAGTCGTCGGTCCGAATTCGAACATCACCGTAACGATCGCGCCGAAAACCGCCACGCTCGGTGCCGGTAACGTGCAGCAGTTCGTGGCCACGGTGACGGGCACGGCTGATCTCACCGTGAACTGGTCGGTGAACGGCGTGAATTCCGGAAACAGCAGCGTAGGCACCGTCGACTACCAGGGGAACTACACGGCCCCGAACAATATCGTGGGCCTCGGCAGCGTCACGGTCACCGCAACAAGCCAGGCGAACACCGCGAAATCCGACAGCGCGGTGGTAAAGCTGACGAATCCGGTGCCGACGCTCTCCTCGATCACACCGGGAACCTTAGGGCCCGGCGCGTTTCAGATGACTCTCTACGGAACAGGTTTTGTGGCGACCTCGAACGCGACGTTCGGCGGCCAGCCGATGCAGGTGACCTATGTGACCTCCACCATGATCACGGCCATTGGTAACGCCTCCAGTTCCCAGGTGGGATCGATCCCCGTCCAGGTCACGAACCCGGCTCCCGGCGGCGGAAAGTCGAACACTCTCAATGTCAATGTGACCACCAGTGGTTCGCCGGTAAGTTCCGCAGCGGCCGTACGCTTCCTCGAACAGAGTTCTTTCGGGCCGGACCTGGAAAATGTCAACCAGCTGACGGAGTTGGGTTTCGGCACGTATCTCCAGAATCAGTTCGCTGCGACCGTCACGCCCTATCCGGACCCGCGGCCGAATGACGGCGTCAACAACGTGCAGCAGTCGTATTTCCTGAATGCCATTGCCGGTGGCGACCAACTGAGAATGCGGACAGCCTTCGCACTCAATAACCTCTGGGTCGTGAGCGCCAACACGATCTCGGATCCGCTTGGCTACACCAACTACGTGCGGACCCTGGATAAAGACGCGTTGGGCAATTATCTAAACCTGATGACCGATGTGACCCTGACGCCCGCGATGGGCAATTTCCTGAACATGGTCGACAACGACGCGCCGCCACCCGGCGAACATGCCAACGAAAACTACGCTCGCGAATTTATGCAGTTGTTCACCCTTGGTTTGAACCAGTTGAATCCCGACGGAACTCCGGTGCTCGACTCGCAGGGCAATCCGATTCCGACCTACACACAGAACGACGTGATGGCCATGGGCCGAGTGCTGACCGGATGGACCTTTCCGGTAAAGCCGGGCATGTCGTCGCAGAATCACAATCCCGAATACTACGGCGGCCCGATGGTCCCGGTGGAAGGTCTCCACGACAGCGGATCGAAAACACTGCTTGGCCAGACCATTCCGGCCGGTCAGACCGCAGAACCAGATTTGGCTGCGGCGTTCAACATCGTCTTCAACCATCCGAATATTGGGCCTTTCGTGGCCACGCAGATGATCGAGCATCTGGTAACCAGCAATCCGAGCCCGGCTTACGTACAGCGTGTGGCGACGGCCTTCGACACCGGCAGTTTCGATGGCTTTGGCACCGGGAGGCGGGGGGACATGCAGGCGACCATCGCTGCCATCTTGCTCGATCCCGAAGCGCGCCGCGGAGACAATCCCGCGACGGTTGTGGACACGGACGGCAAGTTGCGCGAACCGGTGATCATGATCACCAGCATCGCGCGGGCGTTCCATGCCAGAACCGAAGCCGCGAATTTTGCTGGGGTCGGCGCCAGCATGGAGGAGAACGTTTTTTATCCCGGAAGCGTTTTCAATTTCTTCCCGCCCGTCAATCCCATTGCGGGAACCACGTTGAACGGACCCGAGTTTTCGATTTTCGACACGAACTCCAGCCTCGCGCGCGTGAATTCAATCAACTCTGTGGCGTATGGCTCTCTGGGCTCGGACACCACGCTCGATTTCAGCGGACTGATCAATGCCGGCACATCAGACCAGATGGTGTCGTGGCTTGACGTGTTGTTCCTGCACAGCAGCACGCCGGACCAGATGAAGCAATACATCCTGACGGCGCTTTCGTCGCTCAGTCCCAGCGACACGACCGGCCAAGCCAAAGCTGCGGCCTATCTCTATCTTTCGTCTTCTATGTATCAGGTACAGCACTAAGCGATTGGAGCCGGATAATGACGAAACACACACGACGAGACATGCTGCGGCTGGCTTGCTGCTCTGCGGCGGGCGCCAGTCTCGTGGGCGGTCTTAGCAAACTCGGCCTGGTGAGCGCGCTCGCTCAAGGAGCCTCCGACTACAAGGCCCTGGTCTGCATCTTCATGTTCGGTGGGAATGACAGCAACAACATGGTGGTGCCCACGGACAACCGGTATTCGCAATATTTGCAGTCGCGCAGTGTGCTGGCGCTCCCGCAAAGCCAACTGCTGCCCTTGCAGATCAACGGGCAGTCCACCTACGGCCTGCATCCGAACATGCCGGAAATGCAGGGCTATTTTAACAATGACAAGTCGCTGGCGATCGTCGCGAACGTAGGCACGCTAGTGCAGCCGACGACCCAAGCCACTTACAGAGCGTTCAGCAACCTACCCCGAAATCTTTACTCCCATTCCGATCAACAAGACCAATGGCAGACCGCGCAGCTCTCTGGAATGACGGCCGCCGGATGGGCCGGCAAAGTCGCCGACAACGTGCAGAGCTTCAATACCAATGCGCAGTTCCCCCCGATCCTTTCCATCGCCGGCAATCCCATCTTCTGCACCGGGGTCACTTCGCGGCCTTTCTCGATGAATCCCGGCCAGGTGCCGGGCTTGCTCGGATTCGATAGCTCGGCCGCTTCGCAGGCACGTTACACGGCCAATCAGCAGTTGCTGACCTTTGACAGCGGCTTGTCCATGGTCCAAGCCGCCAACGCCGTAACCAGCCGGGCGGTACAGTTTGCGCAGACACTTTCTGACGCCTTAAAAAACATCGCACCTCTGCAGACCAAGTTCCCGAAGAACTACCTCGGGGCCCAGTTGCAACAGGTGGCGCAGGTAATTGCCGCCCGAAGTGCGTTGGGCGTGCAGCGCCAAATCTTCTTCGTTTCCGTCGGCGGGTTTGACACCCACGCGAACCAGTTGCCGCAGCAAGTGCAATTGCTCACCACGGTAAACCAGGGCATGGCAGCGTTTTACCAGTCGACGCAGGAACTTGGGGTGGCCAGTGACGTTACGACGTTCACGCTGTCCGAATTCGCGCGGACGCTCGAACCCGGCTCCAATGGCGGCTCCGACCACGCGTGGGGCGGTCACCAGTTGATTCTCGGAGGAGCGGTAAAGGGCAACGCCATTTACGGAACGTTTCCGACGCTGGCGCTGGGCGGCCCCGATGACGCCGACCAAAACGGTCGCTGGATTCCGACGACGGCCCTCGACCAGTACGCGGCGACTCTCGCGACCTGGTTTGGCGTAAGCGCTGCGAACCTGCCGGCAATCTTTCCGAACGTGGCGAATTTCACCACCAGCAATTTGGGTTTTATGGGCTAGTCGAAACTTCGGGGAGGGCGGCACTGTTCTGAGTGATGACTATGAGGATCGTTCTAACATTACTGCTAATTTCACTCTTCACGCCGTTGGCTCATGGCCAAGAGCCGATTGCTGGGGGATTTTCTCCGGCACTTGAAGGTGGTGTTGGTTTTTCCTATACGCAGGCCAACACGCCCTCGGAAGGGCAGATGCGGATGAACGGCCTGCAGGCGGTTTTCAGCAGGGATGTCAACCGGCACTTTGCGATGAAGGCGGACTTTGGCTATTCGCGCTCCTTCAATGCATTTCACACCGGACGCAGCGCCGATCTGATGACCTACATGGCGGGACCAGTGTTCTACGCCGTGCGGCGCCGGCAAATGTCGGTGTATGGCGAACTGCTGCTCGGTGGCGCGCGTCAGACCGGAGTGAACTTCGAAGACAACGGTCAGATGGTTTTGGGTTACGCGAATGAGTTTGCTTGGGCTGGCGGCGCTGGAGTGCAGTACGAGATCGTTCCTTCCATTTCCGTGCGTGTCGGAGCTGACTACTTGCGGACTTCTTACTTCAATTCCAATGTGGCGGTGCAGGCGCAGTCTAACTTGCGTTCATCGGTCGTCTTGATCTACACATTCGGGACGCACGGAAGGCGGCATTAATTGCTTCAGCTCGACAGATTCAGCTTTCGGTAAGAACTAATTTCTGAGGTTCTGCTGTTGCACTTTGATTCATCGACAAAGCCAACTCATTGCCCAGGAGTTTCGATTTCAAAATGCTGCCGCACTTCCAGTAAATGGGCTGTCATATTGGAATTCCTGGACTCCAGCTGCGTGGCCAAGCGAGTCAGATGTAATCCTCAAAGAAGTTGAGGCCGGAAATGAGCTGGGATCAGTTCGCGAAAGCTGCTCATTGAGGCGACGCGTTGCGGCCGCTTGTTCCCTTTCCATAGGTGTTCGATCAACGCCATCCGCCTTGACCTTTCGAACCGACAGTCACGTTTCAATTACGGGCGTTCGTAGGCCAAGTTGTCGAAACGTAGGGATTTGCTGTTGGTGAAATCGAAAACGACTTTAGTGTTGGGGTCGCGCCAGCCGGTGCGGAGACGTCGCAGCTCTTTTGGTTTGACGTTGATTATGATTTCGCGGGCTTCCGGCGAATGAATGGTGACGATGGCTTCGGTGTCTGCATCGTTATAGATGTCAATTCCGGAAAAAATGAGTGTATTCGAAAATCGGAACGCGATCCCGGTGGCGTCGGGGTTGGACGCGACCAAATTAAAGGTGCCGAATTTCCCATGGGGAGCGCCAATCTGCCACTCGCCTTCCCCCCAGTCGACGATTCCATTCGTGTGCTGACCAAATAGTTTCGTTCCGACCGGCAAATGGGGGTCGTCGAATGTGATGTAACTGGGCGGAACGACTGTGCTTTTCCCCTGGATGTCCACGTCGCGGGACTGGGTGTGGCGGATCGAGAGGACGTGAGTCTTCTCGTCGTATGTGTAGCCTTGCTGCGACAAATCTTTGCGCGCTTCGATCGGCCTACCGCCGACGGTGATCTGGTCGGGAGCAAAATTCAGGCGGAGCACGTCGATCGATTCGTTGTCGAACGTGGAATACGTCACGCTACCTGCGCCGTACGCGATCTTGGTGACGACCGATAGAGAGCCGAGCAGGTGAGATTCCTCGGATGGCGCCCACTCCGGTACAGCCCAAAAGGCATCCATCATGCGACGAGGGCCGTCGGAAAATTCGTCCGTGAACCACCACTGATTGCTGAACGGCGCATGGGCGCCGCCGGAAAGTCCCTGCCAGTAAGTCACCCAATTGTAAGTACGATACGCTGCCTCTTTGTAAGTGACGTCGCCAGTCTTTGAGAAGTAGAGAGCTTCAACGGCAGCGAGTCGCGAGCTATGGCTGTCGCAGCACTGGTTGGGGAGATTGCAGCAGAAATTCTTCAAGCTGCTGCCCTGCTCGGTTGTGACGGTCGCACCATGCACGACGTACTTGGGCCACCGCGGCGTGGTCTTGACCCACTCGATGAGCTTTCGCGAATGCTCGCGCCATTCTGGATCTTTGTCCGGATGGAGAAGGACGTAACGCGCGAATTCGAGTGGAATGACCTGGTTCATATTCTCCATGCTGGCCTTCACATCTTCGAAATATCCGACCCAAACGTTGTTTTGCATCGGGTATTTCATCAGCCAGGCCCAAGACCCTTCGCGAACCGTTTTATAGGAGGCGACGTTTCCCTGGTTCAGGCGAATCAACTCATCGAACAGCATGATTGGCTCCACGACATTTGCCGAATACGGAAACATCCCGGTACCCTTGTCGATGCGGCCGTCGCGAGCGAAAGCAGCGATTTGGCCAAGGGGAGTTCTTCTCGTCGCCTTGTTTGTAATTCTTGGCCAAGGCGTCGGCGCAACGAATCGCCGCGCGTAGATATTTCGTATTGCCGGTCATCTCGTAGAGACGCAGATAACCATAACCGTCCTCGCCGACGACATGAGGTTCAACGTAGTCCTCGCCGTGGTCGCTCCATCCGGTGTATCGCCGGCTGCCTGGATTGGCGGATGGATACGGGACGCCGGCCCAAACATAGTCTTCGGGAGTGAGACCGTTTTCCAATTCGTAGGTCACAAAATTTTCCAGAAACTCAAGCGTGCGCGGATCACCCGTGTACGGGTAAAGGCGCTCGATGAAACCCTGCATCATGGCCCGCAGATAGCCGGTCGAATTCGCCCAATGCCATTCGGGGATACATCTCGAAGGTCGTGCGGTCGAAGTCGAAACAGCAGAAAAAGTAGTGCAAACGCTGGCGGTTGTATTGGTCCCAAATGATGGTCCACTGGGAGAGGAAATAGGATGAGTAGGAGTATCCCGTATTGTCCGGCATGGGCCAGGGCAAGAGTTTTCCGTGGCGTCCAGGGCAACTGGTCGCCCGGCGATCGCTGAGTCGTTGACCGTGGTGGTGACGGAAGTAATTTCCTGCGCGAGGGACGGCCGTCGCTAGGAAAAAATAGCGACGATCAGCAGTCTGAGCAAATTTAGTAGCTCGTGTCATAGCGCACCACCAGGATCGTCGAGATGAGTACGATTGCAGTTCCTACCAATGAGGCCGGGCTCAAGTGTTCGCCCAGAAGCAACGGCGGCCAGCAATACGCCAAATACCGGGTACCAGATAGAAGCGACATCGAGGCCGTGGTTACATCGAGATGCTGCAATGCCTTGAAAAAAAGAAGCATGGATGCGCCATACATGAAGAACGCCAGGAAAAGAAACGCGGCGATTCCCTTTCCGTCGAGAGCAAGCAGGCTGCGAAAATGGAATGGCTCGACCCAGATCAGGAGCGGAATGCTGGCAAGCGATGCGGTCATGTAGCTGTAAATCAGAATTTCGATTTCCTGAAATCTCGCCATCAATCCTTTGCAATACACGTTGTAAAACGACGATCCTAAACAGCCGGCGAAAATCAGGAGATTGCCGGCGAGATATTTCATCGAACCAAATGATGCCTGGCGAAAATCTCCTACCGACAGAAACACGACGCCCACAAGCCCGATCGCCAAACGACACGATACGGAACAGTCGTCAAGCTTCTCCTTCAGCATGAAGGAGGCCAACACCGCGCTGATCACGGGAATCAGTAGATTCAGGATGGAGCCGTTGGATGCCAGCGATTTGTTGATTCCCCAGGTCATTCCCAGTTGAGCCATGCACCTGGCCGCCGACGCCGGCGATGGGAAGCTGACCCAGTCTCGCGCCGTGGGACTCGTGGCTCCGGGATTCTGTTTGCGAAGGCGAATGAGAAGCGGAACAAACAGAAGAGTGGTCACGTAAAAGGGCACGAAAGTAATCGCGATCGGGCCCAGGAAGGGAGACAGAAACTTGACCGCAATGCCCTGCGCCGACCAGATCAAGCGACGCCATCGCCAACAGGAAGAAATACCAGGTCGTTCGTGGCTTCGCTGAGATAGCGCTCGCTGCGGTGCTCATGCATTCTCCGGGATGACTCGAATGCCGAAACGATCGGCCCCGATCGAACTGCCTTCAATTACATAGGGAGCGACGCCGGCAGCTGCGCGTAGTCGTCGATCACTTTTTGAAACGCCGCGGCTCCGTCGTCGGTGCCAAGCACAGCCACCGTGCCGCCGGCGCCGCCGCCGGTGATTTTCGCGCCGAATAGTAGGTCATCGCCACGATGTCGCCGGACGAAATCGATCGAGCTGGTCGGTCGCCATGGCAGCCCAGGCCGCATTCGGTGTAAGACCAGTGGGACTGAAACATCAATTCGCCCATTTGGCGGAAAGCAGCGAGGATGGCTGCCCGCCGCAGCCCCGCGCCAATTCGATGAACAGCTCTATGCGGTGGTTCTCTTCAATCGCGTAGCGGGTGCAATCGCGGACGCGGTACACGACCTCGGGACGGACCGTGGTGAACGGATCGGGATGCTCGCCCTAGTGGAAAGAATTTCAGCTCCGGAAATTGATTCGGGCAAACGCCGTTCATACTTCGAGCGAAATGATCGAGGCGACACGTTCGATAAAAAGCCGTACCATTGCGGATCGACGATAACGTGGGATGCGGCCACTCTTATCTTGAATAAGCGGCAGGTGCTCCCACTCGCAGATCATCCGGTAGCCGATGAACGCCGCAGCGCGCGCGGCTTCGTACTCGATGCCCGTGACCGCGTGCCTCACGCCGGAATCGATGGCCCAGCAACGAAGTCCTCCCGGCAGTTTGACCAACGGCCGAGGCAAACACGGCTGGCACAGCAAGCGGCAACACGCATCCTTCGTCGCCCAGAACAGACGCGGCCTGGTCCATGATGCCGCAGGCCGACTCGGCGATGACGTTCTCCACCCACTGGCAAGCTTCGGCAAGCTCGACGCCGGCGAGATCGATGCCGATAGCACGCAGCGGCCGCCTTCATCACCGCCACCTCCACCGCCGCCGAGGAGCTGACTCCCTTGTTGCGCGGCACTTCGGATTCGATGTAGATCGACGCGCCAGACTTCACCTGCTTCGGGGCATCGATTCTTGCAGGAGAAGGAACGCGCCGAGCACGTACGCGGTCCAGCGAACCGCTGGGCTTGCATTCACCAATTGCTTCAACGCTCGCTTCGTCCTGCACCTCGTCGGTGCGAACTCCACCCGCTCGCTGCCAGCCCTCCTCCTCCATCTGCGGATTCAGAAACACGATTCGGGCGATCGTTGCGCCGCTGAGCCGCGGCCCAGGTTGCTTCGCGAATCGTGCTCTCGAAAACCAGGCCGCCGGTGTAATCGACGTTGCCGCCCATCAGGTCGAGCCGGCCCGGAGCGCGGCTGATGTAGACCGGCGCGCTGCTGCGGAGAAAAACTTGCCTTCGCCGCGAATGCCCGCAACGCGGTTCGGAAAATCACTCACGACAGCTCCTCGGACGACTGTCGATGACGTACTGGACGACTTCATCCGTCATGCGGGGATGAATCGGCAGGCTGACGTACTTCTCGAACAGTTTCTCCGCGACCGGGCACTCGCCGGCGGCGTGGCCCAATTCGCGGTACACGGTGGTCAGGTGAATCGGCATGTAGTGCGACCACGCCTTGATCCGCTTTTTCGTACAGAGCTCCCACATAAAGTCTTCTTTCGACTTTGGGAACGGAGTATCGACAAGCACGACAGTAAGACGTGAAACACGTGCTTGTTTTCGGGAGACACGAACGGAAGCGTGATGCCCTGAATCCTCGCAGCCCTTCGGAATACTGTCGCGCGATTTCCGCGCGCCTCGCGTTATTGGCATTCAGCTTTCGCAGCTGCACCGAGCCCACCGCGGCCTGGGCATCGGTCATTCGATAGTTGAATCCGACTCCGTCGAAATCGATATACCAATACCGCTTCCCCATGGGACGCACGGACTCATCGATCGGCAGGTACTTGCCCTTCGGATCGTAGGTCGGGCAGCAGAGCGAGCGGATACGAGAGCATCCGCTCATAGAGATCGCGGTTGCTCGTGGTCAACATGCCGCCTTCCCCGAGCGTCACCATATTTTTCTGTTGGTGGAAGCTGAACACGGCGATGTCGCCCAGCGACCCGGCTTTCCGTCCTTTGTATTCGGCGCCCGCGGCGTGCGCCGCATCCTCGACAACAAGGATTTTGCGGGGTCGCGCCAATTCGTTGAGCGCGTCCATGTCGCGCACTGCCCATAGAGATGAACAGGCAGGATCGCTTTTGTTCGAGGCGTAATCTTCTTTTCGACCGAAGCCGGATCAAGGTTCAACGTCTTTGGGTTCACATCGGCAAAAACAATCTTTGCCCCAAGCACTGCCGCCGCATTGGCGGTCGCCACCCAACTGATCGGCGTGGTGATCACCTCATCGCCAGGTCTGATATCGGCTGCGACCATCGCAAGATGCAAGCCGGTCGTGCCCGAGGTTACGGCCAACCCGTACTGCGTTCCACAGAACGCCGCGAACTCTTCCTCGAATTTCTTGACCCATGGCCCGCAAGATGGCGCATTCGCGCGAAGCACCTCCATCAGCTGCATCCTGCTCTTCTTGACCGTACGATGACCCGTGTCCGTACTCTAATTCGTGAATTGCTTGGGGTAGCTTCATGAAAAACACCTTTCAACGACTTGGTTGATGGTTGGAACCGGAAACCCGCATTCCGTTTCAATCTTTTCGGTCAGCAAGAAATGATCATCGCCCCGCGGAGCCCTCCCGAGCACAACTTCGTCCTGTGGACGAACAAGGTCGGCGGATATCCCCGCACGCTTCGCGAGCAGTCTTGCCAACTCAAACCGCGAAACGCTCTCCGACGCGCCGACATGATATGTCCCCTCGATCCCTCCAAGCGCAAGCATGTCCACAGCCATTTGTGCGAGCGCTTCGGCATCGATCGGATTGCGCGCTTCTCGCGTGGAAAATTCACCAGCCTCGCCGCTCTTCCACTTTCGCGACCACGCGATCGAGCATCGCGTTGGTGCCAAGCATTCCAGCGAAACCAATCACCAGTCCAAAACGAAGAATGATCGCGGAGGGCAGAATTTCCGAAACCGAATCTTCCGCCGCCTTTTTCGTTTTCCCATAAACGCTCAACGGGCTTCGCTGATCATCCTCGCGATAACCGTGCTTTCGACCATCGAATACCGCAGCCGATGAGGTAAACAGAAGCCGGGCACCGAATCGGGCGCATGCGCGAGCGACATTCTCCGGTCCCTTGGCATTCGTCGCAAAAGCTGCCTCCGGCGACTTTTCACACGCATCGATATCCGATATCGCCGCCAGCAGAAGCACGCGCTCCGGCCGCAAGGCTTGAAACGCCCAATCGACGCTCGCCGCATCGGCAATATCGATTTGCACCGAGTTCGGTGAACCATTGGGCGTTCGCTCACCACGCCAGACGTCGTGCCAGCGTTCGGCGAGTCGAACGACGTGCTGTCCGAGGAATCCACGTGCGCCGATCACGAACAACTTCTTCCGTGCCATCTGGTCTCGTATCCGCATTCCGATTCGATTTGTATTTCGTGAATAGCGGCGTGAAAAAGCGAATGCCGAGGCCGCGTAAACCCCTTCAAATCCAAGGGCGCTCCAGGTTCCGAGTTCGCCAGAGCGCCCTAGGTTCGTCGCTTAGAACGAATATCTAAGCGAGAACTGCATCCGGCGATTGTCGATCGAGGTCGAAAACACCTGCCCCTCGGACGGATCGCCGACGACGTTATCCGGCGAAGCAAAATTCGGATGGTTGAAAGTGTTGAAGGCGTCCGCACGGAATTGAAGCTGCTGTCGCTCGGTTATATGGAACGTCTTGGAGAGTGACGAGTCCAACTGTTGCTCGCCGTCGGCATGTAGCGGATTGATTCCCAGGTTGCCGTAAGTCTCAGGCGTCGAATGAACGACGAAGGCGCTTGTGTCAAACCATTGATTCACATTCGGTGAACTTAAGTCGCCGCTGCCAACTCGGTCGGGGCGATTGGTCTGACCGTTATTGAGCGACGTTCCGTCTGAGGTGACGTGTCGAAGCGCGTTCCGCTGCGGATGTGGAGAAGGCCCGAATACTGCCAACCGCCGAGGATTGCATCCACAAATCGGTTTGAAGCGTTCAGGAAATGGCTGCCCGTGACCGAACGGCAGATCAGTGGAGAATTGCGCGTTGAAGATGTGCGCAATATCCTGCGGCGTGGGACCGTAATACTGATTGATGTTTGTCTGATCGAGATTGTTTCCGTTGGAGAAGTTACGGCCATGCGCGTAGCTGGCGTTGATATAGATGGATTGACCGAGGTTCGCCGTGACGCGCCCCGTTATCGCATCGTAGCGGCTGCTCGCGATCGACTCCGAGATGGGAATATCACCCAGTTGCGGATATTGGCCGATGAGAGGCCGTTCCAGGTTGAAGTCGGCTCCCGGTGCGGTCGGCGGCGCTTGGTTGATGTTGACAGAGTGATTGTTGTGGATGCCGCGCACGTTCATGTAGCCGATGTCCACAACCATCCCGGGCCGAATTTCGCGTTCGATGTTGAGGTTCGCCTGATCCACGCGCTGGTTTTTCCAGTTGTAGTCAGCGCCGCGAACAACCGCGTTGTCAGGAATCAACAACTTCCCGTTCGGGTCATACTCCGCGTTTGCGAGCGGCAAGCCATCGACCGACAACTTCAATGTCGCCGCCAGATCGTTCGGAGTCAGAAGCGATTGCTTCGCATAGTTCGGATACGTGAGACCAAGAATCGTCAACGGACCCGACCAGTAAGCCATCCAGTAAGAAATTCCGTATCCACGCACGGATACTGGTTTTCCCGCGATCGGGAGTCCATGCAAATCCCACGCGTGGCCCCCAATCATTCGTGTCGAGCCCGAGCGCGGGGCTTCTGTCGTCAGCGGTAGCGACGACAAGTTGGTTGGTACGCGTGTCCCAATTCGACTGGCGATTGTGTCGCTCCACCGGCCGACTGAGTAATTCGTAGCGCAATCCGAGATTCAACGTGAGTGACGGCAGAATTTTGAAGTCGTCCTGCGCGTACCACGCATTCTGCCAGTAAGACTGGTAGGGAGCGCCGGCAACGAAATGAGCTCGCGCGCTTTCGGTCATATTGCCCAACAAGAACGATGCGTATCCTACCGGTTGCACGGCGAGTGCGTTCGCGGCGTTCCCGCCTCCGTTATACCCGATGCCATCGAACGAAGTCATCGCCTCGCTGAACGTAAGTGCTCCGCGCGGATTATCGCCGCCGATCGTGTCAGCGGAAACGTCCACAACATGATTGATGTTCGTGCCGAACTTCAGCACGTGACGCCCTTTTGTCCAGGTGAAGTTATCGGTCAGAGAGATGGTGTTGCTGACGATATATCCGACCCAGTCGGGCGTCGCGATCGAAGGCACACCCGCCATGATGAACTCGGCCAGTCCTGTTGTGGCTTGGTCGTTCGATAGATTGCCGTTGGGGATTCCGAACTGATTGTTGTAATCCTGCGACTGGCTCTTGCATGCCAGTTCGAACGTTCGAACGATTGAAGGCAAGCCGCAGCTTCGTTCATTTTCGTCGGGCCGAAAATATGGAAGTCCGAAACCTGCATGTTCTGATCGAAAGTCTTGGAGTCTACGTTCGCGTCCTGAAAGAACGTTTCACGTTGGTGGTGTTGTGATTCACCGCATCCAACACCGAATAACGGAAAAAGATACGGTCCGCGCTGGTGCGATCGAAGTCGAGTCGTCCGTCGGCCTGGTGGACGGTCTGATTGTTGTTGTTAGATACGGAGGTTGTTGCTGATGCCAGGAAGATTGGCTACACCAAAGATTTCGGCAGCATTCATCGCCGCGCCGAGGAATCCCATTGGGACTGCGGAATGATGTTGCCCGAAAACGGAGTCGCGCTGATCACGTTGCCATTGGCGTCGGTAACTCGCGTACTGGGATCGTAGATCTGCCCAAACGTATTGCCGGCATCGTCTACCTGTCCGGGGACATACAACTCCGAGAAGTCTCCCGTCAGCATCTTTGCCGTCGGGGCGGTTGTAAATTTGGTCGAGCTCGTCTTCAAACGAGTGCCCTGATAGTCGCCAAAGAAGAACAAGCTGTTCTTCAGGATCGGGCCCGCCTATCGCACCGCCGAATTGGTTACGCCGAAAAGGCGTGTTTGGTTCGCCACCTCCGAAGAAGTTGCGGGCATCCGTGGCATCGTTGCGAAGAAATTCAAAAGCGGCGCCATGTAACTGGTTGCTGCCTGATTTTGTGGTGATATTCACGACAGCGCTGCCGGAGAATCCAAACTCTGCGTTGTACTTGCCCGTGTACACCTCTAATTCCTGAACACCTTCGATTCCGGGCGTCAGGCTGATGTATGCGTTTTGGGGCTCGCGATTCGGGACGCCGTCGATGTAGATCGGAATTGGCGTTGGCATCGACGCCGCCGATCGAAGCAAGCTGCGGCCGCGTCTGTCCTATGGCAGAGCCATTCTCGCCGCCATTTGTTCCATAGTTGCCGCTGCCAACATCATTGTTCGCACCGGGGATGAGATTCATCTGAAACAGCGGATTTCGGTCGATGTTGGGAAGAGCATCAAGTTCTTTGTGACTGAATTCTGCGAAAGCTCGGAAGTCTCAGTCGCGACGGTGATTGGATTGGCTTCAACTCCAATATCCTGATCGACGTTTCCAACTGCCAGGAGAAATCGACGCGATTAATGCCACCGGCATCGACGATCTACGCCTGACGAAAATCTTTTTGAAGCCTGCTTTTTCGACTCAGATCCGGTATGTCCCGGGAACAAGAAAATTCAACAAGTACTCGCCTCTCTCCGAGGTTTCCGCTCTTGGTCACGACGCCTGTGGCGTCATTGAGTCGCTGTTATAGGGACCGCTGGAACAACAGCGCCGCTTGAATCCGTGACGGATCCCGTGATTTTTCCGGTGTTGATTTGCGCCGAGACTTACAACGCACAGCGCGAGACAGCAAATGATTGAAAAACACACCCCTGTACTTCATCGCATCGACCCTCCCTCTCTGTTGTTTTTCCGCGGTACACCTTCTCGGGGGGCTATTCCGCGATGATGACGTTCGTCAATTTGCGGAGTCTCTTGATCTCCGCCGCTTTCACTCCTGGGTCTGTAATTATCAAGTCGCACTGCTCGAATGGGACAAAACCGATAGACCGCTTCGATTCCGATCTTGCTGCTGTCCATGACTAGAACTCCTTTGCTTTCCCGCCTCAGCATCGACTTCGGCATCTCTTGGTCGTAATTCATCGCTCCTTTTGGAACGACAATGCCGCGGCGCCGAAAAACACACGGTCCGCGATATATGCTTCCCATGCGCTTCCATCGGCACTTCCGCATAGAGTCGTGACTTCCGCGCGGTAAACTCCGCCCGGTCAATCGCACCTTGATCCCTGGGTTCCCGGACAATTCTTCCAGTACCGCTAATGACGCGGTCACGACCACCAGATTGCGTCGTGCCGTGCAGGTGTCTCGCGATGTATTGCGGGTCGTTGCCGGAATCCAGCAAGACTGTTTCGCCTTCCTGTACCAACCCGGCCGCAGCACGGCCCGACGCATCTTTCGCGGCCGGCCATCTTCTCCGACCGCTCAAGGAATGTCCTCTCCATCGAGCCGGCAGGCGCTACCATCGCTCCTCCGGGAGTTCGATTACCAGGCCCCGCGTCGCCAACTTGTGCAGCACGCGGCGCACCGTCATTTCCGAAACAGCGAACCTCTCCGCGATTTCGCCTATCGAAGCTGCTCCCTTCTCCTTTATGTGCAACAGGATTTCGCTTTGTCGCTCTTCCGAAGAGCGAGGCGTTATGCGGTTGTTTAAATTTCTCATTCGAGGTGTTAAAATCTAACAGAACGTTCCGGCAGGTCAAGTAATTTTGTTCGCCGTCTCCAGATCCACGCGCCACGCAAAGGACCCTCGTGCAAGACACCGATTGGCTTCTCTCTTCCGTGCGTTCCATTCATGAAGATATTCGCGCGGCCGTAGCCTCCGTGTGCGAGTCGAGTTCTCCTGCTGCCATATCCAGCGTCGCTTCCGATGTCGATGGCGAAGGGGACACCATCTACTCTGTCGACCGCGTCAGTGAATCCATGTTGGTGGAACTCTTCGGCAACCGGATCGCATCGCGGGTGCCGATCGTCTTGATCGCTGAAGGATTGTCGGGAGGAAAAGTTTCGCTGCCACAAGATGTCCCAGAGTCGGAAGCAGTATGGAGAATTATCGCCGACCCCATCGACGGCACGCGACCGCTGATGTATCAAAAGCGTAGTGCCTGGATCCTCACCGGCATAGCGCCCAATCGCGGGGACTTCACTGGACTTGCCGACATCGAGATCGCAGTGCAAACAGAACTCCCGTTGGTGAAGCAGCATCTGTGCGATTCGCTGTGGGCGATCCGAGGAAAAGGTGCGCAAGCTGAGCGATTCAACCGGATCAACGGCGAGCGAGAACCGCTGCAGCTGCGCCCCTCGACGGCACGAGATTTGACCCATGGCTTCAGTTCGATCACGCGATTCTTTTCGGGTGGAAGAGATGTACTCGCGTCAATCGATGATGAAATCTCGCTGGCGGCCGTAGGCATCAGCAAAGAAGGCAAAGCGTATTCGTTCGAGGATCAATATCTATCAACCGGCGGTCAGCTATACGAACTCATCATGGGTCACGACCGCTTTCAAGCTGATTTCCGTCCACTTCTCGCCGACATCCTCAAAGGGAGATCGCTTCAACTGGGTCTGTGTTGCCATCCGTATGATCTCTGCACCGAGCTAATCGCGCGCGAAGCGGGCGTCCTCATTACCGACGAACTGGGTTTGCAACTGAATCCATCTCTCGACTTGAAGCCTGACGTGAGTTGGGTAGGTTACGCCAATGACTACATCCGCAGTCAAATCGAACCCTTGCTACAACAAGCGCTGAAAGCCCGCGGTCTCGTACCTACCAGATAAGCCCCGCCCACTAGATGCCTCGGATCGATGTGCTGTTCCAACCAGCGCCAAACGATCGGAAAGTCCTAACGGCAGCACAAGATGCATTGGCCCGGGTGTTCTCGAGTTCATCGCGCGCTATAAGTAATTGGCGATTGGCATCAAAGCCAATCCCAAGCATTTCCGCCATCTCTTAGTTGCGTACTGCGAAATGGGGCCCGAGAAACACCGCCAGCTCACTTCATTGCGTGTTATAGGTTACTTACCCCCTTCCGCAACTTAGTGTCTGATCGCCGCGCGGCCTCCTCGGCCCACACGGTGGAAAGCGGAATGATGAAGAAAAAGCGGCTAGGGGAAGTTCTATGTGAGCGCGGCCACATTTCTGCGGCCGATCTGAAGAAAACCCTCCAAGAACAGCAGGGCAAGGTTACCCATCTCGGCGAGCTGTTGCTCCAGCGCAATCTCGTGTCCAAAAAAGATTTGGCGCAGGCACTTACCGAAGTATCCGCCGTGGAATATGTCGACTGTCAGAAACTTCAGCCGAGCGCATCCGTCCTGAAACTGATTCCGCTGGCGTTGGCCAAGCGGTGCCGGGCTATCCCCATATCGGCCGACAGCAAATCCCTTACGGTGGCAATGACCGAGCCGCAAGACATTCAAATTCTGGATGAACTCCGCTTCAAGACTGGTCTGAAGGTTGTCGCAAAATTTGCATTTCAAGCCGAACTCACACAGGCAATCGAGCGAATCTACGCCACAGCAGACACTCCGGCGGATGCAGTGCAGGTAGCCGACGACACGACGGGCATGGAGTTCATCTCCTCGAGCGCTCAAGAGCGCAACGTCGAAGCAATGCGCGAGATGCAATTGGAGTTGCGGCAAAAGTCCAAAACCACTCCTGCGGTCCACCTCGTCGCAACCATGATCAAGGCCGCCGTTGCGCGAAAAGCCAGCGACATTCACGTTGAGCCACAACAAAGTGACACCGCCGTGCGCTTCCGCATCGATGGAATTTTGCGAGACTATCAACGGATTCCCCGGGTCCTCCAGCACACTGTGGCGTCGCGCGTAAAGATTCTCTCGGATATGGACATCGCTGAGAGGCGCAATCCCCAAGACGGACGGTTCCTGGTCAAAATTGCCGGGCGGCGAATAGATCTTCGGGTTTCCACGCTTCCAACTCAGTACGGAGAAAAAGTGGTAATGCGTCTCCTTGAGGGAGATTCGCCTCTCAAGGATTTTGCAAGCTTGGGAATTCCAAAAGACATCGCGGATGGACTTGCCGAGACAATCCGCCTTCCACAGGGGATGCTCCTGGTGACCGGACCTACAGGGTCTGGCAAAAGTACTACGTTGTACGCTTGTCTCCACCAAATACGCCGTCCGTCAGTCAACGTCGTTACGGTAGAGGACCCGGTGGAGTATGTACTTCCTGGGCTGAATCAGGTACAGGTCAACGTTAAGGCCGGCTTAACTTTCCCGAGTTGTCTGCGGTCGGTCCTTCGGCAAGATCCCGATGTAGTAATGATCGGTGAGATTCGCGACATGGAGACGGCGGAGATCGCGATCAAAGCGGCGCAGACCGGCCACTTCGTGCTTTCGACGCTCCATACCAATGACAGCATTTCGGCCGTGACGAGACTTCTGGACCTGGGAGTGCCGGGATACCAGATAGGCAGCGCTTTGAGCGCGATCATTGCACAGCGTTTAGTGCGGCGCTTGTGCTCGTGCCATTCCTCCTCGAAGCCAGATCAGAAATACGTGGATACCATCATGGAGGCCGGACTCATGGAGCCGCCCCAAGTGCATAGCATCGCGAACGGCTGCGACCTGTGTGACTTTACCGGGTACCGCGGCAGAGTCGGCATTTACGAAATGCTGCAACTCAACGAGCCGCTTCGCCAGGCGATTCGGTCAGCCGGCCAGAACGATCAAATTCGCATTCTCGCACGCCACAACGGTATCAAGTTCATGCAGGAATACGCACTCGATCTCGTGCGCGACGGAGTTACGACATTCGACGAAGTGCAACGGGTCATCGCGTTCGGGCAGTTATCCATGGAGGCTTGCGGCTCATGTGCCCGGGAACTCTCTCCGAATTTTTCATTCTGCCCATATTGCGGGGTCAAGCGTGACAGTTGGCGCCTGTCGGTGTCCGGCCAGCGACTGGGCGCGACACAGGAAACGGTGAATCGATGAGCAAGCATCGTGAATACGAATCAAGTGGTGATCTGATCGGACAGAGAGGACAGCGCGTGAATAGTGTCAGGGAAATCACGGTGTCCTACGAAGGGCGAGATGAACTTGTCGTGGTCAGGCCCCCGAACTTGAGTCGAGGCGGCATGTTCATCAATACCAGTCAAAGTTTTCCGGAAGGGGCGGTCCTCAACCTGCGATTCGAACTCTCGCGCACCGGAGCCCGTGTCGAGACGCGCTGCGAAGTGCGGTATTGTCAGCCAAGGATTGGTATTGGCGTCGAATTCATCGGACTGTCGAAGGAAGCTGCTCGCGCCATCGAACAAGAGATTGTTAGCTATCAGGAAGGCGCCACTCAACAAAAACCTCGGCGACGCAAAACTAGATGAGGTACTCATGAAAACAACAATCTTTGGGACTTGCTGGGATATTGCTGCTTTCCAATCTAACTCATTCACTCCCGCTTCAAGACCTCGCCGGCGCTCGTCATCAGGCTAGCGGCTCCGGGATTTCGTTTCGGACTGAGCAGCAGAATCGATGGCGTATTTCTCGAGGACTTCATCCAATTTCTCGGATTGCAAAGGTTTCGTTAGGTAGCCATCCATTCCGGCTCGACGGCAGCGCTCCTCGTCCCCACTCATGGCATTCGCGGTAAGCGCCACGATCGGTTGATGCTTACTTCCCGCCGCTTCCTCCTGCATTCGAATCCTGGCGGTGGTTTCCAAGCCGTCCAATTCCGGCATTTGCATATCCATCAGCACTAAGTCATACCTCTTCTCCGATAGTGCTCGCAATGCCTCCAACCCGTTCCCTACCACATCTACCTGGTGTCCACGTTTTTCCAACAACCGGCTGATAAGGCGCTGGTTCACAGAATTATCCTCGGCCACCAAAACGCGAAGCATGATTGGTGACCAATCTCCATCTTTCGCTACTGGTCTAAACTTGAGTTCCCGCATGGATTGCTGCAAGCAAGGCTTGAACGTAACGGTAAAATTAAACCTAGCCCCGTGACCCTTGGCGCTCTCCACCCAGATTTTCCCTCCCATCAACTCCACGAGTCGCATCGAAATCGTTAGTCCCAAACCAGTCCCACCATATTTTCGGGTCGTGGAGCTATCCGCTTGAGTGAACGATTCGAAAATGGTCTTTTGCTTTTCCACCGAAATGCCGACACCGGTGTCCCAGACTGTGAACTGTAGCGATAGAACGGATGCCTCATCGTTCATCCGGGCAACCCGCACACCGACCTTGCCCACCTCGGTAAACTTCAGAGCATTGCCCACCAAGTTCGTCAAGACTTGCCGCAGCCGCACGGGATCTCCGACAACCATCTCCGGCACGTTGGGAGCAAACTCACAACAAAGCTCTAAGCCCTTCTGCTTGCTCGAGAGCGCAAATGTCTTCAAAATGTTTTCCACGCAATCCGTCAAATTGAATTCCACATCTTCGAGTTCCACCTTTCCCGCTTCGATCTTTGAAAAATCCAAAATGTCATTGATCACCGAAAGCAGAGAGGTGGAAGAGATTTTTACCGTTTCGAGGTATTCGCGTTGCTCCGCAGTAAGAACCGTTTCCAGGGCAAGATCTGTCATTCCGATTACGCCTGTTAACGGAGTGCGGATTTCGTGACTCATGTTTGCAAGGAATTCGCTCTTGGCTCGACTGGCCGCTTCCGCCACTTCCCTTGCTCTGCGCGACTCGTCTTTAGCGCGCCTCCATTCGGTCACCACCGCTCCGAGACACATACCTGTCATCCCGAGTATCAGAAGCGCTAACTGGAGTCTCGGCATCGTGCCGCGAGGAGCTTGCGTGATCCAAGCACCAATCGCCATGCCGATATCGACTTCGAAGACTGCCATCGTTGATCCAGGCATTCCGAGTCGTACGGCGGTCCAAATCACCGGGATAAACAGCAGATACATAGGTTGGTACGAAGCTGCGGAGGGAAATGCAAACAACACCCAAACGATTACCGCTATCGCTCCAATTCGCAGTAAGTGCTCAACCACAGACAGGAAATTATTTGTTGTTTTGCTGTTTGAGGGGTCCTGCTCACCTTCTTCAACATGAAGCCAATGGTTCACTCTCCACACGATGTGGACCAGTAGCAGCGGAGCGAATGTCACGATCGCAATCGCGTCGCTTGCCCACCAATCCACCAGATTTTTCACGAAATGGGAACGGTCGACCAAACCGTCGGCGGTTAGTGTGGCCGTACCCACTAGCCCGCTCCAAAGGGCCGCGCTGAGCATGACAATGAGGTACCGCACCACGTCTCGAATTGTTTTCAGTCGCGGATCGATTCGCCAGATCCCTCGCAATATAAGCGCGCCCGCGAGATAACCAAAATACGAGATCGTCGCGCCTGGCACTCCACTCCAAGAAAACAACGGCCTGTGATAGTTCGTCAGCGCCGCCACTACGCTTGCGACGAGTACGACAGGATAGAATCTCTTCCGGGCGACGAGGAATAGAGCGACACCAAGTCCTACCGGCAAGTAGCAAGACGGCGCTCCGTCCCAAGCCTGGGACGCAGTGGAAGACCCGTCCGTCGCAAGAAATGAAATGACGAATCCGGCAAACACCAACAAATACTTGGCCGGAAGGACCCATCCTCCGCGGGCAAGTCGTTGCAGGGGAGCCCTGAGACCAGTTGGCCCCGCGTGAGTGTTGTCCGAGGCTCCACCCGGAATACCGTTCGCATTTTGACGATTTCGGACAGGCATTTTAACGGGCCATGCGGGTTCTTAGCGGCAGGTTAGAATTCGGCGGGAGCCCCCACGACCGAATCATTCAAGACTTCGCCTACCCACGTCACTGAATGTAAGTAGAGCTCCGGTAGACGCTCCTCCTTCAATCCAATTTCTCGAGACGCTTCTGACAGTTGCTCCCATGTTCCAGACTCGTAGTCCAGGACGATCTCAAAGATCGAGCGGTAACGGCTTGGTCGCCCTCTCAATGCATGCGTGATCTCTCCGTTTACGGGCAGCTGCGCGAGAACGTCCTCCATGCTCATGTTTAGCAGCACATCCATTACTGACAAAAGCCCCAACAAGAACAAATCGTTGGCTTCATCTACCATTCCTATCTGTTCCGCGATCTGCTCACAAAACATGGCGCGGAGGAGCGGCAATCGTAAGAGGTCAGCCGAGACGGAATCTCCAAGTGCAGCCACTGCGACTACGGAAATCCACTTTCTGAGCGCCAATTCGCCCAGTAACGTCAATGCATAAGGTATGGAGTTAACCTGCCCCCGAAATCCAAACCACGGAGAGTTCAGATATCTCAGCAGCCGGTAGCTGATTGCTGGATCTTTCTTGAGCTGCTCGGCGACGCGGGCAATATTGAACTCATGTTCATTCGCCGTTTGCAGCAGTCGCAGATACACCGCCTTATTCACCGGCAGGCTTTTGCGCTTCACCATCTGCGGTCGACAAAAAAAGTAACCTTGAAAATAGTCATAGCCGATTTCCTTGCATCGTTGAAACTGCGGATAGGTTTCGACCTTTTCCGCAAGGGCTGGGATGCCGTGTGTGTGACAAAGCCGCACGAGGCGCTCCTGTTCCTCGTAGCGCGTCGTCAGCACATCAATTTTCACGAAGTCGGCGAACTCGAGCAGAGGACGTATTTCCGGTGAATCAATGTAATCGTCAAGCGCAAGCCGATAACCGGCGTCTTTCATGCGCGTGCAGGCCGCGAGAACTTCTTTGTCCGGCTTGACCGTTTCGAGAATTTCGCCGATGACGAGGTCACATGGCATCAGCGTCAGCAGATCGCCGACCAAAAATTCCCTGGTGCAATTGACGAACGCGGGAAGACCTTCGGTCATCGTTCGAATGCCCATCAGGAACAGCTCGTCCATCACCTTCACGTTCGATTGCGCTTCAGTTCCCTCCCTGCAATAGTTCTCCGGGCCATACCGAGCAAGAATCTCGTAACCAAATAATCTTCGCTCTGGTGTAAGGATGGGCTGACGGGCAAGAAAGCGGATTAGACTTTCCTTAGTCGTTGTGTCTGCCAATTTAGACCTCGTCGAAAACAACTACCAAAAGCACGAGCCCTTCCAATTTCTCTCCTAATGCCTTGCCGGGTCGGAGCTTCACACGTGATTCGCGCGTTCCCTCCGCAGCCGCACGCACGACCCATGGTTTACCCACAATCGCCCCGCGCCCCTGTTTTCGCGGTACTCTCACTCCTTCCCTCAGCCAGATGCGCTACACGCAAACCTTGCCAACCTCTCATCGTCGCGCTTACAGCAACGCAGTGATTCCTTACCGACCATGGGTCTTCGCATCAGGAGAGTGGAAACTCCAATCCGCGGGCGGGAACGAAATGTGCCAGAATTGAGCGGAAGGCTCGACAAACTCGATTGCCACGGTCCTTATTCCCGTTTTCTTGTCCGATGCCCCCAAATTGCGCACCCTGCATGCGATTTCCTCCTGGGTCGTTACGTTCTTGAGGTGAATCGAATCGCCGACTCGCACTGCCGTGCTCAGGCTTAACAATGCGCCGTGCGCATTTACCACCAACGTTTTGGTTTCCTCGGAGGTAGGTTCGCCCTCCGCATCGCGCCAAAGCACCACAACGTCGATGCACACGCACACCCGCTGACTCTGGCGACGGTCATTTCGCGTTCCGAACTCAAACTCGGTTCTCAAAATCCCCCCTGAGAACATCGGCACATTCGATCGCGGACTTGAGAAAGCAATCCCAGGCAGAATCGCTCGTCTCGAAAATAATCGGAGTTACCCAGGGAGGCACACGCATCAAAGGCATTCTGTGTGGGCAACGAAAGGCAAGGAATCGGTGAAACTTGGGAAATGCCAGGGCGCCGCAACATCAAGGGCGCCGGGGTTCTGCGTTCCCACTAGAAATCTACGGCGATCAACGACCTTGCTAAAGCTGGTAACGATTCACGATCGATGTCGAACTTGAATGTGAGCGCAGTGTGATCTCCCAAGTGTTCACTGGCTCGGCCTTCTACCACGATGCGACCGAAATCGGCTTCGCTCAGCGTCATTCGCAGACAGTGCTCCGCACAATTGAGCGTCGCCGTAAGCCTTAAACTCTCACGAAAATATTCGATCTCTCGACCAAACCTACCTAACTCACCTGGTACGAAGCGCATCGCATATCGGCCTTTCCAAACACCGCAGTTCACAGTAACGCTTGCGGTGCGCGCCGCAGGCAGCGCCTCCGGAAGAAGCTCGATCAGGACGTGGTCTTTTTCTAACTGCCCGAAAAGGATGGCGGAGGTCATGTCGTGGCTGCTTTCCCCAAAACAATCTGCGGTTGGAATTGTCTTTCGCGAACGATGGCCTGAAGGGGATGGCATTTTGGCTCGCTTCGTAAGCCAATGGCAATCACGCGGCATGTTCCCTTTGTCCAGTCGGTAAAGTTCTAAGCTGATTTCCGCGCATCGCAACGTAACGATTCGCGACGGAATTGGGTCAAACGGGGATTCCAAGCGGGCGGACAGCCTATATGAGAGTCCTCTCATGTTTTATCTCAAGACTAACATATCACTATTTATATATTTTTACTTGACGGCTAGAAACTGATCACTCTATGCTGACGTTCGTTACCCCCTCCCGGGTCGACGCCCATGATCGGTGTCGCCCTCTTTTCCTTCGGCGTCACCGATCCAGAAGTGCAAATCGACTGGCAAGGAATACTCATGGCTTTGTCGTCCAGTCCAAGAATTTTCATCGTTTCATCGCTCTGCCTGTCCGGCATATTGCTTCTCCCTACATCCACGCCTCAAAGCCGGGCTCTGCCACGATCGACGACGCCGGAACGAGCCATGCACGACGTTCCACAAGACAAACAACCGGCGACCTCCGCGCGCCCCACCGATCCCTCTCTCTACGTCGGATCTGAAACCTGCAAGACCTGCCACCAAGACATGCCGACAAAGGATTTCTTCAAGAATTACGAAGGGTCTCCGCATTTCGCCACGACTCTCGACACGAAGAAAGGGCCCGAATGGCATGGATGTGAATCGTGTCACGGCCCTGGAAAAGCGCACGTGGATGGCGGCGGGGACAAAACGAAGATATTTACATTCAAAAATGCTTCAGCAAAGGAGGTCAGCGAGCGTTGCCTGGGCTGCCACCAGTACGGTGAGGAGCACAGCAATTTCGGACGCTCCGCGCACCTCCAAAACAACGTTGGCTGCACGGATTGCCACGATCCGCACTACGCGAAAGAAGCCAAGTTCCTGATGAAGGAGAAACAGCCGCAGCTTTGTTACACCTGCCACCTCGAAACCAAACAGCAATTCAGCCGCACATTTCATCACCGCGTAAACGAAGGGCTCGTGCAGTGTAGCGATTGCCACAATCCGCACGGCGGGTTCCTCAATCGCCAATTGCGCGCCACGGCTTCGCAGGACGCCGTCTGCTTCAAATGCCACACCGAAAAGGCCGGGCCGTTTGTCTACGAACACCCCGTCGTAAAGACCGAAGGCTGCGCCGCCTGCCACACCCCGCACGGCTCCTCGAACCCGCGTCTTCTCAAACGCAGTCAGGTCAATCTGATGTGCCTCGAGTGTCACTCCTTCAACGTTGACGCGGGCGCGCCCTCCACCCCGACCTTCCACAACCAGGCGCAGAAATACCAAGCCTGTACCCTGTGTCACACCGCCATTCATGGCTCGAACTTCAGCAGAGTGTTCTTCAAATGAGGGATGGCGATGCAGACACTAAACAGTCGACTCGATGAAATTCGGTTCTTTTTAATCGCGCCCGCTTGCTTGCTGGCTGTGGCCTTTTGTCTGGCGCCTCCAGCCGACGCTCAAGAAGACGAACAGAAGGGCGTGGATCAAGGCAACTACAACGTCAAACAGTCGATCGAATTCGGCGGCCGGATCACAAGTCTCGGCGGAGACGTGCCAACCTACGACACTTTCGTCAATCTGCAGCAAGGTCCGCGATTGTTGGGATTTTCTCTGGAGATGCGATCCTTGGACCATCACGGCGCGCTTTTCGACCGCCTGTACTTCACCAATTTTGGTTACGGCGGCGACCCCAACGACGTTTCCCGGCTGCGCGTCAGCAAAAATAAGATCTACGACTTCGATGCGCTCTTCCGGCGCGACGAGAACGTCTCCAACTACTCCTTGCTGGCCAATCCTCTGAATCCGACCACAGCTTTTACAAACGGCCCAGCGGGCTTCGGCCCCCCGCTTTGCTCCAGTTGCGTGATCGGAAATTCACCGCACCTGTACGCCACCCGCCGGCGCATGAGCGATTACAACCTGCTGTTGCTTCCGGAATCGCGGGTTCGCTTCCGGATGGGCTATTCGCGAAACATCAATGAAGGACCCTCTCTCACAACCATCCACCAAGGTACCGAACAACTCCTGTTTCAGAATGTGAAAGACACCCTCAATGCGTATCGCCTTGGCGTCGATTTCAAGTTCCTGCCGAGAACCAACATCAGCTACGACGAGATTTTCACCTACTACAAAGGCGACACCGGGCAGACGGACAACAACCAGAGCTTTTTCCTGCCCAACGGTACGCCCGTCGACCTCGGTGTCTCTTTCAATTCCACCGCCAAACAGCCGTGCGGGGGCACCTTTCTGACCGGCGGTTTCGTCAGCCCCGCATGCAGTGCGTATATCAACTATCTACGCCATGGACGAACCAGGACAAGTTTCCCCACCGAACAGCTGAGTTTGCAGTCCAACTACTTCAAGAGCTGGGACTTCTCCGCGAAGCTGAACTACACCGCCGGAGACATGCATGTCGATAACTGGATCGAATCCCTCACCGGCCGCGAGTCGCGCACCAATCTATACAACCAAACCAATAGTGGTCCCGTTTTTGGCCGTCATGTTGCCGCCAACGCCGACTTCGGTGCGACCTGGCACATTACCGAAAGCCTTAGCTTTATCGACTCTTTCCACTTCTCCAATTGGCACAACCCCGCAGAGCTGGACAGCTCGAGTTGCTCCTTCTTCTCACCCACACTTTTGACCGCCCCGAATCTTTTTACTCCGGCGGGAGCCTTGCCTCTATCCCTTCCCTGTGTCCCGCCTGCCAACGGCGTCGCGGGAACACCGGCGCACAACACGTCATCGGCGCCGGATCTTTCCTTCGCCGTTTCGAGCCTCTTTCTCAAGCAGGATGAAAAAACAAATCTGGCCGAACTGGAATATCAGCTTTCATCTCGCGTCGGCGTCCGGGCAGGTTTTCGTTATCGGCATCGCGCCATCGACGACAACGATTTCGAGACCACCAGCGAGATTTTCTTTCCCGATAATGCCAACCGGGGTGATTGCGCCCTCCAGGGCGCCGCACTCCCGCCAGGCTGCGTTCCGATCGGCGGGGGAGCCTTCGCATTTACAACGCCGGATGCCGCCGCTAGCCCGGACGAAACTCTGATCAACGAATACTCGGGCCTATTTGGCATTTGGGCCAGGCCGTTGAACCACATGAAAGTCAGCTTCGACACGGAGTTAATGAGCGCGGACAATTCATTCACACGCATCAGCCCGCGGCAAACCCAGGAGTATCGCCTTCGCACAACCTACAAACCGGCGGAGTGGGTGAACCTGAGCGGGTCGGTAACCCTCTGGGAGGGGCGCAACAACGTACCGGAAGTCAACAATCTGCAGCACAATCGCGTGTACGCCTTTTCCGCCGGCTTTCAGCCGAGCGAAAAAGTCGGCCTCGAACTCGGCTACGACTACAACGACGTCTTCTCGCAAATCTTGATTTGCTTCACGAGCAGCGCCGTGGTCACCGGTCCCGCGACCGTGAGTTGCACCGGTGTCCCGGGTTTGGTGCAGCAACTATCCACCTACATCAATAAATCCAACTTCGGTTATTTCGACGCTTCCTGGACGCCGGTCCGCCGCCTAACGGCGCGCCTGGGAGCGAATCTGACGGGCACGTCCGGCAGCGCGCTCATTAGCATCACTCCGAACGCTCCCTCCGGCCCGCTCAACTCCACGTACTATCAGCCTTTCGGTGGAATCGACTATCACATCGCGAAAGGGTGGACAGGCAGGGCCTATTGGGGATACTACGGATATCACGAAGACCAAGACAACGTCGTCCAGGATCTCTTCGCGCCGCGGAATTTTCGCGCCAATTTGGTGACGCTTTCTTTGCGCTATGCGTTCTAAGCGGCTGCGGGGAGCGCACGATTCGAGCAGATTTAGCAAGAACAGAAACAAATGCCTTCTTGGGAGGTCCACGTGAAGCGATACGGAGGCCGAACACACATAGCAATATTCGTGGCCGTAGTGATGGTCACTCTCGGCATGCTCGTCGTCCCGGCCAATGCTCAGGATGCCGCGGCACTGTATAAAACGAAGTGCGCAGCGTGTCATGGCGCGGATGGCAAGGGCGAAACCACGATCGGGAAGACCAACAAGATGCGCGATCTTGCTTCCGACGACGTTCAGAAACAGAGCGATGCCGATCTCACCGCCGTCATTACCAACGGTAAAAACAAAATGCCCGCCTACGGGAAAAGCCTGAAACCGGAGCAGGTGAAGGACTTGGTTGCGCACGTCCGGTCACTTGCGAAGAAGTAAGGTGGGCGACGACCGTTGGTTGCTCTCGGTCACGCGGTACGTTGGATGAGAGCCTAGTCGATGCACCATCCCACCACTCTGATCACTATTTTCGTGCTCGTCAGCGCCGCTCTCATCGGTGTTGTTGTCGCGCGCCCGGAAATCACTGCGACGCGCGGCGGCAAAATTCTGGCCTTCCTCGTAATGTTCTTCTTGCCGATTCTGTGCGGAGCGATGGGCGTTTCCAGTGAAATGGACCGGTCGAAGACGACCGCCTTCTGCTTGTCGTGCCACACAATGGAAGCGTACGGCAAAAGTCTTTACGTTGATGACCCCGGACACCTCCCTGCCGCGCATTTCCAAAACCATCGCGTGCCTGCGGACGAAGCCTGTTACACATGTCATGCGGACTACGCCCTGTTCGGCACATTAAAAGTGAAGATGCACGGGCTGCGCCATGTGTACGTCTACTATTTCGGCACTCCTCCCGCGCCGCAGGAAATCAAGCTCTACGAGCCATTCAACAACCGTGAATGCCTCCACTGTCATCTAGGCGCTCGCTCGTTTGAGGAAGGCGCCGTGCACACAGCCGATCCGGCCACGCTACCCGCCGTGAAGTCCAATTCCCTTTCCTGTATGTCGAGTGGCTGCCACGAAGTGGTGCACGATATCGCTCATCTGCAGGGTGCTAAACTCTGGAAGGACCCCAACTGATGAATGCGGCGGAGCGCATTGGAAAAAGGCTTCGAGTCGCGGGATCTCTGCTTATCACTGGACTTTTGATCGAAGCTGCCTGCCTGATGTTGGCCAAACCGATCGGCTTCGTTCTCTTCGTTGCGGTTGGAGGTCTGTTCCTCTTTTCGGGAGTGGTGGTCTACCTGCTCGCGCTTGTGATCGATACGTTGAAGTCAACACCCGGACCTGGCTGAATCGTGCGGCTATGCTCCCGGTCGAATCGGCCGGGATGTGGAGAGTCTTCGATGTCTTGGTTAGTTCGATGTCCTGGTTAGAAGGTTACCGGGCAAAGCTTCATTCGGCCGACGACGCGTTGCGCTGTGTTGCGTCTGGAATGCGCGTCTACATTCAGCCTGGCTGTGGCGAACCCGAAGTTTTGGTCCGGGCGTTGTTGCGCCGAGCGCCGTTCCTCCGCAACGTCGAAATTGTTCATCTCCTCACCCTGGGCTGCGCCGACTATGTTTCGGCGGACATGGCGGGGCATTTCCGTCACAACGCGTTTTTCATCGGCGGCAATGTGCGTGACGCCGTGAATGATGGACGCGCCGACTACACACCGATATACCTGAGCGAGGTCGAAGATCTTTTCGAGACTCGCGCCATGCCGCTCGATGTCGCCATGATTCAAGTGTCCCCGCCGGACGCACATGGATTTTGCAGTTTCGGTGTCAGCGTCGACACTACCTTGACTGCCTCAAAATGTGCCACACACGTGATCGCCCAGATTAACGACCAAATGCCCAGAACCTATGGAGACAGTTTCATCCACGTCAGTCAGATCACCACGTGTGTCGAGGCTTCAGCGAATCTCTGCGAGCTTCCGAGCCCGGTGACCACCGGCATCCACGTGGACATCGCGCGAAACGTCGCCGCCCTGATCGACGACTACTCCGTGCTGCAGACTGGCATCGGCGGTATTCCCGATGCGGTCCTCCCGTTTTTGCTCGATCGAAAAGACTTGGGCGCGCACTCCGAGCTTGTTTCCGACAGCGTAATTCCGCTGATCGAATCAGGGGTGCTGACGGGAGCTAAAAAGAACTTCAAGCCCCGGAAAATTATTCTGGGGTTTGTGCTTGGCACGCGAAAACTCTTTGATTTTGTCGGTGACAACCCGGCCTTCGAGTTTCATCCCACCGCCTACACAAATGACCCCGTTCTGATCGCCCGCAACGACAATATGATCGCCATCAATTCCGCGTTGCAGGTCGATCTCACCGGCCAAGTGTGCTCCGACTCGATCGGGACACGCTTCTATAGTGGGATCGGCGGGCAAGTCGATTTCCTGCGAGGCGCGGCGCGATCCAGGGGCGGCAAGCCGATTATCGCGTTGCCTTCGACTGCCAAGGACGGCAGCCTCTCTCGCATCGTTCCGATGCTGAATCCAGGTGCCGGTGTCGTGACTTCTCGCGGATTGGTCCGCTACGTTGTCACGGAATACGGTGTGGCATATTTGCACGGCAAATCCGTAAGGGAACGGGCCAAGGCTCTGATCGAGATCGCACATCCTGATTTTCGGGCCGACCTCCATGACTATTGCGAGCGCGCCAGATGGGTGCAGGGCCGAGATTGTGTTCCGGACCTCGCATCCAACTGATCGACCATGTCCCATCTGGTGGCGGCGGGTGGTCTTCCCGATCTGAGATCGGCGTGAGTTCGGTGCAAACCCAAATACAACAACGGTTCGTCGCTTGGAAAAAACATGAGTGATTCCACGCAAAGCCTGGGCGCCTCGGAACAGGAACGGCGGCGGCATATGCGCTATCGGCTTTGTGAGTCGATTCGCATCCATAGCAAGAGCGGCAGGCATACAGGCGTCACTCGCGAGATCAGCATTAGCGGCCTGTCAGCGTCCACGTCACATACCATGCGAATTGACGAGGAGGTCCGTTTAGTCCCCGTTGTGGGAGAGCAGCTCGAAGCGATCGTGCGACATAAGAACGAAGACGTTTATGGTTTCGAATTTCTCGATGTGCCGCCGAAGGTCGAAGGAGCGATTCATGTTCTTTGCAAGGGACTTTTCCCTTTTCGCGGAACAGGCGACATTTGAGGGTAGTTCCCGCGTGCGATCTGCAAGTCGATTTATTTTATCGATTGAGTAAGCCAACGAGCCAGCACCTTTAACTGGGGCCGCGGCATCGGCTCATCGAAAGCGATCCCCATACCATCCGCTTCGGCGTGGACAATCCTGGCAGCCACCTCGAAGCGCTCCGCGCCATTCGAGATGCCGATCCGGACCGGCGTCCCTCCCGGCCACGGGTGACCAGCGTCGACGAAGCATCCTCCTCGACCGATGTCGAAGGTTCGACCCAACAACCTTCTCCCGGACGCATCCGTCAGCGTCGCGTCATGGACCAGGAAGAGTCGAGGCCATCGGCGTCGAGCTTTCAATTGCTACCCCCGCTACCCGCAATCGTCATGCAAGCAGGCTACCTAAGAACGCCTGTCAGAATGATTTCCTGCCACCGTCAATCGGGCGAGCACTACGGTTCGTGCGACCATCAGGCGTTCCGCATACCTGCGAACAAACGGACATTATTTCCTTCTAACGTACGTTGATAGCACTAAGAGCTGACTTCATTCTTGCCGATGATCTCTTCAGAACAGAGTGGAGCGTCCGCGCTTGGAAGAAATCACAGTTCGTAAAGAGCGTCGCAGCGGTCGAATCAACTTCAGGGCCCGCGTTATCGTTCAGGGGACAAGCATAAGTGGCCACTCAATCTCGGAAGAAACACACACGCTAGATGTGAACGCCCATGGTGCATTCTTACTGTTGAAAACGCCGGTTGTTGAGCGCCAGATCCTGATCGTCCGCAACTACAAGACGCATAGGAGCAGATTTCCAAAGTCGTGAGAGTTGTTAGAAATGAAGCGGGAGAAATGATGGCTGGCCTCGAATTTATGTATCCCTCGGCGCGATTTTGGCGAATCGCAGTCCCCCCGAACGATTGGACGCCTCAAATTCAACCCACCTAGATTTTTGGACGAATCCTCAACCTCAGTTGCCGCAAAGTTAGAATCCATAAGTTTTTTCCGGTCCCAATACTTCTTGCGTGTTTCGTAGCCTCAGTTGCGTTCTTATCGCTCGCGTGACGGATTGCGCGGGCGTGCGTTGTTGGTGGCTGCCAAATAATCAGCGAGAAGACGAAACTGTTCACGGCGGGTCTTTTGTCGTGGTTCAATGGCGGTGGCCGGATGACTGATACTTTTGCGGAGGCGAGATGGAAAACTTGATTGGCAAATTGCTGGATGATTTTGATTGTGGGCGGATGACGCGGCGGCAATTGATTAAGAGCCTTAGCGTGGTGGCAGCGGCTGCGGCGGGGGCTGCGCCGGCGGTTGGTGAAGGGTCGAAGGGATTCAAGGCGATCGCGGTCAATCACATTTCGTATCAGGTCAATGATTATGCGAAGACGCGAGATTTTTATGCGGATTTGTTGGGCATGAAGGTTGTCGGAGATACGGGCAAGCAATGCAACTTGATCATCGACGGCACGAACACGTTTTTGATTCCGCGCAATGCGCCGGAAGGGACTACGCCGCCGCGCATCGATCACGTTGCGTACACGATCGAGCATTGGGACAAGAACGCCGTTAAAGCGGAACTGGAGCGGCGGGGTCTTAGTCCGCAGACCGATACGGAGAATAGTTTTCATGTCAAAGATCCGAATGGGTACGACTTGCAGATTTGTGGCGCGGAGATGAAGCCTGCCTGAGTGGATCGATTGTGGGAGATTGAGGTCGATTTGAGCCAATTTGGGAATTGCTGGCCGGACAGAAATGTCCGGTCTTTTGTTTTGGAGGGTGCTCGACGGATCTTGTTTGCGATTGGAGCATGAGGCGAGTTCCGAAATGGGACGGAAAGGGGGTACACCCCTATGTTCTCTAAAGAGTGCGGAAGTGGATTGGAATCAAGGGGTTGTGGGAATACAGAAAACGGGAGTGTGCAGGCGGTTGAAAGGAAAGGATTTGCGGGAGGGCGTGTTTCGAAGATGGAGGGTGAGTTCACAGACGAGCATAGCATCGTCGAGAGTACTTGTCAATGACGATTTAGTGAGTGGTAATTCGAAAGGCGTGTTCGAATGCGCTTGGCGGGGAACATCCCGTCTGTCACGTCGTCTTGTCACGTCGTCTTGTCACGTCGTCTGGAAGAACGTAGATGGGCTCTGAATAGTGAGCGGGAACATCCCGTCTGTCACCATCGGTCGTCACCATCGGTCGTCGTCACCATCGGTCGTCACCATCGGTCGAAAATCGCACCGAGATTCCGCCTTGCCGCGTAGCGCGTTTCTTAGGCACCGGCGCCTGACAATCGTGCCTCAACTCCTGATAAGTCGCGTGACCGGACACGTGCCCGCCGTACGTCGGTTTCGACCAAAGACTCATTTTGAACCTATCGAATCCGCAGGCTTTCCAGAATCGTCCGGTGACGAGCGTTTCGGGAAACCCCCACCTTTGACGCACGCGTCCTCGCGTTGATTTTGCGTTGATTACCACTTTCGAAAAGTAGCCTAATTCCCTTTCCATAAGGGACTGTTTCTCGAATTCGGATTTTTTTCTTTCGAATGCGCAACGACGAATCAACGCCCTTTCAACATTGGTTCAATGTTGGCTCGAACCTCTCCCATCCATCGAATCAGTGAGCTGTCCGATTGTCCCGAATCCTGTGGCCCTTGAAGAGTAACGCTCAAATCTTCGGCAACCGATCTGACTTCGACGCTATAAGCCATCCCATCGAGCGTGATCGTACTCGGCCTTAAAAGACGAACGGAGAGCGAATTGGAACGGTCGATAAGTTCGGCTAACTTGTCCGAGTTGCTAGTTGTGAGCGTCTTACGACTGATGTTTAGTTTACTCGCCGCGCTGGCTGCATCGATGTTCGGATTTGAACTCACCAGTGTCGCCAACTGATTCCACAGATTTGGCGTTCCAGACCGCACATACCAGACTTGCAAGTCGAATTTAGTGTTTTCCTGCTTACCTATCACGATCTGTAACTCACCTGCATCGCAATATGTATACCGAAGTTGAATTTCCGAGGATCCGACAGAAAAGTCGTGCCGGAATGCTTGATCCACGACCGCATCGTAGAGCTTCGTGTCCGCGAAGGCGGTGGCGTCTTGCGTCTGCCCCTGTCCATAGCTAAGGCTATTTCCGACAAATAGAAATGTAAGAAACAAATAGAGATAACGCTTCATGTCGCCTCGCTTAACACGGCTTTTGCCAAGTTAGTCCCGGACGCAACATCGTCGATGTAGGCGATCCGGGGTTGTGAAGCCAGAGACCTCTGCTACTGAGGACGTAGAATGGAATCTTGTGATCGTTAGAATTTTTGACATCACCTGGCGACGGTGGGGCAATCCCACTGTTCGGATGAGTATGGACGAGTGCTAGCGCACCCGCGGGAATGTTCAGCCCGGTGATTGTCATTTGTTGATTCGTGAATGGCAAAGGGCTAAAGGATGGCGCGTTGGGGTTTCCCGTAACCCAAAAGCCGGCTTCCGTTTTAGCGAAACCGTTTGTTGCGCGCATCCAAGCGTCATTTGAAGCTTTTATGAAGCCGGCGGTGCATTGCAGCTGAGTGACTTGAAGTGGTGGAATTTTCGCTCCAGTATTGTTTGCACTCACGGCAGTCCCACCACCGCCGCTTGATCCTGTTTGATTGCAGATTGGCGTACCCTCGACACCCGTTTGATTGTTATCCGAATCCGGAGCTGGAGTACAGCCAGGCATTCCTCCACCGAATGGGGCAAAGGTGACGGCAAAGGTGACAGACGGTGACGGCAAAGGTGACGGCAAAGGTGAGCAAAGGTGAGGTGAGCAAAGGTGAGAGCAAAGGTGACGAGCAAAGGTGACGAGCAAAGGTGACAGACGGGATGTTCCCACACTATTGATCGAACGAGAGCACTTCCTGCTGAGAAGTGCAGGCGGAATCAACGGGACGGCCACCTCTCTTGGCGACTAGGTCCCTTTCCGCTGACTGGCCGATGGAACGAACAAACTCAACACTGCCGAGCGGGCGGCCGTTGTGCGTGCACTGACGGAGAGCGACGAGCTGTTCGGTCGATTCGCTGACCGCGAGATAATTTCGCCAGCTCTCCGCGGACCAGCGTTTGTAAAACATTTCGAGATCAAGGCCAGACGCGGGTTCCGCGTGGCCACAATGGACAGGGGCACTGGACCAAGGCCAAGCTTCGGCCTCGCGAACCAGACCAGCGCGAACGGGATTGAGCTCCGTGTACCGAAGCGCGATCCACAGGTGGGACGGGTCGAGAGGGCAAGAGTAGAAGCGATTTTGCCATGCGTGGCCGCTGGAATCGTGAGCTGCATTCCAGAAACAGGCGTAGCGTCCGTGAGCGTACTTCAGGGCGAGAGCGAGGCTGTCCGCAGCATGCGGAACGACTATCAGATGCACGTGGTTGGACATTAGGCAGTAGCCAAGGATGGAAAGGCCGTAGAGCTTTGCGTAGCGGTGCAGAAGATCGAGGTACATGGCCCGTTCGCTTTCGGAGGCGAGGAGGAATTGGCGAGCGTTGCCACGCTGGGTGACGTGGTGAGGGACGTTAACTGCAATGATACGGGCTAGACGAGCCATCATTCGGAAGATAGCAGAAACAATCTCGGTTGTCGCGGGATTCGGAAGAACGTGGCAGGGCTGTGAATAGTGAGGGGGAACATCCCGTCTGTCACCATCGGTTGTCACCATCGGTTCCATCGATTTCACCGTCGGTTCGAAATCCAACGACTTTTGCCGGTAGTGCGGGAAGTCTATGGTAATCCAAGTGACACGTCAAGACACTGTAACCGCTTCAATTTTAACCGACGAGATTCAGAGTTTTTTCGACACTCAGACCGAGAAGATGACACTACATTTAGAGCCGACAATTCCGGATTCTTGGTTGTCGATGCACCGCGAGGGAAAGTGAGCCGTTGAGCCCCACCCTACCTTAAGTAAGTCACGACTAAGGCCCTGTCGACGACCACAGAGGCGGAGTTCATTACCCGAACTACTTTGTGGATGGCGACGTCGATGTCGCCCAGCGCGGGCTGCCGTCGACTACGGCGAGGGCGGAGGTGAAATTGCGAGCGACGGCGCGGAGGTCGGAGGATCTGTAGAGGGGGCGGGCATTATCTACCAGGTGATTTCGTCGCCGGGGAGGAGGACTAGTTTGAGGATGTCGTCGGTGGTGGGGTCGAACTTTATGGGGACGAGGTGGTTGTGGAAGGGGCGGCGGACTTTTAGTGTGGCGGGGGCGGGGTCGCCGAAGTGGCGGTCGAGGACTTCCATGAGGAGGCCACCTACGCGGATGTAATAGTCCTGGTTGTTGGCGCGGACGCGGAGTTCGGGGCTGACGCCGAAATTTTTGGGGAAGATGGTGCAGGTTACGTCCGGGACGGTCAGGGTGGCGCAGAAATTTTCGGCGGTGACGTCGGAGCCGATCGGGGCTTCGACTGGGGCGGTGACTTCGGCGCTCCGTTCAGTGTTGACGGGGCGCGTGGCTACGGCTTGGGCGAGGCGGGATTGGTCGGGGGCGGAGAGCAGGATGGCGCGGGTGACGCGGACGGTGGCGGAGTTGTCGTCGGCCATGAAGAGGAGACGGAAGTAGGAGGGGGATTGGGGGAAGTGGAGGTCGTTGCGGAGCGTGGTCTTTTCGATGGCGGGGTCGCCGTGGAGGACTTCGGTGGCGCGGGAGAGGGTTAGGCGGATGCGGGCGGGGTCGGTGTCGGTGGCGGGCGACGCGGGTGATGCGGGGTCGTTCGGAGTGGTGTCGGGCGATGAGGCGGACGCGGTTGCGGATAGGGATGCGGTGGCGGCGGCTGCGGCGGTCGCGGTGGCTTTGCGGGAGGACGCGCGGGAATCGGGATTGCGTTGCGCGGCGGGCTGCGGTGCGGGGATGAAGACGTAGTGGGCGGTTTCGTAGCCGATCAGGTTGTCGGGAGTTGGGTCGGCGCCCGGTTGGTAGAGCGGGCTGGTGGTGATCAGGCGGAAGTCGGGGGTGAGATCGAAGTAGCCGGTTACGTCGTAGCTGCCGAGTTGGAAGAAGTAGGCGATGGCGGGAGGGAGCGGGAGATTTTCGACGATGGCGCGGCGGAGATGTGTGTTTTCTGTCGGCGAGAGGCAGCCTTTTGTTTGGCGGTCGAGCAGGTCGGCGTGGAATTTTTCCATGGCTTGCAGAGGATCGACGAAGAGGCCGCGATCGGTTTGATTGGGGGATTGGTCGGCGGTGCGGCGAAGAAGGGTTGGGTGCGGAGGGAGACGATGGCGGTGGTTTTTTGCCAATGCAAGGAGACTACGGTGCCGTCGATGTCACAGGACTGGGCGGATTGGTTGATGGTGAGTGGGCTGCGGGGGCGCGGGCGCGGGAATTTTTCAGGCGGATTTGGATTTCGGAGGCGGTGGCGGTTTGCTTGAGTTTTGTGGGCGGGAAGAGGACGGGGTCGAGGCCCTGGCGGCGGAGTTGGTAGGTGGCGGGGGCGTGGGGGCAGCCTGAGAGGAAGAGGACGAATGCAATTTGTGCGAATACTTTTATTGCGCGGGAGTGGTGTTGGGTTGGTGCGGTCATGTGGGCGGACGCATTTGCGATGTCGGAATGAGTGGTGGAGGTTGCCAGATCGAAGAGCCGGCCGGCGCGAGTTGCGGCCGCTGTGTTTAGATGCGCAGCGTCGTGTCAGGCTTGGGTCTTTGCCGGGGGGCGGAAGAGTTTTGCGGCGATGGTGGTGACGAAGCGGCGGGGGACGAGGCGTTGGAAATGGGCGCCGAGGTAGTTTTTGCTCCCGGAGATGACGTAGCTCTTGCCTGCTGCGAGTGCGTGGAGGCCGACGCGAGCGACTTTTTCGGCGGTTTCGCGGGGGCGCTTGGCGGCGGGGGCGGTGGTCTTGGCTAGCCACTTTGTGAAATTCGGATTCGGTTGAGCCGGGGCAGAGGGCGCAGACGCGGATGCCGAACGGTTTTAGTTCTTCGGCGAGGCCTTCGGCGAAATGCAAATCGAAAACTTTTGTGGCGGCGTAGGTTGCGATGTACGGGACGGCTTGAAACGAGGCTGTGGAGGCGACGATGAGAATGTCGCCGGATTTTTTTTGCAGCATCGGCTGAAGGAAAAGATGCGTGAGGCTGACGACGGCGGAGCAGTTGACCTGCACCATTTCGACTTGGCGCGCGCGGTCGGAGGCGGCGAATTCGCCGTAAGCGCCGAAGCCGGCGTTGTTGACGAGCAGATCGATGTGGAGATTTTTCGCGCGGGTGAAAGCGAAGATCGCGTCGGGCGCGGCGGGATCGGCGAGATCTGCGACGCAGATTTCGGTGCGGATGTTGTGTTTGGCGGCGAGGTCGCGCGCGAGTGCGGCGAGGCGATCTTCGCGGCGAGCTGTGAGCACGAGATTTGTGCCGGCGGCGGCTAGCTCAGCGGCCAAGGCAACGCCGATTCCAGCGCTGGCTCCGGTGACGAGCGCCCACTTCCCTGTCCATGGATACATCTGCGCGATTCTCCTCTGCGCTCCTGCGTGACACGCATTGCAGGGTCAGACTAACACGCAGAAATCATCGCGACGATGTTGGTTTTGGGTTGTGGTTAAGAAGGTCCCGAGAGCAGTGGCCTTCGTGAGCAGGTAATATCGCGTTTACTCGCGTTAGAACATCAGTTGGGTTGCGGTGCCGCTGCTCGTCGCAAATCCGGTCGCGCCGTTGTAAGTTGCAGTTACGGTGTCGATGCCCCTCGGAAGCGCGGTGCTCGTGATCGTCGCCTTGCCGGCGCTGAGCGCAACGTTTGAAGCGAGTGTTGTGGTACCAACCTTGAAGGTGACGGTACCGGTCGGCGTGCCCGCAGCCGACGTCACCGTCGCAGTAATCGTCACGCTCGAGCCCGTCGTCTGAGGATTCGGCGTGGTGCTTACTGCGGTGGTGGTGCTCGCTGCGTTGACAACCTGGCTGATTGCGCTGGAGGTGCTCGCCAGCCATCCGGCGTTGCCGGTGAAGACCGCGGTGATCGAGTGCGTGCCCAAGGTAAGTGCCGAGGTGGAGAACGTCGCTTTGCCGGTTGTGGTGCTCACAGCGACGCCGGACGCGAGAGTCGTTGTGCCGTCTTTGAAAGCCATCGTGCCTTGGGGGATGCCGTTCGAGGAGGTCACGGTCGCGGTGAAGGTGACGGATGCGCCGGAGTTCGATGGGTTTGCTGAGGATGCAACTGAGTTCGAAGTTGCGATCTGAACAGTTTGCGTCAGGGTACCGCTGCTGTTGGTGAATCCGCCGGTGCCGGTGTAGGCGGCGGTGATCGAGTGGCTGCCGATCGCGAGAGTGGAGGAAGTGAAGGTGGCTTTGCCGGCGGTGACGGTCGCGGCGCTGGCGAGTGTCGTGGTGCCGTCGGTGAATTTCACTGTGCCGGTCGGAACGCTCGTGCCGGCTCCGGTGATTGTCGCGGTCAGGGTGACGGACTGGCCGGAGGTCGAAGGATTGAGCGAGGAAGTCACTGCGGTCGTCGTAGTTCCCTGCACCGATTGCGAAACCGAGCCGCTGCTGTTGGTGTACGCCCCGGTACCAGTGAAGGATGCGGTGATAGTGTGCGTCGCGACAGACAGCGAACTCGTCGTGAACGTGGCCTTTCCGGCTGAGACTGCAACGTTCGACGCGAGTGTCGTCGCGCCATCCGTGAAGGTGACGCTACCCGTGGGCGTACCACCGGTCGAAGAGACCGTGGCGGTGAATGTCACCGACTGTCCCGGACCCGAAGGATTCGCGGAAGACGTGACGGCGGTGGTCGTCGCCAGGTTCTGCTTCGGCAAGAGCGGGAAGGTCGCGTTGGTGTAATCGACGACCAGGTCGTCGAAGCGCATGTTGTAGAAGGTCGATGAGATCCCGTTGGCGAGATTGTTGCCGAGCCAGATCGAGTCGATGTTCTGGGCGAAGGTGTCGGGCGTCGTGACGTGTTGGATGAGGTTGAGGCTCGTGTCGTAGACGCTGAAGTCCACGTTGGCACCTTTCACGAGGCGCATCGTCAACCAGTAGCAAGTGTTGTCGGCGACCGGAATCATGACGGCATTCGCCGGGCCGGTCGGGCTCACGCGAATTTCGCGCGAGTTGTCGACCGAGTTGCGTTCGTCGCTCAAGCGCCAGAGGTCGCCGAACGAGTTGTTGTCGAAGCCGATGAAGTGTGGGCCTTCAGCGAAGGCGAACGCCGACGTAGACTCGCTCGACGTGCAGTAGTACAAGCCGAAAGAAACCTGCGTGTGCGTGCTCGGCATCGCCCACTGGAGGCGGTCCGGAGGGTCGCCGGCCGTCGAGTTGTAAGCGAGGCCTTTTGTGCCGGACGCGCCGGTGATGGTGTCCTGACCGGCAGTTGCGGCGCTGAGCGAGCCACTGGAATTCGTGACTGTCCAAGTACCCGCAGTGCCGTGCGTGGAGCCAATGAGCGCTGTAGTCGTCGGCGCCGATCCAGTCGTGAGTCCTTCGAAGTCCGTCCACATGTCATACGGAATGCCTGGGAAGCCGCTCGAAGACGCGCTGTTGACGACTTGCGGTGCGGCGGTGCCACTGCTGCTGCCGAATCCGCCAGAACCGGTGAAGGAAGCGGTGATGGTGTGGCTGCCGACGGAGAGGGTTGAGGTCGAGAAAGTGGCTTGACCGCTGGCGTTGACGGCGACGTTCGAAGCGAGAACGGTCGCGCCTTCCGCAAAGGTGACGGTGCCGGCCGGCGTGCCGCCGGTGGAAGTTACCGTCGCGGTGAAGGTGACGCCCAGGCCCGAAGTCGAAGGATTCGGCGTCGAGGTTACGGCTGTCGATGTCGTGAAGCTGGACTGGTTGATCGTTTGCGTCAGTGCGGAGCTGGCGCTGTTTTGCCATCCGGTCGCGCCGGTGAAGCTGGCAACGATGCTGTGGCTGCCGGTGGCGAGCGACGACGTGGCGAATGTGGCTACGCCGGATGCGTTGACGGCAACGCCAGACGCAAGCGTCGTCGCACCATCGGTGAAGGTCACGCTGCCCACCGGAGTTCCGCCGGCGCTGGTGACCGTCGCGGTGAAGGTGACGCTCTGCCCCGGCGATGCTGGATTCGAAGAGGAACTGACCGCGGTCGAGGTCGCGACTGGAGCGACGACGCTTTGCGTCAGCGTCGCGGTGCTCGGCGTGCCCGACGTGGGAGTAAAGGTAGTGCTGATGGTGTGGCTGCCGGCGCCGAGTGCGCTGGTCGTGAACGTTGCCTGGCCGCCGGTGACGGCGACGCCGCTCGCGAGAACCGTGCTGCCATCGCTGAAGGATGCGGTTCCGGTAGCCGACCCTGGCGTAACCGTGTCGGTGAACGTGACGCTCTGTCCGACGTTGACTGGATTTGCCGACGAAGCAATCGCAACCGTCGGATTCACCTGGGCGAGTACCGGCAAAAGCGGGAACGTCGCGTTGGTGTAATCGACGATCAGGTCGTCGAAGCGGATGTTATAGAAGGTTGATGAGATTCCGTTCGCCAGGTTGCTGCCGAGCCAGATCGCGTCGATGTTCTGATTGAAAGTGTCGGGCGTCGTGACGTGCTGGATCAGGTTGAGGTTCGTGTCGTAAACGCTGAAGTCTACGTTCGCGCCTTTTACCAATCGCATCGTCAGCCAGTAGCAGGTGCTGTCTTTCACTGGGATCATCACGGCGTTCGCCGGGCCCGTCGGGCTCACGCGGATTTCGCGCGAGTTATCGACCGAATTGCGTTCATCGCTCAAGCGCCAGAGGTCGCCGAACGAGTTGCTGTCGAAGCCGAGGAAGTGCGGACCCTCGGCATAGGCGAAGGCGGATGAGGATTGGTTCGACGTGCAGTAGTACATGCCGACAGAAACTCGGGTGTGCGTGCTCGGCATCGACCACTCGATGAAATTTTTCGGGTCGCTCGATGTTGAATTGTACTGCAGGCCTTTCGTGCCTGGGGCGCCTGAGAGCGTGTCCTGGGCGGCGGTGACCGAGCTCAACACGTTATTCGTATTGGTGACCGTCCAACTGCCAGCTGCGCCGTGTGTGGAGCTTGCGAGGGCGGAGACAGTCGGAGCAGCGCCAGTCGTCAGGCCTTCGAAATCGATCCATGCGTCATAAGGAATGCCGGGGAAGCTGGCGGCGACACTGTTTACAACTTGTGGTGCGGCTGTGCCGCTGCTCGTACCGAAACCGCCGCTGCCGGTGAACGATGCAGTGATCGTGTGGCTGCCGACGGAGAGCGCCGAGGTCGAGAAAGCGGCTTGGCCGCTGGCATTGACGGTGACGTTCGAACCGAGAACGGTTGCGCCTTCCGCGAATGTGACGGAACCGGACGGCGTGCCGCCGGTGGAAGTCACGGTCGCAGTGAAGGTGACCGATGTGCCGAAGTTCGAGGGATTCGGCGTGGAGGTGACAGTCGTCGAAGTCGGGAAGCTGACCGCGTTGATCGTTTGCGTCAACGTGCCGGCAGTGCTGTTCTGCCATCCGGTTGAGCCGGTGAAGCTGGCGCCGATGGTGTGGCTGCCGGTTGCGAGCGACGATGTGCTGAAGGTCGCGATGCCGGAGGTGTTGACGGCGACGTTGGAAGCAAGAACGGTCGCGCCATCCGTGAAGGTGACGCTGCCGACGGGCGTGCCGCCGGAGCTGGTGACCGTCGCAGTGAAGGTGACGCTCTGTCCTTGCGATGCCGGATTCGAAGACGAAGTGAGCGATGTAGCCGTCGGGCTCTGCACGACAGCCGTTACGTTGCCGGTGCTCGCTGAATAGGAAGAATCCCCCGCGTACGAAGCGGTGATCGTCGAGGAGCCCGCCGGCAGCGCGGACGTTGAGAAGTTCGCGAGGCCGTTCGAAAGCGTCAGTTGCGCTAACACCGTGCTGCCCTGCGTCAGTGTGACTTGACCGGTCGGAGCCGCTCCGCCGGTCGGAACCGAAGCGACCGTGACGTTGAACGTGACCGACTGGCCGAGGTTCGAGGGATTCGGCGTCGCGGTAACGGCCGTGCTCGATCCGCCGTTGTGAACGACTTGCACCATGCCGCCGGAGCCCGCAGGGAACGTGCCGTTGCCGCCGTAGTTTGCGGCGATGAAGTGGTTGCCAGTTGTTAGCGCGACCGGAGTGAGAATCGCGATGCCGCTGGCATTGAGCGAGGCCGAGCCGAGCGTGTTTGTCGTGGTATTGAGGCTGCCGCTGACGACAGTCGATACAGTATCCGTGAACGTCACTGTGCCGGACGGGGTGCCGCTGCCGCCGCCATTCGTGACGGTCGCGGTGAAGGTCACGGGGACGCCGGCTGCGAGTGTGCGCTCATCCGGATTCGACGACGTCACATTGACGCCGACGCCGCTCAGTCCTTGCACCGATACGAGCGTCGAGCCGTTGACGGTGTACGTCGAGCCGTCGGGGCCAATGACAGTCGGAACGTTCTGCGAGCCGCCCGCTGCGCCGAGATTCAGGAATTGCGAGATCGAGTTGGTGGAGACGTTCCAGCGATAGAGATTGCCGTCGGACGACGGAAGAATGACCGTCTTGGTCGACGCATTCACAGCGAATGCGTTCCCAAGCCACGGCAACACCGCCGATGGGAATGTCGAGTTCTGATTCGCCGCATCCGGCGTTGGTCCGGCGATGTTGAGAACTTCGCGCATCACGGTCAGGCCGTTCGAAGAGGAATGCGAATCGGTTTCGGTCGCCGTTGGATCAAGTAACGCGACTTTGTTCACGCCCTGGCCATCGACTTGGCCAACGTAGTCGTTGTAGTTCGAAAGCAGAAGATACGTCGATGAACCGGTGTACGAACTCACCATCGAGTTCGAAACGACGGCCGGAGTATTGTCCCAGCCAAATGCACCCGGTGTTTTCGTCACGGTCAGGTCATTGCTGAAATGCAGCAGGAAGCCGCGCGAACCGTTGTCGGGATTCGCCGACACGCCGAAGTAAACGTCGTTGTCCGGACCGATGACCGGTGATGCGGTGCTGTTGTCAGACACGCCAGCAGCGTTGCCGTTGCGCGGATCGCTGAGGAACACGCGGTACTTCGTGCTCAGCGTGCTGCTGTTGAGCCCGACGAGGTAGGCGTAATTATCGGTGCTCGCCGATTTCGCAGCGAAGTAAACCGTCGTGCCGTCGTTCGAAACCGCCGGCGCCGAGTTCTGGGCGTCGTGCGATACGGTCGCATCGGCCGCCGCAGTTCCCGCCAACACAAACGTGCCGTTGCCGCTGGCATCGATTCGAGCGAAGCCGTCCTGCGTGCCCAGAGGAGACGGAGCAGTTCCCTGGACGCGGAAGCCGAAGAAAATGTCGCCATTCGCATCCGCCGTCAGCGGCGTATTGATGAAGACGCTCGAGTTAAAGCTCGCCGCACGCGTCTGATAGTCCGACAGCGTGGTGTAAAACACCTGGCGAACCGGTGTGCCCGGCGTTGCCGAGTCCGGATTCGTTATATAGAGGATGGTGCCGCCCGCGCCCGCGTAGTAAAGGCGGGTACCGCTGGCGCCGTTCACGAGCAACGGCTGATAGGCCGGCGTGGTCGTGGATGTCGGCGCGACGTAATCCGTCGAAAGCGCGTAGAGCGAAGCGCCCGTCGAACCCGTGAACGCGTTCAACTGGAACGCGCCGCCCGCGATTTGCGTCGGAGCGATCACCGTGTTCGCCGCCGTAATCACCGGCGAGGCATAGCGCGACGTCGCGCCGCCCGTGTTCGAATTCAAGTTCGTCGTCCACTTCACGCGGCCGAGATCCTGCGATGTCGGCACGTAAGCAGAGGTGTGCTGCGCGTTTCCGGCAAACGTGCTCACCGCCCCGATTGCCGGCGGCGCCAGCTTCGGCAGCAGCGGAAAAGTTGCGGTCGTGTAGTCAACGATCAAGTCGTCCATGCGGTCGCTGTACGCGAGGTTGGAAGACGTCTTCACCTCATTGCCGAGCCACACCAGATCAACCGACTGATTGAAGGTGTCCGCTGCGCTCACCGAACCGAGCAAATTCAAACTCGTGTCGTAAAGATTGAATGTGATCGACGAACCTTTGACGAGCTTGGTCGAAATCCAGTAGCAAGTGCTGTCCGAGACTGGAATGCGGCGGAGTGAAGTCGAATCCGGACCCGTGGGGCTAATACGAATTTCGCGCGTGTTATCGACGGAATTGCGCTCGTCGCTCAATCGCCATATCGGGCCGAACGCGTTGTTGTAGAAGCCGAAGAAGTGCGGGCCTTCCTGGTAGGCGTAGCCCGACGCGCTCTGATTCGACGTGCAATACCACATGCCCATCGACACCGACGTTTGCGTCGAAGGAAGGTACATGCCGACGTACGCGGCAGCTCCCGTCGGGTCGCTGTATTGCAATCCGCGGGTGCCCGTCGCGCCGGAGATACCGCTCTGCGCGTTTGAAACGACCGTTAGCGAATTGACCGGATTGCTGATGATCCACGTCTCGCCGGTGCCGTGCGTGGAAGCCGCCAGCGTCGTCGTAGTTGGCGCAACGCCGAGCGCCGCACCTTCAAAATCAACCCAATAGTTGTACGTGATGCCGGGATAGTCGGCATAGGCCGCGACACCCGCGACCAAAAGAACGAGGGCGACGCCGAGCGCGACGCGCCAACGGCTCATAAATTGAGGCAGGGATTTTGTATTTCGAGGTTGCAAGTATGCTCTCCTGAATGCCCTTCGCACTAAAAAGTTCGAATCAAAAATTTGGCCGTTTTTGGGGACAGAAAGAGACGTTCGTCTCGGATCCCGGACCCGTAGGTACAGCGCGGATGAACCAGCCGCCCTCCCATGTAAATCCTCCGGGAAGCTGCGAACTGATCTCATGCCAGGCCAAAAGGCGGTCCGTGCCGGTTGGCACAGATTCATCGCTGCCTTTCAGCGCGGCGCTTGACACGTCAGCAATGCGGCCCGACCTGAGCCGGCTGACGTCTGGGGACAAACGCAAGCAGAACTGCGCTACTGCAAATACACGAAATTCTGTACCTTGGAGTAGCAAGCGGTGGGCCACGGCAGGGCTGACCCTTAGGACAGGGCTTAAGCTATCTAGCTGATTTTAGGTGTCTTAGAGCGCTTGTACTTGTCTCAAAAGTGTAAAACGCCCGGCCAATGTGCAAAGACTTGTCCTTCTTGGGAGGTTTTCGGCAAAACATTGGCCCGAGGGATAAATTGGCCCTTTGGGGAGGGAAGTTCATTTCCTCAGGGTAGTTTTCGCTCTACCTTCGGAGGTGCGAGGCACGCCTAGGCGGGCGGCAGTCCGGCATCCTCGGCGGCAATCAACCCGAGCGCGGACCAGTCCTTATTCCCATTTCCGCGCGCCATAGCGGTGAGGAATCGGTCGCGCACGACGCTGGCGATCGGCATGGGGACGCTTTTCGCTTCAGCCGCTTGCAGAACTAAACGCACGTCCTTTAGCCCGAGTGGAAGTGCAAAGCCAACCTTGTCGTAATTCCCTTCCACGATCAGGCCGCCATACGTTTTGTAAACGGGCGCATTGAAAAGCGTCGAAGTCAGAAAATCCAGACAGGGTAGCGGCGTCAACTCCGGACTTGCGTGCGAAGGCGATCGCTTCGGACAGAGATTCGAGAACGCTGGCGATCAGAAAATTTCCAGACAGCTTAACGACGTTTGCGAGCGAAGGCTTTTCGCCGGCAATCAGCAGCTTCGGGCCGAACGCTTCGAACAGTGGTTTGCAGCGATTCACCGCAGCCGCTGGTCCTGCAGCTACCACCGCAAGCCGCCCGGCTTCCGCAGCATCGGGACGACCAAAAACCGGGCATGAGATGAATTCTTGCCCGGCGGCAGAGTGTGCCGCGGTCAGGCGGTCGCTCAATGCCACGCCGATCGTGCTACAAGAAATGTGAATCCCACCACGAGGCAGCGAAGCAAGAATGCCGGTGTCGCCGAATACTTGCGACTCGAGCGCCGCATCATCGGCAACCATCGTCATCACGATTCCAGTGCGGCAAGCATCCGCGATCGTCGCGGCAACCGTTGCGCCATTCGCACGCAAAGCGTCGGCCCGCGCACGGGTGCGATTGAAAACTGTCACTGCATGACCGGCGCGCAAAAGACTCTTCGCCATGCCGGTGCCCATGCCGCCGAGACCAATCAGACCTACGTCCATTCGTTGCTCCACGGAATCTGAGTTGAAATTTACCGCCCGATTTTATTCGGTTTTTTGTGCTTGAGAGGGATCGCTGGTCGCGTTCGTCGGAGGCGCGCCCTTACCAATCGACCACACCACGTCGCGCACGCGTTCGCCTTCGCGCTTCATCCGCTCCATCAATCGGCGCGCCCAGATAAATTCCGCCGCCAAAAGGCTAAGTCCCAAAAAAATCACCAGCCAGCCTGGACCGGGAGTGACAATCATGACCACTCCAACCAGCAGAAGAGTAAATCCAGCAACAATGCGGAAGGCACGGCGGACTTGTTCGACGGTGCGGACGATCATGTGGGATGCTTCCGAAGCCCAAGGCGTGGACGAGACCGGCTGCGCGCTCGAGCGAACCTCCATCTCGAAAGGCGCCACCGTTTCCGGACGCATTGAGAGTATCACGGACATGTGGCTTGGATGCGGCCTCGCGGTTCGTGGTTGGAATATTTAGCATCAATTTTTCCGAGCAAAAAACAAAGAAACCTCGCCTGCTGGTAGTGCTTTCGAATTATTGTGATTCGGCAGCGGCGCTATCAGAGTGAGCCCAATTTATAGCGCTATGCTAATGCCCGCCAGATGGCGGGACCGGTCGGAGCATGATCACAGACACAGAATCCAAAGTCGCGGACGCAGTCTCAATCGAAGAATCTCAACCCGGATATTACGGCTGGCGAGTTGTGATCGCCGCTTGCCTTGGTGTGATGGGCGGATTCGGTTCTCTGTTCGTCTACACCTTCACCGTTTTCGTGAAGCCGCTCAGCGCGCAGTTTGGCTGGAATCGTGAAGCCATCTCGGTTGGTTTTGCAATCGCTGCCATGACGGTGGGATTTTCTTCGCCGATCATCGGGCGCTTGATCGATCGCGTTGGCCCCGCCGCATCATTCTTCCATGCATGACAGTTTTCGGTTGCGGCATCGCGTCATTCGCGCTGTTGCGCTCGGGAATTTGGCAATTCTATCTGACGTGCTTCGTGTTCGGCGTAGTCGGAAACGGCGCGGCGCATTTGGCGTACGCGCGATCGATCTCGACTTGGTTCGAGCGCCGGCTTGGCACGGCGCTGGCTTTCGTCATGGTCGGAGCTGGACTTGGCGCGATGATTCTGCCGGTCATCGCACAGTCGGTCGTCACGCGTTCGGGTTGGCGGGCCTCGTATCTCACGCTAGGCATCGCTCGCTCTGTTGCTTGGGCTTCCGCTGAGTTGGCGCTACATTCGCGATCGTGGTACGACGAAGAAATATTCGAGTGCAGGCGAAGTTGCGCGCTCGGGACTCACTTGGCAGCAAGGAGCGAGCACCTTTGCATTCTGGATCATCGTCGCGGTCCTGTTTGTGAGTTCGATCAGCATGAACGGAGCGATCACGCATCTTTCGGCGCTGTTGACCGACCGAGGGATCACTCCCGGAGATGCCGCCTTGTGCGCATCGCTTCTCGGTGGTATCAGCATACTTGGGCAGAGTTATAACTGGCTGGCTACTCGATCGCTTCTTTGGAGGGCGGCGTCGCGTTTGTCATCAATCTGATGACCGCCGGCGGCATTTTGCTTCTCGCCAGAGCGAACAGTTTCTCCGCAGGCTGCTCGCTGCGGCGCTCATCGGAATGGGCGCGGGCGGTGAAGCTGCGATCACGCCATATTTGCTGACACGCTATTTCGGCCTGCGCGCTTTCTCAACGTTGTATGGATTGACCTGGACGTTTTACGCGGCGGCAGGCGCGACGGGCCCGGTAATCCTCGGCCGCGCGTTCGATGCAACGGGTTCCTACACTTCGCTGCTGACTGTTCTTGCGATTGCGTTGGGTGTTGCCGCCGCGATGATGCTGCTTCTACCGAAATATTCGAGAACGAATTCCTAGCCGCGCTCGCGTTCACGCGACCTAATCTTCCTATTTCAACCAAGCATCGCGATGTTCGCGGACGAACTCGTCGTCGTTCAGCTCAGGATACGCGGCGTAGACTCGATCGATCTCTTCGCTCTGGCCGGGGCTGAGGCCCTCGTTCGGATCGAGGCACCAAAGTCCTTCCAGCAGTCCTTGCCGCCGCAGAACTTCGTGTAACCCCGCGATGCATCCGGCGAATTTGTTTGCAGCGTCGAAAAACGCCGCGTTGCTGTCGGTCACGTGTACCGACTTCTCCAACATGCTCGCTGGAATCGGCTGTTCACCTTCGACGAGTGCGTGACATTCATCGAGAAGCTCCACCGCGCGCTTCGTCCAAACCGACCAATGGCCCAAGAGTCCGCCGGCGATGCGGCGCGATTGCTGCTGCCCCTTCGAGTCGGTCTTTGTGGTAGAATGAAAACGGTGTCAGCAAATCGAGAACAATGTTGTCGTCGTTCCCCGTGTAGAGCGCGATGTCCCGCCCCGACTCCGCGACTGCTCGAACGACATCCAACGTTTGATAGCGATTGAACGGCGCGATCTTGATCGCAACCACATTCTCAATTTCAGCAAACCGCCGCCAAAAGGAGTAAGGCAGCAGCCGTCCGCCAACTGCTGGCTGAAGATAAAATCCGACGATCGGAAGAATGTTCGCCACTTCCTTGCAGTGAGCGAGAAGCTGATCTTCATTCCAAGCCGCAACCGCACCTAGACTCAGCAGCCCCGCATGATATTTGAGATCGCGCAACAAAGTTGCTTCGGAAACAGCTTGCTTCGTCTCTCCGCAAACCCCGCCGATGCGCACGAGCGGCGTGGAACGCCCCACGTCCGCGCGATCCATTTCTTCCGCCGCGAGCCGCAGCACCGGTTCGAACAGACCAACCTTCGGCTGTCGAATCGCAAACTGTGTTGTGTGAACGCCGACCGCAAGCCCGCCCGAGCCAGCGGCGATGTAGTAGCGCGAGAGCGCTCTTTGTCGTCGCTCGTCGAGTCGCCGCTCCGCCGTCAGCGCCAGCGGATGCGCCGGTATAGCGATTCCCTTCTTGATCGTTTGCAGAATGTTTGCGGCGATTATTGGCGGCATCGGCTCAAAACTTTCGGGAGACTAAAATTTTCCAGCGCGTTCTTCGAAATGTGTCGGCTTGGCCAGAGAAGCTCCGCCTCGCGCAACCCAATCCGCGATCCAGTCCAGCATTTGTTCGGTGGCGACGGGCGGCTTTCCGAAAAGCGCAAACGCTTTGCTCGAGTCGTTGAGCAACGCGTCGCTCGATTCTTTTCCTTCAAACGTCGGCGTCTTACCTAATCGGCCTCCGAACTCCTCGGCCAGTTTTCGAACGCTTAGAATCGCGGATCCGGTGACATTCAAAACGTTCGGCGGCGCCGTTGCATGAGCCAGCGATTCAAGGCTCATTGCCGATGCATCCCGCTGCCAAATCGTATTGAGATATCCCATCGAAACCGAAACCGGCCTGCCCGAAAAAACTCTCTGCGCGATATCGACCAGCACTCCGTACCGCATTTCAGTGGCGTAGTTCAGCCGAATGATCGTCATCTTCGTGCCGTTCACCCGGCTGAAGTGCTCAAAGATTCGCTCACGCCCGAGACAACTCATCGCATACTCGCCGGCGGGATTCAGCTCGTCGTCTTCGCACGATCCGCCGCGCGACACAGAACAGAGTCCGTACACGTTGCCGGTGGAAAAAACCGCGATCCGGCTGTTGCGATAGCGTTCCGCGACGAGCCCGGGCAGATACACATTCATCGCCCACGTGCGCCACTCCTGTCCCGTCGAACCGAATTTCATTCCTGCCATGTAGACGACGTTCGGTGCGTCCGGAAGCGCCGCGAGCGCATCACGATCCAGCAGATCGCAGCGAATCGTCTCGACTCCCCATTTCGCGAGGCGATCTTCGAGCTCGGGCGACGAAAATCGTGACGCGCCGATCACTCGGCGCTTCACGCCGGCTGCGTCGGAAGCCCGCTTCGCCATCCGCGCCAGCGTCGGCCCCATCTTGCCCGCGACGCCAAGGACAATGATGTCGCCATCCAGTTCTCGCATCGTTCGAACGACGCCTTCGGTCGGCTCGCTCAGCAATTCTTCAAGATGCTCTTCATCGCGGATCGATTTGAGTTCGGCCGGCATGTGGACTTTGCGTAGTGTGTTTAGCTCGACTTTAAATTTGGATTGAAAGAATTGTACTCAAAGCCACGCCGAGAGTCGCCCTGATTCCGGTATGCTGGCGATTCATTCTGAGCGAGGATTCATGCGCCTTCGTGTGATGACGCGGCAAGACATTCCAGGCGGTGTTCGCCTTAACACGATCATCGGTTGGAATCAGACTGCCGCCGATTGGGAAAGATTTCTCGCCGCCAGCCCCAACGGATGCTTCGTCATGGAAGACGCCGACAAGATCGTCGGTACCTCCGCCACGATCTCCTACGAAGACAAATTTGCTTGGATCGGAATGGTTTTAGTCGATCCCGATAACAGAAATCGAGGCATCGGCACGACCCTCTTGCAACGAGCGGTCGAATATTTGGATGGGGCAGGCATCCCCACCCTCAAACTCGACGCGACTCCCGCCGGAAAGCCGCTCTACGAAAAAATGGGCTTTGTCACCGAATACGAAATCGATCGCTGGGTTTTGAAACGAAGCATCAGCAACAAGCCGATGACACCAGATGAGATCACGACGGCAGACGGCATGTTGGAGGTTCTCGGCTTTCGATCGCCAGGCCTTTGGAGCCGACCGAAGCGAACTGCTCCGCTCCTACACTGAACGAGCGCCAGACCTGACACTCGTCGCGCAAAAGGAGGGCAAATTATCCGGCTACGCATTCGGCCGTCGCGGCTTGTTTGCCGACCACATGGGTGCCTGGATGACGCGAGACGACAAGACCGCGCAAACTCTGCTTTCGCAGTTCTTGCAGCGTTCTTCGCGCGACACCATCATCGTCGATGCGTTGAAATCCAGCCGCATCGGTGAACTCCTGCGCGTAAGCGGATTCTCCCCGGTTCGCCTGCTAACGCGCATGTACCGCGGACCGAACTTGCATCCCGGCAAGCCCGAAACACTTTGCGCCATTCTCGGCCCGGAATTTGGATGAAATTTCTGCGCCGCTCAGGTTAAGCTTCGCTGCCCGTGACCAACTCACCCGCCAAATCGGATCCGATCAATCTCCATGGAACAAAGTAACTCTGCGACCCAGCAGCGCAAACACAAGCGGCGAAACCTATTACGGCTGGTGGATCGTCCTCGCCGCCTTCCTCAATCTCTTTCTCGTCGTCGGCATCATCTTCTACGGCTTTCCCGCATTCTACCCGTACTTCGTCCAAGATCTTCACTTCACTCGCGCCCAACTCACTCAAGGATTTCTCCTCGGCTTTCTTTTCGCCGGATTGCCTTTCGGCATCATCGCCGGCGCGTTGATCGATCGCATCGGCGCGCGCAGCAGTCATTTTGGGCGGCGTCGCACTCGTCGCAGGCTCACTCATCTTGATGAGCCGAATCACCGCGTTCTGGCAATTCGAACTTCTCTGCATCGTCGAAGTGATCGGCTACGTTTTCGCCGGCCCAATTGCCAATCAAGTGTTGGTCGCCAAGTTGGTTCGAACGCCGTCGCGGCCAAGCTATGGGCTACGCCTATCTCGGCCTCGGCCTCGGCGGCGTAGTCGCGCCGCTCTTGGTGAACTATCTCGCGCGAACTTGGCTGGCGTCCCGCGCTCGAAATCATCGGCGTAGCGATCGCGCTCGTCCTCGTCCCGACGGGACTCTGGATCACGCGTTCGAATCCAGCCGACCGCGGCATCGACCCAAGACAATTCGGCGAATCATCGGGCGACAGCAAAGCCGCACTTCCGACCGCCACGCCTTCAGCCGGAGTAGCACAAGCCGATTCAAACCGCGCCGTTCTGGCTCATTCTTCTCGGCTCAACGCTCGCGATCGGCGCCATCGGCGCCGTCATCCAACATTTCATCTTGTTTCTGAAAGATTCCGGCTACTCCGCAACAGTCGCGTCGCGCTACCTGAGCATCTTGCTCACCGCCAGCCTCGGCGGCCGCGTCGTCGTCGGCTATATCGCCGACCGCTTCTCCAAATCCTTCATCATGGCGATTTTCTATTTCCTGATCGGCGCATCCGTCCTTCTTCTCGCCCACCCACAATCCACGGCCGCCATCTGGGCATTCGCCCTCATCTTCGGCTTTTCCATGGGCGCCGACTACATGCTCATCCCGCTAGTCGTCTCCGAAAATTTCGGCACCGCATCACTCGGCAAAATTCTCGCCTTGATCATCATGGGCTACTCGGTCGGACAGTGGGCCGGCCCTTGGTTCGTCGGCCGGACTCTTCGACACCCATCACAACTACGACCTCGCGTGGAAGCTCATCGCGATTTTCGCGATCGTCGGATCCGGAGCAATCTTCGCGACTTACCTTCGGCTCGCGCCGCACTGATCCACATAATCTTATTGTCTCAGAGATCCTACTGATTTCGACGGCTACATCGATTCTCGCCGCTTACTTTCCGAAATTAGGAAGCGCGGCCGACTTCGCCGACTTCGAACTCGATCCCCAGAATCTTGGCGATCGTTGGCGCAACTTGGCGATTCGTGATGCCGCCGAGATGAGCATTCTTTGGCACTCCGCGCCCCAAGCCATAAATATCGCCTGCATCTGCGGATCGGAATTCAAAAACCCATGAGTCCCGCCTGAGCGTCCGTGATGTACGCTTTCGCCGAATCACCAGAGAACGCATAGTCGGGCTTGGCAGCAAGAACCAAATCCGGAGCCTGATCCGATTCCGCCGGCGTCGGCAGCCCGAGGACCCGCATATTCTTCGACGCCGTAGACTTTCTCAATCCCTTCAGCGCCGCGTACAAAGTTTTCAGCTTAGGCACCAACTCCGCCTTCCGCGCGGGATCGCTCACATAAACCATCGCCGTCCCACCCTCCGGCACCACCCACGCATCGCCGCGACCGTTGCCATCGCGCCGACGTCACAATCCCCTTCTCCGCAAGCAAAACATTCGCGTGAATTCTGTGCCGGTACGCGCGAAACCCATGGTCCGAAACAATGATAATCGTCGACCGCTTCGCAAACTCCGGCCGCTGCAGCACCCGCACGACGCGATTCACCTGCGAATCCAGCCAAGCCATCGCCGTTAGACTCGCATTGCTCATCGGTCCATATTCGTGATTGATATCGTCCAGCGTCAGCAAATGAAACAGCAAAAGATTCGGACGATGATCTTCCAGAATCCTCACCGCCGCATCCGTCCACATCTCGTCCTGCCAAGCCTGACTGCTCGCCTCAAACTTCCGAAACTGTTCCGCCGTCACAGTCCCATCCGCAATGAGCTTCTGCTCAATCTCGCCCCCGACCTCAGGCAACTCAGGAAATTTCCAGTCGATCGTTTTTGCGTTGTAGATCGCCACCCAATCAACCTGCGCCGTAGTCAATCCCGCGTCATGCGCCGCATCGTAAATCGTCGGCGACTGAACCATCACATCCTTATCCCGCCATGGCTCAATTTTCGGCGGGCCATCTTTTTCCGGCCGCTCGAGCAGCCCATTGAACAGCACGCGATGCTCCGACGCATCCACGCCAGTAACAATCGCCGTGTGATTCGGCCACGTCACCGTAGGATTCACCGCCTGCATCGAATCCGCAATCGCCCCTTCACGCGCCAATCGACGCAGTGTTGGAATCGGCAGCCGCGGATCCTTCAGCGCGTACGCCGGAAATCCGTCAAGACTGATCACCACGACGACGCGATCTTTTCCGCCGGCACATGTTTTCTTGTTCTGAGCGTATGTCAGCGGACAGCGCAAAAAGAACGGCAGCGCCAAAGCAATCGCCGCAATCACACAAATCCGCCGTTCATCCTGAAAAAACCGATTCAAATGATCTCCCATCGCGCCCAAACAGCGCGGCCATTATCGCAAATGATTTTAAATCGATGCTGGAATCTCCAAACTTGCTCAACACCTAAAACGCCCTGTGCCCGACGGGCCACCTCCCGGGGTGTTGGGAGTGCAGCTGCCCGTCAGGCACGTGTTCGTCACTGCAAACTTTTCTCTTCCGTCGAAAGAAACTGCTTCCTTCAGATCACCGCGAGCTCTAGAACAGCAGCTTCAACGACAGCTGCATGATCCTCGGCGGATTCGCCGCCAACGATCGTCCAAACGTTCCCGTGAAGTTGTTCCCCGCCGTCGGCAAATCCGCAATGTTGCCGTCCGGCGACTGAAACTGCGCATGGTTGAACGCGTTGAACAATTCGCAGCGGAACTCCAACCGCATCTGCTCGCGAATCGCCGTGTCCTTCAACAGCGCCATGTCCCAATTATTCAATCCCGGCCCAGAGAACGACCGTCGGCGACGAATTTCCGAGTTGTCCCAACGCTTCCGGCGTGAACAGCGCTATGTTGAAGTACGTCCCTTTGCGCGGATCGGAAATCCCCAGCGAACCCGCTGTGAAGTTTCGGCGTATCGATCGGCAGCGAAATCGCTCCCGCACCGCCAGTGCCGAGCAACGAATTGTCATCCGTCTCGACGAGCGTCACAGGAATACCGGTCGAAAACCGCGTGATCCCGCTGAGCCGCCATCCCTGCACCAACCGCCGTGGACCCGGCAGCCGATCGATCGGCAGCGCGTAGTCATAGCTGATGACAAAGTTGTGCCGCATATCGAACGCCGACAACGACCGCGCGCCCGGATCGAGAAAATTAATCTGCTCGCCGTATCCCGATGAATTGTCGAGCGACTTCGAATACGTGTAACCCGCGAGGAAGCTCAGCTCTTGAATCGCTGCCGCAAGCTCATCTGCGCCGAGTTATAGCTCGACTTCCCTTCCGTGATGAACAAACCTTCGCTGCCGAAATTATTTCCGAAGGGCCCGCGTGTCCCGGCAACCGCAACTCCGGCCGCCGTCGTGTACGTTCCGTTTTCTCCGCCCGGTCCGCATGTCGCCGAACCCGGCGCAACCTGCGCGATCGTGCTGACGCTCAAGCATGTCGCCGGATTGCCCGCGTTCGCTTCGAGCGATGACAGCAACCGATGACCCTTGCGCGCCGATGTAACCGATGCTCAGTAATGTCGCCGACCCGATCTGTCGCTCGATCGTCAACTGATATTGCTCGGTGTACGGCAAATCGTTCTTGTGCCAGAACGCCGGCGAAGTTCCGATCGGCAAAAAGTTCGCCCAATTGATCGACGTATCCGGATTCGCAGGCGACGCATTGAACGGCGGCGGCGCCACCGGGAATCGCTGCCCTTCCACAAATCCCGTCGACCGATCGATGAACGGCGTCGCAAATTCCGGCGGCACCGGGCTCTGATAAAACGCGCCGAACGGAGCGTCTCCGATTTCGTTAAAGTTCGTCGCGCCTTCAAACGTCGTATAGAACATTCCCCAGCCCGCGCGGATGCTCGTCTTGCCGGTTCCGCCGGTCAGCTTCCGCAAAAATCCATCGTTAAAGTTCGGCGAGTACGCCATTCCAACGCGCGGCGCGAAATTGTGATACCGCGTCGGTGCCAGCGTCGTCGGGACGCCAGGATCGCCGGGGAACAGCCAGCCCGTCGGCGCTCCCGGAAATACTTGCGACTGCACGCCCGGAATCAGCGTCTGAATCTCGTTGTGCTCTTCCGACCACGGCCGCGCAGATATCCCAACGCAATCCATAGTTGAACGTGATGTTCGAACGGAATCGCCAGCTATCCTGCCCGTACGCGCCGAAATATCGCGTCAGACCGTACGACGGAAATCCTTGCCCTTGCGAATAGTTCACCGGCGCACCGATCAAAAAGTCCGCAAAATCATCGCCCGTTTCCGTCCCGTTGAACGTGAAATCGCCGTTCGAACCGAGGTTATACTCCACCATCTGCGTGAATCGATATGGCGCGCCGATGCTGATCGTGTGAGTCCCGATCACCTTGCGATAGTTGTCGAGCGCCTGATACGTATTTTCCGTCACGCCGAGCGGTCCGCCCGATGCGCCAAACGAGAAATCATTAAAGTGAATGTTCGGAACGTGCGCGTACTTCGGTTGCGACGGCGAAATTCCCAACGTATCCGGACCGAACACGAATCCGAGTGTTCCCGGATCGACGCCTTCACCGCCGGTTGGCGCGTGAATCAAATAGTGAAGTCGCGTGTACCCGAATCGAACCTCGTTCATCGCGCCGTTTCCGAACGTCTTCGAGTCGCCGATGTTCACCACCTGCGAACGCCCCGTGAAATCGCTGCCGAATCCAGGCAGCGCGATGCTCGGCACGCTCTGCTTGTATTGGTCGAAAAAATAGTAGGCGCTGATCAACCCAGATTCGAGGAGTTGTAGTCCACGCGCCCGCTCGTCTTGTCGTCGCGCAGTCGCGACGGCAGCGCCGCATCCGGCACGAATAGGCTCGTCGCCGCCGTTGGTTTGCGTTACCGGCAAAACGAACGGCAACAAATTCGTCGAGGGTGTCGCCCAAGCTCTTGCGGAATCTTTGCGTTCGGAAAAACGCACTGCGCCGTCGTCATGCAACCCGCCGTGTAGTACGGTTCGCCGTTCGTCACCGTGTATCCCGCGCGCGTCGACAGTTCGATTCGCCAACGCATCGCCCTGCACCACTCCGGTCAACTGCCCCGCGATCGCCGAAAAATCACCGGTCCGCTCCGCATCCGACGGAACCGCAACCTGTCCGCTCGATCCCGACTGCCCGATGATCACGCGATTGCCCTGATAGTCGCCGAAGAAAAACAACTTATCCCGCTTGATCGGCCCGCCGATCGTTCCGCCAAACTCGTTTTGCTTGTGTTCGTCGCGCGTGGCGCTGAAAAAGTTCTTCGCGTCAAAGTCCTGATTTCTCAAAAACTCAAACAGCGCTCCCATGAAACTGATTCTGTGCCCGACTTGGTGATGACGTTGATCTGCCCGCCCGCATACGTCCCGTATTCGGCGTCAAAGTTGTTCGTGATGATGCGAAATTCCGCGATCGAATCCAGATTCGGAATAATCGCCGTCGTCGAAAATGCCGGCTCCTGCACCGAAGCCCCGTTCAACATGAATCCATTCGCCGATTCGCGCTGCCCGTTCACCGAAACGTCGCCACCATTCGAATCGCCCGACACCTTCGTAAACGTGAATCCCGTCGCGCTGAACTGCCCGCCCTGTCCGCCGGCAAGCCCCGACGAAACCGACGCCACGCCCGGCTGAAACGACAGAAGGTCGGTGTAGCTCCGCGTAACCAGCGGCACCGCGTCATCGTGTCGCCGCTGATCACTTCACCGCCCTGCGTGCTCGCGGTGTCCAGTTGCACGACATCGCTCGACACTTCGACCTTCTCGCTGACCTGGCCTACCGATAGCTTGACGTTCAAAACTTTCGCCGAGTTGACGTCGATCAAAATCCCCGTCTCGCGAAACGTCACAAATCCAGTCATCTGCACTTCCAGCACATATCGTTCCCGGCGCGAGATTCAGGAACGAGTAAAATCCATCGGATTCGTCTGCTGCCTGCTCCGTAATTCCCGTATCGACCGCTTTCGCCTCGACAGTCGCGCCGACAACCGCCGCACCCGTCTGATCTGTCACGACGCCCGAAATTCCCGCCGTCGTCGCCGCCCCAGCGACACCCGACAGTCCGAGCATGAATAGAAGACACATCATCCCTGCCGACACGATTCCCAAGAACCAGCTCCCCGGTCGCAACCGCTGCGGAATTCCTGAAGCAGTTTCGTTGATTTGCGTTCATGAACTTCTCCTCTCGATCATCGGCGAATAAGAATTTTATTGGACCGCTCGCGACACTTCTTAACGTTTAGTTGAAGACCTTATACCAATGCCGTCGAGGTCAGGTCAAGAGCGATTTTTCAACTTCCATGTCACTTCGCAATTCCACGATGTAAATTTCTCATGAACGGCCCGATGTCGCATATTTGTTGAACATTTTCGCAATCTTTTATTCATCTCCGGTTCATCTCTTCTGCCCGATCACCATTCCATCGTTGACATCGTCGTTAACCCTCGGCATAGTATTCAAAACGTTTAGAATATTCATGTATCCCAATCACACCCTTCCGGGAGACGCGCGCCTTGAGTGATGACAGGTTTTTGGTTCATTCCGTTAAGCTGCCAGCAGATCCAGTCGGGCGAGTTGCTTCACTTGCCGCGTGAAAAAGCCCAGTGGGAGTGGATGAGCTTCTTTGTTCACCGCCTGCTTCCCGGCGAAATTCTTCAGCGCGAAAACCGCAGCCGAAGAAGCTGCATTTGTCATTCTTGGTGGAACTTGCATCGCAGACTGGGGCTAAGGCCCCAGGCAAATCGGCAAGCGCAAGAATGTCTTCGACGGATTTCCCTACACTCTTATATCTGCCCGCTCACCAAGCCGCATCGTTCAAAGCCGAATCGATCTGCGAAATCGCAGAGTGCCGCGTCCCAACGAAAGCGAAGCTCGAACCGCGCCTCTCGAACCGAAAGACATCTCCACCAATCTCCGCGGCGGCGGCAACGCCTCCCGCCAGATCGTCGACGTGATCACTCCCGCGTTTCCCGCCGATAAACTGATGGTGATCGAGGTCTACACTCCCGGTGGAAATTGGTCGAGCTTCCCTCCGCACAAACACGACGCGCACAACTCCCCTCCGAAGCCGATCTCGACGAAATCTATTACTTCCGTTTCAGAAGGAAGAGAGCTTCGCGTTTCAACATCTTTACGGAAACGACGAAGTCGGGACCCGCGCACTGAAAACAAAAGACGGAGACACCGTCCTCGTGCGCAGCGGCTACCATACCGTCGTCGCCGGTCCCGGCTACGACACCTACTACCTCAATTTTCTCGCCGGATCGGCCCGCTCTCTCGCCGCCAGCGAAGACCCGCAGCATTCTTGGATCCGCTAAACTTGGAACGGCACCGATCCCCGTCTCCCGCTCAGTCCGCGGATGATTCGTAGCGGTGTAGAGGCTATGCTCGGATAGGACAATTTCCTATGACAAGACGCCTCACTGTCGCGCAAGCGATCGTCGCATTCCTTCAAAATCAGTTTGTCGAGCGCGACGGCGCGCAGCATCGTTTTTTCGAAGGCTGCTTCGGAATCTTCGGCCACGGAAACGTCGCCGGCATCGGCCAGGCGCTCGAGCAAGCCCAGAAATCCAGGGACGGTGGCCTCCGCTACTACCTCTTCCGCAATGAGCAGGCGATGGTGCACGCCGCAGTCGCTTTCGCGAAAACATCATTTCGTCTGCGAACGATGGTGTGCACCAGTTCCATCGGCCCCGGCGCCACCAACATGCTCACCGGCGCCGCCCTCGCCACAATCAACCGCCTTCCCGTCTTGCTTTTGCCCGGTGATATCTTCGCGCGCCGCAATGTCGCGCCGGTCCTGCAGCAACTCGAATCCCCGGCATCGCAAGATATCTCCGTCAACGACTGCTTCCGCCCGGTCTCGCGCTACTGGGATCGCATTCAACGCCCCGAACAAATCCTCACTTCCCTGCCCGAAGCCGTTCGCGTCCTCACTTCTCCAACGGAAACCGGCACCGTCACGCTTTCCCTCCCACAAGATGTCCAAACCGAAGCTTTCGATTTTCCCGACGACTTTTTTCCAAAAACGAGTTTGGACGATCCCGCGTTCGCGCGCCGATCAGGATCTAGCTGAAGCGCGCCGCAGAGTGGATTAACTCCGCAAAGCGCCCCCTGATCGTCGCCGGCGGCGGCGTTCTCTATTCCGAAGCCGCGCGCGAACTCAACGAATTTGCCGCCGCAACCGGAATCCCCGTCGGCGAAACAAACGCCGGCAAAGGCTCGCTTCCCTACAATCACCCGCAATCCGTCGGCGCGATCGGCGTAACCGGAACTCCCGCCGCAAACATCCTCGCGCGCGAAGCCGACCTGATCATCGGCATCGGCACGCGCTACACCGATTTCACCAGCGCCTCGAAAACCGCATTTCAAAATCCAGCCGTCCGCTTCATCAATATCAATGTCACCGAATTCGACGCGTACAAACACGCCGCTCTTCCGCTGACAGGCGACGCTCGCGTGACGCTACAGGAATTGCGCGCCGCTCTCGCCGGCTATCGCGTCGACAGAAACCTATCGCGCAAAAATTTCCGACCTGCGCGCCGCTTGGGAAAAAGAAGTCGAGCGCATCTACAGCATTCGCGCCGACGGATAAACTCACACAGAGCGAAATCATCGGCGCCATCAACGATTTCACAAAACCGTCCGACATCATGGTCAACGCCGCCGGCAGCATGCCCGGCGATCTGCACAAACTCTGGCGCACGCACGAACCCGGCGGCTACCACATGGAGTACGGCTACTCCTGCATGGGCTACGAAATCGCCGGCGGCCTCGGAATAAAAATGGCGCGCCCCGATCGCGACGTCTACGTTCTCGTCGGCGACGGCTCCTACCTGATGATGGCGCAGGAACTCGTCACGTCGCTCCAGGAAAACATCAAGCTCAACATCATTTTGGTCGACAACCACGGTTTCGCCAGCATCGGCGGCCTCAGCCGCAGCCTCGGCAACGAAGGCATGGGCACCGAATATCGCTACGCAAAAAACGGACGCTACGACGGCGACCCGATCCAAATCGACTATCGCGCCAATGCCGAAAGCCTCGGCGCGTGGGCCGTTCGCGCCAACTCCATCGAAGAATTCAAGCGCGCCTTGGAGCGCGGGCGAAACGAATCGCGCACTTCGGTCATCGTCGTCGAGACCGATATCAAAAAATGTGTTCCCGGTTACGAATCATGGTGGGACGTGCCTGTCGCGGAAGTCTCCGAAATCGACGCCGTGAAACCCGCTCGCGCCGAGTACGAAAAAGCCCGCCTCAAAGAACGCTATTTCTTCGGAACGAACTCCGACAACGAATCAGGCGAGAAGAAATAGCGTGGCGACCAACCAGGCGACTCCTCAGCCCAGCGCACAACCGCATCTGAAGCGCGTGCTGAGCCTGTGGGATCTCGTCTACTACGGAATCATTCTGACCTCGCCGATCGCCGCCGTTCCGCTCTTCGGCGAAGCGCAAGTCCTATCGCACGGCCACGCCGCAACAACTCTCCTGCTCGCCATGGTCGCAATGTCGGTAACGGCCGTCAGCTTCGGCCGCATGGCCAGCGTCTTTCCTTCCTCCGGTTCCGTCTATTCCTACGTCAGCCAAGACGATGAACCCGCATGTCGGATTCATTCTCGGCTGGACCATGTTTCTCGAATATCTTTTCCAGCCGATTCAAAACGCGTTGTACGCGGTCCTGGCGATCCGCCGACTGGTGCCGCAAATTCCCTTCGCAGTGCTCGCGGCTGTGATCGTTGGCCTCATCACCCTGATGACCGTGCAAGGCATCAAGTTCAACGCGCGCACCAACGAAGTCCTGCTCGGCTTCATGGCGCTTGGTCACAGTCGCATTTTTGGTGCAAGCATTTCGTTACATCGTCTTGCACAAAGGCGTCGACCGGACTGTTCACCACGCATCCGATCTACGATCCCGCCACTTTCAATCTGCGCGCCCTGGCAGCAGGAACATCCTTCGCCGCGCTGGTATTCATCGGATTCGACGGCGTCTCGATTCTCGCCGAAGAAGTGAAAAACCCTCGCCGCAACGTTTTGCTGGCCGCAGTTCTCGTGTTTCTTTTCACCGGCCTCTTCAGCGGCCTGCAAGTTTATCTCGCGCAGATCGTCTCGCCCGACTACACAACGCTCAACAATCGCCGAAACCGCATTCATGGACGTAGCAAAAATTGCCGGCGGCGCAATTTTATTTTCGGCATACGGTCTCGTCTTGATCGTTTCAAGCTTGGCATGCGGATTAGCCGGACACGTCGGCGCAGCGCGACTTCTCTATTGCATGGGCCGCGACGAAGTCCTTCCGAAAAAAGTGTTCGGCCATCTGAGCCCGAAAGGCGGCAATCCCATTTACAACGAATGGATCGTCGGCGGGATTGCGTACATCGCGGTGCTGACGATTCCGTGGGAGCGCGCCGCCGAAATGGTCACGTTCGGCGCGCTTGCTGGCATTCACCGCGGTGAACATCGCGGCGCTTCTCTATTTTTGGTTCTCGCAGAGTGCCGGCGACCGAAAATTCTTTCGCGACGCCTTTGTTCCCGGCTTTCGGCGCAGTATTTTGCTTCGGTCTGCTTCTCGGATTGCAAACGTGGACGAAATACGCGGGCTTAGCCTGGCTGCTCGTCGGGTTGATTTACGCCGCCGTCAAAACGCGCATGTTCACAATCCGCCCGAAAATTTTCAACTGGAACGAAACGTAGCACCACGGCTGCGACGATCTAGCTTCGCACACGCGCTACTTCGATGGAAGCTGGTTGCGCCAATTCGGCGGCGTCCGTTCCGTGGTTCGCAGAAACGAATTGCGAGAATCCGCAAGATTCACGAATACGCAATTCGGGTTGCAGCTTCATCAAGACGGGCTTGCCTTTGTCGCCTTCGATGCGGCGAATCAAAAATTCTACCGCTTCGGTTCCCAGTTGATGCTTCGGCAATTCCACCGTCGTCAGCCGCGGACGAAAAACTCCGAGCCACGGATAGTCGTCGAAACTCACGAGTCCGAAATCGTCGGGACACTTCAATCCCATTTCCTCAACCGCCTTCAAAAATCCAACCGTCATCAAGTGATTCGCGACGTAAATTCCATCCGGCCGTCGCGACAGCAAAGTGTGCCCCGCGCGAAATCCAGATTCGATGCGGTAATCGCCTTCAACGACGAGATCGGGATCGAAGGCAATCCGCTTTTGTCGAGCGCATCGCGAAATCCGCGGAAGCGCTCCTTCGCATTGCTGACGCGGAGCGGGCCGCTGACCAGCCCGATGCGTTTACGGCCGGAACGCGCGAGATGCCTCACCGCTTCGTAGGCGCCTTGATAGTCGTCGCTGATGACTGCGTCCTTCGTGAGCTGCGGATACGTGCGCATTAGCAGCACGAACGGAATATTCACTTCGTCGATCGTCTGGCGCAGTGACGGCTGAAAATCTCCAGCAGCTTTCGTTAGCAGGATGCCATCGACGCGCTTCGACAGCAGCAATTCGACGGCGCGATCTTCTTTCTCCAGATTGTCGTCGCTGTTGCAAAGCAGCAGATTGTAGCCGTGCTTTTGCGCCGCGTCTTCCGCGCCGCGAACGACCATCGGGAAAAATGGATTCGCAATGTCCGACACGATCATGCCGATCGTCTGTGTTTTCTGTTTGATGAGGCTGCGCGCGATCAGGTTCGGACGGTAGTTCAGTTTGCGGATCGCGGCTTCGACGCGTTCGCGCAGATTTTTACCGACGTGAGCTTTGTTGTTGACGACGGCGGAGACCGTGAAAATCGAGACGCCGGATTCGCGCGCCACGTCGGAGATGCTCGCGGCCTTGGGAGTTTTCCGCGTTCTGGATTTCCTGGAAGTTGGCATGCTACAAAGCGAACAATAGCAGAGATTGCTGCTGTTCAAAATGTCACGGGCACGAGGCATTCAGTTCTGTCCGGATTCGGAATCATAACGTCGCGAACGATTGCATTCAGATCGGCGCATGCCGCGATGAATTGGCGCAGCGTTCGGCGCGTCGGCCCGAACGAATCGAATTCTTCCGGCGTCAATCCGCCTTCGTGTAGGCGCGGCGAAAATCGGGAAATCGTTTGTAAAGCTCATCGACAATCTTCGGATCGACCGGATTTTCCATGCGCGGTTTGACTTCAATGTCGCTGGCGTTGAAGCGCACCTGCCAGGCATACGGCGGAGAAATCACGACGTCGCCGCCGATGAATTCGCTCCAGTGCATGTGATTGCGAAACGCAGCCGAGAGCAAACGAAGCCGATAGCCGCGTTCACGAAACATCTGGTACGTCTTCTTGAACACCGCGACGCCGGCCCATTCGAGATAACCCGGATCGATGGAGATGTTCTCTTTTTCCGCGACGACTTTCAGCCAGTCGTCCAGCCGGCCGACCATGATGGTGCAGACCGGTCCCATCGTGTCGATCGGCAGTCCTTCCTTTTCCCGGCGCTTCAAGGCCGCGCTCCACCGCTTCGGCGACGGCAATGCACTGCGGCAGACGTGAACGAAACCGTCGCATTGATGCTGACGCCGCGATACGTCGCTTCTTCGATCGCGGGGATGCCGGCGCGCGTCACCGGAATCTTCACGATCATGTTTGGCGCGAGGCGATTGAAGTCGAGCGCCTGCTTCACGATCGCGTCGGTGTTGCGATAGAGCCGCGGGTCGGTCTGGATCGAAAGGCGGCCGTTCTTGCCGTTCTGCCTCTCGAAAATCGGCTTGCAGCAATGCCGCGGCGTTGGCCGACATCTCGCGCACGACCTGCCACGCGATCTCGCCTTCGGTCGCGGTCGGGAATTCGTTTGCGAGCGACTGGATTCTTCCCTTCCAGGCGTCGAATTCTTTTTTCAGGACGCCGACGACGATGACCGGATTGCAGGTTGCGCCGACGGCGCCGTGTTCCAGCGAGTATTTCAATTCCGAGATGGACGCGGAGTCGTTCCACAGACACGTCGGCGTCGTCTGCGTCATTTCATGGAGCGGACTCTTGTAGACGGAAGCGCTTGGCGTGGTCATCGGCGCGCCTCCCGGCTTCGCATCGACGATTTGTTCGCGTAGCGATCATTGTCAGGCTTCGACTCGCACTACCTTCGATTGGCAGTGAGACTGTTCGGCTGCAGCGGCGATGGCGAGCGCTTTGAAGCCGTCTTCGCCGGTGACGCTCGGTTCGCGACCATTCAGGATGCGATCGACGAAATCGCGCATCTCGGCCAGTATGCATCGGCAAACGTCGAGAGGAAATAATCGGCGATCGGGCTGACGCTTCCGTTCGCGGTCAGGAAAGTCGCCGGAGTGCGATGGAGGCTTCCGACCTGGATGGAGCCTTTGGAGCCGACGATTTCGGTGCGGACGTCGTAGCCGTATGCGCTTGCGCGTGGGATTCGATATTTCCAATCGCGCCTTTGGCGAATTTCAGATTTACGACGCTGGCGACGACGTCGCCGAATTGCGTCACTTCGGGGCGAATCGCCGCGGTGGTGAACGCGTGGACTTCGGTGACTTCGTCCTGCACCATCCAGCGCGCGAGATCGAAATCGTGAATGGTGTTGGTGTAGAACAGCATTCCGTTGATCTGCGAGTGGTAGTAGGAGAGCGGCGGGCCTTCTTTGTCGCGGCCCAGCGATTTGAAAACCACCGGGACGCCGATTTCGCCGGCCTCGATGCGCTTCATCGCGGCTGAATAGGCGGGATCGTAGCGGCGCATGAAGCCGACCTGGAAATAGACTTTGTGTTTCGCGACGGCGGCGAGGCTCGCGCGCGCATCGGCAAGATTCAGTGCGAGCGGCTTTTCGCAGAGCATCGCTTTGCCGGCGGCGGCAGCGAGGCTCACGGCGGGAGCGTGAAATTTATCCGGCGTGGCGATGACGACGGCGTCGATGCCTTTGCACTCCAGCATCGCTTCGAGGCTGCCGAAGGATTTTTCGATCTCCAGTTCGGCGGCGACTTTGACGCGCGCGCTCTTCCAATGCATCCGCAACTGCGACCAATTGCGCGTTGGGAACGAGGCGCCGCAGATTTTCCGCGTGGCGGCGGCCCATCTCACCGACTCCAAGAACTCCGACTCCCAATTTCTTCGTCATCGATCGTCTCAGTCGCTCTATAGGGCGCTCTATCGGGCCGCTGCGCTGGAATCTTCGAATGCCACCGACTACGCCCTGCAAGATAGGCGAGGCTTTCGGCGACGCTTTACGGCGGGGGAATCATATAGGCGTCGAATTTCACGTCCTGCTCGACGACCGCCCAGCCGGAGTAGTTGTTTTTCTTCAGCGTGCGGAAAAATGCGGGAAAGTCGAGATTTCCCTGTCCCGATGATGGTGAACACCTTGTGTTCGATGGCTTCTTCAAACGTCCATTTGTTTTTGCGAGCTTCGATCAAGACTTTCTGGTCGCAGTCCTTGATGTGCACGAAGCGCAATTTGCTTTTGAATTTCTCGGCTTCTTTCACTGGGTCGGCTCCGGCGTAATAGGCGTGGCCGGAGTCGAGGCAAAGGCCGATGCCGGTGTGCGAAGTGGCGTCGAAGAATTTCTCTGTTTCTTCGGACGTTTCCACGTACGTGGCGACGTGAGGATGAAAAACGAGATCGAGGCCAAATTCCTGCGCGACTTTTTCGGCGCCGGCGACGATTTTGCCGACGTGCTTCCACTGCTCGGCATTCAGCTTTGGACACGCCGGATCGTTCGCACGACCGGAGAAGGCGTTGCGGCCGGGAGTCTGATCGTCGGCGAGAACGAGGAATGGAGCTTTGAGCTTCGCGAGCAGGTCGCCGACTTTGCGGATGCGTTCGATGACTTCTTTTTCGGCATCGAGGTCGCCCATTTTCACAGGGACGAAGGAACCGAGGAGTTTGAGTTTGCGCTTTTCGAGCTGGGCGCGGAGGAGTTCGGGATCGGTGGGAAAGTAACCGTAGGGGCCGAGCTCGGTGCCGGTGTAACCGGCGTCCACCATTTCATCGAGCATCTTTTCGTAGGACTGCTTCCACGAAGGACCGGGGTAGTCGAGGACGCCCCAGCTGTCGGGTGCGGAAGCGAAGAGAAATTGCGGTGCGGGGGCGGTCATGCGGCTCCTTTGAATAGCGACGTAAATAGTGCATTCTAAACGCTTAGCATTGGTATATTCGCAGAAGATTTGGGGTTGTCAAGGAGGAATCGGGAGCGAGTCTGCAGTGATCGCGCGAGGATTGTGAATGAGGTGTGAAATGGCGGTGTGTTGTTCGCTGTTGCGAAATTCGAGCGGGTGGCGGTTGTGTTGGATCGTGCGTGAATTGGTATTTGGGTGGCTTGGCTGCGTTTGTCAAAGACGGCGCTGAAGCGCCGCACTCCAAATTGATCCTGCATGTCGGATAGGTTGGGGCTGAGTTCCGAAATGGGATGGAGAGGGGTATACCCCCATGTTTTCCCAAAGAGTGCGGAAGTGATGTGGAATCAATGGGTTGTAAATATACGGAAAACGGGAGTGTGTAAGGCGTTGAGAAGGCGGGGGATGCGGGAGTGCGTAGTTCGAAGTTGTCGTGGGGTATCATGGAGCAGTGTATCAAAAGGTAACGGGTTTGTCAATGGGTATTTTTTACGTGGACGAAGAAGCGGCGCAATTCTCCGGTTTTGCGGATTCGAATGTGGTGATTGCGCTACGACTGTGATCGTTTGGAGATAGAGCCTTTCTCAGAGGTGGTCTTGTCGTGTGAGATGAAGCTGAAATCAAGCCGGGATCCCTCCTCCGCGTGAGCCGACGCGTTCACAGGAAGTGAACGCAAAAAAAGACGTCGGCTCACTTCGGTCGGGATGACAAGTTCGGGGGTTTGGTGGTGAAAATTTGAGACATCGGTAGGGCTGAATCTAAACCCCGCGATCTGTGAAGCGATCGCGGGTACAGGGTGACGAACGGATTTTGAGCTGACTCTGCTCGCGAGCAACACGCTGCAGATTACAAATCGCGTCAGCATCGCAGAAAAATCTCGCCCCCCTGAGAACCAGGAAGGTGCGGGACCAACTTGGCCGCGGGATGTCGCTGCGATTCGGGCGAGGCTGCGTCTAAACCCGCACCCTCTGAAAGCGGAGGGTGCGGCACCCAAGAGCCACGACGAGGGGTAGATCGTGCGGACATGGGGCGCAGCGATGCTGCGCCCCTACATGATCGAGGAGGGCGCAGTCACTGCTTAGCGCACCGTCGCCCAATTTTTATTTTGCAGGCGGGGTGTCGGTGATTTGTTCGGTGGTGCGGTCGAAGTAGAGGCGTTTGCCGGACCAGTAGGAGTCGCGGGCCATCATGATGGCCACGGCGTGGGAAAAGCCGTGGTTGACGGTGGCGTTGGGTTGCTGGCGGGAGCGCAGGCATTCGAACCAGTTTGTGAGGTGGGAGAGATCTTCGTCGCCCATGCCGGCGGGCGGCAGAGCTTTGTCGCCGGGCAGGAGAATGTCTTTGGTGACGCGCTTTTTGTCCACGTCGAAATCGTCTTCGTGATTGCCAGCTTCGTTGACGAATTGCCAGCGGGGGCTGCCTTCGCCGCCGGTGTTAAACATAGTTCCCTTTTTGCCCATGATGCGGGTGAAGCTGGGGGCGTCGTTGCCGAAGCTGGTGGTGTAGCTGGCCATGAAGCCTTTGGGATATGTGAGCAACGCCTGGAAGGTGTCGGGATTTTGACGGCCGTCGTGCCAGGCGAAGATGCCGCCGTTGGCGACGACGGATTCGGGAAATTGCTCGTCCATGAAGAAGTGGCACGAGATCGATGCCGTGGCTCATCCATTGATCGGCGATGCCGCTGGAGAATTCTTTGAAGAGGCGGAATTCGAAATAGAGTTGCGGATCGAACGGGCGCGCCGGCTTGGTCATGAGCCAAACGGGCCAGTTCGTGTCTTGCTCGCGGATTTGTTTCACTTCGGGGCGGCCGCGCCAGCGCGGGCCGTGGTAGTTCCACTCGATTTCGTATTTGGTGATGTCGCCGACGGCGCCGGTTCGGATGAATTCGCGAGCGGCGAGTTGGTAGGCTTCGCTGCGATGCTGGGTGCCGATCTGAACGATCTGTTTGCTCTTTAAGCGCGGCGTCGCGAGCGGCTTTGACTTCGGCGAGCACGTTGCCCATGGGCTTTTCGGAGTAGACGTCTTTGCCGGCTTCGATGGCCATTTTGAGCAGGGGCGAGTGGAGTGCTCGGGCGTGGAGATGATGACGGCGTCGATTTCTTTGATCTTGAGGAGTTCTTCGGGAACGGCAGCGATTTGCGGCGCGGCGCCATAGGCCTTTGTATTGAAGGCGACGGCGCGATCGCGATTGACGGTCCAGAGATCGCAGACGGCGACCATCTGGACGTTTTTGGATTTGCTGAGCTGAGCGACCATGCGATCGAGTTCGGAGCCGCGGCTGCCGATGCCGATGTGGCCGATGGAGATGCGATCGTTGGAGCCGGCGATGCGGCAGTAGGAGAGCGCAGTGGAGCTGGCCGCGGCGGTCGCGGTGGCGAGCAAGGCTCCTTTTTGAATGAATTCGCGGCGACCGACTTTGCTATCTTGTGTCTGGGGGATTCCTGGGATTTTTCGGATGAGCTCATATTGTTTACCTCTTCCCTTTTAGATCGATCGAGTCGTGGCTTCGCGTCAAAAGCGATGCCGATTCGGTGTCGAGATATATGGTGGTGTTCGGATGTGTGCGGAGAATGGAAGCGGGCGCCATGGGGCTGATTTCCCCTTCGAGGCAGGCTTTGACGGCGCGCGCTTTCTGCGCACCGGGAACGACGGCGATGATCTCTTTGCTCTTCAGGATTTGTTTCACGGACATGGAGATGGCGCGAGCGGGAACCTCGGGAATGGTTTTGAACCAGCCTTCGTTGACCTGCTGAGTAGCGGCAGGCCTCATCGAGTTCGACGATCAAATAAGGTTCTTCGGTTTCGAAATCGGCGGGCGGATCGTTGAACGCCAGGTGGGCGTTTTCGCCGATTCCGACGAACGCGAGGTCGATGGGGGCGGACTTCAGTGCCTTCCCTACGGCGCGGACGACGTCCGCGGGATTCTGTTCACCGTCCAGCAGCTGGTAGCGGCGGATACCTGTTTTTCGAATGAACCGCTCCATGAGATAATTGCGGAAGCTAGCCGGGTGAGTGACGGGAAGTCCGATGTACTCATCCAGATGGAACATTTCGACGCGGTGCCAATCGATCCCGGGAGCTGCGGTGAGGAATTGCAAGAAGTCGATTTGTGAGGCGCCCGTGGCGGCGACGATCCGGACGCTTTCGGACTTAGCCAAGACCCGTTGAAGCGATTTCGCAGCATGCTTTGCGGCAGCGGATCCTACTTCCGGTTTACTCGGCGATACGTTGACCTGCACGTCGTCTCCTGGCCCCAAAACTGAAACTCGTTCGAGTTGCACCCGATAGCACCCGCTGTCTGGACCGATCCTCGTCGACAAACGAATCCGTGACCGCAACACTATCTCTTCGTTTCCACTAATTACTAATCAAATTTCCAGCAATTCGGAAATTTGACATCTAAATGCGTGCAAAATTCCATTGGACACCACATCGCAATTCTAGGATATTGATAGCCCTATGAAAACCCCGAAAACCCGCCTGCTCGACGTAGCACGCGTCGCCAAAGTCAGTCCAGCGACAGTGTCCCGCGTGGCAAACGGGAACCCCCAAGTCGATCCCCAGATTCAGGCGGCGGTCTTTGCCACGGCGAAGAAACTTGGCGTCGATCTCACGCTGAATCGGAAGAACCGGACCATCGCTTTTGTGCTCGGGAATCGCGACATCGTCAACGAATTCCAGTCCAAGGTCCTGCTGGGCGCGGAGGGCTACTGCGCCCAGAACGACTGGGACCTGCAATTCATTTCGTTTCGCCGGGACCTGAATGCGCCGCCGGCGAATTTGCAGCTGCCCCACGCGCTGACCAAGACAAACCGGCCTGGCGGCGTGATCCTGAGCGGCACGCATTCGGTAAGCATTTTGGCGGCGCTGCGGGAGAGGCGGATTCCTTTCGCGGTGGTGGGAAACAATATTGTGGGCGACTGGCGGCCGGAGGAATGCGACTGCGTATACACCGACGACGTGCGTGGCGCGGCGGAGCTTACGCGACATCTTGATCGCTCAGGGGCATTCGGCGATCTGGTACATCGGCAATCTGCGGCTGCCGTGGTTCGCGCGATGCGCCAAAGGATATGAAGAGGCGATGAAGGAAGCGGGGCTGGAGCCGCGATTCAGTGAAATTCATTCGGAAGATCGGGAGCTGGGATACCTGGCGGTGAAGTCGTTGCTGGCGAGCGGCGAAAGGCCGACGGCGCTGTTTGTCGGAACGGACCAGGCGGCGTCGGGCGTGTATCAGGCGCTGCAAGAATCGGGCATCCGGATTCCCGATGACGTGAGCGTGGCCGGTTTCAACGACACGATCGGCGACGTGCTGCATCCAGGATTGACCTCTGTGCGCGAATTTCCGAGAGAGCTGGGGACGCATCTCGCCGAATTCACGCTGCGCCGTATTCAAGAGCCGAACTTGCCGCCGCAACAACTGCTGCTGCCGACGGAGCTCATCCGAAGAGAGAGTGTTCGCCGATGGGAGCGCGCCGGCGCGGCAGCGAATCACTAGACAACGAACGAACGCAGGTCATAGATCCGAACGAGCGATAGTGCATCGGACCTGCAGACGTCGGGCGCAGCAGTGCTGCGCCCGACACGACCAGCAAATCCGCAGCCGCGATGCAGCGCGATCGTGTTGACGCCGGGCGGAGTAAACCCCGCCCCTACAAAATCGAGTAAGAAAATGGGCGGCTCAAATTTCACGGCCGCCCATTTTCTTTTGCACCGATTGCACTGCTTCCGGGGTGTTAGAACGTAATTCGCAGCCGCAGGCGAACGGTGCGACGGCTGTCCACGCCTTCCTGCGAGAAGCTGTTGATCAAACGGCCGAAATCCGGATTGGGGATGATGTCCTCTGGATGCCCCTGCCCGATCGGCAGAAGCGCGCCGGTCGTTGGATTGACGCGAATGTTGAAGTCGCCGAGCAAAGCGAAACTGCCGCCACCGCCGCCGGAGTCCGCGTCGGGCGAGAACAACGGATGGTTGAAGACGTTGTCGACGTCGGCGCCGATCTGAGCGGTCCAGCGCTCGCCGAAGTGGAAGTCTTTGTGAACGCCGAGGTTGACGCCCCAAGTGCCGGGGCCATAGAGCAGGTTGCGCTTGGCGTTAGCTGGGTTGGAGAAGACGTCGGCGCCGACCGAAGGCAGGCCGAAGGCAGCAGCGTTCCAGATGCTGTCGCCGGTTTTCTGGTTGTAGTTCTTGGTGATGACGGTCGGGCGATAGGACGGCTCGGCGTTGAAATCGCCGACGGCGTCGACGCTCGAGATGCCGATGTTGCCGGGCTCGACGGGATTGCAATCGTCGCAGATCCAGAACGGCGTGAAGCCGGTGCCGGACTTGGCGAACATATTAAAGGTAGTGGACCAGCCGCCGATGATGGCGTCTTCCCAACCACGCATGTTCGCGCCGTATTGGCGGCGACGGCCGACGGGAAGATCCCAGACACCGTAAGCAACGAAGCGATGCTTCGAGGTGTAGCCGTCGATGCCGTAGTCCTGGTTGGGATTCTGGGAATCGTAGGCGATGCCGCCCAGGCTGGAGTTGCCGGTGTCGAGCGCCGACGATTTCTGGTCGAGATAGGTGTAGGCGAAGATTGAGCAACAGGCCGCTTTTGTAGTGGCGTTCGAACTGAGTCTGGAACGCGTTGGATTGCGCGTGGCCGTAGTTGCCGTAGCTGAGGACGAAGTCGCCAAGGGCCGGGAAGCGGTAACGCGCTGCGTCGGCCGGTGAGATGCCGCAATTGAACTGGGTTGGGTCGCAGATTGTGCCGGGAGGAGGTTGCCGTCGTCGTCGACGGCGGTGACCCCGAATGGCGTGTTGCTGGGCGCGACCTGGTTGAGATCTTTGCCGGCGATGAGGCCGTGCATTGTGGAACCGAGATAGGAGACGCGGATGACGCTGTCCCAGCCGATTTCGCGCTCGTAGGTGACGTTGTACTGATGGATGCGCGGCTGATGAATGCCGAATGGAACGACGTTGACCGCGGGCGTGTTGCCGGTCGGCGAAACGTTGCCGCCGGAAACCGGGCTGATGCCATCGACGCCGTTGCCCGGCCAGGCTCGGTGCCTCTTTTGGTGACGGACTGGTTGAATGGGTTTGTGGCGATTGGATCGCGAATGCCCTGAGCGGCGGAGGTCGGGTAGTAGATGCCGTAGCCGCCGCGAATGACGGACTTGTTGCCGATGCGCCAGGCGATGCCGATGCGCGGAGACCAATCGTTCTTGTCGGTGCGTACGACGCCGCGGCCTACGTCCAAGCCCGGAGTTGCCGGCGAGGACGTAGCCGAAATTCACGATGCGCGGATCGAGGAATTCCAGCGTCTTGTTGGACGGAATGACGAAGCGGCCGAGCTGGCCGGTGGCGGGATCGACGAAATCGGGATCGAAGTTGGCGATGAGGTCGTTCTTGTCGATGAACGGCGTGATCAGTTCATAGCGCAAGACCGAGGTTGAGCGTGATTCTGTTGGTGAGCTTCCAGGTGTCCTGGAAGAAGAAGCCGCTCTCCCAGTTGTGGACGTCCATCGCGGGACGCGGATCGGAAACGGTGCTGACCGACGTGCCGGGATTGCCCGAGCAGGAAGTTGGTGAAAGGCGTGAGGCCGGAGCCGCCGTAGGTGATCGAGCCGCGCGACATTGCCGCGATTGAGCGCGAAGCCGTCTTGCGCTTCGTTGTAAACCATGTCGCCGCCCATGCGGAAGGCGTGCTTGCCTTTGATCCAGGTGAGCGTGTCGCCGTACGTGATGAGGTTTTGGTCGAGCGGGCGGAAGGTGTTGCGGCCGCCGTTGGTGAAGGTGGCGAAGGTGTTGCTGAAGTTGATCGCGGGATGGCCGAAAGTCGAGAGCGCGAAGGGGCCGGTGGCGGCGCCGTAGGCATCGATGTCGGCCTGGCTGAAACCGATGCTGCCGAGGAAGCTCTCGAGCGTGGTGTTGCTGTGCTGGAGAAGATTCTCGCGGTTGAAGCCGCCGCGGACTTCGTTGATGAGATTTGTCGAAATGGAACGCGTGTAGGAGAGCGAGAGCGTGTCATTGCGGCGATTGACCTGCGTGAGGCCGAGACCCGGATAGGGATTCACGACGGCGTTCTGTCGCGCTGGTCTGAGCGGATGCGTCGTAAACGCCGTAGAGGTGATCGCTATCGGAAAAGTCGTGATCGATGCGGAGAACGCCGCTGTCGAGGGTGGAGTTGCCGGGGAGAATTGTTTGATAGCCGCCGGGGATTCTGCCGGTGTCGGGGTTGATCGGAGCGGTGAGACCGATTTGGGGGAAGTACGTGTTGATGAGGGCTTGCGTGGACGGATTGAGCAGGCGCTGTGGAATTTGCACGAACTTGCGGCTGCCGTCGCCGTTTCCGGAGTCGATCGTGTCGGTGGCGATTTCTGTGGGCGTCATCTGCGCGAGAGTGGCGTCAGGAACGAGCGGCTTTCGCGTCGTCGGCGATCTGCGTGAAATTGCCGGTGTACAGGTCGGGATGAGCGACTGTGTTCGACTGGAATTTTACGGGCGCGACGTTGTAATCGCGCTCGTATGCGGCGAAGAACCATGTCTTGCCCAGCTTTGGAACTTTGCCGCCGATTGAACCGCCGAGATCGTTTTCGTTGAAGTAGGGATTCGGGTACTTGCTCTGGAACGCAGCTGGGAGCGAAATTCGCTTTGCCGTTGAGGTCGTCGAGAGTCCAGGCGGCGAGAGCGGAGTTTTTGTTGTTGTAGAACATCGAGCCGTGATATTCGGAGCCGCCGCGCTTGGTGTTGACGCGGACGTTCGCGATGCCGGCGTATTCGGCGCTGAAGTCGGAGGTGAGGATGTTTACTTCGCCGACGGCTTCGAGCGAAGGCTTGCTTTGCGTGGGCTCGCCGAAGATGCCGCCGTTGGAGCGCTGGCCGTCGAGAGAGAAGCTGGCGCCGTAGCTTTGTGCGCCGAGAAATTTGAATTCGCCGTCGGCGGAGCCTTGCGTGATGTTCGGGATTGAGATAGAGGAAGGAATAGACGTCGCGGCTGTCGCGCGGGAGTTCGGTAATCGCCGGTGCTGCTGATCGTTTCGGAGATGGTTTGGTCTTCGGTGTCGATGGAGACGGACTCGGCGGAGACGGTGACGCTCTGTGAGCCTTGGGAGATTTTGAGTTGGCCGTCGGCGCTGGCGACGTCGCTGCCACGAATGATGACATCTTTAATTTCGCAGTTCGCGACATGCCGGACGCGGTGATGTTCACCGTGTAGGTGCCGGGCTTGAGGCCGAACATTTCGTAGTTGCCTTGGCCGTTCGTGGTCGTCGCGCGGACGGCACCGGTGGATGTGTCCGTGATCGTGACCGAGGCGTTCGGGGATTACGGCTCCGGCGGAGTCGGTGACGACGCCGCGAACTGTGCCGAGATCGGTGCCTTGGCCGAAGGCGTGGTAGTGGATAGCAAGGCGGTGAGAACAAAGAGACAGAAGTGTAGAGAAAACGATGCATACCTGGACTCCCCCTAAGAAGCGTGTGAAGCGGATTTATCATGGAAGAATGGCGGAAGCAACAGATAAATAGAAATAAATAATCATTATTGTGAAATTTTTCTCATGAGAAGGAAAGATGGTTCTATAACCAAGGCCTGGAACGGGTCGGTTTTCTGGGTGACGTGAGCCGTTGACGAAGACGATAAGTGATAAATAGATATGGGGTTAGCGCTGAAGTGATTCGGCCAGGGCGACGCGGATGTAGTGATGAGTCATGCGGCTGTCGGGCAGGAGGAGCGCGTCGCGGAGTTCGGTTCGGCCGGCTTCGGTTTGTCCGACGGCGAGGCGGAGGGTTCCGGCGATGTACATCCAGGTGACTTTGGAATTGCTGCGTTGGGCTTGCTGTTCGGCGCGGGAGATGGCGGTGTTGAGGCGGTCGTTCCATTGGGCTGAGTTGTAGTCGGGGAGATGCTTTGCGGCTTGATTTGCCCAGAAGAGATTGGAGTGTTCGGTGTCGGCGGCGAGCTGTTTGAATTGGGCTGCGGCTTCGGATTTTTCGCCGCAGGAATTCTGAGCTTTGGCGAGAAAATATTTTGTGCGAGCGGAATTCAGAAATGCTTCGAGGCCGTTTTGCGTGAAGTCCAATCCGGCTACAGGCTTTCCGATTGCGTCGGCTTCGGCGAGGGCTTCTTTGCATTGGCCATTTTTTGCTAGAGATTGAATTTGTTCGAGTTTTACTTCGATCCAGACTTGGCGGACGTTGGTGCCGCCTTCTTCCCTGCCGAAGAATCTGTCGTGGAAAAGTGAGGTTGCGCCGGAGAAATCGCCGGCTTCGGCTTTGTTGAGTGCGAGTTCGTAGACAAGCGGGGTCGGCATGGTTTTTAGATCGGGATAGCGTTCGAGGATTTGTACGCGTTCCGCGGCGGGCTTGCCGAGGATCGCGAGAGCGGTGGTTGCGCCGGAATAGTTGACGGAGTTTTTGGGATCGTTGGCGATTCCATCTTCGAAGACGGAGAGAGCTTTTTCGGTGTCGTGAGTTTCGTGGAGGAGCGCCCAGCCGAGGCTCGCGTCGAGCGCGGGGATTTTTGCGCTGCAGATCGCGGGCGGCGTTCCATTCACGGAGGGCGGCGGTTGTCATGGCGCGGGAGAAGAAAAATGTGCCGAGGAGGTAGTGGGCGGTGGCGTCGTTTGGATTGGAGCGGAGAGCGGATTCGAGGGCGGCGCGGTCTTCGTTGGTGCTGGGGAAGACGTAGAGAGTGGAGAGTTTTGAGGCGCGGGCGTAATCGGTTGGGCTGCGGCAGATTCGCCGGATTTTTCGCGGGCGTAGCCGAGCAAATAGATGACGAGAGGATTGTCTTGCGGGAGACCGATGCCGGGCTCGTGTTGATCGGCGGGGACGGACGGATAGGTGCGCGAGAGGACTTTGATGGCTTTCGAATAGAAGCCGAGGCGGAGGTATTCGCCGGCGATTTTCGTGACGCGGTAGGGATCGGCGGCAAGGTGAGCGAGATCGGGAGTGCCGGCTTCTTCGCGGAGGAAGGCGCTGTTGGGAAATTTTTGGAGGAGGAGTTGGGCTTGTTTTGTTGCGGACTGCGTGTCGCCTGAGGCGGCGGTGAGGGCGACTTGGAGTTCTTGCGCGCGGAGATCGTCGGGAGCGGCGGCGAGGCTTTCGGCGATTGATTTTGCGTGCGGCGGCGAAATTTGCCGTGGCGAGATTGATATTCGGCGATTCGAAGAGCGGCGGCGGCACGATGCTCGGGCGAGCGCATCGCGGCCTGGTAGGCGTCGAGGGCTTCGGGGCCTTTGCCGTGCGCTTCGAGCGCCAGGCCTTGATAGAAGGAGACTTCTCCGTCGGTCGTGTTGCGAGCGTGGGCGGCGGCGAGCAGAGGCTCGGCGTCTTCGAGTCGCTTCAGGCTGACAAGAAGGCGGCCGGTGGCTTTTTGGAGTTCGAAGCTCGTCGGAAATTTTTTTAATGCGGCGGTGTAAATGTCGAGGGCGGCGAGTTTGTCGCCGTTGAGTTCCCTGTCGTCGCCGGCCTGCAGCCAATCGTCTTCGGTGCGGGAGTTCTCAGGCGGAATTACGTAGTTGGGCTGCGGGCCGAGCTTGATGTTGGAGTCGTCGGTCCAGCGTATTCCCCTTCTGTTTGTCGAAGAAGGACGGTGCCGTCTTTGGCTTGCAGTTCGAATGTGTATTTTTGAGCGGTGTCCGGAAGCGGCACGGACTTCGTCCAAGTTTTGTCGGGTGAAGATTTTGTTTTTCGCTCAGCAGTGTCTTGGTCCCGTCGAGGAAACGCAACGTGGCGTCGGGAAATTTCTGGTTCGCGTTGAGTGAAATGACGAGCGAGTCGTTTTTGCGTTCGAGGTGAACGACGCCGGAGAGATTCGCGCGCGAGATTCCGCCGAGCTCGCGGACGGGCATCCAGTATTCGGTGAAGCTGATGTGTTGGCGCGGCTGGAGAAACGCGTAGGTTTCTTGATTGCGGAAGAGGCCGCCTTGAACTTCGGAGTAAGCGCTGTTGTCGTCGGAGAGTGCGTTGCGCCAGTCGAGGCCGTCGGCATCTACGCCCCAGGACCAGATTTTTTTCGCGGGCAGTTCGTCGTAGCGCGCGAAGTGTGCGGTGCCGGTGTTCGAATGGGGATTCCAGATGCCCATGAAATCTTCGCGGCTGCCGTGGACGAACATCGAGACGGGGCCGTCGGTCTGATTTTTGATGATGCTGAGATCTTTGCCTTGCGCATCGATGGGCCATTTTTCGATTGCGGCGAAGCCGTGCTCGGCGGCGTAGCGCATCGGATATTGGATGTGCGGAGTCGTCCCAGACGCGGACGCCGGCGTTGCTCCACCAGTAGAAGCGCTGGCGGATGTCGTTGCGATTGCTGAGGCGGACGCGCTGTTCGAGAACGGTCGAGCCGGGACGCAGGACGAGCTCGACGCTCCATTCCATGCCGTAGACGCGATCGATATTGCCGACGGTGACGCTGAGCGCTTCCGTCGTCGTGTTTCGCGTACGAAAAATCGACGGGCGACATCGACATCCAATTGTGTGAAACGGGAAAGTTAAATTCGACGCCGAAGGCCGCCCATGCGCCGCGATAACCGATCTGCGCTTTTTTGAGCGATGGATTGGCATAGAACATCGGCTGGCCGCTGATTTTGTCGATGCAGGTGTAGACGTGGCCGCCGATGTCGGGCAGCACGGAACATTTCAGATATTCGTTTTCGAGATAGATGGCGCGGAGGTCGTGGTTGCGGCGTTCGCCGGTGAGTTCTTCGCGGAGCGTGTAGGGATAGTTGAAGCGCGTGGTGGCTTTTTGATCGAAAGCCGGATTGGGATCGGGATTGCCTTCTTCGGTGACGGGCAGAGTGAGCGTGCCTTCCCAGACGCGGACTTGCGCGCGTGCGGGAATCGCGGCGAAGAATAGAAACAAAACGGCGAATGCGCAGCGCGCGCTGGATTATTTTTCGAACGCGATCTCATTGGCTCCGCTTTCGCGATACGGGCTTTATTTTCCCGGCGCAAGCTCGGGCGATGCGATGTCTACCGGGCGATCTTTACCGTCAACCGAGCCGTGCCATACTCCGCCACCGAACGTGGTGATGTAAATGGCTTTCGGATCGTTCGGGATCAGGAGTGACGCGATGGCCCCATTTGAAGTTGAAACCGGGGATGCGGTTCCAATGCTCGCCGGCGTCGTTTGAAATCCATGCGGAGGATTCGAATCCGGCGGCGTAGAGAATTTTGGCGTCGCGGGGATCGATGGTGATGTCGTAGATGTGGCGATCGCGATCGAGAACTTGCTTCCAGGTTTTGCCGGCATCTTCGGAGAGATAGATTCCGCCGCCGTCGCCGTGTTCGCCTGTGGCGCGCGCCCATGTTGCGAGATAGAGGCGGTTTGGATCTTTGGGATCGATTGCGAGGCCGTTTGGAGCGTTGGCGCCTTCGGGCATGGCGACGGGCGTCCAGTGTTCGGCGCCATCGGTGGAGCGGTAGATAGCGCCGTCTTTGTCGGTGCCGATGCTGCCGTCTTCGGAGCGGCGAGAAACCAACAGATACAGAGTGCCTTTGTTATCGCGAGAGATGCGCCAGGCGAATGGCTCTTTTTGCGTGATGCCGGTGTTTTTGAGCGTCCAGCTTTTGCCGCCGTTGGTGCTTTTGTAGACGCCGCGGCCGAAGCCGGTGACGTAGAGCGTGCGCGAATCGACGGGGCTGGTGGGATCGAGAAGGATGAAGGTGGCGGCGGTTTGTTCCATGCCGTCGTTGGATTTCGTCCAGGTTTTTCCGCCGTCGTTGCTGATGCAAACGCCGCCGCGATATTTTCCGACGCCGGAGCGGCGCCACATTTTGGGGCGCGGGAGGTCGTGCGTCCAACTGTTGACGCTCCAGACGCGACCTTTTACGGCGGGATCGAAGACGATCCAGTAGGTGGTGTTTCGCCAGTCGCGCGGGACGCCGTCGGTGGATTGAATCCAGGATTTGCCGCCGTCTTCGCTGCGGAAGAGGCCGATGTCGGTGGTGGAGATGAACTGGCGATTTTTGTCGAAGGGATCGAAGTGGTAGCCGTAGGAAGTGGTGACGTCGAGGCCGGTGGTGGTGTAGCCGTTGCCTTCGCTGGCTTTTTGAGAATAGACGGCGTTCCAAGTGGCGCCGCCGTCGGCGGATTTCATGGTGCGGCCAAGGTCGGTGGCGTAGACGAGATTGGCGTCCTGATTCGCGACGGAGATGGTGAGAGGATTTTCGGCCCAGTCGGAGCCGAACTTTGGGGTGATCCAGGCGTCGTGAACGTTTGAGCCGGGCTTTCCGGTTGGGTTGATGTCTTCTTTCCAGACGAGATTCCAAGTGCGGCCGGTGTCGGTGGTTTTGGCGACGCCCATGTATTTGAGGCCGCCGTCTTCGAGATCGCGATAGGAGACGTAGGCGGTTTCGGGATGAAGGAGGCTGGTGGCGATGGCGCGCTGTTTTGAGGGTGTGTTGCCGAATTGGACTTTGCGCCAAGTTGCGCCGAGGTCGTCGGAGACGGAGGCGGTGAGTTCGTCGGAGATGGCGTAGAAGACGGGAGTTTGCTTGGCGGTGAAGCCGACGGAGATGTCGGTGATTTTTTTGCCGGGAGGGACGGGGACGCTTTTGTGGTTCGGACGATTTCCAGATGTCGGATGAAGTCGGCGCCGGCGGCGACTACTTCCCGATCGCTTTCGGAGTTCGATTGATTGACGAAGACTTTGAGAGCGGCGGCAGGAAGGTCGGTGAGTTTCGACCAAATCTCGCCGGCGTCTCGAGAAATATAGAGCGCTCCGGGTCCGGACCTTCGCTCGCCAGTTGCCGCAGCCGCGTAGAGTGTTTTGGAGTTGGCTGGATCGATCGCCATCGCAGTGATGGTTCCGAGCGGATTTGGATCGGCGAGGACGTCCTCGTCGGAATGATCCGAGTTCATCTTGACGCCTTTGATGGAGGCGGGCTTGGGGTAGACCACGTGCCAGGTGTCGCCGCCGTCTTCGCTGCGCCAGAGGGCGGTGGACATTACGTAAATGATGTTTTTGTCGTGGGGATCGAAGACGAAAAATTCAGCGACGCCGCGGAGGTTGAACATGCGCCAGGACTTGCCGCCGTCGTGGGTGATGTAGGCGCCGGTCATGTCGCAGGCGACGAGGACGGTGTTTTCGTCGTGAGGGCTGACGACCGGGCGGAACATGGCGCCGCCGCCGCCGGGGCCGACGATTTTGAAGTCGCCGGGGCGTTGGGCGAGGGTGGCGGTGCGCGGTTAGGGTGAGAAGCAGAGCAAATCGAAGCCAGGACCTGGTCATGAGTGAGCTTCCGTCCGTGAAATTTGGATTGCGTGGAAGCGTTTTTGTCAGAAAGGGAAGCGAGTGTCAATCAATATTTCTCAATTTTGAGAAATATTTCCCATTTCGACTGGGACCGCTCGTTGATGCTCGACGATTCGCTCAGCGCTGTGCTTACTTGACTTGAGATTCAGCAGCCGCGTGGCGTTCTCGTTGTAGACCTTTTTCAGGATTTTGTCGGGGAGGCCGATTCCGTAGATTTGCCAGCGGCCCTGAGGCGGAACGGGCGCGGGGGCGTAGTCGAAGTATTCGTCTTCGGTTTCGAGGAAGCGGTAGTAGATCTGGTAGAGCTCGTCGCCATAGATCTGCTGCGGGGTGTCGGTGCCGTTGGGGACGGCGTCGGTGCCGAAGAGGATGCGGTCCTGATATTTATCGAAGAATTTGCGCGAGGCGCGGGGCTGGCGGCCGAGTTCGCCGACGCGGGCGGCCATTTCGACGGTCATGTTGGGGAAGCGATCCATGCACTCGCTGACGTAGGCGAGATTTTCGGCGTCGTTGCCGACGTGGAGGACGATGAATTGCGTTTTGGGATGCTTGGCGATCATGCGATTGCGGGCTTCGAGGATTTCCATGTTGCTGGGGAAATCTTTGCCGTGGAAGGACCAGTCGGGGTGATTGTTGAGTTCTTCGAAACGCTCGTTGGTGCCGTCGGTGGGGAGGAAGAACGCTTCGGGATCGGAGACGTGGATGGCGACGGGCATGCCGAAGGCGCCGCAGGCGTCCCACATGGGATCGAAGCGCGGGTCGTCGATTTTGACGAGTTTGCCTTCGGTGACATTTTCGCGGAGATAGAGGCCGAGAGTTTTCAGGACTTTGAGGCCGCGGGCGCCGGCGTGATGGGCTTTTTCGATTTCGTCGGCTTGGAATTTGGGATAGTCGGGCTTGTTGGTGTGATCCCAAGTTGGTTCGGTGAAGGTGATGAAGCGATCGGGATGCGTTTTGTCGAAGCGGGCGATTGTTTCGTCGAGGCCTTTGCCGGAGCCGCCGGTGAGGTTGACGAGAGTTTTGATGTTGCGGCGGTCCATGACGGGGAGAAGCGTGTCGGGCGTGGCGAGGAAATCCATTTTTTCGCCGAGGCCGACGCCGTTGACGTCGTTGGCGCGGATGGAGAGGTGGGTGTGGATGTCGATGACGGGGTAGCGGGCTTTCTCGACTTTGGTTTCGTGGGCGTGAAGCATGGACTTGGGGCGGAAGTCGGCGAGGTCGAGCTTCATTTTGCCGGAGCCTTCGGGGGATTTGAGTTGAGGCGTGGCGGCGCTGAATGCTGATGAGGGGAGTGCGGTTGCGGCGGCGGCTGCGCCGAGGCTTTCCAACCAGCGCCTGCGATTGAGTTTGGTCATTGTTCCTCCGTGGAGCGAACGATGTAATAGGAAAGCCGAAATTTGCGCGATGCGGGTAACTTATTTTTGATTTTGTTCTGTATCGTTTACTTTCGGTCGTCAGAGTGGCATAAATTCTGCGCGAACTCAAACGGTGTGAAGGTTGCGATGTATTTTTTTAGAGGAGCTCACGATTAGCCCCATGACAATTTCTAAAATGTTCGGGATTTTTTTGTTGGGCTTAGCGACTGTTCCGGTCGTACGAGCGGCGGATTGGCGGCCGCTCAGTCCACGGCGGGCCAGGCCGACAAAGAGTATTTGAGCAGCATTGAGACGACCGCGACGTATTCGGCGAGCGATTTTGCGATCGACGGAGATCTGTCGAAAGCGGCGTGGAAGAAGGCGAAGTGGGCCGAATTCGATCATGATCCGACGGGGAAGACGGAGAATCCGTCGATGAAGACGCGCGTGGCGGTGGTTTGGAGCGATCGGTATATCTACTTCGCTTTTTCGGGGCATTACGAATCGCTGAATGTTTATGAAGGCGAGGATGTCGCGAAAGAGCGGTGGGAGTTGTGGAATCGCGATGTTGTGGAAGTTTTTGCGAATCCGCAGCCGGAGCGGATTACGCACTATTACGAATTTGAAGTGGCGCCGAACAACCAGTGGATCGATCTGGAGATCGAGAAGACGAAGACGCCATTTAATGATGCGGCGTGGAATTCGGGATTCGAACATGCGACGAAGATCGATGAGAAGAATCATCTGTGGCTGACGGAGATGCGGATTCCGCTTTCGGCTTTGGGCGTGGATAAGATCAAGAGCGGCGATCTGTGGCGTGTGAATTTTTTCCGCGCGGCGGGACGTGGCGGAGACGAGAAGCGAACTTTTCTTGCGTGGAGTTCGATTCCGCAAGGCGGAACGTTTCATGTGCCGAGTCGATTTGGGATTCTTCGATTTGTGAAGTAGCGAGTGAGCGGCTAGTTCGCTTGCTGAATGTAGGCGCCGCCTGGCATGAGCAATTGAATCGGCCAGGCTTCCTGTTTCTTTTCGACCAAATCTTGCCATTGCAGTAGAACGGAGTCTGACTCGCGCGCGAGTTTCAGATCGGCGTTGGTTTCGGCGATTGCTGCGGCGATCGGTGAAGGCTTCGCCTGGCGCCGCGACGGCGGTTACTTTTGTTCCCAGTTTTTGTTCGGCGAAGCGCTTGGCGATCATGCGCGTCATCGATCATTTGGTAGAAGTACGGGCGGCCGGACAAGAGCGAGTTGTAGACGTAATTTGCGAGCACGCCGGAGAGCGGATTCATGTAGGCGTGATCGAAATCGAGTTTGCCGAGCAGAGGATCGTCGGGAGAGACGGCGGTGTAGGGCATGCGCGTTTCGCCGAGGCCGCGAAAATCGAATGTGATGACGCCGTGGCCGGAGCGGAGAATTTTTTCGATTTGCGGCCAGTCGGAAGAAGTCGCTTTTCCGGTTTCTTTGAACCACAAGCAACGCGTCGTTTCGACCGCCAGATGATTTGTGGATGTAGAGGAGAGGCATGACGAGAAGCCGGCTGTGGCGCAGAACATATTTGTCGATCTGAAATTCGCCGAAGGTCGGAGCTGCCGTTGAGTTCCCAGGTGATTTGATTTGCGGCGGGCGGCGCGCCGGTGAATCGGGTCGTGGTCCAGTTTTCTATGTTGAGTGGCTTGGGATTCGTCGTACTGTGCGGCTAATTTCTTCTGAGCGGAGCTTTTGTGGTCTTCGTAATATTCGTGAATTACGTCCATCAGCGAACGCGCGTTGGATTCGTCGAGCATGACCTGGCCGGACTTCGTGCAGAGCAGATCTTTGTCGGGTAATTCTTTTGCCTTCAGCAAGCCGCTGCGCAACGGCATCGCGTTGAAGCGATCGATGAAATCGAGGCCGGCTTCCTGATTTTCGTCGGAGTATTGGTGGCCGTGGTAGCCCTCGGTCATTGCGATTCGGTCGGCATGATTGAGGCGTTCGTAGACGCGCTGCGTTTCGCGGAAAGATTTGCGGGCGCCTTCGATCGGATAGAAATCCAAGACTGCGGAAGCGATCATCACCGGCCGCGGATACATCAGAAGCAGCAAGCCGGTGTAGCCGACGTTTTTCGAAAGCGTGCCGAAGAGATCTTGCTCGGGATCGCTGTCGGGATCGGCGAAAATGCGATTGCCCATGCGCATGGGCATCGAGCTGATGTAGCAGGACGGGACGACGACCTTTATGCGCGGATCGAGCGCGGCGATGAGAGTTGTTTGCGTGCCGCCGCCGCTGGTGCCGGTGATGCTGATGCGATCGGGATCGACGTCTGGGCGCGTGAGAAGATAGTCGATGGCGCGCATGCCATCCCAGATTTCCCAGCGCGCGAGATTTGCTCCGGCGAGATAGGCGAGATTGCCCATCACGGCGTGCTCGGCGCAGACGAGGTTGTAGCGGCTCTTCCCTGCTTTCGCGTCCCAGAATTGGCTGCGCTCGCCTTGGCCGATGGGATCCCATGCAATGACGACGTAACCGCGGCTGGCCAAGCGTTGGCTTAGGACTTGGTAGTGGATTTTTCCGTTGGTCGCGTGACCGGCGGGAACGAGGACGGCGGGATGTTTTGTGGAATGATCGTCGGGCGAATAGACGAGTGCCGTGACGTAGACGCCCGGAAGACTTTCGAAAATGAGTTTCTCGATCGAGAAGCCTTCCATTTGAATCTTGCCGGTGATGCGCGCGTGGAGATCGGTCTTGCGTTCGGGAAGGCCGCCGATCATTTCCAACAAGCTCGGCGCGCAGTTGTTTCTGAAGCTGATGCAAATCGTCTTCGGTTTTGATCGACTCCCAGATTTTTTGTTGGGCTTCGTCCTGACGCCAGGCTTCGTCGAGTTGGTACTGCAGGAACGGAGTGATTCGCGGGCCGTCTTTCGGCTTCTGCAAGACTTCGAACGCGTCGGCCGGAGGGGCATTCTGCGCCGCGAGGTCAGCGGGCAGAAAAAGCGAAAAAAGAAAAGGCGCGAGGGAAAAACAGAGTCTAAGGCTTCGGTTCACTATTTTTCACCGTGAGTGCGCCCATCGCGTACCAGCCGTCGGGCTGACGACCTTCGTTTGCAAAGCGAATCGCAGGGACGCCGGTTCTTGGATCAAGCATCGCGATTCGTACGTCGTAGTTCCCTTCCGCGAGATCGTCAGGAATGTAAACCGAGCCATCGTAAACGGCGTCGCCGGGAAGCCACTTGCGGACATCGACCGGAATTCGAATGCGCGATGATTTTTGCGGCGGAGCGCAATTCCATCACGAGATCGTATTCGCCATAGATCAGGCGCGATCCCGTCGTTCAGCCACCACATGTGCACGGGCATCATCGTGCCGGAAGGAACCGTCTTGCTGTATTCCAAGCGGCGCAAAATGAATCGATAGCCGATTTTTTTCTGGAATTCGTCGAACTTGCCTTTCCACTCGGCTGGAATTGGAGACGATTTGATGTTCACCGTGCTCACGTGCCAGCGCAATCCCTGCGCGATGATGTAATCGACGTCGTATCCGCGCTCCTTCCATCCGGGCACGGTGTAGCAGGTTTCGAGCGAGACAGGACTACGCTGCCAGACATCTTGAATTCCAGTGCGCACGATTTGTTGCGGATAGATTTCCAGCATTTCCGCGGGGAAATAAGGATCGTTGGAATTCACGCGCATGTCGCCCCAGCAGTCGAGACGCCAGCCGGCGCCGTGTTGCGTGCCGTAGGCGAGCGCATCGGGCTCATCGAAATTCATCAGAAGCGGCGTGTGTTTGAAAGCATCGAGCCAGATGTCGATGAGCGACTTTCTGTGCGGAGAACGCCGGCATGTAGGGGCTCCAACCTTCGCCCCAGTAGCCGACCGATGAGATATCGACGCTGTCGAGATACGGATTGCCGTCGTAACGCGCGCCGGCAGCGGCGACGAGTTCGCTCCAATACTTGAAGTACAGCGGATCGGCGAAATCCGGCTGCCAGATTTTTCCGTCCTTGTCGGAGTCTTTATTCCCGCGTTTCGCTCCCGATTTGCGAAACCACTCCGGCAGCGGATCTTCGTTCGAATACGGCATCAGGCGAATCGCGAGTTTCTGTCCGTGCGCTCGGGCCTCTTCGATCGCGAGGTCCAGAATCGCCCAATTGAATTTTCCGGGCTCGGGCTCGAGGACATTCCAATACCAGCGGCAGTACGAGACAGATGTGTCGGGAAAATCCGGACGCGTGGCAGCTTGCGGCAACTTCGCGACCGGACCAATCTCTGACCATTTCAGCGGCGGATTGGGCTCCTGTCCGTTGAATCGCTGAAACGTGGTGATACCCATCCCAGGGTTTACGAGCACATCGTTGATTTCTTTCGGCCGCACGACGACGACGTTTCGTTGCGCGTTGACCGGGGGCGCTCCAAGAAATCCGCCGATCAAACAGAGGCCGAGGCAAAAGACTATCGACATAGTTCTGCTAAGCGAGTATTTCGTCATATTTGTTGAACGAACCGACCTGGTTTCGTTTGTTTTTCTTCTGTTGCGTTTGCTTTCGCCCATCTTGAATAGTGCTTCCGCGGAAGGTTGTCAATCTTTTCCGATTCGAACGTGAGCAATTGGTCTGATTCGAAGGCAAGCGGGCTAAATCATTGAGAATCGAGCGGGTAACTTCCGTGGGGATTAGGAGAATGGCGGAGAGGGTGGGATTCGAACCCACGGTAGGGGTTAACCTACACACGCTTTCCAAGCGTGCGCCTTAAACCGCTCGGCCACCTCTCCGAAGTGCCTTAGCAATTTAGCAGAAACGTCGGCGCGGCGCACACCTCGCATCGGAGGCTGCTCCCTCTCAAAGCGATCACGACACAAAAACAGAGGGCGCGCCGAAGCGCGCCCTTATAAATGAAGATAGCTTACGTGAAAAAGGAATCGGGCTAGATCTGATCCTTAGGATTAGGGGTGAGATATAAAATGTAGGCCGCGATCCCAACTACCAGCAGGAACGCGACGGTTACCAAAGCCGCGAGCATAAAGAAACTGTCCTCCCTCGACATGCGCCTTTCAGCGCTTACACATATTCGACTATTGGCCCCGTTCCAGGTCGATACCCTATGTACCTGACATTTGCTGGGACCTTTGAGGGTCGCGAAGGCTGAATCAGAAATGTTGCTCACCGACCCTAGCTTCAAACACCTAAACCCAGCTACCACAACACTTTTAGAGCCACTAATGGGTTCCCTACCGTCACCATAGACCCACAAGGGTATGGTTTCCTCGGCCAGTGAACCTATTCTTCCCCCATGCAGAAAGCGGTTACTTCAATCGAATAGGTCACTATGTCAAAGCAAACGATGTGTGCCGACAACCTATTTTTGCTGGGAGAGCTGCTTCAAAGCGCAGGCGAGTATGTCACCCGTTCGCGAAATCACGCGGACGACGAGGACCGCTTCATGATCGAACTCGCGCGCGAGCAGATACCCCAGTTAAGGTTGACGCTCCGAAATCTTGAACGATCACTGGCGGAGTTGGATGGTCATCTGAAGAAACGCTTAGGCGATCAAGCGAATGACTCCGAAACGCCGGCAAAGGCGGATGCTCGTGCTCGGAAGGCGTCCTCAAGCGGATGATTGCCGACTCCGATTCATACTGATCTCTGGTTGCTTGTGGCTGCCTGCGTTCAGAATATCGCGTATTCTAAGGGCAAAATCGCATCCAAATCTGAGCGAGTACTAGGAGGGATTCGCTCGATATCGAAATCTACACTAAAGCCTGTACTTTCATAAAGTCATCGGCTTTGCTGTCCTTCTCCGACACCCCTATTAGCGGTGTTGCCCTTTTGGACAGTACTAAGACCCTCCCACCGCGTTGCCCTCATTTGCGTCGAGTGTCCAGTTACCCACCCCCGTTGCCGCTAAGTAGTCTCCAAACTGCCAAATGAAATTTGGTCGGAATTTCTTTGCGTCAGTTCGCTGATTCGTATTGGGGTGATTGATAAATGCTGAGGGCTGCTGCTTTTTCTGCAAGAAAACGTTCACGCTTCTTCCTACTCACACTTGCAGGATCGCTCGCGCTGAGTCTCGGGCTCAGCGGCTGCGCCGGAATTGTCAGCCCGAGCAACGGCGAAGGTACCTCTAACCCTGGCGGAACCCTGGCGATCTCAAATGTCCAAGCGAGCGGTGCGACCAATACTTCGGTGCAGTTGAACTGGACGACGAACGAAGCATCGACTTCTGCGATCGATTACGGCACGACCTCCGTGTACGGCGTGAGCACGCCGGTGAGCAGCAAAATGGTGACGGCTCACCAGATGACGTTGAGCAGCCTGGCGCAAGGCACGACCTACCATTTCCGCGTTCGTTCCACTACCAGCACGGATAACGCCAGCAGTTCCGATCAGACATTTTCGACGACGGGCGGCAGCAATACTCCGCCATCGGTGCAGATCACGTCTCCAGCAGTGGGCGCGACCCTTTCGGGCAAAGTGAACGTTACGGCGGTGGCCTCGGACAACGGGTCCGTTAAGGGTGTGCAGTTCCGCGTTGACGGAAGCAACGTCGGCCCGGATGTCCTCAGCGCTCCCTACTTGTATGTGCTTGATTCTTCGACGCTGTCGAACGGATCGCATTCGATCACTGCGATTGCGACGGACAACACCGGCGCGTCCACAACCAGCGCCACCGTCACGGTCAAAGTCAACAATTCGGTGAAGGACACGACGCCTCCGACGGTTTCGATCACCGGCCCGGCGAACGGAGCGAAAGTTTCGGGCCTGGTGAACGTGACTGCGAACGCGACGGATAACGTCAGCGTTGCGAGTGTGAAATTTGAGATTGATGGAGCAGTCGTCGGCACTCCTGACGTGGCTGCGCCCTTTGCCTATTCGTGGGATACGTCGAAAAGTTCGAACGGCGGGCACACGCTGAAGGCAATCGCTACCGACGGCGCAGGCAACAGCACGACGAGCGCGGCGATCGTGGTGACGGTGAACAACGCAGCCGGCGATAAGACTGCGCCATCGGTGTCGATCATCGCTCCGGCTGCGGGCGCGACAGTATCTGGCACCGTCAATGCCACTGCGACCGCCTCGGACAACGTTGGGATCGCCAGCGTTCAGTTCCAGGTTGATGGCGTGAATGCGGGCGCGGTGGACGGCGCGGCGCCATATGTTTTGGCTTGGGACACGACGAAGGTCGCCAATGGTGCGCACCGGCTTGATGCGATTGCGAAGGATGCAGCCGGCAATGCGACGACGAGCGCAACAATTTCAGTCACGGTAAACAATGCGGCGGCGAAGAACTTCTCGATCTCTGGAACGGTGAGCGGAGCGGGTGGTGTCGGCGCGACAGTTACGCTGAGCGGCGCAGGCGTCGGCGCAGTAACGACAGAACGCCAGCGGAGCGTTCACTTTTACTGGCCTCGCGAAGGGCACCTATACCGTTACGCCGAGCCACACGGGATTTACGTTTAACCCCGGCGCGCAAAACACAACGATTACGGCAGCGAACGTGACGGGCGTGAATTTCGCTTCGACGGCGGTCTCGTCGCAGACGTTCTCGATCTCGGGCACGATCAGCGGGGCGGGCGGCGTGGGCGCCACGGTTTCGCTGACGGGCGCGGCGGCTGCGACAACGACGGCGAATGCTTCGGGCGGATACACATTTACGGATCTCGCGAAGGGCAACTACACCGTTACGCCGATCGCACACCGGCTTCACATTCAGCCCGGCATCGCTGGCTGAGTCCGATCACGACCGCCAACATTACCGACGCCAACTTCACGTCGACGGCGACGACGACGCAGACGTTCTCCATCACCGGCACGATCAGCGGTACGGGCGGAACGGCACGACGGTCAAGTTGACCGGCACGTCCACCGCGACTGTGACCGCGAATGCTTTGGGCGTTTACACCTTCACAGGTCTGGCCAAGGGCAACTACACAGTGACGCCGAGCCACAGCGGCTTCACATTCAGCCCGACATCGCTGGCTGAATCGATCACAACCGCGAACATTACGAATGCGAACTTCACATCGACCTCGACGACGCCTCAGACATTCTCGATCTGCGGCACGATCAGTGGCAGCTGGCGGTTCGGGTACCACGGTCAAGCTGACTGGAACCTCGACTGCGACCGTCACGGCAAATGCTTCGGGCGCCTACACCTTCACGGGTTTGGCGAAGGGCAACTACACGGTCACGCCATCGCACACGGGCTTCACGTTCAGCCCGACTTCGCTGGCTGAGTCGATCACGACCGCCAACATTACGAATGCGAACTTCACATCGACCTCGACGACGCCACAGACGTTCTCCATCACAGGCACGATTAGTGGGTCGGGTGGTTCAGGCACGACGGTCAAGCTGACGGGCACATCGACCGCAACTGTGACGGCCAATTCTTCGGGCGTTTACAGCTTCACAGGTCTCGCCAAGGGCAGCTACACCGTGACGCCGAGCCACACCGGCTTCACGTTTAGCCCAACATCGCTTTCCGAAACGATCACGACGACGAATATCACCGGCGCAAACTTCACGGCGACAGCCACGACGCCACAGACGTTCACGATCACGGGCACCGTCAGCGGAACTGGCGGATCAGGAACGACCCTGACCCTGAGCGGCGCAGCAAGCCAAACGACTACGGCGAACGCGTCGGGCGCCTTCACATTCAGCGGATTGGCGAAGGGCACATACGCCATCACCCCAAGCCACAGCGGGTTCACTTTCACCCCGACCAGCGCGTCGGCGACGATCAGCACGGCCAACGTGACCGGCGTCAACTTCACAGCGAAAGCGGCAGCAGCCACCTTCAGCATCTCGGGCACGATTACCCCGAGTAGCGGAGGCAGCGGCGCAACGGTGACGCTGAGCGGGGCGGCCGGAGCAACCACGACGACCAATTCGTCCGGCGCCTATACGTTCAGCAATCTGGCAAACGGCAACTACGTCGTTACGCCGAGCAACTCTGGCTTCGCCTTTACTCCGGCGAGCGCCAGCGTGACCCTGAATGGCGCGAACAAAACCGGCGTGAACTTCACTGCGGCTTCGACTGCGCCGCACAACGTCGCCCTGAAATGGAACGCCAGCACGTCGAAGGTCAGCGGTTACAACGTTTACCGCAGCACGACCAGCACCACCAGCGGCTTCACCAAGATCAGCTCTTCCGCTTGTGACCGGAACTTCCTATGAAGACTCCACCGTCAAGAACGGCAAGACGTACTTCTATGTGACGACTTCGGTCGATTCGTCGGGCATGGAAGCTCCGACTTCGAACCGGCAGCGTCACGATTCCATAACGGCGCGGCCAGCTCTGAGGAGTGCCCCTTCGCACCACCGATACAGCACGAAGCCGATATCGCTTCACGGACAGCGCAAATCGTGCTATATACCTGCCGGTCGGGCAGGCGTAAACACCTGTACCTTAACTAGTCTCTGGTCCCGGAGCGTAGATCCGCAGCCTCTTGGTAGCCTGAACCGAGAACGGTTCGGAGGCCATGCGATCCTCGAGGCATATCGACAAAGCGGGCTGGGTCCAAAGGCAGCGGCCATGTTGTGGCTCGCCATTTCCGCCGTAACTCGTGTCCAGCTTCGGCTGCACGGGTACGGTGAAGCCGAATGGCGGCGTCACTACGCCTACTACGCCCGGCCAACCTTCGGTGGGCAGACCATTCGCGATTTCTGGCACGGTCAGCCCAGGCTCCCAGGCGACGACAACTCTGTCCCTGAGCGGTGCCGCCACGCCACCACAACTGCTGGCAGCGATGGCACTTACAAGTTTCTCAGGCTTTCCGCGGGAATCTACGCGGTCACGCCAAGTGCCACGGATTCGGCTTCAATCCCACGACACAAGCCGCCGTCATCACCACGAGCGACGTCGCCGGATTGAACTTTGCCTCGGCTGCCCAGACCGGGCCCGACCTTCACCTATCTGGGAACGATCAGCCCTGCTTCCGCGGGAAACGGGGCGGCGGTTGTTTTGAGTGGCCCGTCGGCGCAACCGCGACGGCGAATTCTTCGGGGAACTTACTCGTTCCCAGGACTTGCCAACGGCACTTATTCCGTCACGCCGAGCAAATCCGGAGTTCACGTTCGCTCCCGGCACGCAAACCGCTACGGTCAACGGCGCAAATGTCACCGGTGTAAATTTCACAGGCACCGGCCGCATCACAGCAGGCTTCATACGGTTTCGCTGAGGCTGGAATGCCAGCACTTCGACGGTGAAGGGTTACAACGTTTATCGGAGCACGGCGACCGACAGCGGCTTCGCGCAATTGAATTCTTCGCTCAATCACTGCCCTGACGTACTCGGATGGATAGTGTCTTGTCGGGAACGACTTATTTCTATCAGTGCCACCGCAGTGGATTCTAAACAACCATGAGAGCGTCGATTCGAATCAAGCCGTCGCCGTAGTTCCTTAGCTTCGAATCAGCATTCGATCTGAACTTCGAGCGCACAAAAATCAAATCAAGATCCGCCGTCCGACTGCGACTGTGCCTGTCGCGCCTCTTCCGCAACCGGTGATTTCGGGTTTACGCTGATTGCCTTCTGCAGCTCCGCTTTAGCGCGTACCGCATCGTTCAGTTTCTGGTACGCCAATCCCAAGTGATAGTGATACGTAGCGTTTCCCGGGTTCCCCTTTCACCGCTTCTTCAAACATCGGCGCCGCCGAGGCAAACGACCCACCTCCGAAGTACGCCCATCCCAAGTGTGTCCGCCGTATTCGGAAGCCCCGGCATGTTTCTGCGCGCCGTCTGCGCCAGGCTCAACGCCACGTTGAGATCGCCGCCATGTTCCAACATCAAGTAAGCAAGATTGTTCGCAGCCGGGCCAAAATCCGCTCGCAAGCCCAAGGCTCGCCGATAGCAAGCCTCGGCCTCTTTCCAGTCACCGGTCGCTTCGTAAGCCCCACCGAGCGCGGACTGCAATTCGGCGCTTCCCCGGCGCAGCAACGCCGCCGCTTTCCGATAACTTTCAACCGCCTGCGCCGCTTCGCCTTGCAAAGCCTGTATCTGCGCCAATGCGACGACCGCATCGATGTTCTGCCCGTTGATCGAAACGGCTCGTTCGAACGAACGTTCCGCATCCGCCGGCTTCCCTGCTTTCATCTGGCTCTGACCAAGCAGCATGTACAGACCGAAATCTCCCGGATTCTTGTCCGCCCGCTCCTGCGCAATGCGCACCGCTTCCGCCGGCCGTCCACGGTCGATTTCCAAGCGACACGAGCCCTCGCACAGCCGTAATCGAGTTCGGTTCTCGCGCCAACGCCTGATGATAGAAATCTTCCGCTTCCGCCCAGCGCTTCTGGTGAGTGCGCAATTCGCCCAGCTTCACGTATCCGAGCGCGTCCTGAGGCGCAATCTTAACCACCTGTCTTGAGGTAGTCTTCCGCTTCGGCGGTGTCGCCCTGGTTGAAATTCGCTGTCGCCTGGAACAAATAGCCTTCTGGCGATCGCGGCGCGACCTTCCGCAGTTCGGCGCCAATCGAATCCAGCGCGCGCCAGTCGGAACGCTGGAGAGCGGCGGCTCCCAAGCGCGGACCATGCCTGACCATAGTCCGGTCGAAGTCGAACCGCTTTGCGCCACTCGACTTCCGCCTGTTGGCGCTCACCTTTACCTTGAAGCGCCGAACCCATCTGAAAGTGTCCGATCGCGTTGTCCGGATCCAGTTTCAACGCCTGTCGCAGCGTCAACATCGCCTGGTCAAATGCGGCCTGCTGGATCTGAATCTGCCCCTTGAGAACCAGTGCTTCCGGATCTTGCGGCGTCTTCTTCAAAATCCCATCGTTAAGCTGAGTCTGCCTCGTCGAGCCGGTGGCTCATGATTAACAACTGGATGTACGTTCTCTTCGCCACAACATCATTTTGATGGCGCGCCGAAATCGCGCCAAACTCCGCCAGAGCCGCCGGGTAGTTTCCGCGTGCGATGTAATAGTCTCCAAGCAAGCGATACATTGCCGGATCGTCAGGCGATTGATTCTTCGCATCGGTGAGGGTCTTTTCGGCCGCATGCCGCATCACCCTGCTTCAGATACAGCGCCGCCAAAGCGCCGCGAGGCGTCGGATCATGCGGCGCCACCAAAATCGCGGCGTTGAATTGTTCCGCGGCATCTTTCCAACGGCTGTGACGCGCGTATAAATTCGCCGAGTGCCATATGCGGGTTGGTGGAGGAGGGTCCGCAGCCTGCGCCTTCTTCAACGTCGCTTCTGCGTCATCGTCCTTCCCCGCTCTTCTGTTGAATGACCGCAAGATTCAAGTAGCGCGCGCAGACGGAGACGCCCCCGACGCGACCGCTTGCTGTGCCTCGGCTCAACGCGCTACTTTGTGTCACCCAGCGTCAGCATCGGCGTTCGCCAGCAACATTTGCGCTTCGATGTTTCCGGGGTCGCTCCGCAAGACGGTAGTCGCTCGATCTTTTGCGTCCTGCGCCTTCCCTGCCGCCAGCATGATCTGCGCCAGGTCGGTCTGCGCCGCCCAGTGCGTGGGTTGGAGCGAGATCGTGCGCTGCAGTTCCTGAACGGCGCCCTGCCAATTGCTCTGCTTTTCGAAGCACTGCGCCAATCGGAAATGCGCGTCCATATACTTCGGATCGATCTCCAGCGCGCGGCTGTAAGAAATGATCGCTTCGGGATACTGCCCCTGCTGAACGCCATCTCGCCTTGTCTGAAGAATTTCTGCTTCTTCGCGGCAGGACTGGAAAAGCATCCCGTCAACGCCGAGCCAAAATGATCAGTCCAGCAATTTTGCGATACGGTTAAGTGATCCGTTGTGTAAGCATCGTTGGTCGAACTCTTACGCTGAAGGGTGAAGCCAAGAATGGGAGCAATTGGAAACCAAGACGGTGTGAAACTGTCAGGATTCGGCTTGCCCAAACCAACTCAATAGACTGAGGTTAGCGCAAATCGAGAACTCGAACGCCCCAAAATGTGTCTCGCGTGTCTCACTTTGAGGCAGGAAAGGCCACTTCAGTCCCATCCGCTATCCATTGTGGATAGATTACTTCCACATCCCTTCGCTCTCTCCAGCGTGAAGACTCAACATCGACGATTTCCGAAAGCAGCACGGAATTCCCGTATCTGCATCAATGAAAGGACTTCCAATTCGCGGAAACTCACTGCCGCAAAGGGTCCCCGCTGGAAGGAGGCGTGCTTAGTATTCCTCCGGATTCGTGAATTTTTGCACGCTTTGTCGGCCGATGTCTGGCCGTAGCGGCCGATCTGGGACAACACACGAGATCATATGATTCGAAACGGCGAAATTCAAATCTCCGAAGTGCGCCGGATTTTTCGCGCATATTGGTGGATTCTGCCCATCGCCATTGTTGGCTGCGGCGCGATCGGCCTTGCGACCGCCATCCTCCTGCCGAAGAAATACACGTCGGAGACGCTCGTACTCGTCGATCAGCCTCGCGTCCCGACGGAGTACGTCAAGCCAGTTGTCACCGACGATCTGAACCACCGCTTGGCATCGATGCAGGAACAAATCCTGAGCCGCACGCGTCTCGAGCCGATCATCGAGAAATTTGGTCTGTACGCCGATCAGCGCCAGAGCTCAACATGGAAGACCTGGTGCGAAGCTACGCACTGCAGTCACGGTCAAGCCGATGGATTCGATGCCGGGAACTTCGCACAACAGCCTGCCAGGCTTCTATGTAAACGTTGTTTTCGACAACCCGCAAACGGCGCAGCAAATCTGCACCGAAATTACCTCGATGTTCATGCAACAAAACACGCGTGAACGCGAGCAGCAGGCAATTCAGACCACCTACCTTCTTGACCGGCCAGCTCGAAGAAGCCAAGGCAAACTCGACGAACAGGACCAGAAACTCGCCGCCTTCAAACGTCAATACCTCGGTTCGCTTCCGGAAGAAGGGCAAACCAACCTCAATTTGCTTACCGGCTTGAACGGCCAGCTCGAGGCCAACGTTCAGGCACTCAGCCGTGCGCAACAGGATAAGACTTTCAACGAATCGCTCTTAAGCCAGCAGGAAGCCAGCGCCGCGATCATCTCGCCGATCTTTCAGAACAGCACGGAAACGCCTGACCGCCAGTTGGCCGACCTCGAACAACAGCTCAGCGCGCTCGAGGCGAAGTACACCCCTGAACACCCTGACGTCGTGAAACTGCGAAACCAGATCACCGAATTTAAGAGGAAGATGACCGCCACGGCCAAGCCGGACGATAATGCGACTCCGACGCCGAAGGTGGACTCGCTCCAGGTGCAACAGCTTCGCGCCAAACTTCGCCAGGACGAGCTCAGCATCACCGACCTGAGCCGCCGACAAACGCAAATTCAGGAGCAAATTACGCAGCTCCAAGGCCGCCTACAGGCCAGCCCGGTGGTCGAGCAGCAGCTCAAGGAAATCACCCGTAACTATCAGACAGCCCAGGACTTCTACAATGACCTGCTCAAGAAGCGCGAGCAGTCGGCGATGGCGACCGATCTCGAACATCAACAGGAAAGCGAGCAGTTCCGAGTACTCGATCCGCCAAGCTTTCCCGACCGGCCTTCGTTCCCGAAGAAGCCCTACTTTGCGGGTGGCGGCCTCGGAGCCGGATTGGCGATCAGCCTCGGCATTCTTTACTTGATCGCGCTACTCGATAAGTCGATGCATACCCAGCGAGATGCGGAAGTTTGCCTCAACCTGCCGGTGCTCGCCATGATTCCGGTACTCGAAGCGCCGGGCAACCTTGGCAAACAGACCCTTCTGGGCGAAAGCGCATTGCAGGGCAGCGGCGCGGACTGAACGACGCCTGATTGAGCATAGAAAGCATATTCGAATTTAAGGTGACCCGATGAGCCGGATCCATGAAGCACTGAAACGAGCGGAGCAGGAAAAGAGCAGCGAATCCGCGCCCTGTGGCTCGCGAAGAAGCCGCCCGAACCACGGTCGAGCCCGTCTACGAGCAGCCGTCCTCTTCGAACCACGTCGCCGAAGAAGTCATCCGACCGCGTCAGACAGAGCGGGTAAATGAACGCTTCAACGACCGCGGTACAACGCTTCGTTACGAGGATTTGATCGCCCGTTGCACGCACCCGGAATGGAAAGCCGACTCGACACTTCGCGCTTCCCTTGCCGGCGAAGGCGGCCGCGTCGTTGGCGAACGCTTCCGCACGCTCCGTTCACGTCTCTATCAAATTGCGGGCATGCGCACTCTTCGTCGCCTGCTGATCACCAGCAGCATGCAGGGCGAAGGCAAGACGTTCATCGCCACCAACCTTGTGCGCTCCATTATTCGCCAGTCCGACAAACGCGTGCTTCTTGTTCGATGCCGACCTGCGCGCACCGCGCTTGCACACTGCGCTCGGCGCACCGAGCACGCTTGGACTTTCAGATTATCTGCGCGGAGAAGCCGACGAATTTCGCATCGTGCAAAATAGCGAAACGCGAATCTTTGCTTCATTCCGTGCGGCACGCGCGTTTCGAATCCAAGCGAATTGCTGCTCAGCGAGCGCATGAAAGTACTTCTGGAAACTTTGACGCCGGCGTTCGATTGGGTCATTTTTGATTCGCCACCGTCGCTTCCGGTTCATGATGCCAGCAGCCTTGCCGATCTGTGCGATGGCGTTTTGTTTGTCATCCGCGCCGGCGAAACGAGCTACGAAGTTGCGAAGAAAGCGGCGTCGGAATTCCGCGACAAGAACCTCATCGGTGTGGTCATGAACCAGGTGGACAAGTCGCGAAGGCCGCAGCGAGTACTACTACAACGCCGAAAAGAAGTAATCCACAGCGCTCGTCCACCGACGAGCGATTTCACCGCATTTTTATTGGGTTTTTGAGCTTCTGCTTCGCGCGCGAAATTGCATTCCCTCGCCTCGCGCCAACCACCACAAAACCGGCACGAGCAGCGCGAGCCCCAGCAAGAAAAATACGACTCCGCCATCGTGATGAAGTCTGCCGAATAGAAAAGACGGATCGACGCGAATCGCGAGAATCGTCAGGACCGCGATCCGAATTCCGTTCTTGATGATCATCACCAGCAGGCTGCACGCCACGAACACCAACTGCTTCCACCCCGATCGCAGATAAAAATGCGCTGCGAGCAAAGCGAATATCAGTACCGCCATGCTTGATCGGATGCCGCTGCACTCCTGCGCAATTTCGATGTTCAAATGTGCCAGATGAAAGACGAAGCCACTGCGAAGATAGGGCAAATTCGCCACATCGAACAAAACTGCAACGATCGCAGCCGATCCGGCCTGCAGCAGATAAATCGCTCGGCTCAGAAGAAATTCGGGCAACGGCGCCGAGAGAAATAGAAAGAGAAGCCCGAACCGGCCTTGATTTAGAGCCGCCCGCCCAAAGAAAAGCGCGAACCCCGCGATCCACAGAATCATTAGCGCAACCATGTAGAACGTAAGCTGCGTCGGTTACAGCTCCCGTCGACTTCCACCACGTCAAGATCGCGATCGAGGCGCCCACCGCCGCAAAGGCGGCACCCTTAGCAATATCGAACGAAATGCGACGAAACACTCGGGCGCGGTCGAGATACAAAATTCCCACTGCCAGAAGCGGGATGATGAAGATATGCGAAGCGTCGTCATTTTCAGATGCGTAAGCAACGACCGCTCGGAGAGGTTGCCAAAATAGCGCAGAGGTGGCGATAACCCAAGCCGCGAGCATATACGCGCGGCGGGGCCCGATTGCTGCGCCTCTTGGCGCTTCCTGAGTCTCAGTTGGTTGCGACACCTTCGCAATGCTACACGACGAGGCCCAAGCGCTAGGCTGTTGGGTGATAACCGGTTTCCATGCCAGCTCGCCCAAATACGTCAATCTGGGCTGTGATCCCCTATTGGAAGTGCCGAGCATCACCGAATATCCCGAATTCCCCAAGGTCCAAATATCTCCATTGTTTGCAATGCGTTACAAGGTGGAAAAACTTTAGCACATTTGGACAGACGGTTTCGCCTAGTTCTAGTCCTGCACTTTCGCCCCTTCAGTAAACCACTTATTTACAATGGTTTGACAAGGGGCACCTTCGGAACCGTCTGGCACGTCCTGTGCACAACTATAGGGCGTTCGGAAGGAAGTCCAGTTGGGACTCAAATGGCGGTAGCTTGCCCGAACCAGTGGTTTTCGGTCGGGGCGCTGTGAACGAGGGTAGTTTACGTGAATTTCGCCCTTTTTTGCAAAACGCAGGACGCGCGGAACACGATTTCCCGTTTGCTGCACGCCATTACTCACGGAGGTTCTTCAGGTGCCGTATCTGGCCGGAACATCCGAGACTCTTACGCTTATCCAGCTAAACCTATGGCTGTCAATACATAGAAGCCCTTGGATTTAGCTCAGATTGCCCGGATTGGCGCCCTTGGTCGGCTAATTGCTATCTCTTAGGGAAACGGAGTGAGATCGGTCGTCCCCCCGGGCTCAAGCGTGATCGGCTTTCGGGTCGATTCCTTTCGAAGTGAGCCTTTAGTCCAGTTGCAAAGCCAGCGGATTCAATAGCATCGCGAGGCTAGTTCGACAGAGTTGCAACAGACGTCACACGCGGCCCCGAATCCATGCCCAGGTCGGAGCCACGCGAAAGCAATGAACCCGAAACAACGGTGAATATCCCCATGAAGCTTGAAACCAAAACTCGAAGCTTGCCTACCCCACGGCCTCAGCGGGATGCCTCGGTACGTACGGCCCCGCGCGTAATGCCGCGCCCAGCTTCGAATCCACTCGATTTTACGCGGAACATCCTGCCCGAAGAGCTGTTCCTCGGAATGCTCTGCCTTGAGCGCAAGCGCGCCGAGCGGTCCGGCGATAAATTCACGCTGATTTTGCTCGACGCCCGTCCGGCGCTCAGCAACGCTTCGGCTCACGATGTGTTGCGGCGTGTGACGAAAGCCGCCGACAAAGCACGCCGCGATACGGACATCGCCGGCTGGTACAAAGATCACGCCGTACTGGGAATCATCTTCACCGAATTGCGTGACACCGAGGAATCCGGCACCAACGAAACCCTGCGAAATAAAATTCAGCGTAGCCTCGCCGCCGAACTTACGGCTGAAGAGCTCGAACTCGTGCATGTCTCACTGCACACCTTCGCCGACGATTCCGACGAACAGGACACGAACCACGATCAATCGAATCCAGCCTTCCACCCGGATCTGTTTCACCGGAACCAGTCGAAGCGGCTACCGCTTCTCGTCAAGCGCATCATGGACATCGCAGGCAGCGCCGCGGCGTTGCTCGCCTTCTCTCCAGTTTTTGCGGCGATCGCCATCGCGATTAAGCTGACCTCGAAAGGGCCCGTTTTATTCCGCCAGGAGCGCATCGGACAATTCGGCAAGCCTTTTAAGTTCCTGAAGTTTCGTTCGATGTACGTCGCCAACAATTCCGACGCGCACAAGAAGTTTGTGCAGGACCTAATCGCCGGTTCGAAAGAACAAGCGAATGGGCAAGAAGGCGAAAAGTCGTTCAAGATTAAAAACGATCCACGAGTCACTTCGATCGGCCGCTTTATCCGCCGCACGAGCCTCGACGAACTTCCCCAATTCTTTAACGTTCTCGTTGGCCAGATGTCGTTGGTCGGCCCACGTCCCCCGATCGCCTACGAAGTTGAGGCCTATTACATCTGGCACCGCCGCCGCGTGCTCGAAGCCAAGCCGGGCATTACCGGCCTGTGGCAGGTACACGGCCGCAGCCGCACGACTTTCGACGAGATGGTTCGTCTCGATCTCCAGTATTCCCAGAAGTGGACCCCGCTGATGGACGTCAAGATCCTGCTGCAAACGCCGGGCGCAGTTTTCTCTGGAGATGGCGCCTACTAGTTCTGAGTCCGTCGCAATTCCCTAAGTCCGCTTCACCTCGAATTTAGTTCGCATCCCGTACTACGCGCACTACCTCGCTCAATTCGTAATTTCATTCGCCCAGTGGAGACCAAATGGCTACAAAACTGAACATCAGCTCGTCGTTTACCGCCGTCAAGACCGAAGACGGAAAGGATTTGCTGCGCGTAGGCGTCATCGGCTACGGCTATTGGGGGCCGAACATCGTTCGGAACTTCCACGCGCAGGACCAGGCGCGCGTTGTCGCCGTTTGCGACAAGAGCCAGAAATCGCTCGGGAAGGTCCGCCATGCGTATCCCGACATGGTCACCACCGACGACGTCGATGACCTGTTGACCTCGCCCGACATCGATCTGATCGCTGTTGTCACGCCGGTCTGGACTCACTACGAACTCGCCAAGAAAGCCCTCCAAAACGGCAAACACGTGTTCGTCGAAAAGCCGTTCACCTGCTCCGTCGCGCAAGGCGAAGAGCTCATCGAACTCGCCGAGCGCAAGGGCCTCAAGATCATGGTGGATCACACGTTCTTGTTCACCGGCGCCGTGCGCCGCATGAAGCAGATGATCGACGACGGCACCCTGGGCGAGTTGTATTACTACGACTCGACCCGCGTGAACCTCGGCCTCTTCCAACACGATGTCAACGTCCTGTGGGACCTCGCACCGCACGACCTCTCGATCATGGACCACCTCATCAAGCAGAAGCCCGAAGCGGTCGTCGCGACCGGCGAGCGCCACCTCAACGGCGTCGCCGACATCGCCTTCATGACCCTCTACTACCCCGGCAACATGATCGGCCACATCAACGTGAACTGGCTTTCGCCCGTGAAAGTCCGCACCACGCTGATCGGCGGCGAGAAGAAAATGCTCGTCTGGAACGACCTCGAGGCCGACGAAAAGCTCAAGGTTTACGACAAGGGCGTGCAGATGACCACCGGTGACGCCGTTCACCAGTTGCTGGTCAGCTACCGCACGGGCGACATGTGGGCCCCGAAGATCGAGCAGGTCGAAGCGCTCCGGGCCGAAGCCGCCTACTTCGTCGACTGCATTCTGAACAACAAGACTCCTTTTAACGACGGCCACGCCGGCCTGCACGTGGTTCGCATGCTTGAGGCGGCCGACAAGTCCCTCCAGGAGAAAGGCAAAATCATCTCTCTATGAGCACCACTGTCCTCAACGAACATGTTTGTATCGCTCCCGACGTCAAGCTCGGCCGCAACGTTAAGTTGTCTAAATTCATCAACATGTACGGTTGCACGGTTGGCGACGACGTAAAAATCGGTGCATTTGTCGAAGTACAAAAGAATGCATCGATTGGTAACAACTGCAAAATTTCCAGTCACACCTTCATCTGCGAGGGTGTCACCATCGAGGACGCTGTGTTTATCGGCCACAGCGTGACGTTTATCAACGATATGTATCCCCGGGCCACGGCCGCCGGCGGCGCTCTTCAGACCGAGGCGGACTGGAAAGTCGACAAGACCGTCGTCAAGAAGGGCGCGTCGATCGGCTCCGGTTGCACCATCCTGGCAAACGTCACTATCGGCGAAGGTGCCATCATCGGCGCGGGTAGCGTCGTCACCAAAGATGTGCCGCCAAACGCCATTGTTGCCGGGAATCCTGCGAAGTTCCTGCGATTCGTCACTGAGGAGAGGACTGCCTAAATGACCGCGAACGAAAAAATTCCGTTTTTGGATCTTGTCACCCCGCACAAGGAGCTCCAGCAGGAGCTTACCGCCGTCTTCCAGCAGGTCATCAGCACCGGCGGCTTCGTTGGCGGCCCGCTCGTCGAAAATTTTGAGAAAGACTTCGCGGCGTTCTGCGACGCCAAGTTTTGCGTTGGCGTCAACAGCGGCACCGACGCTGTCCGCTTCGCTTTGACCGCAGCGGGTGTTGAGCCGGGCGACATCGTCGTCACCGTTCCCCACACCTTCATCGCCACGACTGAAGCCATCAGCCAGGCCGGCGCGCATCCGCATTTTGTCGACATCGACGACGTCACGTACACGATGAGCCCGAAGCGGCTCCAGGAATATCTCGACCGCGAGTGCGAGATCGTCGGCGGCAAGACCATCCACAAGAAGACCAAGAAACACGTCTCCGCGATCGTCCCGGTTCACATCTACGGCCAGTGCGCCGACATGGACCCGCTGATGGAAATCGCGGACAAGTACAAGCTCATCATCGTCGAAGACGCCTGCCAGGCTCACGGCGCGGAATATTTCTCGAAGAAGCAGAACAAATGGCTCAAGGCCGGTTCGATCGGCGCGGCCAACGCATTCAGCTTCTACCCCGGCAAAAATCTCGGAGCCTGTGGGGAAGGCGGCGCCATCACCACGAACGATCCCGAGATGGTTCGCAAGATGAAAATGCTGCGCGAACACGGCCAGGTGAAAAAGTATTACCACGACATCGAGGGCTATAACGGCCGTCTCGATTCGCTCCAGGCCGGCTTGCTTCACGTGAAGCTGCGCCACCTAGCGGAATGGAACAAGCAGCGCCAGGCTGCTGCTGCCGAGTATAAGAAGCTGCTCGCGTCCAACACTGCCGTGAAGCTGCCGCACGTTCCCGAGTGGTCGCGTCCGGTGTGGCACCTCTTCGTGATTCGCGTTGCCGATCGCGACGGCCTCCAGAAGCGCCTCGCCGAATCGAAGATCGACACCGGCATCCATTACCCAATTCCTCTGCACTTGCAGAACGCGTACAAGTCGCTCGGCTACAAGAACGGCGACTTCCCGGTCACCGAAAAGCTGGCGCTCGAAATTCTGTCGCTGCCGATGTTCCCGCAGCTTCAGAAAGCGCAGCAGGCCCGGGTCGCACAAGCCGTTGAAGAAATTCTCTCGGTTCCCTCGGTTTAATCCGATCGAAACGAGCAGGCACTAACAACTATCGCGCAGGCCGAGCAAAGGTAAATACCGCCCGGCCTGCGTCTTCATTTCTCAACTTTTCCTAGTCTCGTGCACGAATGCCAGCCACCGAATCATCCGCGACGCAATCCTCCGCACTGCGCGTTGACCGCCTCGTCAGCCTGCGCGTCGTGCGTCCGTTGCGCCGCATCAGTTCGTCACCGGCGGCGATGCGCATTCCGATTTTGATGTACCACAGCATCGCCGAGCCCGGCGCCGACTCGCGCCACCCCTACTTCGGCACCGTGACTTCGCCGGCTGTCTTCGAACAGCAGATGCGTTATCTGCACGAGAATGGATTCGGAACGCTTTCGCCGGCCGATATCTTCGCGAACGGCGAAACCAGCATTCGCATCGTCCGCAAGCCGGTCATCATCACCTTCGACGACGGCTTCCGCGATTTCTACACGCATGCGCAGCCGATCCTCGCGAAATACGGATTCACTGCGATCGTTTACCTTCCGACCGCCTACATCCAGAAAACGACCGCAACGTTTAAGGGACTCGACTGCCTCACCTGGAACGAAGTTCGCGAGCTATCGCGCGCCGGAGTTCTCTTCGGCTCGCATACAGTGACGCACCCCATATTGAAAGAAGTCAGCCACGATCAGCTCGAAGCAGAACTGCGCGACTCCAAGACGACGATCGAAAACGAACTGGGCTTTGCGATCGACTCATTCGCTTATCCGTACGCATATCCGCAGCACAATCGCGAATTCGTCCAGCGCCTGCGCAGCGTTCTAGTTGACGCCGGCTATCAGAACGCCGTCTCCACGATCATTGGCTCGACGCATGGCATCGAAGACCGCTTCTGCCTCAAGCGCCTTCCCGCGAATTCTTGGGACGACCCGACCTTCTTTGCAGCAAAGCTCGACGGCGACTACGACTGGCTCGGCAACGTGCAATATCTCTCGAAATCGCTGAAGGCGAAATTTTCGTGACGCAAACCGCCACATTCTCGCCGCGTTACATCGTCGTCTCGCCTGTGAAAGACGAAGATCGCTACATCGAGCGCACCATCCAATCGATGTTGAAGCAGACCGTCCGCCCGGTGCAGTGGCTCATCGTCGATGACGGTTCCACGGACCAAACACCCGCGATCATCGCGAAATACACCGCCGATCACGACTGGATCAAATCCATTCGCATCAATCGCGACGCCGTCCGCAATCTTGGCGTCACCGAAATTCGCGCTTTCGCCACCGGCTACGATTCCCTTCGCAACATCCCGCACGACTATGTCGTGAAAATGGATTGCGATCTCGAGCTCCCCGCTGATTATTTCGAGCGCTTGATTCGCGAAATGGAAACCGATCCGAAACTCGGCGTCGTCTCCGGCCTCTACCTCGAAAATTCCACCGGCGAATGGCGTCCTGTGAAAATGCCTTCGTATCACGCCGCTGGCGCGACGAAGGTCGTCCGCCTCCAGTGCTTCCGCGACATCGACGGCTTCGTTCTCGATCGCGGCTGGGACACCATCGACGAAATTCGCGCGCAGTTCAAAGGCTGGAAGACACGCCACTTCGACGAAATTCACTTCAATCACTTAAAACCCGAAGGCTCCAAGGCTGGCAGCCTCAGCACCTGCCGCTTCCACGGCGAAATTTACTACCTCACCGGTGGCGGGCTTTTCTTCTTCCTGTTCAAGTCGCTACATCGCGCGATTTCCGGCTCGCCGTTTCTGATCGGCGGCCTCGCGATGTTCTACGGTTTTGTGAAAGCGTCGCTCTCCGGCAAAAAGCGCCTGGTCAGCGACGATGAATCCCGTTTTTATCAGCGAATGTTGAATCGCCGAATTTTGAAGCCATTGTTTTAAGGCTCGAAGACTTTAAGGACTCGGAACAAACACTATGTGCGGAATTTGCGGAATCGTTGAGCTCAACGGCAAGCCAGCCGACCGCGGCTTGCTCGAAGCCATGAACCAGCGCATCGTCCATCGCGGCCCCGATGGCGACGGCTTCTATTTTCACGGCCCGATCGGCCTCGCCAACCGCCGCCTCAGCATCATCGATCTCGCGGGCGGATGGCAGCCGCAGGCAAACGAAGACGGCTCGATTCAGGTCGTTTTCAACGGCGAAATCTACAATTTCATTGAGCTTCGCGAAGAGCTTCAGAAAAAAGGCCACACCTTCAAGACGAAGTCCGACACCGAAGTGATCGTCCACGGTTACGAAGAGTGGGGCGACGACTGCACACAGAAATTCAACGGCATCTTCGCGTTCGCGCTTCACGACACGCGCCGCAATCGCGTGCTCATCGCGCGAGACCATCTTGGCGTCAAGCCGCTTTACTACACGCAGATTGGCAGCCGCCTGCTCTTCTCATCCGAAGTGAAGGCGCTTCTCGCCGATAAAGAGTGTCCGCGCGAAGTCGATCTCACCTCGCTCAGCTTGCTCTTCACGCTGCGCTACGTTCCCGCCGATCGCACGCTCTTCAAAGGCATTCAAAAACTTCCGTCCGCGCACCGCATGGTGATCGAGAACGGAAAAATCTCCATCGATCGCTTCTGGAACACGCTTCCCGTCATTCGCGAAAACGTCAACGAGAACGAAGCCATCGAAGAATACCAGGCGCTCGTCGAAGACGCCGTAAAACTGCAAATGCGCAGCGACGTTCCCGTCGGTCTCTTCCTCAGCTCAGGCGTCGATTCCGGAGCCTTGCTCTCGATCATGAGCAAGCTCTCCAATCACCCGATTCAAACCTTTACCCTCGGCTTCGACGACGGTGAGAAGACCAACGAAAACGTAGACGCCCGCAAGATGGCGAAGATGTTCAACTCCGATCATCGCGAGATGACTCTGAGTTACGAGGACTACGTTAAGTATTACGAACGCTATCTGTGGGATATCGAAGAACCCGTCGGCAACGAAACCGCTGCCGCGTTCTATTTCCTTAGCAAAATGACCAGCGAGCACGTGAAATGCGCGCTCGCAGGCCAGGGCGCCGACGAGCCGTGGGCCGGCTATGACCGCTACCTCGGCATGAAATATTCGAAATACTACGCGCAGCTTCCGCAATTTCTCACGCGCGACGTTCTCAGCCCGCTCGGCCAGCGTTTCGTCAAAAATGAAGTGCTCAAGCGCGGCCTGTCGTCGCTGCACGAAAAAGACGTCCTGACCCGCATGGTCAACGTCTATTCGTTCTTCAGCACCGACATGAAGCGCCAGCTTTTCCAGCCTTGGGTGAAGCAGCACATTTCCGCCAACGGAGTGGAAGCGAAGCGTGCTCTGGTCCGTTACAGCACGACGTCGCCGACCTCGACCCACTCACACAAATCCTCTACATGGACACGCGCTCCAATCTGCCCGACGACTTGCTCATGGTTGGCGACAAGACCTCCATGGCCAATTCACTCGAGCTGCGCGTTCCCTTCCTCGACTTCCGTCTCGTCGAGTTCATCGAAACGCTGCCGCCAAATTTGAAAATCAAAGGCCTCAACGGCAAATACCTGCACAAGAAGGCTTCGGAAAAGTGGCTGCCGAAAGAAATCGTCTATCGCAAAAAGAAGGGCTTCGCCAATCCGGTCGGCGATTGGCTCCGCACCTCAATGAAGCCGTTCGTCCACGAATCTCTACTCAGCAGCGATTCCGCCGCCGCCAAATATTTCGATCAAAATTACATTCGTGAATTGCTTGCCGACCACGAAGGCCAGCAGGAACAACGTCGCCGCCACATCTATCTTTTGCTCTCGTTCGAGTTGTGGCATCGCCAGTTCATTTCGGCGTGAGATTCGAAACCGAGATTTTGAAAATGCCTGCAAACCCCGATCTCTCCATCATCATCGTGAACTGGCGCTCCGCAGCGTTCCTGCGGAAGTGCCTCGCGTCCATTTTTGCGAACACGAAAAATCTCGCGTTTGAAACAATCGTCGTGGACAACGCTTCTTTCGACGGCGCCGACGCCGTTTGCCGCGACTATCCGCTCGTTCAATACATCCAGAGCAATGACAATCTCGGTTTCGCCAAAGCCAATAACCTCGGGTTCCGCCATTCGAAGGGCGAATTCACTCTTCTCCTCAATCCCGACACCGAAGTCATCGGCGACGCTCTCAAAACGCTCGTCGATTGCATGAGGTCTCGCCCGGAGGTCGGCATCGTCGGCGCCAAGCTCTTCAATTCCGACATGACCATTCAGACGAGCTGCATCCAGGCCTTCCCCACCGTCCTGAATCAGTTCCTCGACACCGAATTCCTGCGCAACAAATTCCCGCGCTCGTCGTTCTGGGGAACTTGGCCCCTCTTCAGCGGCCAAACCGAGCCGTCGCAAATCGAAGTCGTTTCCGGTGCGTGCCTGTTGATCCGCCGCAACGTCTTCGAACAAGTCGGCCTCTTCACCGAAAATTTCTTCATGTACGCCGAAGACGTGGACCTCTGCTACAAAGTCCACCACGCCGGCCACAAAATCCTGTACGAAGGCCGGGCTGAAGTCGTCCATCACGGCGGCCAGAGCTCCAGCAAAGAACCACAAAGCAACTTCGCGACTGTGATGACACGCGAATCGTTACACGCCTTCATGGCGCTACACCGCGGCAAAACCTACGCTGCGCTGTTTCAATTCGCGATCGGCGTGGCCGCGTGCTTCCGCCTTTTGCTGCTCTTGGGCGTCTATGTTCTTACGCTCGGTCAGTATCAGAAACAGGCCGTACGCGTCGCACTTCAGAAGTGGAAGGGCGTTCTTCGTTGGTCTTTAGGGCTCGAAACCTGGGTCAAGCGCACAGCCTAAACCAAACCGCGCTACCATCGAAAAAATTTTGGTCGGAATTACCTGTCACTCAGATCGCTCATGCATCCAGTAGATCCATCAATCATCACCGACGGTTCAACATTCATCAATCCACTCGGATTGGCGTTTACGTTGGCCATGTGCGTCTTGCTGGTCATTCTGCCTCGCAAGTACGCGATGTTCCCGATTCTCGCCCTCGTCTGCTACATGACGATGGGCATGCGCGTCATGATCGCGGGTCTCAACTTCACCATGATCCGCATCCTCCTGATGTTCGCCTGGTTTCGCTTGATCGCCCGTGGCGAATACCGGCGCATCACACTCAACACGCTCGACAAAGTCATTATCGCGACGTGTTTCTCGGGCTTAATCGCCTATTGCTTGTTGTGGCAAACCGGCGACGCCTTCAAATTTAAACTCGGCGAAGCCTACAACCAGCTCGGGATGTATTTCTTTTTCCGCATCTTCCTGCGCGACGAGCAAGACGTTGTTCAGGCGCTCAAGATTTCTGCTTTCGCCGTTCTCCCCTTGGCGGGCGCAATGTATTGGGAGAGCCGCACGGCCCACGATCCGTTTGCGATTTTCGGCGGCGTGCCCGAGCTCACCTTCGTCCGTGACGATCGCCTGCGTTGCGAAGGCCCCTTTGCGCACCCGATTCTCGCCGGCACCTTCGGCTCCAGCATCATGCCGCTGTTCGTCGGTCTTTTTCTCTACGTGAAGAAGAAGCGGATCTGGGTTATCCCCGCCATCATCGCCAGCTTCATCATCATGTTGACCTCGGCGTCGAGCGGACCGCTGCTCACCTTCTGCCTGGGTATCCTCGCCTTCATGTTCTGGCCGCTTCGCAAGAGCATGCGCAAAATCCGCTGGGCCATGGTCGGGATTCTCGTCAGCCTCCAGATCGTCATGAAAGCGCCGGTTTGGTTCCTCCTCGCCCGCGTGGACGTCGTTTCGGGTTCGACCGGGTATCACCGCGCCGTTCTCATCGACCGTGCGTTCGCGAATCTTTCCGATTGGTGGCTCGTCGGCACCAAGTCCACGGAAGCGTGGGCGGACAAGAACGACCACCTTTTCGACGTGACTAACGCCTATATCCTGCAGGGAGCCAACGGCGGCCTGCTGACGATGATTCTTTTCATTGCTACGATCTGCATCGCCTACAAAGCGGTTGGTCGCACGGTCCGTCTTGGCGAAATTGATCGGCCCGGTTCACCAAGTCTCAAATTGGTATGGGCTCTGGGTGCAGCTCTCTTGGTTCACACCGCCAGCTACATTTCCGTCAGCTACTTCGACCAGAACTTCGTCACTTGGCTCATGTTGCTGGCCTTCATTGCAACCCTTTGCCACGACTCGCTCCGCATGCCGCGATCTGAGTTCTTGGCCAAGGTGAATGGCGAACTCAGCGACGCCCGCCCCGAAATTGCAGGGCTGGCGAACCGCGATGCGGAAGCCGCTGTAGCTCCCGCCAAGGCGAAGACCCCGGTTCAGGCAGCGGCCCCGGCTCCTGCATTCTCCAGCTCAGCCCTCCGCGATGCTATGCGTACCCGTACTGAACGCGGCTAACTGCTCTATCGGTACAGCCGCCTAGATTAAACCAGGTTATGTACTAAGACTGTCCACTAGGACAGTAGCGACCTCTAACTGCACGCCCCTAGACTTCGAGGAGTCCAGAACTACGGTCGTACAGGCGAGAAAAATGACTTTTGATTCGACCAATGTGATGAAACGCGGCTTCTATTTCACCGCTCAGATCTGCGCCCTTGCGCTCCTCGCCGTCGTGTTCTGCGGCTCAGCGAGGGCTGCGGGCGACGTTTACGTCTCTCAATCGGGCGGCGGTTCTGGCGACGGCTCAAGCTGCGCCAATGCCAAGCCAGCCAGCTTCTTTAATAGCGGAAGCAATTGGGGCGGCACGATCGCCGCTGGATCGACCGTCCATCTCTGCGGCACGATCACCACGGCTTTAACAGCGCAAGGCAGCGGCGCAAGCGGCAACCCGATCACGATTCAGTGGGAATCCGGCGCCAGCATCAGCGCCTGCAGCCAAAACGGTGGCATCCAGCTTCCCGGTCGCCAGTGGCTCGTCCTCGACCTCGGCGGGAACAGTGCCGCCATCACCTGCCCCAATAACGGCACGGGCCTCGGCAGCCAGTCGACCGCCAACGGTATTACGGACGGATTCGGCCAGCCCTACAGCCACGTTGAAATTCGCAACGGGACCATCGGTCCGCTCTACAAAAAGAGCGGCTCGGGCAGCGACGGCCTCAACACTTACGCCGTCTACACCTCAGGCGGCAGCGGCAACCGATTCCACAACCTGACGCTGACCGACTCCGAGAAGGGCATTTTCTTCGCCCTCGGAGGTAGCAGCAGCGGCAACGAGATCGATCACAACACCTTCGTCAACATCGGGGCCGGCATCTACTACGCCTGCGGCAGTTCCAACTGCAACGACTCCGGCGGCAAACTACACGCCAACGATTTCACCGTTGGCCTCAACTGGGGCAACAACAACGACACCACCCACATGGAGTCGATCCACATCTTCACCAACGGCGGCTCGTCGTCCATCTCCGGTCTTCAGATCTACGATAACTACACGCACGGCGCATGGCCGCCCATCGGTGGCACCGCTGCTTACTTCATCGAGGAAGCCGTCAACGGCTCGGGCACTCAATCGGGCGACATCTTCAACAATATCTGCGTCCTCACCGGCGGCAAAAACGCCCCCGGCGACGGTTGCTACTTCATCCAGAGCAACAACAACAATTTCGGCATATACAACAACATCGCCGACTGCGTCACCACCAGCAATAACTCCGGCATCGGCATGGAGCTCGACGGCAATTCCGGCAACAATTTCATCGTCAAGAACAACATCATCATGAACTGCAACACTGCCTTCTATAATCCGAATGGCAGCGGCAGCTACACCTTTGCGAACAACGACTACTACAACATCGGCGGCAATGGCTGGGTCTTCCAGGGCAATTTCATGTCGTTCTCCGCGTGGCAAGCCAAAACGGGCGATTCGACCTCCACAACCTCGAACCCCGGCCTAAACGCGGACTACACGATTTCTAGCTCCTCGTCCTTCGCTCATTCGGCTGGCGTCAACCTCACCAACGTTAGTGACAGCATGCTCGACGTTGCCAAGCCGACGGCCATCGGCGCCACCGCCAGCGCCGCTGGCGTCTCGCGTCCGAACTCCGGCGCCTGGGACCTCGGTCCCTACGCTCTCAACGGCTCGTCCGCTGGTGGCGGCTCGACGCCCCCCGCTCCGCCGACGAACCTGACCGTCACAGTTCAATAGGTCTCACGACACACCTGTCCTACCTTCCCATGGGCAGCGCCTCGCCGGGCGATACAATCAAGCTTCAACACCTTGCCAGGACCGCCGCAGCGTTCCTGGCAAAGTCGTGTGTACAGCACTAGCTTCACCAGGTCAGGCGACGCGCAAAGCTTCACCCAGGCCACGCCTCCCGGTTCGGCCGTCTCCCCTTCTCGAAAGGCCCTTGCATGTCTGTCTTCAGTTCCATTTTCAAAGGCGGCTCTCAACTAGCCCTCGGCCAGATCGTCAGCCAGGCTTGCTCCTTCGTGCGCAACCTCGTCATCGCGCGCATCGTGAGCCCTGCCGACTTCGGCATCGCCGCCACCTTCGCCATGACCCTCTCTCTCATGGAGATGGTCTCCAACGTCGCCTCCGAGATGCTCCTCGTTCAGTCCCCCGAGGGCAACGAACCCGGCCTCCAAGCCACCGCCCAAGCAATGAAAGTCGTCCGCGGCGTCGGCAACGGACTCATTCTGCTAGCCTTAGCGATTCCGCTCTCCCACCTCTTTGGCGTTCCCCAAGCCACCTGGGCTTTCGCCAGCCTCGCCGTCTACCCGTTCCTGCTCGGCTTTTCGCACCTCGACACCTATCGCCTCCAGCGCGAAATGAAGTTCATGCCTTGGGTCCTGATGACCGCCGGCTCCAACGCCCTGGTCACCGTCATCACCTTCCCGCTCGTCTACTGGCTGCGTAACTATTCCGTCATGCTCTGGGTCCTCGTCCTTCAATCCCTCTTCCAGACCGTCATTTCTCATTTCGTCGCCAAGCGCCGCTACACCTGGGCCTGGGATAAAAACTACGTCCGCAGCATGTTCCACTTCGGCTGGCCCCTGCTCATCAACGGCCTCCTGATGTACGGCATCTTCGAAGGCGACCGCCTCATCATCGGCTCCTCCAACCGCCTGTTCCCGCGCAGCCATTTCACGCTCTCCGACCTTGGTGTCTACTCCGTCGCCTTCGCTCTCACCATGGCGCCCACGATGGTCGTCGCGAACATCGGCACGAGCCTCTTCCTCCCGCTCCTCTCGCAATCGCAGAAAAGCGTTCAGGAATTTCGCGAGCGCTACGCCCTGACCTCGCAGCTCATCGCCATCGCCGCCATTCTCATCACGCTCCCCTTCATGCTTTCTGGCGGCTGGCTCGTCTCGCTCCTCTATGGCCCGAAGTACACCAACGCCGCCACCTTCATCGCCTGGCTCGCCGCCATGTGGGGACTTCGCATCTTCCGCGTCGCTCCCACCGTCGCCGCCATCGCCCAAGGCGACACCCAAAACGCGATGTTCTCCAATCTCGCGCGCTCCCTCGCACTCGTCGGTATGCTCTGCGTCGCTGCCCTCGGCGCTGGACTCTTCTGGATTCCCATCTGTGGCTTCGTCGGCGAAATGCTCGCCACCGCCGTCACCATCTGGCGCCTTTCGCACCGCAACCAACTCGCGCCCAGTCTCTGCCTCCGTGCAGGCGTTCCGTTCTTCGTCGGTGTCGCCGCCGCCACCGCCGCCATTCTCCTCGGCGCGACGCACAACGGAATACCGCTGGCGATTCTCGCGAGCCTCATCATCCCCGGCATCGCCATCACCGCGATGTTCGCCCTGCACCCGCACTTGCTCCAGGAACTTCGCTCATTCCTGACGTCCGCGCGCCGCAAACTCATTCCGACGCCCCCGGTCGTCGAAAGCGTGGAGATCTAATCGCGCATGTCCGCAGAACTCCAACGCTCCGCCATCAGTTCGCTGCTGCTCGCCGCTTATCGCCGCGAGCCGCTGCGCCGTTTTGTCGTCAAGTATTGCTACAAATTTGAAGGCGGCGACTTTTACAGCGCGACGCTCCGCGACATTCTCGCGCGCTATCACGGTGTCACTGCCGGAGCCTACAGCTACGGAGAAGGCCTCATCCCCGGTTCGTTTCCCGCCGGCGTCACCATCGGCCGCTACGTCTCCATCGCCGCCGGTGTGTTGATCCTGCTGCGCAATCACCCGCTCAATCGCCTTTCGACGCATCCGTTTTTCTTCAATCGCCATCTCGGTTACATCGAAAAAGACGCGATGCAATTCAGCAAACTCGAAATCGGCCACGACGCGTGGCTCGGGGCGCGCGTCATCCTCACACCTGGATGCCATCGCATCGGTATCGGCGCAGTCGTCGCCGCAGGCGCGGTCGTCACCAAAGACGTTCCCGACTTCGCCATCGTCGGCGGAAATCCTGCGCGCATCATCAAATTCCGTTTCGATCAGCAGACAATCGACCGCGTCCTCGCCAGCCGCTGGTGGGAACGCTCCGTGAAAGACTGCGCCGCCTACATGCCTTATATGACCGCGACGATCGACCAATCCGCCGAGCATCCGCTCGTTCCAGCGCTCAACGAAGCCGCCGCGAACGCCGCCTCTGGCACCGCAAAACCTGCGCACGACGCCGCTTTCGAAAAGGAACACGCGTAATGCCCGCGCTCACCGCCAACACCGAAACGCAGTCCATCATGACGCGAACGGAAAACACGAATCCGACGCCCGTGAGAGTTGCGCTCATGGGTGTCACGTTCGACAGCCCCAACCTCGGCGTGGGTGCCCTTCTTGGCGGCTCTATCTCCGCGATCCTTTCAAATTACCCGAACGCTCAGATCTCCGTCCTCGATTACGGCTACGATCCATTCCGCCGCAACGTCCGCTTCGGCGATCGCGACGTTGCCATCGACTTCGTCAACCTGCGCTTCTCCAAAAAGCTCTTCCTCCCGAACAACATCGCCTACTTAATCGCTCTCGCGCTCCTCATGCGCGTCCTCCCGATCAAATCGCTGCGCGATCGAATCATCAATCGCAACTCGACACTGAAGTTCATCAATGAAACCAATGTCTTCGCCTCCATCGCGGGCGGCGACAGCTTCGCTGACATTTATGGCCTCGCCCGCCTCTTCTACGTCGGGTTGCCACAAATCCTAATCATCCTGCTCGGCAAAAAACTCATTCTCTTCCCGCAGACCTTCGGCCCGTTCAAAGGATCGTTCGCGCGCCGCGTCGCCCGCTACATCGTCAAGCACTGCGAATTCGTCTATCTCCGCGACAAAAAATCCATCGACGACGCCCGCAGACTTCTTCCCGCGTCCCAAGCTCCGAAAGTTCGCTTCTGCTTCGACGTCGGTTTCCTCCTCAAACCCGAAGCAAAACCCGATTACGATTCCGCTTGGATCGCCGCTGCCAAATCAAACTCTCGCCCGCTCGTCGGCTTCAACGTCAGCGGTCTTCTCTATTCCGGCGGCTACACAGGCAAAAACGAATTCGGCCTCAAAGCCGACTACCGCGCCCTCGTCGAAAACATGATCGACTTCCTCATCCGGGAAAAATCCGCGTCCGTCGCGCTCGTCTCCCACGTGCAATCCGAGAACAGCGGCACCGGCCCCGCCGAAGGCGACGACGCCGTCTGCCTCGAAATCTTCAATCGCCTCCAGTCGAAATATCCCGGCCAACTCTTCTTCGCCGGCGCCGAATTCTCTGCACCGCAAGTCAAGCACGTCATCGCGCAGTGCGACTTCTTCACCGGCTCCCGCATGCACGCCTGCATCGCCGCTCTCTCGCAAGGCGTCCCAGCGGTCGCCATCTCCTACAGCGACAAATTCGTCGGCGTCCTCGAGACCATCGGGATGACCGAAGCCGTCGCCGACCCGCGCAAGCTCGACGAAAACCAAATTCTCAAAATTATTGGCGAAGCCTTTGACCGCCGCGAAACTTCTCGACGTCATCTGCTCTCCGTGATTCCTGAAGTGCAAACCAAAGGCATCGCGACGCTCGGCGATGCCATCTCGCCGTATCTCCGCGGGCAATCCCAGAACTGAATTTACATTTACCGTGAACGACGCACGCTCAATCTCGATAGAATGTGCCCAGCAAGCTTCCACGACGGAACGCAGGATCGAACTTCAAGGTCGCAGTTCAGGCATTGCTGAAAGCACGCCTGCGCACGCGCATCATCCGCGTGCGTCGGTTTTCCATTCCCCAGGCTGGCTTCAGGCTCTTCGCGACACTTATGGCTACGACTCCTTCGTCTTTCGCGGCGATCGCCCTGCACTCTCTGCCGCATCCGGAATCGTCCTCGCGCGAGTTCGTAGTTGGCTCACCGGCAAGCGCCTCATCTCTCTTCCTTTTTCCGATCACTGCTCCCCGCTCGTTTCCGGTCCCCCCGAACTCCGCGACCTCCTCGCCGATTTGAAACCGTTGCTCTCATCGGACGATTGGAACTACCTCGAAATTCGCCCCGTAGACAATTCCTTCGACGACGTCCTCCATGCCACCGGCTTCCAGCGCTGCGATGAATACTTGCTCCACCGTTTGCAGCTCAACGCGAACGCCGAAACGCTCTTTCGCCAATTTCACAAGTCGTCCGTCCAATACCGCATCCGCCGCGCCGAACGTCTCGGTCTCGTCTGCGAAGCCGGCCGGTCTCCCAAGCTCATTCGCGATTTCTTCCGTCTCATGGCCCTCACGCGCCGCCGACAATACCTTCCTCCGCAGCCGTACGCGTGGTTCGAAAACCTCGTCCGCTGCATGGGCGAAGACGGCATCGACATTCGCGTCGCCTACAAAGACCAGCGCCCCGTCGCAGCCCTTCTCAACGTCAAAGCCTTCGGCTACGTCTGCTACAAATACAGCGCTTCCGATCTCCACTTCAAAAGCATGAACGCCACCTGCCTGCTCCTCTGGCACACCGTTCAGGACGCCTGCCGCGACGGCGCTGAGGTGCTCGACCTCGGCCGTTCCGCGATCGACAATCCTGGCCTCATCCGTTTCAAGTCCAATTGGACCGGCGAGCCTACGCGGCTCACCTATTGGCGCCTCCAACTCCTTCATCGCGGTCACGCAACCGCGCATTCGGTAACTGGTTAGGTAATTGGAAAGTGACAGGTTCGAAACGAATCGTTAGCCTGTTGCCCCAACCGGTGCTCAACCGTATCGGCTCAATGCTTTATAAACACATAGGTTAGCCCGGCTTGGCACAGGGCCAGCCTTTTGGCCGACCGTTTGCATTACCCTGTATTACAATTTCGTCCCCAGGTCATCGAAAGTGGACAGACAACTCGCGGAATATTTTCGACTTCCCGACGACCCACGCTTCTCCTTCGCCTATTCCAACGGCGACGGGCGCACGGGCTTCTTCCGTTTTGCAAATGCCACCTGTTTCGGAAAGATTTCCGGCCAGACTCCGGCTTCCTCGCTCGACCAGCCTTTGCCGGAAGTTCCGGTTCGCCAAACGGCGAATCCAAATGAGCAGTCGTTCCCTTTCAATCCGCCCGACCTGATCGACAGCATTCGCTCCGAACGCTATACCGCACACACCAACGGCAACGGCAAAAAGTCACTTCCGAAGCAGATCGCCCGCATGGGCTATTACGCGATTCGCGAGATTCTTCCCGTCGCCGTGCGCCGCCATATGCAGCGCGCGTATCTGAAAGGCTGGCAGGATCTCCCGTTCCCCAAGTGGCCGGTAGATTTCACGATTGACGATCTTCACGAGCAGTTTCTTCGCGAGCGCATGCTCGCCAACGGCATCACGCAAATGCCGTTCATCTGGTTCTGGCCCGAAGGCGCGTCCGCGTGCGCCATCATGACGCACGACGTTGAAGCCGCTGGCGGCAAGGCTTTCTGCTCGCGCTTGATGGATATGGACGACGCGCATCACATCAAGTCGTCATTCCAGGTCATTCCTGAAGTTCGCTACCCCGTCGAGCCGGAGTTCCTCGAATCCATCCGCTCCCGAGGCCATGAGGTTAACGTCCACGACTTGAATCACGACGGCGGGCTCTTCAAAGAACGCGAAGAATTCCTTCGCCGGGCCGCGAAGATCAATCGCTACATCTCCGAATTCAAAGCCCTCGGCTTCCGCGCCGGCGCCATGTATCGCAATCAGGAGTGGATGTCCGAACTGAATCTCTCCTACGACATGTCGGTTCCCAACGTCGCCCACCTCGAACCCCAGCGCGGTGGCTGCTGCACCGTCATGCCCTATTTCATCGGCGACATCGTCGAGCTGCCGCTCACGATGACCCAGGATTATTCGCTCTTCCACATCATGGAGAAATATTCGATCGACACCTGGAAGCACCAGATCGATATCGTCGGCGCCCGCAACGGCCTGCTCACTTTCATCACGCATCCTGATTACGTTGAAGAAGATCGCGCGCAGAAGACTTACGTCGAGCTGCTCGCCTACCTCGACGGCATTCGCGTCGAGCGCAATCTCTGGATCCCGCTTCCCCACCAGGTAGCCCAATGGTGGCGCGATCGTCGCGCCATGCGCCTGGTAAAATCATCCACCGGCTGGTCCATCGAAGGCCCCAGCGCCGCCCAAGCCCGCGTCGCCTACGCCACAATCGACGGCCCTCGCCTGAAATACTCGTTGGCCTAGCACCGCGCTCCGAAATCATCGCGCCTTTGTAGGGTCGTAGCACGCTGCGCCCCATGTCCGCACCCTCACCGCATCTTGAGCAGGTATAGGTCAGGCACCGCCGACACCGAAACGACGACGACCCTGTAGCCGCGATCGCTTCCCAGATCGCGGGGTTAGATTCAACACGACCGAGCCTCATCCCGGTCAGCCAGATCGTCAACCAACGCATCTTCAATCACTTACGGCACGCTCGCAGTCATCGCTTCGCCACTTCTTTACGTCATCACATCGCTTCTTTCTTGTATTCAAAATCTATCGGTATCGTTTGAACAAGCCGCCCCAACTCCAAGGACCCCGGGAAATGCCCACAAACTATAATTCTGAATCAAGGATGCACCTCGACCCGCCCACGAGGAGGCCGGTTTACCCTCAGCAGCTCCGGAAACCTATGAAAGTCAGCATGGTCGCGTACGCCTTCTACGAAACCGACAATCGCGTTCGGCGATACGCGGAAGCCTTGGCAAAACGGGGCGATTCCGTCGAAGCCATTTCGCTCCGGCGCGAGGGCCTGCCTGCCTTTGAAGTCCTTAACGGCGTCCGCGTCTATCGCGTTCAGCCGCGCCAGATCAACGAAAAGGGAAAATTCACCCACGTCTGGCGACTGATTCAATTCTTCGTGAAGTCGATGGCGTTCCTTACCCGCAGCCATCTCAAGGAAAAATACGACCTCATTCACGTCCATTCCGTGCCAGATTTCGAAGTCTTCGCCGCGCTCTTCGCCAAACTCGGCGGCGCCAAGGTCATTCTCGATATTCACGACATCATGCCGGAGTTCTACGTCAGCAAGTTCAACAGCACCCGCGATTCGCTGGCATTTAAAACGCTCCTCACCATCGAGCGCATGTCCACGCGTTTTGCCGATCACGTCATCGCCGCCAATCACATTTGGGGCGATCGCCTCGTTACCCGCGCCGTTCCCGATTCCAAGTGCACGACGTTCCTGAACTATCCCGATTCAGCGCTTTTTCAGCAGAGAAGCGGCACTCCCCGCAACGACGGCAAGTTCGTCATGCTCTATCCCGGGACGCTCAACTATCACCAGGGTCTCGACCTCGCCGTCCGCGCCTTTTCGCAGGTCAAAGATCAAATTCCCGAAGCCGAATTTCACATCTATGGCGCCGGCGAACAACTCGAATATCTCCGCTCGCTGATCGGCGAACTCAATCTTCAAGGATCGCGTCTTCCTGAAAGGCATCATTCCTCTTGAGCAGGTTTCAAGTGCGATCGCCGGCGCCGACCTTGGCGTCGTTCCCAAGCGCAGCAACGCCTTCGGCGACGAAGCGTTCAGCACCAAGACTCTCGAGTTCATGACCGTCGGTGTTCCTCTCATCGTTCCGAACACGACGATCGACAGCTATTACTTCGACGATTCGCTCGTCACCTTCTTCAAAGCCAACGACGAAACGAGCCTCGCCGACGCCATGCTCCGCATGGCCAAGAATCCGGAACTCCGCCGCCACCAAGTGGAAAACTCGCTCGCGTTTGTGAAGAAATTTACGTGGGACACCAACCGCGCCGGATACCTCGACCTCGTCGATTTCCTGGTGAACGGCAAGCCCAGAATTTCGTTCCCTGCCGGCAAGCCAGCTCATCACCTGGCGCAATCGCCCTACGGTGAGTCCTCGAACGGAAACGGGAACAGCCACCCAGGATTGAACGGCGACGGGCGCAGCACCGAAGGCCCCGCAGTGGACTCCAAAAGCGGCGTCGGCCCCCGCAAAAAATCTGGCACCCTAACGCTTTAACTGACGGCGGCCCGGTTTCGCCCTGGGGCTACCGAGCTAAGTCCAATAATTACAAGAAATTCACCCTCCACCAGTGAGGCTTACTCCTTTAGAATCACATCCTTGCACAATTTCAAGGTATATCCCTTTTAGATTCACATCCTTACGCAAAAACAGTGGGGGGGTGGGTCGCCGTACAAAATTACGCGGTCAACATTTTCGCCAGCTCGCCCTTCATCGGCTTTCCCGTGGGCGTCACCGGCATCGACTCCAAAATCACAAATCGCGTCGGCCTCTTATACGGCGACAAATTCTTGCTGGCATGATCGCTCAGGTCTTCGACCCGAACCGCAGAACCCTTTGTGAGCTCAACAAACGCAATGACATCTTCGCCGCCCTGGGTCGCCTCAATCGCGCGACCAATAACCGCAACCCGTGCCACTCCCGGCAGCGCCGACATCACCGCCTCAACCTCCGCCGGATACACATTGAACCCGAACCGCACAATCAACTCCTTGGCCCGGCCAACAATGAAAAGGTGACCACCCTCCAACCGCGCCAAATCTTTCGTGTTGAACCAGCCGTCTGCACTCAGCACCGCAGCGGTATCTTCCGGCGCGTGATAGTAGCCCTTCATCACATTCGGCCCCTTCACGCGAAGCTCGCCGATTTCCCCGGCCGCGACAGGATTTCCGTCCGAGCCGATCAGTGCGACTTCCATCCCCGGCAGAATTTTTCCGACGGATAAATCGCTGCGCGGCTCATCCATCCGAGCTTGCGCGATTGTTGGCGAGCATTCGGTTACGCCATAGCCGTTGTGCAGAGTTTGTCCCAAAAGTTTTTCGGTTTCGGCTTTCACTGTTGCGGTAAGCGGCGCGCCAGAAGCAGAAATCACGCGCAGCGCGGGAAATTTCAGCGACGTAATTCCTTTCATTTTCGTGTAGTCGAGCAGCAGCGAAAACATCGCCGGCCCACCGAGAATGATCGTCAGTGCGTCTTGTTCCATCGATTTCAGCGCTGCAACAGGATCGAATCGCGCGGTGAGGTACAATCGCGCGCCGCTCAGCAGCGCGCCGAGAAGCACAACCGACAATCCCACTGCGTGCGTCATCGGCAGCACGCCGTACAAACGATCCTCCGGTGTCAGCGAACGAATCGCCGCCGACACTCCGGCGAGATACAAAAGATTGCGATGCGTCAGCATCACGCCTTTCGGCAAGCCGGTCGTGCCGGACGTATAGATCATCGCCGCAACGCGCTCATCCACGTTCGGGTCGAGCGGCTCAGGCAAAACGTTTTCGTTCAGCGGACCAGTTGCAATCGACCCAAGCCTTCCGGCTTCAACGATCGCGGCGTCATGTCGTTTGGCGTGATCGCGTGCCGCCCGCGAAACCGTGATCGTAAAAATCAGTCTGCGTGCACCGCAGTGATCGCGAATCGCATCAATTTCCTGCGGCGAAAGCTTCGCGTTTACGGGCACGGCCCAAGCGTCCATTCCCGCAACGGCGAGAAACACGGCAACAAACACGCGGCAATTTTCCGAAACAATCATCACACGGTCGCCTGCGCGAACACCCAATCCAGCAAGCCAGGCTTGCGTTTCTGCGATCGCGGCATCGAGTTCGTGATACGTCCAGCTTCCCGATGTTTCGATAAGCGCGGCATGCTCTCCATTCAAGCGCACCGATTCGGTTACGACGCCGCGGATATTTGTCGGCAGCTTTTCCAGGATTTCCGTTGCGTTCACTTCGGCCATGAATCTCCGCCTAACTCGTTTCACAGAAACAGTGCACGGGCCAAATCAACTGAACAACCGATAGAACTTCAACCCAAACAACCTCAGCACCTGTCGCACAACGACCGTAACAAAGGCTGCGTTGCCCAACGATTTTTCCTTCGCGATTCGATGGAGCCGCTTCAATTGCTCCCATCTTTGGGAAGTTCCGGAATCCAACTTCTCCGCATTGGTCGCGATCTTCGCGTAGGCGTAGCCTTCTTTGTAGCCGATGCTGAGACCCACCCACATGTATCGCGGAAGCGGAAGTCGCACCGCATGTTGTATCGCCGCGTCGGGAAGGTAGTGCGGCATTTGTCCACGTTTCATCAGGTGCGACAGCAGCAGCGTGTCTTCGCCGCGGCGCGCCAGCGGATCAAACAGTTGTCCGAGATCGAGAGCCGCATCTCGGCGAATCGCGAACCCCGACGTGTTTAAGTACATTAATCGGCCTGCGGCATCGAGCCGCCCTTGCTGCATCGCAAAGTGCTGGAGCGCTTCGGCCTTGCCGACAATTGATCTTGTGTCCGCGGTGAGTCGCAACTGAAAACTGGCATCGTCGGGAAATTCTCCATCGGCGATCGCTAATTGCCGCAAACAGTCGGGATCGAGTACGCAGTCGCAATCCGTAAATAGCACGACAGCGCCCCGAGCCTCTTGAATGCCCCGGTTGCGCGCGACCGCAATTCCAGAATGTGATTGCCGGATCACCCGCAAATCGACTTGACCGCTCTGACTGGCAATCGCCGCCGGAGCAGGCATCTCGCTGCCGTCATCGATCACCAGCACTTCAATCCCAGGCGCATTGCGCTGCCCAGCAACGCTAACAAGGCACCTTTCGAGGGCAACCCAGTCGTTATAGGCGGCAATGACCAGGCTGAGCTGGGGCGAACGGCCTGAAGTCATGATTCTTAAAATAGCAGACCGAATTTCGGTCCCTGGCGACAAAATCCGCTGCGTGTTCCAACGCCGAACATTGCGAAGCGAGTTCGCCAAAGGCCGCATCTAGAGCCACTTTTAGCGGCCTTTGGTGCCCATTCTGATACTCGGTACGGGGTCGGCAAACCGCCTCAACTAGCCCCTTGCTAGTCACTTACGGCGACGCAATAATTCCAAGAACTCGAAGTTTGTTCGCCAGTGGTTTGACCGGGTTTTGTTATCACATGGAGGAGAAATGAAAGGCGTTGTTCTAGCGGGCGGAACCGGTAGCAGACTCAATCCCCTTACCCGCGTCACCAATAAGCATCTCCTGCCGATTTACGACAAGCCCATGGTCTATTATCCGATCCAGACCCTGGTCAATGCGGGCATCGAAGAAATCTTGCTGGTTACTGGCGGGAAAAACGCCGGCGATTTCCTGCGCCTGCTCGGCAACGGCCGAGAATTTGGACTCAAGCATATCAACTACACCTATCAAGAGGGCGAAGGCGGCATCGCTGAAGCTCTTGGGTTGGCGGAGTTTTTTGCAGCGGGCGAACCGATCTGCGTGATCTTGGGCGACAACATCATCGAGAACAATATTTGTGACGCCGTCGAGAAATTCAAGAAACAGAAAGACGGCGCGAAGATCCTTCTAAAAAAAGTTGATGACGCACAGCGTTTCGGTGTCGCCGAAATCAAAGGCGAGAAAGTTCTCGGTATTGAAGAAAAACCGAAAAATCCGAAATCGGACTACGCCGTCGTCGGAATCTATCTCTACGATGCGACCGTGTTCCAGAAAATTCGCCGCCTTAAGCCTTCCGGGCGCGGCGAACTCGAAATCACCGACGTCAACAACTTCTACATCGAAGAAAACAAGCTGACATACGAAATTCTCGAAGGCTGGTGGACCGACGCAGGCCAGTTTGAGTCGCTCCTCCGCGCCAACACGCTCGTCGCCGAAACCGGCGCGAACAACATGATGTCCACATCCTCAAATCGTCAGGGAAACAAGCGATGAAAATTCTAGTCACGGGCGGCGCCGGATTTATCGGCTCCAACTTCATTCGGGTTGTATTGGGTTCTGGAAAAGGCTATTCGATCGTCAATTTCGACAAGCTGACCTACGCCGGCAATCTCGCGAACCTCGAGTCCATCGCCGATAATCCGCGCTACAGGTTCGTCAAGGGCGACATCTGCGACGCAACCGCTGTGGAAGCGGCGATGCAGGGATGCGACGCCGTCGTGCATTTCGCTGCGGAATCGCACGTCGATCGCAGCATCTACGAACCCGCGGCCTCGATCGAGACCAACGTCAAGGGCACGTTCATTCTGCTCCAGGTCGCGCGCAAACAAAACATTTCGCGCTTCCTGCACATCTCGACGGACGAAGTTTATGGCGACATCGAGCCCGGCAAATTTGCCGACGAAAACAGCCCGATTCAACCAAGCAGCCCGTACTCATCTTCGAAAGCTTCTTCAGACCTGCTCGTGAAATCCTACGTGCGCACCTACGGATTTCCCGCGCTGATCACGCGCTCGTCGAACAACTACGGTCCATATCAATTTCCAGAGAAATTCCTACCGTTGATGATCACCAACGCGCTCGACAATAAAGCGCTGCCGATTTACGGCGACGGTAAACAAGAGCGCGACTGGCTCCACGTCGAAGACAATTGCAAGGGCGTGCTCGCCGTTCTCGAACGGGGCAAAATCGGCGAGGTCTACAACCTCGGCGGCTCCGACATCGTCGAAAATCTGACGATCGCACGTCAATTGCTCCGCCTCATCGGCAAGCCCGAAACTCTGCTTTCTTACGTGAAGGATCGACCGGGCCACGATCGCCGCTACGCCCTGAAGTGCGACAAAGCGGAACGCGAACTCGGCTGGAAACCGCAGATCAAGCTGGAAGAAGGCTTCCGTCAAACCATCGAGTGGTACCGCACAAACACCGCGTGGATGGCCGGCGTTCGCGGAGGCGACTACATGAATTACTATCAGAAATATTACGAGAATCGCGACTCGTCGCTGCACGCGATCGCCGATTCAGGCCGCGGCAATCGCCGCTAACAATGGAAAAGATCGCTACAGCGCTCCCGGGCGTCGTTGAATTGCGTCCCAAGGTTTTTCGCGATCGTCGTGGTTTCTTCATGGAGACATACCACCGCGACGAGCTAGCCAAACTCGGAATCACCGACACATTCGTCCAAGACAATCATTCGCGCTCTGGCCGAGGCACTCTGCGTGGAATGCACTACCAACTGCATCACTCTCAGGCAAAACTTTGCCGCGTCGTGGAAGGCGAAGTTCTCGATGTCGCAGTTGACATCCGCGTCGGTTCGCCGCACTTCGGCAAGTGGACCAGCGTGGTTCTCAACGACGAAGATCACAACATGATTTACGTGCCACCTGGATTCGCGCACGGATTTCTTGCGCTTAGTGAAACCGTACAGTTTCTGTACAAATGCACTGACTTCTATACCCCGGCCGACGAACACGGCATCGTGTGGAACGACCCGGATGTGCACATTACATGGGGTATCGATAAGCCCCTCGTGTCGGAAAAAGACGCGCGGTATACCAAACTTTCCGAGATGCCACGCGACATCCTCCCCCGCTATTCTTCCTAAATGAAGCCACGCATTCTTTTGATCGGCAGCACAGGCCAGGTCGGACACGAACTGGCCTTCATACTCCCTCGCGTCGGTGAACTCGTCATTCCCGATCGAGCGGCGCTTGACCTAACGCGCGCATCCGACATTGCGCGCATAATCGGCGACACGCGTCCGCAAATCATCGTCAACGCGGCGGCGTACACAGCCGTCGATCTCGCAGAGAAAGAGCCGGAGAAAGCTCGTGCGATTAACTCCGAAGCGCCCACAGCGATGGCCGCCGAAGCGGCAAGGCTGAACGCGCTGCTCGTCCACTACTCAACGGATTACGTTTTCGACGGTTCAAAGGAATCGCCTTACGTAGAAGACGACCGCACCAATCCGCCAAACGTTTACGGGCAAACGAAGCTCGATGGCGAAAATGCGATTCGAGATTCCGGGTGCCGTCACTTGATTCTGCGCACCGCTTGGGTTTATGCAACGCGGGGCAAAAATTTCCTGCTGACAATCTTGCGGCTTGCCTCACAGTGCGAAGAATTGCGCATCGTAAGCGATCAAATCGGTGCGCCGACGTGGGCGCGCGAAATCGCCCGGGCCACGAGTTCAATGATCGAGCGTCACGCTGCTCAAACTGCCGGAGACGCACCGCCCACCGGCACCTTCCACGTAACCGCCGGAGGCACGACAAACTGGCACGCCTTCGCCGCCGCCATCCTAGACGAAGCGGCAAAGCTACCCGGAGCCAATCCGTGGCTCAACGCGGCCCTGGGCGGCGGCTCCATTGTTACGAAGCGAGTCACGCCGATCACCACCGCCGACTATCCGACCCCGGCCAGGCGCCCCGCCTATTCGGTGCTCTCCAACGAACGCCTAACCACCGCCTACCGCCTTCAACTCCCCGAATGGCGCGACCAGCTCAAAGCCGCCTTAGGGTCAGCTTAAGCCTTAAGCCGCGGAAACAAGAACGCATTAAACATATTATAATCATTGACTTACAGAGTTTTTGAGCCGACAGATATTGAATTTCCCCAAAGTTTTCCCTTGGGTGGGTAAGACCTTATCCCAAAGGGACAACTACTTCCCTTTTTGCCGCCGGCAACCTCACAACATATTCATTCTAAGGCACTTAATATTTAACGGGCAGGCATTCTACGTGCTTATCCCTAGTACCGGACCCGACTACGTGTGTCCGTCGGCTCGATTAAAGGAGTGGTTCCCTCTCATGACTGAGATCGCTATCGTCGGCGCCGGCCCATACGGCCTTTCTATCGCCGCCCACCTCCGTGGCCAAGGCATTCCCTTCCGCATTTTCGGTCGCCCTATGGAGAGCTGGCTGTTGCACATGCCGAAGACCATGAGCCTGAAGTCCGATGGCTTCGCCTCCAACATTTCCGACCCCGAAGGTGAGCTCACACTCGAAAAGTTCTGCGCCGAGCGCGGCCTCGAATACGCCGCCATGCAGATGCCGGTGAAGCTCGACACGTTTACGGCCTACGGCCTAACCTTCCGCGAACGCCTGGTTCCCGAACTGGAAGAAAAGTTTGTCTCGCACATCGAGCGCACCAACGACGGCTTTCGCCTGCGCCTGGAAGACGGCGAAGAGCTCACCGCGCGCCGCGTCATCCTGGCAATCGGCATCACGCACTACGCGTGGACGCCGGAAGTTCTGGCGACTCTGCCTCCCGAGTTTGTGTCGCATAGCTTCCGGCACATGGAGACGGAAAAATTTAACGGCAAGTCGGTGATCGTAGTCGGCGGCGGCTCGTCGGCCACCGACCTAGCGGCAGAACTGCATGAAGCGGGCGCAAAAGTTCAGTTGATCGCGCGTCAGAAAGAAATGAACTTTCACAGCGCACCGAAGATCGGCAAGAAGCGGTCGCTCTGGAAGCGGATTCGCCATCCGAAATCGGGGCTCGGCCCGGGCATGCGCTCGGCGGCATTCTGCACTTTTCCAACACTGTTTCGGCTTCTGCCGGCTGCGCTCCGCGTGGAAATCGTGCGGCGTCACCTTGGCCCGTCGGGGACGTGGCTCACGAAAGAGCGCGTCGTTGGCAAAGTTCAGATCCAGCTTAGCGCCGCGATCGAACGCGCCGAAGTGAAAAACGGCCGCGTACAACTGAGCGTTCGCCTCGCGGAAGGCGGCACGCGCGAATATGCTGCCGATCATTTGATCGCTGCGACCGGCTATCACGTCGACCTCGACCGGCTGACCTTCCTCAGCCCCGAGCTGAATCGCCAGATCAAAGATCTCAACCGGACACCGATTCTCTCCAGCAACTTCGAATCATCGGTGCCGGGGCTTTATTTCGCCGGCGTATCCGCTGCAAACACCTTCGGGCCGATGATGCGCTTCGCATTCGGCGCGAGTTTCACCGCGCGCCACCTCACCAAGGCAATGGTGAAGGCGACGGCGGGCAAGCGGGTCGCAGTCGGAGCGCCGAGCGCGGTTCCGGCGGAAAAGTAATTCTCGCGATCGCTGCGCGTCGATTAGCGACGCGGGCGGCCGCGGCAACGGTGGCCAGGTAGTTGCGCCCTGCGACTCAGCCCTCAGGGCGAGGTTAAGGCACGTGGATTCTGACGGCTTCGCGCGCCACAAATTTTAACAATGAAACCAGAGACGATCGCGCTGCATGTCGGATACGAAGGCGACCCCACCACGAAAGCGGTGGCGGTGCCGATCTATCAAACCGTCGCGTTTGAATTCGATGACGCTGCGCACGGCGCCGCGCTCTTCAACAACGATGTCGTCGGCAACATTTACACACGTATCGGCAACCCTACCAACGCGGTGCTCGAAAAGCGTGTTGCGGCTCTCGAAGGCGGCGTAGAAGCGCTCAGTGTCAGCTCCGGAATGGCGGCGATCGAATATTCGTTGATGAATATCGCCGAGGCCGGCACGAACGTCGTGGCAACGCCTCAGCTTTACGGCGCCAGCTACACCCTCATCCAGCATATTTTGCCGAAACGCGGAATCGGCGGGCGATTCGCGGCGAGCGACAAACCGGAAGACGTCGAGAAAATGATCGACGAAAATACGCGAGCGGTTTATTGCGAGAGTGTCGGCAATCCCGCGGGCAACGTTGCGGATATCGAAGGCCTGGCGCGTGTTGCGCACAAGCATGGCGTGCCGCTGATCGTGGACAACACAGTGGCGACGCCGGTTTTGCTGCGGCCGATCGAATATGGTGCCGACATCATCGTGCACTCGGCGACGAAATTTATGGGTGGTCACGGAACGACGATCGGCGGACTGATCGTCGATAGCGGCAAGTTTCCGTGGGCGGAGAATCCGGACCGCTGGTACATGCTGACTAAGCCGGAGCCTTGCTACCACGATCTCGTTTACACCGAACATTTCAAAGCGGCGGCGTACGTTGCGCGCTGCCGGACCGTTTGCCAGCGCAATACGGGCGCTTCGCTATCGCCGTTCAATGCATTCTTGCTGCTGCAGGGGCTCGAGACCATGGCGTTGCGTGTCGAGCGGCATGTGAAGAACGCGCGTCGAGTGGCCGAATTTTTGCGCGATCACAAAATGATCGAGTGGGTGAGCTACGCGGGATTTTCGGACAGCCCGCTATACCCGATGGCGAAAAAATATTTGGGCGACAACGCGGTGTCGTTGCTCACGTTTGGTGTCAAAGGCGGATTCGAGTCGAGCCGGAAGTGTTTCGACGCATTCAAGTTGTTCAAGCGCATGGTGAATATGGGCGATTCGAAATCGCTGACGTGCCATCCGGCTTCGACGACGCATCGGCAGCTCACGCCGGAAGAGCAGGTAAAGGTTGGCGTGAGGCCGGAAATGATTCGGCTCAGCGTTGGGATCGAACACATCGACGACATTCTCGCGGACCTCGAGCAGGCGCTCGCGGTGGCAGCGAAGGCTTAGTTGGTTCCTTGGTCGCGAAATTTGGATTTACGTGGTTTGAGCGTTAAGGAGTTTGCATGCCGGTCGTGATGACAGGTGATCGGGTTCCTCCTCGGTGGGCCGAGAAGAAAGGCGCTTCGCTGTGCGGCGGCTCTTTCTCGGGCGACGCGAGTGATGGGCTGCACATCGCGCTCGTCAACAACATGCCGGACCCTGCGCTGGAAGATACCGAAGTGCAGTTTTTTGATTTGCTCGATGCGGCTGCGGGCGACCTTCCGGTTTTCGTGACGATGTTCTCGCTGGCCGAGGTGATTCGCGGTGAACGCGCGCGGGCTCACATCGCAGGACATTACTCTCCGGTCGCAAAGCTTTTGAAAGCGAGCTTTGATGGCGCGATCATTACAGGAACCGAGCCGAAACATCGCAACATGCGCGATGAACCCTACTGGCGCTCGCTGACGCAGGTTTTCGATTGGGCAGAGACGGGCACGACCTCGACGATCCTCTCATGCCTCGCCGCCCACGCCAGCGTGCTGCACAGCGACAATATCGAGCGCAATCCGCTCGGCGACAAACAATTCGGCGTGTTCGAATACAAAAAGAACTCCGAGCATCCGCTGATCGCTGGCGCGATCGCTCCTTCACGCTTTCCCCACTCGCGCTGGAACGAAGTGCGCGACTACGCGCTCGTCTCGCGCGGTTACGAAATCCTCGACAAGTCGCCCGACGCCGGCGTGAATCTCTTCGTGAAGCGCAAGCAGCGCAGCCTTTTCGTTCACTTCCAGGGACACCCCGAATATTTCACGCGCACGCTGCTGAAGGAATATCGCCGCGACGTCCGCCGCTACCTTACACACGAGCGTGAGACTTATCCGAACGAGCCGCGCGGTTACTTCGACGTCGAAGCCACGCGCATCCTGAACGAATTTCGCAAGAACGCCGAAGCGAATCGCCAGGACGACTTGATGGACGTTTTCCCGGAAGCCGCCGTCGGCGAGACGTTGCAAAACACATGGCACGACTCCGCAGTCAATATCTATCGTAACTGGCTCGACATCCTTTCGCTCGGCAAAACCGGCCGCATCGCAAACCCATCGACGGTCGCAACGAGCGCGAACTCAGCCGGCCCCGCCCCTCTGGCGCTGTAGTTCTCAAGTCGCGGTAGCGACGACGCCCCCTCAAAACAAAGCGCGAACACAAGGCCGCAGGCCTCACATTCGCGCATTTCCCGCCTCAGAACAATGCAGCTATTTAAACCGAATCGATCAGATCGCGGCTATTGCTTCTGCAACCGGGCAATCCCCGTCCACGGATATCGTGTCATCGGGCCCTTCGGCTCCGGCAACAACGACAGCAACTCCGCGGGCGCGCGATTGAACTTCGCCGCGGTCTTCAAAAATCCCTGCACATCTTTCGGCACCCAGCCGTTTGGCCGAAAAAATTCCGCGCCTTCCGCCGGGCCAAACTTGAAGGGCGCTCCCGCCTGATCGAGCTGCTTCCCCATGTTCTGCTGCATCAGCTTGAGCTGAAACGGCGACGCAAGGTCGATCACCCAGCTCACAAAGTGTTCGCCCTCCGCCAGGTCGCGCGAAAACGACGCAACTTCCTCCGGCGAAAAATAGATCAGCAGCCCTTCGGTCATCACGGCGATCTTCTTCGCCTCGCTATTCCATTTCGCAAACAGCGCACGCCGCGCATCGCGATCGCTTAGGTCGAGCGAGATCCGCTCGAGACGGCACTTCGGCTTGTCGTTCGCCAAGATTCTCTTCTTTGTACGCCACCAATTGAGGCAGATCGACCTCGATCCATCGCAAATTCGGCGACATCTCCATCCGATACGGTCGCGAATCCAGCCCGGCCGCCAGATTGATCACCAGATCCGCGCCTTCGCGAATCTCTCGCGCCATAAATTCGTCGAACAAATACGTCCGCGCGACCCAGGCCCACTCGTGCTTGTCGCCATCCGGCAGCTTCGCGGCGATCTCGTAGCCCTTCGACCCCGACAACTTCTCCGCATAAGGATCGCGAAACATCCCGTCAGGCCGCTCTGTTTCCTTCGCGCGAAAATAGGCGACCCACAGCGCTGTATCCGAAATATCTCGAACAAGATTTTTTTGTTCCGTCATTCAAAAGTCCTGAAATAGACCAGCTTTGAACAAAATGCTACGACAGTTCTCACTGACGCGTTGCGATAAACTCACGCGATGTTTCCGGAATCTACGACACCTGCCCAGCCTGCGCAGCTGCGACAGTTCCGATCTCCGCACTGCCAATGACCGCGGCGTTCTTCCTCCGCCGCAATTCAAACAATCGCTTTAGCCTCAAGAAGGGCTGTTCCAACACGTTCCACGAAATCATCGCAAGCACGTAACTCCCAACGAAAATCACGCCGAGCGTCACAAACGGATGTCCGCACATAGTTCACATGCAGCCCATCCACGCCAGCAAACGCGATCTTGTGCAGCAAAAACAGCCCGTAGCTGATTGTCCCGGTAAATAGCAAGAACCGGTTCGAAAGTGGCCGCTGCAGCCACTGCTGCTTCCAAAACATCGCCAGATAAACCATCGCGCCGGCCGTCAGACTGGTGAACGTGAAAACAATCCACTCCGCCCGCCGCAAATCCATAATGACAGCAAGTGGCGCCGCGACGACCAACACCGCCAGCGCAACGCCGATAAAACGCTCGCGTACAAAATCCTTCGACCGCACCAGCGCCGCCAAGAAAGCGCCCAGCATCAAGCCATCGAGCCGGCAAAAGAAATTCGCATAGATGTGAATATGATGTGCCGCCAGAACGTACCGCAGCACCGGCGATGCCGCGATTTCCACGATGGCCAAAATCGCCACCTGCCGCCTCGACAAAAATCTCACGAGATCGGCCACACCAGGTAAAACTGCTCTTCGATCGCCAGCGACCACGTCACACCCAGCGGTCCCGACGCATCGGTCGAAAGCGGCAGCAAGAAATTCTGCAAGAACAACGGATACGCCCACCAGGGCGACGACTTCGCGAATACCGCAACTCCCTCCGAAGCGCTCAAATGCGGCAGTACCACAAACATGAACGCCAGCAGGCAGTAATACAGCGGCCAAATGCGCAAAACGCGCCGCGCATAAAAATTCTTGAAGTAGTTGGGAGATTCCTTCGTGTCCAGCAGGATGCCGCTGATCAAAAATCCCGACAGCACAAAAAACAAATCGACACCCATCCAGCCGCGGTCAAAGAGCGGATGCAGGTACGACGCCGTCCCGTAGTGCAGCGTAGCGTTATGCGCGATGACCAGCAGAATCGCGATCCCGCGCAACGCGTCAAGCTGAGGAATCTTCTCTCGCACTGTTCCTGGCAAACGCCACCAATATTCGCCGCGCTTCGGGATTTCTCCCGCTGCGTCTCGCGGACGATACGCATGACTGCTTCTTCAGATTGGCGCCTGGTTCCAATCCCCGGACTAAGACCGGAATTGCTCGAAGCTCTCAAACTTTAAGAATGAAATACGAATAGTCACAGCCGCGCGCGATCCGCTCCCGCATCATCCAAAGAACGCCGCAATGACTTCGCCAAATCCTGCACAAACGGCTCCAGCAACATGCCCGCCGGATAAACCTGCAAGCCCACTACTTTTTCGCCCTTCGTCGCCAACTTCGTAAAGCTCGCAGCCGACTTCCGGAACACGATGTACTGATCCTTTGGCCGGAAATGCACGATCGGCGCGTTCAACGGCTGCGGCTTGTAGTCCGCCGAACAACGATCGTTATTCTCCCAAACTCGCGCCAGCAGCGCCGACTCCGATTCCTTCTTCCCTTCGCTCTTGAACATCCCCGCGATCGCGCCCTTCCAAATCGTCGTGCGGCTCTCCAGCACCTTCCACTTCTCGCGGAAAAATTTCCCTTTGTCCGCCGCGCCGAGCAGCATGAAATTGCGCAAGTGAAACCACAGGCGCTGCACCTGATACCCGGCGCGCGCCGCCTTGGAATACATATTCACTTGCGACCAGTCCGCCGTATCGAACAGTGCGACCATGCCAACCTGTTCGCCCTTCGCGCTCAGTTGCTGCGCCATTTCATAAGCGACCGTGCCGCCCATGCAATATCCGCCAAGAAAATACGGCCCGTGCGGCTGCACCCGCTGCACCGCATTGACATACACGCGCGCCATATCGGGGACGCTCTTCTGCAAGTCCTCTTTCCCGTCGAGCCCGCGGCTCTGCAATCCATAAAATGGCTGATCCGGCCCAAGCAGTTTCGCCAGATCGCGATAGATGAAAACGTTTCCGCCCGCTCCATGCACGCAGAAGAAATTCGCGCGCGACCCGGAAGGCTGCACCGAAACCAGCGGCGACCATCCCGCCGGCTGAGCTTTGCTCCGCAACACTTCGGTCAACTCCGAAACCGTCTGCGCTTCAAACAACGTCGCCAGTGGCAGCTTCACGCCAAACTCTTTTTCGATCCGCGCAAACAGGTGAACCGCCAGCGCCGAATCGCCGCCTAGGTCAAAGTAATTGTCGTCCACTCCGACCGAATCGAGACCCAGCAACTCGCGCCACATCGCGAGCAGCCGCTCGGTCGTTTCGTCGCCTGCCGGAACGCCGCCGGCCACCACCGTAGGAAATGCCATCTCCGCCATGAATCGAAGCCCTCGCGCTCAACATAAGCGCCCTATTTTCAATAGCATACAATGCCGCCCGCCAGGGACAATTGGGGGCTAGACACGTACCCAGCCCTGACAGGTGCAAGCCAGAGGCCAACTAATGCCAAGCTATCTATATGATATCAAGAGGCTTACATACGGGCGATGCGCAAAAGACCGCCCTCCGGGCAGCATTGGGGAAATGCTTTTCCCTCGGCCAACCGCCCTCAAATTGGCATAGAATGCCGCCGTGCCCACCCCTCCCCAAGCCAACTGGCTGCATCTCTCGCTGCCGCCACGCCTCGTTCCGGGCGAGGTCCACGTCTGGCGCCTATCCCATAACCCTCAGTGCCTCCCCCCGATCGCCTGGGAGTCCACCCTCTCCCCCGACGAGCACGCCCGCGCCAACCGTTTCGCCTTCCATCGCGACCGTAACGCCTACATCACCACTCGCGCCGTCCTCCGTGTGCTCCTTGGCCAATACCTTTCCACCCCTCCCGCCGAAGTCCGCTTCCACTACGCCGAGCGCGGCAAGCCCTGTCTTGCACCGGGCACTGGCAACCCAACTCTTCACTTTAACGTCTCGCACTCTCGCGGCATCGCCCTCCTCGCCTTCTCACTCGAGCGCCGCCTCGGCATCGACGTCGAACTCATACGTCCCATCGAAAACTGGGAAGACATCGCCCGCCGCTATTTTTCCCAAAATGAACTTAAGGAACTCCGCGCGCTCCCACCCGATAAGCGTGACGATGGCTTCTACACCTGCTGGTCTCGCAAGGAGTCTTATCTGAAGGCGAGCGGCGAGGGCCTGCAAATGCCGCTCGATAGTTTCGATGTGACTCTGACGCCCGGCGCGCCGGAACGCCTCACTGCACACGACGCGTCAGACTGGACTTTAATCTCGCTCTACCCCCGCCCCGGTTACGCGGCCGCGCTGACCGCCGAAGGCCAAAACCTAAATCTCAAACAATTCGACTATTCGCCGCCCGCGCCGTAGCCAAACAATCTAAAACCGCGCCTCAATCAATCGCGGCCCATCCCCTGCGAATCCTTCGCGCAGCTCTTTCGCAAATTCCCCCATCGATTCCGGCCGCGAACCCGTCACTCCCATGCCCTTCGCCAACGAGACCCAGTCAATATCGGGCCGCCCAATCTCAAACATGTCGCGCACGCGCGGCCCCGGCTCGCCCAATCCAAAACTCCCGTACTCACGCTTCAACACGCCGTATTCCCGATTCGCAAAAATCACCGTCGTCACATTGAGCCCCGCGCGCGCCATCGTCCACAACGCCTGCGCCGTGTACATCCCGCTTCCGTCCGCCGACAAACACAACACGCGCCGATCCGGACAAGCCGCCGCCGCACCCACCGCCAGCGGCATTGCGATCCCGATCGATCCTCCGGTGTTCGCCAAGAAATCATGAGGTGGACATCCACGCGTTGCCGGCATCAGCCCGCGCCCCGAAGTCATCGACTCCTCAATCACAATCGCGCCGTCCGGCAGCAGCGCGCCAATCGCCTGCGAAATATTCTGCGGATTTACCTCGCCGCTCGGCAGCTCCGGCCGCGCAGCCACCGCAACTCCGGCATCCGTCGCGTTCTTCGATCCCAGCGCCCCTGCCAACGCTTCCAGCGCGCCCGCGCAATTCTCATCCTCGCGCGACAATGTAAAGACTTCGCAACCATCCGGAACCGGCGAAGCTTTCTTCTGTGGATGCGCAAAATACGAATACGGCACGCGCGCACCAACCAGAATCAATCGCCGAAATTCCTTCAGCAACTCCGCCGCCTGCTCAAAAATATAAGGAATCCGCTCGACCGCCGCGCGCCCCGCTCCACGCTCGAGTCGCGTAAATGGATAAGGCGCCAGCAACTTCGCGCCAGTCGCCGCCGCAATTCTTCCCGCCGCACTCAGGCCGGCGCCATACGTCGCATCGTGCCCCAACAAAATCGCCGTCCGCTCGCCGCCACGCAACAACGCCGCCGCTCGCTCGATCGTCGCTCCCTCCGGCATCGCCGCCTGCGTAAAATTTGCCGCCGTTGCCACGACTCCACCCTCGCTCCAGCACGCATCCGACGCCACAATATGCGTCGCAATCTGTCCCGCGCCCATTCGCGCCGCAACGATCGCATCGATCGCGTCGCGCCCAACATCCGCGGCTGTGCGCGAAGTCCGCACCCAGCCCGACACCGGCTTCGCAATCCCCTCGATGTCCGAAGTCAGCGGCGCGTCATACTGCACATGAAATGTCGCGTGATCGCCGATCACATTCACGATCGGCACCTGCGCCCGCCTCGCGTTGTGCAAATTCGCCACGCCGTTCGCCAGCCCCGGCCCAAGATGCAGCAGCGTGCACGCCGGCTTGCCGGTCATCCGCGCGTAGCCATCCGCAGCTCCGGTCGCCACACCTTCAAACAAAGTCAACAAACACCGAATCTCCGGCGTGCGCTCCAGCGCCGCCACCATGTGCATTTCCGAGGTGCCCGGATTCGTGAAGCACGTATCGATTCCGCCCGCCACCAACGATCGAACTAAACTCTCTGCGCCGTTCACTGCGGCCTCCGACGAATTTCATTCAACACCGGCTTCAATTGGCGCGACAACACCGCCGCCAATCCCTCATAGTGTCGCGACAAAATTTGAAAATGATCACCTGGCGTGACCTCCGTCACGCTCTCATGTATCCACGGTGCCCATGCTCCGCTCGGCGACGCCGGAAACGACGCGACTCCCTCCGCGGCACGGACAAAATGAATTTTGCCCTCATACGGCTCCGGCGCATAAGACTTCAGCGCAAGCTCCTCGGCCTGCCTTCTGCGATCAGCATCCACGAATTTCACATTCGGCGGACGCCGTCCCGGATTCCCGCGATCGTCCCAGCTCACGTATCGGTCGCGCTCAAATCCACTTGTCAGGTAACCAATTTTCTGTTTCATCGGAATGCGAGACAAGATCCGCGAATGCCTCTGCATCAATTGCATCTTCATCTTCAACTTCTCTGCGCCCGGCAAAAAATCTCGATATGGATAGCTCTCCACCATTCCCAGAAACGCCACGCGCTCACCTATCTGCGCCAGCAATCGCGCCGTTTCGAACATCACCACGCCGCCGAACGAATATCCGATCAAAACATACGGACCGTGCTCACGTACTTCGCGAATCGCATCCACAAAGAAATCCGCCATGTCCTGCACGTTGCTCAGTGGCTCCGACTTCAGATCCGAGCCTTTTGCCTGAATCCCGTACACCGGATTCGAAACGTCGAGATGCTGCACCGTCTGGTAGAGATCAAGCACGTTGCTACCGAGCCCATGAGTGATAAAGATCGCAGGCTCCTCGCTTCCCTCGCGCAACAACGTAGTCGTCGGAAATTCCGGAGTATCCGGCGCTTCAAGTAACTCCGCGAGTTCCCCCAGCGTCTGCGCCTGCACCACCGTAAAAACAGGCAGCTTCCGCCTGCACTCTTTCTCAATCTCAACGAACAATTCCTGCGCCTTCTCCGGTGTCCCGCCCAGCGCAAAAAAATTATCGTCCGCATCCGCGGACGCGCGACCCATTACCCGCGCCCAAATCGGCTTCAGGCGTTCCATCATCGCGACGCTCGTGCCCAGAGCCAACTCAACCTCTTCACAAATGGATTTGCTACCGCTTGAACCGCGAGTGGAGACCTTCTCGCCGCTTTCAACGTGCTACAGACAACGCGCCGTTAAAAAACCTTGCCCTTCGTATGCGCAAATTCCCAATACAGTTCTCGTGCCTTCGTATACAGCGGCCCGAACTCCAGCTTCCGTTCGCCGACCTTCGTAATCGGCACGACCTTCGAATAATTTCCGGTTGAAAAAATCTCGTCCGCCGATTCGAGTTCCGAATACTTCACCGTCTTTTCGACGACTTTTACTCCGGCCTCGCGTAGCAACGAAATCGTGCGCATTCGCGTGATTCCGGCCAGGAAAGTCCCATTCGCTTCCGGCGTATAAACGACTCCGCCCTTGCCGTAGAAAATGTTCGACGTCGCCAGCTCCGCCACATTTCCAATCATGTCGCACACAACCGCATTATCGAACCCGCGGGACTGCGCCTCAAACAAACACCGCGCGTTGTTCGGATACAAGCAGCCGGCCTTCGCATCCACCGGCATCGTCTCCAGCGTCGGCCGTCGGAACGGCGACAACGTGATCGAAAATCCCTTTGGCGGCCGCATCGGCGCTTCGTAAATCGACAGGCACCACCGCGTCGATTCCGGATCGTGCGACTGAATCCACGGGCTCTCGCGCTCCGCCCAATACATCGGACGGATATACAACGCGGTCTGTCCGTCAAATTTCTTGATGCCCTCTTTAGCCAGCTCAACCCACTTCTCGGGCGAGACAACAGGCTTCAGATAAAGCTTCTTCGCCGAATCGTTCGCCCGCCCCAAATGCAGTTCGAGGTCGGGAGCGACGCCCTCGAAATAGCGCGCGCCATCAAACACCACCGAGCAAAGCCATAGCGCGTGCGTCCGCGGTCCCCACATCCCCACGTTGCCTTCGTGCCACGAGTCCTCAAAATACGTCCATGTCTTTGTCCAACCGTCGCTAGGCGTCATCCAACCCTGCCTCTATCCAATGAATTGACCAGTGAATTGAACCACTACTCTCGCGCCCGCTGGCGTCGTCAGCACCGGGACCACACCCGTTTTCACTCGTCTTTCGAAGTTAAGCCAGCTGCTCCGGCCCGTCAACGACTCCCCGGACACACTGCGACGTCTTCGCTACGTAGCGTGCAGATAGCATTAGCTTTTTTGGAGCCAAACCTTCCGAGAGCAGCTCCGGTCCTCGACACCGTTGTATTGGACCCACGATTCGAACGCTAACTGCCATATTGCCATTGACATACAGGCATTCGCATGTTAGAATGTTCCCGTTCAAAGCTACATCCGCTTCTTTCCCCAAAATATCGAATCAAAAGCGAAACAAGACGGACCCGAAGCAACTCATTCTAATCGACTTGCGCACTCTTTTCCAAAATGCGCAGTCTCGTCATCGTATCCCATTGATTCTAAGTCTTTTGCACATACATAGGAAAACAAGGGGGGGTGTACCCTCTCGGAGACCTTCCCAAAGCCCTGCGTCTCCTGGGAATACTCCTCCGGAAATAGTGGAAGCGGTTTACCACTCCTGAGGCGATTACCTGCACCGTTTCGGTCTACGCGTTGTGGAAAGCGCCCCCTGTCCCATAATCCGCTCATTCACATAGACTTATAAGAGAAACTCACGCCGTTCTCGAGCCTCAAACCACCCTCTTTTGGCAGGGTGATTGCACCTCCCAAGGCAGAATACCCTCTCAGATCCTCGTTCGGCTGAGAGGCATAGCTGTGCCCAGAGATAGAGATACCTTTGAAACCAACGGTCCTGCTCGTCACCAGCTCAAAGTGGGTGCCCACCGCCCGCCTCGGAATGGCTATGGCCCAAGCCGGCTTTTCCGTCGATGCTGTCTGCCCAGCTGGCCATCCCATCACCAAGACGAGCGCCCTGAGCATCGGCCATCCCTACAGCGGCCTCACCCCGGCCCGATCAATTGCCACAGGCATCCTCGCCTCAAAGCCCGATCATCGTGATCCCCTGCGACGATCTCGCCTCGCTGCAGCTTCACCAGCTTTACGCCGCCGAAGCAAAACGTGGCTCCGGCTCCGAAATCTGCGCTGTGCTTTCGCGCTCGCTCGGCTCTCCCGCGAATTTCCCGATGCTTTACGAACGCGCCACCTTCATCGAGATGGCCGAGAACGAAGGCGTCCGCGTTCCAAAAATGACGGTCGTCGCTTCGCTCGACGAAATGCGCAAGTGGGCAACAAACGTTGGCCTGCCCATCGTCCTGAAGTCCGATTGCAGCTCAGGCGGTGAAGGTGTCCGCGTCGTCCACACGATGGCCGACGCCGAACGCGGCTTCAAAAAATTGCACGCCCCGCCGATGCTCGCGCAAGCCGCAAAGCGCGCGCTGATCGATGCCGACCACACCCGCGTCTGGCCCGCACTTACCCGTCAGCGCTCTGTTGTCAGCGCGCAAGAATTCATCGCCGGGCATGAAGCCACCAGCCTCGTCGCATGCTGGAACGGCAACGTGCTCGCTGAAAACCACTTTGAAGTCTTGAACAAAGTGCACTCGTCCGGCCCGGCCAGCGCTCTGCGCCGCGTGGACAACGCCGAAATGTCCGCCGCAGTAACAAAAATGGTGCGCCGCCTGAATCTTTCCGGCATGAACGGTTTCGACTTCATGATCGAAACCGCCACCGGCAACGCGTATCTCATCGAACTCAATCCGCGCACAACGCAAGTCGGCCATCTTGCGCTCGGCCCCGGCCACGATCTTCCCGCGGCTCTCTTCGCCGCGGTCACGGGCAACGCACCGCAGCCCGTTCCGGCAGTTACACAGAGCGACGTCATCGCGCTCTTCCCTGCCGAATGGAATCGCAACCCTGAAAGCGCATTCCTCAAAACCGGATTTCACGATGTCCCCTGGGCCGAACCCGAGCTAGTTCGCGCCTGCGTGAATAAAAAGAAACAGGTAGCCGCGTGGCAAGTTCAACAGAAGCAGCCGCAAGCTCTGTCGTCGGTTCAGGTGCCGCGCACAAAGTAGACGGACACGAAATGCAACGCAAAGCGACATCGCATGCGAACCAGGAAGCGCCGCTGAACGCAGCGGCCGATCCGCATCGTCGCAACGGGAATGGAAACGGCAACGGGAATGGCAATGGCCATCACCACACCGCCGAGCCCGCGCCGAACACCGCCCCGGTTCCGAAGCGTCCGCATCGCCCTTTCTCGCAGCGCACTGCCGGCCCACACGCCAGCGTGCACCCAATGCGTGAGCATCTGCGCCGCCCGCTCGCCGTCATGAAATTTGGAGGCACATCGGTCGGCGACGCCTCGCGCATTCTCAACGTCGCCGGAATCATTCGCGATGCCGCCTACGCGAGCGAAATCGTCGTCGTCGTTTCCGCCATGGCGGGTGTCACCAATAAATTGATCGAAGCCGCTAGCGCAGCGGAGGCTGGCAATCAAGCGCGCATCGCTGAAATCTTCGTCGAATTGGAAAATCGGCACGCGCAGGCTGCTTGCGAACTGATTCCGTCCGCCTTCGATCGCAATGCCATCCTGCAGAAAATGCGCGAGCTTTTTAACGAAACCGAGCTTCTCTGCGGCATCGCTGCGGCCATTCGCAAAGTCACTCCAGCGCAGCGCGACCAGATTGCGAGCCTCGGCGAGCGCGTCTCCGCGCCTCTCGTTGCCGCTGTTCTCGCGGATCTCGGCGTGCCTTCCGAAGCGATCTCCGCCGTCGAACTGATCGTCACCGACGCGAATCATGGCGGCGCCGAACCGATCCCCGCTCCAACGCGCATGCTTTGCGAGAATCGGCTGCGCCCGCTTCTGGACCAGAATATTGTTCCCATCGTCACCGGCTATCTCGGCGCTAGTGCCGCAGGCGCGCTCACCACCCTGGGCCGCGGGGGCTCCGACTATTCCGCCACCATTCTCGGCGCCGCGCTCGACGCCGACGAAGTCGTCATCTGGACCGACGTAGACGGCGTGCTCTCTTGCGATCCGAAACTCGTTCCGCATGCCCGCACCATCCCAGAAATTTCGTATCTCGAAGCCGCCGACCTCGCGTACTTCGGTGCGAAAGTTTTGCATCCCAAAACTCTGCATCCCGTGATGCAATCCGATATTCCGGTCTGGATTCGCAATTCGTTCCTTCCGGAACGCATCGGCACGCGCATCACGCCGCTGGGCATCCCGACATTTGGCGAAGTCAAAGCCGTCACGGCGATCTGCGACGCGCGACTGATCACCGTCAGCGGCGAAATCGCCGGCAGCGTCAACGACGCACACACCCGCGCAACGCGCGCCGTCTCGTCCGTCGGCGCCGAAGCCTGGCTCGTGTTTCAGTCCGAACCCGGCGACAGAATTTGCGTTGGCGTCGGCCCTGCACTCGCCGGCAAGACTGCCGACGCATTGGTTGAAGAATTCAGCGACGAACTCATCCAAGGAAAATTTGAGCGCGTCGCGATTCATTCCGCGATTTCGATCCTTACCGTGGTCGGCCAAGGACTCGACGCCTGCGCCGACGTCGCCCAGCGCCTCGAAGCGACGCTCGATCGCGACGAGATCGACGTCATCGCCGCTGCCGTCGGAGCGTCCGGCTGCAACTTCTCCATCGCCATCGATCAAAAAGACATGAAGGCCGCGCTACTGGCCATCCACCGCGAATTCAATCTGGACGAAACGGAACAACAGCCAATCGCCTCAGCGTTCTGAAGCGCCATTTCACAAGAAGGTTCAAAGCCAACTTTTCCCGCTGGCGCGCGTGGTCTGTTGTTTAAAATAGAAGATTAGAGAATTGAACGGAGAACGAATGCTGCGTGTTGGCTTGATCGGATGGCGAGGCATGGTCGGCAGCGTACTGCTGCAACGCATGTCCGAAGAAAACGATTTTGCCGGGATTGAACCGGTATTTTTCTCGACGTCGAATGCCGGCGGCGCCGCGCCGTCTCCCGCCCCGAGCGGCTCGAAACTGCTCGATGCAAAAGATTTGAAATCGCTCTCAGCATGCGACGTCTTGATCAGCTGCCAGGGTGGCGACTTCACCACCGAAGTTTTTGCTCCACTCCGAAAATCCGGCTGGAAGGGTTTCTGGATCGACGCAGCGTCTACACTGCGCATGGCCGACGACGCAATCATCATTCTCGATCCGGTTAACGATAGCGTGATTCGCGATGGCCTCTCGCACGGCATCAAGACTTTCGTCGGCGGCAACTGCACCGTCAGCCTGATGCTGATGGCTGTCGGCTCGTTGTTTCAAGCAGGCCTCGTCGAGTGGATGACGACGATGACCTACCAGGCCGCGTCCGGCGCAGGCGCCGCAAAAATGCTCGAACTCGTGAAGCAGATGAAGTGCCTCACCGACGCCACCGGCGCGAAACTCTCCGACGATGCGCTCGAAGTCGATCGCACCACGATCGCCGCGCAGCGCTCGTCGAACCTGCCGACAAGTGAAATCGGCGTCCCTCTCGCCGGCAGCCTAATCCCGTGGATCGATCGCGACATGCCCGGCGGACAGACCCGCGAAGAATGGAAAGGCATGGCGGAGACGAACAAAATCATGGGCCTCTCGCCAGCCGTTCCGGTCGATGGAATTTGCGTGCGCGTTGGCACGATGCGATGCCACAGCCAAGGCTTGTGCATCAAGCTCACGAAGGATATTTCTCTGGGCGAAGTTGAAAAGATCATCGCTGGCGCAAACGATTGGGTCCGCGTCGTCCCGAACGACAAAGATTCAACCATGCGCTGCCTCACACCAACCGCCGTTTCAGGCACTCTAACCGTTCCTGTCGGACGTCTCCATACGCTGGCGATGGGCCCGCAGTACGTCGGCGCATTCACGGTTGGCGACCAGTTGCTCTGGGGCGCCGCCGAACCGCTGCGCCGCATGCTTCGCATTCTGCGCGAAGAACGAAATTGAAGAATCGACAGCCAACGTCGCTAGCGCGCTAACATGAAAGCGATGCCGATACCCTCTCCAGAACAACTTCGCACCCTCACGATTCGTACTGAAATTCATACGTTCGAGACCCTCACTCTTACCGACAAACAATTTCTGACGAACGGCGCTGGTACTCCCGCCCGCATCGCTGCCGAACTTCGCCTCCCCGGCGACATCGAACGCTACCCCGCTGTGATTCTGATCCACGGCTCCGGCGGAGCCACCGCAAACGTCGATCGCTGGGCGCGCGAACTTCACGCCATCGGCGTCGCCGCGTTCATCGTCGATTGCTTCACCGGCCGCGGCATCGTCGAAACCGTCACCGATCAAACGCGCCTCGGCTCATGCGCGATGATCGTCGACGCCTATCGCGCGCTCGATCATCTCGCGCAACATCGCAACATCGATCCCAATCGCATCGCTCTCATGGGATTTTCCAAGGGCGGCTTCGCAACGATCTACGCCAGCCTCACGCGCTTTCAGAAAATGTACGGCCCAAAAAACGCAAAATTCGCCGCATACATCCCGTTCTATCCGCCATGCGGAATCAAATATCTGGAAGACGAAAATATCGCCGATGCTCCCATCCGCGTTTTCCACGGGGCCGGCGATAACTACGTTTGGATCGAGCCGACTCGCAAATATGTCGCCCGTCTGCGCGCCGCCGGCCACAACGTCGAACTCACGGAATTCCCCGGCGCGAACCACGTTTTCGACAATCCGCTTTACCTGCCGTTCGTCGAAGTAGAAAACCCACTCGTCGCAGGCTTTTGCGAGCGCGAAGAGCGTACTCCCGGCGAGATCATAAACGTCGCAACCGGCAAAGCCTTCACGTGGAACGACCCATGCGTTCGCCACAACGCAACCGTCGGCTACGACGCAGCCGCGACTGCGCAAGCAACCGAACTACTCAAACAATTTCTCACGAGGATACTCAAGCTCGCTGTAAGTCAGCCCTAACGAACGATACGATCAGAAAGCAGAAAACTTCCAGGAGTGCTCATGAAAGACGCCCGCCAATTCTACATCGATGGAAAATGGGTCGCACCGACCCAGCCGCACGACTTCCCCGTGATCAATCCCGCCACGGAAGAACAAATCGCCACAATTTCGCTCGGAAGTGCCGCCGACGTTGACAAAGCCGTCGCCGCCGCAAAACGCGCATTCGACTCATTCTCCGAAACCACGGTCGAGCAGCGCCGCGAACTCCTCCAGCGCATCGTCACCGTCTACAAATCAAAATCGCAAGATATGGCGCAAGCCATCTCCTCCGAAATGGGCGCCCCGCTCGCATTCGCAAAAGCCGCCCAAGTCGGCGCCGGCCTCGCGCACTTCCTCGAAGTTATCCGCTTGCTCGAAAACTTCAAATTCGACGAAGTCCGCGGCACCACGCTCTTCCGCAAAGAACCGATCGGCGTCTGCGGCCTTATCACTCCCTGGAACTGGCCGATGAACCAAATCGTCGCCAAAGTCGCGCCTGCAATCGCCGCGGGTTGCACGATGGTGCTCAAGCCCAGCGAACTCGCCCCACTCTCCGCGTATCTTTTCGCCCAAATTCTCGACGAAGCAAGAGTTCCCGCCGGCGTTTTCAATCTCGTGAACGGCGACGGCCCAACCGTGGGCGCCGCACTCTCCACTCATCCCGACATCGCGATGATTTCGTTCACCGGCTCGACGCGCGCAGGCGTCGCCGTCGCAACAGCCGCCGCGCCCACGGTAAAACGGGTCACGCAGGAACTCGGAGGCAAATCCGCCAACATCATTCTCGACGACGCAAATTTCGCTGCCGCGGTAAAAGAAGGCGCCGCTTCCTGTTTCCGCAACACCGGCCAATCCTGCAACGCGCCGACCCGCATGTTGGTTCCAAAATCCCGCATGGCCGAAGCCGCTGAAGCTGCAAAACAAGCCGCCGCCGCAACAAACGTCGGCGATCCCGCAGCGGAAACCACAAATCTCGGCCCGCTCTCCGGCAAAGCGCAATTCGAGAAAGTCGGGCGCCTCATCCAAAAAGGAATCGACGAAGGCGCAAAACTTGTCGCAGGCGGCCCCGGTCGTCCCGATGGCCTCACCAAAGGCTTTTACGCCCGCCCCACCGTCTTCGCCGATGTTCGCAACGACATGACCATCGCTCGCGAAGAAATTTTCGGCCCTGTCCTCTGCATCATCCCGTACGAAAACGAAGACGACGCCGTGCGCATCGCGAACGACACGCCCTATGGCCTCTCCGGATTCGTCACGTCCGGCGATCTCGAACACGCGCGCAAAGTCGCGAAGCGCATCCGCTCCGGCAACGTCCACATCAACGGCGCGCGCCCCGATTTCGCCGGCTGTTTCGGAGGGTACAAACAGTCGGGCAACGGCCGCGAATGGGGCGAGTCCGGACTCGAAGAATTTTTGGAATTGAAAACGGTGTTTGGTTACGCGCCCGCATCATAAGACTTAGAAGCGCGGTACGCACCACTCAACGGAAAAAACGTGATCGCTGGAGACGCCTTACTTTCGATCGCGCGGCGTAAACGCCGGCCGCACTCGAAATTTCGACAGCGCATCGCCCAAGTTCTGAATAAACGATTCCGAATTATAGACATCCGCATCGAGCTTCATGCTCTGCGGCGGCGCAGTCGGCGCCACTTCATCTAACTGAAATTCCTTCGCGACTTCCTCGACCGTCTTCGCCGAAATCGGCCGCTGCTGCTCGACGTACGCATTGATCAACGAATGCTCGCACAACAAATTGATCACGCGCGGAATGCCGACCGAATACTTGTGCACCATCGCGACCGCATCCGCGCTAAAAATCGGCGGCCCATCGTGCCCTGCAATCCGCAACCGCTCGACGATGTAGTCGTGCGTCTGTTCCTTCGACAACGCCGAAGTCTTGCAGCGCAGCATGATGCGTTGCCGCAACTGTCGCAACTGCGGCAGCTTCAACTTTTCTTCAAGTTCCGGCTGGCCCGACAAAACGATCTGCAGCAACTTCTCCGTCGAAGTCTCCAGATTCGTCAGCAACCGAATCTCTTCCAGCACCGGATACGTCAGGTTCTGCGCCTCGTCGACGATCAATACCGTCGTCTCGCCGGCGCGAAAACGATCGAGCAAAAATCCATTCAGCTTCATCAAAAGCTGGCTCTTGCTGCGCGAATCGCAGGTAATCCCAAATTCCGCCAAAATAAAATCGAAAAGCTGGCTCGAATTCATCCGCGAGTTGAATAAAAACGCCGTGCGCACCCGCTCTTCGTGCAACCAGTCGAGCAACCGATTGACGAGCGTCGTCTTGCCGGTCCCGACTTCCCCGGTCAGCGTTATGAATCCTTTGCGATTCTGAATGCCGTACTTCAATCCGCTGAACGCCTCTTCAATCTCCTTGGTGAAATAGAGAAAGCGAGGGTCCGGATTCACATTGAACGGATTGTCTTTCAGGCCGAAAAAACTCTTGTACATGGTCTCCCGAGTTCGATCGCGGGCGAGTTCATTGCGTCGCCCGAATTTTCACGACCACTATCGCGTCTGAGTCGACAGCGCGCGAAATCGCGCTACCAAACAAACAACGCGCCTTCCCTAAATTTTACTCCATGACCACCGGGTGCATGTGCCACTGCAGACTGAGCGAAATCTGGTGCTGCAAATAGCTCGTGCAGCTGCCGACTTGGCAGCCTTGTGTGGACGACTCGAGGAACGCCGTATACGCGAGCGACCCCGTCGCGGTGCGTCCCAAATTGCGATCCACGCCCGCGCCCGCAAACCACGAGTTCACGATGGGCTGGTTGAGCGAAACAACAGTATTGTTCTGCAAGCTGCGATTGCGCGCGTAGCCGAAGCTGATGTTTCCGTTGTAGACGCGGTTCAGTTTGCGGACCACTGTTCCCGAAATCGTATCGGTCGTTGCACCGGTGAATGCGCCGCTTCCACCCGAAACGCTGTGGTTGTAAATCAATGACAAGTTCGTGTGCGAGACTTCATACGTAAAGTTGCCGCCGCCTGCCACGGAAATGCGTTGCGACTCGCCGTTCAGTGGAATGCGAAAATCCGTAATTTCAGGCCCGACGAAAATTTGCAGCGTAGCGCGTCCGGTAATCTTGTGACCGTAAGCGATCTGCGCGACGTGATCTTCGATCGCTTGCGGATTGCCGAGATAGCGATAGTCCGTGTAGCGATACAGAATGCCGAGCGTGTCGCGGCGGCTGACCTGGTAGTCGTAGCCGACGCTCAAAATCGCATCGTTGCTTTCGATGTTTCCGGATTCGAGGAATCGCAAGATACCGTACGAACCCGAAACCGTAATTTGCGAGCGCGGCGAGACGAAATATTCGATCTGGGCCGTTCCGGAATTGCTGTAACGCGAACCGATTGTCGTGAAAATGCTCTGATTTGGCTGGTAGTTGCTCTGCAACGCCGGCAGCGACGGACCGAGCGGTCCACCGATTCCAGCGATCGCCAGCGGGCTCGCCGCGCCGAATCCAAAGTCGGCTTGCGGGAGATAATCAAACTGATCGATCAACGAAATCTTGGCGTGCCGCATGTCGAAAACTTGCTGCAATTCCATCTGCTGGTAGTAGCTGTTCCCCTGAAGCTTGTCTGTGGAGAACGTCCCGCCACCCGTGTAGTTCATCGCAAGCTGCGCGTGCTGCCACTGTTGCAGCAGGCTGACGTTGCCCGCAACGAAGCTCGTCGTATTCCAGTCGGGAACCTGGGGCGCCTCCTGCGTGGACGAACGCAAAAAGTTTCCGTACTGGAAGCCGGGAACGAAGTAGCTGTGGCGCTGCGCCTGTGAGCCGAGTGTCGCCACCTGGACGCCCGTGAGCGGTGACGAATCTGGGGTAATCGGCACGCCGGCATCCGTCACAGCGTCGGTGTCGTCTCCGAAACGCGCGCCGCGGCCCGCTGGCTTTGGCGCCTGATCAGGCGTCTGCTGCGGCTGAACGATCGATGGTTCAGACTGCTGTTGATCAGGCTCTTGCGTGCTCGATGGATCCTGCGCGAAGGCGGACCCTGCCGAGGTCAGCACGAAGGCAGACAGTAAAGAGGCCGCGAAAATTGTCGACGATCGTTTCATAAATCCTCCCAGCGATCAGGGAACGACAATGACGTCGCCCGGTTGAAGCACGATGTTGTCTTCCGGCTTCTTGCCCTTCACGACGTCTTTGTAATTGAACGGGTGCTTGACCTGTTTGCCGTCTTCCGTGCGGAGAACGTAGATGCCCTTGATTTTTGCGAACTGCGTGAAACCACCGGAACTGGTCAAGGCTTGAAGAATCGTCATGCCCGCCTGAAGCGGAAACGCACCCGGCTTGGTGACTTCACCGGTCACGTAGACGCGGCGGCTGTTGATTTCGTTCACGCCGACAGTAACTTGGGGATTGGTGATGAATTTCTTCAACCCTTCGGTGATGTTGGCGGCGAGCTGCGTCGGCGTAAGGCCGGCGGCCTGCACGTCATTTAGAAGCGGCAGCGAGATGCGGCCGTCGGGTCGAACCGGCGTCGTGCGCGAAATCTCGGGTTCTTTCCAGACGTCGATGCGAACCACGTCCTGAGGTCCGATTTTGTAGTCGGGGTCGGACGTTGTCTTTACCTCCGGCGCGCCCTTCGGCGCCGTGTTGTCCTGGCGAGCTTGCAGGGCCGAGCCGCACGACAGCACGAGTAGGGATCCCATGAGTAGAGCATGTGACTTTCGCATTAGGCCTTCTCCTCGTCTCTTTCCGCGATCGGCACTTGCGCGCCAATCTGTTTGATCTTGTAAAGCAGGGACTTGTAGCTGATCTGGAGGTTTCGCGCGGCGCGCTTCCGATTCCAGTGCGTCTGCTCGAGTGCCTTGAGGATCAGTTCGCGTTCGGTCTTCCGCGACGCGGCGCGGGCGGCAACCTTAAGCGATGCGATTCCTGACGAACCGGACCCTTCCGGTTCGGCTTGCCGGATTTCTTCGACCGCATGGACCGTTCGGGTGTTGCGCAAATCGGTCAGAGCGTGATCGGCGTGGCCTATCGCCACGATTTTGCGGGCGACATTTTCCAGTTCCCGGATGTTCCCCGGCCAATCGTAGGAGAACAACAATTTACGGGCTTCGCGACCGATTTCGGGGGCGGGCTTCCTCAACTCGTTAGCGTGTTTTAGGACAAAACACTCGAGCAGATCCGGGATATCTTCTTTGCGCTCTCGGAGCGCGGGAAGCCGCAAAATGACGCCATTGAGGCGGAAATAAAGCTCCAGGCGGAACCGGCCGGCCTCGATCTCCTTCTCAAAATTGCACGAGGTCGAGGAGATGATCCGGGGCAGAGTGGCTGCGTCGAGGCTTGGCGTTCGCCGTCGGGAAGCAGCGACAGGAGAGCGCGCTGGCAGGCGGCGTCCATTTCGTGGACTCCATCGAGGAACACGGTTTTGGGCCGTTCGGTCGTATCGGCTTCGGTTTGAAATACTTCGCGGACTTCATTGAGCATTTGCCCCGCGTCGAGGGCGCCGCAATTGACGCGAAAAAACGAGGATTCGGGGGCTCCGGACAGCCGATGGATCAGGCGGGCGTATACGCCCTTGCCAGTGCCGCTTTCGCCGACCAGCAGAACCGGGATATCCGTACCGGCGATTTCCGCTGCAAGTACGTTAAGTGATTGAAGATCCGCGCCTTGGCCGTAAACGAAAGCGGGGTCGGGAGTCCGTAGGATCGGTTGGGTCGCCATTTTAGCCGTGGTATTCCACGGAGTGTGGAGAGCAGGCGCGGTGCCATGTGTTAGGACTGTGCCAATTCGGTAAAATCAACATAACGCGCTGTAATAATAAGTACTTATAGGCAAAAATGCTCCGTCAGATATACCGACCGGTCAAGAGAGGTCCCCTTCCACTTCCACCAAGTGGCAAATCCTTGTCCCATCGGGATAGTCCATGGGATACCATCCGTCCAGCCGTTCGGATGGGTAGTTTTGACCCTTCCGCAGCGTCGCCGTCCGTGGAGCTTGGTGCGTAGCGATTTCATGCTCCGCTGCCCCGCATCGAGAGCGAGATTGTTGGCGTCCACGAGGACAGCTATCGCTTCCAAGTGGACGACGGCGGCGACCCGAAGCCGCCCAACGAGTAAGCGTTTCCGAAATCGAAAGTGTCCGGCCAGCGCCGGACCTAGTTTGAGCCAGCGAAACAGAAGCAAAGGTTGTCGAAACACCTCATCCTTTCTCCAGTGTTTCGGCATCCAAAATTCGAGTAAGCCGATATCGGCTCCAGGAGGGCAAACTTGCCGAAAACCTCTGTGCTGATTGTGGACGATCACGAAGCGATCCGCCGCACGCTGCGCGTACGCATTGAAGATCTTCCTGATTTTTCGGTCTGCGGAGAGGCCATCAATGGCGTGGACGCGGTTGAAAAAGCGCAGTTGCTGAATCCCAATCTGGTGATTTTGGATTTCGCGATGCCGGAAATGAATGGCCTCGAGGCCGCAACCGCACTGCGCTTTATGCTGCCTGCGACGAAACTCTATTTGCTCACCGCGCATAGCAATCGCGAATTGGAAATCGCTGCGCGCGATGCGGGGATTGATGGTGTTTTTTCCAAGTACGACGATTTGAGCGGCCTGTTCCGCCGCCTGAAAATCGATTCGGTGGTGAGCGAAGCCGGCGGCGAGCCGCGCGAAAAAGTGGCGAGCGAAATGCGCCGGCGGCGACCACACCAGGCGACGGGAAGACCAACATCCACTAAGACCCGGCCCGACCACCGGGATCGCCTGACAACAAAAGCATTCCTCGTTGCTGCCGCCAGCACGTTGACTGGCCGTTTCGATTCCGAAATTTTCTACTCGATGTGGGCTTGAGTTAGTGGCGGCACATCGCGGCCATCTGTTATTCTTTCTGTGCGAACGTTCGGTGAGCCGCTTGAGGGTTGTGTCGAGCGGCGATATTCTTCGGACGCCAGTCCGCGTGGAGTTTGCGCGGTTTTTTTTAGCCAATTCCGGGGTCGTCTAATCGGCAGGACACCAGCCTTTGAAGCTGGTTATCATGGTTCGAGTCCATGCCCCGGAGCCACTTTCCTGCTCGTAGTGACGCCGTCTCCTGGCCAAGCTGCCCTTCCATCGATCTTGAGGTCTCCGCATCCCGCCTGTTGTAGACTGTCGCCCTCTCAGCCATGGCCAACTTGCTCCGACAACCATTCTTCCTGTCTGCTCGTCTCGTTTTGCGCTCTGTGGGCGGCGGCGCACATCGGACTCACATTTCGCAAGAAACACCATGGGCCCACAGACGAAGACACTCAGGACTTCACATTCGTCGTCGGCGCGACGCTTACGCTTCTCGGGCTGATTATCGGCTTCACCTTTTCGATGGCGGTCAGCCGCTACGATCAACGCATGAATTTCGAGGAGCAGGAAGCGAACGCGATTGGGACCGAATATCTTCGCGTCGATGCGTTGCCACCGGCCGACGCAGCCAAAATTCGATCGCTGCTCAAACACTATCTCGACAAGCGGATTCAGTATTACGGATCGCGAGACGCAGACGCGATTGCAGCGAGCAACGCCGCGACCGCGCAGCTGCAAAATCAGCTCTGGGCCGCGGTCATCGCGCCCGCGAAAGCGCAACCAACGCCGCTCACAGCCCTTGCCGTCGCCGGCATGAACGACGTGCTGAACGCTCAGGGCTACGCGCAAGCGGCTTGGTGGAATCGCATTCCTGCCGCGGCGTGGATTTTGCTCGTGACGATTTCAGTCTTCTGCAATCTGCTGATCGGCTATGGCGTGCGATTGAAGAGCGAGTTGCTGTTTCTGATTTTGCCCGTCGTGCTTTCGATTTCGTTGTTTCTGATTGCGGATATCGACAGTCCGCGACGCGGCGTAATCCACGTTCGTGCACAAAACCTGGAGACTCTGGCGGACTCGCTGAAGGCGCAGTAGCAGCTGCGCCTTCTTGGCTGAGCGGAACGCGCGGCCCAGGCGCCAGCCTATTTCTTGGCGCGCGCTTCTTTCACGATCGCAACGAATGTCCGCGCGGCATCGACGATCGCTTCGGTGTTTCCGGACTTCAGATGACCGGGGTGGACAAGTTCGCCGCCGATGCCCAGCGCAGCCGCGCCCGCTTCGAGAAATTCCGCTGCAGTCTGAAGATTGACTCCGCCCGTCGGAATCAGCGGCACATCCGGCAGCGGCCCCTTGAGCGCCTTGATGTATTTCGGTCCGCCGACATTTCCGCGGGAAAAATTTTGACGAAGTCCGACCCGGCTTCCCATGCCGCGATCACTTCGGTCGGCGTCAACGCGCCAGCCATGATCAATCGCTTCTCTGCACCAGCGAGTGCAACGGTCTTCGCATTGAATCCCGGGCTGACGAAAAATTGCGCGCCGGCGTCGAGGCATCGCTGCGCCTGCTCGGGATTGAGCACCGTTCCCGCGCCAACCAGCAGTTCATCCGGCGAAGAATTCTTCGCCAACTCGCGAATCACTTCGACCGCGCCCGGAACCGTCATCGTGATTTCGACGATCGGAATTCCGCCTTTCGAGACCGCTTCAGCCGCCATGCGCGCTTCCGCCGCAGATGACGCTCGCACCACCGGCACGATGCCGATCTGCAGAATTCGTTCGCGAACTGCTTGCTTATCCATCATTGGGCCTCGAGGAAAATTTCGTGATTTCGTCTGACTTTCAACGCTCAGCGCGCGATTCGCGCGCCGACGCCTTTCATCACCTGCAACACATCATCGAGCGTCGCCATCGACGTATCGCCCGGCGTCGTCATGGCCAGCGCGCCGTGCGCGGCGCCGCAATCGACGGCAAACTGCGCATCTTTGCCGGCGAGAAACCCGTAGATCAAGCCGGACGCGAACGAATCTCCGCCGCCGACGCGATCGAAAATCTCGAGATTCTCGCGATTCTTCGCCTCAAAAAATCGGCCGTCGTAGTAACAAATCGCGCCCCAATCGTTTTGCGTCGCGGTCTTCGCCTTGCGGAGCGTCGTCGCGACGACCTGGAACGGATACGTCTTCAGCACCGTCTTGATCATCTGCTGAAAGCCTTCGACGGCGAAGTTCGAGTGATTTTCGTCCATGCCCGGCACTTCAAATCCAAGCGCCGCAGAAAAATCTTCTTCGTTGCCGATCATTACATCGACGAACGGCGCGATTTGACGATTCACTTCCTGCGCCTGCTTTTTGCCGCCGAGCGTTTTCCAGAGCGACGCGCGATAGTTGAGATCGTAGGAAACGATGACGCCATGCTTCCGCGCCGCCTGCATCGCTTCCAGCGCAACTTCCGGCGTTGTATCCGAAAGCGCGCAGAAAATCCCGCCGGTGTGCAGCCAGCGCGCGCCATATTTGCCGAAAATTTCGTCCCAGTCGAAATCGCCGGGTTTAAGATGCGAAACCGCCGTGTGCCCGCGATCGTACGAACCTGCCGCAGCGCGCACGCCGAAGCCGCGCTCGGTAAAATTCAATCCGTTGCGCGCCGATCGCCCCACGCCATCGTGCGGCAGCCACTTCACATACGTCTGATCGACGCCGCCCTGATACAGCAAATCCTGAAGCAACTTGCCAACGGGATCGTCCGCAAACGCCGTGACAATCGCCGTGTCGAGCCCGAAACATCGCTTCAACCCGCGCGCGACGTTGTATTCGCCGCCGCCCTCGCAAACCTCAAACGTGCGCGCCGTTGCAATGCGCCGATCGCCAGGATCGAACCGCACCATCACTTCGCCCAGACTCACGAGGTCCCAGCGGCAATCCTTCTTCTCTCGAATTTTCAGTGGCAAATGATTCCCTCAACCCGAAGTGAATTTTGTTGAACGGCAACCGTGCGAGTCGCTATGCGAAGAGCAAACACACTCAACGCGCAGCCCTTACAGAGAAACGCCGCGCTTCCACGGAATAAAATCATTCTGCGACAGAATCTTCCGCCTTCACCTGCACTTCCCCGCTCGCAACCTGAATGATCTTCTCCAGAACTTCCTCACCCATCTTTTCGATCGTCGTTTCGCCTTCGATGATCGAACCCGTATCGATGTCGATGATGTCGGGCATCCGCCGCGCCAGTTCCGAATTCGTCGAAAGCTTGATCACCGGCGCGATCGGATTCCCTGTCGGTGTTCCGAGCCCCGTCGTAAACAACACGACGTTCGCGCCGGCGCCAACCTGCGCGCTCACGCCTCGACGTCGCTCCCCGGCGTGCAGAGCAAATTCAATCCCGGCACGCTGGAATACTCCGGATAATCCAGCGCCGCGGTCACCGGCGACGTCCCGCCCTTTTTCGCCGCGCCCGCCGACTTCATCGCATCCGTCAGCAAACCATCGCGCACATTTCCCGGCGACGGATTCATCTCGAAGCCCGCAAACACCGCCTTCGCGCGCGCCGCATAGTCGCGCATCAAGTTCATGTACTTGTCGCCGACTTCCCTGCTCACGCTGCGATCGATCAGCTGTTGCTCCATGCCGCAAAGTTCCGGAAATTCCGACAAAATTCCGCGCCCGCCGAGCGCCGCGAAAATATCCGCCGTGTGCCCGATCGCCGGATTCGCCGAAATCCCCGAAAATCCATCCGACCCGCCGCACTTCAGTCCGACCACCAGCTTCGACAGCGGCGCCGGCTTCCGCTCGACTTTGTCCGCCTCGACCATGCCGACAAACGTGTCGTGAATCGCCTTCGACAACATCTTCGACTCTTCGCCGATCTGTTGCTGATCGAAAACCAGCAGCGGCTTCGAGAAATTCGGATCGCGCTTCTTGATTTCCTCGACGAGCGTCGACTACCTGCGCTTGCTGGCAACCCAGACTCAGAACGGTCACGCCCGCCACATTCGGATGATGAATGTATCCCGCAAGAACTCCGCACAAGTTCGCCGTGTCTTCGCGCGTCGAGCCGCAGCCTTGCTCGTGCGTCAAAAATTTGATGCCATCGATATTCTTGAAAACTTTCGGCGCGGCCATGCCGGCGACTTGCGTCTGTCCGCCGCCATTCGCAAACTGAAAATCCTTCAGCTCCGGCCGATTTCCCTTCGCGAAACAGCTTCACCATCTCCGCAACCTGCCGCCGGTAAATCTGCGGCAGCGCAAATCCCAACTCTTCCTCAAACGCCTGTTTCAAAACGCCGAGATTGCGGTTCTCGCAAAACACCAGCGGCACAACCAGCCAATGATTGCGCGTCCCGACCTGCCCATCGGCGCGGTGATAGCCGAGAAATGTCCGCTCGCGCCACTTCGAAACGTCCGGCGCAGTCCATCGCGGCGGCGCGACCGTGCTCGAGTGATAGTCCGACGCCGCGTGCCGCAAATTCTTCGTCGAAAGCAAATCGCCGCGCTGCAGCGGCTGGCTCATCGTGCCGACAAGCCCGCCATACATGATGATCCGGTCGCCGGCAGCGAGATCCGTCGTCACAAATTTATGTTTCGCGGGAATGTCCGACAGCAGCGTGTACTCGCTGCCCGAAAATGAAACCGACTCGCCCTTCCGCAGCGGTTTCAACGCAACCAAAACGTTGTCTCGCGGGTCCAGCTGAAGCACCGTGTTCTGCATCCGAGTCCGTTTCCGTGGCTATCGATGGAATGCAATGAATATAGAAACTGGGTTAAATCGTGTCAAATGGCATCGCGGAAGTAGCTCGCATACGCGCGCGTGCGATTAGCGTTTGATAGAAACGTTTCACGTTCTCGCCGAAAATCGCCGACTTCGCAGCTTGGCGCATGCCGATCGACATACGACTCAACAATACTTTTGACTTGCGCGTAACTCGCCGCAACGAGGCATACCGGCCAATCCGAACCGAACATCAGCCTCTCCGGCCCGAACGCCTCAAACACAACATCGAGATACGGCTCGAAATCCGCTGCCTTCCAATTTTTCCAATCGGCCTCAGTGACCATCCCCGACAACTTGCAATACACATTCGGATTGCGCCGCAATCTCACGCATCAGCGTTGCCCAAGGCTCGATCTTCTTCGCTTCGATCTCCGGCTTCGCCAAATGATCGACCACAAATTTCTGCTCGGGCAGTTTGCCCACCAACTCAATCGCCGCGGCAACTGCCGCGGAAAAATCAAAATGTCGTAGGTCAGTCCGAAACTCTTCAAATGCCCGACGCCGCGCACAAACTCCGGCCGCGCCAGAAACCGATCGTCCGCCTCGCCCTGCGCAATGTGACGCACGCCGCGCAACTTCTTGAAATGCGAAAAATGCTCGAGCCGCCGCTCCACATCCGCCGCCCGCAAATCGACCCAGCCGACAACGCCCGCGATGCGCCGATTCCCTTCCGCCAGCCCCAACAAAAATTCCGTCTCCGCCTCCGACTGATCCGCCTGCACCGCGATCGTCGCATCGACTCCATTCGCATCCAGCTCCGGCGCCAGATCCGCCGGCAAAAAATCGCGCCGGATCGCCGACATATCTTCGGTGATCCAGGCATCGCGCACCGGATTGAACCGCCAAAAATGTTGATGAGCGTCGATGACCATCATCTAAACGTAAGCGCGCAGCGGCAAAAGCACGGAGGCCTGCGGTAATTACGAGCGATCGAGAAAATGCACTTCCGCCTGCCCGCGCAACGTCGCCGCCGCCGTCTCCGCCGTAATATCCCGCTGCGGCGAAGCCAGCATCTCGTACCCCACCATAAATTTCTGCACCGTCGCCGACCGCAGCAACGGCGGAAAATAGTGCGCGTGAAAATGAAATTCCGGATGCGCCGCGCCGTCCGTCGGCGCCTGATGAAATCCCATCGTGTACGGAAACGCCGTCGTGAATAAATTGTCGTAGCGAATCGTCAGGCCCGCGCATGATCGCCGCCAGCGCATCCCGCTCCGCATCATTCAACTCCAGCAAACTCGCCGTGTGCCGCCGCCCCAGAATCATCGTCTCAAACGGCCACACCGCCCAGTACGGCACCAGCGCAACAAAATGATCGTTCTCCACCACGATCCGCTCGCGATCGTTCTGCTCCAGCTTCAAATACGAACACAGCAAACACTGCTTCTTCGACTCCAGATACTCGCTCTGCGCCGCCATCTCTCGCGCCGGATAATTCGGAATATTCTCATTCGCCCAAAGCTGGCAATGCGGATGCGGATTGCTCGCCCCCATCATCGCGCCGCGATTCTCAAAAATCTGCACGTGCTTGATCCAATCCACCGCGCCCAATTCGCGATACTGCTCCGCCCACACGTCGATCACCGCGCGCACGTCTTCCGGCTGCATCCGCGAAATCGTCAAATCGTGCCGCGGCGAAAAACAAATCACGCGAGAAATGCCACGTTCGCTGCGCGCCACAATCAGACCCGACTCATCCGACCTCAAATTGCTGAATGTCCGGCAGCAGCGCCGGATAATCATTCGGGAAAACATACGTCCCCGTATATTTCGGATTCGCCACGCCGCCTGCGCGCGAATTCCCCGGACACAAATAGCATTCGGGATCGTATTGCAACGAAGGCGCCGCGCCAGCCTTCGCCACCTGCCCCTGCCACGGCCGCTGCGTGCGATGCGGCGAAACCAACACCCACTCGCGCAGCAGCGGATTCCACCGCGATGCGGCGTGTCTTTTTTCTCCAGAGGTTTCTCGAGGGGAGCCATGCTCAGGAAACAACTCCGGCGCCTTCCGCCGGATTGCAAATATAAATCTGCGGCATCGAGCCCGGTCTCGTGCCGATAAGCCTTCGCGATTTTTTCTTTAAACTCGCCGGCGTGCGGCGCATCCACCAAATTAATCGTCGCGCCGCCAAATCCGCCGCCGGTCATGCGCGCGCCGTAAACGCCCTTCAGTTGATACGCCAGATCGACCATCAGATCGAGCTCGCGGCAGCTCACTTCAAACAAATCGCGCAGGCTGCGGTGCGATTCCGCCATGCGCTTGCCGAATCGCTCGATATCCCCGCTGCGCAACGCCTGCCCGCTATCCAAAACGCGTGCGTTCTCCGTCACAATATGCAGCGCCCGCTTGTAAATCACTTCCGTCAGCAAATCACGATGCTTCTCCAACTGCTCCAGCGACACGTCGCGCAGCGCCTTGATTCCCGGCAAAACCGTCGCCAGCCGCCGCACCGCCTCTTCGCAATCCGCGCGCCGCCGATTGTATTCGCTCGACGCAAGCTCGTGCTTCACCATCGTGTTGCAAATCACCAGCTTCACCGAATCCGGAATCGCCAGCGGCTCAAACGTCAGCGATCGGCAATCGAGCAGCAGCGCGTGATTCTTCTCGCCGTGCAGCGAAACGAACTGATCCATGATGCCGACGCGCGCGCCGACAAACTCGTTCTCCGCCGCCCGGCACAACCGCGCGAGCTGCAACCGGTCCGGATGCGCGCCCGCCGACTCCGAAAGCGCCAGCGCCGTCGCCACTTCGATCGCCGCCGACGAACTCAGCCCCGCGCCCATCGGCACTTCGCTCTCGATCAGCAAGATTCGCGCCGCGCAGCGGAATCCCCGCCTTCTCCAGCTCCAAGCGCAACACCAATCGGGTAGTCGCTCCAGGATTTCGTGGGAGAAATCGAATTCGTCGAAAAATCGACTTCCGCGCTCGCCGAAAATTCGTGCGAATAAATCGACAGCTTGCGATCGCTGCGCGCTCCGACAGCCACCCAGCAATAAAATTCGATCGCGGCCGGCATCGCGAAGCCGTCGTTGTAGTCGGTATGTTCGCCGATCAGATTGACGCGCCCGGGCGCGCGAAAAACACGAGGCACGCCGCCGGCAAACCGCGCGCGAAATCGCTCTTCGATGTTTGAGACGCTCGTCATGGAGGCTGGCACCCGGCGGACGGACGGTTAAGCGGTTCACCTCTTCAAGCGAGAGCGTACCTGACGCCGCATTTTGCTGCAAGTTCCTCGACCGGCACTTAACATCAAGCCGCAATACCTTACTTGTGGCATCACTTATGGCATCCTATCGCCGGAGGTTTTCGTGGCGAGAGGGAGTGCATCCCGGCGCAGTTTTCTCAAGCTGGCCGGGGCGGGGTGGCGGGAACGGCGCTGAGCGCGGCGGCATCGAGCTACGCGAAAATCGCGGGCGCGAACGATCGCGTCGGCGTCGGCATCATCGGATTTTCCGATCGATTCAAGAACAGCCTCGCGCCTGCGTTCCTGAAATCGTCGAGCGAGCTCAATTTTGAGTTCGTCGCGCTGTCCGACATTTGGTCGAAACGCCGCGAAGATGGCGGCGCGTTTGTGTCGAAGCTGCCCGGCGGCCGCCAGATCGCTCTTGCGCGCAACAACGAAGAACTCTACGAAAACAAAGATGTGCAAGCGGTGATCATCGCGACGCCGGATTTTCAGCACGCGACGCAAGGCGTTGAAGCGCTTCGCGCCGGGCGCGACGCCTACATCGAAAAGCCGCTCGCCAACACGATGGAAGATGCGCGCGCGATTCGCGCCGCTGCCAAAGGCACCGACCGCATCGTCGCAGTCGGCACACAACGCCGCAGTTCACCGATTTATCAGCGCATTCATGACTACATGAAGTCCGGCGCGTTCGGCGATCTCGTCAGCGTCGAGTTGATGTGGAATGTGAATCAGCCGGCTCGATGGCGCCGGCCGAAAATTGTTTCGCAACTTGCGCGAAGCCGACACGGATTGGAAGCGATTCCTGGCGGGACGTCCGCCGGAACCGTTCGATGCGCGGAAATATGTCGAATTTCGGCTTTTCTGGCCGTTCTCGTCGGGGATTCCGGATCAGTGGATGGTGCAGCGCATCGATACGGTGCAGTGGTTCACCGGACTTGCGCGGCCGCGCAGCGTTGTCGCCAACGGCGGCATTTATCACTGGCACGACGGGCGAAAAAATTGGGACACGCTGACTGCGGTGTTCGACTACGGACCGATCGATGAAGGCGCGACCGGTGCAGCCAAGGGTTTCCAGGTCGTCTACACCGCGCGCATGACCAATTCCGCCGGCGGCCAGCGTGAGCATTATTTTTCAAACGGCGGGATGCTGGATTTGGAAAAAGGGCTGGTTACGCCGGCGGGTGGACTAACGGAAGAAGCGGCTCGCGAAATGGAATTGAAGGCGAATCAGGTCACGCCAGTTACGTTTGCTGCGCCGGGAAGCGAAGACGCTCCGGAGCGGACTCCTGTCGCGACCGAGCGTCCGGAGCGGAAGTCAGTGCCTGCGGAGCGGTCCACAGGCATTGTGTCGACCAGCGGTGGTGCCGTGGCTACTCCTGCTGCCGTCTCGCCGTCTGGTGAAAATACCGGACCGGATGAATCGACCGTCGCGAATTTGCGCAACTGGATGGAATGCGTGCAAGAGCGCAAGCGCCCAAATGCCGACATCGAAGCGGGGTACGACCAGTCGGTAGCGCTATGCATGACGATTGCCGCGATGCAGACGGGGCAGCGCGTTACGTTCGATGATGTGAAGCAGGAAGTTGTCATCGGTGCGCCGAGCGGTCACGTTCACTTTCAGCATGGCGGCTCCCGCGTTGATGCTCCCGGCGGGCGTGACCGATAGGAACGATCAGAAACGTTACAGCGGCCTCCCATCGCTGACTGCAAATTCTTCTGTGATGAATCGCTCCACTCTGATTCAATCTATCGACGCACAAAATACTGCGAAAAACTTTTAGGGATTCTGGAGCACATGCCAACACACGTAGGTCTGATCGGTGGCGGAAACATCTCGGAGACGCACGCGCGTGCCGCGCTGGCAAATCCCGATGTCGTGATCTCCGCGATCTACGGCACGAACATGCAGAACGTCGAGCGGCTTGCTCGCGACTACGGCGGCAAGGCTTTCACCGACTACAACGCATTCCTTGCGCACAAACCGATGGATCTCGTGATGATCGGCAGCCCGTCGGGATTGCACGCGCAGCAAGGAATCGACGCCGCGCACCGTGGCCTACACGTGTTGACAGAGAAGCCGATCGACATCACCGCTGCACGCGCCGACGAACTTATTGCAGCAGCGAAGGCCGCGAACGTGAAACTCGGCGTGATGTTTCAGGATCGCGTGAAACCCGACATCCAGCGCCTGAAGCGCCTGATCGACAGCGGCGCGCTCGGAAAAATTCTGTTCGTCGATGCGAGGGTGAAGTGGTATCGCCCGCCAGATTATTACGGCAAATCCAAATGGCGCGGCACCATGAAGCTCGACGGCGGCGGCGCGCTGATGAATCAAGGAGTGCACACGGTCGATCTCGTTCTATGGGTGGTCGGTGACGTGGCGCGCGTGCAGTCGCGCCTTGCAACGGCGCTACACAAGATCGAATCCGAAGACACCGCCGTCGCAATCCTGGAATTCGCCAACGGTGCGATGGGCACAATTCATGCGACGACCGCAGCGTTCCCCGGCTATCAGCGCCGCGTGGAAATCACCGGCACCGAAGGCACCGTCATCCTTGAGCACGACCGCATCATCGCGCTCGATCTGCGAAACCCCGTTGCAGCCGAACGCACCCCCGAAGAGCCGAAGGACACAAATCCAAGCGCCTCCTCCGCCGCAGTCACCGACATTCGTGGCCACCAGAAAATCCTCGAAGATTTTCTCCATGCAATTCGCACGAACGGCAAACCCATCTGCGACGGCTCCGAAGGCCGCAAATCCGTCGCCCTCATCGAAGCCATTTATCGCGCCTCCCGCAGCGCCAGCGCCACCGTCTAGCCGGCTCGGCGATTTTTCTTTGTAGGGGCGGGGCTTGCTCCGCCCGGCGTCAACACGACCACGCAGCCTCGCGCGAGCCTCTATGTCGGTGAATCTTGTAACCACGGATCGATGCGACCACCGCGACTTGCGCCTTGACAAATTTCCTCGCCGCGAAGAATCTCTCTGTCGGCATTTTGTTCGGCGCTGTGGCCAGCGCCATTTTTAAAATCTTCGAGGTTAACCGTTTAAGGAGTCTCCATGTCGATGACTCGCCGTGATGTTTTGCAAACCCTGCCTGTAGCATCCGCTTCCTTTCTCGCTGCTTTCAGTGCCCTCGCTGCCGCGGAAACCGCTTCGGCGCAACAGGACGATCTGCCGATGCTGCCGTCGAAAGCTTGGACTTTCGAGGAACTGAAAGTCGAGAAGTCGCCGAACGGCGCGGAATTCCGCGCGATCCTCAGGGGCAAGCTTGCCAACGGCGAAATTCTCGAAGTGCACGAGACGATGCTGCCGCCAGGCGGGATGCCGCATCCAGCGCATCACCATGTCCATTCGGAAATGTGGCTTGTGCGCGAAGGCACCGTTGAGTTCAACGTGATGGGGAAAAAGAAGAATATTGGCCCCGGCGGACTTGCCTTCGTCGCCTCCAATGAAGAGCACGGTGTCACCAACGTCGGCAAAACGCCGGCGAAATATTTCGTGGTCGCAATCGGACCGGACGCAGGACTTTCATGAAACTTCTAGCGAAGGTAGTAGTGTTGATTTTTGCAGCGGCATTGTGCGCTGCTGGCGCTGTGGCCGCGGAGCAATCGAGCTTCGATCTCAAATCTCCCGACAAGCGGATCGAAGTGCGGATCCGAACCGCGCACGGCATTCACTACGACGTCGTGCTCGGCGGCCGCGCGATCATGGAAGACAGCACGCTCTCGATGGACGTCGATCACAAAGTGCTGGGCAAAGACGGCACGAAGGTTGTGCGTGCGAAAGCGACGGCACATGACGAAGTCGTAGAGCCCGTTGTGCGCCAGAAGTTTGCCAAGATCCGCGATCACTACAACGAGCAACGCATCGAATTCGACGGCGGATTCGCCGTCACGTTTCGCGCATATAACGAAGGCGTTGCGTATCGCTTCGAGACTTCCCTTCCCGCCGCTGAAATAAAAATTTACGGCGAAGAAATGAATTTGAATTTTGCGGCAAACGACGTCGCGTACTACCCAACAGAAGACAGCTTCATGTCGCACAACGAGCGAAAATATTTACCGCAACACCTGTCGGAAATTTTGCCTGAGAACATCGCGTCGCTTCCCGCGGTCGTGGAAGTCGGTGGGGGCGCGAGCGTCGCGGTTGCGGAATCCGACGTCGATGAGTATCCGGGGCTTTGGCTGAAGGGCACGGGCGCGACTGGACTTGCCGCAACATTTCCACCGTTTCCCTTGAAGGTGCACGAGGATACGTTTTTGAACGTTCCCGTGACTCAGGCGGCGGACTACATCGCGGTGACGAAGGGGACGCGGACGTACCCGTGGCGCGTGCTCGGCATCGTCGATCAGGACAAAGATCTCCTGACGAACGAGATCGTGTACTTACTCGAGAGTCCATCGAAGATTTCAGACACGTCGTGGATCAAGCCGGGGAAAGTGGCGTGGGATTGGTGGAACGCTCTGAATTTGTATGGCGTGGATTTCAAGGCGGGCGTGAACACGGACACTTACAAATATTTCATCGACTTCGCGGCGAAGTATCAGCTTCCGTACATCATTTTGGATGAAGGCTGGTACGTGCACGGCGACATTCTCGAAGGTCGTTCCCGAAGTGAACATGGAAGAGCTGTCGTCGTACGCGAAACAGAAAAATGTCGGAATTATTTTGTGGGCCGGCTGGAAAGAACTCGACGACAAACTCGAGCCGGCGCTCGATCAGTTTGCGAAGTGGGATGTGAAAGGCATCAAAGTCGATTTCATGCAGCGCAGCGATCAGTGGATGATCGAGTACTACCATCGCGTTTCGCGCGAAGCGGCGAAGCGGAAGATCCTCGTCGATTTCCACGGCGATCAGAAGCCGGCGACGATGACGCGCACATGGCCGAACCTGATCAACACGGAAGGCGTGCGCGGGATGGAATGGGACAAGTGGAGCGCGGAAACCGATCCGAAGCACAGCACGACGCTTCCCTTCACGCGGATGTTTCTGGGGCCGATGGATTACACGCCGGGCGCGATGCTGAACGGATCGAAGATGGAGTTTCGACCGATCATGACTCGGCCGATGAGTATCGGCACGCGCTGCCAGCAGCTGGCGTTGTACGTAATTTACGATGCGCCGTTGCAGATGCTTTCGGACAGTCCGTCGAATTACGAGCGTGAACCGGAGGCGATGGAATTTCTCAAACCAGTTCCTTCCGTTTGGGACGATACGAAGGCGCTGAGCGGGAAGATTTCGGACTACGTTGTTGTGGCGCGGCGCAGCGGGAACGATTGGTATGTCGGCGGGATGACCGATTGGACTGCTCGAGATTTGGAGATCGATTTTTCATTTTTGCCGAATGGCGACTTTCACATGCAGTCGTACGAAGATGGTGTGAACGCCGATCGCATGGGCTCCGATTACAAGATGAAAAAATCGACGGTCAACAAATCGACGAAGTTGAAGGTGCATCTGGCGCCGGGCGGCGGCTGGGCGGCGCATCTGACGCCGTAATCCCGAAGCGAATCGCGCATCGGTGCGTTCGACGCAAAAGGCAACAAAAATCAGAGCGAGATAAATTTGTTACGCCCGGGCAAGCTGGGGCGCAGCAGTGCTGCGCCCCTACACATCTTGCGCCGGCGATCGATTTCGGCTGTTGGATTATTTCCTTGCTCGCGTCGAGCGAATAGCTCAGGCTGGTCGCCGCCTTGGCGACATCTCTACAAAATAGCGCTACGACGTTTGATGGCGGGCGCGTGCCGCGACGACGATGGGGAATCGCGCTGCTGTTGGGCATCGGCGTTCTCGTTAACTATTTCGATCGAGTAAATTTGTCGGTGTCGAAGGATGCGCTGACGGGCGCGTTTGGGATGTCGGCGATCACGTTCGGGTATCTCTCCAGCTTTTACAACTGGCCTTATGCGGCGTTGCAACTTCCCTGCGGGTTGCTGCTCGATCGATTTGGTGTGAAGCGCGTCGGGCGCATCAGCACAATTATCTGGAGTATTGCTTCGTTCGCGGCGGCGATTGCTACGAGCATCAAAGGATTGTTCGCGGCACGATTTTTATTGGGCATCGGCGAGGCGCCGACGTTTCCGGCGAATGCGAAAGCTGTTGGCTATTGGTTTCCGCAGCAGGAGCGCAGCCTTGCGACAGCGATGTTCGATTCGGCGGCTAAGTTTGCGCCGGGCATCGGCGTACCGCTGATCGGCGTCTTCATGTTGCGGTTTGGATGGCGCTGGAGTTTTGCGGCGACCGGCGTTGTGAGTCTGCTTTATTTCGCTTTGTTTTATCTCTATTACAGAAATCCCAGTGAAGATACGAAATTGTCGGACGCGGAGCGCGAATACATCGCGCGCGGCGGAGCGCAACCCGAGGATCGCGTCCGGTCGGCGAAAGGTGCTCCCCTTCGATACTTGCTCGGTCAGCCGAAGGTTTGGGGACTGGTGCTTGGGTTCGCTTCGTACAACTACACGTTTTATTTGCTGCTGGCTTGGCTGCCTTATTTTATTTCGTCGGCGCTGCATGTTGACTCGTTGCATTCGGTGATTTACGCGGGCGTGCCGTGGTTGTTCGCTGGGCTCGTCGATGTGTTGATCGGCGGATTGCTCGTCGATTCGCTGATTCAGCGTGGTTGGAATCCGGTTCGCGTGCGGCAAGTGGTGTTGGTTGGCGGAACGGCGCTCGGGCTTGGGAATTTTTGGAGCGGCGTTCAACGTGTCGCCGATTACCGCGGTGTTTTGGATCAGTGTTTCGATCGGAGGACTTTCGGCGGCGTCACCGGTGGGGTGGTCGATTCCGTCGTTGATTGCGCCACGGGAGAGTGTTGGGACGCTTGGGGGGATTTTGAATCTCGGGAATCAGATCGCTGGGATCTTGGCGCCGATTGTTACGGGGTATCTTGTGGCTGCGCATGGGTTTTCGTGGGCGTTTACCGTGGCGGCGGTGTTTCTGGCGATCGGGATCGCCGGATATTTGTTCCTACTAGGGCGCATTGAGGCGATTCCGGAGCCGGGGTAGACCCACCCCCCTCCCCCTTTTTGCGCAAGGATGTGATTCTAGGGGAGTTATTCCGACCCGGAGTGCAAGAATGTCATTCTAAAGGGGTTAAAAGCAAAAACGCCGGCAACGTGTGCCGGCGTTGGAGCGTAGTTTTCTACGGGAGTGAGTATCTCACGGGATAACCCTTTCGTCAAGATACATTTGGGGATAAGAGGCGTACGAACGTTGACCGATGCGAGTTCATGTGATGGGTGCTGGAGTGATGATCAAGCCAGGGTCCCTCCACTGCGCGAGCCGACACGTTCGCGGGAGCGAACGCGAAAGAAAAGGCGTCGGCTCGCTTCGGTCGGGATGACAGGTGGGGGTGGGGCGAATGATTGTTTCGGGGCAGGGTTCGGTGTGTGGCGGGGACGCGCGCTTACGGCGACATGACCCACATCAGTCACGCAGGTGTGTGGTCCGGATCGGGTTAGGGCTTTTTGTTGGGGAGGGCGCGGGTGGCGTTGACGGAGACGCCGCCGTCGACGAGCAGGGTTTGGCCGGTGACGTAGCGGGCGGATTCGCTGGCCAGGAAGACTACAGCACCATCGAGGTCGTTGGCTTGGCCGGGGCGTTTGGCGGGGATGCGGTCGGTGATGTAGGCGACCCACTCGGCGTCGTCGTACATGATTTTGTTTTGGTCGGTGCGGAACCAGCCGGGGGCGAGGCAGTTGACGGTGATGCCGTATTTGCCCCAGTCGTCGGCGAGGCTCATGGTGAGTTGGCGAATGCCGCCGCGGCTGGCGCCGTAGGGGCCGAGTCCGGCGAAACCGGCGACGCTGGTGACGGAGCCGACGTTGATGATGCGGCCGTAATTGTGCTGGATCATGCCGCGCGCGATTCCCTGCGCGACGAAGAAACTTCCACGCAAATTGGTGTCGAGGATTAAGTTCCAGTCGTCCCAGGTGACGTCGATGGCGGGCTTTCGGACGTTGCAACCCGCGTTGTTGACGAGGATGTGGATTTGGCCGAAGGCGGCGGGCGCGTCGGCGCAGAATTTTTGGATGCTGGCCTGATCGCGGACGTCGAGTTCGAATGATGCGGCGCGGCGGCCGAGGGATTTGATTTCACGTTCGAATGGGGCGAGCGTGTCGATCTTGCGGCTCGTGAGGATAAGGTCGGCACCTGCTTTGGCGAGGGCGCGGGCGAAATGTTGGCCGAGGCCGCGGCTGGTGCCGGTGATGATGGCGACTTGGCCGGTGAGATCGAAGAGATTGTCGCTGGGAACGGGATTAGGCATTGGTCGTGATTTCGTGCGTCGCGTTACGCGCTCTTTCCTGGAGTGAGAACAACCTTCAACAATCCTGCTTCGCCGGTGTGAAGGCGTTCGAACCATGCGGGGCCGTCTTCGAGCGGAGCGACTTGGGTGATGAGCGGTTTTACTTTGATCGCGCCCGAAGCGAGGAACTCGATGGCTTGTGGATATTCGCCGGAAGATGCGCAGGAGCCTTGGAGGCGAATCTGGCGGCTGACGACTTTTTGGAGGTGGATTTTCACTTCGGGGGTGAAGTTGCCGACGAGAGTGACGGCGCCGCCTTTGCGGACGGAGTCGATGCTGTCGGCGATCGTTTCGGTACGGCCGACGGCTTCGAGGACGACGTCTACGCCGTTGCCGTTCGTGAGTTTCAGAACTTGTTGCGCGAGGTTCGATTTCGAATTGAGGACTTCGGTGGCACCAAGATCCTTGGCCATTTTCAGGCGAGAGTCATCGACGTCGGCGACGAAAATTTTTTGCGTGCCGGTGGCGCGGAGGGATTGCAGGATGAGGAGGCCGATCATGCCGGCGCCGACGACGAGCGCGGTGTCGCCGTGATCGATCGGAGTAATTCGAACGGCGTGAAGGGCGACGGCGGTGGCTTCGAGCATCGCGGCTTCAGCAAATGGGAGATTGTCGGGAAGGCGATGGACGATGCGGGCGGGAACGACGACGTATTCGGCGAAGGCGCCGGAGCGGCGGTAGTCACCGCAGGAAACGCCAAGGACCTGGCGATTGTCGCAAAGGTTGATGTCACCGCGCTTGCAGTTGGCGCAGTCGCCGCAGAAGACGGTGGAGTCGAAGGTGACGCGCTCGCCGATTTTGAAGGTGGAGACGGAGGAGCCGAGGGCGGCGATGACGCCGGCGGCTTCGTGGCCCATGACGAGTGGAGGGATGCGGCGACCGGTGCTGCCGTCGAAGCCGTGGACGTCGCTGCCGCAGATGCCGCAGGCGGCGACTTGGATGAGGACTTCGTCGGGGGCGGGAGTGGGTTTGGGAGTGTCGGTGATTTCGAGGTGGTTGTATTGGGTGAGGAGGAGGGATTTCATTTTTTTGAGCGCGTCTGTTGGTTGTGGCGAAGAGATACTTTAGCGCAGATTTTGAGGTTGTGGAATTTGAAGGTTCGAAAGGCGGCGCAGGCGACTTTTGGCGGGGGACAGCCACGTGCGTTCATGTGTTGGGTGCTCGAAGTTGAAGGGTAGCCAGGGTCCCTCCACTGCGCGAGCCGACGCGTTCGCGGGAGCGAACGCGGAAGAAAAAGCGTCGGCTCGCTCCGGTCGGGATGACAGTTTTAAGTTGGCGGCGACAGATTGTTGCGGGCAGGGCTCGGTCTGCAGCGCCGTCAAGCTCCGTAGAAACATTTGGCTTGAATTGATTGCGCGGTTCTCTCGCATTCGAGCGGTCCTCTTGTAGAGAAAAGACGAAGAAAGTTTGGTTCGAGTTAGACAGGAGGGTCTTTGTAGAAGAAGAGGGCGAGGATGGAACCGAGGGCGGCGGAGAGGAAGAGGAAGCAGGCGATGGAGAAGGCGACGCCGGTGGGGTGGGCGACGATGCCGTGGACTGCGGAGATGCGCGCGCAGGTGTAGGAGAGGACGAAACTGAAGAGGGCGAAGCCGATCCAGCCGGGGATGTGGAGGCGGCTGCGCGCGGCGGAGATGGGAAGGATGATCATGATGGCGAGGCAGGAGAGAGCGAGAGGGATGACGAGTTCGAGGTTTAGGCCGCGGGGATTGGCGGCGAGGAGAATGAAGGAGGCAAGAGTCGGTGGCACGTTTGCATTCTACGAAGGCGAACGCGGGACTAAAAAGGAGATTTTTCTAAGACGGATAAATTGTGGTGAGGTTGCGGAAAAACCGCACCCTTTCAAAACCAAAAGGGTGCGGCACCCAAAATACCAACAAGATTATTGGATGAGGGCGGTGGTGCGAACGGGCGAGTAGCCTTTTGGAAGCAAGCTGTAGTTGCTCGGGAAATTCACGTTGGTGTTGATATTCAGAGTCTTGGCCACGAGCAACATGTACTGCGCCGTGCCGTTCGCGCCGCCGTTCAAATTCAGAGTGGCGTTCGGGAAATACAACGCTCCCTGAAGCTTTGAGCCGCCGGGAGGGGCGATCGTGGCGGTCGAAGTGTCAGTGGCCCTCTGAAAGAAAAGAATTCCATTGTTGTTCGGTGCGGTCAGCTGGAGGGGTTGACTGTTGGCGGTCTGAACGCTGCCTCCTGAGATGTAGAAGGTGACGCCGGCGCCAGTGATCGTTCCCGATCCGTTAAACGACAGCGCAGTGCCACCGTTACCGGTGATGAAATACGTTCCGGGTAGCAACGTTACCGACTGCGAAAGGCCGGTACCAAATCTTATTCGGCAGTATTTTCCTGGAGACAGCGGAGGCTGGCCTCCAGGTTTGTTGGCCGTTATGTTGATATCTTTACAGACACCCCCAGGTGTCCCGGGGGGATTTATGTATGCAAGTGGGTCCGAAGTTCGCTGCATCCCGGTAATGACCGGCGGAGTAGCGGTGACGCTAGAACCGTTATGAGAGCCGATTGCGGCCGCCCTGATCGATCCGCCGCCAGAAATGCCCTGGTTGGAGAACACGTTGCAGTTCGGGACGTTGACGGTGCGACCGCCGCTCACGTTGAGTCCACCGCCACCAGTGAGGGCGTAAATGCAACCGAGACCGCCGAGATACTGCGCCGTGGCGGTGGTGGAAACGGTTACATTGGCGAGGGAACCACCGAAGATGCGCATGAAGAAAGTCGGGTAGACGTTTGTGACCTGGACCTGAATTGTTTTGGTGTTGCCGTTGATGGTGGTCGGGGTTGCGGTCACATCGATGTTGCCTGAACCGTCTTGAAAGCCGTTGAGCTGGGAATCATTTTTTGCGGCGATGACGGCGAGCGCGGTGCTGCCGCCGTGCGCCGAGTTGCGCGGCTCCAGCGAGCGCGGCGCTGTCGGCGGCGGACTGCAAAAGACGGCGCTGGTAACGGAGGTAGCCCATGTCCACGGACAAGCCGGCGGCGCCGAGAAGGGCGACCATGCCAAGGGCGGCAAAGATCAGGCCGTAGCCGGATTGGCGATTGGATTTTCTTGCGACGATGATTCTCACTGCGGCATCTCCAAAATTCCAAGACAAACGATGAGGGCCGACGCCGGTGCGGGGAGCGCGCTCGGACGCTTGATAACGAGATAAGCGGAGCGCTGGCGTTTTGAAGAGACTAGCACAGCGATGAGTGAGCAACGCAAGGGCCAAGTTTTCGCGTCGACAATAGAAAGAGTCCTTGAGTTGAGTTGGTCGGTTGCGTTAGGGACTGAGATCCTTCGCTTCGCTCAGGATGACAACGCTTGGTTGGCGGGGTTGGTTGCTGGTCGGCACGCTGATCGGTCGTCGGCAAGAGTAAATCGAACGGGTTCTGGGGTTTTACACAGGCGAGGTTGGACTGGAGGGGGGATTGCACCTATGCTCGGTGCGGGATTGCGAAATCCCGGACAACGTCCAAAGACCCAGCGCAGAGGCCGGTGAAACGCGTCCCCGCGACCTGGCTGCAAGTTGCAGGAAAGTAGAAGGTTATGGACGGCGCGCAGGAAGTGGAGAGAAAACGTGCGGCGCAAGCCGTGTCTGCAAAAGTGGACACCGGTGCGCGCGAATGCGTCTCCTTTGGTGAACCCGCAGAAAAACACACTTGTTGCCGCGTCGTGCGAATTCTCGCGGGACTTTCGTTGGACGAATGAGGCGTGAGTTCGGTTTGGGGCAAAGTGATTCTTGAGCGCGGTGAGGAATGAGAGTGGCCGATCGACGATTCGAACAATTTGACAGACGGGTGCGCGCTGCGCCCGTTCGGGGTTTGCGCGGGCAGACGCTTGTCGAGGTCGCGCTGCTGCTGCCGATATTGTTGATGCTGCTGGTGGGGTTGATTGAGATCGGGCGGTATGCGTATTTCGATATTTTGATTTCGAACGCGGCGCGCGCGGGGGCACAGTACGGAGCGCAGAGTTTGATTCAGGCAGCGGATGTCGCTGGGATTCGAACAGCGGCCCGGAACGATGGGTTGGCGGCGATGACGATTACGGCTACGCAGCAATGCGGTTGCGCGGCGGGTGCGCTGGGAGGATGCCCGACGGGAGCGGTTTGTCCGCAGCCGCTGGTGTATGTGCAGGTGACGGCATCAGACCGCTACAACTCGTTGTTTCGTTATCCGGGGATACCGAGAAACCTGACGTTGACGAGTACGGTGACGATGAGGGTGTCGCAATGAAACTCTCGAACTTTCGGACAGGCAGCACGGTGTGTTCGCGATTGGTTTCTCGCCGTCGCGCGGGACAGCGTGGGGCCGTGCTGATTGAGCAGGCGCTGATCATACCGATATTGGTGGCGCTGTTCTTCGGGATCGTGGATATGGGGCGGGCGCTTTACAGCTACACGTACGTTTCGTACATCGCCCGTGATGCGACGCGGTGGGCGAGCGTGCGGAGTACGGGTTTGAACGGCCCACCGGCACCGGTGACAGCGGAGACGTATCGAACTACGTGAAGAATCTTTCCGGGAACGGGACTGGATTCCGGCACGAATTACGGCGAACACAATCTTTGTCGCGCCGCCGAACGCAACTCCGCTGTGCCCAGGCGGGACGGGAAATAGCATGCAGAACCGCAAGCCGGGATGCATTGTGCAGGTGACTGTGAATTACAATTTTAAATTCTTCTTCCCTTTCATACCGGTGCGAACTTTGCCGATGAGCAGTGAATCGCAAATGATTATTACGCAGTAGCGGGATGGCGAATTGACGATCGAACCTCTGGTGAACATGGCAAGCGCAGACACAGCAGCGAGGATGGCGAGAGCGGAAATTACGACGCTGATGGTGCCGCACCAGGTGCAGCGCACCGGTGTGCGTCGCGGACTGCTCGAAGATCTGGCGCTGAAGATTTTGTATCTGCACGGCGAAATGTCGCTGTTGGAATTGAGCGAACGAACGTGTCTGAGCCTGGGAGTGATCGAGGAGATATTTCAGTTTTTCCGCAAAGAACAATTGTGCGAAGTGAAGCGGATGGCGGCGGGAAGCCACGTGATCGTCGCGAGCGGGCAAGGCAAGCAGCGCGCGGCGGAATTGATGACGCTGAATCAGTACACCGGGCCGGCGCCGGTGTCGCTGGCGGACTACACGATGCGCGTGGGGATGCAGAGCGTGCAGAAGATCACGCTGAAGCCGTCGGATGTGTCGCGCGCGTTTTATTCGATGGTGCTCGATCAAGACATGCTGAATCGAGTGGGGACGGCGCTGGTGTCGGGCACGTCGATATTTTTGTATGGGCCGTCGGGAACGGGAAAGACGAGCATCGCGACGACGATACCGGCGGTGTACGACGACAGCGTGTGGGTGCCGCACGCGGTGGTTGTCGACAATCAGATTGTGTCGGTGTATGACCCGGGCGTGCACTTTCCGAGTTCGCTGGACATGGCGGCGGAGTCAGACCGGCGCTGGGTGCTGTGCCGGCGGCCGTGCGTGCTGGCGGGTGGCGAGCTGTCGGCGGAAATGCTGGATTTGCAATACAACGGAATCAGCCGGTTTTATACGGCGCCGCTGCAAATGAAGGCGAATAACGGCGTGCTGATTCTGGATGATTTTGGCCGGCAGCGGATGCGGCCGGATGAATTGCTGAACCGGTGGATGACGCCGCTGGATCGACGCGTGGACTTTTTCACGCTGCCGGGCGGGCGGAAATTTGAAGTGCCATTCGATCTATTCATCGTGTTTTCGACGAATCTTGATCCGACGCAGCTGGCGGATGAAGCATTTATGCGGCGCATTCCGAACAAGATTGGCGTGGATTATGCGACGCGCGAGCAGTTTATCGATATTTTCAAGCACGAATGCCAGAACCGCACGGTGCAGTGCGATGAAGGGATTCCGGAGTATGTGGTGCAGTGCTTGCGGGATATGCGGCAGTCGCTGGCGCAGTGTCATGCGCGCGACCTGATCAATCAGATTTTTTGGGCGGCGAAATATGCGGGAGTCGAGCCACGGATAACGGCGCGCAGCGTGGAGCAGGCGTGCCGCGCGCACTTCTTACCAGTCGGGAAACGCCACGGATGAGTTTGCAGAACGAGAGTTCGACGCTGACGACGTTTCGGGCGCGTCCGCTGGTGCCGGCGACGATGCCGCGGCGAAATGCGTTGACGATCACGCCGGCGGCGCGGATGCCGCGATTCCCTGTTTCGGGTCAACGCGAAAAAACGAGCTGGTTCAGTTTGCTGGGGACGCTGTTTGAGCGCGTGCATTTTCCAACGTTTCGCGAGCCGGTGCGGCTGTTTCGACAGACGCCGGTGCTTCCGTTTCGAATGGCGGGGAGGTCGCTGTCGCTTTCGGTGGTGCTGCATGCGGGATTGATTTTTCTGATTCCGCTGGCGCTGTCGTATGTGGCGTCGCAGGAGATTTCATCGTACGCGGACGCGGAGATCGAGCAGCCGCGGATGATTTATTACACGCTGCCGAAAGAGAATCCGAGCGAGAAATTGCCGAAGATAACGCCGAAGGGCGAAGGCGGGCAGCCTGGCGCGGGGCAGTTGCAAGCGCTATTGCAAAAACTGGGAAGCGAGACGGACGCGCGGAAAATTGTGATCGTGTCGAAGCCGGTGCGGCCGGACAACAAGAGGCAGACGATTTATCAGCCGGCGACGCCGCCGGATTTGAAGATGAATCTGGATTTGAAGCTGCCGAATATTGTGGGTGGGCCGCGGCGATCGCCAAGCCGAAAGCGCATATCGATGCGAAGGATTCGCGGCCGATGGAAGCGCGTCGCGCAGCAGAAAAGGCGATCGCGCCGACGCTGGCGGCGGTGAATGCGGCGATGCCGACGAATTTGGCGGCGGCGACGGTGGCACAACCTCGTTTGGCAGTGCCGATCAGTGCGGACTCCCGGCCGAAGCAGGCGCAGGTCCAAGTCGGGCAGGCGAGTGCGCCGACGATTTCGGAGACGGGCGTAGCGACGGCTTCGAATTTGGGCGAGCAATATCGCGCGGGTGAGCCGAATGCGCCGGAGGCTCCGGCGGCGCCGAGTGTGGAGAGTTCGAGCGGGAAGCCGGGCAAAGATGAGCCGGCGCAAATTGCTGGGGACGGCAAGGGAGTTGTGGTGGTAAGCGTCGATCCGGCGGATGTCGCGGAGCTGGCGAAATTGCCGGCAGGAAATCGGTGGGGCGATTTTACGATTGCGCCGAATGGCGGGCAGCCGGGGGCGGTGAATGGGAGTCCGAACGGCGTGGAGAACGCGGGCAGCCACGCGAAGGGCGGCGGGGGCGATCTGGTGCCGGGAGTTGGCAAAGGATATTCGGGCGGCGGCGGAGGGAATAGCGGTTCGAATGGAGCGCTGAGCATAAACGGCGATCCGGCTGGCAAAGGCAGCGCCGAAATGCTGGATGCGACGATTTTCCGGGAGATGGTTTATCCCGTTCCGGCGAACGTGGTTTTGAGGAAGAACGCGCTCGTGGTTTCGTCGGGGCCGATGGGCGGCGGCGGGTTGCAGGTTTACGGCGCGCTGCACTGCGGAAAGATCTACACGATATTTCTGGCGATGCCGGGGCAGCCTTGGACTCTGCAATATTGCCAATCGGGCGGCGGGGCGCAGCCGCAGCAAGTGCGTTCGAACGTGGTGCACATGGAGACGGGCGTAGTGCCGCCGGACGTGCAAGCACGATTCGATTTCAAGCGGCAGGCTGTGCCGTTCGAAAAGAAGAACAAACCGATCGTGCTGAAGGGTGTGATTACCGACGATGGTTCGGTTTCGGAGCTGAAGGTTTATCAAGGCGTGCTGGCGGGAATGGACGACGCGGCGCGCGTGGCGTTCAGCAAATGGAAATTTAAGCCGGCGATCAAGGACGGAAAATCGGTGGCGGTTGACGTGTTGGTGGGAGTTCCAACCGAGACCGGTGGGCAGGTTCAGTAGTTCTAGGACGTATAAAACTAATGAGAGGTAAATCCTCTCCGCACTTAGAAGAAGTTTGCACACATTTGACGTGTGTCTGAAACCCGCATTTTCACAGGCTATTTCTATCCACAAGCCACTCGATTGATTCTTGACGTGTTAAGCGAATTTTCCTCAGGCGGGAATATCGCGACGCTTGGCCATTGGTATGCATTCTTGTATGTATGTAGGCACGCAGCTGTTCTCCCTGTTTCGAACAGCGATCGACTGCCTACCGTCGCCAGTTAAGTCGGCCTCGTTATCGCGCACGAAAAGTCAGTCGCTCGGGAACTTTGGTTCGAAACCCGAGCATGGGCCTCGTCAGAGCTAGGGTTCTGGTTGCAGGCCTCTGATGGGCTTCCGGGAGAGCGAAACGTTGGACAAAGAAGTGATCCGAGTTAGCTTTCTGACACAGGATTCAGGCCTCGGCGACGCGATAGCGCGTGCGCTGGGCGAAGACTTCTCTTCCCGAACGATCAGCGCTTGGGATTTGGAGCAGGCGGCGCATTTGTGCGATGCCTGCGATGTGATTTTGCTCGACCTGCGCACGGCGAATACTCAAGGCGACGAAGACGGAATGCTTCGTCTGATGGATGCCATTGGGAAGTTGCCCGCGCACCCGCCGATGGTAGTGCTTTTCGAAGAAGAAAATCGGGGATTGCTTTTTAACGCGATCAATCATGGCGCGGAAGACAGCATCACGAATCCACCGAACATGATGGAAGTGCGCCTGATTTTGCGGCGCGCGTATCGGTTCCATGCGGCGGAGCGCGAAGTACAGCGGCTGCGCGCGAACGAGCTGCGGCCGACCGGACGGCTGCATGAGCTGCTCGGAACATCGGCGCCGATGCAGGAGCTTTTCAATCTGGCGCGGAAGATTGCGCCTTGCGACGTGAACGTGCTGGTGACCGGCGAGACCGGAACCGGTAAAGAGCTTCTGGCGCGCGCAATTCACCATTTGAGCGGACGCAGTACGGGCCCGCTGGTGGCGTTCTCTTGCGCGAACCTTCCTGAGAATCTGGTCGAAGACGAATTGTTTGGGCATGAGAAGGGCGCGTTCACGGGCGCGATGATGGCGCGGCGCGGACGCGTGGAAGCGGCGGATCACGGCACACTGTTTTTGGATGAAATCGGCGATATCGGAATCGGGCTACAGCCGAAGTTGCTGCGCGTGTTGCAGGAACGAAATTTCGAACGGCTGGGCAGCAACAAGACGATCTCGGTCGATATTCGATTGATCTGCGCGACAAACAAGAATTTGGCGGAGATGGTTCCCCAGGGAAAATTCCGCGAAGATCTCTTCTATCGATTGAACGTGGTGCAACTGCACCTGCCACCGCTGCGCGAACGGCGCGACGACATTCCATTGCTGGCGCAGATGTTCCTGACGAGATCGGCACAGCAATTCAAGAAGAAGGCGCGGAAATTTTCGCCGCAGGCTTTGGCTGCGCTTGAACAACACAACTGGCCAGGAAACGTGCGCGAGCTTGAAAACGTTGTACAGCGCGCGATCGTGCTGTCGGAAGACGTGATTGTAGATGTTGACGCGCTTCCCTTGTCCATGCGTGGCGCGAACGTGACACTGGCGGCGTCGAGCGGCGGCACGATTACCGAAACTCCGAATTTGAGCCGTTCGTACGAAGATGAAGTGCGGCGATTCAAGCGCGCGCTGGTGTTGCGTGCATTGCGCGAATGCGGCTGGCGTAAGGCGGAATGCGCTCGAACACTTGGCGTGGCGCGCGGATATCTGCATAGGCTGATCAATCAGCTCGGAATTCAAGAAGGCGAAGGCGATCCGGCACCGGAGCGGCGCGAAGATTATCCGCTCGGTCCGGTGATGTAGTTCGACTCAGCTTTTGCTTGCAATTACCCTCCCTGAAAACGTGTGTGAAGCAACCGACTCTTTGAGAGCACTGGACTTGGCTTTGCTGCTCGATTAGCGTTTCCTTTCATGGCGACCGATATCGAAAATTCGGATGCAGCGCGCGGTTGCCTGGCATTTCTCCGCGAGACGCAAAACCCGGATGGTGGTTGGGGATTTCGGCCGGGGACGGCGAGCCGCGTGGAGGCGACGTGTTGGGCTCTGCTTGCGCTGTGGGAACCGTCGAGAGAATCAGCGGAAGATTCGGTTCGAGTTCACCGGGCTCGCGATTTTTTGCAAACGACGCAACTCGCGGATGGCTCGTGGCCGGCGGCGCCTGGCGTGCAAACCGGTTGCTGGGTGACTTCGCTGTGCTGTCTCACGTTGAACGCGATCGGAGATCGGACGCAGAGTTCGACGATCGAATCGGGGCTGGGCTGGATTTGCGACGACTGGCCGAGCGATTCGACATTGTGGCGGCGGATGTTGGCGCGGTTTTCGTCGCAACGGGACGTCGCACCGATGAACCAGGGTTATCGCGGGTGGGGCTGGACGCCGAAAACGAGCAGCTGGGTTGAGCCGACTTCGTTTGCGTTGTTGGCGCTCGAAGGAGTCGCGGCCTCGTCTGAATTGGCCGGTGAAGCGAAGCGGAGGCGGGCGCTGGCGACTTCTTTGCTGTTTGATCGGATGTGTCCGGGCGGTGGATGGAACGCCGGGAATCCGATGGTTTATGGGGCGGCGGGGGAACCCGGCGTTGTGGCGACGGTGTGCGCGCTGCTGGCATTGCGAGCTGTGCCGAAGCGGCAAGAAATTACGCTCAGTTTGAATTGGCTGGAGAGCGCAGCTGCGACGATCGGTCAAAGCCCTGGATCGTTGGCGCTCGTGGAGATTTGCTTCAAGGTCTATGGCCGAGGTCGGCCGAGTGCGGCGCCCGACCTGAACGGCGTCTTGCGAAACAGCGGATTTCTAGACAACACCGTTGTGGCGGCTTGGGCGGCGCTCGCGTCGGGTTCCGGCTTTTGGCTGGGGAAGACGGACGCTCGGACGGTGGCGGCTTGAGCTTGCGAAATCAAAGTCTGATTCCGTCGTTCCAGCGGCCGCCGTCTCAGGTTGTGATTCGGCGGGTTGGCAGCTATCAGCAGGAAATCGCGGCGGTGATGTTGGAGAGCCTGGCGCCGTTCGGCTTGCAGGTGAAGGACAAGTCGGTGCTGCTGAAGCCGAATCTGGTGGGGCTCGACCCGCATGGGTTCATCAACACGCATCCGACGGTAATTGCAGCTGCGCGGGAATGTTTTTTGCGGATGGGTGCGGCGCGCGTGATGGTGGGTGATGGTCCGGCGCTCGATCGCGATACGCAGGCGGTGCTGGAGTCGGTGCGGCTGCGGGAGCATTTTGGGCCGCTCAAGGACGTGTTTGTCGATCTCAATTTGGACGATGTAGAGCGGGTGACGCTGCCGACCCGAGCGTCGCGGCTGGGCGAGCTCTACTTGCCGAAGACATGCATGGGCGTCGATTTTGTTGTTTCGATGCCGAAATTGAAGACGCACCATTGGGCGGGCGTAACGCTGTCGATGAAGAATATGTTTGGGATCGTGCCCGGGGCTTGTTATGGGTGGCCGAAGAACGTGCTGCACTGGGCGGGAATCGACCGAGCGATTTTGGATATCAATGCGGCGGCACGGCCCGACTTTGCGATCGTGGATGGGATTGTGGGGATGGAAGGTAATGGGCCTACGCAGGGGAAGCCCAAGGCTAGCGGGGTGCTCGTTTTCGGCAACGATCCGGTGGCGGTGGATGCGACGTGTTGCCGCGTGATGGGGCTGCGGCCAGAAGGCGTCACGTATTTGAGTCGTGCAGGGACCATGCTTGGGCATCTGCAAGCCGATAAGATTCAACAAGTTGGAGAGGCAATCGACAGCGTTCGTTCTCCCTTCGATGTTCTGCCGGCGTTCCACTCGCTGAGATGCTGATCATCTCCGATTTGGAATGCTACCTGCGTTACTAGAGCAAGCAATCGGATACGGCCGTGATAGGTGTATCCGAATGATGACGCTTGCCTAGAGAGTCAGTGCGTGTGTGGCGGGCGAAACTTTCGAATCTAAGTATGGGAACAACAAGCTCATCAGCGATTTCATCGGATGGCGTTCGCCCCCCGCGAGAGGAGTCTTCGCTGGCGTCGCCAAAGGCTGCCATAAGCGGCACGCTCGACGGCTCGCTGCTGAGCCATGCATTCTCGTTTCCGGTCATGCTGGCCACCCTCCTCATCGGCGCAGTATTTTTTGTGGGACGGAAATTTGCGGTGGACCCCGATGTGTGGTGGCACATCAAGACGGGCGAGACGATTCTCAACACGCACCGGTGGCCCATCACCGACACGTACTCGTTCACGGTTCCCGGTCAGCCATGGATCGCCGGTGAGTGGCTGGGCGATGTGATGATCGCGCTGGCGGCGCGACTCGGAGGATTGCAGGGACTCGACGTGCTACTGATCGTATTGGCGAGCGCAATTATGCTCGCTCTTTACGGTTACGCGACGCTGCGATCTCAGAATTCGAAGGCAGGCTTGGTCGTTGCGGCACTGTTGTTTACGCTCGCGGCGCCCCAGTTCACTCTCCGGCCGCAGATGCTCGGGTACTTTTTTTTCATACTGACGCTCATCGCGCTTGAGCGATTTCGGCAGGCAAAACCAGGTGCGGTTTGGCTGCTGCCGGCGCTGTTTGTCGTGTGGGTCAACGCTCATGGGTCGTTCGTCATAGGAATCGGCGCAATCGTGGTCTACCTGCTGAGCGGTGTGTTTGAGTTTCGATTCGGCAGCGTCGAAGCGCGCCGATGGACGGTTGGAGAGCGTCTACAACTGGAAGCCGTACTGCTGCTCTCGATCGTTGCTCTCAACGTGACTCCGTACGGGTCGCAGCTAGCGCTCTATCCGTTTCACGTGGCGTCGTCTCTCCCTGTCGGTGTCGCGAATGTGAAAGAGTGGCAGCCGATTCCGTTCAACCTCGATACCGGCAAGATATTTTTGGCGTTGGTGCTGTTCGTTTTGCTATCGATGGCGATTCGTAGAGTCAGGCTGCGGCTGGAAGAAGTGGTGTTGATCGTAGGTGCGACCGTGATGGCTTGCTTGCACCTTCGATTCCTGTTGGTCTTCGTGCCCGTTGTTGCTCCGGGTCTGGCGATCGCGTTCAAGGAATGGGTGCCACGGTACGATCGACGCCGAGATCGCCCGATCCTGAACGCGGCCATAGTCACTCTGGTGCTGATAGGAATCGTTCACTACTTTCCATCGCGGCTAAGCCTCGAACGGACCATCGCGGAAAAGTATCCCGTGAGCGCCGTGAATTATCTGCGACAGCACGCGGTGCCGGGGCCGATGTTCAACAGCTACGAATTTGGTGGATATCTGGCGTGGTCCGGGCAGAAAGTGTTCGTCGATGGACGTGCCGATCCGTATGAGCGGGGCGGCTCATTAGCGGACTATTTCTATGTCATGCAGATCCGACCGGGCGCTTTAGCGGTGCTTCGCAACTATGGCATTCAGTCCTGCCTGCTTGATCGGACCGAGCCGCTCGTCACATTGTTGAGCGTGTCGCCGGAATGGCATCAGGTTTATCAGGACAACGTCAGCGTGCTGTTTGCCAGGAACGACGCCGAGGTCGGCGACGAATCGCATTCCAGCGTTTCGAAGCAGAGCCGGAGGGAGTAGGAATGGACACGCATCCTCTCGGATATTTATCCGCGCCGGCAGAGTCGATCAAAGCCGAGGATCGATTGGTCCTGTCGGTGGTCATACCCTGCTTCAACGAAGAGCAGGCGCTGCGCAAGACTCATCACCGCGTCGTGGCCTGCCTGAAGGAATTTCAACCGTCGTTCGAAGTTATCTATGTGGACGACGGGAGCACGGATGCAACTCCCGACATATTGCGGGAACTGCAAGCGAGAGATGAACGCGTTCGCGTTGTGCGATTCTCGAGGAACTTCGGGCATCAGGTGGCAATTACCGCGGGGCTCGAATGTGCTGGCGGACAAGCGGTCGTCGTGCTCGATGCCGACCTTCAAGATCCGCCGGAAGTTATTCAGCAGTTTGTCGAGAAATGGCTCGATGGATACGACGTCGTCTATGGAGTTCGCGTCGGAACGGGATGGAGAAACCCGGTTCAAGCGTGTGACAGCGAGCTTTTTCTATCGGTTGATGGGCCGTTTGTCAGACGTTCCTATCCCAGTCGATACCGGCGACTTCCGGCTGATGGACAGGCGGGTCGTAGGCGCAATGCTGTCCATGCCGGAGCGAGACCGTTTCGTCCGGGGCATGGTGAGTTGGCTCGGATTTTCACAAATTGGAGTTCCCTATCACCGCGAGGCGCGCAAAGACGGTGTCACCAAGTTCTCGCTTTTCAAGATGATTCGATTCGCGATGGATGCGATTTTTTCGTTCTCGATTTTGCCGCTGCGGATCGCCACGTGGATGGGCTTTTTTGCTTCGGGGTTATCGGTTCTGGGAATCCTGACGGTGCTCGTCGATAAATATTTAGCGGTCCCAGGGATGGTGAAAGGCTGGACCAGCACGGTGATCGCGGTGTTGTTCATCGGCGGCGTTCAGCTGATCTGCATCGGCATCATCGGCGAATATGTGGGAAGAATTTATGGGGAATCGAAGCGGCGTCCTCTTTACGTCGTGCGGGAAAGACTGGGATTCGAAACTCAGGTGAAGCCGGTCCCGCGGACGTTGCGGCCGAAGGTTGTGGCGAGCAAGTAATTGAGGGGACCGCTTGTACTGATGCGCTTGTACTGATGCGCTTGTACCGATGCGCTTGAGCTGACGATTGGCATTCGAATCGGAGATGCGTTTGGCAGAGTTCGATGAATACGCGGCGAACTACGAGCAGCTTGTAAGCGAGAGCGTTCGCATCAGCGGAGAGTCTTCGGACTATTTTGCGGCGTATAAAGCGGATTACATCGCGCGAAAAATCGCTCCCGCTCCGGGAACGAGCTTGCTCGATTACGGGTGTGGCGTCGGCCGGTTGTCGGCACATCTCAAGAAGCGATTGCCGGGTACACGAGTTGACGGATTCGATGTTTCGAAAAGTAGCGTGGGGCAGGCCGAAAGCTGCCTTGCTCAGCCAAGGCACTTTCACCACAGACCAGAACGAACTGCTCGCTGCGTATGACGTCATTGTGGTGGCGAATGTGTTGCACCATGTCAGGCCGGATGAGCGCTACGCGCTGCTGAAGCGGATATCATCACGGTTGGCTAAAGGCGGGACGATCGTCGTATTCGAACACAACCCTCTGAATCCATTGACTCGTCGAGCGGTGGCGGATTGCGTCTTTGACAAAGGAGTCGAGCTGTTACCTAGCCGTGAAGTTCGAGATTACTTTCGACGTGATTTCGAGCAGGTGACCCAGGACTACATCGTGTTCTTTCCTCGCTCGCTTTCGTTGCTTCGCCCCGTGGAGAAGTATCTCGGCTGGTGCCCAGTGGGGGCCCAGTACACGGTCGTGGCTAGCAGGCCTAGCTAGCGGAAACGGATTCCGCCTCGCAAAAAATCAGTCACCAAATCACACGGGAATCTAGCGACGGTGTTCACAAACAGGTACGGTCGCTGGTAAAGGACATTCTTCCTCCCGACGCCGCCACAGCATAAGAGACTTCATTTCCAATAGCTTAGACGGCCATAAATCGGGCTACCGAAAAAGGGACAATGGCGGCAGAGATGCTTATAGAGCACTCACCAGAAAAGGTGTGCATCCCCCTCGCATGCCTTCCCAAACGAAGGAGAAAGACAAATGAAGAATCTTCTGAAACGGCTGTGGTACGAAGATGAAGGGCAAGATCTCACCGAATACGCCCTACTCCTCGTACTTTTGACCCTAGCTGCGGTTACGACGTTGAATGGGCTTGCGTCGGCGATCAACGGCACCTTTACCAACGTCACGACCAAGCTCAACACCTAGAATTCCTCCCGCAAGAGAGGTCGGCTCTTGGCAGTGAGGCATTTGGTTAGGTTTGTTGAGCTTGAAACCCCGGCCCAGGGCTGGGGAAATCGTGGGGAGAAAAGGAATCGATATGAAACGGACTCTCGTAAGGCTCTGGAAAGAAGACAGAGGACAAGATCTGACCGAATACGCGTTGTTGCTCGTGTTGCTCACGTTGGCGGCGGTTACGACGTTGAATAACCTCGCAAACGCCATCAATGGTGTCTTCACCAACGCCGTCACAAGCCTGAACACTTAAGAGCTTCGGTCAGAATGGTCTAGGTCCCCGGGCCAGTACGGCGAGACTCGAAAGAGTGATGCGAGGCTGCTAGTTCTCATATGATTTTAAGTTCGATTGGGCTACAGCAAACCATCTGGATGTTCGCAATCGGCGTTACCGTTGCGGCCGCATTTGTGGACTTCCGTAAGCGCAGGATTCCCAACTGGCTGACCGTGCCGGCGTTTGTGGCAGGCGTGACCCTGCGAAGCGTGCTGTTCGGTTGGCCCGGCGTGAAAACGGCTTTGGAAGGTGCAGGGCTGGCGCTCGGTCTTCTTCTTCCGTTGGTGTTGCTGCGGGCGCTCGGTGCGGGTGATTGGAAATTGATGGGCGCGGTCGGGGCGTTCCTCGGCCCGCTCATGTTTCTGTTTGTGCTGGTCGGCAGCATTCTTGTTTCGGGACTTATGGCGGTGGTCGAGATGATGCGGACACGACGGGTGCGAGAGACGTTGAGCAACCTGCTGGTGCTCGTGAAGGGATTTTTTTCGTTTGGGCTGCGAGCGAATCCGCAGATCTCGCTCGACAATCCGGAGCTGTTGAAGCTGCCGTTCGGAGTGGCGGTGGCGATTGCGACGATTGCTTGTTATTGCGCGGCCCAGTGGGGATTGCGAGCGTAACGGAGAGCGGTCCCGAGGGGACCGCGTTTGCGTTTTCGGAATGTTCTGAGTCGTGCTGAGGTGAGGAGACCGGTTTTATGAATCAGAACCGCATGGTGATTGGGCTGGCGATCGCGCTGATTGTGGCGTTCGTGCTCAGCACGTTCGTGTACAAGCAATTCCAGAAGGCGAGCGCGGTCAAGCCGATCGATACGGCGCATATCGTCGTGGCGGCTTCGGCGATGCCGTTAGGGACGCGCGTCGATGCCAGCAATTTGAAATTGATTCCGTGGCCGTCGGGCGAACCGGTGGCAGGCACGTTCAACAGCATCGACCAGGCCGCGAATCGCGCGCTGATCACGCCAGTCGCTGCGAATGAAATGATTCTGGACAGCAAACTGGCGTCAAAAGAATCGGGCGCCGGCCTTCCGGCGGTGATTCCGCAAGGGATGCGCGCGATGTCGGTCGCGGTGAACGACGTGGTCGGCGTGGCCGGCTTCGTAACGCCGGGGACGAAGGTCGATGTACTCGCGACCGGCAAGCTGGTCGGACAGAATCACACCGAAGATGACACGATCACTCGCACGATTCTCGAAAATATCAGCGTGCTTGCGGCGGGACAGAAAATCGAGCAGGACCGCGACGGCAAGCCGCAGATCGTACCGGTGATTACGCTGCTGGTTTCGCCAGAAGATGCGGCACGGCTGGCCATGGCGAGCACGCAGGGCAAGATTCAACTCGCGCTACGCAACACGGTGGATTCGAAGCGGGTTGAGCCGCCGTCGGTGTTGGAAGCCAACCTGTTCTCGGGAGGCCCCGTGCAGGCACCGTCCCCCAAGAAAGTCGTCGTGAAGACCGCGGCACCGCCGCCGTCGCCTTACACGATTGAAGTCATCACCGGCAACAAGCGCGAAAACAAGAGCTTTCCAAATCAATGAGAGAGCGCCAAGGACAACGAATGTTTCCCCACCAGCCCGCACAGAATTCGTTGAACCGCCAGAGAGCGAGGTTCGCTCGACTGGCTTCAAGAGCGACGCTGCTTTCAGCATGTTTAGTCACGCTGCCGGTCGCCGCGACCTTCGCGCAGCAGCCTGCGACAGAGCAAACACCCGCCCAGAATGCGACGCCTCCGCCACAGCAGGCGCCGACGCCGGTCCCGGCCAACGCGCCGATGGAAGCCGAAGCGCCACAAACTCTGCACCTGCTCGTGGGCCGCTCGATCGTCATCACTTCACCGGCGCGTATCAAACGCGTATCGATCGCCGACCCGACAATCGCCGAAGCGATCGTCGTCAGTACGAATCAGGTTTTGGTGAATGGCAAAACACCGGGCGGCGTTTCACTGATCGTTTGGGATGAAAGCGATCAGAGCCAGTCGTTCGAAGTCTCGGTCGATATCGACGTTCTTGGACTGAGCCAAAAAATCCGCGAAGTCTTCCCGAATGAGGACGTTCACATCGACACATCGCGCGATGTCGTGATGCTGTCGGGCAAAATTTCGTCGAAAGAAATCGCCGACAAGATTCTCGAAATCGTGAAGGGCGTTGCTCCGAAAGTCACGAGCCTGATGCAAATACCGACAACGCCATCGGGCGAAATTCTGCTTCAAGTGCGTTTCGCTGAAGTGAACCGGGCGCTCATCAGTCAATTCGGAATCAACATCCTTGGCCTGCCCGGCGGGAAAAACATCGGCACCATTTCGACGCAGCAATTCGCGCCGCCGCAACTCACCACGCAAAACGGCGTCGGCAACACGCCTTCTACAGGTAGCGCGATCGGTCTCAGCGACCTGCTCAACATCTTCATCTTCCGGCCAGACATCAATCTCGCGGCGACGATCAAAGCACTGCAAGAGCAAAACGTGCTCGAGATTCTCGCTGAGCCCAACTTGATGACGGAGTCCGGAAAAGACGCGAGCTTCCTGGCGGGCGGCGAATTTCCCTTCCCCATTCTGCAATCAACTGGCGGGGGCGGCGGGTTCGCAGGCATCACGATTCAGTTCAAAGAATTCGGTGTGCGATTGAACTTCACTCCGACGCTGACGCCGGACGGATTGATTCACCTGAAGGTGAAGCCCGAAGTCAGCTCACTCGATTTCACCAACGCTCTGACGCTGCAAGGCTTCGTGATTCCGGCGCTTGCGACCAATCGCGTTGAGTCCGACATGAGCTTGGCCGACGGACAGAGCTTCGCGATCGCGGGCTTGATGGACAACCGCGTGACCGAACAGATGCAAAAGATTCCCGGCATCGGCGACATTCCGATTCTCGGCAAGCTTTTCACGAGCAAGACCTTGAATCGCAGCAAGAACGAGCTCGTGGTGGTTGTTACGCCGCACATCGTCCACCCCGTTCTACAGGGTGAACCAACGCCGACTTTGAAATATCCGGATCCGTTCTTGTCCCCGACGGCCGGCACGCCTGCGAAGGGTGAAGTCGTGCCGGGCACGCCTGCTTCGGTTGGCGTGCATCAGTAGATCGGCCCGTAGTCGCTGTAGAACTGGTTGTAGAACTGAGGGCTGCACAATCTCATAAAGGCTCACAGGGGAGTCAGGAAGAACGGTTGATGCTGACAGTAGCTATAGCTAGCGGCGACATGGCCAGTTCCGCGCAGTTGCTGGCTAGTCTCGAACAAACAGGTCTGGTCAGGTCGGTCAAGCAATGGTCGGTCCCCGCCGATAAGCTGCCCGAAGCGGTAGATGCTATGCCGGAAGTGGTGTTCCTGGATCTTGCGCGCGATCCGGAACCGTATTTTCAATTGTGTGCGCAAATTCATCGAGTGCGGCCGGCGGTCAAGCTGGTGGCGTGCTCTTCGGTCGTCCCGCCGAATCACCAACTTTTGCTGGAAGCGATGCGTTCCGGCGTGCAGGACTTTCTGCCGAAGCCGGTCGATCCGCGCTCACTCAAAGAAATCCTGGCTCGTTTTTCGAAAGACATCGAAGGCAACAACGACCGGTCTGCGATGGACCGGTTGATCGTGGTGATGGGTTCGAAAGGCGGCGTCGGAACAACGACCGTGGCAGTCAATGTTGGCGTGCAGCTGGCGACCTACGCGCGAAAGCATGTTGCTCTGCTCGACTTCGCCAATCCGCTCGGCAACGTCCACTTGCTGCTCGATCTCCATCCAAAATTCACGGTACGAGATGCGGTCGATAACCTCGACCGTCTTGATAGCCACTTCTTTGCGGGATTGATGACGCGCCATAAGACGAAGCTCGAAGTGCTTGGCGGCGCGACGCAACCCGAAGAGTGGCAGAACATTCCGATACCGATGCTGGACCGAGTGGTCAACGTCGCGCAGAACAACTTCGACATGGTGTTGGTCGATATGGGCTCGCAGTTTTCTTCGGAGTGGAGCTCGATTCTGCGGATGGCGCGGATGATTCTGATCGTGGCCGAAGCGAACGTTCCGGCGCTGTGGACGCTCGAACGCCGATTGCTCGCGCTCAAGGGTTTCGGGATTGATCTCGATCGGGCGCGGGTCATCATCAATCGCTGGCACAAGGGCGACGAAGAAGTGCTCAAAGGCATTCAGAAGGACATCAATCGGCCGGTGTTCGCATGTCTTCCTAACGACTTCCGGATGGCCAGCAACGCCGTCAATCTCGGCACGCCGATGCATGAAAACGGAAACAACGCGCTCGGCAGCCGCTACCGTCAAATCGCGGGGCAACTCGCGGGTCTGGATGTCGCGCATCCTGCAAAGAAAGGCTCGCTGGGTGGATTTTTCTCTTTCCCGGCGAAACGGTGACGTAGCTCATGCCCCCGCAACCGCTACCCGCACAGGTTACACGCACCGACTTTGGCGCCGTTAAGGCAGCAATTCACCGCAAGCTGATTCAGAAATTGAACCTCGACCGGCTGACGGAAGTAAATCGCGATGATGTGCGGCGCGAAGTGACGCAAATTTTGGAAGCGCTTGTCGTCGGCGAATCGACGCCGATGAACCTGCAAGAACGAGAACGACTTGCGACGGAAGTTCTCGACGAAGTATTTGGGTTGGGGCCGCTGGAGCCGCTGCTGGCCGATCCGACCATCTCGGACATTCTGGTCAACACGCATAAGCGTGTCTATGTAGAGCGCCGCGGAATTCTGGAGATGACGTCGATCCAGTTCCGCGACGACATCCACTTGATGAGCATCATCGACCGCATCGTTTCGGCGGTCGGCCGGCGCGTCGATGAATCGTCGCCGATGGTCGATGCGCGCCTGGCGGACGGCTCGCGCGTGAACGCGATCATTCCGCCGCTTGCGGTGGATGGTCCGTGCCTGTCGATTCGGCGTTTCGGCCGCGACCCGCTGACGCCGGACGACTTGCTGCAGCAACAACACGCTGACCGAGCCGATGCTGGAGCTGCTGCGCGGCTGCGGTTAAGGCGCGGCTCAACATCCTCGTTTCGGGCGGTACCGGCGCCGGTAAGACGACGTTTCTCAACGTTCTGTCGTCGTTCATTTCGAATCGCGAGCGCATCGTGACCGTCGAAGACGCGGCCGAATTGCAGCTGCACCAGGACCACGTCGTGCGGCTGGAAACGCGCCCCGCCAACATCGAAGGCAGAGGCGCGATTCAGCAACGGCAACTCGTGATCAACTCTTTGCGCATGCGCCCCGACCGCATCATCGTCGGTGAGGTTCGCGGCGAAGAAGCGCTCGACATGCTGCAGGCCATGAACACGGGCCACGACGGTTCGCTCACCACGATTCACGCGAACACGCCGCGCGACGCTTTGAGCCGCCTCGAAACGATGGTCGCGATGGGCAGCCTCAACATTCCCGATAGCGCGATTCGCCGGCAGATCGCCTCGGCAATCGACGTGGTCGTGCAGGTCAGCCGCCTCAGCGACGGCACGCGCAAAGTGATCGCGCTCTCCGAAATCACGGGTATGGAAGGCGACATCGTCTCGATGCAGGACATTTTCGTCTTCCGTAAGCGCGGTATCCGCGACAACGGCGAGGTTTCCGGAGAGTTTGTGCCGACGGGGATTCGTCCGAAGTTTGCGGAAAAGTTACAAGTTTCGGGGATCCATCTACCGATCGCGATGTTTGATTTCCAGCACGCGGAGTTCTGATGAAGGTACGCTTTATTTCGATTGCGCGCTGAAAGGCTACTCGCTGTAAAGGATTCGCTATGGGCTTGCTCGTATTTGCGCTCACATTCCTGATCGTCATCGTCGTCTTCTTCGGCATTTGGATGATGGTCGGGGCCGACACCAAGCAGGAAGTGGTGCGCCGCCGCATGGAAGCGGTGCGCAAGGCGGAGCGCCGTGGCGACGTCTCGATGGGCCTGAAGCTGGCGCGCGACGAAATGTTGAGCAGCGTGCCCGCGGTTCATCGGCTGATGCTGCATTGGTCGTGGTCAGTACGGTTGCAAGAGAAGATCTCGCAGGCTGGGCTGACGATGAAAGCCGGCAAGCTCATTTTGATCAGTGCGTGCCTTTGCCTGGGCACGCATGGTCGACTTCCGGACTTTTCATTCCGGTTTTTCCGGTTGGCATATTGATCGGACTTTGCCTCGGCGCGGTGCCGTACGGCGTCGTGATGTACCTGCGGCAGAAGCGGCTTCGCGCATTTGAAGAACGATTCCCGGAGGCGCTCGATTTGCTTGGCCGTGCCGTTCGCGCAGGCCACGCGTTCACGACGGGCCTTGAAATGATCGCGAAAGAATCGCCGGAACCGATCGCGAGCGAGTTTCGCACGACGTTCGAAGAGCAGAACTTCGGTCTTCCGCTTCGCGATGCGTTGCTGAATATGACGGAGCGGATTCCGTCGATCGATGTGCGCTTTTTTGTGACGGCACTGCTCATTCAGAAAGAGACAGGCGGCAACCTCGCCGAAATTTTGGACGGGCTCTGCGCGCGTCATCCGCGATCGTTTCCGAATTTATCGCGAAGTGCGGGTGCGCACGGCGCAGGGCCGGTTGACGGCCGGCATCCTGATCGCGCTACCGGTGGTCATGATGTTGATGCTGATGGTGATGAATCCGGCCTACATCGGCATCTTGTTTCACGATCCCAAGGGCATGCTCGCGCTAACCGTAGCCGGCATCATGCAGGTCATCGGCTCGATGGTGATCTGGAAGATTATTCACATCGAGGTTTAGAGAGTTGCGCGTTTTGGTGGGCGGTTTCGAATTTCGATTTTGCAGCTTTCGAGGAGTCTTAGGCAATGCTTTGGGCAATCACAGCGCTGACGTTTCTCGCCACTTTCGGCGTGCTGGCCGCACTGTTCTATGCCTTCTCGTCGCAGGGAGGCGCTGTCGCCGAACGCCTTTCGCGGTTGGCGAATACCGCCGCGCCGCGGGTCGAGGAAGAGAGCTTCGTCGAAAAGCAAAAAGATAACGTGCGAAACACGCTTGCTGGACTGAGCAAGTTGGTTCCGGGCGGCGACAGTCATCAGGCACACCACGCACGCAGTTACTTCTTTTGCGGGCAGGCTATCGCAGCAGCAATGCGCTTGCGGCGATGCGGGGATTCAAGATCCTCACGCCGATCGTGTTCGTCGGGCTCTACTTTCGGACGGGCGCTTACAAGTGGAATCCCTTCATGATTCCGCTGGTTGCGCTCGCGCTTGGCTATTTGTTCCCAGATATGTTTCTGACCTGGCGCGTCAATGCGCGCCAGGCAAAATTCGCCGCGGTCTTCCAGACGGCCTCGATCTGCTGGTGATTTGCGTCGAGTCGGGCCTTGGCCTTGATCAAGCGCTGATGAAGGTTTCGCAAGAACTGCGCATCACGCATCACGAACTCAGCGAAGAATTTCAACTCGTTAACCTTGAGATGCGCATCGGCAAAACGCGTATCGAAGCGCTGCGCGAACTCGCGCGCCGCACGGGCATCGACGACATCAAGAGCCTCGTCGCTATGTTGGTGCAGACCGATCGCTTCGGCACCAGCGTCGCCCAGTCGTTGCGCGTTTTCTCCGACGACCTGCGCACCAAGCGCCGGCAGCGCGCCGAGGAAATGAGCGCGAAGACCACCGTCAAGATGGTCCCGCCGCTCATCTTTTTCATTTTCCCCGCCCTGATGGTGGTGATTTTGGGCCCTGCTGTGATCACGCTGTTCCGGCAGTTGATGCCGGCTTTGGGGCATTGATCTCAGCAAACTCGCGACCCTGCCGAAATTTGCAGGACGAGACGCTGGAAAGGAGAAGTGCAATGGACAACGTAACTCTGATTCGCGTCGTTGCGGGAGCGCTTGCCGTTCTCGTGCTGTTCGTCATTATCTGGCGCCGCAAACGCAAGTCGATTGAATAGCAATCATAGGTTTGGCTGAAACCAGTTTCACGGGAGCAGGGCGGTAGATCCATGGCCACGACAAACGGTCATTCCAGTTCGCTGTACGTTTATAACAAGACGCGTGAGACCTTCGTCGCAACGGAGGCTCTTCTTGCCGATAGCTATTTCACTCGGCTCGTAGGGCTTCTCGGTAAGACGCGGCGCTGGGCTCAGCTTGGCCGAGGCCTTTGGATTGTTCCGTCGCGTGGCGTTCATACGATCGGAATGCTATTCCCGATCGATCTGATTTTCCTCGGTAAAGACAAGCAAGTTGTCCACGTCGAGGAATATGTTCGTCCGTTCCGTATCTCGAAGGTGTCACTCAAAGCGACGAGTGTGTTGGAGCTTCCTCCACACACGATTTATCGCTCTGGGACGAAAATCGGCGATCAGCTGGAGATAGCGCCGGCGAGGTAGCTTTCTCGTTGGTAGGTTGCCGTTGAAGTCAGTGAAAGAAGTGAATCGTTCGACCCGTCGCAGGAGTCTTTGTGGTGGTGTAAAGCGCAATCGATGCGCGGAGCACTCGCCGTTACGGAAATTGCAACCAGCCATTTTCCGTCGCGGTAAACCTCAAAACTCATGTCGGCGGATTAGCCCTTTTTCGCGGGGAGATGCAACGTCACGTCTGTTCGGGTGAGCGTCAGCGTGAGCCGCTACCAGCGCGGTTCGCGCGGCTGGCGAACCGACTCGCTGTAGTCTTCGTTCGAAAATCGATCGCGGCCGCGCCCGCCGCCCTTTGCCTTTTCCGCCGCCACCGCCACCCTGATTGCCGCCGCCGTAGCCACCACCGCCGCGGTTTCCGCCGCCACCGAAGCCGCCACCACGATTCCCACCGCGCGGAGGACCACCGCCTTCGCCACGGGGACGCGCTTCGTTCACCTTGAGCTGGCGGCCGCCGTTCATCGTTCCATCCAGGCCCGAAATTGCCTTGGCCGCTTCCTCATCGTTCGGCATTTCGACGAATGCGAATCCTCGCGCTCGTCCCGTTTCGCGATCCATCGCCATATGCACGCGCGTCACCGCACCGAATGGCTCGAAAAGCGTACGCAACTCGCCTTCACTTGTTTGAAAATTGAGATTTCCCACGAACAGGCTCTTCATCAACGCTCTCCGGACCGCACAGCAACATAGCACACTTAGGGCTCCGGTGCGCGCTCATCGGGCGGTTACAGAGGGTGAGTGGCGATACCGCGCGAGCGGGTGCGGCAGCGTTTGCTGGCTATTTTGCGATTTTCCCTCGAAGTACCGTCACCGAAGCCGCCGGCAACATGAACTTTGTCGCGTCTGTTGCGTTCACGGTTGAGCGCGCCGACGGGCCGTCCGGATCGGCATGACCTCCGGATCGGTGACGCGTGCCATTGATATTGCGCGGCGCCAAAAGTGATGACATCGACGGGCCGGCGAATCCGTATCGCCGGGCCACTACGCGGTTTTCGCTCCATCGAAAGCGATATTCACCTCGTGCGCGTTCTCCTGATCCTTGTTCACCACCATCAGCGACCATTGCCCGTCCGGTCGCAGCGCCGCATATGCGGTAACGAGATTGTGGCCCGCGCCGTCCATCACGTCGCTCGTCGCCGCGAACAATTTGTGTTCGCCGTTTCCTGGCTGCACCCACTCGAGATTGATGAGCTGGCTCGCAAAATATTGCGAGAGCGGCTGAATGATTTTTCGCGTCTCGCGATCCGCCGAAAACATGCCGAATGTTCCCTGCGATCCGTTGTGGCCATGGCCAATTCCGAGAGGTAAATAATGGAAGTAGTAGACGGCTTGCCCGCCGCCGCTCAAATACGCGCCGACATAGTCCGCAAGCCACAACGCTCCCCATACATCGACAAACGCTTCCGAATCGACCCAAGAAATATTCGACTCCGTGATCATCTGCGGTACGTTCGCCGGCACGCCGTCCTGTCTCCAGACATCGATGATGTGCGTGACGAGATAGGGCTCGTCGTACAAGCTGCTCCACGCGATTTTTCCTGGCTCGATGGGATAGTGCTCGTACGGAAAAAACGCGAGCTCATGCAGCTTTCCATGCGCCTTTAGATAATCGACGAACCGCCGCGTCCACGATGTTCTTCCTTCTGCATCGGCCCAGGTTTCGATGTCTTTGTTCTGGCCGGTAAAAACAGGCCCGCCCAGTTTCAATTTCGGATCGACGCGATGCAGCGCGGCGGCGAATTGAATGTAGAGCGCCGCGTCGTCCTCCGGCGGCGTGTAGTGCCCATCCGGCTCTTCGCCCATCTCCACATACGAAACCGGGTAACCGCGCTTACCGACGTACGCCAACTCGTTCGCCGCATCCTCCGGCGTGTTGTAAATCATCGCGATCGGAATCATCGCCGGCAGCTTGCGCGTCACGCCGCTCGTGTAGAAATAGATCCAGCCCAAGCTGCTCGCCCGCGTGTTCATCCAAATCTTCTGGCGTATGCCATGGATCGACCGACGAACAATACGTCGCCGTTTGATCCTGATCCGCCGTGTGGCGAATCACGTCGTGAAATTTTCCGTCGGCGGTCGTCGTGCCCAGATACAGCTCGCGAATCGCGTATCCGACGCAATTTCGCTTGTCTGCCGAGCCGTGCGTGTCGCACGTGTTCGAAGATTGCCGCATCAAGATTCGAACCCACTGCACCGCGACCGGCTGATCGGCGAGTTGCAAAATCGCATTGCCGCCCTTCCCCTCGCGCACCGCCCCGCCGGGGAATGTCACCCACACGCCGAGCGTCGGCTTCTTGATCGGATCATCGCCCGTCCAATACTGCACTTCATAATTCACCGCGTACGGCTCGGCCCACGCGATTCGAATCGCGCTCACCGGAATCGAGCTCGCCAAATCGAGAAACACCCACTGCGGATGCAACGCGTCGCTTTCACCAGTGAACGCCTGCGTCAGATACGGATTGCTCTTCCAATACGAGTCGGGATTTCCGTCCGTAATCCGCGAATACCCTTCCGTGTCCGTGCCGTCGTCGCGCGTCACTCCGCGATGCGGCAACGGATACCCATACGAATGTCGAATCGGCGCAGCCCCCGGCTCCGCGTTGCCAACAAAATATCCGCGTCCTGCCGGATCACTCCACTTCCCTTCCGGATTCCAATGCCACGCCTCCATGTGCAGCTCGGTGTTCTGCCGATAGGTCACTGTCTGCCATCCCGCCGACAACACCTTCTCGATGTTTTCGTCGGTCAGCAGCTTGTCCGACGCGCCGTACGGCAACCGGTCGATGCCCGCTCCCAGCGCCTGCGTCGGCACAATCGTGTTCGTCGCATGTCCAGCCGCCGCGTCCACGTGAATTGTCTGGGCACCGATCAGTCCACCGGAAAGCCACTCATCGCGAACAAAAACGCAATGAACACTCGCCACGCTACATACTTCACTGAACGAATATCACGATCCCACCCTCAGTCTTTAAACCGTTTTAATTCGAGCATTCATACAGATAACGTTTCCCGCCGTCAAGCGCCCTTCAACGACCCAGGTGGTCTTCTCTCCTCGTCTACACTGATGTGACCACTACTTACCACTTAATTTTCCGGATTTTTCAGCTAAACTAGCCCGCAGCCGTTCCCTCACACGAGATTTCGTGAAATTTCCGGAGTCCTCGATACGTAATCTCAGTGTGAACGCCCTCTTCGAAGGAAGTCTGGTTAATGGCCACACCAATCGGTTCTTCGCAACACGACCTGGGATCTCTGCGCATCCACGACGGACAGCGCCGTGGCAGCAAGGTCGGCAAAGGACTCGCTATCTTCTTTGGCGTCCTCGTGATCCTCGCCGGCATCGGGGGCGGAGTCTACGCCTTCTGGAACAGCAAGCCGGTCGTCAAGGTCGCCACCGTCCACAAACCGGTCGGCGCCGGTGGACGCGAAGCTCTGCTCAATGCGAGCGGCTACGTCACGCCGCGCCGCCGCGCGACCATCGCCGCCAAAATCACCGGCCGCGTCACCGGCGTCTTTTTCGATGAAGGCACCGTCGTGAAAGAAAGTCAACTTCTCGCCACGCTGGATGATTCCGACGTGCAGAAAGCGCTCTCGTCCGCGAAAGCCGACAAACACTCGACCGAAGCCGGCATCGCCGATCTCCAGGTCCAGCTCAAGAACGCGAATATCGAATTGCACCGCGCCGACCAGCTTGCAAAAAGCCGGCGTGCAGACGCAAGAGCAGCTCGACATCGCGAACATGAACGCCGACAGCCTCAAGGCCAAGATCGATCTCGCTAAAACGCAGGTCGCAGCTTCCGCAACGCGTATCGCCGAAGCACAGCAAGCCGTCGACAACTGCACGATTCGCGCGCCGTTCTGCCGGGATCGTCGTCTCGAAAGACGCCCAGGTCGGCGAAATGGTCAGCCCGATTTCCGCCGGAGGCGGCTTTACGCGCACCGGTATCGCCACCGTCGTCGATATGAAGTCCAACGAGATCGAAGTCGACGTCAACGAGTCTTACATCGCGCGCGTGCACGACGGCCAAAAGGTCACCGCGATTCTCGACGCGTATCCCGACTGGGAAATTCCGAGCCACGTCCGCACGATCATCCCGACCGCCGATCGCCAGAAAGCCACGGTCAAGGTGCGCATTTCGTTCGACAAGCTCGATCCGCGCATCCTGCCCGACATGGGCATCAAGGTGACGTTCCTCGGCGATGCGCCGAAGCCATCCGACGCGCAAAGGCCGCTCAAGCCGCCGCGCTCGTCCCACAAAGCGCCATTCACGATGACGCCGGCAAGAAAGTCGTCTTCCTCGTCAAAGACGACAAACTGGAGCGCCGCGCCGTCACGCTCGGCGAAAATCGCGGCTCCGACATCGAAATCATGGCCGGCCTCGCCGTGGGCGACACCGTTGTCGTCAGCGGCCCGACCGATCTGCGCGACGGACAGAGCGTCGCGATCAAGAAGTAGCTGGCAAAACAGCGCTGTCGGGCAAACGGATTCGTCTGAAGATTTAACGTAGAAAATCGAAATTAATTCGCTCTTCGAAACGTAATTCAGTTACACGCACTTCAGGAGCTCTCACAATGGTTCGAGTGGACAGCACCGGCAGATCAAATAGCCTCATTCAGGTTCGCGGCCTCGACAAAACGTACAAGCGCGGCGGCGAAGAAATCCACGTTCTACAGGGATTGAACCTCGACGTCGACAAAGGCGACTTCGTCGCCTTCATGGGGCCCAGCGGCTCGGGCAAGACGACGCTGCTCAATCTTCTTGGCGGTCTCGACGTCCCGACGCGCGGCAGCATCAGCGTCGCCGGCGACGAAGTCACCAACATGTCCGCCGCGAAGCTCACGCAGTGGCGCGCGCGCCACGTCGGCTTCATCTTTCAGATGTACAACCTGATTCCCGTGCTGACGGCGTTTCAAAACGTCGAGCTGCCGCTCCTGCTCACCAAGCTCTCCAAATCCGAACGCCGCCGCCACGTCGAAACCGCTCTCGGCGTCGTCGGTCTCTGCCGAACGCATGAACCACTATCCCCGCCAACTTTCCGGCGGACAGGAGCAGCGCGTCGCCATCGCCCGCGCCATCGTCGCCGACCCGACCTTCCTGCTCTGCGACGAGCCAACCGGCGACCTCGACCGCAAAAGCGCCGATGAAATCATGAATTTGATCATTCGCCTGGTGAAGGAATTCGGCAAAACCGTGCTGATGGTCACCCACGACCCCGTCGTCGCCAAGCTCGCCGATCTCGAACTCCATCTCGAGAAAGGATTGCTCGTCGAAGCCGGCCAGGTGCAGCAGAACGCTTATGCGGGAGGTGCCGCGTGAAATTTCGAGGACTCATCTTCGCGAATCTCTTCCGCAAAAAGATTCGCCTGATCCTGACCGTCGGCTCGTTCGCCGTCGCGCTCTTCCTCTTTTCGTTTCTCGCGGTCGTGAAAGGCGCATTCGGCCGCGGCGCCGACATCGCCGGCGCCGACCGGCTCATCACCATCAATCGCACCTCGATCATTCAGCCATTGCCGCTGAATTACAGAGACAAGATCCTGCGCATTCCAGGCGTGGTCGCGATCACGCACAACAACTGGTTCGGCGGCGTCTATCAGGACGAGAAGAATTTCTTCCCCCAATTCGCAATCGATCCCGAAAACCAGCGCATGGTCCTACCGGAACTCAAAGTTCCCGATGACCAGTGGGCCAACTTCGTGAAAGATCGCCAGGGCGCGATCGCCGGCGCAAAAACCGCCGCGCGCTTCGGATGGAAAATCGGCGACAAAATCCCCATCAAGACCACGATCTTCGGCGGCGCGAACACGTGGGATTTCAACCTCGTCGGCATTTACCACTCCGAAAAAGCCGGCGGCGACGAGAGCCAGTTCTGGTTTCAGTGGGATGCCTTCGAAGAAGGCGTGCCCAAAACATTCAAAGATCGCGTCGGTTGGTACGTTTTCAAGATTCAGAATCCCGACGACGCTCCGCGCATCGCAAAAGCCGTCGATGATCTCTTTTCGAATTCCGATTTCGAAACAAAGACCGAAACCGAATCCGCTTTCGCCGCAGGCTGGGTGAAACAGTTCGGCAACATCGAATTCCTCATCCTCTCGATCGGTGGTGTCGTCTTCTTCACGCTGTTGCTCGTCACCGGAAACACCATGGCCATCTCCGTCCGTGAACGTATCGGCGAACTCGGCACACTGAAAGCGATTGGCTTCAGCGACCGCACGATTCTCTCCTTCGTCCTGGCGGAGTCGCTGTTGATTTCGCTGATCGGCGGGCTCATGGGGCTCGGTCTCGCCGCGGTCGCGATTCCTGTCCTGGCGTCGGCTCTCAACGGACTTTTGCCCGAATTGATTCTCTCGCCGGCGATTCTCAGTGTCGGGCTTGGTACCGCGCTATTGGTCGGTCTCGTCAGCGGTTTGCTGCCCGGCATCGGCGCTATGCGAATGCGCGTCGTCAACGCATTGCGGAGGGTCTGACATGGCGATTCCAGTCATCTACAACGTACGCAGCGTGAAGGCGCGCTGGACGTCGGCGATCGTCGCCGTCCTCGGTATCGCCGGCACAGTCGGCGTTTTCATCGCGATGCTATCGCTCGCGCGCGGATTCAAAGCCACGCTCGTCGCCTCCGGCTCCGAAGACAACGCCATCATCATGCGCGCCGGCGCCACGTCCGAAATGATGTCCGGCGTCGCTCTCGATCAGGTGAAAATCCTGCAAGACGCGCCCGGCGTCGCTCGTGGAACCGACGGCGCTCCGCTCGTCACGTCCGAAGTCGTCGTCATCGCGCCGTTCCCTCTCAAATCGACCGGCACCGATGCCAACGTTCAAGTCCGCGGCGTTTCTGCGAACGTGATGAACATTCGGCGCAACGTGAAGATCATCGAAGGCCGCATGTTCAATCCCGGCCTGTCCGAGTTGGTCGTCGGCAAGAATGCCAACGGCACCTACTCCGGCTTGACTCTCGGCAACACCGTGAATTTCGGCGGCGGCCACTGGCAGGTCGTTGGCGTCTTCGATGCAGGCGGAAGTGCGTTCGATTCCGAAGTCTGGACCGACGCCCGCGTGCTCGATGACGTTTACAAGCGCCCGACCAACGTCTTCCAGTCGGTCACCGTCCACCTGACGTCTCCGAATGCATTGCAGGCAATTCAGCGATGCCGTCACGGCCGATCCGCGCCTCAGCGTCGACGTCAGCCGCGAGATCGACTACTACGCCAAGCAATCGACGCGCATGACGCAGCTCATCACCGATCCTCGGCGGACTCGTCGCCAGCGTCATGGCCATCGGCGCGATCTTCGGCGCGCTCAACACGATGTACTCCGCCGTCGCCGAACGCGGCCGCGAAATCGCCACCATGCGCGCGCTCGGATTCGGCGCCGCCGCCGTCGTCTTCTCGTTCGTCATCGAAGCCCTGATCATATCGTTCGTCGGCGGAGCCGTCGGCTGTCTTGCCGTGCTGCCGCTCAACGGCCTCACAACCGCCACGATGAACTGGCAAACCTTCAGCAACATGGCCTTCGCCTTCAAAATCACCTCCGGCCTGCTGCTCGGCGGCATCATCTTCGCCCTAGTCATGGGCATCATCGGCGGCCTGCCCCCAGCAATCCGCGCCGCCGCCCGGCCAGTAGCCGTAGCCCTCCGCGAACTCTAACCCGCTCGCCACGAACTAATCTCGATCCTGGGTGCCGCACCCTCAGTTTTCAGAGGGTGCGGGTTTCCCTAGCCCAACCCGGATCGATCCTCTCCGCACTCACTCACAACCCACGGCTTGCGGAACCCAGCCCATGGCCCACGGATCACGTTTCCATCACACCTGCCCCTCAGTTCTATTGCCGCAACTCGTTTCCAACCGCTAACTTGAGTGCCAGGAGCGACCTATGCCCGGCACCAATCCCCGCCCCCGACTGGACCCCGGCACACACGCCCGCCAAAGACCGTTCCATGGCGCATGATCTTCCGCGTCATTCGCTGGACGACCTACATCTCCGCCGCGATCACCATCGCGATGGTCCTGCACAAAGCGCCTCCGCCGCCGTCGAAACCAACCCCCAAGCCGCCGCCCGCGTCGAACAAAAATTCGAACAAGTCCAGCAAGCCGTCTCCGCCGGTCAACCCGCCGAGATGCGCATGGACCAGACCGAGCTGAACTCCTACCTCCTTTCGCATCTCGACATCGCCGCAAATCCCGACTCACCTCAGGCCCGCTGCCGCAGTCAGCGTCAGCGACACCAAACACGGTGCAAGCCGCATCTCCGTCGCTCAGCCGGAGCGCCGAACGCCGCACCCTCCGGCAGCGGCCTCGACATGCCCGTTCCCGCCGGCACAACCGCCGAACAAATCGATCAAGTCCGCTCGCAAGTGAAAGACGTAAAAGTGGAATTCGTCGACGACCGCGTCCGCGCCTACGTCGTCTTCGACATGCACGGCAAAGACGTCACGCTCCAACTCGAAGGCAAGCTCGACGCCGAAAACGGCTACCTCAATTTCGAACCCGTCTCCGGCTCGATCGGCTCCCTGCCGCTCCCGCCTCCGCCCTGCAAAGCGCGATGCGCCACATCCTCGAAAATCCCGAGAACCGCGAAAAATTCAAACTCCCCGCCGACATGTCCGACCTGAAAATCGTCAACGGCGAAGTCGTCGCCACCTACAAATAGCTCGCGCAAGTAGCCACCCGCGTGACTACCAACAAACCCTGTTCGCTCTTCGACACACACCACCCGAACAACGCTGTCCCACGCGCCCAAATTCAGCGGATTCTAGTAGCCTAGCCATTCTTTACAACGGAGCCGGCCCTTGAGCAGCACCCTGGGGACAAGGCTTGGATGCATTCTCGCGATCGCATCTCTCGCCTTCGCCCCTCTATCATCCGCGCAGGACACGCCGCTTGGCGTCGTGCTCCAGGCGAATCTCGCTCATGTTCGCCAAAGCTCCCTCACCGAAGGCGCCAGCATCTTCGCGGGCGAAGAAATCAGCACCGACGTCAGCGGCTCCGCCGACATTCGCATCGCGAATTCCCGCTATAGCCTCGCCGCGAACAGCCAGGGCCGCTTCTACCCCGCGCACGCTGCAAAAGGCTCCGTCGCCGAACTCACCACCGGCACGCTCACCTTCCGTCGCGACAACGCCGACACCATCGAAATCGTCGCCTCCGACGTTCGCGTCGTGCCGCAAGGCGATGCGCCCGCCACCGGCCAAGTCACCGTCTACTCGCCCTGCAAAATCAACGTCACCGCCCTCACCGGCGAATTGCTGGTCACCGCCGGTGCCGAAACGCACATCGTCGCCGAAAAAGAATCGTACGAAGTTCTCCCGCAACAATCCGTCATCGCCGCGGCAAGTTTCATCTCGCCCGACGATCCTGCCTATCACCAATCTCACACCCATAAAACCTGCACCACGCCGCGCCAATCCAAAGGCATGAGCCAATTCGCGAAAATCGGCATCGTAGCCGGCGCAGGCGCAGCCGCCGCAGTCTCTTCCTCGCGCACGGCAGCGGCTCAAAATCCGGCGACACCAACAACGGCGGCAGCGGTGGCGGCGGCGGACTCGAAAGCCCCGACAGACCCTAACCGAATCGCTGCAGCATCGTGTACGGGCGCAGCCGCTGCTGCGCCCCAGCTTGGCAAGATCGTCAGCCTCCGACCAATCGCAATCGCATTTTCCGGAATCTCTGCAAGACAATTTGGTCAATCCGTCTCACGCTCACGCGCGCCGCGCATTCCATCGAATCTCCACCGCGCATGCGATACTAATTCTCACAACTCTTCGCCGCCCGCGCGCGAAACAATCCACGGAGAAATTTCAGGGACATCTAAAATCACGCAATCGCCCTCACCGCCAACACTCCCAGCCTCCTGCCCTACCTCGCGCTCATCGCCGGCGTAATCTGCATCTCCTGGTCCGCCATCTTCGTCCGCTGGACCGACATCCCCGGCACCACTTCCGCCTTCTATCGCATGTTGCTCCCGTCACTGCTCCTCATCCCGACCTGGCTCTACGACTGGCGCACGCCGCGCGTCAGCTCCCGCACGCTCGCGATCATCGCCGCCGGCGGCCTCTTCTTCGCGCTCGACCTCGCCTTCTACAACACGTCGATCATCCGCACTTCCGCCGCCAACGCCACGCTCCTCGGCAACCAAACGCCCATCTTCGTCGGCCTCATCACCTGGCTCGCCTTCAAGCGCCGCCCCTCCGTCGCCTTTTGGACCGGCCTCGCACTCGCTTTCTCCGGCTCGCTCGTCATCATCTGGACCGACCTCACGCGTCACCTCCACCTCGGCGCCGGCGATCTCATGGCGCTGACCGCCTCCGCCTGCTTCGCCGTCTATCTTCTCGCCACCGAAAACATCCGCGCGCACACGAGCACACTCGTCTTCCTGCGTCTCGCAACGATCTCCGGCACAATTTTTCTCTTCGTGTTTACTCTTCTGCTGCGCACGCCGCTGACGATCCCGAGCCATCGCTCGCTCGCGGCACTCATCGGCCTCGGCTTAGTCTCCCAGCTCGGCGGCTACATCGCACTGACGTACGCGCTCGGCCATCTTCCCGCGACGGTCACAGCCGTGACGCTGCTCGCGCAAGGCCCGCTCACCGCGGTTCTCGCCGCATGGCTGCTCCACGAACAACTCACAACGTCTCTGCTGTTAGGTGGTGTGTTGGTCCTGCTGGGAGTCGGCCTGGCCAACCGCGGCCGCGACGCCGGCGAAGAAGCAAACGCCGCGCTCTGCAACGTAGAAATAAAGCAGCTGTAGATCGCTCTTTCGAACTGCGACTCCGCCAATTCGTAGCACACGCACCATATCGCACCTTGCCTACAAAGCTTCTAGAGGCGAGACTAAATCGCCGCTCCCGAATTTCTGCGCTCGCATTGAGGAGGCTTCCGCCGATGCGTTGGATTTTCAGTCTTTTGTTGCTGTTTCCTCTGCTCGCGAATGCACAGGAATAATCCGACGCACGCCCGCTAGTCAACCGCTGCCGTCAAATCAACACGCGGATCAAGCTGCAGCTCAATTGGCATCTCACTCTGCCAGTGAAACGCCTGAAAATCGGCGTAGCACTCGAAGGCGGCGGCGCCTTAGGCCTGGCACACATCGGAGTCCTCCAATGGTTCGAGGATCACCACATCCCGATCGACTACGTCGCCGGCACCAGCATGGGCGGACTCGTCGGCGGCCTCTACGCCACCGGCAAAAGTCCCGAAGAATTGCGGCAAATCGTCGAACACCAGAAATGGGACACCATCATCGGCGGCCGCACTCCCTACGACGATCTTTCTTTTCGTCGCAAGGAAGATCAGCGTGCGCTCCCGAATTATTTAATTCTTGGCTTGAAGAAAGGCCTGACGTTGCCCGGCGGCCTGAATGCCGGTCAACGAATCGGCCTGCTGATTGATCACGAAACGCTTGCTTACTCGCAACTGAAATCCTTCGACGACCTGCCTACGCCATTTCGCTGCGTCGCAACCGATCTCGTCACCGGCAAAGAGGTGATTTTCTCCGACGGCGATCTGGCCACTGCGATGCGCGCAACGATGTCCATCCCCGGATTATTCACGCCGGTTAGAACGGACGGTCACGTCTACGTTGACGGAGGATTGGTCGGCAACTTGCCCACCGACGTCGTCCGCAAAATGGGCGCCGACATCGTTGTCGGAATCCACCTCGAAACCGCGCCCGCAAACGAAAAGGAGATCCAGTCACTCTTTAACGTCCTGGGCCGCTCAATCGACGTCGTCATTCGCGAAAACGAAATCCGCGGCCTCGCCGGTGCCGACATGGTCGTCAGCGTAGACCTCAAGGATTTCACTTCTCTCGACTACGAAAAAAACGACACGATCATCCAGAAAGGCCGCAGCGCTGCCGAAGGAAAACAAAACGTTCTCGACAAATTGAAAGCCACCGATCAGGAGTGGCAAGAATTCATCGCGCAACGTGACGCGCGAAAAAAAGTCGAGACCTTCGTCCCTCAATCCATCGAAGTCCGCGGCGTTCAGCCCAACGCCCAAGGCCCAATCTTGAAATTCCTGAAGCCCTTGATCGGGCACCCGCTGGACAGGCCAGAACTCGATCAGTTCCTCACGCGCCTCACCGGCGTCGGCAAATTCGACACCGCCGGTTACCGCGTCGAAACGCGCGACGACGGCCAGCAGGTGCTCGTCGTTATCCTGCACGAACAAGTCTTCGGCCCGCCCACCCTCCAACCCGGCTTCGAAGTCGACGGCTCCGAGAGCAAAGACGTCACCTTCACACAAGCGGCGCGACTCACCTTTCTCGACGTTGCCGGCTATCGCTCCGAATGGCGCACCGACTTCCTCTTCGGCAACACCTACGGCCTCTCTACCGAACTCTATCGCCCTTTTAATCCGACGAGCCGCTGGTTCTTCTCCCCACACGTCGACGCGAGTTCAACCGGACTTGCATGTGTATTCGCGCAACGATCCCATCGCGATTTACGGCCTCGATCGCGCCAATGGCGGATTCGATGTCGGCTACGGCTTCAGCCGCTTCATGGAACTTCGCGCCGGGTACTCGGTTGGATATCTCGACGCTTCGCTGCGTCTCGGCAAGCCCGAGTTCGGATCCGTACATGGTCATGTCGGCGACACGAGGGTGAGATTCCGGATCTATCACGGCGACGATCCCGTCGTACCCCGTCAGAGGTTACACGCTCGACGCCAATTTCCATTGGTACGACAGCCTATCCCGAATCCGTCAAGGCATTCCCGGCCGGCGATGCCACGGTCTCCGGTTTTCTCCCGATCACCAGGCCTGGATCGCTCTTCGCTACATTTTCCGGTGGGACTTCCTTCGGCCACGACGGGGGTGGATTTCCCCTCTACTTTCTTGGCGGCCCAACGCACTTGAGCGCGTATGGCACAAACGAACTTTTTGGCAACCAATTTTATCTAGTGCGAACGGGCTATCTGCACGAGCTGCTGACGCTCCCAAATTTTCTGGGCAAAAAGGTTTACGCGATCGGCTCTCTCGAAACCGCGAAGATGTTCGACTTCCCTCTGCCCGAAAGTCGGTTCCCACTCGACGCAGATTTAGGCGTGCTGGCAGAAACAGCAATCGGCCCATTCTTCTTCGGCGGCAGCGTCGGCGACAGCGGCCATCGCAAGTGGTTCTTCCAACTCGGCCGAATCTTCTAAACCACGTGCCACAAAAAAGGCGCCGAATTCATCTCCAGCGCCTCTGTGCACCTCGGGGAACCCTGCGTCTCTGCGTTATCTTTTTCTTTCTGTCTCGCGCATCCCTCGCTCAGTCCTGAAAATGCGACGTAAACAAATTATTCAGCGCCTCCGACAACGTCGGATGCGAAAACACCCCATCCCTCAGCGTCGTAAACGGCAGCTTCCCCCACATCGCAATCTGTATCTGCGACATCACTTCCCCGCCCTCGATTCCCAGCACCGCCGCTCCCAAAATCTGATTCGTCTCCGCGTCCACGATCGCCTTCATAAATCCGCGCGTCTCATCGATCTCCAGCGCCCGCGCCACGCTCGTCATCTGCATCTTCGCCACGCGAATTTTTCGCCCCGTCGCGCGCGCCTCCGCCTCCGTCATCCCCACGCGCCCAAGCTGCGGATCGATGAACACCGTATACGGCACCAATCGCCCCTTAATCGCTCGCATTTCCGTTCTCCAGCACATTCGTCCGCAAAATCCGAAAATCATCGTACGAAATGTGCGTGAACGCCGGCCCGCCCTTGATATCGCCAATCGCAAAAATATTCCCGACGTTCGTTTCCAGCCGATCATTCGCCTTGATATATCCACGCTCATCGACCTCAATCCCTGCCACCGACGGCCGCAACGCATCCGTATTCGGCTTTCTCCCCGCCGCAACGAGCAAATGCGAATACTTGATCGTCCGCTGTTCTTTTCCCTCCTCGCCTTCATCACAATCTCTTTGCCCGAACACTTCACGTGCTCGTACTTCACATTGAACAAAATCTTGATGCCATCCTGCTGCAAAATTTTCGCGACTTCTTCCGCGACGTCCTCGTCCTCGTGATCGAGCAACTGCTTCCCCGACGTAATCACCGTCACCTGCGCGCCCAAGCCGCCGGAACAGTTGCCCAAACTCCAGCCCGATATACCCGCCGCCAATCACCACCAAATGCTTCGGCACTTCGCCCAATTCCATGACCGAAGTGCTGTCGAGATATTTCACATTCGCAAGCCCTTCGATCGGCGGAGCCGACGGCCGGCATCCCGCATTAATAAAAAAATAATCCGCGCTCAGCGTCCGTTGTTTCCCCTTCTTATCCGTCACCAAGATCGACTTCGCCGACGTAAACGCTGCCTCGCCAAAAATCAGATCGAGATTCTTCGTCCCTTCAACCCCCTTCTGCTGCCCCCCTCGAAACGAATTCACAATGTCGCGTTTCCGCTTTCGCACGCGCTTCATATCGATCCGCACCACGCCCGTATGTACACCGTAGTCCGCCCCGCGTCGCGCCAGATACGCCACGCGCCCGCTCGCCACCATCGTCTTCGTCGGCGTGCACCCTTCGTTGATGCATGTACCGCCGACATGCTCGCGTTCCACCAACGCCGTCCGCCACCCCGCCTTCGCCAACGCTTCCGAAAGCGGCGTCCCACCCTGCCCCGACCCAATCACAATCGCTTTATATTTTTCGTCCCCAGCCATGCATCTCTCCAATCAAAACTCAATCCGCCAAATTTTCAGAACAAATCGCCTTTTTCGGGTGCCGCACCCTCAGCAGTCAGAGGGTGCGGGTTTAAATTCAACCTCACCAACACCACAACGACGACCACCCTGTAGCCGCGATCGTCACTCAGATCGCGGGCATTAGATTCAAAAGAACCGAGGTCTCTGGACGATCTGACACAAAAAATGTCAAATCTTGGATGCAAAAGGTAGAACAACCGGCCAGCAATTTTTTCCGACAGAAAATCACCTGAAGCACTACCTTCGGAATTCCGAACTCTGCTGCCTCTGTGCTCTCCGCGGTGATTCTCTTTCTTACACCCGAGACAAAATCAACAACCCGCCACCAATCGCCACAATATCCTCCGCCACCGCGATCACAACGTCCGGCACTCCCAGCGCCTTCACCAACCTCGTCCTAACCTGATACCCGCCATAAGCGCCGGCAATTCCCCCAGCCACTCCAAGCACAATCCCCAGCGCAATCGATTCCCCGCCCGCCAGCGCAACCGTCACCCCGCACAGCGCACCCATCACAATCCGCGCCCCCAAGCCCAACGGCTCCGTACGCGCAGGCGTTGACGGCAATTGATCCGCCACTAATTCCCCAACCGCCAACAACGTAAAAATCACCGCCGTAATGATCGACGACATAAATCGCATCGGCGTCCCGATCAAACTCAGCCACCCCAGGTGCGCCGCCCACGACGTCACCGCCGGCCCGGTCAACGACCGCAGCCCCGTCACAACACCAATAAGAAACACAAACAAAAGTACATGCGGATGATTCATAAGGCCGACAGACTCCCGCGAACCCACATTTTTGTCAACGACTGGAAAATCCGCCTCTCTCATCCTGCTCGCTCTCCTACGCGTGACACTTGAACCGCCCCGCCTCCAACATTCATTCCGCTGTAACAATTGTTGCGTATAAACCCACGCATCCCGACAGGGTTTGAAACCCGCAGAGGCCCAAAATTTCAACGACGGACAGGAGTCTTATGGCTTCAGCAGCAACCGCGAGAGCAGCAGCACCCGTGGCGCCTCCGCCGCCAATCACGCCGGATCAGCCGGCGAAACATTCGGTTCACGACAAGCTGGCCAAAAAACCCAGCAAGTTGGGAATGTTGATCTTTGCCGGCGTTTTGATCGGCGGCATCGTCTTCATCGGCTCAAGTATTGCTCACGACCTCGTGGCCGGGCCGCACGTCACCGCCGCATGGCCCTACGTTCTGTTGGGAATCGCACTCCTCGTAGCGTTGGGTTTCGAGTTCGTGAACGGCTTTCACGACACGGCGAACGCTGTCGCCACCGTCATCTACACCCACTCGATGGATCCTCAGATCGCCGTTGTCTGGTCCGGCTTCTGGAATTTCGCCGGCGTCGTCACCTCCACCGGCGCGGTCGCTTTCGGCATCGTCTCGTTGCTGCCGGTTGAATTGATTTTGCAAGTCGGTTCGGGCGCTGGGTTCGCCATGGTCTTCGCCTTGCTGACCGCCGCTATTCTCTGGAACCTCGGCACCTGGTGGTTCGGCCTCCCGGCTTCGAGCTCGCACACCCTCATCGGCTCGATCATCGGGGTCGGCATCGCCAATCAGCTCATGAACGCCCGCAGCGGAACCAGCGGTGTCGATTGGGCTCAGGCCGCCAACATCGGTAAGTCGCTCCTCCTCTCACCGATCTTCGGTTTCGCTCTCGCTGCCACTCTGTTCATGGCCCTGCGCGCCGTCGTCAAGAACAAGAAGCTCTACGAAGCCCCGGAAGGCACCGAACCGCCGCCATTCTGGATTCGCAGCCTCCTCATCCTCACCTGCACCGGCGTCAGCTTCTTCCACGGTTCGAACGACGGTCAAAAGGGCATGGGCTTGATCATGCTCATTCTGATCGGAACCGTTCCGACCACTTACGCCTTGAACCATGCTGTAACAGCGCGTGAGTCCCAGGATTTCGTCGCCGTTTCTAGGTCAGCCGCCGAAACCATCACAAAATATGTCACCCCAGCCGCGGCCATCGGCGACCCGCGCGAAGACGTAACCGACTACATTCGCACTAAGGAATTCAAGCCCAACACCATGCTCGCGCTCCGCGAATTGGTGAACGGTATCGGCACGGAAATGGCCCAGTTCGGCGACCTCAAGGCCGTGCCTCAGGACCAGGTGCGCAACTTCCGTAACGACATGTATCTCGCCAGCGAAGCGCTCCGATTGATGCAGAAGTCCGGCAAGCCGGTGCTCGCTGCCAGCGACGTCGCTGTCTTGAAAAACTACAAAGGTCACGTCGACCGCGCCACGCGCTTCATTCCTCTCTGGGTGAAGGTAGCCACCGCTCTCGCACTCGGCCTCGGCACCATGGTCGGCTGGAAGCGCATCGTCGTCACCGTCGGCGAGAAGATCGGCAAAAACCACCTCACCTATGGACAGGGCGCGGCTGCCGAAATCACCGCCATGGCCACGATCGGCGCCGCCGATTGGTTCGGTCTGCCCGTGAGTACGACTCACGTTCTATCTTCGGGCATCGCCGGAACGATGATGGCGAATCACTCGGGTCTCCAGTGGGCCACCGTACGCAACTTGCTGATGGCTTGGGTCCTCACCCTCCCCGTCGCCATGATGCTCTCCGGCTTCCTCTTCTGGACCTTCCGCAACATCTTCTAGTCGCGGATCAACTCATCGGAGCGTCGCTCCACCCAGTGACCCTCCCCAAAACAAAAAGGGGCACGGCAACCGCCGTGCCCCTTTTTCGCTCTTCGTCGATCCAGCAACAACGAGCCCTACCCAAACCGATCCGCTCGCTACAAATAACCCTGTCATCCCGACCGCAGCGAGCCCAGCATTTTTCTTCGCGTTCACTTCCTGTGAACGCGTGGGCTCGCGAAGTGGAGGGACCCTGGCTTGCTTTTCGACCTCACGCAGCTCGATGAGACTCACTCACCATTCGACCTAGGCCGACTCCGACACAACCTCCGCAGTCAGTTCTTCCGTCGGCATCATCCCCCGCGCCCGAAACGTCCCAATCAACAACACCAAATTACTCAGCAAAATCACCGCAAACGCCAGCGACGGCAAAAAATCAAACGCCGCCCCCCGCGCCGCCAGAACATTGATTCCCAACACCGCCGTAATCAAACCTCGCGGCAAAAACCAAATCATGATCTCCCGGTCCCGCCATGTAAAATCTCGCCAGATCGGACGCCCCGCTTCCACTGTCATCCATCGCGCGACCAGCAACGCTCCAAAACATCCAAGCGCGAAGTAGATGTTCTGCCGCAGTCCCGGAAGGTCCACACGCGTGCCGAGCAGCACGAAGAAAAACGTTCGCAGCAAAAACGCCAGTTCGCCATGAAACGTCAGCATTGCTTCGTGCTGTTGCTCGATGTTTCCGCGCTTGCCGAGCTGTATCGATGTCGGCGAAACCCAGCCCATCACGTCGGGCGCTTCATCAAAATGTAGTCTTCGTCGCACCATCGGTAGATTCGATAGCGTCAGACCGAACACCAACACCGCCACCAGTTCGTTTCCTTCCAGCGCGTGCGTGCCGGAATACACCAGCAGCACCGCCGCAAACGTCAGCACGTGCCAAAACCGCTGTTCCGTGAGCAGCGGCAGCAAATACGACCACAGCATCCCCGCCAGCACGCCGCAGCAAACCGACAGGATCAGGCTCGTGAGCAGGCTCCACGCGATTGCCTGTGGCTCAACACGGCCTCCTGCCGCCACATTCAAAAGCGATGTCACTCCAAGCACGCCCACCGCGTCACTCAGCGATGCCTCGACTAACAGCGTCATTTTCACGTCGCTTCGCAGGCTCACCTGCTGCAACACCGGCAAAACGATCGAGCTGCTGATGCAGCCTAGAACCGCGCCAACCAACAGCGCATGAATCCACTCGAAATGCATCGCAAAGTGGCAAACGCAAGCCACGCTCACGCCGGCCATCAGGTAGCCGACCATGGCAAGAAAAAAACCGCCCACAAAATGGCTTAGAATTTCGCGAAGGTTTAGCTCAAGGCCGCCTTCAAACAGGATCAGCATCAGAGCCAGAGACCCAAACCCCTGCGTCGTTCCGCGAAAAAGATCTGGATTGACCCAATGGAGCACTGGCCCGATCAGCACGCCCGTAAACATCAAAATAATCACGTCGGGCACACCAGTGAAGCGCACAAGTCGGTTGGCGATAAACGCCAGCACGAGCAAGCCGCCTAGCATCGCGAAAAACAGATTCAGGTTCATAATGTTTCGATCGAAGTTGCCGACGTCAGCGAGCGAAAGATAATCGCGCGAAGCCGATGCACGACGCAAACGAAAAACTGGACGGCGAGGGGTGAAAATTATGATTGGGATGCGCAAGTTCCGTCGAGCCACGAAGCGGCGCGATACCCTTACGGTCGTGGCTGCAATCACCTTGCTGCTGTTGCTGACTCAAACAGGGCCCGCGAGTGCGCAACAGCAAACGCGGCCTGCCACAGCTGCCTCTGCGTCGCCGGCGTCGGGCCCAAGCACATTGGTGATCACGGGCGCGGTTGCCCAGGACTTAAAGCTCAGCATCGACGACCTGAAGAAGCTGCCGCGCAAGTCGGTCAGCACCAAAGGCCACGACGACCAAATGCATCAATACGACGGCGTCCCCATCGGAGCCCTGCTTGCCAAAGCCGGCGTTCCCCAAGGCTCAGCGCTAAAAGGCAAAAGCATGGCGCTGACAGTCATCGCTGAAGGCTCGGACGGCTATCGTGCCGTCTTCTCAGTCACCGAACTCGACGACGACTTCGCCGCCGAAACCGTCCTGATCGTCGATTCCACCGACGGCCAACCGCTTAGCCCGGATCAAGGCCCGCTCCGCCTGGTAGTCCCCGGCGACAAACGCCAAGGCCGCTGGGTTCGCATGTTGAAGTCGATCACCGTAGTAAACCTTGCCGGCGCCGCGCCTTCGAACTGACATACGCTAAGGAGCGCGTACTGATAGTTCCTGCACTTCTGAGCTACCCGAACGGTAATGCAAAGGTACTTGACGCAGGCGATATGAGAATGCAAAATCCCCGGCTCTATGAGCCTCCCTGCCTCAACTCCAGGCCAAGTCGATAGAGTTCACGCATCTCTACGGTCAGACTACGTTCAACCCACCCTCGGCCATGCCTTGCGCGTTTGGTGGGCGTTCTATTGGAGGACGCTGGGTGCCTCATTTGTGCTCACGGCGCTCGCGTCCGCCCTGCTGCGCTTGATGGCCCAAACCGCTCTGATCTCGGTTTCCTCTGCTGCCTGGGCCGTAAAAGCAGCCCCATACGTTTTCTTCTACTCGATGGCGATCCCCGTGACGCGCTTCGTGCTACACAAGAGATTTCGACGCTTTCGGGTAGCGGTTTGGCCGTTGGGCGGACAGCCCACCTCTGAGGTTGACAAACCTACCTACAGCCAGGCTATTCGAGTTTGGTGGTCCTTTACCTGGAGAGCGACCATCTATGGCGCATTGGCCACGACCCTGGCGGGATTTCCGCTGAGATTCGTAGCGGGCTTATTTGCGCCATCACCACAGATAAGTGCACTGCTCGAAATGTGGATCGCATTGATCGTTCAGGCTGCCGTAGCCCTCTTCGTCCTCTACTCAAACATTCTCGACGAAGATATGTCCGACTTCCACGTGGGCCTCGTCGCGAATGACCAGGAACCGCGGCTCGCCGGCGAGATCGCCGCGAGTACCGTTTCCTAGCCCCTTACGTAGCGAGATTAAGCCGACATGATCGATGACGAGCTGCCATCTTCGCCAAAGATTCGCTTGACTTTCGTATTTTGTTCGCTATATTCGCCCTGTAGAGGAAACGGGAAACGGCGGGCGACCCCATTGCCTCCCTAGGCTCTCCAAGGCCGCCCGCCGTCAGTTCCGTTGCCCCGTCGCCCGGCATCGCCAAAGGAGCCGTCATGCAAGCCTGCTTGGAAAACCCCACCCTGCCGCTACTCGCACCGACTTCCCTGCCGCTCAGCGAATGCATTCCGACATGGACCATTCGCATCACCCGCCCAGCCGCGCCAGATCACAACGAACTCACCAAGGAATTGAGCGGTGTCCCCAAAGCCGCCCTCCGCCAGGTCTTTGGCAAGATCATGGGCACACGCCTCTGGCAACTAAATCGAGCCATTGCCACGACATCTCCGACCAACGCAAAAACCGCGCCAACAGCGGCGATTCCCGCACGCCCCTCTGCCGCACCGACCGCCGTGACTCCTCGAATCCCTGACCGTGAAATCTCGACCGCCATGCTGCAATATCTTTGCGCCCAAGCCGCAGGAACGCTGCGCGAGCGAAAGCGCCTGGCAAAGTCGATCTCACTCACGGTCCTGTACTCCGACGGCGCATCCGAATCCGTGCGGCAACCACTGCCGCGCGCTGCGAATGAAGCTGCGGCGTTGGAAACCGCAGCCCGCTTGGCTCTGCGCAGCATGCGCTCGAACGCGTTCGTCTCTCTCAAACTCGACCTGACCGCTACGCCGGCCCGGCCGTAACGAAGTCGAGGCAGCACCAGCGCAGACGTAACGAAGGCGACACGGCGCAAGCGTAAGCATTGCGCGTCCTGCTGGGCCGATTGCATACTCTGAAATATGAGAATTCTCCCGCGCGCACTGTGCCTGCTCGCGCTCAGCGCTTTGGCTCGTCCTGCGATCGCTGACGAAATTCAGCTCAAAGACGGTAAAACTTTCTACGGCACAATCGTCGGCTACGATAACAAGATGTTCAAAGTCAAAACCGACTTTGGATTCATCTACATCGAAAAAGACAAAATCGCTTCGATTATTCCGAACAAAACGGACGCCCAGCCTGGCGCGAATGCAGGCGCTGCTACGCAACCCGCACCGACACAGCGAACAACACAGCCGGAATCGACGCAGCCCGTACGAACCAACGTCGTGCAGCCAACGGCGGAACCGGCGGTTGAAACTGTCGCCGTGCCACCGGCCCCACGCGTTTCAAGTGCCCCAGTTCGTCCTCAACTCCCCGCAAGTACTCAAAAGGCAAAAGCGATCGCACCGTCGATCAAATCCATTCCGGATGGCGCAGCTTCCTCGCTAGCCACGTCCGCAACTGCGGCTCCGCTCGCACCGACCGCTTCAGAAACTCCTGTTATCCCCGAAGAAGTTCAGGGCAACACGTACACGAATCACGTCTACGGCTTCCGCATGTACAAAGCCCCAAGCTGGCAACTCATCGAAGACGCGACGGAACTCCCGAACGCGATCGTAGCAATGGGCACGCAGAATCAATCGACATTGCTTGTCGTTGGACGAGAAAAAACGAAGCAGCCGCTCGACACTGCCGCTAACGTCGTGGAAAAGCGTCTCCAGGACGTCTACACCGACTATCAGAAAATCTCTCAACGTAAAACGACGGTGGGCGGCTTGCCAGCAGTCGAATTCCACTATCGCGGCAAAGCCGAAGACCACGATTGGTCCGGAACGCTTGTAGTTATCGCGCGCGGCAATGATATTTTCACCGCACTCGGCATGACCTTCGCCGACAACGATCTAATTCAGATTCAGGAAAATGTAATCACGAGAGCCATAACCAGCCTCGACTTCAACGTTCGCTGAAAACGCCAGCACACCACGCTTCACGCAAAGCAATTGAACCTGGAGTTCAACGTATTCGCAAACCTATCATGATTTCAGGCACAAGCGGTGGGAATGGGTAGGATTGTGCGAAACTCAGTCTGCGCCGGAGGAGCTTGCAGGCTCAGCCGGCTTCTTGTGTTCGCGAATGAGCGCGATGAGCGCCTGCGCCGCGCGCGGCAAGCTGCGATCGCGCCGGTAAACCAATCCAATTCGCGCCAAAGATCGACGCCCTCGACGGTGAGCAACTTCACTTCACCCGCCTTGACGTAATCCTTCGCAAAACTCTCGCTGATAAACGAAACGCCCGCGTCGGCCGCAACGAACCGCTTGATCATCCCGATGCTCGGCAGCTCCATGCTGATGCGAATGCGGGAGCGATACGGCCGGAACAATTTGTCGAGCACCTGCCGCGTGAAACCCGTCTTCGGAAAAATCAGCGGTTGCGCGGCAACTTCTTCCAGCGTGATCTTCGTGCGATGCGCCAACGGATTCCGCGTGCTCACCATGAACCGCAATCGGTCCTTGTGAATGTGATGTACGCGCAAATTCGGCGACTTCGTCGGCAGCGTCACAATGCCAACGTCAACAGACCCATCCTCAATCCGCTGCAAAATCTTATGACTGAAATTCCGGTAAATACTGATGTGAACCTGCGGAAACCGCCGCTGAAATTCCGCAAAAATATCCGGCAACAAATACAAGCACGTCGCTTCGTTTGCCCCAAACAGCACCGGCCCCTGCACAACGTTCCCGCGATCCGCCACAACCTGCACCGACTCATCGCGCAATCGCAGCAACCGCTCCGCATAATCAAAAAGCACTTCGCCCGCGGGCGTCAACTCAACCGACTTCGCCGAACGATCGAGCAACTTGGCGCGGTAAGCCTGTTCCAACTGACGAATCTGCGCGCTTACGGCCGATTGCGATCGAAAAACTTTCTGTCCTGCGCGTGAAAAACTCTTCAGTTTGGCGACGTATACGAAAGTGGCAAGTTGGTCGAAGTCCATAGATAAACCGCTCGCCGTGCATTATATCGGAATCGGCAGACGAGTGCGGCAAATCCTCCCTGGCGCTAAACATTCCATCTAACAATATGAATGTAACGTGAACAGCGTGCGGACGTGGCACGCATGCAGCGTCTAGGCGTGCAATGCAGCTTGTGAATCCGTGGAACCTGGGCCAATCAATAAATTCTCTGCTCGTGACAATCGCACCAGCACCGGTTTCCATGTATCGGCAACCGTCGCTTGCAAGTGCACAGGCTGCACGCGTACGAACGGCATCCCATTGCGCCGCGAAAGCAAACGGCTCGCGCGCGGGCTGCTTGTGAAATGCACATGCTCTTCCAACACGCGCCGGAGCCACGCTTCTTCTTCCGCTTCCACTTCGTGCACGCCGACGAAATCGCGATTCAACACATCCTCGACTTCCGCGCGCAAAACATACGCGAGCCCGCCCGTCATGCCCGATCCAAAATTCAAACCGAGCGGTCCGAGCACGAGCGCCACTCCGCCCGTCATATATTCGCAGCCGTGCTGGCCAACCCCTTCCACCACAGCCAGCGCGCCGCTGTTACGCACCGCAAACCGCTCACCCGCTCGCCCCGCAATATAGAGCTGTCCCGACGTCGCACCATACAAAACCGTATTTCCCGCGAGCACATCTCCGCGCCGCGAGGCCGCCGAACCCGACGACAGCGCAATCGTGCCGCCCGACAATCCCTTGCCAACGTAATCGTTCGCTTCGCCGTTTAATTTCAGCGTGACGCCTTCCGCCAAAAATGCGCCGAAACTCTGCCCCGCAGCGCCCTCGAACGCCTGCACAATCTCGCCATCGACGGAGCCATTCTGCGCACGCCGCCGCATCAACTCGCCGCTCAAACCCGCTCCAACGCTGCGATCAAAATTATGAATCGTCTGTGGCAGCGCCCGCTCTTCCGCCGGCTTATCAAAATAGTACGAATCGTCCGCCGCATCCGGTGTGCTCCACCGGAACCTGACGCGGCGCCACGCGGCGCGCTTCCGAAACTGGCACGACCATGAACGCATCCATGCCCGATCGCGTATCCAGCAAATCGTACCAACCGCGCAATTCATCAAGCGACTTCACACCGAGCTTCGCCAACTTCCCGCGAACTTCTTCCGCGAGCGACCTGAAATACGCCACGATCATTTCCGGCTTCCCCGCAAATCGCATACGCAACGTTTCGTCCTGCGTCGCAATCCCTACCGGGCAAGTATTAAGGTGGCATTGCCGCGCCATTACGCACCCAATCGCCAGCAACGCCGCCGTGCCAAATCCAAACTCATCCGCGCCCAAAATCGCCGCAATAATAATGTCCCGCGAGAATTTTAGACCGCCGTCCACCCGCAGCGAAATGCGCGACCGCAGCCCCGCCCGCACCAGCGTTTCATGCGTCTCACGCAGGCCAATCTCCCAAGGCAGCCCAGTATTCTTGATCGAAGTCAGCGGCGACGATCCTGTCCCACCATTGTGCCCGCTGATCGTAATGACATTCGCGCCCGCTTTCGCAACACCCGCCGCAATAATCCCAACGCCCGTGCTCGACACCAGCTTCACGCCCACGCGCGCGCGCGGATTCACCGCCCGCAAATCATGAATCAGCTGCGCCAAATCTTCGATGCTGTAAATATCGTGATGCGGAGGTGGAGAAATCAGCGGCGTCCCCGGCGTCGCATGCCGGATCTTCGCGATGTACTCCGTAACTTTCTTTGCCGGAAGCTGCCCGCCCTCACCCGGCTTCGAGCCTTGCGCCATCTTGATTTCAAGCTCTTGCGCGTGCACAAGGTAGTTCGCCGTCACGCCAAATCGTCCCGACGCCACTTGCTTGATCTTGTTCGCCGCGTGCGGCTCGTCGGTATAGAGCTTCGGATCTTCGCCGCCTTCACCGGTGTTGCTGCGCCCGCCCAATTCGTTCATCGCCAGCGCCAGCGTGCGATGCGCTTCGAGCCCCAGCGATCCGAGCGACATCGCCTGCGTGCTGAAATTCTTCACAATCTCATCAACCGACTCGACTACCTCAAGCGGAATCGGTGTCGCCGCAACCGTCTCCAACAAATCGCGCAGAAAAACCGTACCCTGCGATTCAGCCAACTCTTCAAACGCCGGATACTTCCCCGCTGTTGGATTCTTCACGTGAGCATGCAGACGACGAACGATTTCCGGCGAATTCGCGTGCAGCTCCGCGCCCTTGCGGAAGCGATACAGGCCGGAATCGCCCATATCGTCCATCGCCGCCGAAAACCCATGCGCATGCATTCGCAAGTAATCTTTCAGCAAATCGTCAAGACTCTTCTGCCCGGGAAAATCCGAAACATCCTCAAAAAATTCCGAGCAGAAATCCTCGGACAGTCCGACGATCTCAAACAAATGGCTGTTCCGATAGCTCGCCAGCGTCGAAACACCCATGCGTGCCAACACTTTACGCAGCCCGGCAACGATGGCGATCCGCATCCGCTCCGCGCCACCTTCTTCCAACGATTCCGCAAATTGATCCGCAAGATACGGCACCACCGCGCTCGCACCCGCCGCAACGAGCAGCGCCACATGATGCGTGTCAAAAACCTGCGCCGACTCAACGACGAGCGGCACATCCCAAAGCCCATCGCGCACCATCGCCTTCCAAACGGTCGCGGTGGCAAGCAGCGCCGGCAACGCACCGCGCTCGCTGCTGATCCCGCGATCAGAAAGGAGGAGGAGGCCCGGGCGTGCGCTGTCACTCAGAGGGGTAGTCAGCTGAGTAATGCAACTGCGCGCGCCCGAGACTCCCATTGGGGCAGGAAACGTGAAATCAATTTTTTGCACGGGGCCAAACGTCGCCGACAACTCGGCGAGTTGTCCCGCGCTGATGATCGGGCTCGGCAGCACCACGCCGTGCGGCAAATGCACCGCGAGCGACATCACTTGAGATTCGCGGAGCGGATCGATCGGAGGATTCGTGACTTGCGCGAACCGCTGCTTGCAGTAATCCCACAGCGTGCGCGGCAGCGTCGAAAGAAACGCCGGCGGCGCGTCGTCGCCCATACTCCAGTCGGCTTCTTTGCCGTGGGGAAGCGCGGAGAACAAAATTTTGAATTGATCTTCGGTCCAGCCGGCAGCAGCAGCGACACGCTTCGGCTGCTCGATGCTCGCTTGCGGCGCAGGCGCAGCCTTTTCTCCGAGCGGACGAACTTGCGGCAGCGAATTGCGCGATTGCTGCGTCGCCAGTCGTTTCAAAATTTCGCGCCAGCGATAAACCGTGCCGGTCACGGGATTCGCGAGAATCATTTCGCCCGGGCCCAAGCGCTGACGTTCGGCGATGCGTGATTCTGGCAGATCGACCAATCCAGTTTCAGATCCCGCGATCAGCAATCCGTCATGCGTCAGCGTATAGCGCAGCGGCCGCAACCCGTTGCGATCAAGCTTCGCCCCAACAAAATTGCCATCCGAAAAAACCAGCGCCGCCGGACCATCCCACGGCTCGCTGTCCTGTGAAAGCGACGCCAGGGCTCCGCGCACGTCGCGCGATAACAGCGGATCGTTCTCGAACGCAGGCGGCACCATCGAAAGCATCGCCGCTTCGGGCGAAAACCCTTCGAGCAGCTTCTGCTCAAACGCATTGTCGAAGCTTGCCGAATCGCTGACGTTCTCTTCGAGAATTTCGTACCACGCTCCGACGGTCAGCTTCGCCCGCAGTTCGCGATCCTTCGCGCGAATCCAGCGCCGATTGGAAATGATCGTATTGATTTCGCCGTTATGCGCCGAATACCGGAACGGCTGCGCGAGCGCCCACGAGGGCGATGTGTTGGTCGAATAGCGCTGGTGAAAAACCGCGAACGTGGTGGCAAACAGTGAATCGCGGAGATCTTCGTAAAATTGCGGAAACTGCCACGGAGTAAGCAGCCCCTTATAAACGACGCTCAGCGACGACAGCGAACAAATATAACAACGCGGCGGCAGCATCGATTCCGCACGCTTGCGCAGCAATGCGAGACGAGACTCAAACTTCGCCGGCTCGCGCGTCGCATGAAACGGCGACACGTAAAACTGCCACGCCTCCGGCATCGTTTCGAGCGAGCGCGGACCAAGCACAGCCGCGTTGACCGGAACCCGCCGCCAGCCCAGTACGCGGAGTCGCTCCGTATCGGCAGCCGCTTCAACGGCGCGTCGCGCTTCGTCAACAGTGCCCGTCGGAAAAAACGCAAATCCCAGCCCGAAGTGCTCGGGCAGTTCGATCTTCTGTTCCGCGGCACGCGCCCGGAAGAAGCCCTGAGGAATCGAGGTCAGCAGCCCGGCGCCATCTCCGCTCGCACCGTCGGCATCGACGCCACCCCGGTGAGTCAGGCGCTCCAGTGCGTTTAACGCATACTGAACGATGTCGTGGCTTGGCGGACTGGCGAGTTGCGCAATAAATCCTGTCCCACACGCGTCATGGTCCGGGTGGCCCCAGTTGGGGTGCTTGCGCCGACCTCTTTGCTGCCCCTCGTGGCACAAAGACATATCTCTTTATGTTTCAGGTGTGCCCATCTTGTACAACTCAGATTTTTTATTTGGCAAAACGATTTTTTGGAGGCAGAGGTCAGCATCATGCGAAATGGTGCATATTTAGCGGCTTTTTTCGCGATTTTCAAAATGGCGGGTTGAGCTGGCAGTTTAAGGGGAGATTAAAAATTTCTGGGACGGGCGATCCGGCGGACCGAGAGGCTAGAACTTGGTCACTTCCGAGAAGCGGAAGTCCCGAACCTTCATCGCCGGCACCACCATCTCAAACGCTTCTTCCCCGGTCGCGCGGACAGCCGGCCCCATCATCTCGACATTCTTCAACATATCAAGCAGCGACTGATTGAAACGGAAATTCTTAACGGCCGACGTGACCTTTCCTTTTTCGACCAGGAACAGCCCATCGCGCGTCATCCCGGTCATGATCTTTTCGTAAGGATCGACTTCGCGGATGTACCACAAGCGCGTCACAAGCAGTCCGCGATCGGTGGACGCAATCATCTTCTCGATCGAATCATTGCCGCCCGTGAAAACGAGATTCATCGGCGCTTCGCCATATTCATTTGGCAGCGTGAACCCGTGCCCCGTCGGCTTTTTCTTTGCGGCTTTCGCCGTCGCCCGCGAGTAGACAAGGTTCTTGGGCACACCGTTCTGCACAAGCGCCACGCGCTCGCGCGCCATGCCTTCCCCATCGAATGGTGACCCGAGCTGCAGCGGATGATATGCGTCGTCCGTCACGCTGATGTTCTTGCCGAAGATCGGCTTCCCCATCCGGTCGTTGAGGCAAGATCGCTTGTCCGCCAGAGCAGTCGCCGAAAAATCATAAAAAAGAAACCCGACGACGTCGAGAACCGCCGACGGTTCGAGGATTACCGTGTATTTGCCGGGCGCGAGTTCCTGCGCATTCAAAGCGCGATGCGCCTTGTTGCTTGCCGTTGCCGCCAGCTTTTGCGGGTCGAAGTCGCGCACGTTGCAGGCATTCGCTTTCGCCCAACTCGCCGCCGGCGACTCTTGCATGGTGATCGAAAACTCGGCGTGTGTTTCCCGATAGCTCGCGAAAAGTCCACGCGAATTGCCCATCGCCGATTGCGACATTCCGCTTGCAAATATCCCCGCCGCAACTTGGCGTTGCTCGATCGCCAAATCACATGCCCTTTTCACAGCGCGGGCACGATCCTCAGGAGTGAGCGCAGCCGTGGGTGCGGCAAACCGACTCACTTTCCGATATTTTTGCTTACCCGGCATTGGCAAGAGCCGCGGATCCTTCGGTTGGCTATGCGCAAGTGAGAGTGACGACTCGATCGCAGTACGCAGGGAATCTTCGTCAATACGATTCGTTGTGGCGCGCGCGGTGCGGCCATCGACGACCGTTCGAATCGAAACGGTCAGCCCGCGTTCGGCAACATTTTGGTGAATGGCATTGTTCGCGAAGCGCGTCAGCGAGTCATCGACTTCATCCACGTGGACTTCGGTTTCGTCGGCCTCCGTCGATTTCGCGAGGCGCAAGACGTTGTCGATGATTGCTTTCAGTTCACGTTCCGCGAGCAATCCGCTGCTGCCCGTCGCCGCGACCGACGCACTTCGTCCGCGCTTGATCACTTCGCGTGATGGGCTCATGACTTCGCGAACGCCGTTCCGATGCGCACATTGCGAAAGCGCGACGGCGATGCGCCGTGGCCGGTGCCCATCGTTTGCATCGGCTGGCCTTTGCCGCAGTTGGGCGTGCCCCACAAAACCCATTCGTCCGCGCCGCAAATCGCATCGCAAGAATTCCAGAACTCGGTGGTGATGCCGCTGTAGCTTGGATTTTTAATCATGCGGCCCTTCTTGCCGCCTTTGATCTCCCAGCCGATCTCGGTCGAAAACTGGAATTGATAGCGACGGTCGTCGATCGACCAGGAGCGATTTGTTTCCATCAAGATCGCGTCGTCGGTGTCGGCGATCAGGTCGTCGAGTTTTAAAGCGCCCGGGCTGGGGAGCAGGCTGATATTGGTCATGCGAATGATCGGGAGGCGATTCCAGCTCTCGGTGCGCATGGTGCCGGAAGAGCGCTTCAGTCCGATCAAATGCGCACTCTCGCGATTCGAAAGATAGCCGCGGAATTCGCCGTTCTTGATGATGTCCGTGCACTGCGCCGGTACACCCTCGTCGTCGTAAGCGAAGCTGCCAAGGCCGGGGCCATGTTCCAGACGCGCATCGGCAACAACGTTGACAATGTCTGAGCCGTAGCGAAGCTTGTTCAGCTTGTCGAGCGTGAGGAAACTCGTCCCGGCAAAATTCGCTTCCTCGCCCAGCACGCGATCGAGTTCGATCGGATGCCCCACCGACTCATGAATCTGCAATCCAAGCTGGCTTCCGCCCAAAATCAGCGTGCCCGTCGTCTGCGGACAATGCGCAGCCGAATGAAGCGCGACGGCTTCTTCCGCAATCCGCGGCGCATTCTTAATAAGTTCCATCTCTTCAACAAGCTCATAACCTTGCAGCGCATGCTGCCCGCCAAAACTATTTGGATACGACCGCTTCTGAATCTCGTCGCCCTTATAGCAGGTCGCGCCAATCCCGCAGCCCGAGATCACTTTGCGCTGGTGAATCCGCGAGCCGATGCTCGACGCAAACCATGAATCGATCTTGCGAAATTGCAGATCGGTCTCGGTCAGCGTCACGCCCTTGACACGCCGCATCTCCGCATCCGCCGCCAACAGCAAATCGAGCTGCTTCTCCAACGGAATTTCGAACGGATCCTTGCGAAACGGGCTCACCCAGCTGTCGACGTACGCATCCTCATGCGCCATCACCACTTCTTTGCGCTTCGCCAGCGCCGAAGCCTTCGCGATCGAAACGGCCTGCGCCGCGCACGCCGCCACGCCGTCGCGCGTCAGCTTGTCCGTCGAAGCAAAGCCCCAGCCGCCGCTCGCCAAAACGCGCACGCCCAGCCCGATCGACTCCGACTGCGCCAGCGTCCCTACCTGCCCATTCTTCGTCGTCAAGTCGCGCTGGCGCAGATGCATCACGCGCACGTCCGCATACTTCGCGCCGCGCAATCGAGCCGTATCGAGACAAGCTGTAGCCAAATCCCACATAGAATTTCCCGCCATCAACTTACAAGACTTTCCCCAAAAAGAAAAATGGGATGAAGCGAAATCGCTTCATCCCATTCGTCCAATGTTAATGCTGTGTTGCAGCTTGAAGCGTGACGACGTCCCGTCCTATGCTACGTCGTTGCTTCTTTACTTCGCGATTCTTACGTGCCTTCGTTCCACGAAGCGAGGTAGTGCTCCTGCTCCGGCGTCAGCACATCCAGCTTGTGCCCCATCGACTCCAGCTTGAGCCGCGCAATCTCGCGATCGAGATGCTCTGGCACAACGTAAACTTCCGGCTTCATCGTCTTGTGATTCTTCATCAAGTGTTCCGCCGACAGCGCCTGGTTCGCGAAGCTCATGTCCATCACTGAAGCCGGATGCCCTTCGGCAGTCGCCAAATTCACCAACCGTCCTTCGCCGAGCAGATAAACCTTCTTATCGCCCTTCAAAGTATATTCATCGACCAGCGGCCGCGCCTCGCGCTTCCCGCTCGACAACTTCTCCAGCGCCGGAATATCGATCTCGACGTTGAAGTGCCCCGAGTTGCAAACCACCGCACCGTTCTTCATCGCCGCGAAATGCTCGCCGCGAATCACGTTCTTGTTGCCGGTCACGGTGATGTAGACGTCGCCTTCCTTGACTGCCTGCTCCATCGGCATCACGCGGAAACCGTCCATCACCGCTTCGATTCCCTTCACCGGATCGATTTCGGTGACGATCACGTCCGCGCCCAAACCCTTTGCGCGCATCGCGACGCCGCGGCCGCACCAGCCGTAGCCGGCCACAACCACCTTCAAGCCCGCGAGCAAGATGTTCGTCGCGCGAATCACGCCATCCAGCGTCGATTGTCCCGTGCCGTAGCGATTGTCAAAAAAGTGCTTCGTCATCGCATCATTCACCGCGATGATCGGATACTTCAGCGTGCCGTCCTTCGCCATCGCGCGCAGACGAATCACGCCGGTCGTCGTTTCTTCCGTACCAGCGATCACTCCAGGCACCAAGTCCGTCCGCTTCGTCAAGAGCATCGTCACTAGGTCCGCGCCATCGTCCATCGTCATCTGCGGCTTGTGATCCAGCGCCGCGCGCAGGTGCGAATAATACGTATCGTTATCCTCGCCCTTGATCGCGTACGTCGGAATGTTGTAATCGCGATTCAGCGACGCCGCAACTTCGTCCTGCGTCGACAGCGGATTCGACGCGCACAGCACCGCATCCGCGCCGCCATCGCGCAGCGCGATCATCAGGTTCGCCGTCTCGCTCGTCACGTGCAAACAAGCCGAAACGCGCAGCCCTTTCAGCGGCTTCTCTTTCAGAAAGCGCTTCCGGATCGACTCCAGCACCGGCATCTGATTCCCGGCCCATTCGATCTTGCGCTTGCCCGCATCCGCGAGCTTGATGTCTTTCACATCGCCCGACTTCAATTCAGCTGTAGCCAAGTGTTGCTCCTCTTTTGATTTTTTCCGGCGAACTTTTTGCGGCGAACCTGTTCCGGCTAACGTCGGTTCGCGAAGGGGACGCACAAGAAAACTACCGAAGATACCGATTCAATCCCAAATGGACACAAAACAAATCGAGGGCGAGCCTGAGCCCGCCCTCGAAAACTTTACCGCGCGCCGACTTCTGCGCCCGCCACGACACCAAGCCCCGCCGCCTTACGCAGCGCGTCCGCTCGGTCCGTCTTCTCCCAAGTGAATCCCGGCCCCGTACGCCCAAAGTGCCCGTACGCCGCCGTCGGCTTATAAACCGGCCGCCGCAAATCCAGCGTCTCGATGATCGCCTTCGGCGTCAGCTTGAACGACTCCCGCACCAGCGCGTTGATCTTCTCTTCCGCCACCGTCGCGGTTCCGAACGCATCGATCATCACCGACACCGGCTCCGCCACGCCGATCGCATACGCCAGTTGCACTTCCGCCTTGCGCGCCAATCCCGCCGCCACCACATTCTTCGCGATGTACCGCGCCATGTAGCACGCCGAGCGATCCACCTTCGACGGATCCTTGCCCGAAAACGCGCCGCCGCCGTGCCGGCTATATCCGCCGTACGTATCGACGATAATCTTCCGCCCGGTCAATCCCGCATCGCCCATCGGCCCGCCAATCACAAAGCGTCCCGTCGGATTGATGTGATACTTCGTATTCTTGTCCAGCATGTTCGCCGGCACGATCGGCTTGATCACATGCTCCACAATCCCGTCGTACAAATCCTTCGCCGAAATCTTGTCGCCATGCTGCGTCGAAATCACCACCGTATCGACGCGCACCGGCCGACCATCGCGATACTCGATCGAAACCTGCGACTTCCCATCCGGCCGCAAGTGCGGCACCTTCTTGCTCTTTCGCACTTCCGACAACTTCTGCGCCAGCCGGTGCGCCAACTGAATCGGCATCGGCATCAACTCTTCCGTCTCGTCGCACGCGAATCCAAACATCAATCCCTGGTCGCCCGCGCCGCCCGTATCCACGCCCATCGCGATGTCCGGCGACTGCTTCTTCACCGTGCTCATCACCGCGCACGTTTCGCAGTCATATCCATACTTCGCGCGGTCGTACCCAACGCCCTTGATCGTCTCGCGCACGATCGTGTCGTAATCCAGCGTCGCCGTCGTCGTGATTTCGCCCGACACCACCGCCAATCCCGTCGTCACCAACGTCTCGCAGCCTACGCGCCCCTTCGGGTCCTGGCGCAGCACTTCATCCAACACCGCATCCGAGATCTGATCCGCAATCTTGTCCGGGTGACCTTCCGTTACCGATTCCGATGTGAACAGAAAATTCCGCAATCCTTCGCTCAAAACAAATTCTCCTTACGTAGGGTGCGGGACCCAAGCCCCGCTAGTCTGATCGCTCAGTGAGCTGGCAAAAACCGCAAAAAGAGGACCACACCAAAGTAACATCCCCCACCCCTCAAATCAACGCACTCATTCCCAACGGCTTACACCCGCATCCAACAGCAGAAATCCGCCCCCGAACGGTAAAGCGGCGCTCTGAGAGCCACTTTACCCTGAGCCCCGTCGCAGGGAGAGCCTAGCCGGAGCTCGTTGACCCTAACCGCCTAAATCTGCGCCGCCTTTCGGCGCAGATTTACCCTGAGCGCAGCCGAAGGGTCGCCCCCCTTGGACTGCGGCGCTTCAGCGCCGCTTTTACGGTCGACCCTCGTCGCGCCAACCCCTCAAATCCCATCATCCCGGCCGAAGTGGCCCGACCCGCTTTTCCCACGTTCGCTGGAGCCTGCCCTGAACTTGGTCGAAGGGTGAACGCCTCTCGCCGCGAAGTGCCGGGCCTGGCGCAGACTTCGTCCGATTCATTCCGACAGTGATATTCTTTCCGAATCAATCACTTTTCCGCGCAACGGCACACGAGGTTCGGACGATTTTGTATCAGATCGGAAAATTCGCGCAGGTCAGCGGGATCACCGTCAAAGCGCTTCGCTTTTACGATGAAATCGGCGTGTTGCGACCCGCCAGCGTGAATCCCTTGACGGGCTACCGCTACTACCACCCGGAACAGCTTGAGGAATTGGCTTCGATCCTGGCGCTTCGCGACATGGGCGTGTCGTTGTGCGCCATCCGCGAAATGAAATCCAAAGCGGGCACGCTCGCCGACAAACGCGAGCTATTGAAAGATTTCCGACGGCGCCTGGAGAAATCGATCCGAACGGCATCCCTGTCCGTGAAATGGATTGACGCCGAGCTCGACCAAATGAGCGACAGCATCCGGTCTGTGCCGGTGCTGATGAAACGAAAGCCAGAGCTGGCGATTGCGTCAGTTCGTTCCAAGGTTTCCAGTTACGAAGAGATAGAGCGATTGGAAGATACGCTGCTGAAGTGTCTGCCCCACGAAGCCATCGCAGAGACGCGCGGCGTGCTGTGGCATCGCTGCGCCGATTCAGGCTCGCTCGAAGGCGAGCCGTTCGTGGCTCTGAAGCGACGGATTTCGAACCGCAGCGGCTGCAGTCAGAAACAGTTGCCTTCGGCAACGCTTGCTTGCGGCTACTCGAAACCCGACAACAACAGCGCGGAGCTGACCTACGATGCGATTCGCCGATGGATCGCTGCGAGAGGTTACAAGGTCATCGGGCCGAAACGCGAAATCTACCTCGACGAGGCCCTCGAGATTCAGT
>CAWKNS010000037.1:0-68939 GCA_963850795.1 uncultured Acidobacteriota bacterium | reverse complement strand
GATTGAGACCAGCAATGTCAGCGGGCCTTTTACCACGGGTCCGTCGTATCCCACCGGCCATACGCCGTGGGGAATCGTCGCTCTCGATGTCTTCAATAGCGGGCAGATTGGTTTCGCGATTACGAATTCCTCGGACAACACCGTTAGTGTCATGGTCCCCAGCGGCGGCGGTAACTTTCGCCCTGTAAATCTCATCACGTTGCCTGGGTTTCTTCCGACCGCGATCGTTGCGGGTGATTTCAATGGCGACGGTAAGATCGATCTCGCTGTTTTGAACACGTGTGGGACCGATCCGGTCGATTGCTATCCGCGAGCCGTACCCAACGGTCCCGGCACGGTCACCATTCTCTTCGGCGACGCTACCGGCGGCTTTACCGCGTCTCCGTCCGCGCCGGTCACCGGACTCATTCCTTACGATATGGTCACGGCCGACTTCAACGGTGACGGCATTCTCGACCTAGCAATTGCGAACTCGGGCGACAACACCGTGACGTTGCTGATGGGGAATGGCGACGGCACGTTCACTCCCGCCACGGCATCAATCGCGACCGGCCAAAGGCCTTTTGCCCTCGCAGTCGGCGACTTCAATCGCGACGGGAACCTCGACCTCGCCGTCGTGAATTCCAACGACAATACCGTCTCGATTCTTTCTGAATCAAAATTGCTCCGCCGGAGCGCCGACGGCGTGCACCTTCGCGCCCGCGCCCGTGAGCCCCGCCGTGGGCAGTGGACCGTTTGCGATCGCGGCCGGCGACCTCAACGCCGATGGCTTCCTTGATTTGGCGGTCACCAATTCGACTTCAAACTCCGTCAGCGTGTTACTCGGTGACGGCACCGGGGCGTTCACGGCTGCGGTTCCTGCGACGGGCCCTAATTTCTCGACGGGCGCTACTCCTGAGGGGCTCGTGCTCGCGGATTTCAATGACGATGGGCGTCTGGACATAGTCACCGCGAACGCAACGGGTAGTTACACGTATTTACGGCAGGCGGCCGTTCCGCAGCTTTCGCTGACGAGCAGCAGCGCGTCAACGACATTCGGCTTCTTGGTGAATTACACCGTCACGCTCACTCCGCCCTTCTCGCAACCGAACCCGTCGGGCACGATGACGTTCTTCGACGGAGCAACGCCGTTCAAGACGGTTCCGATGACCACCGATCAGGTGGTGTTGCAGTACGGCACACTGTCCACAGGAACTCATCAGGTTTACGCGGTTTTTAGTGGTGACTCGAATTTCACTGCCGCGACGTCGAACTCTGTTTCCGAATTCGTATCTCAGGCGCAGACCACAACGACTTTGTCTTCCAACGTGCTGACGGTTCCGTACGGGCTGTCGTTCACTTTGACTGCGAACGTCCAGCAGAACTCAGCGGCTTCCGTGACTGGGCTCGTTAGCTTTTTCGACGAAACTACTGGGACCGACCTTGGTGATGTGACGCCGACGAACAATCAGGCGCAGCTCACGCTCTCGAAGTTGTCGATTGGCTCGCACGTCATCATTGCTGTGTATCAGGGCGACGCCAATTTCAATACCAGCCAATCGAGCACTGTCACGGTTAACTCGGTTCAGACATCGACGAGCACTACTGTTTCGGCCAGCCCGAGTACTGCACCCGCCGGACAAAACATGACCTTTACAGCCATTGTCACGCCCTCGCCGAGCAATCCGGTGACGGGCACTGTCAATTTTCTCGACGGCGGAGTTTCGATTGGTTCTGGCAGTGTTAGCGGCAACACTGCTCATTTTTCGACAACGACTCTGTCGGTCGGCTCGCACTCCGTCACTGCGCAGTACGCTGGCGATGCGAATTTCACCGGGAGCACGAGCGCGCCTATCAGTGCGGTGATCTCGGTCGGTGTCACGACGACCGCGCTAAGCGCTTCTCCGAATCCCGCGACGTTTGCGCAGTCCGTTACGCTTACGGGCACGGTGACGCCGCCGACGGGTCTCTCCGCTACGGGCACGATCAATTTCATGGACGGGACGACGTCATTGGGAACGGCGACGATCAGCAACAACGTCGCGCAGCTTTCGATCACGACTCTCGCTCTCGGGGCGCACTCGCTGACGGCGGTTTTTTCCGGTAGCGCTACTCTCGCGACCAGCACCTCCAGCGCGGTCACCGAAAATATTACGCAGGCTTCGACCACGGTTACTAACGTTTCGAGCTTGAATCCGGCGCCGTTCGGTCAGGCTGTGCAGTTCACGGCTACGGTTCAGACGCCGAATGGTGTTCCTGCGACGGGTAACGTCTCGTTTTCGGATGGCGCTACGTCTCTGGGCTCCGCGATCGTTACGAACAACGGTGTGCAGCACAACACCGCCACCTTGATTTACGGCGGTTTCCTGGGCGGAACGCACACCATCACCGCCACGTACAGCGGTGACACAAATTTCACTGGCAGCACCTCGGCGCCGCTCACCGAAACTGTGACGCCGGTTTCTTCTTCGGTTTCGATCGCAGCGAGCGTGAACCCGGTTGTGTTCGCTCAGCCGGTCACGTTTACCGCGACGGTTACGCCGTCGATTGCAGGTGACTTCGCAGGTGGCACGGTGACGTTCCTCGATGGCGCCGCGACGCTCGGGACGGTTTCGCTTTCGACGGAGACGGTTCAACTCACCGTTTCTAATTTGAATGGCGGCACGCATTCCGTTACCGCTCGCTACAACGGCGACGCCAACTTCGCGGCGAGCACTTCCGGTGCGATCAGCGAGTCCGTTACGCCGGCGGCGACGACGACGGGAATTTCGTCTAGCTCGAATCCATCGACATTCGGAAAGGGCATCGTGCTCACAGCGTCGGTCGTGCCTCCCAGTGGGGTTGCTGCGACGGGTTCGTTGACGTTTATGGACGGGGCGACGGTGTTGGGCACTGCGCCTGTGTCTGGCAATGCGGCACAGATCGCGGTTTCCGCGCTTGCGACCGGATCGCACTCGCTCACCGCCGCGTACTCTGGAAACGCGAATCTCGCCGCGAGCTCGTCGGGTGCGTTGACGCAGCGTGTCAATCAAGCCACGACCTCCACTTTGCTCGGTGCGAGTTCCAATCCCGCGATCTTCGGGCAGAGCGTCACGCTGACCGCAGCGATTGCGCCTGCTAATAGCGGCTCGGCGACCGGTACGGTCACTTTTCTCAATGGGACTGCAACTCTTGGCAGCGCCTCGGTATCGGGAAGTGTTGCTCAGTTGGTTGTGGCGCCCAGCGTCCTCACATTGGGTGCGCATTCGCTTACCGCAAAATATCTCGGCGACGGAAATTTTCTCGCGAGCACCTCTTCGGTGCTCAATGAGAGCGTCACTGCGGCTCCGACCACAACGACGCTCACGACGAGCGCGAGTCCGTCGGTCGTCGGGAAATCCGTCACTTTCACAGCGTCGGTTTCTTCTGCTTCGGCTGGGACACTCGCAGGCACCGTCAAATTCTTCGTTGACGGCAGCTCGACTGCGTCCGCTTCCAAGACTCTATCTGCGGGCACGGCTGCCTTCTCCAGCAGCTCGCTCTCGGTCGGGACGCATACGGTTGTTGCTACTTTCAGTTCGAGCAGCGGCAATTTCCTTGGCAGCACTTCCAATACCCAGACGCAGGCGATTTCCGATTTTGCCGTCGCTGTTTCGCCATCGTCGATTACGGTGGCCAGGTCGCATTCCGGCTCCACGACGGTGACCGTGTCTTCGATCGACGGTTTCACCGGCGATGCGGCATTGTCGTGCACTGGCGGCACTGCGAAGATCAGCTGCTCGGTTTCCACGGCATCGGTCAGGCGGCGTCAACCCGCAATCGGCAACGGTCACCATCACGGTGGCCAGCAATGCTCCTACTGGCAGCCACACCCTGACCTTGCAAGGGGTTTCGGGCACGCTGACTCGGAAGGCCACGCTAAACCTCACAGTGAACTGAGTTCGGCGTATCCGTTTTCGCCCGCCAGAAAACGAAACCGCGATGCCGGTGCATGTAGTCAATGACGCCGGCGTCGCCTTAAAAAGTCGGCTCCAGACCTTCATAAATTCTTGAACGGATCCACGAGGATTCGTTTGAAGAAGTGTAGACTGTGACGCCACTCACAGTTCCCTGGAGACGCGATGAAAAATGAACTCTCACGACGCTCGTTTATGACCGGCACGCTCAAAACGGCCGCGGCCGCCACGTTAGCTCTTTCGCCGCAGAGCAAGTGAACGGCCGCCCCAACGCCCCACAGATTCTACCGCCCCCGCGGCCGCAGGCGGAAGCCGGATTGTCGATATTCATATGCACTTCAAGAAAAAGCCGGGATTTATCGACGATTTTCTCCGGACGACCGAGCATCTGAATATCACCGGCTTGCATGCTCACGCCATTTGAAGACCGCAAAGAGGTCGCCGAAGCCGCGAAAAAGCATCCGACGCGCATCATTCCCATGGGATCCGTTCTCCTCGACGCGCCCGATGTCACGCAACAGATCGAGGAGCTTCACGACCTCGGCTATCGGGGACTCGGCGAACTCGAATTCCCGAAGAAAACCTACGTGGACCCGTCGTACACGAAAGTCTACGAACTCGCGAATCGCTACAAGTGGGTGGTACTTTTTCACACGGGCATCGTGCTGCGGGCCAAATTCACCGAGCCCGAAGACGTCGCGTCCTATCGCATGAGCACACAATATATCGAAGAAATCGCACGCCGCTTCCCGCAAATTACCGTCATCGGGGCGCACTGTGGGAATCCCGACTATCAGTGGTCCGCGGAAATCGCGCGGTGGAACCCCAATGTCTTTTTCGATCTGAGCGGATCGACACTGACGAAACTGAGTGGGCGTCTCGAGAATTTTCGAAATTTTTCTGGTGGTCGAAGACGGGCGAAGGTACGGAAACGCCCGAAAACAATCCGAGCGCGTTCAGCAAAATCGTGTTTGGTACGGATACGAGCCCATCGGGCGCGGAGCATGTCTTGTCGCAGTACAACGCGATGTTTGACGCGAACCATGTGCCAGAATCGGCTCGGAAGCTTATTTTGGGTGGCACGCTGTCGAAGATTTTTGGACTGCCAGCGTGAGGCTGGAACGGCTCGAACCCTGCAAAATAGATTCGCCTGCTATCTGAGCGTCGCGTAACGCAAATACCTTCGCGTTAACAACCTGATTTCGCTTATGCTCATGCGGAAAATCTCTACCCGGAGACCGCACCGTGAATCGTTTCTTCTTGCTCGTACTACTATTTGCAACCGCTGTGTCGAGTGTTTCGGCGCAGACGCCGCCATTGACGCCGGATATCCCGCCGAAATTCGAGAAGCCGGCGACGGGGTATGACTACGCGAAGCGCGAAGTGATGATTCCGATGCGCGACGGCGTGAAATTATACACAGTCATCACGATTCCGAATGGGGCGAAGAATGCGCCGATGTTGCTGACGCGCACTCCGTACGACGCAGAGCATCGTGCGGAGCGGTCGGATTCGTTCTTGATGTTGAATGAGCTGCCGCAGGGCGACGAGGTTTTCGTAAAAGAGGGGTACATACGTGTTTTTCAGGACGTGCGCGGGAAGTATCACTCTGAAGGCGACTATGTGATGACGCGACCGTTGCGTGGGCCGCTGAATTCGAGTGAGGTCGATCATTCGACCGATGCGTACGATACGATCGATTGGCTCGTGAAGAATGTGCCGGAGTCGAACGGCAGAGTTGGGATGCTGGGCAGTTCGTACGAAGGATTTACTGTCGTGATGGCGCTGGTACATCCGCATCCAGCGCTGAAAGTGGCGGCGCCGATGAGCCCAATGGTCGATGGGTGGATGGGCGACGACTGGTTTCACTTTGGCGCGTTCCGGCAAAATAATCTTGACTACATTGCGGGACAGACGGAAGCACGCGGCGAAGGTGGAAAGATTATTCGGAATGGACTTGACGATTACGATAACTATTTACGCGCCGGCTCGTTGGGCGATTTTGCGAAAGCGGCGGGCATGGATCAGATGCCGTTCTGGAAAAAAATTACAGAACATCCTGCGTACGATTCGTTTTGGGAGAATCAGGCGCTCGACAAAGTGATGGGGCAGCAGCCGCTAACTGTGCCGGTGATGTGGATCCAAGGGTTGTGGGATCAAGAAGACATGTGGGGCGCGATTCATTGCTATCTCGCGGTCGAGCCGAAGGATACGAACAACAACAAAAATTATTTAGTGATGGGGCCGTGGCGGCACAGCGGTGTGAATTACGAAGGATCGACGCTCGGACCTTTGCGGTTGGATGGCGATACGGCGTTGCAATTCCGGCGCGATGTGTTGCGGCCATTTTTTGATCAGTATTTGCGCGATGGCGCGGCAAACGCCGACACGCCGCCGGTCTTTATCTACAACACGGGCGAAAATCACTGGGATCGATTGAAGGCGTGGCCGCTCGCGTGTCCGACGTGTGCGGTGAAATCGAAGCCGCTGTACTTGACGAGCAATTTCGGCTTGTCGTTCGATGCTCCGACCGAGCGCGATGCAAAGTCGGCGGCGGGCTCGGATGAATATATTTCCGATCCGGCGCGGCCGGTGCCGTATGTTCCGCGGCCTGTGATTGCGTCGGACGGAGATACTTGGCGGCGTTGGCTGCTGATCGATCAGCGGTTTGTCGATGGACGTACCGACATTCTGACGTACGAGTCGCCGGTGCTAAAGGATCCGGTTCGCGTTGGCGGAGCGCCGGTGGTGAATCTTGTCGCCTCGACGAGTGGCAGCGACAGCGATTGGGTGGTGAAGCTGATCGATGTTTATCCCGAAGAGATCGCAAGCCGGCCTGAGATGGGCGGATATGAACTCAACATTGCGATGGATATTTTCCGCGGACGATATCGCGAGAGTTTCGCGACGGCGAAAGCGATCACGCCAAACACGCCGCTAACGTACAAATTTATTTTGCCAACGGTCGATCACGTGTTTCTTCCGGGGCATCGCATCATGGTGCAGGTGCAATCGAGTTGGTTTCCGCTATACGACCGGAACCCACAGACGTTTGTGCCGAACATTTTCTTCGCGAAGCCTGCGGATTACGTGAAGGCGACGCAGCGCGTTTACCATGCGCAGGGAGCAGCGAGCTTCGTTGATTTGCCGGTCGTATCCGAACACTAGACGCGTAGGTGTCAGGAAGCACGTTGGTGGAAATAGTGCTTCCAATCGTCCGGAACTGAAGGCAGCGTGTAGAGCTCCTGAAGAGCGACGCGGTCCGCGTCGTTCAAGGATTTTGCCAGGAATAGCCGCATGAAGTCGGCGATCGAGATTCGACTCGCATTTTGCACGACGGGAATTATTTCATCGCCGGCGGCGACGGTGCCTTCCCGTGTAACGGCGAGATAGAAGCCGGTGCGGCGGCTGGCGAGAAATTTCTTGACCATTTCGTCAGATCCGAATCGCACTCCCAACTTGTAGCAGGGAAGCCGCGGCTGCGTGACCACGACTTCGGCGTCGTTGATCGCGAATCGATCGCCGAGATGGACGTTTTCCTCGAGTAATCCTGTGATCGTGAAGTTTTCGCCAAACGAACCCAGCGGCAATTCTCGACCGGGAAGTTTTTTTCGCCAATAGTCGTAGTGTTCGGCGGCGTAGCAATAGACGGCTTTGTGCGCGCCGCCATGTACGGTGAGGTCCGCTTGACGGTCCCCGTCGAGATTGAGTTTGCGAAGGCGAATGCGTTCGGTAGTCGGTGATTTGAAGATTCCAGTGGTTACGGGCTGGCCGTGCCAGAGCACTTCGCGAGGAAGGCCTACGTTGAGAGAGGCGATCTTCATGGTTGGGCACATTGGATGCAGTTGCCATAAGGCGCGATTCAGGATGCTTGCGAAAAGGTAGCCCTTCTAGGATCGCAGCGCGGCTGAAAGGCGATTTAGGCCTTCGGCGAACATGTCGTGGTCAACTCCCATGCCGATGCGGAAATGATCGGGCATCTCGAAAAACTTTCCGGGGACGACCGTCGTTTGGAACTCGGTGCGCAGGCGTTGCAGCAAATCAGCAACATCACCACGCAGCAGCTTTGGAAAACACGTGGTGCCGTATGGGCTGCGAACCGCCGCTACGTGTGCTGTATTGGCGTCGAGGAATGATTTGAGGTCGGCCCGATCGGCTTCGACGATTTTGCGTGCGCGGTCTCGAATTTTGTCGAGGTTCTGGAATGCAATGACGCTGAGAATTTCGGTCGGATGCACCGGGGTGGCGGCGAAGAGATCGTTCAGTGCGTAGATCGCGCGGGCGAGGTCAGGTTGCGCGAGAATCCAGCCGCAGCGAAGGCCGCTCAGGCCGTAGACCTTTGTCAAACTGTTCGTAACGACGAAATTCTTGCCTAAATGGAACGAAGTGCGTGGTGTGTTTTCGTAGACCGCGTCGAGGTAGACCTCGTCGACCAGAACTTGTGCGCCGACGGATGCTGCGAGCTCGCCGACTTGCCTCAAGGTCTGGTCAGGAGTCAGGACACTGCTTGGGTTGTGAAGATTGGTCATGAAAACGAGCTTCGTTTTTGGCGTGATCGCTTTGCGAATTTCTTCGGTATCGACGGCGAATCCATCTTTTTCGTGTCGAGGGAAGCGAACGATTTTTGCTTGTAGATAGCGTGCAGCCGAGGCGACGAGTTCGTAAGTCGGGCTTTCGATCAGAACTTCGTCGCCGGGATCGATCAGAGCGGCCATCGCGAGGAAGTTCGCCATCGAGGTGCCAGCAGCTTCGACAACACACGCCGGATCGACTTCGTGTTTGGTTGCAATCGCGTGATGTAGCGGCGCGAAGCCGTAAGAATTGTCGCCGTTGATTTCGAGGTCGTCGATGGTGACGGGGAGTTCGCGCAGCGGAAACGCACCGACTCCGCTTGTGGCGAGGTTGAAGCGCGATTTGCTGTGGAGCTTGGCCCACTGCATGTAGTCGGAATGGCGATGAAGAGGTGTCATGAATTCAGGCGAAGTGTGCTCGGTGCGTCACTGCGATGTTGTGGTTGCTGCGCGTGGCTTGCGGCTCCAGTACAAATATACGGGAATTCCAGCGGCAAGAATTATGAAGCCGAAGATGCTGTTCGTGGGATACGTGAGGATTGTGCTGGTGACGATGGCCGCGCAGGTCAGAACGAAAAGGGCAGTGGTGTAAGGATGGCCCGGGACGCGGTAGCCGCTAGAGTCAGGATCCAGCGCGGTTCCTGACTTGTCGCGGCGCCGAAAGACGAAAAGGGAAGCGGCGGTCAGCGCGAAGGAAATGAAATCGATCGAAACGACATAGTTGAGAATCTGCTCGTATCGGCCGGAAAGCGCAATGATCGTCGCGGCGATTCCTTGCACAACGATGGCGACGACCGGCGCACCGGTTTTTGGCGAGAGCCATCCGACGCTTTTAAAAAATAATCCGTCGCGAGCCATCGCGAAGTAGACGCGCGGTGCGGTGAGGATGCCTTGGCTGAGGAAGCCAAGCGTTGAGACTGCGATTCCGACGGCGATCCAGAATGCGCCACGTTCGCCGAGTGCTGCGCGCATCACGGCGCTCGCGGGAGTGTGAGTTTCCGCGAGGCCGAGTGGGCCGAGAACGCGCAAGCAAACAAAATTCACCGAGAGGTAGAGAGCGACGACGCCGAGAACTCCGGCAATCAGGCCGCGCGAGAGCTCACGGCGCGGATCGCGCATCTCGCCGGCGACGAAAGTTGCGGTTTGCCAGCCGCCGTAAGCGAACGCGATCGGAATCATCGCCGCGCCGACGGCGCCGATCAGCGAAGTGGACGCTGGGCGGTCGAGAAGCGGTCGAAGATGAGTGTGTCCGCCACCGAGCGCGAGTCCGAGGATGACCATAGCGACGATCGCGGCGGATTTCAGAATCATCAGCAAGCTTTGGACGTTGCTGCCGGCGCGTGCGCCGAGACAGTTGATTGCAGTGAGTCCGAGCAAAACGATCGCTGCGATCGCGCCGTCGCTCACCGTAACGCCGCTGATTTCGCGAAAATATTTCGCGAATGTCACCGCCACGGCAGCCATGCCGCCGGTTTGCGTTACGAGCAGGAGCACCCAGCCGTACAGGAAAGCGACGGAGGGGTGATACGCCTTGCGAAGATAGAGATACTGGCCGCCGGCTTGCGGCAAGCGCGTCGCGAGTTCGGCCCAGATGAAGCTGCCGAGGAGTGCGAGCACGCCGCCGAGAACCCAGACGCCGAGAATCAGAAAAGGCGTGTGCACGTGGAGCGCGACGACATAGGGGTTGATGAAGATGCCGGAGCCGACGATGCCACCCATGACGATCATGGTGGCGTCGAATGTGTTCAGGCTGCGCGGTGGAGTTGGCGTGGTCAAGGGCGCGAGGATATCAGAACTCAGCATGCCTTTCGTGTTTGATTTGCGGGCCTGATATTCTGGTGTGCTGGATAGTGGTAGCGAGTACGTGTTGTAGCGGGCTAGAACGGAGAACTTTTGGCACCGATAATCAGCGCGCGTGGATTGGCGAAGCGGTTCGGCATAGCGCCATTGTTTCGCAATATTTCGTTCACTGTTTCGGAAGGCGAGCGCATCGGCATCATCGGGCCGAATGGTTCGGGGAAGTCAACGCTGCTCGCGATTTTGCACGGCAGAGTGACGGCGGATAGTGGTGACGTCGCGGTCCGCAAGGGAATTCGACTTGGCAGCGTGTTGCAGATTTCGGATTTCGCTGAAGGCGAGACGGTTCGAGCGGTGGTGACGCGCGCGTTCGATGCCGCGCAAGTCCCCGAGAGCGATCGTGCTGCGCGGATGGCTGAAATCCTTGGCCGAGCAGGCTTCGCCGATCTGCTGGATGATGATGCGTCGCGACTCTCCGGCGGCTGGCGAAAGCGGCTCGCGATTGTCGAGGCGCTCGTACAGGCGCCCGACATTTTGCTACTCGACGAGCCGACCAACCATCTCGATCTTGCTGGAATTCAGTGGCTCGAAGGTGTTTTGCAAAATGGCGCGTTCGCCTGCGTCGTGGTGAGCCACGATCGATATTTTTTGGAGAATGTGGCGAACGAAGTGGTCGAACTCAATCCCGCGTACGAAGACGGCGCGCTACGAGTCTCGGGGAACTACAGTACGTTTCTCGAGAAAAAAGAGGAGTATCTGCACGCGCAGCGCAACCGCCAGGAGGCGCTCGAGAACCGCGTGCATACCGAAATCGAGTGGCTGCGGCGCGGACCGAAGGCGCGCACGACGAAATCCAAGGCGCGCATCGATAAAGCGCACGAGATGATCCGCGACCTGGCGGAAATGAGCACGCGCACCAAAAGTACGAGTGCGACGATCGATTTCTCGGCGTCAGAGCGGAAGACGAAACAACTAATCACGCTTGATGGCGTTAGCTACTCCTACGGCGAGCGCGCGTTGTTTGACAATCTCCATTTCATCGTCACATCCGGTATGCGCGTCGGGTTGGTCGGGCCGAATGGAAGTGGAAAGACGACGCTGCTGCGATTGCTGCGCGGCGATGTGAAGGCGAACTCGGGCGTGATGCGGCAGGCCGACAACTTGCGCATCGTTTACTTCGATCAAAATCGTGAGCTCGATCCCGATGTGACTTTGCGTCGCGCACTCGCGCCCGACAGCGATTCCGTGATTTATCGCGATCAAGTGATTCACGTTGGCGGCTGGGCGGCACGATTCTTGTTCACGGCGGAACAGCTCAATCAGAAAGTGGGTCGCCTCTCGGGTGGCGAAAGAGCGCGCGTCTTGATCGCGCAGCTCATGCTTCAACCAGCCGATATTTTGCTGCTGGACGAACCTACGAACGACCTGGACATTCCAACGTTGGAGATTCTCGAAGAGAGCTTGCTCGAATACACCGGTGCGCTCGTGCTGGTGACGCACGATCGCTACATGCTCGATCGAGTGTCCACGGTCGTGTTGGGGCTGGACGGCACTGGCGGAGCCGAGCGGTTTGCCGATTACTCGCAATGGGAGGAATGGTCACGCGAGCGGAAAATGACGAGCCGCAAGCAGGAGTCAGCGGTCACGAAGAGCGCGGGTGCGAACGCAGACAAATCCAACCCTACCGCCGCTGCGGCCGCTGCTTCTCGCGTCGCGAGCGCGAAAAAGAAGCTGTCCTATAAAGAAAATCGGGAGCTCGAAACGATCGAACAGCGCGTGGCAGAAGCTGAGGCAGAGCTCCAGGCAAAGCATGATGCGCTGCTCGACCCGGCGATCATGAGCGACGGCGTGAAGTTGCACGCGGTTTCGCTCGAACTAGAAGCGGCGCAAGAACGAATCGACGAACTCTACTCACGCTGGGTCGAGCTCGAAGACAAGCTGAAATAAGCATGATCAAGGATGTCGTCACTAATTTTGGCATAACGCGCAGTATCAAGCAGTTCGTCGCGCTCAGCAGCTGTGAATGTGTAATGTCATTTCTTCGTTCTAAGTGAACCGAGAGCCTCCCTCATGCATCGTATTTGTGTGGAGGGTACAAACATGGAAAGACTCGCAATCTGGGCTTATCTCGAGGCAAAGCCAGGCAAAGAGAAGGAGCTCGAGGAATTTCTGAAGTCTGCACAACCGCTCGCCGAGAAAGAGCCGGGGACTGTCGCGTGGTATGCGGTGAAAATCGGACCGGCGCAGTTTGGAATCTGGGACACTTTCGCCGACGAAGCGGGACGCAATGCTCACCTGAACGGTGAAATTGCCAAAGCGTTGTTCGCAAAGGCGAAAGATCTGCTCGCGAAAGATCCGCAAATTCACAAACCCGAAATCATCGCGGTGAAAGGCTCCGATGGAGCGAAGAGCGCAAGCGGACGGTAGTCGCTGATCGATACTGAAGCGAAACAGGAGGCGCACTGCATGCGCCTCCTGTTTGGTAGGTCTCAAAATACAGTCGCGCTATTCGCTCACTCCGGCATCAGCTGTCGCACCAACTCCGGCGCGTCAATACGCCAATCATCCGCCAGAATAAACGCCTTGCGCAAGATCATCTCCGTGCGCGGATCGATTTCGAGCGGAATTGCGCTCAAATCCAGCGGCACCGCGTCCACAATGTTCTGTGGAATTTTCAGCCAGCGCGTGATGCTCTCGGTTTGCAGCATCGCGCCGCCCCATCCAAGCTGAATACGGTACGTCCCGAGCTGCCCGCGCACCTCGAGCCATGCCTTGTCGAGCTTGCACCGATCCGCGATCGGGGTTGTGGGCAATACGCGCGACAAAACTTCAGAACGCAACGCTGTCGTCGCCGAAAAATCGTTAACGTCGAATCGCTCGCTGAAAACGCCAGTGCCGCGATGACCTTGATCCGACCAAGTTGAATCGTCGCCCACCGCCGCCACCGTCGTAAACAGGTCCACATCGCGCATCACTTCGGAATAGACGATCGCCGGTATGTCATCCACGGGAATCTCTCGCAAATCGCGATAAAAGCGCACCTGGTCCGATCCAATGAATACATTCGCTCCCGCGCCGGCTTGCTCGGCGAGCGACGACCGCCGCACCGCGTGATCGCGATCGGGCGGCAGATCGACATAAAACTCAACGTTCATATTCCAGTGATCGAGCTTTTTCGTCGGCACGTTGACGCCATCGAATCCGACGCCCATGAGTTGGTAGCTCCAGCCGCGGGCGCGGGCCAAATTCGCAAACTGATGTTGCCTCAACAAAATTCCCGCGAAACGGTTCGAGTACAACCGCGTCTTCCGCTCATCGTCGGTGACTTGATAGAACTCGCGGAACGCCTGGCGAAACGGTTGCCGCAATCCCGCCGTAAAAATCCGCGTGCGCCATCGCTGCACCTCGGCGGCGCTGTACGAAAGCGGATGCCACAAGCGCACTTTTTCGGCGCGTATCAAATCGACAAGCTTGTTCGACGAATCGCGCAATTCGCCGTCCGACCAGAGGCCCGAGCGCTCCCAGCCCTGATTGTTGCTGAAAACCCAGATCAGCTTGCGCCCCAGAAATCCCAGCAGCGGATGATCGATGTAGTAGCGTCGCCAGTGGGTCAGCGGAATGCGCCGCGTGCCGAGAAATGAAGCTTCGAGCCGCGCCCGCTGCACGGCGTATGACTGCTCGAGGTCCTTCACGAGCGCGGCGATCGCGCGAATTTTCTTCGGCGCGGCTTTGCGCGCTTGCGACGGTGGCGCTTTGATGCGCTTGCCTTCCGAGTTTTCCCACAACACCACGACGCGCCCATCTTCGACCAAGCGAACGGTTGCTTTGCAATCTCCAACCTTTACTTCCAGCGCGCCATTGATATCCAGCGGATACTGCGGAATCGACACGTCTTCCAACTCATCGACGGTCATCCCCGCGCGTTCGGCCACCATGCTCAGCGATTTCTCGATCAGACGGCGCGCGACTGAATACTTCACTTTCGTGCGCAGCTTCGTCAGTTGTGTGATCGCTTCTTTGTTCTCCATCGTGCCCAGAGCCTGCACGCACGCGAAGCCCACCTTCTGCGACACTGCTCCGATGTTCGGAATCTTGCGCAGGCAAGCGAGTCCAAAATCGCCGATCGCCAGCGCCGATTCACGGGTATCCGTCAGCCCCACGCAAAGCACGATGCCTTTCTGATACGCCGAATCTTCCGCCGGCGTGCGCACCTCTGGCGCTTGCCCAGGCGTAGGCCCAATCGCCAGCCAGCGCACCATCGCTGTGAACGACTTCGATTCACCCAGAGCCGAGAGCAATTCTCGCGAACGCTTGCTCCACTTGGGTCCCGGCGCACTTTGCTCCAGCGAATGGCAGTGCTCCAGCAATCCGATCCAGCCGGAACGCGTGATCGCATCCATCGCCGCGATCTCGTCGAAAACAATCTGCGACCACGGGCCGCGCCCCGAGTCGAGTTGCTTCTCATCCTCGACATAAATCAGCGGCGCGATCAGTGCGCGCACACGCTGATGGTGTTTGTCGATTTTCGCTCGCGGTGCAGGCGCAAGTTGCGCGTGAATCTTGCGCAGCTCGACGCGTGCCCGCTCCGTGATGTGCTCGGCCGCCAGAAACGACAGGAATCTCTCGAAAGGGAAGTAAAAGCGAGCGGATGATGTATCGCGGCGAATCTCGGTAACGATCAGCTCGACTGCATCTCCGGGCAGTGGCTTCGGCACGCACTGCAATCCCAGCTGGATCGCATCCGACAGCGTCTCCATCACCTGAAAATTGCGATCGACTCGAGCTTCAAGCCGCAACCAATCGTACGACGCTTCCAAGAATGCGAGCTGCACTTCGGGACCCGAGCGGCTCAACGAAATCAGTGGTTCGCTCTTCGAGCGCCAGTCGTTCAGCGCGCGCGTCAGTTCGGCGACACTATTCCCGGAAGATGGACGGTCGCCGCTTTTCTGCCGGATGCTCTCGTAAATTGCGAGTGCGCTTTGGGCGTGCGGATTCATGAACTTCCAGTATAAAAGAGGCGTAGAGCGTCGAAACCGCTGTGACCGAGTTGCTATAGGTAAGTAGGCACAGCTCTCAACGCGGGTGGTAACAGCAATTTAACGAAGGTCTTGGCGAAGATGAGCGTTCAACGCAGCGCAATCAACACCACGTGATAAACGCCCGCACCGATCAGCGCTGCCCCGGGAATGGTCAGTACCCAGGCCCAAACGATGCGTCGCGTCACGCCCCAACGCACCGCGGTAATGCGATGCGAAGCGCCCACGCCGACGATCGCTCCGGTAATCGTGTGCGTGGTGCTCACTGGAATGCCGAACACCGCGTTCATGACCAGCGTCAAGCCGCCCGCCGTTTCAGCTGAAAATCCCCCGAAAGGAGTCAGCTTCGTGATGCGCTGACCCATCGTTTTGATGATGCGCCACCCACCCGCCATCGTCCCGCCGCCCATCGCCAGGTGACAGCAAATGATGACCCAATAGGGCACCTTGAACGTGCTGAGTGCGCCGCCCGCCAGTAGCGCGGCCGTGATGATGCCCATGCCTTTTTGCGAATCGTTCGTGCCGTGGCCGAGACTGAACAAAGCCGCGGACAGCAATTGCAGCCGCCGAAAAATTTTATCCACGCGCCGGGGCCGCTGCTTACGAACAATCCAGCTCGCCGTGATCGTCAAAATAATCGCGGTCACCGCGCCCACAATCGGCGACAAAAAGATGAACAGAACCGGCTTCACCCAGCCCGACACAATCAGCGCGCGATAGCCAGCGTGTGCCACGGCTGCGCCGCCGTATCCGCCCATCAATGCGTGCGACGAACTCGTCGGCAATCCTAAAATCAGCGTGATCAGATTCCACGTGATCGCGCCCAGCAGTCCCGCCAGCAACACTTGTTGATTCACCATCTCGATGTGAATCAACCCTTTGCCGATGGTTCCGGCGACGGCCGTACCGAACACGAACGCCGCGATGAAATTCCAGAAGGCCGCCCACGCCACGGCTCGAAATGGTGACAGAACGCGCGTCGATACGACCGTGGCGATCGAGTTCGCGGCATCGTGCCAGCCATTGGAAAACTCGAACGCCAGTGTGAGGAAAATAACGACGATCAGGAGTGAGAAGCTGGACATGGCGCCGGCGTCAGGCGGTCTTCAAGATGACGCCTTCAATGACATTGGCGACGTCTTCGCATTTGTCCACAGCGGTTTCGATGACTTCAAAAATTTCCTTCCACTTGATGATCTGCACCGGATCTTTCTCTTCGTCGAATAGCTGCGCGATCAGAGTGCGGCACAAACGATCGCTTTCGTTTTCGCAGCGATTGATTTCAATGGTGAACTTGAGAGCTTTTTCTGGAGTGCTGAGCGCATGGACGCACGTCGCAACCTCTTCGGTGGCGCTGACGAGCACCTTTACCAGATCGATCGTGCCTTCCCGGATTCCCGTAACGCGGTACAGCACAAAGCGGCTCGCCGCCGCGTCGATCAGATCGATCACGTCGTCCAGCCGGCTGCAGAGCTCGTGAATGTCTTCGCGGTCGAACGGCGTGATAAATGTCTGATTGAGCTTGGTCAGGACGGCGTGTGTGATTTCGTCGCCATTGTGCTCAATCGCCTTGATTTCCTGAACTTGTTCGGGAACGCCGGTATAGTGCTCCAGCATCCGGAGCAAAGCCTTCGCTCCGACAACAATGTTGTCGGCTTGCTTGTCAAAAAGATCGAAAAAGCCCTCTTCGCGCGGAAGAAAGCGCTGTAAAAGTCCCGGCATGTCGAATGACTCTCCCCTGAAGAGTCGTATGAGGCGTGGGCAGTTTAGCGGACCGAACTGGCAGAGGCAAGGAAAGCGGCGAACAAATCCAAAGTATTTCCGGACTCTAGCAAGCGTCTCAAAAGAGGCATCTTAAATACAAAAAGGCGGGCCAACTTCGGCCCGCCTTTCTCTGCAGCTTGTTGTGCGGTGAAGCTTAGTACATCCCGCCCATGCCGCCCGGTCCGCCAGGACCGCCGGCTGCCGCGCCCTTCTTGTCTTCTTCCTTCACTTCGGCGATGAGCGCTTCGGTGGTGAGCATCAGGCCCGCGATCGACGCCGCGTTTTGCAGCGCGAGGCGCGTAACCTTGGCCGGGTCGATGACGCCAGCCTTCACCATGTCTCCGTATTCGCCCGAGTCCGCGTTGAAGCCGAAGTTATCGTCCTTCGAGTCGCGGATCTTGCCGATCACAACGGCGCCTTCATGGCCGGCGTTGTGCGCGATCTGACGGGCTGGCTCTTCGAGCGCGCGGCGCACGATGCCAACACCGACAGCTTCGTCGTCTTGCAGCTTCAGCTTGTCAACGGCGCTGATGCAGCGAAGCAGGGCCGTACCGCCGCCTGCAACGATGCCTTCTTCGACCGCTGCGCGCGTAGCGTGCATGGCGTCCTCAACGCGAGCCTTCTTTTCCTTTAGCTCGGTTTCGGTTGCCGCGCCCACCTTGATGACCGCAACGCCGCCAACCAACTTGGCAAGGCGCTCTTGGAGCTTTTCCTTGTCATAGTCGCTGCTGGTGTTCTCGACCTGCGCGCGAATCTGCTTTACGCGGCCTTCGATGTCGCCAGACTTGCCGGCGCCCTCGACGATCGTCGTGTTGTCCTTGTCGATGGTGATCTTCTTGGCGCGGCCGAGGTCCTCGAGCTTCACGTTCTCGAGCTTGATGCCGAGGTCTTCGGTGATGGCCTTGCCGCCGGTGAGGGTGGCGATATCTTCGAGCATCGCTTTGCGGCGATCGCCAAAGCCGGGGGCTTTGACGGCGGCGCACTGGAGCGTGCCACGGAGTTTGTTGACCACGAGAGTGGCGAGCGCTTCGCCTTCAACGTCTTCGGCGATGATCAAGAGCGGCTTGCCCATCTTTGCGGTCTGCTCGAGCAGGGGAAGGAGGTCCTTCATCGAGCTGATCTTCTTTTCGTGGATCAGGATGCGGACATCTTCCAGCGCGCATTCCATGCGATCTGGGTCGGTGATGAAGTAGGGCGAGAGGTAGCCGCGGTCGAACTGCATGCCTTCCACGACTTCCAGGGTGGTCTCCATCGTCTTGGACTCTTCGACGGTGATCACGCCATCCTTGCCGACCTTCTTCATTGCTTCGGCGATGATGCCGCCGATCTGCTTGTCGTTGTTGGCCGAGATCGTGCCGACCTGGGCGATCATCTCGCCCTTGACGTCGCGCGACAGTTTCTTGATTTCGGCAACGGCGACTTCGACGGCGCGCTCGATGCCGCGCTTGAGAGCGGTCGGGCTCGAACCGGCGGCGACGGTCTTCACGCCTTCGCGGAAGATGGCCTGCGCCAGTACGGTCGCGGTGGTGGTGCCATCACCGGCGACGTCCGAGGTCTTCGACGCGACTTCGCGAACCATCTGGGCTCCCATGTTCTCGAGGGGATCCCGGAGTTCGATTTCCTTGGCAACGGTCACGCCGTCCTTGGTGATGATCGGCGCGCCGAACTTCTTTTCGATCACGGCATTGCGGCCCTTGGGGCCGAGGGTAATCTTCACTGCGTCGGCAAGCGCGTTCACGCCACGAAGAATCGACTGGCGCGAAGCCTCACCTGTAACAATCTGCTTCGACATAACTGGTGTTTCCTCCTAAAGATTTCGGTACTGCGGACTGCGGTCGTGCGGATGATGCATGCCGGCTTCAGCCAGCCACTTCGATGACTTGGAACGCGCTGAGCGGGTGCTCAGGCGCCGCGTGTTACTTCTTGCCGGCGGCCTTCGCGTGACCCAGCTTCGCCAGAATTTCTTCCTCGCGCAGGATCAACAGGTCTTCGTCGTCGATCTTGATTTCGGTGCCGCTGTACTTGCCAAACAGGACGCGGTCGCCGACTTTCACGTCGAGGGGAACGAGTTCGCCCTTTTCGCGCTTGCCGCCGCCGACGGCGATGACTTCGCCTTCCTGCTGCTTTTCTTTGGCGGAGTCCGGAATGATGATGCCGCCCTTGATGCTTTCTTTTTCTTCAATTCGCTTCACGACTACCCGGTCGTGGAGCGGGGTGAGATTCACTGCCATCTTGAAAAACCCTCCAATAAGGTGAGTTGCGTTTCGATTTTGCGTTCGACCTACGCGACTCCGGCGAGCTAAAGGGGATTTAGCACTCACCGCAGTCGAGTGCTAATATAGCAGAAACCTCCGACATGTCAAGGAAAGGGCCGACAGTTCAGGTGGGTCGGGTCCTGCCGACTTGATCGCCCATTTATCATGTAAGTGCTAAGTATTTTCATGTGTTTATGAGATGCCAGAAAAATCTGACACTTGGCTCTTGCCGTGCCTTCCTTTTTGCGTCATAAATTTGAGCCTCTGCCAAGCGAATGGACTCCATCATTTATTTGCGTTTAATCGGGCTGACCGCAGGCACGTTGCTGCCGTTGTTCTGGATGGTGGTGATCCTCGGTTATCGACGGCAGCGCAATTTCGAGCGGGTGTTTTTCTTCCTATGTCTCTCGCTCTTCCTCTACTACAGCGGTTCGTTGCTTGCGGCCAACGCCCAAATTCACTACGGCGAGCCTCCGGCTGGCTTGCGCGTGTTTGTTGTTGGCGTGATCAGCCTCGGCCTATGCGCTTTTCCGGCGTTGCTGATGCATTTGCATGCTGAATATGCCGAGACGCGCGGTCTGTTGCACGACAAGCGATGGAAGTGGGTCGGTGCTGCTGTTTTTCTACGGCGCTGCGTTTCACATGGCGACGCATCAGTTTCCTCGTATCGGTGTGGCCGGATTTGATTTCGTCTTGCCGGGCGACACGCTGCCGAACGGCTATCCGCACGTTTTCACTTACAGTCTGATTTGGTGCACGACGTGGGAATTTCGTTTCTGGCGTAACACGCGTAAAGGGCCGGAGCGCCAGTTCTACGGATTTTTGGCGCTGTTGTTTGCGGTTGCCGCGGTCTGGATCATCGGGCTGTACGACTTCCCGGTGAATCTACCGATTGCGACGCGGCAGTGGCTCGGAGCCGTGTTGGCGACGCTTCCCGTAATTCCACTCGCCGTGATGATCTATCTCGTCTGGCGTCACAATTTTTTGCAGATCGGGCGACAGAAGAATCTGGTCTACGCCGTTTCGGCGACGTTCCTGGCGCTGTTGTATTTGAGCTTGGTACGGCGGGTGAGCGGTTGGATGGAACCGGTATTGCCGCCGGAAGCTTCGGCTTCGATTTTGTTGTTCGTGTTGGTTCCGTTCATCGAGCCGTTGCAGCGCGCGCTGGGCCGCACCCTACAGAAAACGGCAGAGAAGGGGTTGGAGGAATCGCGACGCATCGCTGCGGAGTTGCAGGCGATTGCGCGCCAAGGGGATTTGCTCAGTTTGCTGCGCGCGATTCAGCGCCGTGTGAAAGAGCAATTCGATCTTCGCGATGCCAAGCTCATCGTGATCGATCCGAATCTCGGTTCGGAATTCACGGCAAGTTCGTTCCCGAGTGGCGGCGAATTGTTTCCGATTGCGTCGGCGGGGCGGCTGAACGCGGCGTTGTCGGTGTGGCCGCATGGCGCGATGCTTTCCGGTGACGCACACGCCGCGCTCGAATTCTTGTGCGAGCAGCTTCCTGCGACGATCGAATTGTGCCGGTCGATCGAAGAGAAGCTGCAACTTGAGCGCGAACTCGCAGAACGAGAACGTCTCGCCGTTCTTGGGCAGATGGCCGCGAGTATTTCGCACAACCTGAAAAATCCGCTCGGCTCGATCAAAACAATTTTGCAAGTGCAGATGGAGAATCCCGAGCTGCCGGCGTCGATGCGTGGCGAAACCAAGATGGTTCTGGACGAGATTGGCAGATTGTCCGCCAAGCTGAGTCAGCTACTGCAATTCAGCAGGCCCACGGTGCGCGGTGGCAGCGTTCACGCGACGTGCGAAGTCCGAACCGTCATCGAAGAAGTAATCGGAGTTCTGACTCGCGAAGCGGAGCGCCGTGGGATTTTGCTGGAAGCAAGATTGCCGAAGGAAGAGTCGGTTGTAGCTGCTACGAGTGACGCAGTCAGCGACGTTCTCTCGAATTTGGTTGTGAACGCGCTCGAAGCGGTCTCGCGCGGCGGCCACGTCGCTGTGAGCGCGAATTGGCGGACGGAATGTGCGCAGTCACCGTCGAAGACGACGGGACGGGGATTTCACCCGCAACGCGCGACAAAATACTCCAACCATTTTTTACGACGAAAACGCAGGGAACCGGGCTCGGCCTCGCAATCGTTGCTCGCCGCGTGAGTGAATTCCGTGGGCAGCTCGATTGGAAGAGTCCTGCCCGCGACGGAAGAGGCAGCGAATTTCGAGTTCTGATTCCGTTGGAAGCGAAGGCTGAAATTGGTGAGCCCGGCGCAGTAGCAACCGAGAAGAGGAAAGTATGAAAACCATTCTGATTGTGGACGACGAACCGGCGGCGCGTTACGGATTGCGGCGCGCGCTGGAGTCGAAATATCGCATCGCCGAAGCGGATTCGGCGGAGTCGGCGCGTGGCGCGCTGGCTACGGAGCAGCCGGATCTCGTGTTGCTCGACGTCGTGATGCCGGGACAAAGTGGCATCGCGTTCTTGCAGTGGATGCGCGAACAAGGAAGCGATGTCCCGGTGCTCATGGTTTCAGCGCTCGACAACGCGAAGACCGCGGTCGAGGCTCTGCAACTTGGAGCGGCGGACTATCTGGTAAAAGGATTCGAGCTCGAAGAATTGCGGCAACGCGTTGCGAATTTGTTGAAGCTATCCTCGCTGGAGAAGGAAAACGATTCGTTGCGCCGAAGGCTCACGACGGAAGGCCAATTCGGTCAGATGATTGGCCGCACTGCCGGAATGCGACGGGCGTTTGAGATGGCGGATCGCGTCGCACCGACCGATTCAACGGTTTTGATACTCGGCGAAAGCGGAACCGGAAAAGATTTGCTGGCGCAAGAGATTCATGCGCGCTCGCCGCGGGCAGCAAAGCCATTTGTAGCGGTGAATTGCGCGGCCCTACCGGAAACACTGATCGAGTCGGAGCTGTTTGGTTACGAACGCGGCGCGTTCACGGGTGCGGCTCAACAGAAAAAAGGGAAGTTTGAGCAGGCGCACGGCGGCACGCTATTTCTCGACGAAATCGGCGATATGAATCCGGTGACCCAAGCGAAAGTCCTACGCGCGCTGGAAAATCGCGTGATCGAGAGGCTCGGCGGCACACAGTCAATTCCCGTCGATGTCCGCGTGATCAGTGCCACGCATCGCAATTTGCCCGCGGAGATCCGCGCCGGAAAATTTCGCGAAGATTTGTACTACCGATTGCGCGTCGTCACCGTTGAGCTTCCTGCGTTGCGCGAGCACAAAGAAGACATCTCTGTATTGGCCGACCAATTTTTGCAGGTGCATGGCTCGCGATTGGGAAGAACCGCGCGCCTTAGCCGCGAGGCTTTGGCGGCAATCGAACGCTACGATTGGCCGGGCAATGTGCGCGAACTCAAGAACGCGCTCGAGCGCAGCCTGGTGCTGTGCCGTGGAGACGAAATCGGCATCGCGGATTTGCCGGAAGAAGTTGCGGCAGGCGAAGTTCTCGTAAGCAAACCGAATCGTGACGGTACGGATGTCGGCCTCGGTGAAAATGACTTCCGCGAGGCGAAACACAAATTCGAGGTGGCGTATTTGACGAAGCAGCTTGTGAGTCATCGTTGGAATGTCTCGCGCACCGCTGCGACGATCGGACTGCATCGCCAGAGCTTGCAGGAAAAATTGCGCGAACTCGGGATTCGACGTCCCGGCCGCGAGCCGATCGAGGAAGAGTCGTAGCACTGCGAGACGGCGACGGCTTCGGCGCGGCGCGACTTCCCTCTGTACACTGTTTCCGTGACGGCCAGTACAAATGTCCGGGGTTTTGTTCTCGCCGGTGGTGCCAGTCGGCGTTTCGGGCGCGACAAGGCGCTCGTCGAGTTCGACGGTCAACCGTTGATCGCACAGCTTTGCCGAGTTTTGCAAGACGCGACAGGCACGCCGGTTCGTATCATCGGCGATGCACAGAAATACGGTCACATTGGCGTCGAGTGCATTGCCGACCGGTGGCCGGGAGAAGGGCCGCTTGGCGGAATTGTTACGGCGCTGGATGCGAACTCAGATTCAGTCGGCTCGAATTCGTGGAGCTTGATCATCGGCTGCGACATGCCATTTCTGACGATCGAGTGGCTCGAATACTTGTGCGCGCGAGCCTCGGTAAGCAAATCCAAAGTCGTGGTGCCAGAATCAAACTACGGGCTTGAGCCGTTATGTGCCTGCTGGCACGCAAGCACCATCGCCGTACTGACACGCCCGTTTGAAAGCGGCATTCGTCGGGTCACCGATGCTATGAAACAGCTGCCCATGGAAGTGCTTGACGCTGCCGACTGGAAGCGATTTGATAACTTTGACCGCCTTTTCTGGAACATGAACACACCCACCGATTACGAAGAAGCGATTCGCCTGCCGAAAGCGGAGCGTCCGTGAGCGATCCACGCGAAGGCGACATCCGCGACAACGACATCCGCGATGACGAGGATCTGCTCCCGCCGAATCCTGTCGTTGAGGCAGAAGCTGAGGCGCTTGCGCGGTCACACACACCCCCGGCAGCAAATTTCTTTGAGTTTCGCGACGTCAACAAAGCATTCGACGACCACGTCGTTCTGAACGACGTGAGCTTCACCGTGAAGCGCGGCGAAACGTGCGTGATCATGGGCCGCAGCGGAGTTGGTAAATCGGTTTCGCTCAAACACATCATGGGTTTCCTTAAGGCCGACTCGGGGCAGATCATCGTTGACGGCGAAGACGTCACGCACTATAGCGAGCACGATTTTGAAGAAGTGCGTCGCAAGGTCACGATGGTGTTTCAATCGGGGGCGCTTTTCGATTCGCTGACGGTTAACGACAACATCGCATTCCCGCTGGAAGATCAGCCGGGGCTGACGCCCGATGACATCGATGAGTACGTGCAGAAGCTGGCGAAGATGCTCGAAGTCGAGACCGTGCTCGACAAATTGCCGGGCGAGCTTTCGACGGGAATGCGGCGCGCCGTCTCGATCGCGCGGGCGCTGGCGCAAAATCCTGAAGCGATTTTGTACGACGAACCGACGACGATGGTCGATCCGATCATGGCCGCGCACATGGGCGATCTGATCTCACGCCTGAAAGAAGCGTTCCACAAGACTTCAATCGTGGTTACCCACGACACGCACTTGGCTCGCAAACTCGCCGACAAGATTGTGTTCCTGCAAGATGGCAAATCAACCGTCTTCAATTCCTGGGCCGAGTTTGAAAATTCCAAGGATCCCTTCTTCCACAATTTTCTGATGCAGGACAACCTGATTCCCGCTCTGGACGTGACTCTGTGAGCCAGACTGCGGGGGACGCAACCTCCCAGCAGCTAGCCGGCGCCAAGCAGCAGCTTCGTCGCGAGATGGGCTTCTGGGATGTTCTGCTTTTCAACATCGCGACGGTGCTCGGCCCGCGTTGGGTCGCCGCCGCGGCGCATAACGGCACGTCGTCAATCAGCCTCTGGGTACTCGCGGCCGCGTTTTTCTTCGTTCCTTACGGATTGGTGATCAACGAACTTTCCTCGCGCTTTCCTGTCGAAGGCGGCTTGTACGTTTGGGCCAAGGAAGCTTTCGGCGATTTTCACGGATTCGTCGCCGGATGGAACTACTGGATCTATACGGTTTTCTACTTCCCAGGATTGCTGCTCGCCAGCGCCTCGATGAGCGCTTACATCATCGGTTCCGGCGGCGGAGAACTGGCGCAAAATCGCACGTTTCTACTCGTTGTTTCGTTTGCGCTGCTCATCGTCGCGGTCGGGCTCAACATCATCGGGCTCAACATCGGCAAGTGGCTGCAAAATGCGGGCGGCATCGCAACTTACACGCCGCTGCTGATGCTGGTAGCGATCGCTGCGCTGGTTTATCACAAGCATGGATCGGTCACGCACTTCACCTGGGCGACGATCTGGCCGCACTGGGACTGGGACACCGTAAATTTCTGGTCGCAGATTGCGTTTGCGTTCACAGGTCTTGAGCTTGTTTCAGCGATGAGCGAAGAAATTCGCGATCCGCAGCGGACGCTGCCCCGAGCGCTGTTCGGCTCGAGTCTGATGATCGCCGGAATGTACATCGTTGCGACGACTGCCGTGTTGGTGCTCGCTCCCGCGCCTGCGATTTCGCCGACGAGCGGCGTGTTTCACGCCGTGACGGTCGGTTCGGTGGCGCTGGGCGTCGGATTTCTAGGTATCGCGGCCGCGTTGTTGGTGACGGTCGGAAATGCCGGCGGCGTTGGAAGTACCGTCGCTGGAATCGCGCGAGTGCCGTTCATCGTGGGCATTGATCGGTACCTGCCGGCGTTTTTCGGCAAGATTCATCCGAAGTGGCGTACACCGTGGGTTTCCATTCTGGTGCAGGCCGTGATTTCTGGTGCGGTGTTATTGATCAGCCAGATCAGCGATTCGGTGCGCGGCGCTTACGACGGACTTGTCAGCATCACCATCATTATTTATTTCATTCCGTTTTTGTACATGTTCGCTGCGGTGATCAAGCTGGCGAACCGCCCCGACCGGCGAACGAATCCGCATGCGGTGCTGATACCCGGAGGAAAAATTGGCGTTTGGTTGACGGCCGGCATCGGATTTTTGATCGTACTCGCATGCATGGTGATTGCGATGGTCCCGCCAGGAGATTCGACCAACAAACTGATGTTCGAGGTCAAGGTTATCGTCATGACCGTCGTCGCGATTTTGTTTGGATTGATCTTGTATTGGCGCGGTGTTCGCGCGAAACGGATCGGGGCAGCGAACAGCTGACGACGGCCATCCTTGAATCGGAGAACCCTCAGAAACCTTCTTCAGTCAGGCGGCTGATAGAGAGAGCCGGATCGGTTTCCGTGATGGCAGCGGTGCGGGCGGCTAGGTGGCGTTCGATGTATTTGCCGAGGACGTCGCCTTCGAGGTTCACGGCGTCGCCGGGTTTGCGGTCGCGGATGTTGGTGTGTTCGTAGCTATAGGGGATGACGGCGATCTCTACAGTAAATTTGGGGGCAGCGTGCCAACGCGCGACCGTCAGGCTGATGCCGTCGATGGTAATCGAGCCTTTGGGAACGACGTAGCGCGCAAACTTTTCGGGAACCTGCACGCTGTAAATCCAGCTTTCCCCTTCCGCTTGCAAATCCATCACGCGGCCGACGGTGTCTACGTGGCCGAGAACGAAATGGCCGCCGAATTCTTTGCCGGCGGTGAGAGGCTGCTCGAGATTTACGCGCGCACCTTTTTGCAGGCCGATCGCGCCTGCGCCGAACGTTGTCTTACGAACGGTTTCGCAGGAGAGGTCGGCGGAGAAGCAGCCGTTTTCGAGCGCGACGACAGTGAGGCAGCAGCCGTTGACGGCGATGCTGTTGGAAATGGCGAGGGAATTCGGCGAGTGTCGGCGCGTGGATGGTGACACGGCCGCCTTCATCGGTAAGCGCTAGAGATTCGATCGTGCCGAAGTGTTCGATGATACCGGTAAACATGTTGAAATCTTACCGCAAGCGCGGTGTCAAACGGGGCCCCACACAGGTCGAGATCGCCTGTGTTTGCAAACGCGATGCGGGCGCGGCGAAAAGCGGGCAAAGAAGTGTTGCGCGTACGATACGATTTTTGTTCGATGAACACGTACACTCGGCTCGGTTCCATGCTGTTGAAGCTCGACCAGATCATTGCGCAATCCGGGCTCGGATTCAGCCGATGCGAAGGCGTTCTCCTTTCCTTTCTGTTCCACGGACTATTCGACGAAATCCCAGATTCGCAGCAGGGAATTACGGTGGAAATGTTCGAGCGCTTCGTCGAATATTTTCACCGGCATTCGTACACGTTTGTCTCGCCGAACGAAGTTGCGCACGGGCTCAGCGCGGCTGGGAAATACGTTCTGATCACATTTGACGACGGCTACTTCAGCAATGTGAAGGCGCTGCCGGTGCTCGAACGACACGGAATACCGGCCGCGTTTTTTGTCTCGACCGACCACGTTCTAGAGGGCAAAGCGTTCTGGTGGGACGTCGTCGAGCGTGAATCTGTGAAGCGTCAGGTGCCGCAGCAACAACTCAATCAATTGCACGAGAGCTTGAAGAAATTACGGACGGGGGATGTCGAGGCGTTTGTGCAGGCAGAGTTTGGCCCACGAGCGTTGCGACCGCTCGGGGACTGCGATCGGCCGTTCACCCTGCCGGAACTGCGCGAAATTGCGAAGCATCCGTTGATTTCGCTGGGAAATCACACGAGCAACCACGACATACTGACAAACTACAACTCGACGGAGATACGCGCGCAGATCGAGAACGCGCAAGAGATCATCGGTTCGCTTGTCGGGAAGGCGCCGGATTTCATCGCGTATCCGAACGGCGAAATTTCGGATACGGTTCTCGAAGCCGCGCGATCCGCCGGGATGCAATTTGGGTTGAGTGTGAATCCGGGGCGCAACCGTTTGCCGATCGAGCCAGGATCGCTGGCGGCGATGAAGCTGAAGCGGTTTGCGTTGACCGGAGATGCAGCGATCGAGCCGCAGTGCCACCTGAGCCGATCGATGTTTTCTCTGTATCGCGCCGGGTGCGCGATGAAAAAAAGCTTCGAGTCGCGCTTTGCGGCCCAGCCTGCCTAGTTACACCTCAATTTCAATGCGGCGCAAGATTCGACGATCCGATCCACTCGGCTCAGCGATAGGGATCGCGCAGATATCCCTCGACGCAGAAATCGGGACCGTGCTGGTTCAGGCGGGGGCGTTGCAACGAAAGATTCGGAGCTCCGGCGAAATGAGCGAGAGGGACGCCCGCGTCGCCCGCAAATTTTGGCGCGAAGAACAACGCCACTTTATCGACGAAATTTCCGGCGAGCGCGGCACCATTGAGCGTCGGTCCGGCTTCGAGAAGGGCGCTCATGATTTCGCGTCGCGCGAGTTCGGTGATGACAGCGGCCAGATCGATGCGTCCGCGCCATGTGCTTGCGCGAACGATTTCAACCCCGGCATTTTGCAGCTTGCGCGCTTTGGGCGAATCGAGTTTCGCATGAGTGAAGACGATGAGATCGTCGTCGGCGGTTTTCACGATGCGGCTATTCGTGGGAATGCGGAGTTTGGAATCGAGAATGACTCGTTGAAGACGCCTGCGGCGTTCGAGTCCGCTGCGATCGGTGAGAAACGGGTCGTCGGCGATGATCGTGCCGACGCCGGTGAGCAGGGCGTCGGACGCATGGCGCATGCGATGAACTTCGGCACGCGATTCTTCCGACGTGACCCACTCGCGATTCGGTTGAGCATTTTTGCTCGATTTCTTGAGCGCGAGCTGACCGTCGAGCGTGAGTCCGGACTTCAGCGTGACGAATGGTTTCTTCCCCCGAATGTAGCGCGCGAAAGCTTCGTTGAGGCGCTGTGCTGGCTCTTCCTGCACGCCGCTGACAACTTCGATTCCAGCAGCGCGAAGACGCTCGAAACCACGGCCTTCCGTCGCGGGATTCGGATCCTGCATCGCAGCAACGACCCGCGTGACGCCCGCGGCGATGATTGCTTCGGTGCATGGACCGGTGCGGCCGGTATGATTGCAAGGCTCAAGCGTGACGTAGAGCGTCGCGCTTTGCGCTTTAGCTCCAGCAGCTTTGAGCGCTACGACTTCCGCGTGATCTCGATACTCGTATTGATGAAATCCTTGGCCGACGATTTCGCCGTCGCGCACAACGACGCAGCCGACCGTGGGGTTCGGGCTCGCGAGACCCACGCCTTTGCGCGCGAAGTCGAGCGCGTGGTCCATGAACCGAATGTCGTGTGAGTTCACGATGCGTCAGTCGAAAAGGGAATTAGCGTAAGTTTCGGCGTCGAAAGGAACAAGATCGTTGATCTGCTCGCCGGTGCCCACAAAACGAATCGGCAGGCCGAGTTCGCGCGCGATCGCGACGACGATCCCGCCTTTCGCGGTGCCGTCGAGCTTCGTGAGAATGATGCCGGTGACGCGGACGGATGATGTGAACTCGCGTGCTTGCGCGAGGCCGTTTTGTCCCGTGGTGGCGTCGAGAACGAGCAGCACATCGTGTGGCGCGCCGGGAATGACTTTCGCGGCGGTGCGCTTCATTTTTTCGAGTTCGGCCATGAGATTCGATTTTGTGTGCAGACGGCCGGCGGTGTCTACGATCAGAGCATCGGTGGAGCGCGCTTTCGCTGCGGCGACGGCGTCGTACACGACGGCGGCCGGATCGGCGCCCGACTTTTGCTTGATGACTTCAATACCGTTGCGATGCGCCCATATTTCGAGTTGCTCGACGGCCGCGGCGCGAAAGGTATCCGCCGCGCAAAGCATGACGCTGAAATTATCCTTACGCAGGCGATTGGCAAGCTTGCCGATGCTGGTGGTTTTCCCGGCGCCGTTCACCCCGACAACGAAAATTACGCGCGGACCTTGCCCGTTGGTGGAAGTGGCGGCTGCCGATGCCGGTCCCGCCAGCGGGCCGGCTGCCGACGGAACATTTGAGGCCGACGTTGCCAGGATTTTTACGATGTGTGCCTTGATTTCGCGCTTAACCTGGCTGCCGTCCGAAAGCGCATTGCGTTCAAGTTTTTCGCGGACGGACTCGAGAATTTCTTTTGTGGTCCGCACGCCCAGGTCGGCCGAAAGCAGCGCTGTTTCGAGCTGTTTCAGCAGCGATGCATCGATCTTCTTTTCGCCCTGAAAAATGTTGTCAACGGTCTCGGACAACACCGCTTTCGTCTTTGTGACGGAAGCTTTGAGCTTTTCGAGAAGTGTCGGCTCCGGCTCGTTTTTGCCGAATAGTGAAATCATAAGGGCGCTCGAAATCTTGTTAAGGCAACTCAAAATTGTAGCAGAAGGCGGGTTGCAGCATTGAATCGAGGAAACACACAAATTCGCACCGTGTGGCCCAACGAAACAGCAGTTCGCAAAAAGCAAAGACGGCGCCTGGGAGTGCCGCTATCTAGTCTTTTTCGATGTGATATGAAGAGAATCGCTGGTACGCGTGAACCGAGCGGAAATTGCCCCGCTTCAGACCTGCACTTCCACCGCGCTAAGCCGCAGACGCCCGTTGGTCACGGCCGCATCAAGCGCGTTCACAACCACCGTGTCGAACTTCGATCCCGCCAGCGCCTTGATCTTTCCGAGCGCGTAATCCAAATCCATCGCTGATTGATACGGCCGGTTCGTGGTCATCGCATCCAGCGTGTCCGCGACGCCGATAATGCGCGCCATCATCGGAATCTGCGGCGCCGTGAACCCGTACGGATAACCGCGCCCATCCATGTGTTCGTGGTGCAATTCGATGCCCGGCAACATTTCTTTGAGCTGCGAGACGGGACGCATGATGTTCGCGCCCTTCACCGTGTGTTGCTTCATCAATGCGAATTCTTCCGGCGTCAGGGCTCCCGGCTTCTTCAGCACGCGATCTTCGACGCCAATCTTGCCGACGTCGTGTAGCAGCGCGGAAATGCGTAGCGTCTCGACTTCCGGATCGGATAGTCCAAGCTCGCGCGCGATGAGCGTCGAATACTTTGCGACGCGCCCCGAGTGACCACGTGTATACGGATCCTTTTCGTCGATCGCCGCCGCCAACATTCGGATCGATCCAAGGAACAGCTCGCGATTTACTTCGGCCGATTCCTTCAGCTTCTCGATGTACTCTTCGATGTCGCCGGCCATCTTGTTGAAGTTTTCGGCGAGCTCGCTGATTTCTGATGCGCCACGCACGGCCGACCGCTGGTGGAATTCGCCGCGGCTGATAGCGCGAGTGGAAGCAGCCAAGCCGCGAATCGGCGTGCTGATGCCAACCGCAAAAAAATATCCCAGCAGCAACGCTGAAAGCGTGACGACGCTCACGAATGCCAGCGCCTGGCGATTCAATTCGTTCACGCCGGCGTCAGCGCGCGCTTGCTTCAGGCTGCGTTGTGCGATGACCGCCCAGTTCGCATCCGGAAACGTGCTGTAGGTGCCGATCATCTCGATGTTGCGATTCTTGTGCACTTCCGTATAGCGAATCGTGGCTGTGGTGCGCAGATCCTTCGGCAAGCCCACGACTTGTTCCACGATGCGCGACGAGTCGCCACCACTGGCATCCGCGCCAGGAACGAAATTTTTCGTGTCGGGATGCGCCACGATGTGTCCCGCGTGATCGATAACGAACACGGCGCGACCGCGCACGCTGTCATCCTGTAAGAGCCGCAAAATCGGCTCCAGCGAAATCACCGCTGCCAGCATCCCCGTGAAGTGATCGTTAAGGTCTTTGAGCGGAACCGCGATGACGAACGCCGGCCGGTTATCCGGTGCGAGCGCTAATGGATCGCTGCGGAAGGGAAGCGACTGCGCCGACGCCTGAAACGCACGCTGCAACGCGCGTGCGACGAACGGATCCTGATCGGCGCGGAAATTTCCCTGCGATGCGACGGTGCCTTTGCCGTTCTTTCCGACCGCAGTCAAATACATGAACGTGTCGCGATTACTGTCGGTGAAATTTTCCAGCAGCCGCGTCACCTTGGGCTCGTTGACCGCGCTTTCGACGTCGTCGCTCAAGCCCATCAAATTCATAATCTGACGTTCGCTCACAAGCTGCTGCGTCAGGTTCGACTGGAACAGCTCAATTTCTCTCGCTAAGGAGCGCGTCAAATCCGCCTGCTGCACAAGCTCGGTGTTGATGAGCTTGTCTTGGCTCAATTGCAGCACTTGGCGGTGATAGAGCAGAATCGGCACCGCGCCGACGAGCAACATCGCACCCAGCACGAGCCACAAGATGCGGACCCGGCCAGTGCGGAGACGTTGCAATCGAGATGCGTTCAGGGCAGACATTGACCTGCTACAAGTCTAGGGAATCGCGACGGAGGTATCGCCCGTACAGAGGTACAGGCGATGCGGATGTGCAACTGGACCGGACGTACCAGAGTGGAACGAAAGCGCAGCAGCGACTTGGCTAACGCCTTTTAAATCAGCAGTCTGGGGCGACCGCGCTCGCTCTCCTCGGGAACGCAAGGTGGCGGTTTTTGCCGCCTATTCCTTCTTCTGCGGCCGCTCCATGATCTCTCGTATCGCGGCGCGCGGATGTTGGTCGCCGCGCAGGATCGCTTCGACTTGCATCGTGATCGGAAGCTCGACTTTGTGCTCGCGTGCCAGGGCGAGCAGTGGCTTCGCCGTGTCCACGCCTTCGGCAACACCGGTCATTCCAGTGATGATCTCTGTCAGTCCGCGACCTTTGGCCAGTTCCATGCCAACGTGTCGGTTGCGGCTGAGCGTGCCATGGCAGGTGAGAACGAGATCGCCCAAACCGGCGAGCCCGCTGAGCGTCTCCGGACGCGCGCCCAGCGCGGCCGCGAGTCGCGCCATCTCTGCAAGTCCTCGTGTGATGAGCGCGGCCAGCGTGTTCGCGCCAAGATTGAGTCCCTGGCAGGTCCCGGCAGCGATGGCGATCACGTTTTTCATCGCGGCAGCGAGTTCGACGCCGAGCACATCGTCGTTGCTGTACAGCCGAAAGTTCGGCGCCGCGAATTGCTCCTGTAAATCCGTGGCAAGCGCAGCGTCAGCCGCTGCGATAACGATCGCCGTCGGCGAACCTTTCGCAACTTCGAGCGCAAACGACGGCCCCGAGAGCACGGCAACGCGCGCGCTCGGGATGGCATTCGCAATCACTTCACTCATCCGCGCGTGCGTGCCCGGCTCAAGCCCTTTCGTCGCGCTCACTACAACGGCATCCGCCGCAATCGCATCCGCGGCCGCGGAGTAAACTTTGCGCGCGTGCGTCGATGGCATCGCGCCGATCACGATCGCCGCGCCGCGCATCGCCTCGGCCATCGAATGCGTGACTCGAATCGCCGCCGGCACCGGAATCGTCGGCAAATATTTTCGATTTTCTTTGGATCGCCAAATCGACTGCGCGTGATTCGCGTCGCGCGACCAGAGCCACACGTCATGTTTATGCGCAGTGCGCGACAAAACGATCGCCAGCGCGGTGCCCCAGCTCCCCGCGCCCAGGATCGCGACGCGGCTCACTCCGCGTCCCTGTCTTTCGATTCCTTGCTGAACGCAAATCGCGGCTCGCGCCCCTCGACAAGCCGCTGAATATTTCCATCATGCTTGTACACGACGAGCATCGCCGCGGCGAACGCTCCGATCGTGACCGACGCCGGTGGCGCAAGGTGCGGCGAAAAGTGCGGCACCCATAGCAAATAAATCAGCAGGGGCATTGCCGCAGCGGCCGCGATCGAGCCAAGCGAAACGAAACGGGAGAAAACCACAACGAGCAAGAAGAGAAGGATCGCGCACACCGCCGCAGGCCAGCACAGAGCAAGAAACATCCCCGCCGCCGTCGCCACGCCTTTGCCGCCGCGAAATTTCAGCCATATCGGGAAGCAATGGCCGACCAGCGCTGCGACTCCAGACGCGGTCATCCACATCGCGCTGTAACCCGAAAAATGAGCGGCCAGCCAAACCGCAGCCGCGCCCTTCAATCCATCGAGAATCAGCGTCAGCACGCCCGGGAATCGGGCCGGCGACGCGCGTCACGTTTGTCGCGCCGATATTGCCGCTGCCGGCGGCGCGAATATCTCCGCCGCCGAAAAGCCGCGTCAACAAAATGCCAAATGGAATCGAGCCCAGCAGATAGCCGGCAAGCGGTAGCCACAGCAGGCTGAGAGAAACGTCGCGCATGCGTGCATCAATCCTTAGACTTAGGCACAAAGGGAAAAGACTGAAGCGTAGTGTACTCTGCGCCGGAGGGTTTCAGTTTGCTTTCAATCAGGTGGAATTCGCTGGTATGCAACACTCCGAAATCGCGCGCGGCGTGCTTTTCGATGGCGGCGCGTAGCTCGGGAGCGATCCCCGGCGGGTCGAGTCGCGCCAGCGTCAGATGCGGAGTGAACGCGCGTTCTTCAGCGGGAAAGCCGAGCGTTGCGATTTGTTCATCCACGTCGTGCGCCAGTGGCGCAAGATTTTCGGATGTCTCCATGCCGCCCCAAATCACGCGTGGACGATTTGCGTTCGGAAAAAATCCGATGTTGCGGAAATGCAGTCGAACTTCTTGCGCCGAGCGAACTTCGGCGAGCGATTTGCGAATCGAATCGAGTTTTGCTGGATCGGTGTGACCGATGAACTTCAGAGTGACGTGCAGATTCTCTGGCCGCACCCACTTCGGTTTTTTCTTCGCGGCCTTTGCATCGAAGCGACGCAAATCGTCGATCAGCTTCGCGTAATCGTTTCGGATGGAATCAGGAATTTGCAGCGCGACGAACAAGCGCACGGGCTCAGGCCTTCTTCGCCGCCGATTTCGCGCCGCCCGCACCACCATTTGCGCCCGTTTTCCGCCCGTTCTTCCGATTGTAGAGAAAGTGGATGCGCACCATGTCCAGCGCGGTTTGCGACGCCTGCCAGCGAATGTTCTCGCGTTCGCCGGGAAAGCGCAGCCCGCGCTCTTTCACTCCGCCCGCGTAAGAAATCGCGACGTGCACCGTTCCCACCGGTTTTTCTTCCGTGCCGCCGCCCGGGCCCGCGATGCCGGTAATTCCCACTCCGATCGTGCTGCCCACGCGGCGACGAATCCCTTCCGCCAGCGCGACTGCAACTTCCGCGCTCACCGCGCCCTTACTCATGATCATTTCGGGCGGCACGTCCGCCCACGCCGTCTTCAACTCGTTGCTGTAGCTAACCACGCCGCCCAGAAAATACGAAGAACTTCCCGCGATGCTCGTCAGTCTCTGCGCGAGCAGTCCGCCGGTGCAGCTCTCCGCAGCCGAAATCGTCGCGCCGTTCGCGGTTAATTCGTGCGCCACGACTTCTTCGAGCGAGCGCCCGTCTTCGCTGTAAATTCGATCGGTCAACGCGATCTCGAACCCCCGCACCATTTCGTCGAGCGTCTTCTTCGCCTGTTCGGCATCCGTCGTCCACATGCGCAGATGAATCTGAATCTCGCCCGGCGCCGCCAGAATCGTAGTCGTCACATCGGAATAGCGGCTGTAAATCGGCAGGATCTGTTGCTCGACGTGCGATTCGCCGAGCCCGGTCACGCGCAGTTGCCGCTGAAACAAGCCGCACGCCCGAAACGCGGCGCTCGAGCCTTGGCATTACGTGTTCGCGAAACATCGGCTTCAACTCGCGCGGCGGCCCCGGCAGCAACGCGATGAAATGCCCCGAATCCTCGATCCACAATCCCGGCGCGGTGCCGCGCGGATTCTCGAGCACCTCCGCGCCTTCCGGCACCATCGCCTGCCGAATATTCAGCTCCGGCATCTCGCGGCCCAGCGAGCGAAATCGCCCCTGAATGTATTGCACGATTTTTTCGTCGCGCTGCAAGCGCCGCCCGAGCAGATCGGCCACAGTCTCGCGCGTCAGATCGTCCTGCGTCGGCCCCAGCCCGCCCGACGAAATAATCAGCTCGACGCGCCCCAGCGCCTCGCGAAACACTTCGCGCAGCAACGACTCGTTGTCGCCGACGATTGTCTTGCGCACGACCTCGATGCCCAATCGTGTTGAGCTGTTCGGTGAGATACAGCGAATTCGTATCAAGCCGGTCCGGCGTCAGCAGTTCCGAACCGACCGCGATGATCTCTGCTTTCATCGTTTGATTATCCGAGAAGTGGCAATCCGCGGACGTCCCAATCCAAAGTAAAAAGCGCAGTGTTCGTGGTCAAAATGGCCCGCCCAGATGGAAGGAGCGCCATACCGACAAGCCCCGAGCCGCTCAAAATCACATCGGCCTTTGCGTCCGGCGTGATGCGAACAATACCGCGCCGCCCCGCGTGCGACGCGGCAACATACAAATTTCCTTCGCGATCGAACGCCAACCCTTGCGGCCGCCCAAGCCCGCGGTAATACGACGAAACTTCGCCGCCCTGCGTGATGCGATAAACGCGGTCGTAGCTCGAAGTCGTCGGCCCGGTCACAAACAAATCGCCGCTCGGATGAAACGCCAGATGATACGCGGCGACCGACGGCTCCAATGTTGCAAACACAAAAATTTCGCGGCTCGGGCTGATCTTGAAAATCGTGCCGCTGCGATCGCCGACGTACAAATTCCCATCGCCATCGAACGCGATCCCCGTCGCGATCCCCATCCCCTCGATCCACTGCTCCGCGCGCCCTTCGGGCGTGATCTTGTGAATCGTGCCGTCGTTCCGGCAAGACACGAACAAATTGCTGTAGCGATCGAGCGCCAATCCCGACGGATTGACCAGCGTCGTGACAAATGGCTTCACGCTGTAGTTCGCCGTCACCTTATAAAGCGACACCGGAACCGGCTGCCCGCGCGGCCCGCTGAACGTCACATAAATATTTCCTTCGAGATCGACCGCCGGACTCCCGATCGGATGCAAGTTGTCTGCGATCTGCAATCCGATCGACACCGGATGCGGCGCGCTCTCGCCGTTTCCATTGGCGATGCGCACCGTCCCGTCGCTCGCTCCGTCGGGCACGCGCACGATCACGCGATTCTCGGTGACCAGCATCAATCCAGCATCCGCCTCGCCGAAATACACATTCGGCCGCGGCCCGACGCGCGGAGCAAGCCCGCTGCCGCGAATCACCATTTCGCCGCCGGGAATCGCCGCCGTCGGAGTTACGCCTTCAATGTGCGGCATGCCGTTTTTTTCTGTGGAAGACCCAAATCCAAGTTTCATAGCAGATCGATCAATTTAAAATGTAGCGCGAAGCGCAGCAGAATCGCCGCATACACGCCCGCCGCCCAATCGTCCGCCATGATGCCCCAGCCGCCGGGAAGCATCTCCAGCCGCTTCAACGGATACGGTTTCCAAATATCAAAAATCCTGAAAAATATGAATCCGAGCAGCAGATATTTCCAGTTCACCAGGCTGAGCGCGGTGAAAATTGCGAACGTAGACAAATCCATGTGCGAATGCAGATTCGGCAGCGCGATGGGAATCAGCGGCAGCACCAGCGTCAAATGCTGTCCCGCGACTTCGTCGATCACGACCCACTGCGGATCTTTGATGCCCGAGTACGCCGCCGCGTTTCCGGCGGCCCAGACTCCGATCGCCCCCAGCACGAACAGCAGTGCGAACGCGCAGAAAATCGGCAGAATCAGCAGCGTGTTGTGGATGTCGCTGCCCGGCACGAGGAAATGCTTGTCCATGAAGCGTGCGTCCGACAAAACGTGAAACGGCGACAATCCCGCGAGCGACGTCGGCCGCAAAAAGAAAATCGCGCAAATAACGATCGTCGCGACGCCAACCAGCGAACCGAGCGTTCCCGGCGCTTTGCCCAAGTAACCGACGCCGCCCGCCGTGGCGATCGCATACGCCAGCTTCGGCTTTTCGGCGCCAGTTGCCCCGCCGTGTCGTTCAGTGGATGGTTTCATCGGGATTCGGCGCTTCGCTCACTTCGTCTTCACTTTCGCCAAAGAACGGCTCCGACACGACATATTTCTCCGCCGACCAATTGCCGAGGTCCTGCAATCGGCAACGCTCGCTGCAAAACGGAAATTCGGCGTTTGTTTGGGAATCCGTCAGAGTCTTGCAAATGGGGCACCGGCGCTGCATGACGATTAATACTACCCCAAGACGCGCAGCGCTGCCCCTGTGGAGATGCGGGTCAGCGTTTCGGCGGCCGGCGGGATCGCCTGGCGCTGCCGAGCGCTCGCGTTGATCGCGGCCACCGCAGGACGCGGCAAAATCTCCACCACGCGCCCGATCAAATCGTACGCGTCCGTCTTTTCAATCTCGACGCGTGCAGCATCGCCGGCAATCGCCGCTACACCGCTTCCATCCGGCAGCTCGATGTCCGTGAGATAAATTTTCCCGTCGATGTCCGGCGCCATCCCCGCCAGCCGCGCTTCCCACACCAGCGGATTATCCTTCGACGGCCCTTCGATCAGCGCCGTCTCCGTGCGCCCCTTGAACGCGCGCAAGTTCTCGCGCGAAATCTTCTTCTGGATTGCCATCAGCTTGTCGCGCCGCGCCGCCGTCACCGCCGGATCGACTCTTCGCATCCAGCCCGAAGCTCCCCGCGTTATCGACGTCCGAATACTCGAACACGCCCATCCAATCGAGCTTCGCCGCGCGCACAAAATCGCACAGCTCCTCGAAATCCGCTTCCGTTTCGCCGGGAAATCCTGCGATGAACGAAGTGCGCAGCGATACGCCGGGAATCGTCGCCCGAATCCGCTCCAGCAATTTCAAAAATGCATCGCCGTGCGACCCGCGCTTCATCCGCGCCAGCACGTTGCGGCTCGCATGTTGCAGCGGCATATCCATATACTTCACCAGCCGCGGATGCGCCGCGATCGTATCCAGCAATTTCTGCGTCACGCGATTCGGATACGCATACAAAAACCGCACCCACATCAACTCTTCCACGCCGGCCAGCTTTTCCAGCAACTGCGCCAGCCCATCGCGCAGACCCAAATCCTCGCCATACGAAGTCGTGTCTTGCCCGATCAGCGTGATTTCGCGCACGCCACCGGCCGCAAGATTTTCCGCTTCGCGCACCACCGACTCAAATCGTCGGCTGCGAAATTTCCCGCGCAGCTGCGGAATGATGCAAAAGCTGCATGGATGATCGCAGCCTTCCGCGATCTTGATGTACGCGGCGTGCCGCGGCGTCGTCAGCACGCGCGGCGTCAAGTCGTGATACAGAAACGCCGGCGGCTCGCGCCGGCAGAATCCGCAAATCGCCTTCGACCGCTTCGATAATCCGCTCGACTTCACCGGTCCCGATGACCGCATCGACTTCCGGCACCTGCTCCAGAATCTGATCGCGATAGCGCTCCACCATACATCCCGCCACGATCAATTTCTTCGCGCGCGCCGAATTTCTTGTACTCCGCCATCTCCAGAATCGCATCGACCGATTCCTTCTGCGCCGGCTCGATAAAGCTGCACGTGTTGACCACCAAAATTTCGGCCTCATCCGCGCGCGGCGTCAATTCGTAGCCTTCGCGCGCAAGAATGCCCATCATCACCTCGCTATCGACGAGGTTCTTCGGGCATCCCAGGCTGACAAATCCGACTTTTGTGTTTGGCTTCAAGGCTTTAGTGCTCAAAATCCGCATCTACAGCGCAGAAATCCACTGTTCCCGCAAACCCCAATTATAGCATGTGGCTACTGGCGTGCGATTTCAGGAAAGTCGAACAGCCGCACCGAGGAAGAAAGGGAAGCGAAACTACTTTGCTGTGGCTCGAATCTGCGCCAACAGATCCGCGCAGTCGTTGTGTATCGCAAGCCGCCCCGCCAAATCGCGCCTGCGCATAAATCTGCGTGAACTCTCGCACCGCCGGCGCAAGCCTCGGCTCGCTTAATGCACCGGCAAACTCCAGAGCCGTCTGCGATTCTTTGCGCGCGAATCCTCGCTTCGCCAGCACGCGCAGCAATTCCGAATACAATCGTGACGCAAGCTGCGGATTCGCCGATCCGCGCGACGGCCGCCGCAGTTGCAAATTAAACCGCAGCTTCCGCAAGGCAATTCCGATCACGTTGTAACGCAACAGCACCAGCAAAATCGCCAGCGCCACCGGCAGCGCAAACGTGATGTCCCCGCTGCGAGCGAGCCACGACTTCAACTTCTGCTTCCCACGTACCTGTTGCAGCGTGAACCAGTTTCGCGCCGCTTCGGTCCAGTTGCGCGTGTTGCGCTGCATGTTCTGCGCCATCTGCACCTGGTGCGCAAAATCGTAGTTGATCACCCATTCGTTCCAGTTCAGTTCCATCCAATCGATGTACAACCCGAGTCGCGAGAAAAATCCGGGCTGCTCGTTCGACGCCGGCGTCGGATCGAACGTCACCCAGCCTGTACCCGGGAAATATGCCTCGACCCAACTGTGCGCGTCGCTCGCGCGCACGATGTAATCGCCTCCGAGGTCGTTGTATTCCCCCGGCAAAAATCCGTTCACTTCGCGCGATGGAATCCCGATCGCACGCAGCATGATCGTCATCGCCGAGGCAAAATACTCGCAATGCCCGGCGCGCGTCTTGAAAAGGAAAGTCGCGAGCGGATCTTTGTCCACGTTGCCAGTCAAATCGAGCGTGTAGGTGAATCGCGTGCGCAGATAATTTTCGATCATGACGGCTTTGTCGTACGGATTTGTGGCGCGCGCGGTCACGTCTGCGTGAACGGCAGAATGCGCTTGTCGAGTTGCGGCACTTGCAAATACGTTTCACGGATCACGTCCGGATAGTTCGTCGAGGCCGTGCGGAGTTTCGCAGGCTCGATGGTCGGCAAGCGCGACACGCCAAAATAACGAACCGGCGCGTAGTTGCGAAATGGATTGAAAAGCGAACCGGTGAAATCGCGGAAAAGATAGGTGCGGCGCACGTTGTTGATCGCGTGCGGATTTTCTCCGTTGAATCCGCCCACCACCGAGATGGCGTTCGACGGCACAAAAATCGCGTCGGTCGCCATCGGCTCGACGAGCGCTTCGTAATCCAATTCCACCGACGGACCGCCCGGATTCTGTTCCGGGTCAGCGACGTTGATCGCACCCATCAGGTTCGGCGTCAGCGCGATCGGTTGCCGATGATTTGGCGTAGACCACCGTCTTCCATCGAACGTTGTCAGCGCAATGCCTCGCCAACGCAGTCGCGAATAGGCCACCGGCGCGCCCGTTTTTACCCGCATCACGACCGCGGGATTCTTTTTGATTTCGCCGATCTGCCCCAATTCGACGTTGTCGCTGAATCCGCTCATCAGCGAAGGCTGCATGCTCGTGCGGCCCAGGTAGCCGGCGCTGAATCGCGGGAAGAAGAAAAACAGAGTGCCGCCGATCATGATTGCGCCGACCGCCACGCTGACCGCTGCGATCGTCAGTGCTCGCGCAAGCTTCCGTTCCTGCGCAGGATGCAGGATCGCTGTCGTCGTCGCTCCGCGTCCACCGCGGCGCAGCTCCATGCCGACGAATGTCGCGACGGCAAAGAAGAGAAAGATAAAAAACATCACGAGGAAAGACGTATCGACCGTCAGGATCGCGGCCGCCAGGATTCCCGCAAACGCAAGCATCGCGAGAAAAAAAGCATCGCGGTCGGTCGTCGCACTGTAAAGGCGCACGAGCAGTACGAAAAGCAGAAAGTGAATTGCGCCGAGCAAGGCAGCGTAAAGAGCAGGATTCGCGGAACTCGAAACGTAAGCGCGCGAGAAGAGCAGCACGTCGAGCGGGAAAATTACGAGATAGCCCAACACGAGGAACGTCGCAACCCGATGCGACAACTCGGGTTGTTCGCGCTTCCACCAGCGATAGCCTTTGAAAATCATTGCCAGCGCCGCGAGGATGCACGAGATGGGATCGATCTTTCCCGTGGCAATCAGGGTCGCAATCGAGCTGCCGATGAGTAATAGCAGCGAGCCCTGGAAAAATCGCTCGGCCGGGAGCGGCGAAACTTGCAGGGAGGGCGCGGATACCGGGGATGTGGCGGACGAGGCCATGGCAGAAGCCTAATTTTAGCATCCACGGAGAGGCCCATTTTAGGTCGCGTCAGGCGCGATTCGGAAGCGTCAATGCTGAATTCGCCGCTATCGGCGCGGATGCCTTCGGTCATCACCGGCAAGATCAATGTGGACTGCGGCGCTTCAGCGCCGCCTTTCAGACGCAGACCTGCCGCCGCTGACTGACCGATCTTCCGCGTCAGATTTGAGACCGCCAGCTTTGAGCGCGAAACCAAATCGTCGAACAAAACGGCCTTCGCGCCGGCGATCTTCGGCAGCTTCTCCACAATCAGCCGGAATGGCCGGAGGCGAATCGCGCGATAGGTCACCGTGTGACGCGCTGTGCGAAGTTCTTCGAGTTTTGGGTTCGATCCGTTGATGCCCAATGCGCCGAAGCTCTTCAAAAATGTCACGAGTTCCCGTGCGGCATCGTGTTTTACCGCGATCATCGGGAAGTGCCACATCTTGGAAATCAGCGGCCGCACTTCGTTTTGGGTGACGTGATCGCGATCAGTCTCGGGCGGCGGCAGCAACAGCGCTCGGCCTTGCTTGTCGATGAACACGGCGGCGGCGAGTTCGACTTCTTCAGTCGCACGCTTCTTTCGTTTTTCGGGAATGACCTCGGTCAAGCCGAGTTGTCGCGCGCGGCAAAATTCGGCGACGGGACAAAGCAAACACTGTGGCGACTTCGGCGTGCAGATCATCGCGCCGAGTTCCATCATCGCTTGGTTCCAATCGCTTGGCGCTTCGGGATCGAGCAATTCATCGGCGGCCGCTTGCAAGGCTTGCCATCGCGCACCTTCGCGTAAATCACCGTGAATTGCACCGATGCGCGCGATCACGCGAGCAACGTTGCCATCAAGCACGGCGTGCCGTTCACCAAACGCGATACTGAGAATCGCGGCAGCTGTGTAGCTTCCGATGCCGGGCAGCGCCAGCGTATGTTCGGCGGATCGTGGAAATTCGCCGCCGTGTTTCGCGACGATTTCTTGTGCCGCGCGCTGCAGATTACGAGCGCGGCTGTAGTAACCGAGCCCCGCCCACAATCGGAGGACTTCCGTGTCCGGCGCCGACGCGAGCGCACGGATTGTCGGGAAGTGTTCGAGGAACCGCTCGTAAAAGGGAATTACCGCGGCGACGCGCGTCTGTTGCAACATGATTTCTGAAAGCCAGATGCGATACGGATCTTTGTTGCGCCGCCAAGGCAGATCGCGCTGGTATTTATGGAACCATTCGAGGAGGCGCTCGCGAAGAGCGGCGATTTTTTTCGCGTCAACGCCGGCGAGTATTTCGTCGCTCAAAAGTCTCTCTTTTGACGTCGAGGTGACTGCACGCTTGCGTGCGCCGGTGCGTGCGATTTTCTGTTGAGTCGCTCGAGTCATGCGGAGCGCATATTTTCGCACAGTCGCGAACTGGAGTTACTTGCCGGAGATTTCGGGCTGCAAGTCGTCGAGGAACACGACGTAGGAGGAATGCCACAGTGAGGCGGGGATGGTGCCGCGCGGCTGGCTGGTGACGATCACTTTGAAGAGGCCGGGTGAAGCGGCGAGAGTTCCTGAGCAGCGCGTGGTCCGGATCGGCTGGGAGCGGTGCAGCCAGGGCGAGGTGTCTCAAGATCGTGAAGATGTTTTCTTCCGCGGCCGTGAGATTCGTTTCAAGAGCGGCGCTGCGAAATTGAAGCTGCGCGTTTCGTTCGTAGAAGTGCCAGGCGATGCTCGCGCATAGCGTGACTGCGCGCTCGAAGCGTTCCAGAGCCACCGGAGCCGTCACCGATTTTGCGTCGAGTATCGCATCGGAAACGTGTGGATCGAGCACGAGCAGTACGCGCGTGTCGTCTTCGCGCGTGAATTCGCGCACCATCAGCGCGCCCAAACGCGCGGAAGCTTTCCAGTGAACGTGGCGCACGCTGTCGTTGGGCACGTAGTTGCGGAGCGCATAGAGATCGTGGCCACCGCCCTTACTGTGGCTTTCCAGCGCGCCTTGCAGCGCCGGCAGAATCTCGAAGAAATCGCGCGACGGTTCTACCGATGGATAGACGAGCGCTTCGGCACCGAGTTGCACGCGGCGCGCTTTTTGCAGAAAGCCGAAAGGGAAGCGCGTGACGATGCGAAAAGTGTCTTGCCGATACGCGCCGCGGCGCGGAAACGTGATCGGGACGTTTTGCTGGACGCGGTCGCGCTTGGGCAGATACGGAAAGTAAACTGGCGTTTCGAGCAGCGGTGCGGTCGGCGTTTTTTTATCTTTCGCGCCTTCGACCCGCAATGAAAACGATGGCAGCGTGAGCTTTTCGTTTTCGAGCTCAACGCGCGCGCGCACGGTTTGACCGGCAAAAATATGCTCGGGCAGTTCGAGGCGGAGTTCGATGCCGCTGAGCGTGATCGACGACAAAATTCCCGACATCAGAATGATGGCGATCAGGCTCGCGAGAATCAGAAAGAGCAGGTTGTTGCCGGTGTTGAGCGCGGCGAGCGCAACGATGATGATGCCGCCGATATAAATCCATCCTTCGCGCGTGATGCGGTACTCCATCTTGTAGCCGATCCAGCGAAGCGGCGTGCGCTTGGCGAGAACGGGTACGAGCGTGACCGCCACCCACGCGGCGACCAGCAGAGCGAAAAGGGCCGCGGCGACCGATAAGCCTAGGTGGCCGACTTCGGCGGCCGCGCCGGAATACAACGCGAGCATCAGCGCAATGCCGAGCGCGGCGATGGAAATAAAAAATGCGCGGACGCCGGGCCGGTCGGCGCGCGCCCAAAGCTGCGAGATGGAAGAAGTCAGTTGCAAGATTTTTCCGGTCGATGCGGCAACGCGCGCGTTTTACAGGGGAACGCGAACGGATTCGACAATTTCGCGGAAAATGGCTTCGGTTGTCTCGGATTTCTTTTGCATCGAAGCGTGGCGCGAACTGGCGACAACGCGGTGCGAGAAAACGGCGAACGCGAGCGTCTTGAAATCGTCGGGCAAGCAATAGTCGCGGCCTTCGAGAAACGCGCGCGCTTGCGCGGCGCGATGGAGCATCAACGTGCCGCGCGGGGACACGCCCAGCCAAAGCTGTTCCCTGTGGCGCGTGCGATCCACGATTTCGAGCGCGTAATCGTGAAGGCTCGAATCGACTCGAATTTGCGCGACCGGTTCCTGCATCGCGAGAACATCGTGTACGTCGGCGACGGGCTCGAGCGATTGCACGGGATCTTCGCCGGTGCGTTTGCGGAGAATTTCTTTTTCCGTTTCGTGCGATGGGTAGCCCATGCGAATGCGCATCAGGAAGCGGTCGAGCTGCGATTCGGGCAGCGGATACGTGCCGTGGTGCTCGATCGGATTTTGCGTGGCGAGGACGAGGAACGGCTGCGGCAGCGGGAGCGTTTTGCCGTCAACAGTGATTTGCGATTCGTTCATCGCTTCGAGCAGCGCGGACTGCGTTTTCGGCGTGGTGCGGTTGATTTCGTCGGCGACAACGATGTTCGCGAAGATCGGTCCGGGGCGAATTCAAATTCGCGCGTTTCGGCGGCGTAGACGCTGACGCCGATCACGTCGCTGGGCAGCAAATCGGATGTGAACTGGATGCGCGGAAAAGCTGCAATGAAAACTTTTTGCCAGCGCCTGGGCGAGCGTGGTCTTGCCGACGCCGGGAACGTCTTCGATCAGCAGGTGGCCGCGCGCGAGCAGCGTGATCAGCGCGAGCTGAATCGCTTCTTCCTTGCCATAGATCGCTTTGCGCGATCGAGCGCTGGAGCTGCGTGACGATTTGAGAGGTGACCGCTGTCATGGTTGAAAACCCGGGCCCTTCCTGCTACAACTTATTGACGCCTCGGCGGATACGCGAGTTCCCCAAAACCGCGTTCGCCGTGAAGATTGGGCGACTAGCTCAGTTGGTTAGAGCGCTCCCCTCACACGGGAGAGGTCAAAGGTTCAAGTCCTTTGTCGCCCACCATCGCCTCAGTCACCTGCCGCCAAACGGTTCCACGCGCGTCCAATGCCCCACAGCAGTAAACCGACTCCGGCATAGAGGAGGCCATTTATGGCAATTGATACCGCGAAAATGATCGAGCGAGAAATTGCGCTGCCCGAACCTTCCAACGCCATCAATAAAATCGAACTCGGCCAAACTACAGTCGCGAAGTCCTCGAAATTGACTTTGCTCTGGAGGTTCCTTCCGTTATTCACCCACTGCCAGAGTGGGTAGACCACGACAGGAACCAGCAGGCCCACCATTCCGAAACTACGCACGAACTTCTTCATCTCTCACTTTGATCCAGACTTCCGTCTGGTTGGCCTATCTATTTTCTACATTTGAATGCGGGGCGAGCGGAAAACGTTGGATTTCTGTGCTCGACTCGCTATTTGCATCTATGGCTGGACCCTTGGGACAGTCTGCAACCTCAGCCGTCGCTAGGGGATACGGGCGTCACTACGGTGAGCCTCTTCCCATTCTGAACTTTTGGCGCCGTGGCTAGGGGATCCACTGGGTCGCGATAGGAGTTTCGGGGCCGCGGTTGCCGCCGCTGCGACCGGAGTTGGGGTCGGACCAGGGGCGCCAGTTTTCCCTGTCGAAGAATTGGACGAGGATACGCTTTTGGTTCGGGCGCGGTGCTCTACGGATTGAATTGACGATAGCGTCTTGCTGGGCGCGGTCGATCACGCCGTAGATGAACACAGTGAAGTAAGTGCGCAGCAGCGGGAAGTGGACGCCGAGCTCGCAGAAGGCGGCGGCCTTTCCAGGCTGAGATACGGACGTTGGGATTTGGTGGCCGGTGATGGCGGCGGATTTCGAGCGCTTTGCACTGGTAGGAGTTTTCGCTGGCGGTGGTGATCGCGTTGATGAAGGCGTAGCAGTAGGCGATGATCAGGCCGCCGACGATGTATGCCGCGATGTGGTGCTTGCGCAAATCTTCGTCCTTCGTTTCGCGAACAACAACTGAGTTTGTCTATTTCTGGACGACAATTGAAATGGACGCGCGGCGCGACAGTCCGGTGTCACCGTAAAGAGGTGGAGAGGTACATTCGTGTAGGGAGCGGCGACCTCAGCTGCCCTCTCGCACTAGCCAAGCCATCGCGGCAATTCCGGCGAGCAATACGCCACTCTCGAGCAAGACGGAACGGCGGTGCAATTTCTGAAACTCGGCGAGCCGCGAGTCGGCCTTCGGCCGTGGCCTCGATCGAGCCCATCTGGACGCGCAACTCGGCCATCCGTGGACTCACTGCGCGCTGCGAAACGACAGTCAGCAGGATCATCAGAATCACACACAAAGTAGCCGGCGCCACGAACGTGGCAGTGCTGCGCATCCGCAAGAATCGAACGATGAGAAAGACGACGCCGCAAATGACGCCGATCAGGTGCATCCAGCCGAGGGAATATCCGACGACTGCACCAGCTTGATCGCGGCTCGCCAGAACACGAAACGCGCCGGGCGCAACTACAAAGCTCAAGAACACGTCGCTGCCCAGCCATAAACTCAAGCAGAGGAATTCAACGGTGCGCAAAAAATTCGCCATCGCTCCAACTCGCAAAACTCAATTTGGGGCAGGCGCTCGTGTTTCATCCCGAGTTCCAAAAGGTCTGCGCTCTGCGACGCAAGAAGTCTATCGCAACTGAATCCTCGGCGCGCCGGCACGGGCGCGAAGTCGCGGCTCTTCATTCAAAGGGCCGCGTTCAATACGGACGGCAACTCCGAACGCTGCGAAACTTTTCCGATGCGCAAACTGGCGAAATCCGACACAATGTCGCGCCATGAGCCGAGCCAAACTCTTCTGCCAAATTCGCGCCATCGCCGCGTTCGCGATGCTCTTCGCCTTCGTCATCGCAACAAGCGGGCGGGCGCAAAGCCTTCCTGCCGCGATCACTGCCGACCCGCCGCGCGACAAAGACTTTCCTGCGGCGATGGAAGCGCCGGACATCATCAGTCACAACACGCGGCTCAACGCGGTCTTCTACCTGGCGTCGGGCGAAGGGCCGCATCCGGTTGTGTTGCTGCTTCACGGATTTCCTGGGAACGAGCAGAACATGGATCTGGCGTATGCGATTCGGCGCGCCGGGTGGAACGTGCTGGTGCCGCACTATCGCGGGTCGTGGGGCAGCGCGGGCAACTTCTCGTTCAGCAACGCGATTGAAGATACTCAGGCGGCGATTGCGTTTCTTCGCGACCCTGCGAACGCCAAGAAATACCGGACGGATGCGACGAAGATCGCGATTGTCGGTCATAGCATGGGCGGATTCCTGGGGCTCTATGCCACCGCACACGATCAGGCGATTCTTGGGATGGCGGCGATTTCGGCTTGGAATCTGGGGCCGTCAGCTGCGCGTCCCGAGAGCGAAGCCCGCGCCAAGAGCTTTCACGATGCTTCGCCACGGCTCGCTGGCACGACGCCGGAAGGCATGCTGGGAGAAGCGAAGCAAAATGCGGCGAAGTGGAACTATGTCGATTGGGCCGGCGAACTGAAGTCGCGGCCGATCTTTGTGATCGAATCGTCGGACGGAAATGTTCCCGACAATCACGCACTGTTTGAAGCGATACAGAAGGCCGGCGATACCCGAGCGACTGAAATTCACATGGAAACCGATCACAGCTACAACGACCATCGCATCGCGCTGCAAACGGCGGTGCTGGAGTGGCTCGGAAGCCTGAAACAGTAGGTGCGCCAAGCTGGAAAAGCCCACAGGCAGTGGTGTAGTGACGCTGAGGTGGATGCTTGTAGACTGACCCACCCCCTCCCCCTTTTTTTCTAAGGATGTCATTCTAAAGGGGTTGCTCGTAATCTGTCTTGCAAGGATGTCATTTTAAATGTGTTATGAGGCGCAGAGTCGGGCTTCGATTCTGTAACCTATTGTAATGAGGATTTTGAATTTGTGGTGTCTTCGCTCTAGTGTTCGCTGGAAAAGAAAAAGCGCCGGAAATGATCCGGCGCTTTGGCGTTTTTATTCGAGCTTTAAGAATAACACACACTTGGATTTTGTCAAGGGCTGGTTGAGCATCAGGTGTGGTTTGGAGTCGTGTTGACGTTGAGATCCTTCGCTTCGCTCAGGATGACAAGTACGGGGAGGGCTGGCCGAATAAGGAGGACTGACCGAACGGGGAGGGCTGGCCGAATAGGGAGGACTGACCCGAATGGGGAGGACTGACCGAATGGGGAGGACTGACCGAACGGGGAGGACTGGTCGAATTGGGAGGAGTGGCCGAACGGGGACGGGGCGCCGAATTCGAAGGAGTCAACGCTGTTGTGCGAACAGCCGGTGAGAGCTACAGGGTGGAGTGGCCTTGGCGGAGGTTCCAGAGGGCGGCGATGAGGGCGTCGATGTCTTCGCAGGTGTTGTAGAGAGCGAGCGATGGGCGGACGGTGCTTTCGACGCCGAAGCGGCGGAGGATGGGCTGGGCGCAGTGGTGGCCGGCGCGGACGGCGATGCCTTGGCGGTTGAGGGCGGCGCCGACGTCTTCGGTGCGGAAGCCGTCGAGGACGAAGGAGAGGACGCCGGCTTTTTCGCGGGCGGTGCCGATGAGGCGGAGGCCGGGGATGCGGAGGAGTTTTTCGGTGGCGTAGACGAGCAGGTCGTGTTCGTGGCGCGAGACGTTGACCATGCCGACGCGGCTGAGTAGTCGATGGCGGCGCCGAGGCCGACGGCGTCGGCGATGTTGCCGGTGCCGGCTTCGAATCGTCCCGGTGGCGGCTGGTAGGTGGTTTTTTCGAAGGTGACGTCCTGGATCATGTTGCCGCCGCCTTGCCAGGGCTGCGTGTTTTCGAGGATGTCGTATTTGCCGAAGACGACGCCGATGCCCGTTGGCGCGAAAACTTTGTGGCCTGAGAAAACGTAGAAATCGCAATCGTAAGCCTGCACGTCGACCTGCATGTGGGAGACGGCTTGCGCGCCATCGAGCAGAACTTTCGCGCCGTAGCGGTGGGCGAGTTCGATCATTTCTTGCGCGGGAGTGACGGTGCCGAGCGCGTTCGAAACTTGCGTGAAGGAGACGAGGCGCGTTCTGGGGCTGAGGAGCTTGTGATATTCGTCGAGCAGAATTTGGCCGGAGTCATCGACGGGAGCGACGCGGAGGCGAGCTCCGGATTCGGCGCAGAGCATTTGCCAGGGGACGATGTTGGCGTGGTGCTCGAGCCAGGTGATGACGATTTCGTCGCCTTTGTGGATGTTTTGGCGTCCCCAGGATTGGGCGATGAGGTTGATGCCTTCGGTGGCGCCGCGGACGAAGATGATTTCTTTGGTGCTGGGGGCGTTGAGGAAGCGGCGCGTCTTTTCGCGGGCGGCTTCGTAGGCGTCGGTGGCGCGAGCGGCGAGTTCGTGGGCGGCGCGGTGGATGTTGGAATTTTCGTGGGAGTAGAAGTGGCGTGAGGCGGTCGATGACGCTTTGCGGTTTTTGCGTTGTGGCGGCGTTGTCGAGCCAGATGAGGGGCTTGCCGTTGACGCGCTCCTGGAGGATAGGGAAGTCGCGGCGGATGGAGGCGGCGTCGAACGGTTCGGCCGTCCCGAGATTTAGTGATGAGAGTTCATTGAGGGCTGGCGCCGATGTCGAGGGAATCTGTGATTCGAATGACGGAATCGAGACGAGTTGGCGAATTTCGTTGAGGAAGCTGTAGCCGAGGGAGAGGTCGGCGGGATTTGCGCCGATTGGGGCGCCGGGGATTTGCGGGGCGTTTTGTGAGAGTTGCGGTTCGCTGACGCGCGGCGGAGGGGTGGTGGAGAATTCGTCGGCGAGCGAGCGGAGGTCGGTTTCGGTTGGGATTTTGATGGCGTCGAGAGCTGGAGCGGGGGCGGAGGTCAGGCCGGCGAAACCGAAAAGGGGCCGGGCTTCGTCGAGGAATGCAAAGGCGCTTGTCGGATCGGAGAAGCGGGCAACGTCGGGGCTTCCGGGAATTGCCGGGCGGCGACATGAGGGCGCCGGGGATCGCGGGGATTTGCGGCTGAACGTTTTGAGGTAAAGCGGCGAGCGCGGAATGGATGCGCGTTTCGGACGGCAGATCGTGCGGCGATGGCGGAGCGAATCGCGACGGTAAATCGGGTGCGCCGGCCATTCCAGGTAAAGCGCTAGGCATAGAGCCGGACGTGGCGCCGGGGATGGTGGGCATCGCGTTCTCCGACACGGGCAACGCGGTGAAAAATTCGTTCGCCATGCGGGCAATCGTCTCGGTGTCGGGCCAGCCAGCCGGGACGTCGAAGCTTGTCGCCGGCAGAGTTGTGGCGAGATCCGAGCCTTGCTTCAGCGGCGCGCCTTTTTGCGGCTCACTTGTAGTCATGGTAGCTGCCGACTTCAACGTCTTCGAGCGAGGCGATGGCGTCGTCTACCAGGACCGCGGCCGAGCAATAGAGCGAGATCAAATAAGAAGCGATGGCGCGATTGTCGATGCCCATGAAGCGGACGGAGAGGCCGGGAGTCTGTTCGCCGGGAAGTCCGGGCTGGAAGAGGCCGATGACGCCTTGTTTCTTTTCACCGACGCGGAGGAGAAGGATGTTGGTCTTTCCGGCTCCGCCTTTCGGCGTCTTTTTTCCATCAACGTGCAACTTGTCGGTTGGAACCAACGGTATGCCGCGCCAGGTGAGAAATGGAGTGCCGAATAGTGTGACGGTGGGAGGTGGAACGCCGCGGCGAGTGCACTCGCGACCAAAGGCGGCGATGGCACGCGGGTGCGCGAGAAAGAAGGAAGGCTCCTTCCACACTTTAGTGAGGAGTTCGTCGAGATCGTCGGGCGTTGGAGCGCCTTTGCGCGTCTGGATGCGCTGGGCCGTGGGGACGTTGTTGAGCAGGCCGTAGTCGGCGTTGTTGAGGAGTTCGTTTTCCTGATTTTCTTTGACGTTTTCGATGTTGAGGCGGAGCTGCTCGCGGATCTGATCGAAGGGATTGCTGTAGATGTCGGAGACGCGGGTGTGGACGTTGACGACGGAGGAGATGCCGCAGAGGGTGTACTCGCGCGGCTTGGGGTCGTAGTCGATGTAGGAATCGGGGAGAGCTTTTTCGTCTTTCTGGCCGCAGATGACGTCGGGGGCGGAGTCTTCGATGACGCGATTGACGCGCAGGGTGCCGGCCTCGAGGGGTTTCCAATCGAGGAAACGGACGAGCCAGCGTGGAGTGATCGCGCCGTACTGCGGCGGAGTTTTAGTGACGTTCGCGAGTTGGAATGCGGCGCGGTCGCTCAGGGCGTGGTGTGTGGCGTCTGGCACTGGAACTCTCCTTTAGCGAATACAAACAGCGAATGCAAAATAAAAAGGCCGCTCTTGGATGGAAGCGGCCGGGGAAACGTGCGTGCTAGAAGCGCGCGTTACGTTTCGGTCCGACCCGTTGTCGAGCAACAGACGAAGAGACACGCGGCGCCGACGCTGGGTTGAGCCAGCGCGTACAGCCGATGTGAGTTTTCGTGAGTTGGTGACATGCGCACGGAAAGTATATTGCGTTCGGGAGGCAATGCAAGTCAATCCGCGAGGTGAGCTGAAGAGCAGCATCGAGAATTTCGATTTGGGCGACTTGATTTTGAGAGTTGCGAAAATTGTCGGAGGTCGTTTATCTTTTGCGAATGCACGCTTGCACCAAGACCGGCATGAAGAGCTGTACGTGTTGTCCAGCGTTGATGCCCGTGCGTTCTGGTGCAGGGTGGCTGAACTTGTAGGATTTCTCTAACTCCTCATTGTATGCGCCCACCGCCGGGAATCCGGTTGGTGGGCTTTTGTCTTTTGGCGCGAACTTCTGCTGCAAGCCTGCCGAGCGAACTTGAGATGTGAATGATCAATAAAAATTCGTGTCTGAGGAGAATTCATATGGATCGTCGAAAAAGCCGGTTGCTTCGAAGTGTCGTAATGCTCGGACTTGTTTCCGTGGCTTTCGGAACCGCGATTCAGTCATCGCCGGTGCCGCAAAATTCGGGTGCTGCGGCGGACGAATCGTTTATCGAGGAATGGGTCTACAAAGTGAAGTGGGGTCACAGCGAAGAGTTTTTTGAGATTTTGAAGAAATACCAGCTTGCGATTCTGGAGCGCGAGAAGCAACTCGGGTACGTAACGCAGTACACGGTTTATGCGCCGGGCCTGCACACGAGCGAAGACCAGCGGTGGGACTATCGCGTTTTTATCGTTTTCAAGAATCAGGGTGCGGCTAAGCATGAACGCGAAGTCGCGCGCGAATTATTTCCTGACCAACAAGCATTCAAGAAAGAAGAAAACCATCGATGGGAATTGACCGAGGCGCATTGGGATTTGCCGGTGAGGGTGGTGAATCCGAACGAGAAGGAATAGATGGGAGATGTCGTTAGGGCGTGGGAGGGGTTGAGTCTAAACCCGCACCCTCTGAAAGCGGAGGGTGCGGCACCCAAAGGCCGGCTCGATTCGATTAATTTTTCGCGGGGGGCTCGGTTAAGGGAAGATCGACCGTGATTGGGGGATGGTCGGAGATGCGGTCGGGCTCAGAGTTGTTTAGTTCTTGCATCGTGGTGGGGTAGGTGGGGGCGAATTTTAGGGGTTGGCGCGAGGAACGCGGGTTTGTGGTGAATGGTTTCACGAGGATCCAGTCGAGTTTGAAGCGGCCGACTACGCCGCCGTAGTCGCGGGCGAAGGAATAGGTGGGGACGAAGCCTTTCCAGGCGCGGGCGTTGCTGTCGGCGAGGGTTCGGGCTCGCGAAGGATCAGTGCGGCGTTTGCTGCCGCGGAAATCGAAGGAGCGGCCGTCGTCGAAGCGAAAATTTTCGATGGTGTCGAAGAGCGGGCGTTCGCGATTGTCCCAGACGATGGGGAGATGGTAGGCGGTGGGGTCGTTATAGCCGTGGAAATAGTGAACAGGATAGAGAGCTAGTTTTGCGAAGCCGAGAGGATTGAAGTAGGAGATGGTTTGCTTGATCCAGAATTGGTAGTCGGTGATGCGCTTCATGATTTCGTTGCGGATGGAAGTGGGCGTGTTGTCGCGGCTGGTGGTGTTGAAGTCGCCGGCGAGAATGACGGGGTTTTGGATGGTTTTGAGTTGATCGAGGAGCGCGGTCATTTGTTGTTTGCGGCAGTCGGGCGTGCATTTGTTTTCGAGATGGGCGGCGACGATGGTGGCTTGGCCGGGGGAGCCGCTTGCGCCGTCGCCACCGAGTTCGGGGACGGCGATGTCGGCGATGAGAGCCATGCGGCCGCCGTGGCGGAGTTCGCGCTCGATGCGCTCGTCGAATAGTTTTTTGGCGGACCAGCGGCGGCCCTGCTCGAGGGATGAGATGGCGGCGTATTCGGTGGCGTACCAGTCGTAGCAAACCGGCAAGCGAAAAATGCGGACGTTGTGGAGCGGGTAACGGCTGAGGATGGCTGTGCCGTGGAGGCCGTGGTATTTCTCGCGATCGACGTGGAGGTCTTGCTGGAGGCGCTGGTCTTGTTGCGGGTCGGGGAGATGAACTTCCTCGGAGTTGAGATCGAAGATGGGATCGACTTCGACGAACTCGACGGCGTAGGCGTAGTTCATGTGGAGGGCGTGGGCGAGGTCCGCGGTGACGTCGTCGTAGTTGGTGCGTTTCATGCCGAGGTCGGCTTCGTTGAGGATTAACACGTCAACGTCCTGAAGTTTTTGGAGTTGGGATTGGGCGAGCGCGCGTGCGGAGGTACTGGTGGTGGAGGCGTCGTGATTGGTTAACTCGTTGAATTTAACTGGATCGGTGAGGGCTGCGCGGATTAGATCGATGTTGAGGCCGCGTTCGATGTTCCACATGGCGACGCGGAGGACGGGGCCGAGATTGGGGACATTGGGGCGTAGAGGCTTGGCGGATGGGTCTTCGTGCGTGAAGGGAGTGGTGAGGAGGGAATCGAGTCGGGTAGCGAGGTCGCCGGTGGGTGTGGAGGACTTCGAGAGAGCGACGAGGTCGTCGAAGGAGAGGAGGTCGGGATTTTTTGTTGGCGTCTTTGAGTCGGGCCAGGTTTGGGATTCGAGATGGATGATGGTGGATTCCTGGGCGCGGGCGGGGAGGGAGAACAGAAAGAGCAGAGAAAAGATAACGGAGAGGCGCAGAGGACGCCGAGGGGCGCGGAGAAAGTTTGATGCGGAGGAGGTTGTCTCGTCGAATGGCGATGGGTTGAGATCAAGCCACGGTTCCTCCACTGCGCAAGCCGACGCGTTCGCACAGAGGCGAACGCGAAGAAAAGGCGTCGGCTTGCTTCGGTCGGAATGACAACACTCATGGCGCGGATCCGATGCGGAGGAGGGCACGGCGTGCCGTGCCCCTACGAGGGTTCTTTTTGCGCCAGCTTGTTTCAATGTTTTTTGCGGCGAGTGGGCTTGGGGGATTTCGATTTTGATTTCGGTTTGGCGGACGCGGCGGAGTTGGCGGCGACGATTTTTTTACGGACGCGTGGTGGGAGGATCTTGTTGGTGACTTTGTAGCCGGCGCGTTCGAAGGAGCGCCACATGTACCAACTGGCGATGGTGCGATAGGGGCGCCAGCGTTCACCGAATTTGAGGAGGTCTTTAGGGCGCGGCATGTGTTTTTTGCCGTAAGTGACGGACCAACCTTTTTTAACGCCGAGGTCGTGGATCGGGAGGACGTCGGGGCGGCCGAGATTGAAAATTAAAAACATCTCGACGGTCCAGGCGCCGATGCCGCGGACGGAGACGAGGCGTTCGACGAGTTCGTCGTCGGAGAGTTTTTCGGCTTGTTCGCGCGTGGGGACGATGCCGGAGATCGTTTTGGCGGCGAGATCTTTCATGGCGAGGACTTTTGCGTGGGAGAGGCCGGCTTTGCGGAGCGCGGGCGTCTTGAGCTTGAGCATTTTTTCGGGAGTGGGAGGGCGGCCGTTGTCGCCGAGGGCTTTGACGCGGCCGAAGATGGTGGCGGCGGCTTTGCCGGAAATAGATTGGTAGGCGATGGATTCCATGAGGGCTTCGTAGGGGGATTGAGCGAGGTCGAGATCTTTTTGGAATTTTTTGGTGGCGAGGATTAGTTCGGCGAGTTTTTCGTCTTTGGAGGAGAGGTGGGACATGGCGACGGCGAGGTCGAAGGAGAGGGGTTGGGCGGAGATGGACATGATTGCGAGATTTTAGCGCAGGTTGGAAGCACGACGCACCAATGTAGCGGACATGGGGCGCAGCAGTGCTGCGCCCGTACAACGAAAGTGACGGTGGATCGTTTGATGGCGAAAAGGGCGTTGGTCAACAGCGGCGCTGAAGCGCCGCACTCCATATAATTGGGCGGCGGGGAGCGGTGTATACTCGGCGCGAAATTTTGTGTGGGAGAGTTTGTGGCGGAGCATTCGGTTATTTTTCGAGACATTGCGATGGTGTTTGCCGCGGCGCTGGTGTGTGGGTTGGTGGCGTGGCGGATCAAACAGCCAATTTTGCTTGGGTATGTGCTGGCGGGGCTGATTGTGAGTCCGCTGACGCCGGGATTGCGCGTGCATGATGTGCATGTGTTTGAGTTGATGGCGGAGGTCGGTGTTGTGCTGCTGATGTTCTCAGTGGGGATTCACTTTTCGATTCCGGATTTGATGAAGGTGAAGTGGGTGGCGCTGCTTGGGTCGCCGCTGGGCGTCTTGTTGTCGGTGGTGCTGTGCATGGGTGTCGGGTGGTTTCTGCACTGGCCGGTGCTGCAAAGTTTGGCGGTGGGCTGCATCGTGGCGGTGGCGAGCACGATGGTGCTCATGCGATTGCTGATGGATCGCGGGGAGATGAATACGGAGGCGGGGCGCGTGATGATCGCGCTGACGCTGGTGGAAGATCTGGTGGTGGTGATTTTGACGGTGTTGCTGCCGAGTCTGGCGAGCGAGGGCGGCGCGGATTATGGGCAGGTGGCGTGGCGGATCGGGAAGGCGTTCTTGTTGTTGATTCCGATTGCAGCGGCGGCGTGGAAGTTGATGCCACGGTTGCTGGCGCGCGTGGAGAATACTTGCAACGACGAGATCTCGTTGTTGCTGGCGTTGACGACGTGCATGGTGGTGGCGGCGGTGACGGAGTTCGTGGGTTTGTCGCTGGCGCTCGGTGCGTTTTTGGGTGGGATGCTGCTGGGCAGCTCGGCGTTTGTGAAGAAGCTGGAGCATCAGACGGCGCCGCTGAGGGATGCGTTTGTGGCGGTGTTTTTTGTGTCGGTGGGGATGCTGATCGATCCGCGGACGTGGGGATCGGCGTGGCAGATTATTTTGCTGCTAGTGGGGCTGGTGCTGGCGGGGAAGTTTGTGACGTGGTTTGGGGTAGTGAAATTGTTTGGGTATACGACGTCAACGTCGGCGCGCGTGGCGATTGGGTTGACGCAGATCGGGGAGTTTTCGTTCATTTTGGCGCAGGTGTCGCAGAAGGCGGGGTTGATTACGCCGGCGATTTACAATGCGACGTTGGTGGCGTCGCTGGTGACGATTCTGGTGAATGCGATGTTGTTTAAGATTTTTTTGAGGCAGGAAGGGCCACTGGCGCAGAGAAGTAAAGAAGCTACGTCATGATGACGGACAGTTCGCGATCGGCTGAAGGCTGAGATCCTTCGCTTCGCTCAGGATGACAACGTTAGGTAGGGCGGCGGATTGTTCGAGAGAACAGTCCGCCTACTTTTTTAGCCGGAGGCGGGGTGGGCGAGGCGGGTTTCGGTTAGGTCGAGTTCGCGTTCGAGGGTGCGGAGGACTTCGTCGTTGATTTTGCCTTCGTTGCGGAGGCGGACGGCGGTGTCGCGCTCCAGGCGGAGAAGATCGAGCGAGAGCGAGACGATGTGGCCGTGATCGTGGGCGTCGATGCCGTGCTCCTCGTAGCTTTGGCCGGTAAGAGCGGAGAGGCGGCGCTTGTATTTTGCGACGGCGTCGTCGTAGGCGGCTGAGAGATGGTGCGAATCATCTTGGCTTTCTGCGCGCAAGGTTTTGATTTGCTTGAGAGCGGCTTCGATCATGACGCGGCGCGCTTCGTGCTCTTCGACAGCGACCATGCTTTGACCCGCCAGGCCTAGTTTGCGAATGAGCGGCGGCAGGGTGAGTCCCTGCAAGACGAGTGTGACGAGGATCACGCAGAACGTCAGGAAGATGATGAGGTTGCGCTGCGGAAACGGGGCGCCGTTTGAAAGCGTTTCGGGCAGCGCCAAAGCTGCGGCCAGTGCAACGACTCCGCGCATTCCGGTCCAGCCAATGATGAAAATTCCTTTCACGGGGGGCATCGGCTCGTTCTGATGGAGGATTTTGCGGCGAATGAGGTTGGCTACGAAGGCGCCGGGGAAAAGCCACGCGAGGCGAAGAAGGATGACGAGAGCGCTGAAGAGGCCGCCGTAGAGGAGGAGCGTCTTCATTGAATATTCGTGAATGCCAGAGAGGACGAAAGGGAGTTGGAGGCCGATGAGGACGAAGACGAGGCCGTTGATGGCAAAGGTGAAGGAACTCCAGAAGCCGTAGGCTTGCAGGCGGACGCTCGGGGAGAAGAGGCGGTTTTCGCGGCGGCCGAGATAGAGGCCGCAGGCGACGACGGCGAGGACGCCGGAAGCGTGCGCATATTCGGCGGCGAGATACGCGGCGTAGGGGATCATGATGCTGAGGGTAACTTCGATGGCGCCATCGTCGAGGTAGCGTTCGATGCGCTCAATGAGTAGCGCGATGAGGAGGCCGACGAGGATGCCGCCGCCGACAAGCCAGGTTAGGCGGATGGCGCCGCCGAGAACCGTCGGAGTTTCGTTTCGAACGACCATGGCGACGCCGAACTCGAGCGCGAGGAGGCCGGTGGCGTCGTTAACGAGGCTTTCGCCTTCGAGGATGTCTACGATGCGCTGCGGGAGGCCGAGATTTTTTGCGATGGCGGTGGCGGCGATGGCGTCGGTAGTAGCAACGACGGCGCCGAGGACGACGCCGAGGCGAAGATCAAATGGAGCGAAGGAATAGTTTGCGGCTTCGGCGACTCCCCAAACGGTGAAGCCAACGAGGCCAAAAGCGAGAAACAGAATGCTGACGATGTTGTATGAGAAGTCACGCCAACTGGTGAACCACGCGGCGGTGTACAGCAACGGCGGGAGAACGACGAGGAAGATGACGTCGGGACTGATCGTGATGTGCGGGATGCCAGGGACGAAGCCGAGGACGAGTCCGGCGATGACGAGGACGATGGGATAGGGGACTTGGATTTTGCGCGCGAGGGCGGCGAAAACTACGACGAAGAGAAGTAAGAGTAGGAAGACGAGTTCGACGGCGTGGACGGTGTTACCTAGCATTGTGTCTTGGTCTGATTCTCCGTGGTAAGGCAAAGATACACGAGTGAGCGCCGCGGCGGAAAGTCGGACAATGCTTGTACGAGGAGCGAGGGATTTTAGGTTTTTGGTGCTCCACGTTACAAACCGCACCCTCAGAAACCTAGGGTGCGGCACCCAAAATGCCAGGGCAGTGGAATTGGTGTGCTAAAATTTCGGGTTTATGCAGACGGGAATTATTGGACTACCACAGGTTGGGAAGACGACGCTGTTTCGGATTTTGACGAAGGCGAGCGTCGATGCGAAGGGCGGGTCGCAGGAGACGCGTGTCGGCGTGGCGAAAGTGCCAGAGCCGCGGCTCGTTGAGCTCGCCAAGTTGTACAACCCGAAGAAGATAACTTACGCGACGGTGCAGTACGTCGATCTGGGCGGGATACAGGGCGAGCGGACGCGCGAGGCGCTGGCGTCGCTGCGCGAGGTCGATACGATCATGCACGTGATTCGCGTGTTTGATGATCCGTCGGTGCCGCATGCGGCGGGGTCGATCGATCCGCTGCGCGATGCGACGAATCTTGAGTTGGAACTGATTTTGTCGGATCACGACCAGATTACGCGGCGGCTGGAGCGCGTCGAGAAGGATTTGAAGAAGAAGGCTGATCCGATTTTGCAGCTTGAGAAGACGGTGCTGGACAAGTGCAAGGCTCACCTGGAGGCGGAGAAGCCGCTGCGCGAGTTGGAGTTAACGGCGGAAGAGCGGCGGCCGATCGGCGGGTTTTTGTTTTTGTCGGCGCGGCCAGTACTTTACGTTCTCAACGTTGGGGATGATGAGGCGGACAAGCTGGACTCGGCGGTGGAGCGGCACAAGCTGACGTCGTTGGCGGGGAAGCCGAATGCCGCGGTGGTCGCGGTATGCGGACGGCTCGAAGCGGAGCTCGCGGAGATGGAAGAGGCGGAGGCTGCGGAGTTGCTGGCGTCGTATGGATTGAAGGAGCCGGGGCTGAACCGGTTGATTCGCGCGACGTATGAGTTGATGGGGCTGACTTCGTTTTTCACGGCGGGAGAGCCGGAAGTGCGCGCCTGGACGATTCGGAAGGGATCGAACGCGGTGAAGGCTGCGGGCGCGATTCACAGTGATATCGAGAAGGGATTCATTCGCGCGGAAGTCGTGCGGTGGAATGATTTGCTGGCGGCGGGGAGTTTGGCGGCGGCACGAGAGAAGGCGCAAGTCCGATTGGAAGGGAAAGAGTACATCGTGCAGGAAGGCGATGTGATTCTCTTCCGGCACAGTGGGTAATTGAGTTTCGAACATGCCATACGTCAACGTACAGATTACGAAGGGTGCGACTCGGGAACAGAAGGCGACGATTGTGCGCGAGATTACCGAGACACTCGTGCGGACTTTGGGGAAGAAGCCGGAGCATATTCACATCGTGATTCAGAATGTGGAGTTGGAAGATTGGGGATTTGACGGCGTTTTGAGTGACGAGTGGCACGGACGTAAAAAGTAAATCGATGATTCTTGGCTGAGCCACCTCTGAATGACTCATGATCTGGTATTTCGGATGGGGCTGGCGGCGCTGCTGGGGGTGATGGCAGCGGCGGGGAATTTGATTGGCGGGTATTTTGTGGTGCGCGGCGATTGGTCGCGCAAGTATTTGCAATATTTTTTGGCGCTGGGCGCCGGCTACATGCTGGCGGTTGCGTTCCTCGACATCATTCCGGAATCGGTGCGACTGTCAGGCGAGCGCGCGCTGTTGTATGTGCTGATCGGATTTTTCCTCGTACACCTATTCGAACACACGCTTGCGCCTCATTTTCATTTTGGGGAAGAGACGCATCCCGAAGAAGTGAGCCACGGGCACGCGCGAACGACGGTGCTGCTCGGGCTGGCGATTCATACGTTTTTCGATGGGGTAGCGATCGCAGCCGGCTTCTTGATTTCGACCTGGCTCGGCGTGGTGATCTTCCTGGCGGTGTTTCTGCATAAGCTGCCGGAGGGGTTCACGGTGGCGTCGCTGGTGCTGGCCAGCGGCATGGGGAAGCGCAACGCAATCCTGGCAGCCGGGTTACTAGGGATAGCGACGCTGTTCGGAGTGGTGTTGACGAGCGCCCTTCAGGGGCAGTTGAAGTACGCCCTGCCGATGTCCGGCGGGGTGACTTTATATGTGGCGGCGTCGGACTTGTTGCCCGAGGTGAACCGGGAACCGAACTGGCGCATGGCGCTGCTGGTCTTTGTTGGAGTGGTCAGCCTGTTGATTATGCAGGCTTTGTTTCACGTCTAGAGTTTCGCCTAAATTTCGCCAGAAAAATCCTGCAGCCAATTGCAACTTCCTGACTCCACATGTGTTTGATACAGTGTGGCGACTATGGCCAGGTCGGACGTACAGCTGATGCTGGACGTGAAGGCGGGCGACGAACAGTCGTTCGCACTTCTCCTGCATCGCTATCGAAGTCCGCTGGTCAACTTCCTGTACCGGATGGTTCGTAACCGGGAACAGGCCGAAGACCTCGCCCAAGAAGTATTCATTCGCGTATATCGAGCACGGGAAGAGTACGTGCCGAGCGCCAAGTTCACGACATGGCTATTCCGAATCGCAACCAACCTGGCGTTGAACTCGGTGCGCGACACGCGGCACCAGCGGATGGAGTTGTCGCTGGACGCGCCGATCACGACCGATGCCGAAGACGGCGACGAGAAGGCACTCGATCTGGCGGACAAACATCCGGATATCGAGCAGCATCTCGTCGAAGAGGCGCGGAAGAAGATGATCAAGCACGCGATCGACAAGTTGCCGGAGAAGCAGCGGGCAGCGGTGCTGCTGCACAAGTATCAGGAGCTGGATTACAACGAGATCGCGAAGATTTTGGAGTGTTCGGAAAGTGCGTTGAAGTCGTTGTTGTTCCGGGCGTACGAAACGCTGCGCGTCGAGTTGGCGCCATTGGTTGCGGGTGCGAAGTCGTAAGGGTGAACGGGTGAGTGGTGCTTTGGGAGAGACTGACGGAAGACCAGAAGTAAGGAAGGCATTATGAGTTGCAATCGGATGGAAAACCGGATTCTGCCTTATGTGGATGGGCGATTGAAGGCCGGTGAAATGAAGGAAATGGAAGCGCACTTGAAGACGTGCGCGGCGTGCGAAATGCGTGTGAATGAATTCCGCGCACTGTCGGGCTTGCTGGATGAGTTGCCGCAGATCGAGCCTTCGGGCGCGTTCGACGCGCGAGTGCGTGCGCGAGTTGCGGCTGAGCCGGTGAAGCAGAGCTGGTGGTCGGTGTTCGCGCCGTCGCCGCGAGTGGCGTTTGCGGCGTCGATGTTGTTGCTGGCGACGGTTTGGTTTGGAGCGGTTCCAAATGAAACGGTGCCGCCGCAGCAAGGTTCAATTGTCGATCAAGAGTCGGTCGTGAGCGATTTGCCGGTGCTGGAGAATTTTGATGTATTGTCGAGCTTCGATGCGTTGAGCGATTTGTCGCAGCAGGCTGGCGACGAGTCGAATCAGCAGCAACAGCAGCCGGAATCAAACACAGAGATGTAAGGTTTGCGGTAGAACGGCAGGCGAGATTTTTGCGATGAGCAAGGTGCGCAAATTCGGTGAGTGGCGGTGCAGGCTGGGCCTGTGCGGGCGGATTGCGTCTACGCTTGTGACTGGGCTCGCGCTGGCGACGATGCTGATGCTGCCTGTGACGGCGCAGGTGGATGCGGCGCAGCGGCATGGGCAAGGTGGTGGTCCGAAAGCGGGCGCGCAGGGAATGCCGCGACAGAATACGCGGAATGATCGGCCTCCGAACGCTGGTCGGGGCGGGGGTGCGCAGACTATTCCGCGGCCGAGTGGTAATACGGAGACGAATACGAATCGTCCGCCGACGCGCTCGCAGTCGCCGAACGGGCAGGATCGCTGGAAGAATATGTCGCCGGCAGACCGGCAGCGGGTTTTGCAGAACGAGAAGCGGCTGCAAAGCATGTCTCCGTCACAACAGCAGGTGCTGCGAGATCGCGCGCAGGTGTGGAACCGGATGACGCCGGAACAGCGCACGCATGTGCAGAATGATGTTTTGCCGCAGTGGCGCCAGATGCCGCCGGATCGGAAGCAGGCGATTCGGAATCGGTTGCGCGTGTTGCAGAATATGCCGGAGTCGGCGCGGAATCAGCGGCTGAATGATCCGCGGTTTACGCAAGGGATGAGTGAAGAGGATCGATCGACGCTAAGGGATTTGAGCCATCTGCATGTGGGTGGGGCGCCGGAGTAGAAGCGGAAATTAGAAAATTGAAATTGGAAAATCGCCGGAGTGGTTTGCCGGCGATTTTGCTTTTGGGGGAGAGTTTTCGCGCTGCGGTGTACGCGTTGGGGCAAATTGGACGTGTCTCGCGACTCGGCCGCGCGACGCAATGACCAACTCGATCAATTCGATTTCGCTACAATGCTTGTTCGCACTGAGGGATAGAGGAAGAAGGTCGGGACGTGCCGAAGCGCTTTGGCGCATTGCAGCACCGCAATTTTCAGCTGTTTATTGCCGGTCAGCTGGTTTCGCTGATTGGCACCTGGATGCAGTCCACCGCGCAGCTTTGGCTCGTTTATAAGCTCACGAATTCGGCGGCGTTGCTGGGTGTGTTTGGATTCGCGAACCAGATTGCGATTTTATTGCTGGCGTCGGTGGGTGGATATATCGGCGACCGGTACAACCGGCATCTTGGCGTAATCTGGACGCAAGCTGCATCGATGATTCTGGCGTTTACGCTGGCGGCGCTGACGTTTTCGCATTTGCTGAAGGTGTGGCACCTGATTTTTATCGCGTTCCTGGTGGGTATTGTGAACGCGTTCGATGTGCCAATCCGGCAGGCGTTTTTGGTGCAGATGGTGGGGAAGGACGATTTGCCGAATGCGATTGCGCTCAATTCGTCGATGTTCAACAGCGCGCGCGTGATTGGGCCACCGATCGCGGGAATTGTGATTGCGTACATTCATGAAGGGTGGTGCTTCTTTTTGAATGGCGTCAGTTTTCTGGCGGTGATTGCGGCGTTGCTGGCGATGCGGATTCCGAAGTTTGAGCCGAAGCCGCGTCATGGTTCGCCCACGCGGAATTTGTTGCAGGGATTTCAGTATGCGATGCGGGACCGGCCGACACGGGCGGTGTTGTTGATGCTGAGCGTGCTCAGTTTCTTTGGGCTGCAATATTCAGTTTTCTTGCCGGTGTTTGCGCGAGACGTTTTGCATCGAGGGGCGGTGGGATTTTCGCTGTTGCTGAGTTATGCGGGGATCGGTGCGGCGCTGGGCGCGCTGCAGTTCGCTGCGCGGAAGAGTTTCAAGGGATTGGCGAAGTGGATCGCGGGGACGGCGATCATTTCGTCGGTGTGCTTGATTTTGTTTTCGTATTCGACGGTGTTCTGGTTTTCGTCGGCGGTCTTGTTTGTTGTGGGATTTTCGGCGACGTCGATGATGGCGGCGACGAATACGACGGTGCAGAATCGCGTGCCGGACGAGTTGCGGAGCCGTGTGATGGCGGTTTACGCGATGATGTTTATGGGAGTGCAGCCGATTGGGTCGCTGGTGGCGGGCGGCGTGGCGAAGCATATTGGGGCGCCGCGGACGTTGATGGTGTTTGGCGTGATTGTGTTGACGGCGAGTGTGGTGTTTGCGGTGAGGATGATGATGCGGATGAGGACGGCGGTGGTGCCGGCGGCGGGTGGGTGATGGCTGTTTGGTTCGCGTTGAGGGTTGCGGCTGAGATCCTTCGCTGCGCTCAGGATGACAGTGCCTCTTAATTTTGATTTACGAAGGATTGGGGCGGTAGAGCCACTCGGGGCGGACTTCGACGGTGGGTTCGTTGCCGAGTCGGGGCGAGGGCGGAGCAAGCGCCGCCCCTACAACGTCAGAGGATGGATTTTCGGGCGTCGAAGAGTTGATTTCGGCTAGGACGGCGTCGATTTTGGGGCGGTTGGGGGAGAGGGTGCAGACGGGATCGGTGGCGGCGGCGTCGCCGGTGAGGAGTAGGGCTTGGCAGCGGCAGCCGCCGAAGTCGATGGTGCGGCGATCGCAGGTTTTGCAGGGATCTTGCATCCAATTTTCGCCGCGAAATTTTTGGAAGGCGTCGCTGGAGTGCCAGATGTCGGCAAGAGGTCCGTCTTTCACGTTGGCGAATTGCAGGCCGGGGATGATTTTTGCGGCGTGACAGGGAAGCGCTTCGCCGCTCGGCGTGATCAACATTAGTTTGCGGCCCCAGCCGCCCATGCAGGGCTTCGGATATTTCGCGTAGTAGTCGGGGACGACAGACTCGATGCGGATTTTGCCGCGGAGGCGTTCTTCGGCGGCTTTGATTTTGACTAGAGATTGATCGAGCTGCGCGCGCGTGGGCAGCAAGCTGTCGCGATTGGCGAAGCCCCATCCGTAGTACTGCACATTGGCAAATTCGATGCGGGTGGCGCTGGAGGATTCGGCGATCTGGAGCATTTCGTCGATTTGATCGATGTTGCGGCGGTGAATGACGAAGTTGAGCGTGACGGCGACGCGCACTTTTTTCAGCCACTCGAGGACGCGGAGCTTTTGTGCGTGGGATTTTGTGCCGGAGATTTCTTCGGCGGTTTCGGCGTCGGCTCCTTGAAAGCTGAGCTGAATGTGATCGAGGCCGGATTCGACGAGTTGGGAGAGTTTTGGTTCGTCGAGCGGGAGGCCGGAGGTGATGAGGTTGACGTAGAGGCCGGCGGCGCGGGCGGATTTGATGAGATCGAGGATGTCGGGGCGGGCGAGCGGTTCGCCGCCGGTGAAGTCGGCTTGGAGAACGCCGAGCGCCGCGGCTTGTTGGAAGACGCTGGACCAGGTTTCGGTCGAAAGTTCGGTGCTGCGTGCGGTGAGTTCGAGGGGATTGGAGCAGTAGACGCAGTGGAGCGGGCAGCGATGGGTGAGTTCGGCGATGAGGGCCAGGGGATTGTGTGGTGACGCAGTCATGTCGTAAAGCTTAGTTTAGCATCTTGACGGGAGCCGCTTGCGCAGCAGGAGAGGCGATTGCCGAAGTCTTTGCGCTAACTGGAGGTTTGATGAACAGGTCAGTTGGAATTGGACTCGCAGCGAGTCTTGGAGTAGTCCTCGCGACAAGCGCCGCGCAAACTTTTCGCTCTACCGGGCAGACTTTGCTGCGAGCGCAATTGGTGGGAACTTGGGAATTGGTTTCGACCGAAGATCATCTGAAAGATGGATCGACGCGCGCTTATCCTGACGTTGGCCCGCACGGGAAGGGCTTTCTGATCTACACGGCGGACGGATATATGTGCGCGCAGCTCATGAATCCTGATCGGCCGCGATGGAAAGATGAAGGTCAGCCGACCGACGCGGAAAAAATTTCCGCATATGACGGGTTCTCTTCTTATTGCGGACCGTATGAGGTCGAATGAAGCTCAAGGTGTTGTGTACCACATGCCGAAGACGGCTTCGTTCCCCGGATATGTTGGCACGAGGCAGCGACGGCCTGCGACTTTACACGGAGATGTATTGACCTTCGCGGACAAAGTGACCGACGAACTGGGCGTGGAGAGTTACGTGATTGAATGGCGAAAAGTGCGCGGCTCGACGGGTCGTTAAGGCTCGAAGTCGAGGGCGCGTTGGTCTTGGAGGAGTTTTAGGTAGCCGAGGATGTCGGATTCGACTTTTGCGGGGTCGGCTTTGGAGTAGAGGTGCTGGAGTTCGGTGACGATTTCGCGGACGGTGCGCCTGCCGTCGCAGCGCTGGACGATTTCGAGGCTGGGGCCGTTGAGGCGGAGAGCGCGTTCGGGCATGAGCAGGACTTGCTGATTGTTGTTTTGGCCGAGGCGGACGCCGGCGGCGAGGCGGGGATGGGAATCGAGATTGGGAGTTGGTGTGTCAGTCATAGGTTTTCGGAAAAAACAGATTGGGGTTGAAGTTGAAATCGTGCGGACATGGGGCGCAGCGGTGCTGCGCCCCTACACAATCGTGCCAAGGCGCAAAGATTTGGTCTCACAGGAATAACGCGGCTCGGCGATTTCTCCATAGCGATCACTGGGAGTCCTTGGCGTCAGAGGGGATGAACGCGCCGGGGGGCGGCCAGGCGGGATTTACGTAGGCTTGGTGCAGGGCGTCGAGCTGGGCCCAGAGGATGTCGCACTTGGCGCGCAGGGCGTTGTGGGCGGCGTCTTGTTCGGCGCGGGTGCGGGCGTGTTTGACGACCCAGGCTAGGGCGAATTCGGCGTCTTCGGGGGCTTGGGTCATGCGGCCGGAGAAATAGTCGAGGCCGCCGGAGAGCCACGGGTAGTGCTGGCGCAGGCGATCGACGCGGAGCGTGATCAATTTTTTCGAAAACATTTCGGTGAGGGACGAGGCTACGGCCTCGGTGTGCGATTTCGTGGAGACGAAATCGACGTAGGCCTGCACGGCGTAGCGCGTGGCGGGGAGGATGCCTTCGCCGCTGATAGCTTGTTCGCGCGAGAGGCCGGTGGCTTCGACGAGCCGGAGCCATTTTTCGATGCCGCCGGGTTTGGTGCCGTCGCCGTCGTGATCGAGGATGCGTTTGCGCCAGGCGAGGCGGAACGCGGGATCTTCGGTGCGCGCGAGGATGGCGGCGTCTTTGATCGGGATGCGGCTTTGGTAGTAGTAGCGATTGAGCGCCCAGGCCTGGAGTTGGCCGCGGGTGAGCTTGCCTTCGTGCATCAGGAGATGGAAGGGATGTTTGTGGTGGTAGCGCTCTTCGCCGATGGCGTGGAAGCCGGCGATGAAGTCGGATTCGGAGAGCGGGGCAGGCTGAGCTGTAGATGTGGATGACATCAAAAGTCCATGCGTTGGCTACGCGATCGATCTTGCGGACATGGGGCGCAGCGTGCTGCGCCCCTACATGAACTCGCTGGGGCGCTCACAGTTCGAACTCCATGCCATCGTAGGCGATTTCGAAACCGGCATCGATGACTTTTCGATGTTCTGGCGTTCGATCGTCGAGGATGGGATTTGTGTTGTTGATGTGAATCAGGACGCGGCGAGTGCTGGAGTCGCTTGGGAAGAGCTCGAGTAGGCCATCTTCGCCGGAAAGCGGGAGATGGCCCATGTCGCGCGCTTTCTTTTTGCTGCGGCCGGTCTTGATGAGTTCGTCGTCGCTCCAGAACGTGCCGTCGAGGAACGCGATACTGCTCGCTGCGGCGGCCTTGGCCCAGTCCTGATTGCGGCCGGAGATGGAGGGCGCGACGAGGAGGCTTTTTCCTTCACGTTCGAAAACGAAAGCGATGTTGGCTTCGTCGGGCGAAAGCGTGCGGCGGATTTCGTCACTGACGTAATCGGGATAGGAGCCGCCGAGCGAAAACGTGGAGACAACAAATGATGGTTCGTCGCCGGGATTTTCGGAAAGGTGGATGCCGAGGCGGCCTTTGCTTTTGAGGAGACGCCACTGAACGGGCGGCTGGGCGCGGTCGAGCACGTTGAAGATCTTGTTCTCTTTTTTAAGGATGCGCTGGAGCGATGCAGTGCCGAAGATAAAGAAGGGTTGGAACTCACGCAGATGGAGGAGGCCCATCACTTCATCGACGTCCGCGGATGGAAGGAACACGCCGCCGATCGGAGAGTTGGATGGACTTTGTTCGTGGGGGTTGAGTTCAGGCGTGTTGCTGATTTGCGTGCGAAGGTCGGGCGAGGCGCCGACGAGAAACCAGATCTTGCCGTCGTGCGAGAAAGCGATTTGAGTTTGGGTGCGGGAGTTAGCGCGGAGTTTCGGGTTGCGAACGCGACGGCAATTTTCGCAGGAACAGTTCCATTGTGGGAATCCGCCACCTGCCGCCGAACCCAAAATTTTGATGCGCATGCCGATCCTGCCGAGACGCGAGGGATAAAGCCAAGCGGATAGGGACTTTACAGCATTTTGTAACGGCCGAACACAAAAGCACCCGCTTCAGGAAGGGGCCGCTGCCGGCTTACTTACTGAAAGCGGGAGCCGAAGGAAGTTGAAATTCGATTAGAGCTCGGCGTTCGCGTACGAGCTGATTTCGCAGTTGAGGTCGATCTCTTCGTGCTGCGGTGCGGTCCATTCCATGGTTGGCTCCTTTGAAACTTGGTGCAACGGGGAAATCATAGCATGGGTCGCGCACGAATATATAGGTGAGATGCGGTACGGGGATCCGAGGAGCAACAAGTGATGGTGGCAGATGACCGTCCACCAGATTGCGATCACGCCATCATTCGTTGCGATATCGACCGGGGAGCGAAGTGGAAAAGTTGAATTTAAAAATTTCTGTCTCGGGCACGCAAGAATT
>CAWKNS010000036.1:0-27298 GCA_963850795.1 uncultured Acidobacteriota bacterium | reverse complement strand
TATTTGTACTCGGTGGAGGAGTTGGCGCGTTGGGCCGGGCGTGTGCGGAACGAGAGCGCTGTCGCGCAGAAAGTTTTTGCGGTGACGAACAATCATTATTTGGGGAAAGGTGTGGTGAATGCGCTCCAGTTGGTGAGCATGCTGAAGGGGGCGAAGGTGAATGTGCCGGAGCCGCTGCGGGGGAAGTATCCGGAGCTGGAAGAGATTGCGGACCGTCCGGTGGAGAGGCCGACGCTGTTTCCGATGGAGTGAGGGCGGGTTTTGGGCTCTGCTGAGGCTTTGGGCGGGGGACGAGTTCCGAAATGGGACGAAGAGGGGTATACCCCCTATGTTTTGCAAAGAGTGCGCAAGTGGATTTGTTTTGTTGGGGTTGCAAAAGCGCGGAAAACAAGTGTGTGCAAGCCGCTGAAAGTACGGGATTTGCGGAAGGGCGTATTCGACTTGCGGCGGGGTTGTTCGAATGGGGTGGGGCGTCATCTAGGATGATAACCTGAAGGTAACGGCTTGTCAAGGTGTGTTTACCCTCTTTATTCGAATGAAGTGGGCGGAGAAGGCCGCGCCGATCGACTCCGCAGGCGATTCGAAACCAATTTGAACAAATAAATCGAATTTCGGAGGGGAACATTCCGTCTTCACCAGGTTCTCACCAGGTTCGGTCACCAGGTTCTGTCATACCCCTATGTTTTTGGAAGAGTGCGCAAGTGGACTTGTTTTGTTGGGGCTGCAAAGGCCCGGAAAGCAAGTGTGTGCAAGCGCATGAAAATACGGGGCTTGCGGGAGGGCGTTTTCGAAGGGGGTGGGGCTTCATCTAAAATGATAACGCAAAGGTAACAGTCTGTCAAGGTGTGCTTACCCTCCAGGTAAGTCGAATCATCCGAGATTGTGCTCATCCGGCGTTTCCAGAAAACTAAGGAACGTCGGCGCGAAGGCCGTGCGTTTTCTTTTGTTTGCAGTCGCCTGGCAGCCCTTTTCTCAATCGCTGCGCCAGGTTTTCTGCTTCGACTTCGTCCGGCTCTTCGCAGAAAGCGTGGGCCAATTCGTGACTGACCGCGAAATCCAGCAGTTGGCCGAAGGGGATGTTCCATTTTGCGCGCAGCTCGAGCTCTCGCTTGGGCTTAAGGACGATCAAAGCCTCATCCAAGAAGGTCTGACGGTTCCCTATGTGGGTAGAGGCTGGGCTAGACGGGTGCAGGCCGAGTTGTGAGACAAACTGCTTCCAATCCTCGGATCGAACGACGATCCAACTCCATTTGCCGAGTCTTTGGCTGTTGTACTTACGCAGGACCGTTCGTAGGACGGCAACTTGCGTATCGCACTGCGGCGCGGAATACGTGCCAACACAGAAGAATTCCTGACCTCCTGCTGTCGACGACCTCGATCTGATCGCTTCCACGTGGGATTCCGATTGGGCCTCGAGGAACCCCGTGAACGAAAGAGCGAGCAAAAGGACGCCAACGACTCTGTTCACGGCCGCCTCCCAACCGCGAATTGCGGTTGCGGCGGCCAGCCTGGACTTTGCGAATGCGAGGCATCAATAGCGCGGGGACAACATGATCCAAACTTCGTTCTATCGAGCTAAGTGCCTTTAATTTCAGTTTGCTGCAATAGCAGGTGTCTTTATTCATATTCAGGAAAACGTGAATGACTGCTAAACTGGCGGCAAATTTAGACGGAGGCTCGTCGTGGTGTCTCCCCCTTCCTTGGCTCGGACGCAGTACCGCTTCAGTATTTTTGAAGCAGATCCACAAACGGGCGAACTGCGCAAAAACGGATTGCGGCTAAAAATTCAGGATCAACCTTTCCAGGTGCTGCTGGAGCTCGTGGCCCGGCCGGGCGAAATTGTGACCCGCGAGGACCTCAAAGCCGCACTTTGGCCCGCGGACACGTTCGTTGATTTTGACAACGGGCTGAATATGGCCGTCAGGCGGCTGCGAGAAGCGTTAAGCGATGACGCCGATCGTCCGATATTCATCGAGACGATTCCCCGGAAGGGTTATCGATTTATCGCACCCGTGCAGAACGGTTCAGAGGCCGATGCAAACGTGCGTGGGATGCCAAGAAAACTGTCGTTCAATCGAGAGCGGCATTGCTCGTCGCGGCTGCCGGGTTGGTGATTTTTGGCGCGGCCTTCGCTGGCAGACTCTGGTTAAGTCGTTCCAAGGTTCCACCGCCGGCGATCGAGGTAATGCCACTCGCTGGCCTGGCCGTATCGAGAGCGATCCGGCTTTTTCGCCCGATGGCAACCGAGTCGCGTTTGCAGTTCTTTCCGGCGGGAATAGCGGGATCTACACAACGATGGTTGGGGGTGGCAGGCCGCTGCAATTGACGGCCAACCCGGGCGACTGTTGTCCTAAATGGTCACCGGATGGACGACTCATTGCTTTTTCCCGCGCGTCTCGGGACGAGGGACTGAGTATCTACGTGATTCCTGCGATGGGTGGCACGACACGCCGTGTGTCGCCGGCACAGGTAATCTTCCTCCCGGTTGGAGGAGCGCTCGCTACGTCGACTGGTCGCCGGACGGCCACTTTCTGGCTTTTTCGGAGAATCGACCGGAAAACATGCACTCTTCGATCACGCCGTCGCACTTGCCGATTCAAGCATGCGAAGGCTTACGTCGCCGCCCAGTCAGGAGGGCGACTACGGGCCGGCCTTTTCTCCCATGGATCGAGCGTGGCTTTTGTGCGCGGAATTGCTCCGGGAGTGGTGGAGGCTTTATATTGTGCCCGTGGCGGGCGGCGAACCGAAACGATTGACCTTCGACAATGCGTGGACGTTCGGGCCCCCTGCTTGGGTGCCGGACGGACGAAGTATGGTCTTTTCATCGGCACGCGGAGGACAGCCTAGTTTGTGGCGCATATCGACATCCGGAGGAACGCCAGAGCGCGTTCCCGGCGTCGGCATGATGGTGGCAAACCCAACCCTGTCGTTGATCGGAACCCAGTTGGCATTCAAGCAGATGAACTTCAGGCGCAACATCCGGCAACGGAATTTAAAAGATCAAAAGAATCGCGAAGGATTGTCGGCGATCGTCACGTCTGACAAGGGGGCACATACTGGCGGTGCGGAGTTCTCGCCCGATGGAAAGAGGATTGTGTTCGAATCCGATCGAATGGGGTATTCGGACATCTGGGCTTGCGACAGTGACGGGTCAAACTGTGGGCAATTGACTTCGCTGCACGGAGTCGCAGGGGCGCCTCGTTGGTCGCCGGATGGCGAAACGATTGCGTTCGAGTATCGACCGAACAAACACAGCGAAGGTGTATTTGCTCGACGTGTCCAGCGGAACGTCACGGTTGCTGCCTACGTTGCCCGGAGCGGACAACGGAGGCCCGAACTGGTCGCGCGACGGAAAGTCGATCTATTTCTATTCCGATAAGGGTGGTGGGCCGTTTCAAATTTGGAAGATTTCCGTCGAGGGCGGCTCCCCAATTCAAGTGACCCAGAAGGGCGGAGTTTTTGCGACGGAATCGATCGATGGTCGATTTGTCTACTATTCCAAGTTTGAATCTGCGGGAATTTGGAGAAAGCCGACGACGGGCGGAGACGAGATACGCGTCTTGGATAAGCCCGACGGCAATGTTTGGTGGAACTGGGCGGTAGATCGGAACGGAATTTACTTCGTGGATTTCAGTCGTAATCCCGCACGCACGGTCGATCCTCATCATGAGCCGAGAGTTAAGTTCTACGATTTCGCAACGGGTAAACAAACGGATGTTTGTGGCACGGAAAAGGCTTATGCGCACGGCCTGGCTGTATCTCCTGACGGCGGCTCCATTTTGTATACGGAGTGGGAATCGATGGAATCCAGCATTCTGTTGGTAAAGAACTTTCGCTGAACCGTGCACCCGATGTTTGAATCGAGGTGCCATCCTTCTACTGAAAGCGTTCCCACCTATTCCTTGTTTTTCGAGTTCCCTTCCGATCGGCACGTTCTGATTCTCGACGAGTCTCGCGCATTCTAGATTGACAAAGAATTTACATGGGGGCTGAGGGCGAGGCTGCGTTCTCTGGGCGGTTGGCGGACATCGAAATTGCAGTAGGACGGAGGCCAATTCGCGCGGAGGGAAATTTATGCGGGTGATGGTGTTTGTGAAGGCGACGGAGAAGAGTGAGAAGGGGATGGTAAAGGATGCGGAGACGATGAAGATGTTGGAGGAGATGGGGAAATATAACGAGGAGTTGAAGAAGGCTGGGATTTTGAAGATGGGGGAAGGGTTGATGGAATCTTCGAAGGGCAAGCGGGTGGCGTTCGATGGAGCGGGGCGCAAGGTGATTGATGGGCCGTTCAAGCCGGCGCGGGAGTTGGTGGCGGGGTTTTGGTTGTGGGAGGTGAAGGATATGGAGGAGGCGGTGGCTTGGGTGAAGAAGTGTCCGAATCCGATGCCGGAGCCGAGCGAGATTGAGATTCGGCCGATCGATAATCCGGAGAATTGGAAGTAGTTTTCGTGCATGGAGGTAATGCACCGCTCGCGGCGGTTTCGGCGGTTGGTGGTTGGCGGATGTCCATAGGGCAGTTTACGGGTAGTGGTTGTCTCATCGAGTTGTAGTTTGGAAAGATCAAGCCAGGGTCCCTCCACTGCGCGAGCCGACACATTCGCTCGGAAGCGAATGTGAAGAAAAGGCGTCGGTTCGCTTCGGTCGGGATGACATGTGTTTCGCGCCGTGTTGCGGATGACGCAGGGCGACTTGTGTGGACGCGAATGCTGCGTGAATCCATTCGCGCGCGGTCGGCGTCACGTTCCGAGATGACGAGGAATCTGTTACCGGGATTTGTGGATTGTGCCCCACTTGGCCATTTGGGTTAAGACGGGGACCAGAGTGCGGCCGTAGGTGGTCAGGGCGTAGTGGAGATGTTCGTCGCCTTTCTCGATATTTTCTCGACAGATTATTTCATCGTGTTCCAACTCGCGAAGCTGGGCGGTGAGGACTTTTTTTGTAGCTTCGGGAGCTTCGCGGCGGAGTTGGCCGAAACGCAGCGGCCTGGATTTGAGAGCGTTGACTAGAATTGGTTTCCACTTTCCCTCGATTACGTCGATCGCGGCTCTGACGGGACAATCGGCAAGGCGCATGGCAACACCCCGGTTACAAAATTGTGCCTACTGGACGCGCTAAACCGGCGCGTGCTAACAACTGTAGATGAAATCCGCGCAAGAGCGATTGCTTCGTTACTTTTTTCCGCATAGGACGACCCGCCAGAATCGATGTTTTGTTCCCGGATTCAGCAGCAACGCAATACGACCGAGGGGGAAACTGTGAAAATCATCGCGTATGACAATTTCAAGCCTGGAGTGGAATTGGATGACTTGCGTCCGTATCTGAAGGACGAGGTGTCGAATGTGTGGCGTTTGTGGAAGGCAGGGATTGTGCGGGAGAATTACGCGCGTGCGGATGTGGGCGGCGTGGTGATTGTTTTTGAGCTGGACAGCGTCGAAGAAGCGAAGCGGTATATTGAGGATTTCCCGCTGACGAAGGCGGGGCTGCTGGAGTGGCACTTTATCGCGCTGGATGCGCCGCTGCCGCTGGAATATCTGTTCGATTCATCGGTGGATGTGGCGAAGCCGTGGGATCGGATCGCGAAGAGTTAGAAAGGGCTAGGGGGGCCAACCATGGGAAGTTCGCTGCCGCCGAGTTACACGGATGCATCGAGGACGGCGCTGCTTGTGTACGACATGCAGCGTGGAATCGTGAAGCAGGTTGCGGGTTCTGAAAGGGTGGTGGCCGGCTGTAAAACGGCGATCGCTGCGGCACGGAGCGCGGGGATGCGTATCGCGTATTCGAAGCACATGTCGCCGCCGCGAGCGTGGCTGGGAAGCACGCAACTACGGACATCGATGGCGTGGCAGCGGGTGCAGAAGCCGGAGGATGTGAAGAGCTGGTTTCCTCGCGGGTCGGAAGCGTCGGAGATTGTGCCAGAACTGTCGCCGACGGATGAGGATCTGGTGGTGGAGAAATTTACGATGTCGGCGCTTGTGGGAACGTCGCTGGAGTTTGCGTTGCACGATTGCGGAATCGTGAATCTGGTGATGGTGGGGATTGCGCTGGAGATCGGGATTGAGCCGACGGTGCGGTCGGCGACGGATGCGGGATTTGTGCCGGTGGTACTGACGGACGCGTGCGGGTGGGGCAATGCCGCGGCCGGGGAGCGATCGCTGGAGACGATGAAGTTTGTCGGTGAGGCGATCTTGACGGATGTGAAGACGTTTGTGGCGGGGGTTGCCGGCAGCGAGCGTGGGAAACGCTGATCGGTGGTTCGAGGCTATTTAAATTCGGTGCCGTACTTCAGGGCGATTTCGCGGATTTGTTCACGGGAGAGTTGTTTTGGCGGGGCGCCGGGTGGAGTGCAGGTTTCGCGGAAAAAGCCGTCCAGGCCGGCGGGGGCCATGATCCAGAGCAGGAGCAATTCGTGATCGGGATTTGAGAAGGCGTGCCAGGTGTTTCTGGGGATGAAGATGGTTGCACCCTTTTCAAGGGTATGTGGTTTGTCGTCGAGTGTCGCGGTGCCGCTGCCTTCGATGATGTAAAAGGATTCATCCATGCGGAGATGCCGGTGGGTGGGGATTCCTGCTCCGCGAGTGACCTGTTGTGTGCCGAAGGCGAGGTTGGCTGAACCTGTGGCAGTGCCGGCTTTGATGTAGATGTTGCCGTGATCGCGAAAGTGGATGAGATGCTCGCCTTCGGTGGGGCCGAGGACCGATGGAAGGGCTGCGTCGGGCTGAGCGTGGGAAAAGTCTGAAGGCAATGTGGGTCCGATGCCGAGCGCTCCCAACGTGAGAAGAAACGATCGGCGATTTTCTCTCGGTGAGTTCATGGGAGTCAATTCAGGGTGCGCGCGAGGCGGAGGCCGAGGCCGCCGCTGCGGTAGGTTTCGAGCGTGGTTCCGGGGGCGGGAGCGTAGTTGCGGAAGGCGGAGCGAATCATGCTGGGAGGATCGCCCCAGTCGCCGCCTCGGACCATACGGTAGGAGCAAGAGTCGTTGCCCTTCATGTCGGCAAAATTTCCGGAGGTGTTGAGTTTGATGGAGCGCTCGTAGGGCGTGCCGTCAACGGGCAGGTTTGCGTAGGAGTCGGCGAAACAGTCTTGCACCCACTGCAAGACGTTGCCGTTCATGTCGTAGAGGCCGAACTTGTTTGGGGGGAACGATCCGACGGGTGAAGTTTCTTTCCATTTGTCCTGGTCTTTTGCGAGGGGCGAGCAGCAGTCTTCGTTTCCATAGTTCGCGTGGGCGTGCGTTGCGGCGGCGCCCCAGGGATAGGTTGTGGTGGAGCCGGCGCGTGCGGCGTATTCCCATTCGGCTTCGCTGGGCAAGCGATATTTTTTGCCGGTCTTCGTTGAGATCCATTGGATGTAGTCGTGAGCGTCGGCCCACGAGATGCACACGACCGGGTGAGTGTCGTCCTGCGGGAAGCCCAGCTTTTCCCACGAAGCGTCGGGATTCAAGTCTTGATTCGATGGAGTCCAGGCGCATCCGCCGGCGGCTTTTCGGTTTGTGTCTTTGGCGAAGGCTTTCCATTGAGCGCGGGTGACGTCGTATTTGCTCGCGGCGAATTGAGCGATGGTGACGCGGCGTTGCGGGCCTTCGATATCGTCTCTGCCGGGTTCGTCGGCGGGCGCGCCCATGAGGAAGTTGCCTGCGGGTATCACGACCATCTCGGGGCAATCGGGGCAATCGCGAAATACCTGGCCGGGGTGAAAGGCGGTGGAGACTTTGGTGTCTGAGAGTGCGTGCGCTGCGAAAAGCAGCGTCAATGCTGCCGAGCACAGCAAGATGGAACGCATGTGGCCTCCGTCTGACCTTCGTTGGGTGGAGGATACTGCCGCGGATGCGGTGTAGGACAGAGGAATCTGTCAGATCCCTCTCAAAAGGTGAAACTTTGGCGAGTTGAATTCGTCATCATAGGTACAACGTTGTGGAGGTGTGCTTATGTTCGAACTTTGGCGGGATGTGCGGTATGGGGTGAGGTTGCTGTGGAAGAGTCCGGGGTTTACGGCGGTTTCGTTGATTGCGCTGGCGTTAGGGATTGGAGCGACGACAGCGATCTTTAGTTTGCTGTATGCGGTGCTGCTGGCGCCGCTGCCGTATGTGGGCGGCGACCGCATCATGATGGTGTGGGCGCAACAGAAGCAAGGGGAACACCAAACGGTTTCGCCGGCGGACTATCTGGATTGGCAAAAGCAGAGCAAGACATTTGAGTCGGTGAACGCGTGGACGGGGGATAGCTTCACGATATCGACGCCGGACTGGACGGAGCAGGTGCAGGCGAGCCGGGTGGCGCCGGGATTTTTCGATTTGCTGTTTGGGGAGAAGGTGGCGCTGGGGAGGCATTTCGTCGCGGACGACGCGCTGCCGGGGAACAACCATGTGGTGATCCTGAACAACAAGTTTTGGCATGACCGGTTTGGGAGCGATCCGAACATTGTGGGGACGAAGCTGCGGATGAGCGGCGAGCTGTACACGGTGCTGGGCGTGGCGGCGCCGAGCGCATCGGATCAGGGCGAGTCGAAGATGAATGTGCCGCTGTCGTTCAAGGGGAATGAGGCGGAGAACCGCGACGCGCGGTACCTGCTGGTGATGGGCAGGCTGAAAGAAGGAGTGACGGTAGAAGCGGCGAACGCGGAGATGAATGTCATCGCGAAGCAGCTGGCGCAGAGTTATCCGAAGTCGGATCACGATTTGAGGGTGAGCGTGGAGCCGCTGAAAGACGATTTTCTGCCGAAAGAGACGAAGATCGGGCTGTGGCTGATGATGGGGGCGGTAGGGTTTGTGCTGCTGATTGCGTGCGTGAATATTGCGAATTTGCTGCTGGCGTGGGGGACGGCGAGGTCTCGTGAGATCGCGGTGAGGGCGGCGCAGGGCGCTTCGCGGATGAGGATTTTCCGGCAATTTTTGATCGAGAGTTTATCGCTGGCGGTGATTGGCGGAGTTTTGGGAACGCTGCTGGCGGTGGGGATTCTCGGAGCGGTGATGGGGCTGATGCCGCGGAATCAGCTGGGGATTCCATATGAGGCGGATCCGCACCTGAACGTGCCGGTGTTGCTGTTTACGCTGGGAGCGACGCTGTTGAGTGGAGTGCTGTTTGGGTGTTTTCCGGCGTGGCATGCGGCGCGGCAGAACATCAGCGACATGTTGAAGGAAGGCGGGAGGTCGTCGGGTGGGAGCGGAAAGAACCGGCTGCGAAGGGCGCTGGTGGTAGCGGAGTTTGCGCTGGCGTTGATATTGGTGGCGGGGGCAGGGCTGATTTTGCGGAGCTTCTGGAATGTGACGCAGATCGACATCGGGATGCGGCGGGACCATGTGCTGACGTTCACGGTGCCGATGCAGCGTGAACGGACGGCGACGGCGGCGCAGATTCGATCGGTCTACAAGGAGTTGCAGGAGAGGATCGGGGCGGTGCCGGGAGTAATGAACGTCGCGGTGGCGTTGGGGCTGCCCAGAATTGGGGCGCCGCAGTTGCATTTCACGATTGTGGGGCAGCCGTCGGAGCCGGAGATCGAGAAGCAGCCGGAGACGATCTTTATGCCGGTAACGCCGGGTTACTACCCGACGTACGGCGTCCGACTGACAAAAGGGCGATTCTTGGATGGAAGGGACATCGCGGGGGCGCCGCGAGTGGCGATGGTGAGCGAGGGCTTTGTTCGAAAGTACCTGCCGGGAATGGACCCGTTGGCACAACGGGTGAAGATTGTGGAGATCGTGCCGGACAAGAATCCACCGTTCGGCGCGCCGGTGGAATGGCAGATCGTCGGTGTGTTTCACGATGTGCAGTTCGAAAACCATCCGACTGGCAATTTGGGTGAGGTGGATGTGCCGTTTGAGCAGGCACCGTGGCCGCAAACGGTGATCGGAGTTCGAACGAACGGGGAGCCAACGGCGGTGGCGTCGAGCGTGGCGGCGGCGATCCGGTCGGTGAATCCCGACTTTCCGATGACGCAGGTCAAGACGATGGATCAGGTGGTCAGTGAGTCGCTGGTGACCGACCGGTTCGTGTTGCTGGTGTTTGGGAGTTTTGGAGGGCTGGCGCTGGTCCTGGCGGCGATCGGGATATATGGAGTGATGACGTTTTCGGTGGCGCAGCGGAATCATGAGATGGGGATTCGAATTGCGCTAGGGGCCGGGGCGAAAGAGGTGCTTACGGCTGATTGTGGGCGAGGGGATGTGGGCGGCGCTGCTGGGGATGGCGATTGGGATTCCTGGCGTGTATCTGGTGGGGAAGACGCTGAAGGCGGTGCTGTATAACGTTGGAGCGCTGGATGTTGGGGCGCTGGTTGGGGTTGCGCTGGTGTTGTTGGCGGCGGCGCTGGTGGCGTGTTATTTGCCGGCGAGAAGGGCGACGAAGATTGATCCGTTGGTGGCGTTGCGGCAGGAGTGACGAGGCTTCGGCAAATAGTCTCATCGAGCGGCGATGAGGATCAATCAAGCCAGGGTCCCTCCACTGCGCGAGCCGACGCGTTCACAGGAAGTGAACGCGAAGAAAAGGCGTCGGCTCGCTCCGGTCGGGATGACACGAACCGGGGCGGTGGGTGATTGTCGTAGTGATGTGGGTTGAGTGGAATCAAAACCCCGCGATCTGGGAAACGATCGCGGGTACAGGGTGGTCGTCGTTGTGGGGTCGATGAGGTTGAATGTAAACCCGCACCCTTCCAATGCTAAGGGTGCGGCACCCAACTGCCGGTAAGTGAACCTCTGAACTGCTGACGCGCGATTCACGCTAGTACATTTCAATTATTGCTGGTAGTTCCCGCGGGACTAGAATTTTGGGCATACGTATCCTCGGGTTCCGCGATAGGGTGCGCGGAAGTTCGTTCGAATTCACACCGACATAAATACTTCTGCCATGGGCGCTCCGACGGCGACATTTGATTGCGATGCAGTTGTGGTTGGCGGGGGCATGGCGGGACGAGCTGCGTGTCTGCACCTGGCGCGGGCGGGGATGAAGGTGATTTGTGTTGAGCCGCGGACGGAGTTGGGGCAGCCGGTGGGCGAGTCGCTGGACTGGTCATCGCCGGAGTTGCTGAAGGCGCTGGGGCTGCCGATGGAGCAGCTGGTGAGCACGTCGGTGGCGACGTGGAAGCGGCATGTGACGTTGAAGATGCCTTGCGGCGAGCCGGAGCATTATGTGCCTTTGCCGTGGATGGCGCGGCAGCCGTTCAACGTGGAGGTGCGGACGCTGCATGTGGACCGCACGCGGCTGGATCGCGAGTTGATGGACGCGGTGGTTCGGAGCGGCGTGGAGGTTGTGCACGAGAAGGTGGCGCGCGTCGAGAGCGAAGGCAAGCGCGTTGTGGCGGTGGAGACGGCTGGCGGGCGGCGGATTGCGGCGAAGTGGTTTGTGGACGCATCGGGATCGGGCGCTTCCCTTTTGGGGCGGCATTTTGGATTGAAGGCGAATCTGGGCGGGCCGCCGAAAGTGGCGGTGTGGACTTATTTTCACGTGAATGAGTCGCTCGAAGGGACGACGTTATACATGGAGCCGCGGGCGGGCGAGTACCTCGATTGGATTTGGGAGATTCCGGTGCAGCCGGATGTGGTGAGCGTGGGGCACGTGATAACGGGCGCGGCGATGAAGACGCGGCGCGAGGCGGGAGAGACGGTCGAAGGGATTTTTCGAAGTGAGTTAGAGAAGTATCCGCGGTTTAAGGCGCTGCTGGCGGAGAAGCCGCTGGGTGAAGTGAATGTGACTTCGTTTCGGGCGCGGACTTTTGTTGGGACAGCCGGGCCGAACTGGGTGATTGCGGGCGAGGCGGCGTCGATGGTGGATCCGGTTACTTCGAACGGAGTGACGGCGGCGTTGCGGCATGCGGCGGAAGGATGCGCGCTTATCGTGAAGAATCGGGAGAGCGGACGGCTGCCGTGGCTGGCGCGGATTTGTTACAGCGCGCGCGTGGTTTATATGGGGAAATTTTTTAATGGTGGGATCGAGAAGTTGGTGTACGAGCCGGCAGTGCGGAACCGGATTGGTTTGCGGCACGCAGGGACGGTTTACATCAGCCCGGCGTGGGGGATGAATCTGGTTTATGCGCGTTGGAGTCCGCGCGGAGTTTTTATGACGGCGCTGTTTGGGTTGTCGCTGCTGTTTTTTCGCGCGGCGACGTGGGTTGTGTATCGAGTTTGCAAGCTTTTGCCGCAGCGGGCGGAAGCTGCGAGCTGTTAGCGCTGTTGGCTGCTGAAGCGGAGGGGTGCGGATGTATCTGCTCTCGCGTGGATCGGGCTATCCGGTGCTGTTCATACACGGAATGCCGACAAGCAGTTCGCTTTGGAACGGAGTGATCGAGCGGCTGAGTGGGCAGTTCACGTGTTTGGCGGTGGATTTGCCGGGGCTAGGGCGGAGTCCAAAAATTCCGTATTGCGCGAAGCATCTGGAGATGCTCGCGGAGAAGATGGAAGAGATTCGCATTCAGCAGGGATTTGAGAAGTGGCACGTGGTGGGGCACGACGCGGGATCGGCGGTGGCGATTCACTATGCGCATCGGTTTCCGGAGCGGGTGGATCATCTGGTGTTGCTCTCGCCGGCGGTGTTTCCGGAGCTGAAACCGTTTCCGGTATTTCGATTGATGCGCGTGCCGGTGTTAGGTGAATTGATGGCGCCGGTGGTGAGCCTGGTGTTTTGGAAGATGGCGATGCGGATGGCGGTGGAGAAGCGGCGGACGGAGATGCGCGGGGCGATTGATGATTTCCGTGCGCCGTTTGCGGGGATTCGCGGTGCGTGGCGGATGATGTCGGTATTGCGATTCGGCGATCCGGCGGAAATTTTGGCGGCTGTGCCTGCGATGTTACCGCAACTTTCGGCACCGACTTTGATTTGTCACGGCGCGAGCGATCGGGCGATACCGCATCTTTTTGCGACGCGGGCGGCTTCGCTGATACCGAATTCGCGGGTGGTGATTGTGGATTCGGGGCACTATTTGCCGCTGAACCGGCCGGAAGTGTTGGCGCATGAACTTCAGCAGTTCTTTCAGCAGACCGCGATGGTGAACTGACGCGCGCGGAGAAGCGTTTGTAGACGGGCTACGGCTGAGATCCTTCGCTTCGCTCAGGATGACATGCCTTGGTTTGAGTGGACGCCAGATTGAGTGGACGCCAGATTGATGGGAGTGGTTGGCGGCTCGTGTCGCGGCGAGTATCGCGGATTCCGGAAATAAGATAGAAACGTAGTATGTGCGCCGAGATGCGCGGGGCGGAGCCGCGCGAATTCAAGACCTATGACAAAGCACGGGCGGGCGACTGGATGTCCCTCGTCGGTCCGACGCAGTGCGTCGCGTTCTTCAAGGAATTTCACACTGCCGCGCCAGTTTCGTATCGAGGCGAACCATTCGAGAAAATGAGCGACTGTACGTTTGTGCTGTTTGACGGTTTTGCTGAGGCGAAGATTTTTTGCGAAACGCAGGTGAAACATCATCCGTCGATCTGCGCGGAGATTTTTGACCGTCAGGGGCGGGCGAAGCAGCCACTGGCGGTGGTAATCGACGCGAGCTTGGCGGAGAAGGCCGAGCTTAGTAACTCGAACGTGCGGCGGCGAAAAGTTTGGGCGATTGTGTTGTTCTTCCTGGCTGTTCCTTTAATTGTTTATGACGGTTCGAAGGACTGGGGCTTGATTTGGCCGGCGGTTTTTGGATTCAACATGTTGATCGGGGGATTTCGGCTGCTTTACTGGAATTCCGCGCGGACCGATCGCGCGCGTGAACAGGAACGGCGCGTGGCGGCCCATCTTGAGCGCGAGAGATCCGAGTCGGTGATACCGAAGACATGAAGAACATACGCGCCGTATTCCTTTACACAATGAGCATCGCAGCGAGTGTCGCGATATTTCTGTTCATTCGGAACGCCGGAGAGACGCTGACGGCTGGCGGCGCGGAGACGGCGAGTGCGGCGCCGGCGGCGGCGAATGTGTCTTCGAGCGGCGGCACGGTGATGCATGTGCTGTTGGCGCTGGCGGTGATTGTGCTTGCGGCGCATCTGGTTGGCGCAGTGTTTCGGCGGCTGGGGCAGCCGCAGGTGATGGGCGAAGTGGTGGCTGGAATTTTGTTGGGGCCGTCGTTTTTGGGATGGATTGCGCCGCAGTTTGCTTCGCGACTGATTGCCGGCGACGTGATTCCCTACCTTGGAGTGATTTCGCAGATCGGCGTGGTGTTGTACATGTTTCTGGTCGGGGTGGAACTCGACACAACATTGCTACGCGAAAGGACGCGGGCTTCGATCGCGATTTCGCATACGAGCATGGTTGCGCCGTTTTTGCTGGGGAGCGCCCTCGCGTTGTGGCTCTATCCGCACTATTCGAATTCCGGAGTTTTGTTCACGCCGTTTGCGCTTTTTCTGGGCGTGGCGATGTCGATCACGGCGTTTCCGGTGCTGGCGCGAATTCTGACCGATCGTGGGATGCAGAAGAGTCCGACGGGAGTGCTGGCGTTGACGTGCGCGGCTGCGGGCGATGTGACGGCGTGGTGTTTGCTGGCGTTTGTTGTGGCGGTGACACGGGCTGACCCAGGCAGGACGATTTACGTTTTGATTTTGACGGCGGCGTACATTTTGTTTGTGCTGTTTGTGGCGAGGCCGGCGGTGTTGTGGCTGGTGCGGAGGCGGGAACGCGAAGGAGAAATGACGCGGGGATTGTTCGCGACGGTTTGCTCGGCGTTGTTGCTGGCGGCGTTTGCGACGGAATGGATCGGGATTCACGCGCTGTTCGGAGCGTTTTTGCTGGGAGCGGTGCTGCCGCACGACTCGGGGCTGGCGCGCGATCTGCGGGCGAAGTGCGAAGATCTTGTGCTCGTGCTATTGCTGCCGGTATTTTTTGCGTTTACGGGATTGCGGACGCAGATCGGATTGATTGGGAGCGGGCGGGATTGGCTGGTGTGCCTTGTGATTATCGCGGTGGCGTCGATCGGAAAATTTGGAGGGAGTTTTGCGGCGGCGCGGGTGGCGGGAGTGAAATGGCGAGAGGCAGCGTCGGTGGGCGTGTTGATGAACACGCGGGGGTTGATGGAGTTGATTGTGCTGAATGTGGGACTTGGATTTGGGAGTGTTATCGCCGGCGTTGTTCGCGATGTTTGTGGTGATGGCGCTGGTGACGACGCTGGCGACGTCGCCGATACTGGTAGGGTTGGAAGGAAAAGCAGGGGCGCGGGCGACGTAGCGTCGGTGTACAGAGGAAGAGTCGAATGCGAAACTCACCCAGATGCGGGCAATCGAATCGTGAGATGCGAGATCGTCGATGCGAGTGATTGAGTTTTCGAAAGCGGAATGTCCATTCCTGAATCGAGATAAATCGTGGCAGCAGTTCCACACGTTTCGAAACGGAGTAGTTGAGGTTTTGTCCTCGTATGGAACCGTGGGGCCGACGGGTAAACTGCCGATTCTCGAGACGTACGAAGAATCGTATGACGAGCAGGAAACTGGCGCTAGTGAACCGGATTTCTTCGTGGTCGATGACGATATGTACGGAATGAGCGTTCGTGTGGAAGCAGACCATGCGCTCGTCAAGTCCGCACTGTTGGACGAACTTCAAATGATGTTGATGTATCCGCAGTTCGAAGGGTGGTGCATGTATCTCGCCCTGGTGAAAGGCGGCTTGTGGGTATTCAAAGATCGGATGTTGCATGAAGGCGATTTCTTTTCAGGTTGCGCGTCGGTGCAAGATTTGTATCAGCGTTGTGCGGGTGAATGATTGCGATGAGGGCGGATTTGTTTCGAATTGATGGGGCGGTGGAGCGGGATCCGGCGATTGAGCGGTGGATGAAGCGGCACGCGGGTGAGTTGGGGGAGATTGCGCGGCGGTGGTTTGAGGTGATGCGCGGGTGCGGGGATGAGGTGCGCGAAGTCTTGCACGATGGGGCGCCGACGGCGTGTTTGGGGGATGTGGCGTTTGGGTATGTGAACGTGTTTACGGCGCATGTAAATGTGGGATTTTTTCAGGGGGCTTTGCTAGCGGATCCTGCGCGGTTGCTGGAAGGGAGCGGGAAGCGGATGAGGCATGTGAAGTTGAAGGCGGGAGTGGCGAATGATGATGCGGCGATTCTTACTTTGATTGAGGCGGCGTATTCGGATATCAAGGAACGTGTTGAGAACGGATAGACGTACAACAAAAACCCTAACACAGAGACGCTGAGAAGCGCAGTGGGGCGCGGAGAATGTCTGGTTGACAGTGTTGGTGCGAAGGGCTAGCGTGGGTCATCGAAGCTGGCGAGGTGGGCCGATGTTGACACGAGCGTTGCTTACGCTGAGACGGCTTTGGAGGTTGGCGCTGGAGATTGATGTTCGCTACACCAGCGCGCCTATGTGGAGTCCCTGGCGGGATTTTAATCCCAGCAGATTTGGTTTTAACGACGAAAAGAATTTAGAGTCTTCCCGATAATCCGACACCCGGCCCTGATTTAAAACCCCGCAGACATTCGAATCGAACCGCTTGGAGGAAATATGAAGCGCGTGGTGACTCTGCCGCCGGAGTCTCTCGGAATTTTGAAAAATGAGAAGCAGACTGGACCCGGGTATCAGGTGGTTGCTGTGCACTTGAAAGACGGAAGATGGTTCGATCAAGTGGTGGCGAGCGAAGGTTGTGTCGATCGCGGTGCGCGGATATAGCGAGTTGCCGTTTCAGACTGATGAAATTTCGAGTGTGATGGTGAACCACAAGCATTGGAATTTCAAGAAGTGGTCCGATGCGCGGCGGCCCCGGGCGAGAGCGGCCACGGCGTAATTCGGTAGTTTCCTTTTTGTGCAGCAAAGTTCCCTTCCCTCCGTTGGCGAAGCCACAATTCGCTCGTCAAAATTAATTCAAGAGAGTAGCAGGTGGAATTGCTTGCTTGCTCGCGGCGTGTTTGTCATTATTTCGGCGGCGCGATTCCATGGGCGGAATGGAATGGCTGCTTGTTCCCTACTCTGAAGGTCTGAAGGAAAATTTCTAAATGGACTCCCAGCGAAGAATGATTTCCAAGCGGACGGTGGTGTGTTTGGTGTCGGCGTGCGTACTGGCGGCGTTGGTGTTGGTGACGCAGCACGGTGCGAGCGCGTTTGCGGGCGGCGGCGCGCGGGCCTCGCAAGATGAGCCGACGGCGGGAAATACGAAGACGCCGAACGGCGAGAAGCCGAAGGTGATTACGGACGCGCAGATTCCGGACGAGGATGCGGAAGAGGGCGAGCTGGAGCCGGCGGCGGTGAATCTCGATCAGTCGGGGACGACGCCGCTGATTCAGGAGTTGTATCAGGCGACGCGGCTGACGAAAGAGAAAGACATTTTGGAGCATTTGGGGAAGGCGCAGCAGCTGATCGCGAGCGGGACGGATCTCAAGGGGACGGACGCGCAAGGGCGAACGGCGCTGCACTGGACGGTGTTTGGGTCGAGCTACAGCACGAAGCCATCGACGCTGATCAAGTATGAAGAGATCGCGGACGCGCTCGTGGCGGGCGGCGTCGACATCAATAAGGAGGACATTTACCAGGATACAGCGCTGGATTATTCGCTGTATGCGCCGACGTATGAGATTCAGACGCTGTTGATCGAGCATGGGGCGAGCAGCGGATTTTTGGCGGCGTATTTTCAATTTTTCAGCGACCGAGGAGATGGGCCGCCGAAAACGCCGGAGCTTTTGATACAGGCTTCGCGCAAGGCGGATCTGGTGCCGGGGCACACGCTGAGCTTGCGGCTGGATACGCCGGTGTACAGCGATCGATCGCGAACGGGCGATCCGATCACGGCGACGGTGACGTATCCGCTGTGCAAGCCGGGAGAGAACATCGCGTGTGCGGACGGCGAATTGGTGGTGCCTCCGGGGACGAAGGTGAATGGGACGATTTTGTTTGCGACAAAGGCGCCGGATAAATATTCGCGGCCGCGGCTGGTGCTGGATTTTTCGAACATTTTGCATAAGGACGGGACGAAGTCGCCGCTGTACGCGCGCGTGATCGATGTGGACAATGCGCGGGAGTCGGTGAGGAACAACGAGATTCTGGGGATTATTCAGCCGCACGCGAGTAAGAAGGTTGGGCTGCTGCTGGCGGGGGTGAGCGCGGCGAATCCGATCGCGGGATACACGATCAAGGGCGTGTCCACGGTGTATGGGCTTTCGATTCGGCGCGAAATCATGTTTCCGGCGGGGACGGACGTGCAGGTGCAGATCGTGCGGCCGTCGATGTTGCATCAGAAGGCGACGTGGGTGGGATGGAAGCAGCTCCCAGTGGATGCGGAGCTGACGCATTTGGCGGCGACGGCGCCGATGCGGACGGCGACGCCGGGAAATGTGCCGTCGGACCCGACGAATCTGATGTTTTTGGGCAGCGAGAAGCAAGTGATCGCGGCGTTTGGCGAGGCGGGATGGTTTGAGGCGGACAATTTGTCGGGAAAGTCGGCGCTGAAGGTGGCGCAGGCGACGTTGCGGCAGTCGGGATATGGAAGCGCGCCGATGTCCACGCTGACGTTGATGGGGCGGGCGCCGGATTTGATGTTTCAGAAGTCGTTGGACACATTTGCGAAGCGGCATCATGTGCGGGTGTGGAAGTTGGCGAAGACGTATCAAGGGCAGCAGGTGTGGGTGGGCGCGGCGACGCATGATATCGCGACGGAGAACGCGAAGGCGGGGACGAAGTGGACGCACCGCATCGATCCGCATGTGGATCGCGAGCGTGAGTGGGTGCAGACGGATTTGCTGTTTGTGGGGACGGGCGTGGCTTACGTCGATATCGACAGGCCAACGGCGCCGAAGAAGTTGAGCAATGCGACGGGAGATCAGATCGTGACGGACGGGAAGATCTCGGTGGTGCAGATGGTGAAGGTGAAGGCGGATGTGGAGCAGGCGAGCGAGAACGATTGAGAAACTGAGAAGACTTGGTGGACGACGGACGGAACGAAGTAAGGGATTTGTCTGAGATCCTTCGCTTCGCTCAGGATGACAGCTCTTTCATAAAATGAAGATGTAAGGAAGTAACGAAAAGCCGGCGCTGAAAGTTGCGCCGGCTTTTTTGAATTAACGGGCAGCGCGAAGGTGTAAACGGGAGTCGATGATGGGTGTGCAGGATAGCGGCGGGGATTACGCGTTGTTTGCGGCGGATATTGCGGGGACGCTGATTTTTGCGATCGAGGGTGCAGTTGCGGCGGTGCGCGGGAATCTGGATTTGATGGGGCTGATGGTGCTGGCGTTTGCGACGGCGCTGGGTGGCGGAATTATTCGCGATGTGTTGATTGGGGATACGCCGCCGGCTTCGCTGAAGGATTGGCGATATGCGGCGACGGCGTTCGCGGGCGCGGCGATGGTTTTCTTTTTGCACCGGCCGATCGAGGGGCACATGGACGGATGATTGTGATTTTGGATGCGGCGGGGTTGTCGCTGTTTGCGATTGTGGGGACACGGAAGGCGCTGGTGTATCGGATTGAATCCGCTGGTGGCGGTGCTGTTGGGGACGATCAGCGGAGTTGGCGGCGGGACGATTCGAGATGTTTTGCTGGCGCAGGTGCCGACGGTGTTGCGCGCGGATGTGTATGCGACGGCGGCGCTGGCGGGCGCGATCGTGATGGCGGCGACGTATCGGGCGGGAGTGCCGCGTGTGTGGGCGGGAGCGGTTGGCGGGGCGATTTGTTTTTGTTTACGCGTGGTGAGTGTTTGGGGACATTGGAATTTGCCGCGGGTGATGGGGAGATAGACGAGCACGTCGGCCATGAATTCGAAACCGCGTGACTGATTAAATCGTGCGGACTTGGGGCGCAGCGGTTCCTTCGGCTTTCGCCTCAGGATAGAGCTGCGCCCGTACATGAGTTGAGGGAATCGCGCGATTGTGGCAAGACGCGGTGGCCGGGCGGAGTGAACCGCGCCCCTACAAAACCTTCGGCGTATTAGCGGGTACATTCCTTTTACTTCAGGCAGACACACGGAACGGATTGAGCGGCCAAGCTGCGGATATGGACGGAGCTTGCCAACCTGCCCACGGCGAGACTCGCGTCAACCGGCGTTGCCGGACGCGGCGGGATTCCCCCGAAGTCGCTGGGAAATCTCACGCGCAAATTCAGAATGAGGAGAAACGTGATGCGAAGAGTGAGTCTATTGGTCTTGGCGGTGTGTATGATGGCAGGAATGTTTGCGATGGGAACGTCGGCGGATGAGTTGGTGTTTATCGCGCCGGTGGTGGGTTCGAATCCGGGAGCGACGATCGCGGGCGTGGCTAGTGGAGGAGCGCCGTGGGTTGTGCGGCGTGGAATTGCGGTGCTGACGGATGAAGGACGGTTGAGGGTGGATGTGCGCGGGCTGGTGCTGCCGAGCGTGAATAACACGGCGGGACCGATCACGGGAGTTGCGGCGAGCGTTGTTTGCGCGAATACGGTGGTGGCGACGACCGGCGTGGCGAATCTGTCGACGCGGGCGATGCGGAGATTCACGCGAGGTTGTCGGTGGCGTTGCCTTGCGTGGGAGCTGTGGTGCTCGTGCGCGTGGCGGCGGTGAATGGCGCGCCGTTGCCGGCACCGGGGGCTTTATCGCGGCTACGGGGTTGGCTGCGGGGCACGACAACGATCGGAACGACGATCGGATCACGATCAGAACGACGATCACGGGCACGATCGATAGATCGATTCGATGGTTTGGTGACCGAGGGGCGCGTCGATGGTGGCGCGCCCTTTTTATTTGTGCGGAGACGAAGCCGCGAACGGAATGGTCATCGTGCGGACATGGAGTGCACCGATGCTGCGCCCGTAGAAATCGTGGCGATGGATGCTGGGTGTAGTCGGATCCGCGGCGAGCCGCGACGTCACGGACCGATTGTGGCAAGACGCGGGGGCCGGGCGGAGCTAAGCCCGCCGATCAAGCCTTGCCTTATAGGAGTTATGCGGCGTTGCGGGATTGGTAGAGCGGAGGGCGGTGGCGTGCGGGTGGAGAGGCGGCGTTTTTCTTTGGTTACGGATTTGGGGTCGATGAGCCATTGGCCGTTGCCGGGGCGGCCGGGTTGTTTTTGTTTTGAGCCGGACAGGCGGCCGAGGCTGAGCAGGCGACAGATTTCGGCGCTGGTGGTGTTCATGGCGACGGCGGTTTGCTGTGCGGTGAGCCAGTTGTGCGAGGTTTCGACATGGCTGAGTTACTGTAGCGGTAACTATATTTGACGCAATAGTACTCATTAGGATTGTTTCACACTTGATTAGATTCGAAGTGAGGTGCTTCGTTGCTTGCGTTTGCGAGCATTGTCGGATTATCCGCTGCACACCGTTCGAGACCGAAAAAACCAGCTCGAGAAGAAGCGTTACGGCTGGGCGTTTGGGGCGCAGCGACCCTTCGTCCCTACAAGGTAAAGCTCACGCCTGCACATCGTGGCGAACGGATCGAGGGCGGGCTGAAGCCCGCCCCTACAAACCTGGTCGCCATCAACCAAATAGCCGGACAGACGGCAGTCGACGGCAGCGCGGTTTACGAGGAACCGAGTGCTGATGAAAGGAGTGGGAGCGGATGGATTTGCGTACAGCGGGTGAGTGATACTTTGGCGCTAAGTGTTACTTCTTGAAGAGGTCTTCGAAGGCTTGGCGGGCGTCGTTGTGGCGCGGCGGGGCAGGGGCAGGCTTCCGCCGGCGGCGACGGCCGGTTTTCTGCGCGTAGGACGTGGGCGCGGTGTCTTTTTCGACGGTGGTGCGGAACTCGTAGAATTTGCAGTTGTTGCGGGCGTCTTTAGGAGTGATGCGTTCGGGGATGTGCTGCGTGCACTCGAACTGCGCGGCGGAATCGAAGTAACGGCACTGTTTGCAACAGTGGAGCTCGAGACCGCACTTGGGGCATTTGCCGTTGGGATCGAAGCCGGAGTTTAAGACGGTGCCGCAGTTGGAGCAGCGAGCGCGGGTGACGGTGCCGACCATGCGCGGGGTGCGCGGGCCGAACTGATCGGCGTTGCGCGGGCCGCCGGATGGCGGCTTGCGATCATGATGATGGCCGTTGCCGTTGCGGTTTTTGTCTTTCTTTTCGTTACGCTCGGCATCGCGATAGCCGCGATGGCTGTATTTACGATCCACTGAACTACCTCCGTCCGTCTGACCTGGCGGACCGAAACAAGATGCAGAAAACCGGCGGATGCCTGCCAGCATCGGCCACTGAAACTAGCTGTAAGTCAGGCAGAAACGAACTTGGTCAAGGCGGGTTTGGCGGCGCGATTAACGCTTCGGAACAGAGCACAGCTCTGGCCACAGCGCTGCCGTACACGACTATCCTGGCGCGGGGTCCCTGAAACGGGTCAGGTCGATCGCGGAACGACACAGGATGACTGCGCACTCCAACTTGACTTTTATCCAATCGGAATACAACGACCGGATCTTCTTCGGTGAAAGAAGCCGAAACCGGGAAATGCACCGAAATCGGCAAAAAACACCGAATTGCTACACTCGACCGCCCTGCGTTATCTTCCCCAGAGGTTACGTTAAAGGATTACCGACGATCGAGCAGGAGATGGGACACCTATGTTTTTAGTCCTGTGGGAGTTTGAAGTCAAGCCCGGCAACGAAGAACAGTTTGAAAGAGTCTACGGAGCGGGTGGCGACTGGGACTCCCTGTTTCGTCGCGATTCGAACCATGCGGGAACGTACTTGTTCCGAGACATGGCAAAACCGCGGGTGTACCTCACTGCCGACTACTGGGTAACGCAAACTGCGTACAAAGATTTTTTGCAGCGCGAAGAAGCGGAGTACAAACGCATCGACGCTGAAGCGGCAGAAGACTTGACTGCGGCCGAGCGTCACGTGGGGTCGTACGAGACGGCCGGTATTGCCCCTGCATTACATTGGACGCCGCGTTGAGCGAATGTGTTTCCTTTTATTTGTTCGCTCGAAGCGAAACTATTTTGTGCGCGCAAAGCGAGCTATTTCTTCGCCCAGAGTGAAACCAAACCGTTGGCGCCGAGATCGGGCTGCAAGAATTGTTTCGGCTCGCCGGCGACTCGCGTGACGGCTTCGGCGGCGAGGTAGCCGCTGCGGACCGCGCCTTCCATCGTTGCGGGCCAACCGGTCGCGGTCCAATCCCCTGCGAGAAAAAGCTTGTTCACGCGGTTTCCTGCTTTGGACGCCACCGATCGACGCCAGGTTGCGGGGAAAACGTGGCAGCAGCTTCTTTGATGACGGTGGCCTTCACAAGGTTCGCTTCGCGGGCGGCGGGGAGCGCCTGGCGGACTTCTTTGAGGCAGAGGTCGATGATTTCCTGGCGGGGCTTTTGGAGGAGGTCGTAGGAGGCGCTGATGACGAGTTGGAGGTATTGCTTGGCGGCGGAGGTCTTGGAGTTTGCGGCGTCGCCGCGGCATGCCGTTTGCCGGGGCTGCGGCGTGGGCCGTAGAGGGCGGTCTTGTTGAAGACCCACTGGACGGTGGTGTCGAGGAGCGTGATGAACGGCTCGCTGGTGACTTCGCGATCGAACCAGAAATGGACGCCGGTGATGGGGGCGTCTTTGATTTTGTCGAGATTGCGGAAGGCAGGATCGGTTTGCGGCGATTTCGGGCGGGAGGAGTTCGGCGAACGTGTCGTGAGGGACGGCGAAAACGTAGGCGTCGGCGGATTCTTCGCGGTTGTTGTCGAAGCTGAATGAGGCGACGGAGTTGTTTTCGATCTTTATGCCGCGGACGGCGGAGCGGAGGGTGACTTCCCCTCCCTTTTTTTCGATGAAGGCGCGGCAGCCGTCGTAAAGCTCGGCGAGCGGGACGATGGGGACTCCCATGCGGTAGCCGCGGCTGTTGCAGAGGAATGCTTTCCAGAAGACGTCGATGCCGAAGCGCGCGTCGGTCTGGTCGAGTTCTTCGTCGAGCGCGCTGACGAGGACGACGCGCCAGAAGCGGTCGATGGCGCGCTGCGTCTGGCGCTGCTGCTTCAGCCACCCGAGCATGGAGATGCCTTCGGGCGAGTTCAGGCCACGGGGCCGCTCGGTTTGCCGCTGGTGCGGAGTATTGTGAGCATCGCTCGGCCGATGGAGATTTTGTCGGCGAGCGAGAGCGGCGCGAATTTCGCGAACGAGCCAGTCATATGGAACGGAGCGGGGAGAATGCCGGCTTCCATTTCGCCTTTTCGGCCTTGTGGATCGAGAAAGAGCAGACGATCGAAAAATTTCACTTTGTTTGTGGAGCCGACGCGGCGATAGAAGTCGTCGAGATTGGTGCAGCAGCCGAGCGTGACGTGCTGGCAATTGTCGACGTGTTCGCCGTCGGGCAACACGTAGGAGGTTGCGCGGCCGCCGAGGAAAGGACGCTGTTCGAACAGACGAACGCGCCAACCGGATTCAGCTAGCGCGACGCCGGCCGCGAGCCCCGCCAGGCCGCCGCCGATCACGATCAGACTTTTCAAGGATGTTCTCTTCCGTCACGCGCCCGAAACGGGCTTGGGCGATGAACAACATTTTTTCGGCGCGCGAAAGACGCACGCGTTCGCCAAACACGGCAAAGTCGAGAGATTCGATGCGCGCGAGAAGCGCGCTGTAGGTGTGGGTGAGCAGCCAGAGCGTGCCGCGGCTTTCGGGGCGATGAGGCTGAGGAGCTGCAGCGCCCTCGTTGATAATTTTGCCAAGCGCGGTCGGCTTCGAAGCGGAGTAGTTCGCGAACGCCGAGCGTAGCTTCGCGGCGGCCGAAGTCTTCGTGCGACGACGTTGTAGCGCTCGAGGTCTTCCTGCGGGATGTAGACGCGGCCGAGGGCGTAGTCGTCGTGAACGTCGCGAATGATGTTGGTGAGTTGGAAGGCGAGGCCGAGTTTTTCGGCGAGGTCGAGAGCGCGCTGATCGGTGAAGCCGAAGACGTGCGTGCAGGTGAGGCCGACGGTGCCGGCGACGCGATAGCAATATTCGCGGAGGCGATCGAAAGTCGGGTAGTCGCGGATGGTGAGATCCATCTCGGCGCCGGAGATGAGGTCGTGGAGATAGCGCGCGGGCATCTTGTAGCGGCGCATGGTGTCGACGAGAGCGGGGAGAACTTCGGCAGCGCCTTGCGGGGTTGCGGTGGGCGGTAGCGGAGAGCCGGTGACGGCGGCGTCGAGCGCGGCGCGCCAGCGGGCGAGGCCCTTTTGTTTTATGGCGATGTCTTCGCCTTCGTCGGCGACGTCATCGATGAGGCGCATAAAAGCATAGAGGGCGACGATCCCGTCGCGGCGCGATTTCGGGAGGAGGAAGAAGGCGTAATAGAAATTGCTGTTGGAGGCTTTGGCGATCTGGAGACAGGACTCGTAGGAAGTGGAGATGGAGTAGAGGAAGTGGAAGAAGCGAGAGGAGGTAGAGGATTTCGGCGCGGCGGAAGATTTTGCGGTCTTGGATGGCGGGACGAAGCGTTTTGCTTCGGCGGATTCGATTTCGGTTTTGCGCTTCAATTTGGTTGCGGCATGGGCTACGAGCAAGCTGCCCAACAGCCCGGCTTGTTTGGCTTTGCTGATCGAGGGGCGATGCTGAAGCGTGTTGTAGCCGCTAGATTCGATGGCGTCGAGAACGGCGAGGCCGCCGCGGCTGAACATTTCGAGATCGATGCTGAGGCGAGCGTTGACCACTTTTGCGAGCGGAAGACCTTCGTTGAAAAGGCCGCGCGTGCGGGCGATGAGTTCCTTCATTAGCGTGACGTAGTTGGGGGAGAAACGCTTGGCGACGATGTCGGCTTCGGAGACTTCGTGCGAGGCAGCGATGTCGAGCGGGATGTAGATGCGGCCTTTTTCGAGATCGCGCGAAACGTCTTGCCAGAAATTGGCGAGCTGGAGCGCGGTGCAGGTGGCGTCGGAGAGGCGCTGGCGTTCGGCGTCGCGATAGCCGCAGAGATAGAGAACGAGGCGGCCGACGGGATTCGCGGAGTAGACGCAGTAGTCGATGACGGCGTCCCAATTGGCGTAGCGCTTTACGAATTGATCCTGGCGGAAGGCCTTGAGCAGATCGGCGAAGGGCTGCTTGGGAATGTCTTGGGCGAGAACGGTCTCGCGAAGAGCGATGAAGACGGGATGCGATGGTTTGTCTTCGTAACACGCGTTGAGTTCGCGTTCCCACCAGTCGAGGAGTTCGACGGCGCGATCGCCGTCGGGAATTTCGTCGCCGAGATCGTCGGCCCAGCGGCAGTAGGCGTAGACGTTATAGAAATGCTGGTGGAGCTCCTTGGGGAGGAGCCAGGAGACGACGTTGAAATTTTCGTAGTGATGCGTGGCGAGCCAACGGGTGTATTTTTGGGCGTCGTCGATCGAGCAGCCGGAGGCGGGGACGTTTTTGGCGGCGAGAGCGAGTTCGTTGGGACGGAGCATTTAATTTTGCTTCAGGGGCTAAAGCCCCGGTTGCTAGTTCGGCTTACTGTCGCGGCTGAAGCCGCGACCCACAAAACTTACAAACTTGAACATGGTCTTGAAAACTTACCGCTGCAACCCGGATCAGAAAACTTACAACAGGAATCGGGCTGAATGTTCAGAAATACGTATGGCAAATGTAAAAGTGTGGGTGATGCTGAATCTAAACCCGCACCCTTGAAAAGCTAAGGGTGCGGCACCCAAATGCCGTCGCACGCGGATTAGAGCGTGCTTGAAGTTTACGCCGGGCGGAGTAAACCCCGCCCCTACAAGATAAAGTCGATTGCGGCGCAGGTCACGGGCGAACGGCGAGTTTGATTTCGCCGCTGCGGGATTTCATGCGCTCGAAGGCTTGCGGGAGCTCGTCGAGGCGAATTTCTTCGGTGACGAAATCGTGGGCGAGGATGTCGCCGCGGCGAATGGCTTCGAGCGCTTCGCGGATGAAGCGCGGCGTGTGATGGAACGGCGAAATGATTTTGATTTCGGAGTAGTGAATTTCGGCCGGTTCGATTTCGACGAACTGGCCGGCGGGCAAGCCGCTGAAGAAATTCACGACGCCGCCGCGGCGAACCATTGCGAGCGACTGCTTCCAGGTGGCGGGATTGCCGGCGGCTTCGACGACAGCGTCGGGGCCGCGGCGATCTTCGGTGAGGTCTTTGACGGCGGTGACGAGATCGGGAACTTCAGAGACGTTGATCGTGGCGCTGGCGCCGAGGCGGCGCGCGAGTTCGAGCGGGGCGGCGCGGCGGGCAAGCGCGATAACGCGCAGTCCGCGGCGCGAGAACATGCGGACGTATTTCAGTCCGATCGGGCCGCAACCGATGACGACCGCGGTGTCGCCTGTGCGGACTTCCATCTCATGAATGCCGCGCAGAACGCAGGCGAGCGGCTCGACAAGCGCAGCGCTGCCGTCATCGACAGAGTGCGGCACCTCGAGCATGTTTTCCATGACGATGCGGCCGGGAATGCGGAGATATTCGGCGTAAGCGCCGTTGTTGAAGAGCAAGTCTTCGCAGAGATTTTCCTGGCCGCGGCGGCAATGGAAACAGCGCAGGCACGGCGCGGAATTGGCGGCG
>CAWKNS010000035.1:0-27053 GCA_963850795.1 uncultured Acidobacteriota bacterium | reverse complement strand
GTTTCATGCGGGGACTTTAGAGAAATAGCCGATGAGGCGGAGGGTCCAGACGGCGACGAAGCCGAGGAAGGCGACGAGAGCCATGGTGAATTGGGCGCCGTTGAGGTGGCGGGGGATGGATTGGTTGGCGTTGAAGACGAGTTGGTTGACGACGATTAGAAATGTAAGAAGAGTGCAGGCGAACCAGGCCATCTGGATGCGGAAGACGGCGATGGTGTGATCGCGGCGGATGGGTGCGAGCCAGAAATCCTTGTTGGGCAGATTTACCAACGATGGGGGAGCGGCGGCGATGATGGCGGGGACGCCGAAAGCGATCAAGAGGCAGACGCCGAGCATTACAAATTCGAGAACAAAAAACTGTCCCTTAGTTTGCCAGCCATTGGCGGAGCCGGATGCGCCGAAATGCGTGGCCATGACGCCGGGCATTGCTTTGGCGAAATTTCTGGCTTGCAAGAATCCCAAGAACACAAGCAATGCGAAAACGGCTTGCGGCACGCGAGCCTTGCGGCGCTCGCGCGCTCTCATCGTGGATAAACCTTTTGTAGTTACCATCGGGTCCTCGGTCGTGGAAACGGCCGGTGGTTATGTGATGGCTGTGCATAATAGAATGACCAGTCGTATTCAGCCATGAAAACCTTTCACAAGATTGCGGGAGTGGTGTTGGCGCTGCTTTTGATCGCGGCGGCGTACGGAATTTTCGAGACGCGGACGACGCTGCCGCCCGTGCCGACGAATTCGGCTGCGTCCGAAACCGGCGCGAAGTCGTCGAGTGCCCAGCCACAGATCGTCGATCAAACTCCGCTGAAAATCGCGCAGCAACTCGCGCCGCTGGCGACGATGCCGGGAGAAAAGGAACTCGCGGCCGAAGCGATTCGGTTGACCGATCACGAAGTGGACATCGCTTTCACCGCTGCACTGCGCGACGTGACACTGCACCCGCCAGCGCTGAGCGCGGAAGCAAAAGAGATTCAAGCGCGCTTGCAGAAAGCCGAGAAGGGATTGACCGCGACGCAAGCGCAGGTCGCGCAACTGAATGCAGCGATCGCGAAGGCCTCGGGAGATCAAAAAGATTCGCTGGAAGATCAAGCCGACATCGCAAACGCACAGGAAGAACTGGATCAGGACGAAGTCGATGACGCGAAGCAGGATTTGATTCGAGCGGGCGGCGACCCGCAGGATCGCATCCAGGCGATGGTGAAGGATCACGAGGCTTCGACGAAAGCCACCGAAGCAGCGCTTGCGGCGGCGGTTGCTCTTCCTGAAGAAAAGCGCGGACTCGTGAACCGCGGGATCCAGTGGTGGGATCTGCACAAGAAGCAAATGTTGCTGTGGCGCGCGAAGGCCGCGACGGCGAACACGATCGGAACGCTTTCGGTGCGGCACGACACGCTCGAGAAAGAACTCGATGTCGATAAATCGAAAGCGGGTGCGAGCGCGGATGGCACGGCCCTGTCCCCGGCAGCACGTCTGGCTTGGAACAACGACGTGGACGCGGTCATCAACGCGACGAAGGATCGCGCGGCGCGCCAGAAAAAGCTGGCAGGATTCGACAAGCGGATCGACGACGAAAAAGAGTTGGATGGGCTTTACGACAAGTGGATCGGCCTCGTTCAGACACAGCAGCGGAGTGTGTTGAATCGATCGCTGAAGGGAATTGCGATCATCCTGGGGATTTTGCTGCTGGGATTGTTTTTCGATCAGTGGATTGCGAGTTTGCTTGCGCGAACCCGGTTGGATCGACGCCAAGTTGAGACCTTGCGCCAAGTGACTCGGGTTTCGTTGCAAGTGGTCGGGGTACTTTTTATTTTGCTGGTGATTTTTGGGCCGCCGCCGAATCTCGGAACGTTCCTGGGATTGGCAGGCGCGGGCCTGACCGTCGCGCTGAAGGATTTTATCGTCGGGTTCATCGGTTGGTTTGTGCTGATGGGAAAGAATGGAATCCGGCTCGGCGATTGGGTTGAGATCAACGGCGTGACCGGCGAAGTGGTCGAGCTGGGAATGTTTCACACGGTGCTGCTCGAGACGGGCAACTGGACCGACTCCGGGCATCCGACGGGGCGCCGCGTGACGTTCACGAACAGCTACGCGATCGAAGGGCACTACTTTAATTTCTCGACGTCGGGCCAGTGGCTGTGGGATGAACTGACCGTCGTGTTGCCAGCGGGCCACGATCCGTATCCGATTGTCGAGGCGGTCAAGAAGAAGGTCGTCGAGGCGACGTCCGAGAGCGGGCAAAAGGCGGAGCGCGAGTGGAAGGGCGCGGCTAAGTCTGCCGATATGAGCAGTTTGTCGGCGGAGCCGGCGATCAATGTACGCCCGGCGATCGGCGGGACGGAGATTGCGGTGCGCTACATTACGAACGCGCATGACCGTGGGCAGATGAGGGCGAAGTTGAATCAAGTTTTGGTGGATCTGTTGGGCGCGAAGGATCCCGCGCCGGCTCCGGCCCCCTCGAAGTAGAGTTTTGCGTTCCTCGATTCCCGTTCTGGGAAGAAGACCCATACCCCCCCGTTGTTTTCCAAAGAGTGCGGAAGTGGTGTGTTTTGTTGTGGTTGCAGAAATACGGAAAACAAGAGTGTGGAAGCGATTGAAAAGAATGGGGTTGCAGGGATGCGTGTTCGAAGTGGAGGGCGTATTCATTGGGGAGTATAGCAGAGGGGAGTTAGGAAGTCAATAGCTTATTGATGGGTACTGTTCGAATGAGGATGGCTTGAAACTTGATTGGGCACCAAAGACCCGCAAGCAACGTGCGCTCGGCCTGCTGCAAGAAAATCAATGGAAAGGGTGGGTGAGCGAGAAGGGCGGGACAGACAGGATTCGTGTTCTGATATCATTCGAAACAAAGGTTTTCACGTATTCCGTCCTGCCACCGGCAAATCAGAGAATGGGCCTGGCTGTTGTGAAACAGCTATTCAACGCAAGGTGTAAGTTTGAAACTGACGTCCACATCCGCGCGAACGATTGCTGAAATCCTCAAAGCCGCCAAGATCGGAACTTGGGAGTTGTCGCTACCCGACAGGGTGCTGTATGCGTCTTCCGGGTGCAAAGCGAACTACGGACGCCTGCCGAATGAGGAATTTTCTTACGAGACGCTCTTCCAGTCGATCCATCCCTTAGACCGAGAGAGAGTGGCTTCGATGGTTAAAGGCGCGATCCGGGGTGAGAACGACTGCGCTACCGAATATCGGTGTGTTTGGCCGGATGGAACGCTTCACTGGATTTCGGTCACCGGTTCGGTAGTCCGCAGCGAGAGCGGCGAACCAGAGAAGATCATCGGAGTAACGCAAGAGATTTCGAACCGCAAGCGAATCGAGAGCGAACTTCGAGAGGCGCAGTTGCGGATGACTTCGATGCTCGGTGCAGTGGATGTCGGCACCTGGTCTGTCGACCTGATAAACGACAAGGTAACGCCTGACCGCAACCTTCAGAGAATGTTTTTCCTGACCGACGAAGAAGCGCACGGTTCTATCGAAAACTACGTTGGAAGAGTGCATCCCGACGACCGCCCAGCGGTTGACGCGGCGATGAATCGAGTTTTTGCTGAACCCGGAAGCACGTACAGAATGGAGCCGAGGATCGTAAGTCCAGAGGGAACAGTGCGATGGGTCGAAGTCCGAGGCGATGTCGAGCGCGACGCGAATGGGACGCCTGTGGTGTTTCGCGGGGTCGTCCTGGACATGACCCAACGAAAGGCCAGCGAGGAATTGCAGTCCCGATTGTCGGTTTCCCACAGTCTTCTCAAAGCGCAAGAAGAGGAGCGTCGCCGGATCGCGCGGGAGCTTCACGATAGCGCGGGGCAGACATTGGCAGCGCTCTGCATGGGCGTGGAGTCGATGGCGGTTCGCGCGCCCCGGGAAGCACCGTCGCTGGCGAAAATCGCAAGAGAATGCAGTGACACGGCGCAGCAGTTGTCGCAGGAAGTACGCACGGCCTCCTATCTTTTGCATCCACCGATGTTGGATGAGATTGGTTTGACGGCGGCACTGGGATGGTATGTGGAAGGTCTGGAGGCCCGGAGCGGGTTGAAAATCACACTCGAGACGCCAAGCGAATTTGGGCGGATTGGGCCTGAAATCGAATTGCTTATTTTCCGACTCGTGCAAGAGTGCCTTACAAATATTTATCGTCACTCCGGCAGCAAGACGGCGACGATTCGCCTCGGCGTCGAGGGGCGCGAGATCAAATTGAGCGTCGAAGACCGAGGGAAGGGTATTCCCGCGGGAAAGCTCGCGCTGGTACAGAATCGTGGTTCCGGCGTTGGACTCCAAGGAATGCGGGAGAGAGTTCGACAAGTGAACGGACAAATGGACGTGAAGTCGAGTCGTACAGGAACAAAGGTCGCCTTTTCTTTTCCCTATCAAAACTGAAGGTGTGGCGCCCAAGGACGTTGGTGCGGCCTGGAATTCCTGATTGGTAGCGGGAATGACCGCAGGCTAGCGCAATCTTGCTCGATAATCCGATGGGCACCAAGGTTCGTATATAGTACGGCTCTCGGGGACATACCGAACAAGGACTGCGCCGCACGAGCGATACTCGCTTACAAGAGACGACGACAGTGACCGCTTCGCCTACACAACATATGCAGTGCATGGAGGTCTGGGGAGGGAGCCAGATTGCGTCGAGTGGCGTGGAGTTGGCGGGGCTTGACGCGTGGATTTATAGCAAACCGTTTGGGCAGGCGCAGCGAGGCGGGGATGTGTACTACGTTTCGAGTTGCGCGTCGGGGCGGATCAGCCGATTGCTGCTTGCGGATGTTTCGGGGCATGGGAAATCGGTGGCTTCGACGGCGGCCGATCTGCGGTTGTTGATGCGGCGGTTCGTGAATCGGTTGGATCAGAAAGAATTTGTACGGGTTCTCAACGAGCAGTTCACCACGCTTTCGCAACAAGGGACTTTTTCGACGGCGGTCGTGACTACGTTTTTTGCGCCGAGCCGGCGGCTTTCTTTATGTAACGCCGGGCATCCTCGGCCGCTGCTGTTTCGAGCCGCCGAGGGGCGCTGGTCTTTTCTAAGTCATGAAGATAGCCCCGAAAAAAAGGGTCCTCTGAACGTTCCGTTGGGGATTTTTGAGCTCGCGGATTATGAGCATCTCGACATTGAGCTCGAGCCTGGGGATTGTTTGCTGAGTTACACGGATGCGCTGATCGAGTCTTGTGATTGCGATGGGGAAATGTTGGGTGAGGAAGGGTTGTTGCGGATTGTGAATCTGCTGGGAGATGTGCCGGCGGAGAAGATGATTGAGGCGATTCGTGGGGAGATCGCCGAGCGATTTCCGGACAATCTTTCTGCGGACGATGTGACGATCATGGTGGTGCGAGCGAATGGGAGGTTGCTGCACTTTAGTTTTCGGGAGCAGCTGAATGCGTTTGGGCGGTTTGTGAAGGCGATTTTTCGGTCGCTTCGCTCGCGTGCGGAGCGGGTGCCGTTTCCGGATGCGAAGCTGGCGAATATTGGTGGGGCGATCATTCCGGCGCTGGGGCGGCGGTGGCGGGCGCCGCGGGAGATTCGGTCGAAATGATGGCTTTTGAGTCTCGATTACGCTGCTGAGAAAAAACAGATTGTGGCGAGGCGGATCGATTGTGCGGACCTACACAATCTTGCTGGGTGATCGTGGTGGGTCCTGCAGGACGATCATGGTGAGCCGAATGATGAGGCGAGCTAGGTGGTGAGGCGGTTTGGGGAGATGGGATTGAGTTGCCAGGCGGAGAGTTGGTAGAGATTTTTTTCGTCGGTGGCGGAGGTGATTTTCAGGGGGCCGGCGGGACTGCGGTAGATGCGGGTGGTGATGGCGTGGCGGTTGTCGCAGATTAATTCGGCGACGCTGGCGTCGAGGAAGAGGGAGAAGTCGCGGAGCGGGTGTTTTGTTGGAGGGATTTCGATGGTTTTGCCGTTGACGGTGAGTTTGGAGTTGTCGCCGGTTGTTTCGGTGGAGATGGTGAGCCAGGGGCCGGATTGATCGGACAAGATGAAGTTGGAATTTTTGGCGTCGCTCATCCAGAAAAATTCGCCGCAGAGATTTTTGATTTCGATTTGTTTTGATTTTTCGGTGCGCTCTTGGGCGGAGAGTTTGTTGGGCATTTCGAAAGTTTGCTGGCGGAGCGATCGCGCCTCGGGCGCGATTTCCATTGAGAGTGTGTTGTCGTCGGCGATTTTTAGCGTGCGCGGGAGGGACATGCAGCCGGCCCAGCCTGCGGCGAGGAGTTCGGGGTCGGGACGCTTTTCGGTGATCCAGCCCCAGAGGATGCGATTGCCTTTGGCGTCGAGCTGCGTTTTTTGCGCGTAGTAGGCGCCGTGATCGAGGATGCCGCGCGTTTGTGAATGGAAGACGAGCTCTTTGGGATCGAGATCGCCGACTTCCCAGAAGACGCTGCCTGCGGTGGAATAAAGCAAAACCCATTTTTTATCGAGCGGGAAAAAGTCGGGGCACTCCCACATTTCGCCGGAGCCGACGGGGTCGGTGTGTTCTTTGCCGGACCACTGGCCTTCGGCGAGGGGGTGGAGATATTTCCAGTCGCGGAGATTTTTGGATTCGTAGAGAAGGACGCGGCCGCCTTTTTTGAATTGGCCGCTGGCGACGCCGCAGTACCAGGGGCCGGCGTTGGATTCGGATGTGGCGGCGGTCGGGACTTTGAAGAGGAAGGGATCGCGGAAGCCGGTGAGATTTTTGTCTTGCGGCGGCTCGATGACGGGCTTGTCGAGTTTTTGCCAGGTGAGGAGATTTGGATCTTTGCTGGTGGCGAGGAGTTGGGTTTCGCGGAAATTGTGATGGCCGTCGCGGAGCGTGGCGCGATCGGCGGAGACGGATTTTACTCCGGTGTAGATGATGGTGGCGGTGCCGTTGTCGTTGACGGCGCTGCCGGTGAAGCAGCCGTCGGAGTCGTCGCCGTCGGGAGTGGGGGCGAGCGCGATGGGGAGGTGCTTCCAGTGAATCATGTCGTCGCTGACGGCGTGATTCCAGTGCATGTCGCCCCAGACGGCGGAGTTGGGATTGTATTGGAAGAACATGTGGTAGTGGCCGCGCCAGAAGATGGGGCCGTTGGGGTCGTTCATCCAATTTTTGGCGGGGAGGAGGTGGAATTGGGGGCGGAGGGGATCGGAGGCGAGATTTTTTTCGGTGGCAGCGCTGAGGAGATTTTTGGGGTGAAAGGCGGAGAGAGCGGCGGCTGCGGCGGAGGATTTTAGGAAGTGGCGGCGGTTGATGGGCATGCGGGCTCCGTGTGATTAGAAATGCTACAGCAGAATTTGGTTTGCGTGGGATGGGAAGAAAAAGCGGATTGGGGCGAGGCGGAACGATCTTGCGGACATGGGGCGCAGCGGTGCTGCGCCCGTACGGTTGCTCGGCGCGTAATTCGAAGAGAGGTTCCTCCACTGCGCGAGCCGACACGTACGCAGGAGCGAACGTGAGAGGAAAAAACGTCGGCTCGCTCCGGTCGGAATGACAGGCTTACTTTTGGCGCGGCGCCCCGCAGCGGCTGAAGCCGCTCTCGGCGGCGGGCGCTTGCGGCACGACAGAAGTCGTGCCCTCCCGGGGCCGCGAAATCGACTGCGGCAGAAATATTAGGCGGGAGAAACTATTTGGATTGGGACCAGGTGGCGATTTTTTGTTTGAGGAAGGTGAGGGGGACGGCGCCGTCTTCGAGGACGCGGTCGTGGAATTGTTTAATGTCGAAACGATCGGCCATGGATTTTTGGGCGGCGTCGCGGGCGTTGCGGATTTCGATGGCGCCGAGCATGTAGGCGGTGGCTTGGCCGGGATAGATGATGTAGCGATCGATTTCGGAGACGGCGTCGTGCGCGTTCTCGGCGGTGTGCGCGAGCATGTAGTCGATGGCTTGCTGGCGCGTCCAATTTTTTGTGTGGAGGCCGGAGTCGACGACGAGGCGGACGGCGCGGAGTTGTTGATCGCTCAACATGCCGAGGCGCTCGACGTCGTCGGAGAAAAGATGGAGTTCGTCGGCGAGGCGTTCGGAGTAGAGGCCCCAGCCTTCGCCGTAACCGCTGTTGCCGAAGTACCGGCCGATGGGATGAATGTCTTTGCGCTCGAGCGCGATCGCGCCTTGCAGGTGATGACCAGGAATCGTTTCGTGGAAGGCGGTGGATTCGGCTTCGACGCGGCTTTGTTTTTCGGCTTGATAGGCGTTGATGAAGAAAACGCCGGGGCGGCTTCCGTCTTCGGCAGGTGAGTTGTATTCGTTGGGACCATTTTTCTCGCGGAAGGCGGGATAAGGCTGAATGACGACGTCGGCTTTGGGCCAGAGGCCGAAGTCGGCGGGAACTTTTTCTTTTGCGCGCGTGAGTGCGGCCTGCGAATAGGCGATGAGCGCGGCGCGATCCTTGAATAAATATTGTTTGTCGGTGCTGAGTTTTTTGAGGAGCGCCGGGACGTCGCTGGTGTGGAAGGATTTTTCGGCGATTTCTTTCATCTCGGCATCGATTTCAGCAACTTTTTTCAGGCCGATCTCGTGGACCTGTGCGGCGGGAACGGGCAGCGAACTGTGGAAGCGGACGGAGGCGTCGTAGCAAGCAGCGCCGTTGGGTATTGCGGAAACGGCGATGGATTCGCGGGCGGCGGGGAGATATTCCTTCACGAGGAAGTCGCGATATTTCTTGAGCGCGGGATTGATTTGATCTTTGACGAGGGCGTCGAAAGATTTTTTGAAGTCGGGATCTTTGTCACGAGTGGAAGGCGAGTCGAAAGGAGAGGCGGAGAGCGGGCCGGCGAGGAGCGTGTTGAATTGGTCGATGGTGATGCGGACGTTGCCCTTGGGCGCGGTGTAACCCTGCTTGATGCCTTCGCGGAGATTGGCGATCTCGTTGTCGATGAATTTGGGGAGCTGGCTCCAGCGGGCGAGGGCGTCTTTGCGCGCGTCGTCGGTGCCGACGGGCTGGATAGTGACGAGGTAGCCGTCCTGCACTTGCCAGGCGTTGACGAATTGGCTGACGGTCCAGAGCTCGTTGCGGCAGGCGCGGAGGGCGATGGGCCCTTCGAGTTGTTCGCGGAGGATGGCGTAAGTGGCGCGGAGCGACGGGGCGCTGATTGTGGCGGGATCGATCTGTTTTAGTTCGGCGAGCCAGGCGTCCTCGCGGGCTTGCCAAGCTTTGATGGCGTCGAGAGAGTTGTCGGTGAGTTTGTCCTGGCGATGATTGGGGATTCCGAATTGGGTGATCTGCTCGGGGTTGCGTTCGAACGAGGCGGCGAGGAAGGTGTCGGCGAGGGATTTGACGTGGGCGTCGGAGGGCGGGGCGGCGGGGGGTTGAGGTTGCTGATTGCACGCGAACGCGGCGAGGGTGATTGCGAAGAGAAATGCGAGCCGGGATTTTTGCATGCGGGAATTATACGTTTTGCGTGTAGGGGGGAAGAAGAGGATTTAACACAGAGTTCACAGAGGGCACAGAGTTCAGAAAGAAAGAAGACAACGCTGAGGCCCGGAGTTGCGCGGAGAGATGGAGGCTGACGGAGAGTGGCGCGTCGCGAGTGACTAGGAATTTTCGGTTAGCAGGGCGCGGGCGCGGGTGGCGAAGGCCCCGGCGCCGGCGTACATGAGGCCGAGGAGGGAGAATCCGGCGAAGAGACTGATTTGTTGCGCGACCCAGCCGAGGGCGAAGCTCATCAGGATTTGGAGGACGGTGGTGACGATTGCGATTGAGGATTGGGTACGGCCCATGAAGTGGCGCGGGACGATCATCATTAATGTGGATTGCGCGACGACGCCAGAGACGGCGCGGCAGAATCCGAAGATGGCTTGGATGGTGACGGCGCCGACGACGAAGGCGACGAACGGGACGACGATGTGGCCAGCACAGAGCACGGCGATGCAGCCGACGTAGAAGGACATGCGAAGTTTGTCGTTGAGTTGGCTGGCGAGCAGGCCGCCCGTGATGGCGCCGATGGCCCAGCCGCCTTCGAGATAGCCGAGGCCGCGCGCGCCGGCGTGGAGGACGTCGTTGGCGAGAGCGACGAGGATGACGTTGGCGCTGACTACGCCTGCCATCATCGTGGCGTGTGTGATGCCAAGCGCGAGAACTTGCGGCTGCTTTTTGAGATAGGCGAAACCTTCTTTGAGATCGTGGAAGACGGAAAGCGAGAGGCCTGCTTCGGCGACTTCGGGATTGCCGCCGGACTCGAGAGCGAGGGCGGTGGCTTCAGTGGCCTCGGAATATTCGCGGGAGCGCGTCGGCACTACTGCGTAGCGCGGACGCGGTGAGACGTAGCCGCGGCGCATTTGGTAGAGGCAGAAAGCAGAAACGACGTAGGTGGCGCCGTCGATGGCGAGGATGCCGGCGATGCCGATGTAGTCGTAGATGAAGCCGACGAAAGCGCCCGCCATCAACATGCCGCTTTGCACGCCGATGAGGACGGCGGCGTTGGCTCCAGTGAATTGATTGGGTGGCATGACTTCTTGCACGAGTGCGTTGACGCAAGCCCAATACATGGCGGAGCCGGTGCCGGTGATGAGCGTCATCACGTAGAGATGCCAGATGTCGAGATGGCCCTGCCACGCGAGATAGGCGATGGTGAGGACAGCGATGCCGCGAGCGACGTCGAGCATGATGCCGAGGTAGCGGCGGTCGTAGCGGTCGATTAAGACTCCACCAAGAAATGGAACGAAGAGTCCGGGCAGCGTAACGACGATGACCTGCATGCTGACGGCGATGGTCGAGTGCGTGGCCGAGAGGATGTACCAGCTTACGGCGGTGAAGTTAAGGCCGCTGCCGAAGAGCGAGACGAACATCGCGACTGAGAAGTAGCGAAAGCCGCGCTGCGCCCAGATGACGCTCCAGTCGACTTTTGCGATTTTGTTTGTGACGGCGGTGGCCATGGGGACGAACAGATATTTTAAAACACGGAATTTAATGAGGGGTGAAGAACGAGCGGGCGGAGTTCCAAAAATTTCCAGGACGGAGAAGATTGAGAGAACTTGACAGTCGACAGTTGAAAGTTGAGAGCGAAGACGGAGTTAGAGGGCGCGTGGGGCTAATATCGTGCGGGCGCGAGCGTTTACATTCAAATGGGCGAAATGTGGTATTGGATGGCACAGAAAGAGTGCCGGTCTGGCACAGGGTGAAGCGTAATGAACGCCTTGAGATGGGTTGCGAGAGTGGTTTTGGGGCTGGCTGGTGTCGTTGTGATCGTATGGGTGCTTGGATCGTTGTTGCCGCGCGACCATGTGGCTACGAGGATCGGAACGTATCACGTGCCGCCGGACAAGGTTTGGGTGGCGATCACGGACGTGGATGCGATGCCGACGTGGCGGATCGGATTGAAGGGCGTGACGCGATTGCCGGACCGGGAAGGTTTGCCGGCGCACATAGAAGATACGGCGGCGGGGAAGCTCATGATCCAGACGCAGTCGATGGAGCCGCCGCGAAAGCTGGTGAATCGCATTGGTGGAAACGATTTGCCGTTCGGCGGGACGTGGACGTTTGACGTGATGCCGACTGCCGACGGCTCGACTTTGCGGATCACAGAGAATGGGTATGTGACGAATCCAATTTTTCGGTTCGTAGGGCGATTTCTTATCGGGTACGCGAGCGAGATGGAGAAATATCTGACTGGGCTCTCGCAACATTTCGGAGAGAAGCCGCAAATCGGGGAGTAAGCGATGGGCCAGGAACGCGAGAGCACGCTGCGGATTGCGAAGAAGCGGATCGAGGGCGAGGCGCTGCTGGAAACGTCTGAGATTATTTTTCGTCCGATCGATGGATCAAAGCGGTTGAAGTTTGCCTTCGCGGATATCGTGAAGTCGGTGAAGGCGATTGAGGGCGAGTTGCGGTTTCACACGGAAGAAGGCCCAGCAGTATTGGAACTTGGCCCGGCGGCGGAGAAATGGGCGGACAAGATTTTGCATCCGAAGTCGCGTGCAGGGAAGTTGGGCGTGAAGACTGGGATGCAGATCGCGACGATCGGTTCGTTCGACGCGGATTTTCAAAAAGAGCTGCGAGCGATCACTAAGGAAATTTCGGAGGGGAAGATTGGCGAGAGAGCCGAATTTATCTTTGTGGCGCTGGAGTCGGCGAAAGATCTGGCAATCGTCGCCAAGGTTGCGAAATCGGTGAAAGGGGCGGCGGGGTTGTGGCTCGTCTATCCGAAGGGCAACAAGGAAATTACAGAGGGCGATGTCATCGGCGCGGGTAGAAAGACGGGATTGAAGGATGTGAAGGTTGTCGGATTTTCGCCGACGCATACGGCGCTAAAGTTTGTTTTGCCGGTCGACCAACGGTAGAACTCCTCGAAGCAACGATCAACAAATCAGACCAAGCGAACTGCATAACTCTCTCGCGGGGCGGTGACGAGAGAAAGTTCAACGCGTGTGCGTTCGTGCGTATCATTTGTTCATGGCGGATTTGCTGACGTTGCGCGGGCTCATCGTGGAGTTGCCGACTCCAGCGGGATGGGTGCGTCCGGTGAACGAAGTTTCGCTGCGGATTGCGGAGGGCGAAGCGGTCGGGCTGGTCGGCGAATCGGGCAGCGGCAAGACGATGATGGCGCTGGCGATGTTGGGGTTGTTGCCGCTGAGCGCGCGGGTGAGTGGAGAAGCTCAGATCGAATCGAGCTCAGGACGAAGCGCGACGAACCTGACGCGATTGAACGAAGCCGAATGGCGCGCGGTACGCGGGCGCGACATCGCGATGGTATTTCAGGAGCCGATGACGGCGCTGAATCCTGTAATGCGCGTGGGCGCGCAGATTGAAGAAGCGGTGCGCGCGCATGAGCCGAAGCTTGCGAAGGAAGATCTGCGACAGCGGGTGCTTGAGTCGCTGAAGCGCGCAGCGGTGCCGGAACCGGAAGAGCGCGCGGAGCAATTTCCGCATCAGCTTTCGGGCGGACTAAGGCAGCGCGCGATGATTGCGATGGCGCTGGCGGGCGGGCCGCGTTTGCTGATTGCGGACGAGCCGACGACGGCGCTCGATGTGACCGTGCAGAAGCAGATTCTGGATTTGCTCGATCGGCTCAGGCGCGAGCTGCGACTTGGGTTGCTGTTCATCACGCATGATTTGGGAGTTGTGGCGCAGGTGGCGGATCGTGTTGCGGTCATGTACGCGGGGCGAATCGTGGAGGAAGGGCCGGTCCGCGATGTACTCCGCGCGCCGCGGCATCCTTATACACAGGGATTGCTTGCGGCTTCGCCGACGCTGGAGCGGGGGAAGCTTGCGCCGATTCCGGGGACGGTGCCGCAGTTGACGGCGTTGCCGCCGGGATGCGCGTTTGAGCCGCGATGTGTGGTGCGTGTGACGGAATGCGTGAAGCGCGTGCCGGACATGAGAGGCGCGGGGGCAGAGCATGGGGCGCGATGCGTGTTGGTCGGTGAGGCGATTACAACCGAAACACGTCGCTGAGAGCGTGCGAAATAGATCGGCTGAGATCCTTCGGACGCGCTTCGCGCCTCCTCAGGATGACAACGGGTAGAGAGGTGATGACAACGGCTAAAAATTTGAAGATTAGAGAGGTTTGAAGAAAACAAAAAGGCCCCCGAAAACCTCGGGGGCCTTTTCTCGTTGAGCCGCGTTTGAGCCGCGGCAATGGATCAGAACTGATAACGCAGCGCGAACTCCATAACGCGGGGATTCGTGAGCGTCTGGCTGTACTGGCCGAACGTCGCCGAGTTCTGCACGCTGGCGCTGATCGTTGCCGGATCGAAGCGCACAGAGTTGGTCAGGTTGAAGGCGGAAGCGCTGAAGCGCAGCGTCTGGCGTTCAGTGAAGTGGAACGTCTTGTTGACGCCCATATCGAGACCGAAGAAGCCGTCTCCCCGGAAATTGTTGCGTTGACCGGACTCGCCTGCGAGAGCGTAGCGGAAGTTGGGATCCGTTACGCCGGGAAGGAGCGTGGTGTCGGCCGCGGGACCCAGTTTGAACGCGTACGGTTCGCCTTGGGGACCGAGGAAGCTGGTACCCGTCGAGACATGCCCGATATTGAACACGTTGCCGGAGAGTTGGAAGTTCGTCGGAAACGTCTGGCCGGGTGTGACGCTGAACGGGAAGCCGCTGGTCACGCGCACGAGGCCGGAAATCTGCCATCCACCGAGAACCGCGTTCACGGCGCGATTCCAGTCGTGACCGAAACGCTTGTTGCGGCCGACCGGAAGATCGTAGACCCAATTGGAGTTGATCTGGTGGCGTGCGTCGAAGTCCGACGGACCACGCTGTTGATTGGGCGCCCAGGTATTGACGACCGCGCAGAGTCCGCCAAACGTCGGAACACGCTCGGCGTCGGAGCAGACATCGAGGGACTGTGAGAAGGAGTAGTTGAAGTCCATCTGCAGTCCGTGTGTCGGACGGCTGCGCAAGATGACTTGCATGGCGTTGTAAGCGCTCTTGCCGATGCTGGACCAGGCGTAGAGAGCGGCAAATTGCGGATTGTAGAACTGGAACGGACCGCCCGGCTTACCGGCCGCACCGGGAGCGGCGCCCGGCTGTTGATTGAGGCACGCAGGGAAGCAGAACGAGTCGAAGTTGAAGATGCCGTTGGTTTCGCCGAATGTGCCGGGACCAATGTTGCCTTGATACATCTGGTACATGCATTGGGTCGCGGATGTGCCTGCGCCGCAAGTGCCTGCCGCACCGGGAAAGAGATTCTCCCAGTACGCGATCGGCTGGATCTGGTCGGCGCCGACGCCAGCGTAGAAGGCTCTGCCGAAAGCATCAGCGGCGCTAAAGTAGTCCGTGCCCGACTTGGGATCTTTAAGATCGACCGGCATGGCCAGGTCGCGCTGTTGCAAGAGTCGATGCGCGAAACGGCCGACGTAAGCGACTTCGAGGACGAAGCCGGCGGGCAGCTCGCGCGTGACGGAGAAGTCGACCAGCTCGGAGTAAGGAGTGTGGAGCTTATCGTCCAGGCTGTAAGCGATCTGCTGAGTATTGGTGTCGATCGTGCTGACCGGTGGGACGAACGGGAACGGACCGTTCGGTGCGGTGCCCAGCAATGGGCCATCGAGGCTGGATGTCGGCACGGTGTTCACGCCTGTGAAACGAGCGCCGCCGTCGATGGTCTGAATGCTGGCGGGATTCACGATGATTGTCGTCAAGCCGAAAGAGCCGGCGGCGTCGAACGTGTTGACGAGGCCTTCGCCGAAGTGATCGTAAACGATTCCGTATCCCGCACGAATGGAGGATTTGCCGCCGCCTCCGAAGATCGCCTTCATCAGTCCGCCCGAGGGATTGGGAGAGTAGGCGACGGCGAGACGTGGGCCAAGGTTCTTGTAGTCCCAGGGCCAATAAGGCTGCTTGCCGTTGGCCTGACCGGAGAGACCGAGACCAAACGTGGGACTGAAAATTTGTCCCTGCTCGGCAAGTGCGGCGCGCGTGTTGACGAAATTGCTGAGGCTGATGTCCGGAGCGACCTGGTTGCCGTTCGTTTCATACGGCGGCTCCGATAAGTCGTAGCGCAGACCGGCCGTGATGGTGAGATTCGATTTAACGTGCCAGACGTCCTGCACGTACCACTCGTATTCCCACGAACGGAAGTGACGCGGAACCAGCGCGCCTTGTGCGATCTGATTGTTGTTCTTGTCGCGATTGAAGCTGCCGGTCACCTGGGTGACGACACCGACGAGGTCAACGATGTCTTCGTTGTAGACGCCGGTGTTGTTCGGATCGACGGCGGGAAATCCGAACGCCGCGGGGTCAAGGCTGCCGCCGCTGCCGGCTGGGCCGATGGGCAGGTAGTCCGGGTTGACCAGGCCGTTGTTGAAATTGGAAGCGTCGGATGCGCGGACGTTATTGATCAAGCGGATGTTGGTGCCGAACTGCAACGTGTGCTTGCCCCTGGTCCAAGTGACGTCATCGACCCAGTTGTGGACGGGGACGTGAAATTTTGTGGTGAAAGAAGTTTGTGGCGAAAGAGAAGAGACTCCGGGCACCAGGTCATCGATGAAGCGGAACGAGACGAGTGGAGCGCTTTCGATGCCGTCGTTGTCGCTGCTCTGGCGCGTGAAGCCATAGTGAAAACTGTTGACGAGGTTGTTGGTGAGAACCCCGGTGTAGCCGACGGCCAAAGCGCGGCTGGTATCGCGGATGACGTTGGCCGGCGCTTGCCCGGGGAACTGCGGCGGTAGCGCGGTGCGGTCGGTCTGGTAGTTGCCGCGAATGAACAAACGGTGCGTGCCGGCGCGATTGAGGTTGTAGTCGAGCTTGGCGATGCTGGTGTTGAGGTTCTTTGGATTGGGAGCGGAGAACGAGTAGCACGAGATGTTGAAGCCGTCGTTGTTGATGCACGAGGAGGAGTTGGGCAGTGGATATTTATTGAACTGGGCGACGGCAGCCGGATCAGGGCCGGCGCCGAGCGGGCAGGTGCCGAGGCCCGTGCAGTTCGGATCCATCGAGGCGATTTGGGCGCTGCTGAGAACTTGGGTGCCGCCCGCGGCGGTGGGATAGGCGAGTTCGCCGGCGCGCAGGGTTAGGCCCGGGACGTTGCGGCTCACTTCGACGTTTTCCGCCTGGCGAAGAGCTTCGTAGGTGCCGAAGAAAAACAAGCGATCCTTGATGATCGGACCGCCGAGGGCGCCACCATAGGTGTTTCGGATGATCTTTTGCGGCGTATTGGGCTGGCCGTTTTCCAGTTCGGTGTGCTTGTTGAACCAGCCGTTGGCTGCGGTGACCGTGGGACGATTTTGTTCGTAGAGCGAGCCGTGAAACTGGTTCGTGCCGCTCTTGGTGACGAGAGTGACTTGCCCGCCGGAGGAGCGGCCCTGGTCCGCATTGTCGCCGATGGTGGTGACGCGAAATTCTTCGATGGAGTCGAGCGTGGAGCGGACCGCGCCCTGGAAGGCGGTTCCGCGGACCTGGTCATTGTTATCGACGCCGTCGAGCGTGATGTTGGCCTGGTCGCTGCGGCCGCCGTTGAGCGAGCCGTTGCGTGTGTCCACGTTGTCGTCCACATTCTTGCCGATGAAGGTGATGCCAGGCTGGAGGCTGAGGACACCGGCGGCGTCGCGGCCTTCGAAGGGAAGAGCGAGGATCTGGCGGGAATCGAAGGTGTTACCGATGGTCGCGTCGGTGGTGTTGACGGGGGCGCCGCTGGATTCGGTCACTTCGACGGTGTCGGAGACGGCGCCGAGTTCGAGCTTGATGGTGAGATTTTGATTGGTCGAAACGAGGGCCTCGACTTTGTCGTTGACCGCGGCGCGGAAGCCCTGGGCCTCAACACGCACGGAGTACGTGCCGGGTTGAAGAGAGGGGAACTGAAAGCGGCCTTGCTCGTCGGTCGTGGTGCTGCGGTTGACGCCGCTGCTGGCATCGACCGCGGTTACCTTCGCACCGGTGATAGCAGCTCCCTGCGGATCGGTGACCACGCCACCGATGAATGTCGTTCCTTGTTGAGCGTAGGAAATTGTTGCCGAGAGTCCGGCGAGAAACATAAACACTGAGAAAATCGTTATATACACCCCAACAGAAAATCGCTTCACGCTCTGCCTCCACTTACGAATGAACAAAAGATAGGGACCCACCTGAGTGCGGGAGAGGCATGTCAGATGCCGAACTGGAAGTGTTGATGAGAAAGAATTTGCGAGTTCTAAAGAGGAATAATTATTTGGGTTCGTGGATTTAGATATAGGTTTAGAGAATTCGGGCTGATTACGGGGAATTGACATTCATTCGGATGTTGCAAAGAAAATGTCAATGAGCTCGCGCAAGGTTAAATTTTGCGCTCGGCTGCTAACGAAATATGCAGCGGTGCGTCATGCGGCGTGGGAAGATTGGCGCGTTGCGATTTTTGGAATATCAAGAGCGCGCACGAGACAGTAGTAAGGGGATGGATACGTGATTTTGGAGGCGCGAGAACTGCGAAAGAGCTATGCGCGAGCCGGCGGAGGATTGTCTTCGTCCGGCGGATACGGCTCCGGCTCGGGCTCAGAAAGATTTATCGCGGTTGACGGCGTCAGCTTTTCGGTTGCGGCAGGAGAGACGTTCGCAATTGTCGGTGAGAGCGGATGCGGGAAGACGACACTGGCGCGCATGTTGTTGCGGTTGATCGAGCCAGATGCGGGTGAATTGCACTTCGAAGGTGTGGATCTCCTGAAACTGAACGGCGAGCCGCTTCGAATCAAGCGCCGGCAGATGCAGATGATCTTTCAGGATCCGTTCGCGTCGCTCAATCCGCGGATGCGTGTTGGTGCGATTATCGCCGAGCCGCTGGAGATTCACGAGTCGGGTTTGTCGGCTGCCGAGCGGCGCGATCGAGTGGCGGCAATGTTGAAGCGCGTCGGGCTGAATGAAGATGCGATGAAACGATACCCACACGAATTTTCGGGCGGGCAGCGGCAGCGCGTTGGAATTGCGCGAGCTTTGATCTTACGGCCGAAGTTGGTCGTGGCCGATGAGCCTGTCTCGGCGCTGGATGTTTCGGTTGGCGCGCAGGTGCTGTTGCTGCTGCAGGAGTTGCAGCAAGAGTTTGGGCTGACCTACATCTTTATATCGCATAGCTTGCCGGTGGTAGCGCAGATTGCGACTCGCGTCGCGGTGATGCGGCGGGGGCGCTTTGTCGAAACCGGTGATGTGGATTTGGTGCTGCGTCGGCCCGTTGAGGACTACACAAGAGAGTTGCTGGCCGCCGTCCCGGAAATCCCCAGATAACACAGTTCGCGGCGGGTCCCGCGTCCCTATCCCTGTGAAATTTCCTTCGATTCCCCGCGTATTAGGTGTAAGAAGACAGCAACACTTGGCCTGAATACTCTCTGTGGTGGAGGAACCTTCATATGGCTACTACTTCTATGCCCGCGCCAGAGGCATCGGCCCCGGTCAGCCCGATTGGTCGCATCGTCGGCGTTTTTACTTCGCCAAAGCAGACGTTTACGTCGATCGCGGAGAAACCTTCATGGGTCGCGCCAATGCTGTTGATGATGATCCTCGCGGTCGTCGTCGGTGGACTTCTGAATTCCAAGATGAACTGGGCGCAATACATTCGGCATAAAGCGGAAGAAAACCCGCGTTTCGAACAACTCTCGGAAGACAAAAAGGACGAAGCGCTCGCGGGGCAGGTAAAGTTCTGGTCTGGCTTTTCTTACGGCGTCGGAGCCGTCTTCGTTCCCATTTCCGTCGCGATTTTTGCCGGAATCTACATGGTCTCATTCAACTTGATGAGCGGCGCTGGCGTGCGCTACGGCCAATCGTTCGCGATCACGACGCATGCGTTCCTGCCCTCGGCGGTCACGAGCATTTTGGCGATGGTCATCTTGCCCCTGAAAACGTACGGAGACGTCGATCCCGAAAATATCGTGGCGACGTCACTGAAAGCGTATCTGCCGGAGACGGCGCCGAAAACATTGCTCGCGCTCGGCGGATCGCTTGAGTTGTTCTGGATCTGGTGCATGATTTTGGTCGCGATCGGATTCACCGCCGCGAATCCGCGCAAAGTAAAACCGGGCACAGCCTACGGAATTGTCTTCGGCCTATGGGCCGTCTGGGTGTTAGCAAAAGTAGCCTGGGCCGCGATCTAGATTTTCTCATCGCAAACGGCGCTGGTTTTGTAGGGGCGGGGCTTGCCTCCGCCCTTTTTGCACCGGCACAAATCTCTCCGTCTGCAGCTTCATCGACCGCAACGCCTTCATCGCTGCCAGTGTCGCGCCCGCCTTTTGGGACTCGAACGCCTCACAGCTACAATATATAAGTGAGCTTCGCGTTCGAGGTTACCCAGACCGATCCAACCGGCGCGCGCCGAGGAAAATTCTCGACGCCGCACGGCGCATTCGAAACTCCCGCATTCATGCCGGTCGGCACCGCCGCCACCGTCAAAGGACTGACGCAAGACGCGCTCGAGCAACTCGGCGCGCGCATCATCCTAGCCAACACCTATCATTTATATCTGCGCCCCGGACATGAACTCATCCGCAAACTCGGCGGCCTGCACAAATTCATGTCGTGGCCCGGCGCGATCCTCACCGACTCCGGCGGCTTCCAAGTTTTCAGTCTCTCCGACCTTCGCAAAATCACCGACGAAGGCGTTCGCTTCCGCTCGCATCTCGACGGCTCCGAGCATCTCCTCACGCCCGAAAAGGCCGCTGAAATCCAGCTCGCGCTCGGCTCCGATATCGCCATGGTCCTCGACGAATGCATCGAGACGCCCGCCCCGCGCGACATCGCCGAGTCCGCCGTGAAGCGCACAACCCAATGGGCCAAGCGCGCTCGCGCTCACTTCCTCCAAAAAACTCAAGAAGCCGGAAGCACAGCAACCGCCTCGGGTCTCCCCCAATGGCAATTCGCCATCGTCCAAGGCGCCACCTTCGCCGACCTCCGCCGCGACAGCGCACGCCAACTCCTCGACATCGACTTCCCCGGCAACGCGATCGGTGGCCTCGCCGTCGGCGAACCGCACGCCATGACCTGCGAGATGACTGCCGTCGTCACCGAACTCCTCCCCAAAGACCGCCCGCGCTATCTGATGGGCGTCGGCCGCCCCGAACAAATCGCCGATTACGTCTCGCTCGGCATCGACATGATGGACTGCGTTCTTCCCACGCGCGCCGCGCGCCACGCCTGCATTTACACCAGCGAAGGCCGCGTCCTCATCAAAAATGCGCGCTACGCCGAAGACCAGCGCCCGCTCGATCCCGCGTGTGCCTGCGCCGTCTGTAAACGCTACACGCGAGCCTACTTACGCCATTTATTTCACGCCGGAGAAATCACCGCCGCCATCCTCGCGACCCACCACAATGTCCACTTTTACCTTGACATCATGCGTCAAATCCGTGAGGCTATCGGGTTTGGAAACCTAGCGAAATTCTCATCTGCGATGCACGCGCGTTATTCCGCAGGTCCGGCCTGAGGGCAAGCGGGTCGAAGGAAACGGACAGCGCGCGAGGTCCGCGGGACACCACCAGAAGAGAATCGTACGGGTGGGAGCGAACGGGAATTTTCCCGTTGGTGGCGACTGCTTTCTTCGCAGCGAACGCGCGACACCGGGATACACGCGCGCAATAAACGGGAACTGAGAGAAGGAAAGGTTCAGTCACAATGAATTTTGCGGCAACAATTTTCCAGGCGGGCGGCCTGGGCAGCGCGCTCGGCAGTCCGCTGATCATGATGGTCGTCGTGATGGGTATCTTCTACGTCATGCTCATCCTGCCGCAGCAGCGCCAGCGCAAAAAGACCCAAGAAATGCTCGGCGCGCTCAAGACCGGCGACAAAGTCGTCACCAACGCCGGCATCTACGGCACCATCAACGGCTTCGATGGCGACACCGTCATCCTCAAAATCGCCGACCAGGTCAAAATCCGCATCGCGCGTTCGGCAATTTCGCAAGTGGAGACCACCGAAGATGCGAAGTAGATTTCCTCTCGATGTCCGCGCAGTTTCCGCGGGCAACTACTCCGGCTCACACGGAGCTCTTAACGTCTAGCTATGAATCCAAACTTGAAGTGGAAAGTAATCTTCATCACTTTGGTCATTGTCGGCTGCATTTACGGGCTGATCGGCCTCCCGGTGTTCCCGACCTCGGTCGCGCAGATCAAAGATAATTTCGCGCACCAGATCAAGCTCGGCCTCGACCTGCAAGGCGGCACGCACCTGATTCTCCAGGTGCAAACGCAGGAAGCCATCGCGCAAGAAACGGATCAGACCGTCGATCGCCTCACCACACAGCTCCGCGCCAAAAATATCCACTACGACGAAATCCGCCGCACTGACGACACGCACATTCTCGTCCGCAACATCTCGCCTGACCAGTCGGGAGATTTCCGCGATCTCGTCAACGCGCAACTCCAAAATATTTGGGATTTGTCGCCCGCGGCCGGTGAACAGAACAGCTACACGCTCACGCTTCGCGCCAATCAGGTCGCCGCAATTCGCGAAACGACGATGACCCAATCGATCGAAACCATCGAGCGCCGCATCAACGCTCTCGGCTTGACCGAGCCGATCATTCAGCAGCGCGGTGGCGCCAACAACAACGAAATCCTCGTGCAGCTCCCCGGCGAAGGTGATCCTTCCCGCGCGAAAGCCGTTATTCAAGCCGGCGGCCAGCTCGAACTCAAACTTGTTGAAGATCCCACGACGTATCCTTCGCAAGTTGCCGCGCTCGCCGCGCATGGCGGCGTGCTGCCTCCGGGCAGCGAAATCCTCGCAGGCCGCAACGAAAGCCGCACCCCAACGACTCCCGATCAAAGTGGTGAAGTCTGGTACGTTCTGAGCCGCTCACCGGTTGTCACTGGCCGCGACCTTCGCAGCGCCACAGAAAATCGCGCCACGCAAAATCCTGGTCAGTGGCAGATCAACTTCTCCCTCTCGGCTGACGCCGCGCGCCGCTTCGGCCCCTTCACCGAGCAAAACATCAATCGCCAGATGGCCATCGTTCTCCAGCATCGCGTCTATTCCGCGCCGGTTATTCACGGCCGCATCGACGACACCGGCGTCATCGAAGGCAACTTCAGCCAGGATTCCGCCCACGACCTGGCGCTCGTCCTTCGTGCCGGCGCGCTTCCCGCTTCCATCAAATATCTTGAAGAGCGCACCGTCGGCCCATCGCTCGGAGCCGATTCTATCCGCCACGGTGTCCAAGCATCTGTGCTCAGCTTGATCGTCGTCATGCTCTTCATGCTCGTTTACTACCGCCTGTCGGGCGCAAACGCCGTCGTGGCGTTGATTCTCAACCTGGTCATCCTGCTCGCTGCGCTGGCCGCTTTTGGCGCCGTGCTCACGCTGCCCGGCATCGCCGGCGTCATCTTAACCATCGGCATGGGCGTCGATTCCAACGTCCTTGTCTTCGAACGCATTCGCGAAGAGCTTCGTCACGGCAAGTCTGCCGCGGCCTCCGTCGAGGCTGGCTTCGACAAAGCCTTCCTCACCATTATCGACACGCACGTCACGACCGTCGTCTCGGCCTTCTTCCTGTTCCTTTTTGGAACTGGCCCGATTCGCGGTTTTGCCGTCACCCTGACCATCGGTTTGATCGCCAACGTTTTCACCGCGATCTACGTGTCTAAAACGATTTTCCAATACCACCTTTCCAAGATGGACCGGCAGGCGGAGCTCAGCATCTGATTTGTACTAGGACTCTTGGGAAACTTTCATCGCAGTACTTTGCGCTATCTGCGCCATCAAAGGGGCCAGAGATCGCACAGTCCTGGGAACAATTTTTTAGGTGTTGGAGTCTAAAGGAAGGACGCATCTCGGCATGATTGAGTTCTTTAAAGAGCCCAATATCGACTGGATGGGCAAGGCCAAGTATTTCTACGGCTTGAGCGCCATTCTCCTCATCGCAGGGCTCATCTCCTGGCTGCACGAGGGTGGCCTGCGTTACGGCATCGATTTCCGGGGCGGCACCAACGTGGATGTTCGTTTCGCCCAACCCCCCAACGTTGACCAGATCCGAGAGGCTCTCAAGACCCAAGGCCTCGGCGGCAGCGAAATTCAGACCGTCAGCTCCGGCATGACCGCTTCAAACTCCAACGAAGTCCTTATCTTCGTCGAGCAAAAAGGGTCGGGAGAAGAGGCATCGGACAGCAGCAAGACTCAGGTGCTGACCGCGCTCAACGCCATGTACGGCGCCAAGGATTCGAACAAGCCCGACTTTAACGCGGCGACTCCTTCTTCACTCGCCGAGTTCCTTTCCTCCAAGGATCCTCTCGCGCTCTCGTCGAACGCCGGCGATCGCTACGACCAACTCGCACGCCGCCTCCTCGCGTTCCGCGATGGTCCGAAGAACGGCGTCATTACAAATTTCAGTGAGCTAAGCGGCGTCGAAGGCGCGACTCCTGCGGTGCTCTCCGCGCTCAGCAGCAACTACGCGATCGGAAGCTTTGCTGTTCGCGGCGTCGAAAGTGTCGGCCCCAAGGTCGGCGCTGAACTTCGCAAGCAAGCCATCTACGTTACGCTCTATGCATTAGCGGGAATGCTCGCCTACATCGCGTTCCGTTTCGAGTGGGTGTTCGGCGCTGCCGCGGTTCTTGCTGTCTTTCACGATGTCCTCATAACACTGGGCTTTTTCTCGATTTTGCACTTCGAAATTTCGCTCACCGTCATCGCCGCTCTCCTGACCCTCGTTGGTTATTCGATGAATGACACCATCGTCATCTTCGATCGCATCCGCGAAAACAATCGTCTGCTCCGCAAAGAATCTTTCGCCGACGTTGTTAACAAGTCGATCAATCAGACTCTTTCGAGAACGATCTTGACTAGCGGCCTGACTTTCCTTACCGTGCTCGTCCTGTTCTTGATGGGCGGCCAGGTTCTGAGGGCATTCTCCTTTGCCCTGGTGGTGGGGATTGTGGTAGGAACGTACTCCAGTTTTGGCATTGCTGCGCCTCTGGTTGTCGCTTGGCATCACTGGCGCGGCGATAAAGGCACTGTAGGTAGCACCGGATCTGCAGCCGGAAACAAACCCCGTGTCGGCGATGGCGTCTCCGGACGACTCGCACCTGCGGGTAGGAGGTAGGGAACATGTTTGAAGACATGGTGGTTTCCAGCTCGAACCCCACCAAAACAAACAAGCCTTGGACCGTCATTCTGTCGATGTTGTTCCAGGTTCTGTTTCTTGGTGTTTTGATTTTGATTCCGTTGATCTACACGGAAGCGCTCCCGAAGACGATGATGTCCACTCTCCTCGTTGCGCCTCCGCCTCCGCCGCCACCACCGCCTCCTCCAGCCGTGGTCAAAGTTGTCCAAGTCAAGCCCCAGGTCCACTTGATGGACGCCGGCAAACTCGTGGCGCCGAAAGTCATCCCGAAAGACATCAAGATTATTAAAGAGGAAGCCGCTCCCGATATGAGCGCCGGCATGGCCGGTGGTGTTCCGGGCGGCGTCGCCGGCGGTTCGATGGGCGGCGTGATCGGCGGTGTCATCGGCGGTGTTGGCGGCGCGCCACCACCACCGAAGCCGACGGCATCGCGTATTCGCCAGGGCGGTAGCGTTCAGGCCGCGTTGCTCGTCAACAAAGTTCAGCCGGTCTATCCGCCGCTCGCACGTCAGACCCGCATCTCGGGCACCGTTCGCCTTCACGCTCGATTTCCAAGAGCGGCTCGGTCGAATCGCTCGAAGTGATCTCGGGCCATCCGCTGCTGGTTCGCGCAGCGATGGACGCCGTGCAGCAGTGGAAGTACAAGCCAACGCTGCTCAACGGTGAGCCGGTGGAAGTCGATACCACGATCGACGTGATTTTCTCTCTGAACCAGTAATTCGCATTACGGCGCGTTTCGCCAGTCGTGGGGCCGGCGAGGCGCTCCGAGCAGCACCCTAGTTAGCAAATCTTGTTGGCCCCGGCCCAGCCGGTGTCACCTGAACTTTTAAGGAGCAAACGAATGGTAGCCACTTTGTACGTGTACGCGGCCCTCTTCCTGCAATCCCAGACCGGTAGTTCTTGGGATCTTCGCAGTATGTGGTCGTCGATGAGCACTCTTCCCAGAGTCGTTGTCGGTGTCTTGTTCGTGCTGTCGGTTTATTCGTTCGGCGTCATGATCGACCGCGCGTTGATGTACAGCGCGGCGCGCAAGCAGTCGCGTGTGTTCGTGCAGCAAGTTGCCGGCGCCCTGAAGGACGGCAAGCTTGATGAAGCCATCGCGATCGCGGAACGCAACAAGAAGAGCCACATCGCCAAAGTTGTGGCGACGGGTCTCTCCGAGTTCCAGTCCGCTTCGCAGCAGGTTTCCGATGCAGACGTGATCGAAGCCGCCAAGCGCGGTCTCGAGCGCTCGGTCGCCATCGTCCACGCCGAAATGAAGCGCGGTCTGTCGGCCCTCGCCACGATTGGTTCGACGGCTCCGTTCGTCGGCCTCTTCGGCACGGTCGTCGGCATCTTGAACGCGTTTAAGGGCATTGAGAAGTCCAAGGCCACCGGTCTGTCGGCGGTCGCTGGCGGTATCGCGGAAGCCTTGGTGACCACCGCATTCGGTCTCCTCGTCGCCGTTCCCGCTGTGTGGGCCTACAACTACTTCACCAACAAAGTCGAAGCTTTCGACGTCGAGATGGATAACTCCTCGATGGAATTGATCAACTACTTCATTCTGCGCCGCGGCGCAAGGAAGTAAGCGGCCATGGCGTACAAACCCACAGCGGGGCGCAGATGGCGGCGCCCAACGTCATCCCCATGGCCGACATCATGCTGGTTCTGCTGATCATCTTCATGGTGGTCACCCCGATGTTGCAGAAGGGCATGTCCGGTCGACATGGCCAAAACCGACACCGCCCGTGATATGCAGGACGCAGATAAGGACGACGCTGTCATCGTGGCAATCACTCGCGACGGCGCCATCTATCTGGGACACACCGCCACGGCGAAAGACGATCTGACCAATCAGATCAAGGACAAGCTGGCGAACCGCCTCGACAAGACCGTCTTCGTGAAGAGCGATCAACGCGCGAAATACGGCGATGTCGTCGCGGTGGTGGACGAAATTCGTTCCGCCGGTGTCGATCAGGTCGGCCTGCTCACGGAAAAGAACCAGAAGGGCGGACCGGAACCTCCACCTCCGCCTGCGGGTAATCCGACCGAGATTAGTTCGGACTTCGGTTGCTGTAGCGAGTCATCGTAGTGCAGTTGCAGTAGCTGTCATTCGTTTGCTGATGTTTGAATGGCCGCGCCGATTCCCACACGGCGCGGCTTACTGGCCTGCAAAGCTCGAACGCAGCAGGCTCACAGGAGAAGTAGCTATGGGCATGAGAGTTGGAGACAATAAGGGCGGTGCGATGGCGGAAATGAACGTCGTTCCGCTGATCGACATTCTGCTGGTGCTGCTGATCATCTTCATGGTGATCACGCCGTTGACCCCGAAGGGCTTGGACACGCTGGTTCCGCAGCCCAATCCGAACCAGCAGCAGAACCAGGACATGGAAAATAAGACGGTCGTGGTTCAGGTTCTGCACGAACGACAAGCTGAAGATCAACGACGAAGACGCGACTTGGGATGGCCTCGGTCAGCGCATCGATCAGATCTTCAAGGTTCGCGCCGAGAAATCGCTTTCGTGAAGGGCGATAACGATGTACTGTTCGCGCAGCGTCGCGCGTGCCATCGATATCATGCGCGCCAACGGCATCGACAAGGTTGGTCTGATCACAGCCAAGATCGAAGCCGGTCAGTAATATCGTAAGATCCATCGGCGTCGCTTCACCGCGGCGCCGTTTTTCG
>CAWKNS010000034.1:0-25462 GCA_963850795.1 uncultured Acidobacteriota bacterium | reverse complement strand
GATTCGTTGATGTTGGGAATGTCGCGCGTGATTTCCTCGGGGCCGAGCTTCGTGTCGCGCGCTTCGATTTCGTACTCCTCGATGTGAATCGAGGTGTAGTAATCCTCCTTCACCAGCTTTTCGCTGACGAGGATGGCGTCTTCGAAGTTGTACCCGCGCCACGGAACGAACGCGACGAGCACGTTTCGGCCGAGAGCCAGTTCGCCGCGATCGGTGCAAGGACCGTCGGCCAGCACTTGCCCCTTCTTCACGCGGTCGCCCGCGCGAACCAGCGGCTTCTGGCTGATGCAGGTGTTCTGGTTCGAACGCTTGAACTTAGTGAGCAGGTAAATGTCCGAGCCGACTTCGCGGCTGAGCACGCCGGACTGGTCGGACTCGACGCGCACGATCATGCGTTCGGAGTCCACCTGATCGACGATGCCGTCGCGCCGGCAGACCATGACCGCGCCGGAGTCGCGCGCGGTGACGCGCTCCATGCCGGTGCCGACCAGCGGAGCTTCGCCCTTAATCAGCGGCACGGCCTGGCGCTGCATGTTCGAGCCCATCAACGCGCGGTTGGCGTCGTCGTTCTCAAGGAACGGAATCAAGCTGGCGGCGACCGACACGAGCTGCTTCGGCGAAACGTCGATGTAATCGACTTCTTCGCGGCTCTTCAGCACGAAGTTGCCGGCCTGGCGGCAGTTGACGAGTTCGGTGGTGATCTTCAGTCGTTCGTCGAGCGAAGCGTTGGCCTGCGCGACGACGTAGCGGTCCTCTTCCCACGCGGAGAGATAGAAGCAGTACGGCTCGACGGTGACCTTGCGGCGCTTCAGCTCTTCGTTGAGCTCTTCGACGCTTTCCTTTTCGACGATTTCGCCGGCCTTGAATTCGCTGTCGCCGGCATTGATGATCTGAACGAAGTCGATCATGCGGCCGCCCTTCACCTTGCGGTATGGCGACTCGATGAAGCCGAATTCGTTGATGCGCGCAAAGCAGGAAAGCGAGCTGATCAAACCGATGTTCGGACCTTCCGGCGTTTCAATCGGGCAGATGCGGCCGTAGTGCGTCGGGTGAACGTCGCGCACTTCGAATCCAGCGCGCTCGCGCGAGAGACCACCGGGCCCAAGAGCCGAAAGGCGGCGCTTGTGAGTGATTTCGCTGAGCGGGTTGGTCTGGTCCATGAACTGGCAGAGCTGCGAGATGCCGAAGAACTCGCGAATCGCGGCCATGACCGGCTTGGCGTTCACGAGGTCGTGCGGCATCGCCGTGGACATTTCCTGGTACACGCACATCTTTTCCTTGATGGCGCGCTCCATGCGGACGAGGCCGATGCGGAACTGGTTTTCGAGCAATTCGCCGACCGCGCGAACGCGGCGATTGCCGAGATGATCGATGTCGTCCACGACGCCGATGTTCTTGCGCAGCTTGAAGCAAGTACTTGATCGCCGCGACGAAATCGGGCGGATCGAGCGTGCGCTTGTCGAGCGGCGTTTCGAGCCCCAGCTTGATGTTGAATTTCAGGCGGCCGACTCTGCTGAAATCGTATTTGCGCGGATCGAAGAACATGCCGCGGAACAAGTTGGTCGCGGTTTCCAGCGTCGGAGGATCGCCGGGACGCAGCTTGCGGTAGATTTCGATCAGCGCTTCCTTGGAGGAGCGGATGCCGTCCTTTTCGAGCGTGCGCGAGAGCACGAGACCGATGTCGTCGCGCTCCGGGAAGAAGACGTCGACTTCGGTGATGCCGGATTCGCCGAACGCCTGCCAAATTTCCGGCAGTCAGCGGCTTGTTGGCTTCGAGCAGCACTTCGCCGGTCTGACGATTGACCACCTCGGCGACGCTGTAGGCGCCTTCGAGGTCCGCGAGAGCCGACTTCGACCTGCGAGATCTCGGCCTTGACCAGTTCCTTGAACAGATTTTCGGTGATGCGCTTGTGCGCGCCGACGATCACTTCTTCGGACTTCGGATTGCTGATTTCGTGCGTCAGCTTGCGATCGACGATGCCGGGCGAAACGTTCCAGAAGAGATCCTTGTCGCGCAGAGAAATGCGCTCCACCTGATAGAAGGTGCGGAGGATGTCTTCGTTGGACTTCATGCCCAGCGCGCGCAGGAAGATCGAGCCGAGGAATTTGCGCTTGCGATCGATGCGGACGTAGAGAATGTTCTTGGTGTCGTACTCGAACTCGACCCAGCTATCCGCGGTACGGAATGATCTTGCCGAGGAAGTAGGTGCGGTTGTTGGCGCTCTCAAAGAAGACGCCGGGCGAACGGTGCAACTGGCTGACGATGACGCGCTCGGTACCGTTGATGATGAAGGTGCCGTTCTCGGTCATCAGCGGAATGTCGCCGAAGAAAACTTCCTGTTCCTTGATGTCGCGAATGGTTTTCGCGCCGGTATCGGGATCTTTGTCGTAAATGGTGAGACGGATGGTGACTTTGAGAGGCGCGGAATACGTCATGCCGCGCTCCTGGCATTCGTTCACGTCATATTTCAACTGCATTGCGACCGGATCGCCGCACTTGTTGCAGAACGTCGGAGTGTTTTTGTTGAAGGTGCCGCACTTGGGGCAGATCACATCGCCCGTTTGATACGGGTTGGTGACCACGGACGCGCCGCAATTCCGGCAGGTGGCGCGAAGGTGGTGCAGGCCCTTCAGGTTGCCGCACTTGCACTCCCAGTTTCCGATCGAGTAGTCGACGAATTCGAGCTGCGACATCTCGCGAAAATCCTTGATCGGAAACACCGACGTGAACACCGACTGGAGTCCGCCGTCATCGCGCTCGCTCGGCAGCAAATCCATCTGCAGGAAGCGCTGATACGACTTCATCTGGACTTCAATCAGGTTGGGAATCTGGATCGAGCCCTGGATTTTCGCGAAATCCAGACGCTGACGTTCCCGGACATGCTGATTGGTGTTCGACATGAATTACCTCATCCCTTGTGGGCAAATGCTCGAACAGTTGTGTAGAGACAGCGAATCGTGTGCTGCGACTTTCGCCCAAAAGTCAGCGCGCACACGAACGCAAAACGCCCTTAGGAGGCGCTGTGAATTGTGGTAGTACCCAGCCTCGACTTGCGTGATGAAGTCCTCTGGCGCGGTTCGCTGCAAAGAGCCGCGCCCACTCTCGAAGCCCGTTGTTAGAAAATGGCCCGAATGCCGTGCCGTAGTTACTTGACTTCGACTTTGGCGCCGGCTTCTTCGAACTTCTTCTTGATGGTGGCGGCTTCGTCCTTGCTGACGCCTTCCTTGACGGTCTTGGGCGCGCCATCGACGAGGTCCTTGGCTTCTTTCAAGCCGAGGCTGGTGACTTCGCGAACCGCCTTGATGACGTTGATCTTGTTGCCGCCGACGTCGGTGAGCACGACGGTGAACTCCGTCTTCTCTTCCGCCGGAGCTGCTGCCGCCGCGCCGCCGCCGCCGCCCGCAACCACCGTCGCTGCTGCCGCGGAAACGCCGAACGTCTCTTCCATCTTCTTCACCAGGTCCGACGCCTCGAGCAGCGTCAGCCCCTTGATTTCTTCCAGGATCGTATCGACCTTCGCCATGACTTGTGCTTCTCCTCTCAAATTTGAAAAAATTTTACTGAAACTCTTTACTAAACTTTTTTTACTGGGCCGCTTCGGGACTCGGTGTCGGTGCTGCTGCCCCTTCGCCCGAACCAAACTTGTTTGCCTTCACCGCTTCGCTGATCACCACGGCGGCGTTGCGCGGGAGCGCGTTGAGCGCCACTGCGATCCGCTGTGCCGGAGCGTTGAGCAAGAACATGATCTTGCTGATCAATTCTTCCTTCGACGGGAGATTCGCGAGCTGCTCGATCTCCTTGATCGAAATGACGCGACCCTCGACGACGCCGGCGCGGAACTGAAACGCCGGGACGTCCTTGGCGACCTTGGTCAGCGCTTTTGCGAGCGCGACCGGATCGGTGTTGGTGTATGCGATCGAGTTCGTGCCGCTCAGGTTCTTGAGCAAGCCTTCGGCGGAAGTGCCCGCACCGGCGCGCTCGGCCAAAGTGTTCTTCACAACCTGATAGTTGCCGCCAGCCGCTTGAACCGCGCGGCGCAGCTTGGTGTCGTCTTCGACGGTGATGCCCTGGAAGGTCGAAAGAATAACGGTGGAAACCTTCGCGAGAGCAACCTTCAACTTGTCTAGGTCTTCCTGTTTTTCGCTACGCTTCTTCATGATGTGATCTCGTTGTCCTTAATCTCTTTGGTTGCGACTACGCCGCTGTCGCCAATGCTTCGGCTTCCGCCAGATCGATCTCAATCCCGGGGCCCATCGTGGACGTCAGGGTGATGCGCTTGACGTACTTGCCCTTGGCTGCCGCCGGCTTGGCCTTGATCACCGCATTGATGATCGCGTGCGCGTTTTCGGCGAGCTTCGCCGCGTCGAAATTAATTTTGCCGATGCCGCAGTGGACGATACCGGCTTTGTCCACGCGAAATTCCACCTTGCCGCCCTTGGTCTCGCCGATTGCTTTCGCGACGTCAAAGGTGACCGTGCCCGTCTTTGGGTTCGGCATCAGTCCGCGCGGACCGAGAACCTTACCGAGCTTACCGGCCGACTTCATCATGTCCGGCGTCGCGATCACAGCGTCGTAATCCGTCCAACCGCCCGCGACTTTGGTGACCATGTCTTCGCCGCCGACGAAATCCGCGCCGGCTTCGGTGGCTTCGCGAACTTTGTCGCCGCTTGCGATGACGAGCACGCGAACCGTTTTGCCCAAGCCGTGCGGCAGAACGACCGTGCCGCGAACAACCTGATCCGAATGCTTCGGATCGACGCCGAGATTGATCGCCAGCTCAACGGTTTCGTTGAACTTGGTGTGGTGCGTCTTCTTAATCAGCTCTGAAGCATCCGCGAGCTTGTACGGGCGCGCTTCCACCAACTTGCGCGCGTTTTCTACGTGTTTACCCGACACCTTCATCACTGCACTCCTTCGATCTCTTAGCGCCTGGAACTTCTTAGGCTTCCACGACTTCCAGACCCATGTTGCGCGCCGTGCCTGTGACTGTGCGCATCGCGGCTTCCAGATTTGTGGTGTTGAGATCGACAAGCTTAAGCTTGGCGATTTCTTCGATCTGCTTCTTGGTGACTTTGCCGACTTTGTTGCGATTCGGCTCGGCCGAACCCTTCGCCAGATTCGCTGCCCGCTTCAAGAGAACCGAAGCCGGCGGCGTCTTCAAAATAAATGTGAACGTGCGGTCGGTGTAGACCGTCACGAGCACGGGGAAAATCATTCCGTCGGGCTCTTTCTGCGTCTTGGCGTTGAACTGTTTGCAGAAATCCATGATGTTCAAGCCGTGTGGACCGAGAGCCGTGCCGACTGGCGGCGCAGGAGTTGCCTTGCCCGCCGGGAGTTGCAACTTGATCGTCGTCTGTATCTTCTTCGCCATGTCCCTACCTCAAATTCTTTCTTTGAGCTCGCTGTTAGCTGAGCTTTTCTACGCTCGCAAAATCCAGTTCCACCGGCGTCGAGCGGCCGAAAATCGTTACTGAAACTTTCAAACGGCTGTGATCGCCGTCGATTTCTTCCACGGTGCCGTTGAAATTCGCGAACGGCCCGTCCACGATGCGCACCTGCTCGTTGCGCTCGTACGACAACTTTCGGCTTCGGCCGATCGGTCGGGACGTTGACGCGGTTGATGATGGCGTCGACTTCCGCTTCCGACAGCGGCGACGGCGAAGTCGCTGAACCAACGAAACCGGTCACGCGCGGCGTGTTGCGCACGATGTGCCAGGTATTTTCGTCGAGATCCATCTCGACCAGCACGTAACCCGGGTACGACATCCGCGACGAAATTACTTTCTTGCCGCCGCGCATCTCGATCGTGTCTTCCATCGGAATCAGCACGCGACCGATCTTGTCCTGGAGCGTGAACGCCTCGACGCGGCTCTCCAGGCTCTCTTTGACCTTCTTCTCAAAGCCCGAGTACGTATGGATGATGTACCACTGCATCGCCATCGGTTTTTACAACCTCTCAGACGCCGAAAACTTTGAATACGTACGTAACGCCGCGCTGCACAAGCCAATCGACCACAGCCAGGAAGACTCCAAAGAACGCGACAGTCGCGACGACAACGGTCGTCGTCGAGATGACTTCTTCGCGGCTCGGCCAGGTGACCGCTTTCATCTCCAGCCGAACATCGTGCAGAAATTCGCGCGTGTCCGTAATCGTGCCGGAGACTTGTCCGCCGATCTTGCTTGCCCCGGCGCCGATTCCGCCTTGCGAATCGTCGTTTTTCACTTTGACCGCTTGCGAAGCCATTCGTTCCTCTCTACTTCACCGGCTTTCGCCGGCCCCTGTTTCAATCTCTGGCAGGGGAGGAGGGACTCGAACCCCCATACCCGGTTTTGGAGACCGGAGTCCTAGCCGTTGGACGACTCCCCTAAAACCAAAACCGCCCCGCCAACTCATGCGTCTTACTTCACCTCTTTGTGGCCGGTGTGCTTGCGGCACGAATTGCAAAACTTTTTTGTTTCGACACGGTCCGAATGCTTTTTCTTGTTCTTCGTTGTCGTGTAGTTGCGGTTTTTGCAATCGGCGCACTGCAACGTGATGATTTCTCGCATGACCTAAATCCTTTCCCAAATCCCGGGCTTCTATTTCCAAGCGAAGCCGAAAAGTTCAATTACTCGATGATCTCGGTGACTGCGCCGGCGCCGACGGTGTGGCCGCCTTCGCGAATCGCGAAGCGCAGTCCCTTTTCCAGAGCGACCGGCGTGATCAGGCTGACTTCGCAGCTTACGTTGTCGCCAGGCATCACCATTTCCACGCCGGTCGGCAACTTCACGTCGCCGGTGACGTCCGTGGTGCGGAAGTAGAACTGCGGACGATAGCCCGTGAAGAACGGCGTGTGGCGGCCGCCTTCTTCCTTCGTCAACACGTACGCTTCCGCTTTGAACTTCGTGTGCGGCGTGATCGAGCCCGGCTTGCAAACAACCTGGCCGCGCTCCACGTCTTCTTTTTCCGTGCCGCGCAGCAGCAAGCCAACGTTGTCGCCAGCAAGCCCTTCGTCCAGCAGCTTGCGGAACATTTCCACGCCGGTCACAACTTTCTTCTGCGTCGGACGGAAACCAACGATTTCGATTTCTTCGCCGACCTTCACCTTGCCGCGTTCGACGCGGCCTGTGACCACCGTGCCGCGGCCCGAGATCGAGAAAATGTCTTCGATCGGCATCGCGAACGGCTTATCGATGTCGCGCACTGGCTGCGGTACGTTCTTGTCCACCGCTTCCATCAAATCGTCGATCGCCTTTTCCCACTTCTGCGTCGCCGTTCAACGCTTGCAACGCGCTGCCGCGAACCATCGCGATCGTGTCGCCGGGGAACTGATACGTCTTGAGCAACTCGCGAACTTCCAGTTCAACGAGCTCGAGCAACTCGGCGTCTTCCACCATGTCGCACTTGTTCAGGAACACGACGATCGCAGGAACACCGACCTGGCGAGCGAGAAGAATGTGCTCGCGCGTTTGCGGCATCGGTCCGTCGGTCGCCGCAACCACCAGAATCGCGCCGTCCATCTGCGCCGCGCCCGTGATCATGTTCTTGATGTAGTCGGCGTGGCCCGGGCAATCCATGTGCGCGTAGTGACGATTCGGCGTTTCATATTCCACGTGCGAAACGGCGATCGTGATACCGCGCTCGCGCTCTTCCGGCGCGTTGTCGATCGAATCGAACGCCCGGAACTGCACCTTCGGGTTGTGCTTCGACAACACCTTGGTGATCGCGGCCGTCAACGTCGTCTTGCCATGGTCGATGTGACCGATCGTCCCGATATTCACGTGCGGCTTTGTCCGCTCGAACTTCTCCTTCGCCATATTCCTCTGCCCTCAGTAGATCTGCGTCGTTCTCTTACTGCGACTGCTTGTTGCCAAATCCGCTTTCCATCAACTTCAAAGCTTGGAGCGGGGGACGGGATTTGAACCCGCAACCATCACCTTGGAAGAGTGAGACTCTACCGTTGAGTTACCCCCGCCCGGTGTTGCAAATCCTTTCAGCCCGCTGCCACATCCAACCTCCGCTTTATTGCTCACAACCGGAGGCACTGCTTTTCTCTGGAGCCTGGGACCGGGATTGAACCGGTGACCTCGTCCTTACCAAGGACGCGCTCTACCAACTGAGCTACCCAGGCCAAACCCGTGAACCCGTTCCCCCTGAAACTCGATCTCGACTGCTAACTCCTGCGCAGTCAGCAACTCCATCTTCGCGGCGCACTTTTCCCGTACGGCGCTTGTGCCGCGTTTCCGTCCGCACTCGAACATCGCTTCATGCGATTGCCCTGCGGTTACTTGCGACCCTGTTCTTCGGTCGTCTCAGCGGCTGCCGATTTCATCCCGTGCTCGGCGCGCTTTGCTGCTCAATTTTTCTAACTAAACCGCTTTGACTTCCTGGCCGACCTACTTGGCCCTACCGAGTCATGGTGGACGGGGGAGGATTCGAACCTCCGTAGCCCGCAAGGAGCGGCAGATTTACAGTCTGCTGGTTTTAGCCACTCACCCACCCGTCCTCGAAAAACTCGTTCGTCACCAAACTGCTTTTGTCACAACTTCTTACCGACAAACGATTCAAGAACGTGAGGGGCAGCCAAGCGAAAACACAAAACGGACTCGTGTCAAAAGACACCAGCCCGTCGTTTTTGCTTTGAAGGATTCGCTCCGCTCAATTCCCCCGCGCGTCAGATAGTGGAGCTGGCGGAGGGAATTGAACCCCCGACCCTCTGATTACAAATCAGATGCTCTACCAGCTGAGCTACGCCAGCGCTCTCAAACCGACAAAGAATAGCAGATGGTTCTGGGAGAGCGCAAGTAGCGGACCCTAGAATTATCGAGCACGCCAGTAGCCAGCACTGTGGAAAAGGAAGCGTCTGGTTCCCTCTCCGGCAACCCGCATGCGACTGAAAATGCGACATTTAGCACACGTCAAGAACCTGCTGGCTGTGGAAAACTCGCGATCCGCGATGCCTCGCTCGAAATATTTTTGCTTCAACAGCTTTCGATTGGATGCGCTTGTGGGCTTGACGATTCATCCTTACCGGTTTCGCGAGCGATTGAAGGAAAATGAATCACACATGAATCGACGCGTTTGGATTGGGCTGGTTCTTGGACTCGCGCTTGTCGCCGGCGGCGCGTTTGCGTTTCATCATTATTTCGCCGGCGATCTCGGCGACACGAGAGAGACCGCGCTCGAATTGATTCCCGCGGACACGGACTCGGTCGTCTTTGCGGATTTCACACAGCTTCGCGGGGCGCCATTTTTTTCTGCGCTGAGCGATTGGGTGCCGCAACCACAGCAAGTCGATGCGGAGTATGCGAAATTTCTGCACGACACCGGTTTTGACTACGAGCGCGATCTCGATCGCATCGCTGTCGCAACGATCAAACGCGGACAAACGACGGAGTTTTTCGCCGTTGGCGACGGACGCTTCGATCGCAAGAAAATCAACACATACGTTTCGGAGTTGGGAACGCACGACAAAAAAGATGGGCGTGAGATTTTTACGGCTCCGCTGAAGGGCAGCTCACGCAAAATCTCGTTCGCGTTTCTGCACCAGAACCGAATCGTGCTGACGGACGATCCCGATCTCGCGTCGCTGCTGCGAAATCCAGTGCGCGGAACGGACGCGAAGGAGTGGCGCGAACGATTCGATCGCCTGGGAGGTTCACCGTTGTTTGCCGTGTTTCGGCAGGACGCGAGCGTTGGTTCGGCGCTCGCTGCGCGCACGCCGAATGGCGGACAGGCGCAACAACTCGCTTCGCTTCTGGATCAGTTGCAGTGGATTACGCTGGCAGGAGTGCCGGAACAAAGCCGGCTGCGCGTCGTCGCTGAAGGCGAATGCCCTACTGATGCAACGGCGCACGATCTCGCGGATGTTCTGAACGGCATTCGAATGTTCGCGCAGGCTGGGCTGAACGATCCGAAGATTCGGCATCAACTCGACGATCAAACTCGCGAGGCATACATCGAGTTGATTCACAGCGCCGACATCGCGCGGGTCGATCGCGGCGAAACGAAAGCTGTTCGATTGATTCTGGAAGTCACTCCGGAAGTCTGAAGGCCGCTCACTTCTCAACGCCGGTTCCGGCGCCAGCGCCGCCCGCAAACCACACCGGAAAAACGTCCGACGGGCAAAGAAGAAGTAGAAACGATCGCAGACACATCGAAAGTCTAGAATAGATCAGCGTGTCGTTGTTGGGATGAGGTATCGAACCAGCGAGCGAAAATCTAGTCGCCGTTGACCGAAGCAGTCGTCGTGGTCGGAGTCGCAGCCTTCATGTAGCGCCACGGATTCACCGGCGCATTGTTCACGCGCACTTCGTAGTGAACGTGCGGCCCAGTCGAGCGGCCGCTGATGCCCGTGTAACCCACAACCGTGCCGCGCTTGATGCGCTCGCCCGGAATCGCCGAGAACGACGAAAGGTGCGCGTACCAGGTGGTGATGCCAAATCCGTGATCGATCACAACCAGCCGGCCGTAGCCCGCGTGATTTTCCGCGATGGTGATGACGCCGTCCGCAGTCGCGTGAACCGGCGCGCCGTAGTCGGCCGAAACGTCAACGCCCGTGTGAAACGCGCCTTCACCGCTGAACGGATCGAGGCGTTCGCCGAAGCTATCGGTGATGTGGCCCAGCACCGGCCAGATCGACGGCGTGTACGTCGAATCCGCGAAGCTCATCGACGGCATCAAGCGCAGGCCGCCGCTCGAAATCGCGATCGCCGCTGCATTGCGCTTCAAAAAGGTGTACTGCTCGACCGAGCGATCGAAGGCATCCTGCGAATCGGCTGGATCGTCGCTCTGATCAAAAGCCGCCGGATGATAGCGAAGCACGCCGTAGGTCATCGCGACTTCGGTCGCGAAGACTGCAAGGAATCGAGGCGCTGGTTGGTGTCGTCCACCGTATTCTGCAGAGCGCGATACTGCTTCTTTAGAGTTTCCTGATCGTGCCGCAGAGCGTTGTAATTTCCGACCTTCCACAGCATCCGAGAGTAAGACCCGGCCGCCGCCACAACCGTCATGCTGCCGATCAGTGCGAGCACCGCAACCACGTGCAAGCACGTACGCAGGGATGACGAGCTTCTGCATCTTCCCCGGCGTCGACGCGATATAAAAAGTGTAAGTCTTGCCCTTCATAGTCTGCGGAATCCTTTATGAAAACCAATTAATGATACAGACAGCCCGTATTTTTCTAAAACCGCCGCAACTCCTCAGTTCATCTCTACTTACGGCGATCTACAGCCCGAACTGCCCAATAAACGTCGCGGTAAAGGGTGCCGCGACGGTGCGCCATACTAAAATCTGTAGGGCTTAGAGTCAATCCTGTATTTCCCTGCTCTAAGGCCAGCTGTGAGAAAACTGCCCGATACCTGCCCGAACGGCCAGTCCAGTTTTGTTTACGCTAAACTAGACGTGAAGAGCGGCCAAAGGTCACTACATCGAATTCCTGAAAACCATTCAATGAACACCCCAGAGAATGCAGCTGATCCGGAAAATTCTCGGGAAGTCGTCGCGATCCAACGACTTGCGACTCCGGCGTGCGCTCTGGGATCGGCGATGATGCCGCGCTGTTTGTCCCCCGGCGCGGCTACGAAACCATTTTAACCTGCGATTGGTTCCTGGAAGGAACACATTTTCTTCGCGATCGGCATCCGGCGGATTCGGTTGGGTGGAAATGTTTGGCCCGCGCGGCGAGCGATATCGCTGCGATGGGTGGAACGCCGCGCTGTTTTTTGTTGAGCCTCGCGCTGCCCGAGCGAATTGACCGGGCGTTGGCTGACCGATTTTCTTGGCGGATTGCGGCGGGCTTCGCGGAAATTGCGATGTCCGATCGCGGGCGGGGATACGACTCGGCAGAAACGCGTACTTATTAATGTCACCGTCGTGGGAGAAGTTCGAGCGGGGCAAGCGCTGCTCCGGTCCGGCGCTCGGCCCGGCGACATTATTTATGTCAGCGGTCGGCTCGGCGAAGCCGAGCTTGGGTTGGCGGCGTTGCGCTACGTGCAAGGGCAAGATTCGCGCTACCGATCCGAAGCTGCGGAAACATCTGTATCCCGAGCCGCGAATCGCGCTCGGACGATGGCTGGCCGAACATCGGCTAGCCACCGCGGCGATGGATCTTTCCGATGGATTGTCGACTGATCTTCCTCGGCTATGCGCCGCAAGCAAAGTCGGAGCGACGATTGAAGAATCAAAGCTGGCGGCGGCCGCCGTCGAACATGACTCCGTTCCAAAATGGAACAAGCGGATAGCTCTCGCTTTGAATGGCGGCGACGACTACGAACTCCTCTTCACCGTCGCTCCGGCAAAAGCCCGCAGCATTCCGTCGAAATACCGGGGACTGAAATCGACCGCGATCGGCGAAATCACTCGCGATAAAGGCTTGAAGCTGGCGAAGCCAACGGCAGCACCGTCGCGATCAAGCCGGGCGGATGGGATCCTTTCGCTTAAATTCCTCATTCTCTAATTCCCTGGATTTGCTAGCAGAGAAATCGGCCGACGGGGAAAAACGCTTTTGGGCCTTCGCCACCGAACATGATCAGCGGAAGATCGGCGAGGTGCGAGACGATGATTCCGCCGACGATCCATCGCTGAGTCGCCGCGCCCATGATCTGAAAGACCTGGCCGCCTTTTGTTCCCAGTAACGCCGCCAAAATCGACCACTCGATGTAGCGCACTGGCACATACACCGCGAAGTATGCGAGCCACGAATTCGCAGGCGCGTTGAGATGAAGCATCCCGCCGATCACGAAAATTCCAACGCCGAAAATCATTCCCAGGCCAAGACGCACGGAGCCGAACGCGATCCCTGCGCCCACCGATTTTTTGTCACGTAACCAACGCAACCCGAGATAACACCAAATCGAATACGCGAGATATTTCGCCAGCACGTAAACGGGAAAAATCATCGCAGCACCTGCGCAATCGCGGAGTCATTAGTGGCTCTGCGGGATCGCGGCCGATGTCGCGGATGTGGTCTTCGGTGGAGGCGCAGCCGGCAGCGCGTCCGCCGGAGGCTTTGCCTTGCGCTCGGCGGGTTCGTCTTCGGTCGGCGCGGTGTCGGGCGTATCGACGTGGACGGCGTGGTCGTGCGCTTCTTGTTCCAGCGGCATCACGTTTGCGAACTCGACTTCCGGCATTCCGGCCAGTGCGCCTTGCATGAATTCGAGCCAGATCGGCAGCGCGGCTCGCGCGCCGGTTTCTTTTTTACCGAGCGAAATTTGCTTGTCGTCGAACCCGACCCATACGCCCGCCGTAAGCTGCGGCGTAAATCCGATGAACCACGCGTCGGTGTAATCCTGCGTCGTCCCGGTTTTTCCTGCCGCAGGCCGGCCCAGCGCTTTGCGCCTGCATGCCGGTGCCGAACTGAATCACTTCCTCGAGCATCGCCGTCATCGTGCGCGCAACTTCCGGCGAAATCACGTCGTGCACTTCGGGATGCGCTTCTTCGAGCAGCGCGCCGTCGTAGCTCGTCACGCGCCGAATCATGTGCGGATCGATGCGAATCCCGTCGTTCGGAAATACGGTGAACGCCGAAACGTGCTCCGACAATTTCATGTCGGCCGCGCCAAGCGCGAGCGGCAAATACGGCGGCAGCGAAGTCGTGATTCCGAATCGCCGCGTGATATCGACAACCGACGTGATGCCGACTTTCTCGGCCAGTTTCACGGCCGGAACGTTGCGCGACCCCGCCAGCGCGCGTCGCAGCGTGATGTTGCCCTCAAATTTTTCGTCGTAGTTGTGCGGCGAATACGGCAGGCCGCCGCTCATCACCGTCATCGGCGCGTCGAGAATCGTATCGAACGGCGTCGCGCCCTTTTCCAGCGCATCCGCGTAGACATAAACCTTGAACGAGCTGCCGACCTGCCGGTACGCCTGCGTCGCGCGGTTGAATTTCGAATCTTCGAAGCTGTATCCGCCGACCATCGCCTTGATCTCTCCGGTCGGATTGTCGATCGCCATCATCGCCGCCTGTGGCCCAGGCTGCTGCTCGAGCTGCACGCGCACGGTCGATTCCTGAATCTCCTTGATCGAAAACTGGGCGAGGTCGCCGACTTTCAGCAACTCGCTCGGCTTTTTCCTGCCCGTCCACGCAAAATCCGATGGCGCGAGCACCGCGCGATACTGTCCGATCTTGATCGTTGCGTCCTTGTCGCCGACCGCCGTCACCAACCCGGTGACGTAACTTCCCTTGTCGATCGCATGCCGCCAGTCTTCATCTTCGTACGAATCGATCTGGCCGAGATTGTCGCGCAGAATATTCGGCAAACCGCCGCGCCAGCCGTGCCGCCGGTCGTAGCTGTGCAATCCGTCGCGTATCGATTGATTCGCCGCACGCTGCATGGCGATGTTCAGCGTGGTGTAAACGCGCAGACCGCGCTCATGCACTGCTTCCGTGCCGTACGTCGATTCCAGATATTTGCGGACTTCTTCGAAGAAATACGGCGCGAGATCGTTGCGCGGATACTGCACGTGCAGTCCGAGCGGCGTCTTTTTCGCCGCCTCTTCATCCGCGCCTGAAATTTTTCCTTCTTCGAGCATCCGGTACAGCACGAGATTGCGCCGCTGCAGCGCTCCGGTCGGATTCGTCAGCGGCGAAAATTTCGGACCGTTGACCATCCCGGCGAGCAGCGCCGCTTCCTGCAGCTTCAAATCACCGACGGGCTTGCCGAAATAAAATTCCGATGCCGCCGCGAATCCGTAGTTGCCGTGAGCCAGATAAACCTGGTTCGCATACATCGCAAAAATCTGCGGCTTGGTATAGCGGCGCTCGATTTGCAGCGCGAGCAACATTTCCTGCATCTTGCGGCGAAAACTTTTGTCGCTGCGGTCGAGAAAAAGATTGCCGGCGAGCTGCATGCTGATCGTGCTGGCTCCCGCCGTTATGTGGTGATTCAAAATATTGCGCCACGCCGCGCCTGCAATGCGCGGAAAGTCGATGCCCCAGTGCTCTTCAAAATGCTGATCTTCGATCGAGGTGACCGCGTTGTACAAAATCTTAGGGCACTGCTCGTACGTCATCAGGATGCGTCGTTGCAGTGCGAAACTCCCGACCAACTGCCCGTCATCCGCGTAGATTTCGGTAACAACGTTTGGCCGGTATGTTTCGAGCGCGCGAATCTCCGGCAAATCGCTAGCATAAACAAACAGCAACCCAGCCGCCGCGCCCAGCGCAATCGAGCATAGCAGTAGAAACGCCAGCGCCACGCGGTCGATCAACTTCCAACCGCGCAACCGCAACGTAATCGGGGGCAAACTCAGCATGAACGACCAATTTTAGCGCACATGATTCGCCAGGGAGAGGCCGCACCTTGCCTCAGGTTTCCATCACCAGCGCACGAAGTTATGCACGCCGGCAACCACGGCAGCCGCAACTCTGAATTGAGCTTAGATCTGTGAGTAATACGTTTCGCCGGCGCACGCTCGACACAAAGTGCGTCCGCCCTGCAACACTTCACGCGCAAAATTGATTCCTTCGCCGCACTCAGCGCAAATGACGCGCGGTCCCTTGTATCCCGGCATATCGTGCGGCTTCACTTCGACTCTGACCCACTTCTTGTCGAACAACACGTCTTCCGAAAGCTCGGCATACGCTTTCTGCTGCCCCGCATCTTTCGTCATGTCGGGAAACATGTCGCGCGCGATCTGCTTGCTCGATTCGCGTGCCGCGATGCGAATCGCTCGCCCGGTCTTGCAAATCGACGAACGTCGCCGCCACTTTGCCCCAATCGCGAAACTTCAGCGCGCGTTTGCCGAGACGGCAATTCGCGACGAGCCCGATCGCATCCGTCATGCATCGATCGATCTCGACGTACGTCACGATGCGCTTGCGCTCGGCGATCGGATCGGTGATGCCAAGTTCGCGCAGTCCGAGCATCGCCAGCCGCACGCCTAGCACCTGCCCGGCGCACAAATGCCCGTGCGCGACTGCGGCCAACTTCAAATACTCGTCGAGCGTCTTCACGGATTCAGTCTACTGACGGAGGGATTTCGATGCCACTTCGCTATCAGCCGAAAAGCACTATCGGGTTGCGGGCACTGATGCGGCGGAGTCAGGCGCAGTCCACGGATGCGGCTTACGCGCTTCGATAATCGCGAACACCGCCATCAAAACCGCAAGAATTGCCATGCCCGCATCTTCCAAGACTTTTTGCATGTCGATCGGCTGCGGCGTCGCAAAACATCCGCAATTGATGTTCATGTGCAACAAATAGGCGCGCGTCACCACGACCGAAAATCCCACCATAATCGCCGCCAGCATCGTCCCAAAAATCCGAAGCTGCCAGCCAATCAGCACAAGAAAGCCCAGAATAATCTCGGTAAATGGCAGCGTGTGCGCCACAAACTGAACGCCGCCCGGCGACAGCAGCTTGAACGCCTCAACCTGAAACGCAAAATTGGCAATGTTCGTCGAAAGCGAGAATTTGAAGAAAAACCACGGCCAAAAATGACTGTTCGGCAGGAACGCCTTGGAATATCCCGCGTAAATAAAGACCGGCCCGAGAATCAGGCGGCCAACCCACATCACGGCACGGCGAAAATTAAGCGGGCTCGATTGCATCATGTTGATTCGACGTTGGCGAATTCCGATTGTAACCCGCGCAGGTTGCTTCAGGCAGAGTAGGCTGACGAGATTCGCTGACTACTTGCCGCCCAGAAGCTGATCGAGGAACTGCTTCAAAATGTCCCAGCTCATCACGCCCGCGTATGGAAACGTCTGCCCGTTCGCATGAAAAACCGTGGTCGGCGTCTGATTGACGCGATACGTATTGTTGCCGATCGCCTGATCTTTCGTAATCCCCGCGTCTACCGCTCCGCTCTTCACCAGCGCGCGCACCTTCGTCATTTCGGCTGGAGACAAAACCTTCGCTACTGTTCCATCCACGTCGCCCGATGCTTCCCATTTGTCCTGGTTCTGGAATAGAACTTCTGCGACTGCCTCGAGCTTGCCAATCTGCGCCGCCGCCCGCGAATACTGCGCGGCAACCTTGGAATGCGCGTGCATCGGCAGCGGGAAGTCGCGATGGATTAGGTACACTTTGCCCGTGTTGACGTAGCCGTCCATCAAATTGCGATTGGTCGCGTCGTAGAGGCTCTTGCAGGCGGGACACTGAAAGTCGCTGAAAACTTCGATCACGACCGGCGCCGTCTTGGAACCAAGCGCCTCGTGGGGATCAATGTCGGGAACCGACGCCGAAGTCTGCGGGGTCGCCGGAGAAGCAGAAAGCGATGAACCCGAAACCAAGCCAAAAGCCGCGAACAGGGCCGCAACCACCAGACCGCCGAATCCTGAAATCATCCCGCGACGATTCACGCCACCCCTCCTGGAAACTCCGGCCAACAGGCGGCCAGAGTATCACACGACCGCTACCTACTAAACACGGCTCCGGCCCGAACGTTCTGTGCGCCATGCCGGCGCTAGCTAACCGCCTCATTCAACGAGCATTGGGTGTCCGCGCCGGACTCGTCGACCTTTGGCCTTAGTCCACCTAGGTTCGAAGCGTATTTCAGGCATTAAGTTGACTTGATAGGGTGATGCTCAGCATCCTTTCGGCTTCCAGAGCATCTTTATCTTTGGCGGCTGGAGAGCGATACCCGGAATTGAAGCCAGAAACTCAATCAGGAGCGGTTCACCAGAATCGAAGAAAAACGGACTCCAAAAACTTCACTAAGCCTCAACAATTGAATACGTTACAGACACTATAAGATAAGTTGACAAAGACACACTCAACCTGTATAGTATCAAGGCTGGCCGAGCGCCGGAAGCCAACCGCAGACGCTTAGCCATCCGCAAGCAGCGCAAAACGAGCTTAGAAACAGAAACAGTCAGGGAGGACAGGCAGTATGAGCAAGATTATTGGAATTGACCTCGGAACGACCAACTCCGTCGTCGCCGTCATGCAGGGCGGCGAACCGGTGGTCATCCCGAACCAGGAAGGGGCACGCACAACGCCTTCGGTGGTTGCGATCACTAAGGGTGGCGAACGCCTCGTCGGGCAGGTGGCCAAGCGCCAAGCCGTGACGAATCCGGAAAACACCGTGTATTCGATCAAGCGCTTTATGGGCCGCCGCTTCGACGAAGTGAGCGATGAAATGAAGCGCGTGCCGTATCACGTCGTCAAGGGACAGCACGACGACGCGCGCGTCGACATCTCGGGCAAGGTTTACAGCGCGCCCGAAATCTCGGCGATGATTTTGAGCAAGCTGAAGTCGGCCGCGGAAGATTTCCTCGGCGAGAAGGTGCAGAAGGCGGTCATCACCGTTCCTGCGTACTTCAACGACGCACAGCGCCAGGCGACCAAGCAGGCCGGCGAAATCGCGGGCCTCGAAGTCGTCCGCATCATCAACGAGCCGACGGCGGCTGCGTTGGCGTACGGCTTGGACAAGAAGAGCGACGAAACGATCGCGGTTTATGACCTCGGCGGCGGCACGTTCGACATCTCGGTGCTCGAAGTTGGCGCCGGCGTCGTTGAAGTGAAATCGACCGCGGGCGACACGCACCTCGGTGGTGATGACGTTGACCAGCGCATCGTCGATTGGCTCATCGATGAGTTCAAGAAGGAAAATAGCATCGACCTCAGCAAGGACCGGATGGCGCTGCAACGCCTGAAGGAAGCTGCGGAAAAGGCCAAGATCGAGCTGTCGCAGATGATGGAGACTGAAATCAATCTCCCGTTCATCACGGCAGGCGCGAGCGGCCCGATCCACATGCAAGTCAAGCTGACGCGCACTCGCCTCGAGCAGCTCATGAACGATTTGCTCGAGCGTTCGATGAAGCCGGTGAAGCAGGCTCTCGAAGACGCGAAGATGTCGCCGAACGACATTCAGGAAGTCGTGCTCGTCGGCGGTTCAACGCGTATCCCGAAAGTCGTCTCGCTCGTGCGCAACTTCTTCGGCGGCAAAGAGCCTCACAAGGGCGTGAACCCGGACGAAGTCGTAGCGGTCGGCGCGGCCATTCAGGGCGCGGTCCTTGGCGGCGAAGTGAAAGACATCCTGCTGCTCGACGTGACACCACTCTCGCTCGGCGTTGAAACGCTCGGCGGTGTGATGACCGTGCAGATTCCGCGCAACACGACGATTCCGACGCGCAAAGTCGAAACCTATTCGACCGCATCGGACAATCAGTCGGGCGTCGAAATCCACGTCATGCAAGGCGAGCGCAAGTTCGCCAAGGACAACCGCTCGCTCGGCACGTTCAAGCTGGATGGAATTCCGCCGGCTCCGCGCGGCACGCCGCAAATCGAAGTGACCTTTGACATCGACGCGAACGGCATCTTGAACGTCAGCGCGAAGGATAAGGCCACGAACAAAGAACAGACGATCACCATTCAATCTTCCACCGGTCTCACGAAAGAAGAAGCCGAGAAGATGCGCGTCGAAGCGGAGTCTCACTCCGAAGACGATCGCCGCAGGATGGAAGAAGTCGAATCGCGCAACCGGCTCGACGGCCTGGTTTATCAAGCCGAGAAGCTCGTGCGTGAGAATAAAGACAAGATCGGCGAAGCCGACGTGAAATCCGCCGAAGAAGCGATCGACGACGCGAAGAAAGCAATGAACGAGGGCGGCACGGCGCGGTTGCGAGCAGCGACGGAAAACGTCGAAGGCAAGCTGCACAAGATCGCCGAGACGCTCTACAAGACTGGCCAGCAAGCCGGAGCTGCCGCAGGTGCGGGAGCCGGGCCGTCGGCGGGCGCGGGACCGAGCGAAGGCTCGTCCAGCGACGCAGGCCAGGAGAAGAAGAAAGACGATGTAATCGACGCCGAGTACGTAGACGTTGACGACAACAAGCGGCCGAACTAACTCCTACGGAGAGTTTAGCCTGAACCGTGGGACCGGGGCGCAGCAACTCAAAAGGCTGCGCCCCAACATGGTTTAACGCGCGATGGTTGGCGCGAGGTTTTAACGCACGATCTGTGAAAGCGAGTTTGAGTTTTGAGTCGCGCGGTTGACGCGCACACGATGGCTACCACGACCAAACAAGATTATTACGAGCTGCTCGGGGTCTCGCGCAAAGCGACCGCGAAAGATATTCGTGCTTCATTTCGGAAGCTCGCGCGCAAATATCACCCCGACCTCAATCCCGGCGACAAATCCGCCGAAGAAAAATTCAAACAGTTGCAGGAAGCCTACGACGTTCTTTCCGACACAAAAAAACGCCAGATGTACGATCAAGTCGGCTTCTACAGCGACAACTACCAGGGCGCCCCGCCATCAGGACATGAATCGAGCGGTGGCCCGAACGTCAATTTCGATTTCGGCGGCTTCGACTTTGGACAAGGAAGCGGCTCGGGCTCACCGGGATCAGTAGGCGGCGGCAGCGGCGCAAGCTTCCGCGATCTGTTCAGCCAGTTTTTCCGCGGCGGTGGTCGCGGCGGCGAAATGGAAGTCGAGCAAGAGCCCGGCGGCGATCTCGAATATCAGATCGAGATCGATTTCTGGGACGCCGTTCGCGGCGCCGTGAAAAAACTTCAGATCACGCGCATGGAAACGTGCGAAACCTGCCACGGCACCGGCGCGATCGGCTCGCCGCAAACCTGCCCGATCTGCGGCGGCACCGGCACGATTCAACAAGCCGCCGGCAAAATGCGCTTCAATGTCCCGTGCACGAAGTGCGGCGGCACCGGCAAACTCCGCACCGTCTGCAAAACCTGCGGCGGCGAAGGCCGTCTACGCCGTACCGAAACAATCGATGTGCGCATTCCCGCGGGCATCGCGAGCGGCTCGCGCGTACGCGTTTCCGGCAAAGGCAACGCCGGCACGATGGGCGCTCCGGCGGGCGATCTCTATCTTCGCGTCGATGTAAAACCTCATGCGTTTTTCGAACGCAAAGGTAACGATCTCTACGTAAAAGTTCCAGTAACGGTTGCCGAAGCCACGCTCGGCTCAAAAGTCGAAGTGCCAACGATCGACGGCCGCTCGCTCGTTCGAATTCCGCCGGGCACCAACAGCGGCTCTACCCTCCGTCTCCGCGAAAAAGGAGTGCCGGGGCGTAATGGCACCCGCGGTGATGAGTATGTCGAGATTCAGGTGATCGTGCCGAAGCCGACCGACGAGCGCGTGCGCAACCTCATGAAGGAACTCGAGCAGATCGAGCCTGAAGATCCGCGCAAAGATTTGTTCGCGAAAGCAGGCGGCTGACGCAAGTCAGCAAAAGAGAAATCCGTATGGCGATACGAGGACGAAAACGGGCCAAAGCCGGCTACATGATCAGCGCCGTGGCGGAGCTCTACAAACTCCACCCGCAAACGCTGCGCCTCTATGAACGCGTGGGCCTGTTAAAACCTTCGCGCTCGCAAGGCAACACGCGCCTCTACACCGACGAAGATCTCGAACGCCTCGACGTCATCCTCACGCTCGCGCGCGATATGGGCGTCAATCTCGCCGGCATCGAAATCATTCTCAACATGCGCGAAAAAATGGTCGAGATGGAAAAGCAGATGACGGAGTTCGCCACCGTCGTCCAACAGGAACTCTCGCGCGTCGCCGCTCTCCGCAGTGAACCGCCTCCGCGAAATGCAATCGTTCGCGCCACGCCACCCAGAGGTGCGGCGCGAGCGAACCTGCGCGAAGGCTAATCCCCTTTTTGTAGGGCCGGGCCTTGCTCCGCCCGGCGTCAACACGATCTCCCCGAATCGCGAAGCCTCTCCCGCCCGAATTGTTTCGCAACGAATTTTCATCGCATTTCACAAATCATCCACACCACCGCTTGCCGTCTCTTCCCCTCCCTCGTATTCTGTCCTCCGACACGACGCCAATGCCCCTCGAAAATTGCCAACTCTGCCGCGGCACCGGATACAAACTCGTTCCCCGCCCCGACGGCAAAGGTAAATTCGCCGTCCCCTGCGACTGCGGCATGGAAGAGCGCGCCAGTCTCGTCATCTCTCGCGCGCGTATCCCAAAACGCTACGAACACTGCGACTTCGAAAGCTACGTCACCGATCTCGCCGACGGCAAAACCTGGTCCACGCAGCACACGCAATCCCTCAAGCTCGCCAAGAGCTACACCGAAACCTTCACGCGCGACTTCCCCGGCGGCTCCGACAAAGGCCTTCTCTTCATGGGCCCATCCGGCGTCGGCAAAACGCATCTCGCTGTCGCCGCGCTCAAAGAATTGATCGTCCGCGGCCACGCCTGCCTCTTCTGCGACTACCGCGAACTCCTCAAAGAAATCCAGAACAGCTATAACCCCGCGAGCGAATCCACCGAAATGTCCGTCCTCGACCCGATTCGCACCATCGAAGTCCTCGTCCTCGACGACCTGGGCGCCAGCAAGCCTTCCGATTGGGTCCGCGACATCGTCAGCATCGTCCTCAACGCACGCTACAACGAAAAACGCACCACCATCATCACCACCAACTATCTCGACAATCCCGCATCCGCCGGCGAAGCCACCCGCGGCCCCGGCGGCAGACTCATCCCCGCCGTGCGCGAAGATTCGCTCGAAGAGCGCATCGGCAGCCGCATGCGCTCCCGACTCTTCGAAATGTGCCGCACCATCGAGGTCTCCGCCCCCGATTTTCGCCGCGAAAGCACCCAAGCCGGCCGCGCCCACGCCTGATCTTTCGAACGCTTCCCGGGCCTCGAATCACCCCGAGAGATGCAACGTAAGCCGACCCAAAACCATCTATCTCATTACGTTGACACCGGGTTCCGCCGCCGCGTATCATCTTGGCGTTGCAGCGTTTTGGACGCCCGCAGCACTTGTCCTCGGTGAGCGCATAACGGTCGTTTTCAGCAACGGACCACATCACGGTTGTCTATAGCGGTGACGGACCTGCCTTCTGCGTCTTTAACTGCGCACGAAGGCTCGGGCCATCCCTTCGCCAGCCGTATCGTCTGTTGTGCAACGTTAAGACTAAAACCGCGAAGCTGTACCCCTTGCGTCACTCAAAAGTCGAGTTGAGAGATCGCAGGGATTCTCAAGCAACACCCATGACGCCGGCATCGCCGGGTCACTAGACAAAGACGCAGTACCTTCTGGAGGCCAACAACCATGTTTTCCGACAACGATAACAATCCGTCTTCCGCCGCAGCTGCTCCCGCACCAGATCACGAGAAAGTCCAAGCAACAGAATCCCAGGCTCATACCGAGGCGAGCTGTAACACTGCCGCCGCTCACGAAGCCACAGCCGCGCCCGTAGCTCAGGCCGACGGCGATCCTCGCCCCGAGCAGGCCACGACTCCTGCAGCTCCCGTAGCGCAGTCGGCGGACGCTCAGCATCAGCAGCACGAAGCCGCGCAGCAGCAGCATCTCGACCCCGAAGCCGCTGCCGCCGCTGAAGAAGCCGCCGGCTCCGAAGAAATGTCGAAGCTGATCGATCAATACAGCGAGCCTGCCGAGAGCGCCGCCAACAACGAAATCATCGAAGTAAAAGTAGTCGCCTACACCGAGCACGGCGTCGTCGTGGACGTCGGTGGCAAAACGGAAGGGCTGGTACCGGCTGTCGAGTTCTCCGAAACCGACATCCCGCGCCCCGAGCCAAACACCACCATCGAAGTGCAGCGCACCGGCGAACACAAAGACGGCTACGTTATCCTCTCGTACCAGAAAGTTCTCCGCCGCCGCACCTGGGAAAAGATCGAAGCCGCATTCAAGGCCAAGGAAACCGTCACCGGCAAAGTCGTCGATCGCATCAAGGGCGGCCTCGTTGTGGACATCGGCGTCCGCGCATTTCTTCCGGGCTCGCAATACGACCTGCGTCCGACCGCCAACCTCGACAACCTGATGAACACCGAAGTCCAGGTGCGCATCACCAAGCTAAATCGCCGCCGCGGCAACGTCGTCGTCAGCCGCCGCGCGTTGCTCGAAGAAGAGCTTCACGCCAAGCGCGCTCAGCTTATGGAAACGCTCCACGAGGGCGACAAGGTCAAGGGCCACGTGAAAAACGTCACCGAGTACGGCGCCTTCGTCGATCTCGGCGGCATCGATGGCCTGCTTCACCTCACCGATCTGAGCTGGGGCCGCGTCAAGCACCCGTCCGACATCGTCAAGCCCGATCAGGAAGTCGAAGTCGTCATCCTCAAGTTCGACAAGGAAAAGCAGCGCGTCTCCCTCGGTCTCAAGCAACTCAGCAGTGACCCGTGGGTCGGCGCGTCCGAGAAATATCCGGCTGGCGGCAAAGTAAAAGGCAAGATCGTCGGTGTCGTTGACTACGGCGTCTTCGTCGAACTCGAGCAAGGCATCGAAGGCCTCGTCCACGTTTCCGAAATGAGCTGGAACAAAAAAGTCCAGCATCCTTCGAAAATCGCCAAGGTCGGCGACGAAGTCGATGTCGTCGTGCTCGACATCAAGCCCAGCGATCGCCGCGTCTCTCTCGGTATCAAGCAGGCGCTGCCCGATCCATGGCTGCTCACCGCCGAAAAGTATCCGCTCGGCACCATCGTCACCGGCAAAGTTCGCAACATCGCCGAGTTCGGCGCCTTCATCGAAATCGAAGACGGCTTCGATGGCCTCGTCCACGTCAGCGACGTTAGCTGGACCGAGCGCATCAAGAATCCGCACGAAGTCTTCAAGAAGGGCGAGCCGATCACCGCGAAAGTTCTCAAGATCGATCCCGAGAATCGCCGCGTCTCTCTCGGCATCAAGCAGGTCAACGACATCTGGGGCGACTGGTTCAAGCAGCACAAGGTCGGCCAGATCGTGAAGGGCAAAGTTTCGCGCATCGCCACCTTCGGCGCTTTCGTCGAACTCGGCGACAACATCGAAGCGCTTTGCCACAACACCGAAATCGAAGATCGCCGCCGTCGCGACGAAGGTCCGGCTGCATCGATGCATCGCACCTCGACCGGTCCGCTCAAGAGCGCGGGCCCACTCGAGCCGGGCAAAGAGTACGACTTCAAAATCATCAAGATCAGTCCGGAGACGCGCCGCATCGGTCTCAGCTATCGCGCCGCCGCCAAGCAGATCGAACGGCGCGAAATCGAACAGTATCGTTCGACGACAAAATCGTCTTCGACTGCAACCATCGGCGACGCTTTGAAACAGAAGCTCGCTGGGCTGAAGTAATCTTTAGGGGCGCCGGGGCCTCACCCGCCCCGGCGTATAATTCCTTTACCTGCGGGTCATTTTAGTGATAGTAACAAGGGCAACCGGGAGAGCGTGCCCCCGTAAATCGTTTCGGATCACATAGCTGCGACGGTTTCGGTACCTGACAAGTGGCAGTCCCACGAGGCAACGGGAAGATGACGAAGCAACCTACATTGACGAAGGCCGACCTCATCGAAGAGGTCCTCAAAGTGACCGAACTCCCGCGCAAGGAGTCGGAAACCATCGTCGAAACTATTTTCGAGAGCATCATCGACGCTCTTCAAAAAGGCGACAAGATCGAGATTCGCGGCTTCGGCAGCTTCCGCACGCGCCAACGTCGCGGTCGCGTCGGACGCAACCCCAAGACCGGCGCCAAGGTCGAAGTCCCGCCCAAAAAGATCCCCTTCTTCAAGCCCAGCAAAGAACTAAAAGACTTCGTCAACACCGCCGACGGCGTCCCCGC
>CAWKNS010000033.1:0-89444 GCA_963850795.1 uncultured Acidobacteriota bacterium | reverse complement strand
CACCATCGAGGTCAGTTCCTTCGCTGCGAATTGATCTTCGAACGGTCTTCGATTCTCTCTGTGTCCGCGAAAAAAATTGACAACGAAAGAAGGGAACATGGGAGTCCTTGAATCTGCAGCACCTGTGATTCTGATCTGCGTGCGGGATCGCGCTCGTGGGATCGCATTCTATCGAGACATACTCGGGCTGAAACTTACAGCCGAAGATCATTTCGCGGCCGTCTTCGACATCGGCGGAGTCATGTTGCGCGTCTCGACGCTTGCGGATTTCGTTCCGCACGAGCACAGCATTCTAGGATTTCGCGTACCGGACGTTATATCCACGGTGAAAGCCCTGCGCGACAAAAACGTCGCCTTCAACATCTACCCGCATTTCAAGCAGGACGGACTCGGTATCTGGACCTGCCGGGCGGCTCGACGCACGTCGCTGGTTCAAAGATCCCGACGGCAATGTGTTGAGCATCACCGACGTCTGAATCTTGCCGCTGACAGAGCTGCGTGAAGCGCGAACACCCGATATCAAAGAAAGATGGCACGGTAAACTCACGCGCCATCTCTCCCTCTCTCGTTTTTTTGTTATGCGTTAGCTAGAACTCCATGCGGAGCGAGAGTTGCAGGTTGCGTTCGCCTTGGCCGGAGCTGCCGCTGCCCTTGGATAAAACTTTGCCGAAGGTGGCGGTGTTCGTCGGATTGAGACCGATGTTGGTGGTGCCGCTGCAACCGCTGTTGCCGCTCCAGTTCGGGTGATTGAAGACGTCGAACGCCTCGGCACGGAACTGGAAGCGCACGTGTTCGTTGATCGTGAACTTCTTGAACAAGCCCATGTTCCAGTTGTTGAAGCCGGGGTGGTAAACCACATCGCGGACGCGGTGTGTGTCGAACGTACCAGGCGTCGGCGCGGTGAACTTCGGTTTGCCGTCCGGATCCGTCGTCGCGAACCAATAGCCGGTATCGGCAGTACCGATGATGTTTCGGATGCCGCCGTTGAATGACCCAGAACTGTCCGTTGCCGTCGCTACCCCAGTTGCGTCCTGACCGACACCAGCATAGTCCTGTTCGGCCGATTCGCTGGACTGATTGCCCGTCTGCGCTTGTGAGATGCCGCTGAGCTGCCATCCGCCGAGCACCTTGCCGGTCAAGTTGTTCTTGTATTGCGGAAGAACGGCATTTCGTACAGGAAGTTGACGATCAGACATGGCGGGTATCGAACTCGGACGGCCCCCACAGATTGCTGCGCGTCGTAGGTGTTGGGGATGATGTCGCGCTGGTTCGAGCCATCGTCCATGCTCTTGGAGAGCGTGTAGCGACGCCGAACTGCAAAGAGCCGCTCGAGAACCGGCGATTCCAGGCAGACTTGCAGCGAGTTGTAGCGTCGAGCTGGCGACGTTGTCGGTTTCGCGAATCGAGTTGTAGCCCTTGTAAGGCCGCAGCGCATCGATGTTCGTACCGCCGGGATTGGCCGCGCACAGCCGCGAGCGTCGGCTGGTTGATGTTGGCTTCGCGCTGCTGGTGCAGACCGCGGCGGCCGACATACGCGACGCTGAGAACCGATTGAAGTAGAACTCGCGCTCAACCGTGAAGTTCCAGTTCCAGGCTTCCGGATTCTTGAAATCGCGGCTCTGGGTGGTGACGGTCAGCGGCAGGCTGTTCGCGGAGTTGCCGCCGGGATTGTCGGCGCTGCCGAAGGTAACGTTGGCGGTCGGCTGGAACGGCGGATTGCCGCCCAGGAAGACGGAGTCGCTGACGCCGAGGCGGGTGAAGAATCGGCCGCCGCCGGCGCGAATGACCGTCTTTTCGTTCAGCGGTAGGCAATGCCGAAGCGCGGCTGGAATCTGGCCCCATTGGAATGTCGAGAAGTAGTCGGGTAGGTGCCGCCGCGGAACAGGTAATCGTAAGTGCCCGCTGGTGGCTTCAGGGAAGCGGCCCTTGCGCCGAATCCGGGAATGCCGCTGCCGGGAATCACCATGCCGTTGTAGCGGTCGCCGGACTGCCAACGATCGTGCCCGGTCTTGGGATCGATGGTCACGGCCTTCGCCGGATCGTAGAGCGTCGGATCGAAGGCGATCATGTTGCCCCACAGAGCCTTGTAGGGAACGATGACCGTGTAGCGGACGCCATAGTTGACAGTCAGCTTCTGGTTCACCTTCCAGGAGTCCTGCGCGTACGGCTCGTAGGACGAGCCGCGGAAGATCGTGTAGGCGCGCTGGCCGAGTTCGGAGTAGCTATCGAACAGGCCCATAGCCGTGTTGGCGATGGCGTTGCCGCTGTTCGGCGCGCCGGACCGGGTATCGGTGAACGTGAACTGGCCGTTCTGGTTGTTGGTGCAAGTGGGGCAGGCGCTGACGTTGATTTCGTCGTTGTCGTTCTCGCCCGACTTCTCATAGTAGAAGCCGAACTTGAACGTGTGGCTGCCCTTGATCCAGGTCAAGCTGTCCGTGAAGGTGTAGATCGGACCCGTCGAGTGCGACGGATACGGGCCGCCGTTCAGCCCGGTCAGGCCGGTGATGTTGGCGGTCGGAATACGGTTGTGGATCAGCTTGCCGGTCGGGAAGATGTACGGGTAGTTGATGCCGGCCGTGGTGCGGTCGAAGAAGTGCGCCGTGTCCACCGGGATGTAGACGTCGTCCAGGCTGACCGTGGCCAGCGCTTCGTTGACCAGGGTCGGGCTGATCGTCCAGACGTGATCGAGCGAATTGGTCTGGTTCGGACGGTTGAAGAATTTCGGCGTTTCGGTCGGCGTTCCGTCCAGCGGCTGGTATTCGAAGAACGCGTAATTGTTGCGGCGGAACTGGAGCCGCTGCTTATCGGTGATGTTCATGTCGACCGCCAAGCGTGTCTTTGCGCTGATTCTGAGGATGCAGCGCCGTGACGTAGTAGTTGTTGTTGCCGCCGAGCGGTGCCGATCGGAATGTCGGCATCCGGATAGGCTTTCAGAATGCCGAGGCCGTTCTGGCTGAGCAGGCTCGCGGGGATGATGTTGCCGGGAATCGGATTGCCTGGTGGTCGGATCCTTGAGTTGAACCACTTTGCCGTAGGATGTTCACCGGGTTGTTCGGTCAGCAATTCGCTGAAATTGCCCTGCCGCATCAGCGCGGTCGGCACGGTCCAGGGGGCGGTGTCGGTGAAGCGGTACGTACCCATTCCTGTCCCCAATACCAGAAGAACTTGTTCTTGTCGCGTATTGAACTTGCCGGGAATGTAGAACGGGCCGCCGATGTTGTATCCATACTGGTTGTAGTGAAACGGCGCGGTGAGTTGTTGGGCAGCAGGCCGGGCACGTCGGCGTGTGATTGCGTGCCAGGTGTTGGCGTTGAAGATCGTGTTGCGGACGTATTCATATGCCGCGCCGTGGAATTGCTGGCCGCCGGCTTCGGTGATGATGCGGATCTGCGCGCCGGAAGTGCGGCCGTATTCGGCGGCGTAGGCGGCGGTGAGGATCTGCACTTCCTGGGTGGAATCCGACGTCCGCCGCGCCGAGGCTGGTGCCGTTGGAACGGGTGCGGGTGGCCGGCGCGCCGTCATAAGTGATCAGGTTTTCCGGGTTGCGCGAACCGTTGAAGTTCGACGGACCCTGAGTGAAGTTGAAGTTCAGACCGGCAAGGTTGCCGCCGCGCGCGCCCGGGCACCAGATGCGGCCATCCAGACCGGATTGCGGCCGTTCAGTTCCAGCGAGTCGATCTGTTCGCGCGTGACAGCGTTGCTGTACCGACGCGGATTCGGTTTGCAGCGCAACCGCGCGTTGCGGAAACCTCTACGGTTTCGGTCGCCGCACCGACCGCCAGATTCGCGTCGATTGCCAGGGCGCGGCTGGATCGAGCTTGTTGTCCTTCGATTCGAATCTCCGGAATCCCTGCGCCTCGACGTTTATGGAGTAAAGACCGGCAGGAATATTCGTGAAGACGTAGTAGCCCGACTCGTTAGTCGTCGCGACGCGATCGGTGCCCGCAGCGCCGTGAATCGTCACCTTCGCGCCGGTGATAGCAGCACCCGACGGATCTCTTACGAATCCTGAAACTGTTGCGAGGTCAGACTGCGCGAGTGACAAACCTGCGGTTACGAGGAGAAGACACACAACCACTGCGATTCGGTAGAACCGATAGAACATGGGGACCCCCATCCACCACTGCGGACTCCGCGTTTCGACTTGGAAGCGGTGAGTAAAAGAAGAGACCGGGGAAAAACGGCACACAACGCCGTCGTTCTGTTCGCAAACAAAGGTTCGCGACGCCCCGGCCCACTTCGATGTCCGCGCTTGTAGCACAATTGCGGGAGTAGGGCGCAATCAGGTAGTTGCTGTACGACTTAGTTAACTCTAGTGTTTTCGCACTATTTATGCGGCATTAAGCGTTTCAGTTTGAGATGAGGCTGTGCGCATTTTGTTCCGCGAGCAGAACGTGGTATCAGCAAGTGGCGATATTGGCCTGCGAAAAAGTTTTGGCTATGTCTGCCCGATGTCTGAATGATCCGAAGTCGAACGTCATGGTAGTGAAGGCGAACCTCGGTCGCGTTAGGCGGAACGACGCCAAGTCATTGAGAGGAAAGCGCATGAAATACGTCTTGCTGGACTATGTCGGCGAAGCCGGATGGCCGCAGATTGACGCGCGACGAGCAGAAGCATTGGCTCACCGCCTACAAGGCTTATATGGAGGCGATGACGCAAGGCCGGCGTATTGAAGAACACAGTCGGGCTGCAGCCGACTGCTACGGCGACGACGATGCGCGTGCGTGATGACAAGCCGAACGTGCTCGATGGGCCTTACACCGATTCCAAAGAGCAGCTCGGCGGATTTCATTTGATCGAAGTCGAGAATCTCGACGAGGCGCTCGCGTGGGCGGCGCGTTCGCCGACCGCGCTGCATGGCGTCGTCGAAGTGCGTCCGATTTTTGAAGGCACGTGGCTCACGGTCGATATCAACGATTTCATCAAGCCGGAATAGCGGATTCACATGTCTTTCCCGAACTTCGCGCTCTAAACGATTTCTAAATTTCTAGAAATAAATGGATAGGAGAAAGAAAATGCGACGGATAGTTGTGTTCAATAACGTGACGCTCGATGGTTACTACACCGGACTCGATGGAGATATGAGTTGGGCGCACAAGTTCGATCCGGAATGGACGGAGTTCACCAACTCGAATGCGAAAGGCGGCGCCGTGCTCGCTTTCGGGCAGAAAAACCTACGACATGATGGCCGGCTATTGGCCGACGGAGATGGCGATGAAGAACATGCCGACAGTGGCCGAGGCGATGAACAAGCAGCCGAAGCTCGTTTTCTCTCGAACGATGACCGAAGCGAAGTGGAACAATACGCGATTGGTCAAAGGCGACCTCGCCACGGAAGTGCGCAAAATCAAGAACGAGCCGGGCGACGATATCGTGATCATGGGCAGCGGCAATCTGATTTCGCAGCTCGCGCAGGCGAAGCTGATCGATGAATATCAGATCGCGCTGACGCCGGTGCGTGATCGGCAAAGGGAAGTCGATGTTCGACGGCGTCGATAAGACGAAATTTGAAGCTGACCACAGAGCCGTGCTTTCGGCAATGGCACGGTGGTGCTGTGGTATCAGCCCGCGTGAAGCGACAGGACGATCCAACTGCATGAATCCGGAGGAAAAATCCGGCGACGATTCGAAACGCGGCAGGACGCGGCTGTTAGCGACGCGGCCGCGCGCACGGCGGAGATGGTCGCGCGCCGCAGCTACGGGAAACTCGTGGCGTTTCTCGCGGCGCGCACGCGAGACGTTGCTGCCGCAGAGGACGCGCTTGCGGACGCGTTCGCGTCGGCGCTCGAGGATTGGAGTCGAAATGGCTGCCCAGAAAATCCTGAAGCGTGGCTGCTGACCGTGGCGCGAAGAAAAACCATCGACGGCGTGCGGCGGCGCGAGACGCGCGATGCGGCTGAGCCCGAATTGAAGCGCATCGCCGACGGTCTCGAAGCGGCGGCAGGTGAAACTGCAGGGATTCCCGATCGGCGGCTTGGACTGATGTTTGCGTGCGCGCATCCGGCGATCGAAGCGAGCGTGCGCTCGCCGCTGATTTTGCAAGTCGTGCTTGGGCCTCGACGCGAAACGAATTGCGTCGGCATTTTTGGTTTCGCCGGCGGCGATGGGGCAGCGTCTTGTGCGCGCAAAAGAAAAAATCCGGCTGTCCGGCATTCCGTTTCGCATTCCCGAGAAAGACGAATTGCCGGCGCGGCTCGATACCGTGCTCGATGCGATTTACGCGGCGTTCGCTGAGGCCTGGAGCGATCCAGCGGGAACCGACGTCGCGCGTCGCGATCTCAGCGAAGAGGCGATTTATCTCGGCCGCGTCGTCGTCGAACTGTTGCCCGACGAACCGGAGACGCTGGGGCTACTTGCGTTGATGTTGCATGCAGAAGCTCGGCGAAAAGCGCGGCGCAATGCGGACGGCGAATACATCCCGCTGGCCGAGCAGGATATTTCGGCTTGGGACAGCGCAATGATCGCCGAAGCGGAAGAGTTATTGCTGCGCGCGAGCAAGTTTGGCGTTCCCGGGCGATTCCAGATCGAAGCTGCGCTTCAATCCGCACATGTACATCGCATCCGGACGGGCGAGTCAAACTGGGCCGAGATCGTCAAACTCTACGACGTACTTTTCGCGCTGACGGGATCTCCAGTCGTCGCTGTCAATCGAGTGCTCGCTGTGACAGAGACAAAAGGTCCACAAGCCGCTTTGACGGAGCTCGACAAAATCGCCGGGGATTCGCGCCTCGCGGAATATCAGCCGTATTGGGCCGTTCGCGCCGAATTGCTCACAAAACTGAAAAAGAAAGTCGAAGCGCGCGAAGCCTACCAAATTGCGATCGGCCTCGAGCACGATCCTGCGGTGAGGAGATTCTTTCAGCGGCGGTTGCACACTGCATCGAACTAGTCGAAATCGCTTCAGCGGGACGCGCGATGCGGTGGTCTAGGCCGCATCGCGCGTTCGCAGAAGGTTGGGGTTAGAGGAGAACTCTAGAAAATGATTTTCAGCGCGAGCTGCAGGTTGAAGGCTTCGCCGGGGCCGATGCCAGGAGCGCCGTTGTAATCGCCGATGGTGTCGGCGCTGATGCCGAGGCCGCTGCCGTTTGTGCCGCTGGGCGGAGCGAGGTTGATCCGGTTGAAGAGGTTGAACATCTCGATGCGGAATTGCGAACCGATCCGCTCCGTGATTTTCGTGTTCTTCACGACACTGAAGTCGACCGCGGCGTAGCCCGGTCCGTAGAAGGCGTTGCGCCCGGCGTTGCCAAACGTGCCTGGCGCCGGATCGGCAAACGCGGCGGGATTGATCCATTGCACGCCGCTCTTGCTGAATGCGTGAGAGACGCCGGCATACGGATCGCCGATGAGATTGGCACGCTGTTCGCCTTCTTCGGTGCCGCTCGTGTCGTTGGAAGAGAACACCGTAAAGGGCTGGCCGGTGTGGAGAGAAATCAAGCTGCTGAGTTCCCATCCATTGAGAAGCGGACGCAAGCGCGTGGCGTTGGGCAAGTCATAGTTCAGCACCGCCGTGAAGTTGTGGCGCGTGTCGAAGTCCATGCTGCCGTAGTCGCCCTTCAGATTGAAGCTGTCCTGAGGAAGCGTGCCGCGATAGGCGGTCATGTCGTCGAGGCCGTGCGCGTAGGTGTAAGTGAACTGGCTGGTGAAGCGATGCCAGTCGCGAACCTTGAGGACGGTCTGGAGCGAGTTGTAGTTGGAGTTCCCGTTGGATTCGATCTGGTTGATGATGCCGAAATTTGGGAACGTGGCGAAGTAGGGACGCGCGGCTTGTGTCGCGGCTTCGTCGGCGTAGATGCCTGGAGGCGGCTGATTGATGTCGGCGGTGGTCATCAAGCGATGAGCGGCGCTGCCGACGTAGCCGACTTGCCAGAGCAACGATTTGCCGATGGATTTTTCGATTTGCAGCGTCCAGTTGTAGTTGTAGGCCGTGCGGAAATCCTGGCTGACGGAAAAAATGTTGAAGACCTGTCCGCAGCCGTTGCCGGTCGGGCAAGTCGTCGCTGACGGTATGAACAGCGGCACACCGGAAGCGATCGTGAATCCGTTGTTCGAGATGGTTTGAACGGGCGATGGACCGGCTGGATTGCCTTCGAGTCCGTTGGGCGCGCCGTTGTTCGGGCGATTGTCGAGGAATGGGTTGAGGTTCGGCGTATCGAAATATGTGCCGAAGCTGCCGCGCACGACGAAGTCGCCGCGCTGTCCGATCTTGTAAGCGAAGCCGACGCGTGGCGAGAAGTTGTGATAGTCCTTCGGATAAACGCTGTCGATGCCGGCGCCCTGGAAGACGAGACCACCCTTGGCCGGATCGAATACCGAGAGATCGTGCTTGTCGTTGCCGAGCGGACCTTCGTAATCCCAACGCAGCCCGTAGTTGACGCTGAGTTTCTGGCTGACCTGCCAGGCGTCTTGCGCGAAGAGGTCGAAGGTTTTTACGTAGACGGTACGCACGGGATCGCCGATGGCGACGCTCGAACGGCTGACGTCGCCGGCGAGGAAGTCGGCGAGCGCGAGCACGTTGCTGGATGCCGTTGTGTCAGCGGCCCATGGACCCTGCGAGCCGTCGAACAAAATGGTGGCGAGTGCGTGGCGGTGATAGAACTCTTCGAGCTGCGCGCGGCGGAATTCGCCGCCAAAGCGGAATTGATGTTTGCCGGTCGTGTAGGACACGACGTCGGTGAGGTGGCCGGTGATGTCTTCGCGTCCTTCCGGAGGAGTCAGGCCGATTTCGTCGAAGCCGGTGATCTGGATGTTGGGAGCGCCGGGGATGTTGAAGCCGTCATAGATATTCAAGCCCGCGCCAGCGAGATCGAAGTTGGTGTTGAAGTCGCTGAAAGTTTGGTGGAAGTAGTTCACGCCGGTGAGGAGCTGGTTGGAAAGTTTCGGCGTCCACGTCGAGTTCCACGATGCGGCGTAGTTCGAAACGTGAATCGGCGCAACTTCGTAGTAATACTTCAGCTCGGAAGCGGCTTCGCTGAGTGCGGTGCCGCCGACGGGCGCGACCTGGTTGCCTTGTCCCGCGAAGTAGTGGAATGAAACGGTGTTCTTGTCGTTGATTTTGTAATCGATTTTGCCGAGACCGTTGTAGCTGTAGCCGTATTCGGGGTCGGGGCTGGAGTAGTTGTCGGGAGCCGCGGGGCCGGTGAGGGCGTAAGACGGCCAGAGAGTTCCGAGCAGATTGTTCATTACTGGATTCGGTGTCGCGCCAAATTTTGCCAACTCAGCGACGGCTTCGGTTTGATACGCGGCTGATGGTTCGGTGCCAAGTCCGGGCAAGCCGATCGTGAAGCGCTGCTTCTCGAACGAAAGAAAGAAGAACAGCCGATCTTTGAGGACCGGTCCGCCTACAGAAAATCCGTATTGCTGGTTGCGATTTTCTTTTTTCGAATCGACGAACGGCGATGCTGCGGCGAACGCTTCGTTGCGAATGTAGAAATACGCCGAGCCGTGAAATTCGTTGCCGCCGGACTTGAGCGCGAGATCGACCGTACCGCCAGGATTGCGCCCCGATTCCGGCGCGGCTTGCGTCTGCACCGAGAATTGATCGATCGAATCGATCGGAAGCACGATGCCCGCGATGTCGGAAACGCCACCCTGATTGACGGCCGGAATGTTGTGCCAGAGGTCGTTGTTATCGACGCCGTCGATCTGCCAGTTGATTTGATTTGCGCGCGTGCCGTTGAGCGAGCCGTAGCCTCCGGCGGAGTAACCCGCAAATCCAGGTGCGACGCCGACGAGTTGCGTGAAGTCGCGGCCATTCAGGGGCATCGATTGCAAATCGGCGCCGCCGACGAGCGTCGTCTGCGTTTCGGATGTTGTGTCGAGCGAAAGCGCCGCGGCGGAAACTTCGACCGAAGTCGCTGCTTGCGAAATTTTCAGAGCAACCGGAAGCGTGTACATTGCACCCTGTTCCACCAGAACGCCGTCGATGGTCGTTACGGGAAACCCGGATGCCGTCACGGTTACGGAGTACGTTCCGACCGGCAAATCCTGAAATGCGAACTGTCCGTCGCTCGTTGAAACGGTCGCGTGATCGATGCCGGTGGCTTTGTTTGTTGCTTTCACGGCTGCGCCCGGCACAACCGCTCCCGAAGGATCGGTCACTGCGCCGTTGATCGCGCCGCGGTAAGTCTGCGCCGTCACTGGGAATACGGCGGTAAATAGAAATAACACCACTGCGAAGAATGTTTTCATCTCTTCGTTCTCCCACTATCGAGTTTTTGCAGAAGGGCCGACCGATGCTGCCCGTGGCAGCCGGTGTTGGAGTGAATAGAGGTGTGCCGGCACAAATCGCCGGTGCGCAATCTGAATTTCGGAACTAGTTAGAAACCGAAGCTCGAGGATTTGCTACAACACACGCCCATGTTCGCCCCTGGGTGATCCGGCCTCAACGAAGAGGTGGATAGATGAATCGGCGACACTGCCGAGGTTTGGCGAATCCTGCGCTTGCCGTGGAGGCAAGTCAAAGTCAAACAACGCGCTGCCTGAATTTGGAAATTCGATGAGAGGTCCGGTTATCGAGCGGATGTAACTGTCTGATCGCCTAATTCTGCGGAGCGGGTTTTTGGAGCGGCGGTTCTTCTGCGGAATTTGGCTGCGTCGAATCGAGTTTCGCTTCCGATTTCGGCGCCGAGATCTTCTGATTGTCTTCGACCGAGAACAAGCGGTAATCGTCGAAGTGATGCCGCCGGTGAACGCGGCGTCCGTTGAAATCGAAAAACAGCTCGGCGTTTTGCGGCAGCCATAATTCTTCGTGCTTCTTTTTGAACTGAATGGGCTCGTAGTCGATCGAAATGTGCTCGGCGACCAACCGAATCTGCGGCAACGGATTCACGAGATCGGTTTCGATGCTCACGACTTGAAACGTGTCCGCGGCAATCCACGCGCGCCCGCGCAGACCGACGGAATAGACATTTTTGCCCACGCTGTATTCGCGCATGCGCGCCGGCTTGTCTTTCCGCTGGCGGAAATGTACTTGCCACACTTTGCGGTCGTGCCACTGTGTCAGGCCTTCGCAGGTCATGTCGTACTCGCCGCGATAGACCGGATGAAAAATCAATACCATCGAGCCAAGGCCCAGCGAAGCGAGCCGTTCGGGAAACACATCGAGCCCCATCGTGCCGTCGCGATATTCTTCCACGCGATACTGCCCCGGCTTCACTTCCGCCAGTGACTCGACGTAGCTGAAGCGTCGCGACTCGTGCTTCGCGGTCAGGCCGAAGCGGTCGATCACTTCGTGATCGAGCGTCTCGGTCGCGCTGATGCGATTGACGCCGTCGATGAACGTTTCAACACGCTTCGCGGTTTCATCGCTGATTTGCTGCATCGGGCAAGCCCCTCCGGCGGCGACAGCCGGCATGCTCTCGTCAACATCGGGAGGCATCCACTTCGACGGCGGCAGAAGATCGGCGCGCGAGAAATTCGCAGTTCGATCCACCGCGACTTCCGTGGCCACCGGCGGTGTCGCTTCGCTATGCTCCGCTGGGCCGCCTAGAGCGCCGGTCGATGCGTTCACGGCATTCGACGCGCCGCTATTACTCCCAGGATTTTTGACGGCATCGAGCAAACGCCGCGCTTCCTTCAAATCATCCGGGTCAATGCTCTCTGAAATAAATTTGTTCAGCGCCGTTTCCGCTTCAGGACGCTGATCTTGGCAAACGTACGACTTCGCCAGGATGAACTGCGCCGCCGATGCGCGATCCTTTCCCAACTCAACGGCGCGCTTCGAATGCTTCGCAGCCTCAGCGCACTCTTTGTGGATGAGATACGCTTGCCCGAGTTGCGCTTCATAGCGCCATGAATCGGGCGACGCCTGCACAGCGCGCTTGAGATATGTGATCGCCTGATCGACCTGCCCGTTATGAACCTCAAGCGAGCCAAGCGCCGACAACGAGTACGCGTGCAGCGGATAAATCTGAATCGCTTTTTTCCAATACTCTTCCGCGTGCGCGTAATCCTTTTGCTGGATGTAATACATCCCCAGCATGTAATTCACATCGGGATTTGCCGGCGCGCTGTGGGCCGCTTTGTCGAGATGCTTTTTCGCTTCGTCGGCTTTGTCGCTGCGGAGTAACTCCATCGCCTTGGCAAGTTCTTTCTGCGGACCCGGCGCGAGCACCGGTGGTCCCGAACGCACCAGCGAGAGGTCCGTCCCGGGCCGCGGCTTCAACACGATGGTGATGAACTCCTGATCGCCGTTCGTCAGGATCTCGGCCTGTTCGGTGACCGTGTCGAAGCCCGGCGCGAGCACTTCGATGTTGTATCGCCCGAGAGGTAAGCCTTGGAAGTTGGCCTGGCCTTGGCCGATGGTGGTCTGCGTTCCGATCATGCCGCCGCTGAACGAACTGAGGTTGACAACGGCGTTGTCGAATGGAGTTCTATCGGGCAACTGCACCCGAACCGTAATGCCTCCGGGCGATGCGCTCGGTTGACCCTGTTGCTGGATGGAGCGGCCTGCCTGGGCAAACGCCGCAGGCAGCGTCAAAACGTTAAGAATCAGCAGGGAAAAAGCGAAAATCACGCCCGCCGCGCCGCGGATCAGCCGGAGACGACGGCGCGAGGATGGCTGCCGAACGAAGGAATACAGCTTCAAAGCCGCTTGCGCGTACCGCTGTAAGTGTGGGAGCAGACCTGTGGCAAACACGAACTGGGTGCCTATCCTATGTAGATAATTGTACGCCTTTTCATCAGACGGCGGCCCGCCTAATTTGTCTCTTCTTCGTCCATTAACCGTCTATTCAGGCGTTTATTCCCAGGAAAAGTACTATTGACCCGGTACGATCGTCGCAGTACTTTGGGATTTCCTATCCCGGCCTGTTTCTCGCGAATTCCGCGACCACGAGGTCACTATGGCCACCTTTACACACACAAACACGGGCGCGACGGCGATGCAGGATCGCTGGGCTCGCCTACGCAGTCACAAGCGCGTTTTTTCGAAAGTGAAATTGCTCGTTGAATGGGACGAGGAGTCGGCGCAGCAGCGCGCCAATGCGGTTACCGTGGACGTCAGCCATTCCGGATGCATGGCGGTTGTCGGCGCGCCGTTGCCGTTGCACCGGCGGGTGCGGCTGATTCATCCCGAGAGCGGGCGCAAAGCGGAAGCCGAAGTCGTTTGGCGCGATCATGAGGCTTGGGACGTTGGACTGGAATTGGTCAAGCCGGATGCGTCGTTTTGGGGAGTGAAGTTCTAGAGATTTTTTATGGGGTTATCGAGGGTCAGTCGGGGCGCGCTTCTCAGCGCGCCCTTTTTTATTGCTCGCGTGTCTCCAACGTCTTAGGGATTTGTCGCTTGAAACGACAGGCTGTTCTCACGCAAGGATTCCCACTTCTTTGCCCAGGCTTCGTGCTTCGGGCTCTCCGCGTAATCGGCTGCCGCTTCCGCGCTGGTGAATTCGATTGCAAAGACGCCGTCGAAGTCGCGTATCTGATTGCGCCCGGTCTTCAGCCAGACATTTTTCACGCCAGGAATCTGCGCGGCGAGCGCCTTGATGCCGTTCAGCACTTGCTCTTTGTCGTCCTGCGATGCGAACGGCTTGAATTTATAGACCACCATGTGAACCACCGTCTTCGGCTGCCCGAAGCGGTTTTGCGCTTCGACGCTGCGCTCGTGCCATGTGCCGGCGCCGATTCCCGCCGCGAACAACGTCGCGCCCGCCGCCGACGAATGATCCATTTCTTCGCCGCCATCATGCTTTCCTCCGATTCGATCGAGCACTGCGAATCCGCTAAATCTTTTCAATCATCTGAACGGTTTGACGCGCCCGCCATGGCAACGTTACGCTCGAAGCTCTCGACACTCTTGCCCAATGAATCCTGCCGACACAGATACCGAGCTTCCCGAATCCGCGCGCCCGCCCGCCGCGCCTGCTGCCTCCGCCGTTCCGCCGCTGCCAATGATCTGGATCGGCTATCTGCTCGGCGTCGCCACCATTATCGCTGAATTTGTCGCGGTCAGCCTCGATCCTCAGCTTGCCAAGCAAGGCGGCATCCCGCCGCTCTATCTTTTTCTCGTCAGCTTCATCGGCGGCGTGTATTGGTTTGTCTGCATCTATCGCTATCACTTCATTCTCGCAATCGTGACAGGTCGAAAGTATCCGATTTCGCCGGCGCGCGCGGTCGGATTTCACTTCATCCCGTTTTACCAGTTCTATTGGGTCTTCAAGTGGCCGATCGAAATCGCGCGCTTCGTCAATTTTCGTTTGCGCGTCAAAATGATGCGGCCGACGCCGGTGGGTGTCGCTGTGCTTGGCGCGATTGTTCTCCGAGTGTTTGATCCCGGTTTTGGCTTGCTTTTACTGTTTTTCCCTCTCTCCTACGTGTCGGAATGTCTGCGACGGGCCCTCGCCCCATCGACTTTTCCGCCACCTGAACAAAGTTTGGACCAAAGTACATGACGAAACTGGGAAAGACTCTCGAGCAAGTTCTCCGAGGAACATCGGACGCGAATGTTTCCTTCACTGAATTGCTTAATCTCTTAAAGCGTCTAGGGTTTCAGGAGAGGATCAAAGGCAGCCATCATATTTTTTCTATGTCCGGCGTGGAAGAAATCCTGAATCTGCAACCTTCGGGATCGAAGTGTAAGCCATACCAGGTGAAGCAAGTTCGGCATGTTATACTCAAATATCGGCTTGCGGAGCGTCTGGATGCCTAAATACGAAGTCATCATTTATTGGAGCGAATCGGACAAGGCCTTCATTGCGGAAGTGCCGGAACTCGCTGGTTGCGCTGCTGACGGCAACACCTATCAAGAAGCCCTCGCGAACGTCGAAGTCGTTATCGGTGAATGGATTGAAACAGCGAAGGAACTCGGGCGAGAGATCCCACAGCCTAAGGGCCGCCTTGTTTTCGCCTAGTCCTCGATGAGAATTGCCGCCGCTTTCCTTGCCCTAGTTTTTCTTTCGCCTCAAGTCGTCGCTGCGCAAACCGCTCCGCCGAATCCACTTGCGCGCGAAATCTTCCAGCAACTCATCGAAATCAACACGACCGATTCCGTCGGCAACGTCACCACCGCCGCCGAAGCCATGGCTGCACGCCTGCGCGACGCCGGCTTCACTGGCGACGACGTCATCGTCGCAGGCCCCAACGACCGCAAGAAAAATCTTGTCGCGCGCATCCATGGCACCGGCCAGCGCAAACCGATCCTCTTCATCGGACATCTCGACGTCGTTGAAGCCCGCCGCGAAGACTGGACCACCGATCCTTTTCAATTCATTGAAAAGGACGGCTACTTCTACGGCCGCGGCACCGACGACATGAAGGAAGGCGACGCCATCCTTGTCACCAACTTCATTCGCATGAAGAAAGAGAACTACAAGCCCGATCGCGATCTGATCCTCGCGCTCACCGCCGACGAAGAAGGCGGCGATTTCAACGGCGTCGATTGGCTCGTCAAAAATCACCGCGACTGGATCGACGCCGAATACTGCATCAATCTCGACGGCGGCGAATTCGAACGAAACGGCAACCAGCGCATGCTGACCGCGATTCAGGCCAGCGAAAAAGTCTACGCCGACTTTCAGCTCGAATCGCTCAATCCCGGCGGCCACAGCTCGCTGCCGTCGCCAGACAACGCGATCTATCACCTCGCCAACGCGCTCGCGAAGATCGAGGCGTACAAATTTCCCGTCGAGGTCAGTGAAATCACGCGCAATTATTTTTTGAAGACGGCTGAACTCACGAAGGGCTCGAGCGCGGCCGACCTACGCGCCGCTGCGAAAAATCCGCCCGACAAAGCCGCCGTGGCGCGTCTCTCGCAAACGCCGTACTACAACGCGCTCTTGCGCACGACCTGCGTCGCGACGATGCTCACCGGTGGCCATGCGCCCAACGCGCTCCCACAAATGGCCCGCGCCAACGTCAATTGCCGCATTTTTCCCGGAGAAGATCCCGCCGATATTCGCAAGACGCTCGAGCGCGTCGTCGCCGATCCAAAAGTCACCGTCACCGCGGTGGAATCAAAGGCCGCCGACGGATCGATCGTGCATCAAGTCACCGTGCCCCCGTCGCCGCTCCTGCCCGAAGTCACCCAAGCGATGGACAAAACCGTTCACGCGTTGTACGGAAACATTCCCGTCATGGCCACGATGTCCACCGGCGCCACCGACGGCCGCATCACCCGCATCGCCGGCATCCCCACCTACGGCATCTCCTGCATGTTTTTCCAGATGAACGACAACCGCGCCCACGGCAAAGACGAACGCGTCGGCGTGCAAGATTTCTACGACGGCATCATCTTCGCCTACAACCTGATCCGCACCCTCTCCTCACCCAACTAAATCTTCTCGCGTTTAACATTCGTCTCAGCACCGTCCGGGTCATTGTGGGGCGGGGCTTGCCCCGCCCGCCGTCAACACGACCGCGTCCTATCGCGAAGCCGCAAAATCGAGCACTCACGATGCGCCGCAAGGCAGGATCGGTAATCACGGCAGTCGCGATCCGCCGCTGACGGAGGGCACGGCTTCAGCCGTGCCGATAGAGCGCCAGAATGGAAGGGGCTTCAGCCCCTGAGGTTCAGTCCGCCGTCCTCACATACTCCAACGTCGCCAACTGCTTCCACGCATCTCCAACCTTCTCATTCAGCGTCCACTGATACTTTTCATTCGACTTCTTCAGCAGCTCCACCTGCATATCCGCCGGCTTCCCTTCGAAATCCGTCGCGTGAAACGAAAACTTCGTCGTCTCTCCAGCAATCGCGATCGGCCCCTGAACAATCTCGTTCGCGTAATCCATGTACCACATCGCGAGCTGCGACTTCTGCCGGCTCCCAGAAGAAATTCCCGTCGTACGTCTTCGCCGTCCCCTTGTCCGAAACAAAATGCGTCGTGAAGCGAATGAACGCATCGTTGTCGGACCACACATAGCGCGTTTCGATCCGCTTCATTCCGTCGCCCATCTTGCTCGCGTCCGCCGTCCATACGCCGCCGACAAGCCACGACAACTCCGAAATCGCCTTCTTTTTTGCATCGACCGCCGCAACTCGCCGCGCGCCGCACTGTGCGCGCAACCCCTCGCGCGTTATTCATCATGGCAATTCCGACCAGCCCCAAGCAAAACACCACCAACACAATCGCTCGCTTCATCGCCTCACCCCGTCTTGAATTTTTCCGCCTACCACGAGCCCCGAAACTCACTTCGATCCCGACAACTCCTGCCCCTTGGTCCCACCGCTGTCCCCACTTCGCGCCATCAACAATCGAAAATATTCCCGCAGGTGCTCCACCGACGCATCGAACGGCGCCACATCCCGATGCGCTCGCGCCTGCATCACCCCACCCTCCATCACCGTCAGCACGAACTTCGAAAGCGTCGCGAAGTTCGTCCCTTCCGGAAATCGCTCCCGCGCATCCCCCAGGCACTTCTCGATCGCCGCCGTCCACCCGTCGAAATTGTCCGCCAGCCGCTTATGCACCCGAAACTGCTCCTCGGGAATCTCCAGCGCCAGCCGCCCGATCGGGCATCCGTACGTGCATCCCGTCTTCAGAAGGTTCTGCCGGTAAAACTGCAGAACCCCGAACACACGCTCCACCGGATCGGCAATCGTCTCTAATACCGGCCCCACCACCACCGGCTCCAGCGTCTGGATGTAAAGCTCCAGCACCGCCAGCAGCAGCTCTTCCTTCGTCTTAAAAAAGTGATAGAAACTGCCCGCATTCGCCTCGGCCCGGGAAAGAATCTCCGCCATCCCTGTAGCCGCATACCCTTGCAGCCAAAAGAGATACAGCCCCGCCTCGACAATCCGTTCCCGTGTAGGTTTGCGTGTCACCTTCATTAAGTTGAATGTTCAACTAAGTACGCGGCAATGTCAATCAAAATCAGCAGATCGCCCGGACGATCAAGCCTTCCCAAAAGCAAAACGGCCCGACGATCAATTCGCCGAGCCGTCCGCAAGTTTGAATTGTTAGAGTGAGTCGCTTACGGCTTCGCCGAACCATCCGGCGACGCATTCGCCGACGCTTCCGGCGCCTTGCCATCATTCGCGCTGGCATTCACCGGCTTGGTCGCATCCGCCGTATTAAACCGCGTCAGATACGGCATGAACGGCGTCACTTCGAACGGCATCTTCTCCCGTTCCGCCACCAGTCCCACCGGCTTGCTCTTCAGCAGCGCCAAATTGTCGAACCACGGATCGAGCTTCACGCGCCCGCCGATCGGCAACGCCGCGATGATCTGCGGATTCGCCTTCGTGTCCGGCCCGGTGCCCGACTTCAAATCGCCGACGTTCGGCACGCGATTCCCGAGGTGCGCGCTGATCAAGTTCGGCACCTGCTTCTGACGCGCATCGAGCGCCGTCAGGAACAGAGTCACGTTCGCAAGTTGATCCTTGTACGGAGACTTCTTCAACATCTCGATTGCTTTCGCATTGGCCGCCGTCTCTTCTTCCGGCGTGCGCGCAAATCCAAAGTGACGGAACGAATCCTTGTCGTCGACCAGTAACTGATCGAAGAACGCGAAGTTCGAATCCATCCGATGACCGAGTACGACGTGTCCCATCTCGTGCGCGATGATCATCGCGAGCGACGCTTCGTCTGGCACCACGTCGATCAAACCTCGGCTCAACACGATCGTATGTCCCAGCGTGTACGACTCCAGCGTCGTCGTCATCATCACGCGGCACTGAATCTCCGGCTGAATGTCCAAATTGTTCGTCACTTCCAGGTTGTTGACGATAATTTCCAGCGCCTTATCGACTTCACCCGGAGGCGACATCAATCCCAGCCGCTGCAAACGATCCGAAACGTTGTTCTCCGCCTCACGATCCCAGGAGCGCTGCGCCTGCACCGGCGTCAAATCGTTCGCCGTCTTCGTACTATCGTTCACCGGCGTCTCGACCAGAATCTTGCTCAATTCCTGTTCCTGCTGCGCCTTGCCGATGTTGTAGCCCCACAGCCGCGTCTGCGCGCGGAAGTCGAGCTTCTTCGTCATCGCGTAGTGCAATTCTTTTTCTTCGCTATACACAAACGAAGGCAGCCAGACTCCCGGCTGCAAATTCGTCCGCCAGCTGTCGAAGTGGAAGTAATACGTGGTCTTCCCCGCACCGCCGTATCCGCCGTTGAAGCGGACGATGTGGTAGTCCTGATCTTCAACCCAGATCCGGCCCAGGAAGCGCCCCTTGCCAGACTTCGGCAGCGGCGTCACGTCAAACACCAGGCACCGCACTTCGCCCAAAAATTCGCGCTTCACATAGTCAAAGTGATAGTGCTGCTTGTCGAATCCATTCGTGTCGATAAAAATCATTTGCAAGAAGCCGTCGGGCAGATACTGCATCGCGAATGAAAAGAAATTGCCGACGCCGCCGAGAACTTTCTTGCCCTTGCTGTCGGTGTCCGACAGCGACACGAGGTTCACGCCCTTGCCGAAATCCGCCTTGCCGAGAAAATAGCGGTCGCCGGCAGGCACGTAGCCCAGCTCGGTGTCCGGCTTCAAATTTTGGATGTACGTCTCCACAAGCGGCGAATACTTGCGGACGTCGTTGTTCATCTGCTGTTCCGCTTTGACGACGCGATCCGTCACTTCTTCCATCGTCCGCGCCTGATCAGCCGGAAACGGTTCCGGTGTGGGCGTGGCCGCTGCGGCAGCCACGGTCCCGAGCCCGCCAAACAGCGCGAGCCCCAAGATCCCCTTGAAAACAAACGTACGCATCGTGCCCTCTCCTCAGTAAATCTTGTCCTCAGTAAAAACCTAGCCCAATAACAAACCTGCTTAGTACGCCAGTCGGAACTGAATTCGAATTCGCGCCGGAAAATCGACGTTCTCGTTGTCACGCTTCGCCGGCTTGAACTTGATCTGCTGCGCGGCGTGCACTGCGGCTTCATCCAATCCGTGGCCAAGTCCGCTGACCACCTTCGTCACCGACACCGTGCCGTTCGCCTGGAACACAACATCAAGCGCCACGTCGCCTTCCAATTTCAGGCTGCGGCCTTCTTCCGTGTAAACCGGTTTCGGCTTCTCCAGCAGCTCGACGGGAGTCGTTCCCGACTCAACAGCCTTCTGCTTCGGCGTGTTGTCCGCCACCGTCTGGTTCGCAAATCCGCTCGTCGCGACCGCCTGCTTCCGTCCGCCGGCATCCTGCACCGCGGTCCCGTTTCCAAATCCCGAGCTCGCCACCACGCCACGCGCGCCCTTGTCGCCACCGGTTCCGTTGCCATACCCCGGCCCGCCCGGAAGCGCCTGCAATCCCGCGCGATTCACGTTCGTCGTCTTGTTCGGATCGCCCTTGCCCGGCAATCCATTCGGATCGCCAAAGCCACCCGTCTGCACATTCTTCGGATCCGCCTTGATTGTCGGCGTCGCCGCGCTGCCCGAATCCATCGCCATCTTCACTTCTTCGCGCGGACGCTTCGGCTGATTCGACTGATCCACAATCTGCGACTGAATCACCGGCGCCGGTCGCCAGCTCAGGAGCCTTCACTTCGACCTTCTCGATCTTCGGTTGCAGCACCTTCTGCTGCACGAAGATGTGCGGCTGCTTCGGATTCAGCTTGATCTCGACAGGAGCCGGCTTCGGCGGCTCAACTTTTGCCTTCACGATCGGCTTAGGTGGCGGCGGCGTCGCAATCTCCGTGACCGGCATCGCCAGCGGTATAACCTGCTGATTCAAAACAGCTTTTAGCCTTTCAGGGAAGAAAACAGGCAGGGCTACAAAGAACCCCAAAATCAAAATCTGCGCAATCAGGCTGACGCCCACTCGGCCCAGCCGCGATTCGCCTTCCGGCAGCATCTCCAGACGTGCTGCCACACCCTTATTCCCGATTGAGCGCTTCCACGCCTCGGTCTTGCCGCTCGCGCCCTGATGCGCCTCGAAGCCCACGTTGAGACGCGTCTGCCTTGTCGGCGTTTCTTCTGTTACCGTGTTCATCCTGTCCGCCTAGGTTTTTTTCTCTTCCAGTTTTCAAGCAAGCGTCCGGCAACGCAGAGTCTTCTAGTGTTCGCCGGGCCGGACAGGCCTTGGGCTTTGGCCAAGCAAGAGTACAGATGAGGCTGGGGACCGCCTAATAGGCCAATGGTACTAGCGTCGCTAAGTCGCTAATGCTAGTAGCGAACCATCTTCACCGACTGACCCGGTGAAGGCGTATTGTTGCGGGTAGGGACGCAACGTTGTCTAGAGCACTGCGTTGTTGGGACCAGGGGGGACATGCACCGGCTCCCTGGCTGCCTGCGATTCCGTTTTGGCACTGACGCTCTGGTCAGTGCTCTTCGAAACGGCCCGGAGGTATGTCCTGTGATGCCGGTCGTATTGAATAGGGTGCCGCGAAATGTGCGCGCAATCAAGTAGCAATACGGGGGGCATGGACGGCGCCGCGCGTGGCTCCGCCAAATCGCCACGTCTGCTTGCCGCGCATCCCGATCTTGTCGATCGCCTTTATTCCGAAGTTTCCGCCTCTCCCTGGTCAGTTTCGCGCCAGCGTTTCGAAGATGCGCTCGAACGCAGCGCCGCAAAACGCTTCGCCTCCTGCAATCGCGCGGAGCAAATCTCCCGCGAAAAGCTCGACGAATTTCTCGGCGCGCTTCACCTCCAGGATCTGAGCCTCGCCGCCGCATGCGCCAGCGGCCAGCCTGCCGCCTGGGAATTTTTCGTCATCACCTACCGCGGCTACCTTCGCACTGCCGCTGCCGCCATCCTTCGATGCAAGCCCGATTCGGTCGCCGCGCAGGACCTCGCCGATTCGCTCTTCACCGACCTCTACGGCATCGCCACGTCCGCGTCCGGCAAATCCGAAGATCGCTCGCTCTTCCGCTATTTCCACGGCCGCAGCTCGCTGAAAACCTGGCTCCGCGCCGTTCTCGCACAGCGCCATATCGATTCCATCCGGGCATCGCGCCGCTTCGTCGAGATCGAAGACCAATCCACTTCCGCGTCCAACGATGGAGTTCCAAATCGGGAACGCGTCACTCCCATCGACTCCGCCTCCTCCTTCCCCAATCCCGCTCACGACTCCTCTCCCGACCCGCACCGCTCCCGCTACCTCGCGCTCTTTTCCGACGCGCTCCACAAAGCTTTCAAAGCTCTCGACCCACAAGACCTCCGCCGCCTCCGCTTCTACTACGCCGACCAGCAAACGCTCGCGCACATCGGCCGCGAACTCGGCGAGCATGAATCCAGCGTCTCTCGCAGTCTCGATCGCATCCGCCGCGAACTGCGCACTTCCGTCGAAGCCTCTCTGCGCTCCGGCCAATTTCAGTCCCAAAATGGAACGTATCCTCAACCCGCTCTCACCGACGACCAAATCGCGCTCTGCTTCGAATACGCCGCCGAAGACGCCCCGCTCAATTTCGATCAGGTTTTCCCGCCCACGCCGGCCGCCGCACCAGCAACAACGCCCGTGCCTCTCGTCGCCCACCGCTGCGAACAAACCGCAGCCGCCCCAGCCCGAAAGGCGAGACTCATGACGCGCCAACGTCACCATCCCTTTCGCTCAGCCCGCCACACGTTTTCGCGTGCTTCGGCATCCGTAGGGGCACGGCACTGCCGTGCCCGTCTGACCTGCAAGCCCCACGCCGCCACCCGTTCTAATTCAGGAGCCCGTCATGCCGCGTGACGACCGCGAACAAAATTTCGACAAAGCGCTCGCCCGCCACCTCGGCTCAACCAGTGCCGCTCAGGGCAACGACTGCCTCGACGCCGAAACCCTCGCCGCCTATCACGAACGCCTCCTCGATCCCGAGGAAATGGCGCAGCACAAAGCTCACATCGCGAGTTGTGAACGCTGCCAGGAAATCCTCGCCCAACTCGAAGCCACCGACCCCATCCTCGTCGAAGCCGACCGCGATTTGATGCTCGATCAAATCGTCCTCGAAATTCCCGAATCGGAACCCGCCCCCGACGGCGCCGCAGCCGTCGAAATCGAGCCGCAGCTCGAAGCTTCACCCGAGCCGCCCGCAAAACTCCAGCCCCACGCAGAAGAAGTGACCCACCCGATGGCCGTCGCTCCTCAAGCGGAAGTCCCGGCCGCGCCCGTACCCGAAACCACGCCCGAACTCGAGATCGAACACGAACTCGACCTCGTCGCCGCCTCCGCAGCCCCTCCGTCGCTCACACAATCTCAAGCCTCCAGCCGCGAAGCTGCCGCTTCAGCGCCAGCCGTACCCGTCTTCCCCGCTGCCGCGAAATCCGCGCCGCCGTCCTCCTCGACCATCACCTTCCGCTCCCCGCGCGAAGACCGCCCCAAACTCGTCCGCTTCGTCGCCATCTTCGGCGCCATCGCCGCCGCCGTCGTCTTCTGGCTCGTCTTCCGCGACCAGAACAAGAGCTTCGATCTCGCTCAAAATCACCAGCAAAAACTCGAGATGCCGCCCCAATCGCCGGCCCCAGCTCCGCCCGCCGACGAAAAAGCCACGGCCTCGGTAGCCGGATCTTCCCAGCCCAACACCGCCGCTTCGCGAGGCGACGCGACCGCGCCACCCGCGACGCATCCGCAGCAATCTCTTTCGAAAACTCCAACCGATTCCGCAACCAACGCTCTCGACGAAGGCAAGAACGCCCTCGACGCCGCCAAAGCACTCGAACTGAAAACCAAGAAAGACGCCGCCGCACAAGCGCCCACGTTCATCCCGCGAGACGATTCCTCCAGCCTTTCCGCCGCCGCGTCGCTCCGGTCGCCCCGCTCCAACCGCCAGCCCGCGAAAATCCGCCCCTGCATCTCCCGTCGAGAAAGCCCTCGCCGACGCCAACGCCGTCTTGCAATCCACCTCGAACTCGCCCTCCACCATTCCCACAACTCCGCCGCCTGCGCGCTCAAAAGTCAGCCCCGGCATCGTCAACGAAGTTGCCGTTGCCGATTCCGCTTCGCGCGGCGGCGCGCTAGTTACCCCATCCTCCGCGGCCAGCAACGGCCGCATGGTCAACACTCTCAGCACGGTCACGCCTCTCAGCGTCCCCGCCCCCAGCGGCAAAACAATTTGGCGCATTGGCCAGGCCGGACAAGTTCAACGCTCCACTGACGCCGGTGCAACCTGGTCGATTCAACCGACCGGCGTCGTCACCGATCTCATCGCCGGCTCCGCCTACTCCGATCAAGTCTGCTGGCTCGTCGGCCGCAACGGCACCATCCTCCGCACCGTCAACGGCGGCGCCACCTGGCAAAAACTACCCTCGCCCTCCAACGCCGACCTTCTCGGCGTCTTCAGCATCAACGCCGATTCCGCCACCATCACCGACTCCGCCGGTCGCGCCTTCGAAACCACCTCCGCCGGCTCTCACTGGACCCGCACCCGCCTCCAGGAATAAAAATCTCGCCGCAATTGCGCGCCCAATTTCCGTGTACGGGCGCAGCACTGCTGCGCCCCAGCTTGCCCGGGCCACAACAATTTTTTCGGTGTCATCCTGAGCGAAGCGAAGGATCTCAGCTGCAAATTCCACCTCGGACGTTTCTCTTTCCACAAATGATCACCCGCGACACTTCTTTCGCGATACCCTCAATCCACTTGCAAGTTTTCTCCGCCTCGGCGTTCTAACCAAGGAACGCAAATCGCTCTCGAATCGAGGACAACAAAATGCTCACTCCCATCCCATCCACCAAAAAATTTCGCAATCGCTCCGCAGCCATCGCAACAGCCGCTCTCGCAGTCGCCAGCACGGTAATCGCCACCCACACCCCCGCAAACGCCCGCGGCCAACACGATTCCACCGACGCCAAAAACTCCGCCACCACCACCCTTACCGACCAATCCGACCTCAACGTCACCGTCTACAACTCCAACATCGCTCTCGTCCGCGACGTCCGAAACCTCACTCTCCCCAACGGCGCTTTCCGCCTCAAATTCGAAGACATCGCCGCCACCGTCAATCCCGCCACCGTCCACTTCCGCTCGCTCACCGACGCCACCAAGCTCAACGTCCTCGAACAAAATTACGAATACGATCTCCTCGATCCCGCCAAACTCCTCCACAAATACGTCGGCAAAGAAGTCACGCTCGTCCACACCTACACCGACAAAGATGGCAACCTGAAAAACGAAGAAATCAAAGCCACCCTGCTTTCCGACAACAACGGCCAGGTCTGGAAAATCGGCAACGACATCGTCACCGGCGGCTACGCGCAGAGCTACCGCTTCCCTGAAGTCCCCGCAAATCTCTACGACCACCCCACTCTGCTCATGTCGCTCGAAAATTCCGGCGCGCAAAAGCAGCAGATCGAAACGAGCTACCTCGCCAACGCGCTCGCCTGGAATTCCGACTACGTCCTCACCGTCAATCGCGACGACAAAGCCGCCGATCTCGACGGCTGGGTCACCCTCAGCAACAACAGCGGCACCGCATTTCACAACGCGCGCCTCCAACTCGTCGCCGGTGATCTAAATCGCCTGCCCGAAGCCTCGGGCGCAATGAGGGATGAAGTAAGGATGATGAAGGCGCTGCCCGCCGCGGCTCCCGCTCAATTCCAGCAAGAAAATTTCTCCGAGTATCACCTCTACACACTCGGCCGACGCACCTCGATTGAAAATCAGGAAACCAAGCAGATCAGCTTGTTGCAGGGAAGCGCCGTTCCAGTCGAAAAAATCTTCATCGTCAACGGCCAGAATTTCTACTATCACAATTATCAGAATCCCGGATCGCCGATTAAAGACCAGGTCATGGTCTTCTACAAATTCCGCAACGAAGAAAAATCAGGCCTCGGCATGCCTCTGCCCGCCGGCAACGTCCGCGTCTATCAAAAAGATTCCAAAGGCGGCGTCCTGTTCGTCGGCGAAGACCGCATCGCCCACACGCCCAAAGACGAAGACATCAACATCCACATCGGCAACGCCTTCGACGTCGTCGCCGAACGCAAACAAACCGATTTCAAGAAAATCGCCACCAACGTCTACGAAATGGAATTCGAAATCACCCTGCGCAACCACAAAGACTCCGCCATCACCGTCCAGTGCAACGAACCCATCGGCGGCACCTGGGAAATCCTCTCCTCCACCTACAAATTCACCAAAACCGCCGCCTGGGCCGCCCAGTTCAACGTCCCCGTCGCCCCCAACGCCAACTCAGTCCTCAAATACCGCATCCGCGTCACCTACTAACCCTCAACTCAACTCGACCCGGCCAGCTTGGGTGCCGCACCCTTGCGTATTTTTCAAGGGTGCGGTTTTTCCGTGACATCACCACAATCCCTCCCCGAAGCGCAGCCAACTCAGGTACGGGCGCAGCACCGCTGCGCCCAACTCCATCTTCAATACTCGCCCGATTCATCGACTCCACGACCGTCTGGTCAAGTGGTGCGAATTTCTCGATCACCCATTCGAAGATCCCTTCGAATAACCACTCGATACCTATTGACAACTCTATAAAATCGCGCTATACTCCCCAATGAATACGCTCCCCAATTCGAACACCTCCCCCACTCATCCCCCGCATTTTCAGCAACTTCCACACTCTTGTTTTCTCGCCACGTCCGTAACCCACCATTCCAGGCAATTTGCCCACTCTTTCAAAAACAACGGGGGTATACCCCCTAAAAGCGAACCTCAGGCGAAACTACCCCTCCACAATCGCGTCCGCCTCAATCTCCACCAGCATCTCCGGCCGAAATCAGCTTGGAAATCTCCACCATGCTCGTCGCCGGCCGGATCGCCGCAAAAAACTCCCCATGCGCCCGCCCCACCTTCTCCCAATCCCCTATGTTCGTCACAAAAATCCGCGTCCGCACCACATCCTTCAGCCCGGCGCCCGCTTTCGCCAGCGCCGCCTCGATATTCCGGATCGTCTGCACCGTCTGCGCATACACATCGCCCACGCCAACAATCTTCCCGTCCGGCCCGGTCGCCGTCGTCCCAGACACGCTCACCCAATTCCCAATCCTCACCGCCCGCGAATACCCCACGATCGGTTCCCACTGCGTCCCGCTCGAAATGTTCTGCCGTGACACAAGCATCTCCTTCGCCGCCCTTGCGTCTCGCAAGCGCATGCTAAACTGGATGAATTGTGGCACGCCGTCGTCCCTGCCGTTGACGGTAGCGCCGGCATCCTGCCGGCGGTTTTCTCCCAAAGCAGGCAAGCTTCAAGAATTCGAGCGAAACACCGAGCAAACGTCGAAATTTTTCAGCGCGAGTTAAAGAAATCAACCATGAAATGTAACAACATCCTCGAAGCCATCGGACGCACGCCGCTGGTCCGCCTCAATCGCATCAACCAGGGCTTGAAGCCGCAGATTTACGTCAAGGCCGACTACATCAATCCCGGCGGCTCCGTAAAAGATCGCATCGGCGTCACCATGATCGACGAAGCCGAGAAGAAGGGCCTTCTCAAGCCCGGCGGCACCATCATCGAAGGCACGAGCGGCAACACCGGCATGGGACTCGCTCTCGTCGCCGCCGTCCGCGGATACAAGATGGTCTTCACCATCACCGACAAGCAGTCGAAGGAAAAAGTCGATCTCCTGAAAGCGCTCGGCGCCGAAGTCATCGTCTGCCCCACCGCGGTCGAGCCCGAAGATCCGCGCAGCTACTATTCCGTCGCGAAAAAGCTCGCCAAAGAAATTCCGAATTCCTACTACCCGAATCAGTACGACAATCCGATGAATCCGGAAGCGCACTACCTCACCACCGGCCCGGAAATCTGGGAAGACTCCGAAGGCAAAATCACGCACTTCGTTTGCGGCATGGGCACCGGCGGCACCATCAGCGGCGTCGGCAAATATCTGAAAGAAAAAAATCCCAAGATTCAGATCATCGGCGTCGATCCCGAAGGCTCGCTCTACTACGATTTTGTGAAGACCGGCGAAACGGTCAAAGCGAAAAGCTATGTCGTGGAAGGTATCGGCGAAGATTTCTTCCCGACCACGATGAACCTGAAAATTCTCGACGATTGCATTCAGGTCGGAGACGAAGAATGCTTCGTCGTCGCGCGCCGCCTCGTGAAAATGGAAGGTCTCTTCACTGGCGGTTCCGGCGGCGGCTGCATTTCCGCCACGCTGCGCTTGGCGAAAGATCTCGGCCCCGAAGCGTTCATCGTCGCGTTTTTGCCAGACACGGGCATGCGCTACCTCAGCAAGGTTTACAACGACGAGTGGATGCGCGAACGCAACTACGGCGACTCCGCCGTGAAGGTCACCGCCGGCGAAGTCGTCAAAGCGAAGCATCACTCCGGCAAAGTTCGCGAGCTCATCATCGCGCGCCCGTATCAGACCGTCTATCACGCGCTGAAAACCATGCAGCAGCAGGACATTTCGCAGATTCCGGTGTTCGAGGAAACGACGCCGATCGGCACGATCTACGAAGATCAGATTCTGACGCTCGCTCTGCAAGGCAAAGATCTGCACAAGCTCGTCGTGCGCGAAGTCATGAGCAAGCCGCTGCCGCAGGTTCCGCGCTCCGCGCCGGTCGATCGCATCACGCACATTTTGAGTCACGAGAATCCCGCCGTCTTCGTCGAAATGGGCGACTCGCGTTTCGAGATTCTCACCAAGTACGACCTCATGAGCACCGTCGCCAGCCTCATGGAAACCACAAAACGCTGAGCGAACGTCCCTCGCAAAAATCAGCGGACAGGATGAACGGTTTTGAAGATCCAGGATTTTAACGAACGTCTGAAAAATTCCATTTTGATCGCCGATGGGGCGATGGGCTCGTATCTGCACGATTCGGTCGGCCCGCATCGCTGCTTGGACGAATTGAATGCGATCGAGCCCGAAGCTGTTTTTCGCGCGCACATGGCGTACATCGAAGCCGGCGCGCAAATCATCGAGACCAATACGTTCGGAGCGAATCGCTTCAAGCTCGAGCCGCTCGGTCTCGGCGACGACGTGCAAAAGCTCAACAGCCGCGGCGTGAAAATCGCTCGCGAAGCGCGCGAGTCCGCGTCGCGCGAAGTTTTGATCGCCGGTTCGATGGGCCCGCTCGGCATCGGCGTTCAGGCGCGCCATCCGGAGCCCGAAGAAATTCTCGACATTTTTCACGAGCAGGCGCTCGCCCTCGAAGAACGCGGCGTCGATCTCTTCATTCTCGAAACTTTTACCTACATCGAAGAACTGAGCTCGCGATCGACGCGATTCGTTCGTTCTCGGGTCTGCCGATCATCGCGCAGCTCACGTACTCCGAAGAGGGAACTGCGTACGGCGATTTGAGCCCGGCCGATGCGGCCGCGCAGCTCAAAACGAAAAACGTGCAAGTCATCGGCGCGAACTGCACGCTGGGTCCGCAATCGCTGCTTCCGATTCTTGGCCAACTTGCCGGCGTCGATGACGTTCGCGTCAGCGGCATGCCCAACGCGGGATTCCCCAAGCGCGAAGGCGACCGCATCGTTTACCCGAAATCCTCGCCGGAATATTTTGCGGAGTTCGCTCGCGAAGCGGCCGCGCTCGGTGTTCGCATTCTCGGCGGCTGCTGCGGCACCACGCCCGCGCACATTCGCGCGATGGCCGAAGCCGTGAAATCGCTGGCGCCGGTAAAAGCATGCCGCGAGCATGTCACTGTCGAAGCGCCTGCGAAACCAGCCGGCGATCGCCGAGCGCGACCCGGAAAGCAAACTTTTCAAGAAGCTGCAGAAAAAAGAATTCGCGATCAGCGTCGAAATCGATCCGCCAAAAGGTTTGTCGCTCGATCGCATCTTACGAGCAAGTCGATCGCATCATGGCGTCGGGCAAAGTCGATGTCATCGACGTGAACAGCGGCGCGATGGCCCGCGTCGGCATGGACGCGCTGATGACTTCGGGCGCGCTCGAAGCGCGCGGCATCGAAACGATTCCGCATCTCACCACGCGCGACTACAACATCATCGGCTTGCAAGCGATGCTGCTCGGCGCGTGGACCGTCGGCGGCATTCGCAACATTCTTGCGATCACCGGCGATCCTCCGTCGGTCGGCGACTATCCCGAAGCGAGCGGCGTCTACGAAGTCGATTCCGTCGGACTCGTCAAAATTCTGCATCGCCTGAATCAAGGCACCGACTGGGCGGGAAAAACTTTAGGCGGCGCGACGAATTTTGCGATCGGCGTTGCGGTAAATCCGGTCGCCGACGACATCGACGCGGAGATCGAACGCTTCCACGCAAAAATCGAGGCCGGCGCGCGCTACGCGATGACGCAGCCGATCTTCGATCCCGAACATTGGTATTCGTTCGTGAAAAAACTCGGCGGCAAACCGTCGATCCCCGTGATGATCGGCATCTGGCCGCTCAACAGCTATAAGCAGGCACTGCGCCTCAATAATGAAGTGCCCGGCATCGTGATTCCCGAAGCCGTCTTGAAATCGATGGAAGCCGCCGGCGCCAACGCGCGCGAGCGCGGTTTCGAGGTCGCCCGCGAAATGTTGCAGTGGGCGCGCACCGAACTCGCCGGCGCCTACCTCGTCCCGCCGTTCAAACGCTACGAAGAAATTCTCGACATCATCTGAGGAAGTCGACAGTCAACGTTGAAAGTCGAAAGGAAAAGAAGCCGAGGCATGGCGGAAGATTCGAGCACATGAGGGGCGCAGCATGCTGCTCCCTAGCTTGGCAAGATTGCAGAAGTTTACGAAGTTTTTTCAGCAGGTAGTGCGAGACGAGCCACTCTTTGCCGTCGCGATAGTTCCAGAGCTCGGCGCAGGCCATGAAGAAAATGCGCCAGCGCGTCCACCATTTCTTCGCGTCGCTCGCGCCGTAGGTTGTGGCGAACAGCGGCAATAAAGTTTTCGCGATTCGCATCCATGTTGGCGAGCCACGCTTCCGACGTCTTCGCGTAGTGCGTGCCATTCACTCGCCAGTGCCGCGCGATTCTGAGATTGCGATCGAAGTGGCCGAGCAAATCGTCGCTCGGCATCATGCCGCCGGTGAAAAAATGCTGCGCCATCCAGTCGCCGCCGTCGCGCACCTCGTAGGGATACGCAAATCGCGCATGCGTAAAAATGTGCATGAACATTTTTCCGTCCGGCGCGAGCCATCGTCGAGACGCGTTCGAGCAGCGCGTCCCAGTTGCGCATGTGCTCGAACATTTCGACCGACACGACGCGGTCGAAACCGCGAAATCCGTCGAGCGACGACGGGTCGAATTCGTTCATGTCGGCGGTGACGATGCGCACGTTGCGAAATCCGCGCTGCGCGGCTTGCGATTCGATGAACGCGCGCTGCGACGCCGAATTGGAAACTGCAGTGATTCTGCTCGCTGGAAAATGTTCGGCCATCCAGAGCGTGAGCGAACCCCAGCCGCAGCCGAGCTCCAAAATATTTTGGCCGTCGGCAAGTTCAGCGCGCTCGCACGTCAGTCGAAGCATCGCCTCTTCCGCGGCAGCGAGTGAATCGCAGTCGTCTGGAAAAAACGCGGAACTATATTTCAGGCGCGGTCCGAGAACGGCCTGAAAAAATGCAGCGGGAACTTCGTAGTGCTGGGCGTTAGCGGAATCGGTGCGCAGCGCGATCGGGCTGCGCTTCATTTCATCGACGAAGGCGAGCAGCTTTGCGCGATTCGCTTCCTCGGAGCCGTGATCTTCTTCTCGCAAACGGTCGCGCAGCATCCGGCGAATCGCGGCGCGAATGACAGCGTCGGGCACGACACCACTTTCCAGCAGCGGCTCGTACCAAAATCTTTTTTCAGCCTGATCGCGCGCAACCGGGAGCCATCGATCGTGCGAAGGAATTTGCGAAACAGAAGTCGCGGCAGACGGCGTTGCGACTTGTGCCTCCTGCACCGCGGCTTCGGTGTTTGTTTGCGTTGTGTCCAAGGGCGTCACGATTTCGCCTCGAGTTTTTCCGGAGAGGCGGAGTTGTCGATAGCTACGGATTTCTTGGGGAACCACGGCACGAACGCGCTCGTGGTGCGCTGGTATTCGCGATACTCATCGCCACGGCTGCGGAGGGCTTGCGCTTCGGTCGCGGGAATTCCGGTGACGCCGAGAAGGAAATACAAAATAAGCGCCGGCGAAATCAATCCGATCCAGCCCCACGGAGAACCGAGCGCGAAGACCGCGTAGCCGACCCAGATGAGCCACTCGAAGAAATAATTCGGATGGCGCGAATAGTGCCACAATCCGGCACGGCAGGTTTTGCCTTTGTTGGCAGGGTCTTTTTTGAAATTGTGCAGCTGTAGATCGGCGATGGCTTCGCCAATCATGCTGACGAGCCAAATTCCAGCTCCGACTTTCTCAAGCAGGCCGAGCGGAGCATCGACATTGAGGCAGGCGAGCAGGAACGGCGCGGACAGGACCACGTCGAGCAACGCCTGAAATTCAAAGAAGAAGAGGAATCGCAGAGCGAGATGGCGCTTCCATTCTTTGCGAAGTTGAACGTAGCGGCCCTCTTCGGGATGCCCTAGAACGCGGGAAAAGAGCAAAAATCCAGCGAGACGAAATCCCCAGAAACCAGCCATGACGGCTATCGCGTATTTGCGCGCGCTGTAGCCTGGGCCTGCATACGCGTAGTAGATCGCAAGCAGAGCCAAGCCGAGCGCCCATCCGACATCCACGATCGCGGCGTTGCGAATTGCGAGATGAACAAGCCACAACACGAACATCATCGCGACGACGATGCCGGCGCCTGCAAGACCAAGATGGACAGCCTGCTGAACGATCATGCAGCCTCGGGGACGGAGACGAGTTTGCGGCGCGCGACGCGGCGCAGTAGCGGAACGAGAATCAAATACAGAACTATCGCTGCAATTGGCGCCAACAAACGACCAGACGACGATGGCGTGCCACGTCGTGGTCCAGAGAGCGCGCACCGCGCCGGGGACGCTCGCGTGAATCATCGCATAAATCTGAGGAACGGAAAGCGGCAGATGCTGCGCGCTAAAGAGCTTTTCACCCAGACGAAAAAAGGGAATCAGAAGCGCGATCTGCAACGGATAGACGAAATAATTGACGATTTGAATGGCTGGAAGATTCAGACGAAACGCCAACGCCGCAAGCGCGCAGAGGGCAGTGGTGGAACCGAGTACGGGGAAGACGCCTAGCGTCACGCCGAAAGCGATGCTGAGCGCAATTTTTTCCGGCGTCACGCCCTGGCGCAAAAGTTCGATAACCGGACGCACGAATCGCCGCTGAAGAAAATTCTCGTGATTGGCGTTTGCTTCGGTCGTCATGCAGTTTTTTGCCGAAAGAGCGCCGAGACGGATTCGTCGGCGCGGAGCCCGAAGAGTTGCAGCAGCACGTAGAAAGACATAGCGATGTTACCCAACGCCATGATGAGAACGAACCAGACAATCTTCACGCCGATGGAGTGCTCGCGCCAGGCCACCCAGCAGAAAAATGTGAGGAAGCCGAAGTAAGCGTCATAGAGAGTGGCCATCGACCACGGGCTCGCAGCGAAGGATGGGATGGCGGCCCACAAACTGATCTGCAGGCTCGTGCGAATCGTCATCACGACCATGAAGACAAAAATGAAGCCAAAGAGCAGTTTGAGGAACAGTTTCACAGGATTCGTCCTCGATTGCAGAGGTAGCGCTGCGATCAAGACTTAGATGTTCCGTCGCGTGCGAATGTCGCGCAAGTTCCCCCACCGTGAGTAATACGGATAAAGAGGCTGGCTCGATGAGCGAGCGAAGCCGAACACACTGAAGCCATCATCTAAATTGCGAACAGGCTACGTAATACCAGACGGGATCCATCTTGAGCCGAATTGCCGTCATTGGATCGGGAATTTCAGGGCTTGCGGCGGCCTACTACCTGAGCCGCAGGCACGAAGTGTTCTTGTTCGAGCGCGAATCGCGCCTGGGCGGGCACACGCACACGGTTACGGTGGATTCAAGCGCCGGGCCGCTGGCCGTCGATACTGGATTCATCGTTCACAACGATCGAACATATCCGAATTTAATCAAGCTGCTGGGCGAGCTTGGCGTGCCGCGCGTCGATTCGGACATGTCGTTTGCGGTGAGCTGCCGCAAGTCGGGATATGAGTATTCGAGTCGCGGGTTGATTGGATATTTTGCGCAGAAGCGGAATGTATTGAATCCGCGGCCATACCGTCTGTACGGAGAGATACGAAGGTTCAATGCGGACGCGATTGAGATTTTCGATCGCACGGATGCGGACCGGCTGAAGCTGGGTGACTTTCTGGACGAAGGCGGATACACCCAGAGTTTCGCGAGTTTTATTTGTATCCGATGGCGGCAGCGGTTTGGTCTAGCGCGCCGAGTTCGCTGCGCGAATTTCCTGCGGCGATGCTGGTGCGATTTTTCGACAATCATGGAATGTTAACGGTGAATGGGCATCCGCAGTGGAAGACGATTCCGGGTGGATGCAGCCGGTACATCGAGCCGATCACAAAGCCGTTTCGAGATCGCGTGATCGACCGGCGTCGAGATTGCGAAAGTGGCGCGCCACCCGGGCGGAGTGGTGGTCGAGTTTTGTCGGCGACGAGCGGCCGGCGATGAAGTTCGATCACGTCGTGTTTGCGACGCACGGCGACCGCGTGTTGCCGTTGCTGGCGGATGCGAGCGATGCAGAGCGCGATGTGTTCCAGCATTTTGCGACGAGCCGCAATGACGTGGTGCTGCACACCGATGAGCGGATGTTGCCGCATCGAGAGGCTGCGCGCGCTTCGTGGAATTATCTGCTGCATCTGGATGCGCGCAACGGGCACAGTCCGGTGACGATGACGTATCACATGAATCGATTGCAGTCGCTGGCGGTGAAGGAAAACTTCTGCGTGACGCTGAATGCGAATGGGCACATTGCGAACGACAAGGTGCTGCGGCGATTCGTGTATCACCATCCGCTGTACACGCTTGATGCGTTGCGCGCGCAGATCGCGCTGGAGCGAGGTCAGCGGCGTGAATCGTACTCATTTTTGCGGAGCGTATTGGTTTTACGGATTTCATGAGGATGGAGTGAATTCGGCGCTGCGCGTGGCGAACGCGCTGGGAGTGGCGGCGTAGATGGAATCGGGACTCTATGTCGGCAAGCTGCGGCACCGGCGATTTTCGCCGAAGGCGCACGACTTTTCGTATCCGGTGTTCATGGCGTTTCTGGATATCGATCGATTGCCGGAATTGATGCGAGTGTCGCCGTTCAGCGGATACAACCAGTGGAACTGGACGTCGTATTGCGAGCGCGATCATTTTGGCGATCCGAAGATCGCGTTGCGCGAGCGATTGAAGGTCGATGCGGAACGGAATGGGATTGCGCTGCCGGACGGACCGATCTTTTTGCTGACGCATCTGCGGTATCTCGGCTACGTGTTCAATCCGGTTTCGTTTTACTACTGCTACGACAGCGCGGGAAATTTGCAGACGATGCTGGCGGAAGTGAACAACACGTTTGGCGAGACGCACAACTATTGGCTCGATGCATCGAACCGGCGCGCGTCGTACGACAGCGCAACGCTATCACCACGCCGAAACGAATGCATGTGTCGCCGTTTATGGATATGCGGATGGAGTACGACTGGATTTTTACGGCGCCGGGCGAACGGCTTGTGGCGCACATGAATACCGTTGCGGACGGGAAGGCGTTTTTCGACGCGACGCTGCAACTCGAAAGGCGAGACTGGACGCGCCGTGAGTTGCATCAGGACGCTGGCGGCGTATCCGTTGATGACGATGCGCGTCATCGGCGGAATTCACTGGGAAGCACTGAAGTTGTGGGTGAAAGGCGTGCCGGTATTTTCGCATGTCGCAAAGGGCAGCGAAGGGATGAAGCGGAGAGCGGAAGGGCGAAGGGAAGAGGCAGACGTCGTGACTTATGCGAAGACGAACGGGTTCGATTTGCGGTTTACGTCGTGCGGACATGGGGCGCAGCAGTGCTGCGCCCGTACACAATCGCGAACGATGAACGGTGAGAAAGGAACGGCGGCGGGATGATTTCGTGGGTGCAGAAGCGGGCGCGGAAAATATTTTTTGAATCGTTGCGGGATTTGCGCGACGGGTATCTGGAGATTGTGTGCCCAGAAGAGACGTTCACGTTCGGCAGGGCGAACGCGGACCTGCGCGCGATGGCGGTCGTTCACGACGAGCGATTTTTCGTGCGGGCGCTGCTGGGGGCGGACATCGGGATGGGCGAGTCGTACATGGACGGCGACTGGACGACGCCGGATCTGGTGGCGCTGGTGCGGGTTGCGGTGCGAAATTTGCGGACGCTGGATGCGGAGCACAAATTTTTGTCGAGTTTGCGCGCGTTTGCCTCACGCGTGCGACACAAGCTGCGGGCGAACACGATTGCGGGGAGCAGGAAAAATATTCGAGCGCACTACGATCTGGGGAATGAGTTTTACGAGTTGTTTCTCGATTCGCAGATGATGTATTCGAGCGCGTATTTTCGAGAGCGAGGACGATTCGCTGGAGGCGGCACAGCGGGAAAAGATCGATCTGGCATGCCGCAAATTGGATTTGCAGGCGGGCGATCGGGTGCTGGAGATCGGATGCGGGTGGGGATCGTTTGCGATTCACGCGGCGCGAAATTACGGAGCGCATGTTACGGCGGTGACGATCAGTCCGGCGCAGTTTGCGGCGGCGACCGAGCGCGTCAACAATGCGAGTCTAACGACAGGGTCGGTGCAAGTCGTGATGCAGGACTACCGCAAGCTTGAAGGACAATACGACAAGATTGTCAGCATCGAAATGTTTGAGGCGGTCGGTTTCGATCATTATGACGATTTCTTTGGCGCGTGCGACCGGCTGCTGACGCCGGACGGCTCGATGTTTTTGCAGACGATCACGCTGCGGGAGCAGGAGATTCGCGACTATCGCAAGCGGGTGGACTGGATTCAGACGTACATTTTTCCGGGGAGCGAATTGGCGTCAGTGCTGGAGATCGGGCGGTCGCTGGTGCGGACCGGGCGATTGCAGGATGAAGGATACGGAGAGCATCGGGCAGCACTATGCGAAGACGCTTTCGCTGTGGCGCGAGAGATTTTTCCGACGGCTGGCGGACGTGCGGGAGCTTGGATTCGACGAGCGGTTTACGCGGATGTGGGATTTCTATTTGGGGTGGTGCGAAGGGGCGTTTCGGGAACGGTATGTGGATGCGGCGCAGATTGTGATGACGAAGCGAAGGGAAGAGAAGGATGAGCCGGCTGAGGTCGCCGCGCTCGTTGTGGCGGCACGAGCCTGACGGTTAGAGCGGTGAGCGGCACACGCAATCGCTCACATCGTGCGGACTTGGGGCGCAGCAGTGCTGCGCCCGTACAAATTCGTCGAAAATTGCTGACAACATGATTGCCGGGCTGTGACGACCGCCGATTCCGATCGAGCTACTTTGGCGGAGGGACGGCGCTGGTGTGGTCGTGGATGATGCGCCAGCCTTCGGGGAAGCGCTGCCAGACGAGAGAGAAGACGCCGCCGATATCGCCGCCGGCGGATTTTTCGCGGGTCAGGTGCCAGTGGCCCAACACCGAGCGCGCCGTCGTTACCGGTGAAATGAAATTCGAGTTCCGAGAAATCGAGGTGGCCCATCGCCGCGCGGTCGGGATAGCTCCTCTTGTAGCGCGCGTAAACGGCGTCGTAATCCGCGCTGGGTGCCGCTGGTGCCGGAGAAGGTGAGATCGGGAGACCTCCAGTAGGCCGACATGAAGGCATCGACGTCGCCTTTGTTCCAGTTATCTTGTTGAATGGTAAGGAGTTGCGTGATCGCAGCGCGATCTTTGGGATGGGAATCGGCGCCGGATTGGGCTGTCGCGAGCACCGGAAATACTAGCAAGGCCAGTGTTATGAATAGGATGCGGCGCATGGATTTTGGCGTCGAAGTCGGAAATGGCATAGGCGCTCCGGCAAGGTGGAGTTTAGGGCACGGCGATGGAGCTTAGGTTCGCTCGGCTGCCAACCGCAAGGCCTTAGCTGTGAATAACTTGTGGATGTCTGGCCGGAGGTTCTACCTGGGTGGTACCCCGGGGCTATAGGTGTGATACATCTGCGCGGCGAAACTTACGAGTGAAGGGAAGGGACCAGGAATCACCAATGTTCGCCGCCATCCTACTTTCGATCTCGGTCGTAGCGCTCTCGCAGTTCGGGCTCTACTACTGGCGCGCGGTTTTGGCCGCGGTTGCGACGCACCCAGTATCGGAAGGCGTGCTGGCAGCGGCGCGGGTGGACAACCGCCTGGTGACGGGCGAGGATTTTGCGACCTTCGCGACTTTGCACGAACTGACGCCCACGCTCGATCCGCGAGCGAGCGGCCTTGGTTTCGTGAAGACGTACTACTCGATGGTGAACAAGGTTGCGGCGATGGCGAGCAACCGGCTGCCGGGCCTGGCGAGCTGGTGCGATGCGGAACGCGCTGTTTGTGCGCGGTATGCCGCGGTGCAGATCGATATGCGGCTGGCGATGAACTTCGAGATGGCCGCGTCGTATCGCTCGTAGTAACGACGGCTGCTGACTCAAATTTCTAAACGTAAGCTTTTTTCTCTCAACAGTTTTTCTCTCTCAGACGCGATGAAGCTCACGGTCTTCAAGCCGTGGGCTTTTCGCTTTTTGCGCGGTGCGCGGAATTCCTGCTAATTTGAAATGGCCGTTTCACAGATGATTTGGAGAACTCATGCCTACATTTCCGCTGATCGAATATAGCGACGCGAGCCCGGAAGTCCGCGCGGTGTACGACGACATCATGGCGACGCGAAAGACGGACTGGATCAACAATTTCTGGAAGGCGATCGCGCACGATCCGGAGACGCTGAAGCGGACGTGGGAGGGCATCAAGCAGATCATGGCGCCGGGAGCGCTCGATCCGCTGACGAAAGAGCTTTTGTATGTGGCGGTGAGCGTGACGAACAACTGCCACTACTGCATCGCGTCGCATACGGCGTCGGCGCGGAACAAAGGGATGACCGATGCGATGTTTCACGAGTTGCAGGCGGTGATCGGGATGGCGAACGAGACGAACAAGCTTGTGACGGGTTATCAGGTGGAGATCGACGAGAAGTTTCGACAGCCACTCGGGCCGGTTGGGCCAGCGGCGAAATAGCGAGCAGCTCGATTCGAGCGCGGGGCGCTAAGCCAAGACGCGGTGAAAAACTGCCGGCAAGATGCCGGCGCTACCAAGTCAAAAGATAACGCAGAGACGTCGCGCCATGCGCGGAGGCTTGTTTCGGTTGTGATTTAGCCGCTACTGAGGCGGGGATTTGGCGGTTTCGGAGCGGGAACACCTGTACGGAAGGCCAGTATATTTTCGCATGACGAGGCTCGTACGATGACAATCGTCCTCGAGCGGCCTCTCTAACCTTGGTCGGTGTGCCTGAAAAAGTTCCGCTTACGGACACAAAATTCAGCCCTCTAAGTGAGCGGACCGATGTCTCCAACTGCGAAAGATCTCGAAACGAGTGTCCCGGGAACGACTGCCCGAACGACGGCGGGAGCGGAAGAAGCGAACAAGCCGCAGCCTGTGCCGCTGGAAGTGCCGGTGACCGTGAACGGCGCGCGCACGGTGGAAGGCAGCGACAAGCGCGAGCCGTTTTCGGAAGCGACGCAAACGGTGCTGGTGATGCACAACGGCGCGGTGATCCGGCTGAGCTCGACGGTGACCGCAGGACAATTGCTATTTTTGACGAACGACAAGACGAAGAAAGAAGTCGTTTGCCAGGTGGTGAAGTCGAAGAATTATCGGAACGTCAGCGGCTACGTGGAGCTGGAATTTACCGAAGCGGTCGCGGGATTTTGGGGCATGCGGTTCCCCGGCGAGCGCACGACGGCGCCGAGCGCGCCCGTCGCGGCAGCGCCTGCGCGTCCGGCACCGGTTGCGCCAATCGCGCCGGCTTTGGCATCCGTTACACCCAAAGTGGAAGCGCCCGCGCCGGTGAATGCGGCTCCCCGTGTTGAGCCGAAGCCCGCAGCGCCGGTTGCTCCTGTGATTCCTGCCGCGCATGTTCCGCACCCAGCTTCACAGCCGGTTGCGTCCTCGCCGTCCGCGCAGATTTTTGCGGCACGTCCAGAAGCGAATGCGCCAGCGTCGAAACCAAACTCATTGCCGTTGCCGAAGGCTCCCGGACTGACCGATGGATGGGGAAGCGGAATGACTTCGTCGGCTCCGATCGCGAGTCATCCGCCCGCGCCGAAAGCGCCGGTGTCGAATATCGCTCCACCTAAGCCAGCAGCGCCTTCCGCACCAACGACTCAGGTTTCGGCAAACGTGCCAACGACGACGCCCGATGTGCTGCGCCGCGAAAGCGAGAAGCTACAAGAACAGCTCGCGACGATGCTAGGCGATGCGAAGAGCGTTCCGGCGGCGCCGGTTGCGCCTGTGGCCCCGATTGCGCCTGCCGCGGCTGTGAACAAGGTTCTCGAGTTTTCGCGACAGCAGAATCAAGCAACGAAGCCGGTCGCGCCGATTAAGAACGCGCCGTTGACGCCGACGGATCAGGACGAAGTGAAAATTCCGTCGTGGCTCGAACCGCTGGCACGCAATGCGGCGACGCACTCGCAAAACGAGCTCACCGCGAAGGAAGAATCGCGCGACGATCGCGTGATCGAATTCGAAGTGCAGGATCCCTCTGTGCCTGCGACGGCGAAAGAAGAAGGCCGCACAGAGGGAGTCGAGCCACTCCTCGAATCGTATTTGACCGATCCTCCGACCGATCTGGCGGCGCACGCACCGAAGAAGAGCAACAAGGCGATCTTGATCGGCGCGATCGCGGCGGGATTGATTTTGGTTGCCGCGGGCGCGACATGGTATTCGCGCAACAATTCGGGCGCGGCATCGCAGGCATCATCCACGACTGCGGAAGCGGCGACCGCTCCCGCGGCGGTTGCGCCGGAAGCGCCGGCGGCGAATTCGAATTCGAACGCGAGCGCAGCGCAGCCCGCGGCAAAGTCGACGGACAAAACGGCAACGCCGAATCGATCGAATATCAATTCGGAGCCAGTGCAGGCGAATCAACCAGCCGGTAACGCGCAGCAAAATACGCAGAACAACGCGCCTTCGGCACAGCTTGCAAAGACGGTTGACAAAACTGCGTCGGCGGAACTTTCGGCTTACAAGAAATTGGCGGAGCCAGCGCCGGTTGCAAAGAAACCGAGCCTCGGCGAAGTTCACCTTGCGGCGCCGAAAGCGACGCGACCGACAGGAGAAGTCGTTGGCGAAGCGGAAGCACTTGCGTTGAATTCATCGGGACAGATCGTGCCTGCCGGAGATGCGATGGGCGGCGGACTGGTTGCCGGAAACTCGAAGCAGCCGGTGGCTCCTGCCGTTCCGTTGCCGATCGGTGGAGACGTGAAGGCGGCGCATTTGATTTCGTCGGTACCACCGGCTTATCCGACGCTGGCGCGTTCGCGTCGCATCGAAGGGCAAGTGTTGGTCGATGCATTGGTCGATGTGAACGGGCGGGTTTCGTCGATGAAGGTGGTGTCGGGGCCAGCGATGCTGCATCAGTCGGCGATGGATGCGTTGCGGCAGTGGAAGTATCAAGCGGCGACGCTCGATGGCAAGGCCGTGCCGATGCACCTGACGGTGACGATTCAGTTCCGGTTGCAGTAAGGTTCGATCGAATCGAGTCAGCGGGAAAAGAAAACTAATTTGAGGCCGCGGCTGAAGTATCGGCCGCGGCTCTTTTTTTTGCGAGGAGCTCGGCGCTGCCTTGCGCGACTTCGTTGACGAGGAAGCCCATCTTAGGGTGCGAAGGCTCCATGTCGCCGGCGATGCCATGTGCGCGGAGCTCTTCCGATGTGACGGGGCCGATCGAGCCGACGAGAATTTTGGCGAAGGCGGCGATGGTCTCTTTCTCTTTGCCGAGTTCGGCGGCGATTTTCAGCAGATGGATGATTTGGATCGATGTGGTGAAGAGGGCGACGTCAATTTTGCCGCCTGTGAGTGCGGTGACGGCGTCGCGAAGAGGTTTTACATCTTCCGGAAGCGCCCATTCGTAGACGGGCACTTGCGTTATGACCGCGCCTCGTTCGGTGAGGCCGGCGAGGAGTTCGGCGTTCGGCGCGCCGTATTCCTGGATGGCAATCCGCTTGGCGCGCAACGGAAGCGTCGATCTGTTTTGATCGAGTGCGGCGAGCAGTTCGCGCCAGGTGTTGGGTTCGGGCGCCGTGACGGCGGGCGTGATGCCGAGTTCTTTCAGAGCGGCGACGGGCTTCGGGCCGCGGGCTACGACGGGGATTTTCTTCAGGGCGTCGATGAATTCTTTGCGGGGGCAGACGGTTTCGGCGACGCGAGTGAGGGCGCGAGTGCCGACGCCTGTGAGGAAAATCGCGACGTCGAAATCGCTCTTGAGCAACCTGTGCGTGAAGGCCTGGGCTTCGGTGTTGGTTTCGAGCGGGACTTCGCGCATCGATGGGGCGACGATGGCTACGCCGCCGTAGGTTTCGATGAGTTTCGCCATTTCGGTGGCGCGGCGGCTCTCGAGCGACAGGACACGGAGGCCAGCGAAGCCGGTCGGTTTAGAACGAGTTTCCATTTCGAAGTATTTTTGCACGAATTGGAGCAGTTGCGGGCGCGCCAATCGATGGAAAACGCGAGAAGATGCCCATCCAACTCGGGGTAAGAACGGCGCTACGTGCGGGTTTGTGGTGATTACATCGGGTTAAGTGTCGCGGTTCGCGCGGTTGCGAAGGCGGGCTGTGGGTCGCTCGCGAGCGTGGCGACTGACGGCGCGCTGGTGTCCACGCGGGCGGCGGCACGCGTCGGATAGGTCGCGTAGATGGCGGCGCCAGTGAAGAATGTTCCGGCGACGATATTGCCGAGCGTGACCGGCAGCAGATTCCAGAACGCAAACTGCGCCAGCGAGATCGGCGCGCCGAGAATCATGCCGGACGGAATGACGAACATGTTAACGATCGAGTGCTCGAAGCCGAGGGCGAAGAACGTCATGACCGGCAGCCACATCGCGGCGATTTTGCCAAGCGCCGAGCGGGAAACGAGAGCGAGCATCGCGCCGATCGTCACCATCCAGTTGCAGAGAATTGCTTTGACGAAAGCGGTACCCCAGCCGTTGGAGCCGAGCGCGGCGTAGGCGACGGTTTTTTTGAGCGCGGCTTGTTTGAGCAAATCGGCGACGGGTCCGCCGTTGCCGGTGTGCCAATTTGTGATGGCGAGATAGAAAAGCGCGGCGTAGAGGAGGCTGCCGAGCAGATTGCCGAAGTAGACCCACATCCAGTTACGAAGAAGGCGCGAGAGTTTGACGTTGCCTGCGAGCAGACCTGCCGGCAGCACCGCGAAATTTCCGGTGGCGAGTTCGAGACCGAGCAGAACGAGAATCACAAAACCGACGGGGAAGAGAATCGCGCCGACGATGGGCGGGAGTCCTTGCGAGTTCACGGTGAAGACGAGCGAAGTGGCGAAGCCCAGGAATGCGCCGGAAAGTGCGCCGCGTATGAGCATGTCTTTAACGGAGAGCGCCGATTTTTTCGCGGCGAGGTCGACGGCTTCGCGAACGAGATCTTTCGGGTTGACGTAATCGGTCACGGGTGGCTCCTTCGGTGGCGTTTTTTCGGTATGAACTCGAGACTGCGACATCGGCGTCAGTCCGCGCCGTCCGCGGCGGAAACGGCACTGTCGGGGATGAGCGTGCGAATCGGCACCCAGTTCGCGACGGCGGGGAGCGCGTTGCTCGGCGTCCAGTTATCGACGGGCTCGCTGGGGAAGCGATGCGATTGGATCAGGCCGGCGACGATGTCGGGCAAATTTTCGTCGCACGGGACGGTCTCGAAAATTTCGCGTCCGGCGATCGCGTTGGGTCCGGTGCGTCCACCGGCATAGATGGCAACAGCATCGACAATTTTTCCGTCGATTTTGGTTTTGAATCCGCGGAGGCCGATGTCGGCGGCTTCGTGATTGCCGCATCCGGCGGGGCAGCCGGACCAATGGATGCTGAGAGGCGTTCCGTGCGAGCCGAGCTTTTCCTTCAGCGCTTGCGAGAGAGCCACGGCGCGGCTCTTTGTTTCGATGAGCGCCATGTTGCAGTAATCGGTGCCGACGCAGGCGATCAGGCCACGAACGAAGGGCGACGGACGAGGCGAAAAATGTTTTACGAGCGGCTCTTCGAGCAGATCGTCAACGCGATCGTTGCGGACGTTGGGAATGATCGCGTTCTGGCCGATGGTGAAGCGAATTTCTCCGCTGCCGTATTCGTCGGCGAGACGCGCCAGCTCTTCGAGTTGTTCGGGATTGATGCGGCCGGTCGGAATACAGAGGCCGACGGCGACGAGTCCGGTTTGCCGCTGCGCGACGACGCCGAGGTGATCGGAGTGGCCGGAGCCGCGCATGTCTTTGCCGCGGAATTCGAGTTCGTGGCCGAGGCGCGCGACGAGTTCGCTGCGCAAGCGGCGTACGCCCCACTCCTGAATGAGAAACGCGAAGCGGCATTTGGAGCGGGCTTCGCGCGGGCCGTGGTCGCGAAAGATTTTCACCAGCTCGGTGACGACCGCGACAGCCTCGAACGGTTCGACGAAAACGTTGAGCGAGGACGCAATGGTGAATCCGCCCGAGCCCATCTTGCCGCCGACGAGCACGTTGAAACCGAAGCGTCCGCCTTTACGCGAGGGAACGAGCGCGAGATCCTGCGACTCGTTGTGCGTGCAATTGTCGAGGCAGCCGGTGACGGTGATGTTGAACTTGCGCGGGAGGTTTGTGTATTCGGGATTGCCTTCAGCGCCGACGAAAATGCGGTCGAGCTCCTGCACGACGTGGGAAGCGTCGAAGAGTTCGTTGGACGTGAAGCCGGCGAGCGCGCACCCGTTGATGTTACGAATGTTGTCGATGCCGGTTTGCAGCGAGCGAAGATCGACGCCGCGCAGTTTTTCCCAGATTTCGGGAACGCTGTCGAGCGTGAAGCCCCGGAGTTCGATCTGCTGGCGCGTCGTGATGTCGAGAACGTTGTTGCCGAGTCGGCGCGAGAGATCGGCGATGGCGCGGAATTGAGCACTGGTGGCGAATCCGTTGGGCATGCGGACGCGCATCATGAATTTTCCGGGCGTCGGCCGGCGAAAGAATACGCCGACCCACTTGAGCAATTCTTTTTCGGCGGGCGTCAGAGCTGCGGCGCCGCGGGCGATGATTTCGGGCAGATCTTCGAGCACGCGCAGGCCGTTGCCGTTCTTGGAGGCTTTGTAGCCTTCAATGGCGTTGGGTGCGTTGAGGCTTGGTTTTGCGTGGGTTTCGGTGAGAGGCTGCGCGCAAATTTCATGTACAGCTGCAATTGCGTTAGTGACGTTGGAGTCGCTGAGTCCCGTGGGTAGCAAGACGGCCTCCGTAAACGCGGCGGCGCTTGAGCGCCTGCGCGTGATATTGGGGCTCGTCCTGGAGCGATGCGCCGGTTCGGCGGGAGCGACAGGCTCCTGCGAACGGCGGTAATGCTGAAGACTGTGGCGGCTCTCTGTTCGACCGGGAAAGAGGCCGGATTTGGAAGGTCCGCGGCGACGTGCCGGGACCCTTTGTTAGGTGCCAACGGTGCCACCTTGCGGCGGGGCGCGCCAATGCAAAGTTTGGTTTGGCGGGATTGAAAATTCGATGGCGAACGGCGCAAAAAGCATCTGTTGATTCAAGCGTTGCATTCTGGCGCAATCGGGCGAGCTCAATCTTTTAACTTCGAGCGGGCAACGATATACTGGCCACCCGGCTAAGCGAGGTCGTCGCAGGAAGGGTAGCCTGCGACTCCCGGCCTTTCTTGGCTCCTAAAATGCCGCCCGTGTGTGATTTGCGGGCCGGACCGAGCGACGGCAGTACCCGTCAGAGGAGACGTTTGCGATGGCGCACGCCCCAGCACCAGAAGAAATGAATGTCTACCAGAACGCGGAAGCGCGTTTTGAAGTGGCGGCTCAGAAGTTGGGACTCGAGCAGGGCGTCTACCGGTATTTGAAGTATCCGAGCAAGGAAATCACCTTGTACATCCCGATCGGGATGGACAACGGGCAGCTGGAAGTGTTCACCGGGTATCGCGTGTTGCACTCGACGGTGCGCGGGCCGGGCAAGGGCGGGATTCGATTTGCGCCCGACGTTTCGCTGGACGAAGTGCGCGCGCTGGCGACGTGGATGACGTGGAAGTGCGCGGTGGTCAACATTCCATTCGGCGGCGCGAAGGGCGGGATCATTTGTGACCCGCGCAAGATGACGCGCGGCGAACTGGAGCGCATGACGCGGCGTTATACGGCTGAGCTGGCGAATTGGCTTGGGCCCGAGCGCGATATTCCGGCGCCGGACGTGGGCACGAACGAGCAGACCATGGCGTGGGTCATGGATACCTACGCGATGCACGTCGGACAGGCGACGACGGCGGTTGTCACCGGCAAGCCGATCGAGTTGGGCGGCTCGGCGGGACGACGCGAAGCGACCGGACGCGGTGTGATGATGTGCTGCGACAAGGCGCTGAAGAAATTGGGCATGAAGGTCGATGGTTGCCGGGTGGTGATTCAGGGATTCGGCAACGTCGGATCGCTGGCCGCGATGCTGATGCAGCAGAAAGGCTACAAAATCGTTGGGCTCGCGGACATCGGCGGCGGGCTTTATAACGATAAGGGCTTCGACGTGCCGAAGGTCATCGACTGGGTCTACACGCAGAAGAGGCCGTTGCAAGATTTCCCCGGCGGCGGGCAGAAGATGACCGCGCGCGATGTGCTGTTTCAGCCGTGCGACATCGCGATTCCGGCGGCGATCGAGAATCAAATTACAGAGACGAATGCCAACCAGGTGCAAGCGCGCATTTTGTGCGAAGGCGCGAATGGGCCGACGACATGGCAGGCCGACGCGATCATCGATAAGAAGGGCATCTTCACCGTGCCTGATATCTTGGGTAATGCCGGCGGCGTGACGGTCAGCTACTTCGAGTGGGTGCAGGATCGCCAGGGCTTTTTCTGGCGAGAGAGCGAAGTCAACGACCGGCTGCTCTTTGTCATGGAAAACGCGTTCGACCAAGTGGTACGCTACGCCGAACTGCACCATGTGAATAACCGCATCGCGGCATATATGCTGGCGATTGACCGCGTGGCGAGTGCGCTGAAACTGCGCGGAATTTACGCGTAGAAGGCACGGCTAAAATTCGGCTAAAACAGGTGCGAAGCAGGCCAAGCTTTTGCTCGTTGCAGGACGCGTCCGCCCCCTCACGCGGCCAGTAATTTCGGCTTGTGTCCCCACGTGGTTCCGACGATAATTCGGCGCCAATAAGGAGTTGTGTCGTGGCGACGGGATCTCTCTTACCAGGCTCAGCAAAATCCGAGCAGCAGCATCGCGCCGATTTGTGCGTGGCGGGGCGATGGATGTACGAGCGCGGCTACATTGTCGCGTGTGAAGGCAATCTGTCGGTGCGGCTCGACGAGGAGCGCGTGCTGACGACGCCGACGTGCATGAACAAAGGCATGCTCGCACCCGATGATTTGGTGATCATCGATCTCGAAGGGCGGCACATCGCGGGCGAGCGGAAGGCGTCGTCGGAATTGGCGATGCACTTGTTGTTTTACCGGATGCGGCCCGATGTGCAGGCGATTTGCCATGCGCATCCGCCCGACGGCGACGGGATTTGCGGTTGCGGGGCGCGCGTTGGATCGGGCGCTGCTGCCGGAAGTGATCGTCGGGCTGGGGCAGATTCCGCTGGTGAAATATGGGACGCCTGGCACGCCGGAATTGAGCGCGGCGATTGAGCCATATGTGCTGCACTACGATGCGCTCTTGATGGCGAACCATGGCGCGGTGACTTGCGGACCGGACACGCTGACGGCGTTTTATCGCATGGAGACGATCGAGCATTTCGCGAAGATTACGCTGGCGGCGGAATTGGCGGGGACGCCGACGTTGTTGTCGAGCCGGGAAGTGGCGAAGTTGATGGCGGCGCGGACTCGGTATTACGTCGTGCCTCCTCCGGGCGGTGGCGCGGAGCTGCCGGTGACGAGTGATTCGGCGGAGCATTCGGACGATCCGGTGCGGCTGACACGCGGTGAGCTGGATGCGTTGATTGATGAAGCGGTGCGCAAAGATCGATCGCGACGCTGACGCGGTGCTTTGTTGCATTTCGATTTCTCCCGGTTCAAAAAAGTGGCGATGTAAAGTCGCTGCTACAACAGCCGCTTAAAGTTTGAGCTGCGTGCTAACTACTCCTCGCGGTGTGTCATCCAACTTCCCGGACTTCAGGAGCTTTGAATGAGTGACGTGCAGGCATTTTTTGCGGCGATTCGTTCGGGCGATGCGGGCAAGGTGAAGTCGATGCTGGCGGAAGATGCGCCGCTCGCGGTGTCGAAGAATGAGCAGGGGCAATCGCCGGTCCTGGCTGCGATTTACAGCGGTCGAACCGAGGTGCGTGATTTTTTGATCGCGCATGGAGCGCACCTGGAATTTCACGAAGCGGTGGCGGCGGGGCAGTTGGAGCGCGTGGAACATTTTGTGGAGAAGGATGGAGACGGTTTGGCCCGCGGGTATTCGCCGGATGGCTTTCCGGTGGTGGCGCTGGCCGCCGCGTTTGGGCACTTTGCGATCGTGAAGTATTTGTTTGAAAAGGGGGCGGACCTGACGGCGGCCGCGACGAATGGAACGGGATACAACGCGCTGACCGGTGCAGTTGCGAGCGGACGCGAAGAGATTGCGATCTGGCTTCTTGAAAACGGAGCGGATGCAAATTACCGCTATGGACCAGGGTATACGCCGTTGCTGACGGCTGCGGCAAACGGGCACCTTAATATCGTGAAGGACTTGTTGGTGCACGGCGCGGATATTCATGCGAAGGGGAACGACGGAAGGAACGCGGTTGCGATCGCGGAAGAAAGAAAGCATTCGGAAGTCGTGGAATTTCTACTAAGCAAAGGCGCGTAGTTTTCACCGATTTTCGCGTCGAAAGCGAATTACTCGACGCGGAGGGCGGTGAGTGGATCGACACGCGTGGCGCGGCGGGCTGGGATGTAGCAGGCCAGCAAAGCTACTGCCGCGAGGATTGCTGCAACCACGATGAGCGTGACGGGGTCGGTGGCGTTGACGCCGAAGAGCATTGATTGGAAGACGCGCGTCACGGCGAGCGTGCCGGCGAGGCCCAGCACGAGTCCGATGGCGACAACGAACATGCCTTCGCCGACGGCCATGCGCAAGATGTCGAGACGTTGGGCGCCGAGGGCGACGCGGACGCCGACTTCGTGCGTGCGCTGGCTGAAGGAGTAGGACATCACGCCGTAGATTCCGATCGCAGCAAGCAGCATCGCGACCACAGCGAAGACGCCGAGCAATTCCAGCGAGAAGCGCCGGTTGGCCATGGATCGCTTCACAACTTGATCCATGGTGACGATGCTGTGCACGGGAACGTTGGGCGTGAGGCTTTCCACCGCGTGGCGGACGGCGTCCCCGAGTTGCGCCGCGCTTGCAGTACGGCTCCGCAAAAACACAACCGCGTTGACGGGCGCAAACTGTCCCAGCGAAACATAGATGTGGGGCACGGTCGGCGCGTCGTAGCCGTCGGAGTTAATATCGCCCGCGATGCCGACGATGGTGACGCCTTGCAGGCCGCGACCGAATCCGAATTTTAATTCTTGGCCAACGGGATCGGAATCGGGCCAGTAGTCGCGCGCGAGCTTTCGATCGATCACCGCGACGGGGCGCGTGTTGTAGGTGTCGAGATCGCTGAAATTGCGTCCGGACACGAGCGGGACCTGCATCGTCTGGAAATAGCGCGTGTCGATGACGGCGATGTCGGCCACAGGTTGATGCGTCGCATCGGCAGGGCGGCCGGTGATTGAGAAGCTCGAATAATTGCGGCCCGAATTCATGGGGAGCGTATCGTTGCCCGAAATCGAAGAGCTTTCCACGGCGGGGATTGATGCGACGCGGCGCGAAACCTCGAGGAGGAAGTCTGCGCGCTTTTCTTCGATGCGAAAGGGATCGTCGAGATTGTTGGGCTGAGGAATCCAGATCTGCACGGTGGTCAAATGCTCGGGGTTGAAACCGGGATTGACCTGCAGGACGCGCCAGAAGCTGCGCAGCAAAAGGCCCGCGCCAGCAAGCAACACGATCGATAGAGCAACTTCGGCAATCACAAGGACGCGTGAGAGGCGCGTATGCCGGCGGCCAAGACCGGAGCCACGGCCGCCTTCACGCAGATTTTCGACTTGATCGGCGCGCGCGGCTTGAAACGCGGGTAAGAGTCCGAAGGCGACGCCGGTCACGACGGAAACCGCGAAAGCAAAGATCAAGACGCCCGCGCTGATGTCAACTTCATTGAGGCGTGGAATATCTGCCGGGGCGAGTCCGACGATCGCATCTTTGAGGAGCAGTACCGTCACCAGCGCGACAGTTCCGGAAATTACCGACAACAGTGTGCTTTCTGTCAGGAGCTGCTGCATCAAGCGCGTGCGGCCGGCGCCCATCGCGAGCCGGATGGCGATCTCACGCCGGCGTGAAGACGATCGGGCCAGCAAAAGATTTGCGATGTTGACGCACGCGATCAATAACACAAAACCGACCGCGCCCAGCAAAATCAGCAATTCGGTGCGTTGAGGTCCGACCAAATCGTCTTTGACCGGAACCAGTCGCAATGCCCACCCGGCGGCGGCTGGGTAGTCATTTGGATACGCGCGCGTGAGTTGGGCGACATACGTGTCGAGTTGCGCTTGCGCCTGCGTGATGGATAGGCCGGGCTTGAGCCGTGCGATGGCAGCGTTGAGAAATCGTCGCGAGCGATCGGGCTGCGCGGGAAACGGCTGCGCGGTGAAACCGGTTGCGGTCCAAACTTCGACGTCGGTGCTGAGGGTGGGCCCTGGATGGCGAAATGCCTCAGGCATGACGCCAACGATGGTGTACATGTCGCTGTCGAGCTGCATTTTCTTACCGATGATGTTCGGGTCCGCGCCGTAGTAGCGACGCCAGAATCCGTTGCTGATCACCACTTGTTCGAGAAATCCAGGGACTGCGTCTTGTTGCGTGAAGACGCGCCCGAGCTGCGGTTTTGCGCCGAGCAGTGTGAAGTAGTCGGGACTCGCAACCAGGGTTTCAGCACGCACGACGCGGTCGCCGCCGGCGATCGCGGAATTGATCGAGAGAACCGCGGAAACTTCGGAGAACACGCCGGAGCGCTCTTGCAGGTCAGCGAGTTCGGGGACGGACATGCCAATGTCTTTTTCGTTGGTCGGCTTTTGGTCGTCGAAGACGCGGACGAGTTGATCGGGTTGCGAGAAGGGAAGCGGCTTGAGGAGCACGCCGTAGACGACGCTGTAGGTGGCGACGTTTGCCCCGATGCCGAGGGCGAGAGTCAGAACGGCGACGATGGTGAAGCCGGGATTCTTGATCAGATTGCGAAGTGCGTAGCGCAGGTCCTGGACGAAAGTGGACATTGTCCCTCGTGGCGTGCGTCCGATGTTGGTGTTGGCGAGCACCCGCTCGGCTTTGCTGTTTAGCGGACGCGACGTGCCTTGCGCGTTCGGACGGCGAGGCGGCTCGGTTGTGAGCAGGCGCTGCGAGAAAATTTGAGCGGTGTCCCAGTTTCGCGCGGTGTTGTTGTCCGAATCCCAAAAGCGCACATGATTTGTGGCGCGACTTAGGCGCTTGATTGGGGCGATTCAATTGACAACTTTCAACCGGGCATGGGAGGCTCACGGCAACTTCAAGGAGTCTCCGCAAAAGGAAAAATCATGAAGCATGCAATTGTTGCGTTAATTGCTCTCGTTCTATGCGCGCCTGCGGTGGTTCCGGCGGCGGGAGACGATCCGGCGGCGCCGGTGCGGCAGTTTATCGATGGATTCAACTCGGGCGATGTGCAATCAGCGTTTGCGGCGTATGCGACAGGGCCGATCACGATTGTCGATGAGTTTGCGCCGCACATTTGGTCGGGGCCGAATGCGGCGCACGAGTGGGCGGACGCTTACGACAAGCATGCACAGGCGACGGGCGTTACGGATGGCAAGGTCACGTATGGCAAGCCAACGCGCGTGGAGGAAGTTGCCGACGCTGCGTACGTGGTGATCCCGACGGTTTATGTCTACAAAGAGCACGGTAAGCCGCTCAAAGAAGAGGGGCAAATCACAGCGGTGCTGCATCGCGAATCAGGTGCGTGGAAGATTCGCGCGTGGACGTGGAGCGGCGTTAAGCCACATCCGGCGCGGTAGCGAGTTGCGCGTGCGGTGCTTGTTCGTGAGGCATCGCGGCGGCGAGCAGAAAGACGGCGCCGCAGAACATGAGCGTGTCGGCGACGTAGTTCAGGCCGTTGCCGAGGCTGGCGCGGTCTACGATGCCGATTGGGACGTAGACGACGAGTTCGATCAGGAAAACCGTCAGGGCTGCCCACGTTGCGCCGATGCGCGTCTTCTTTCCGATCATCAAAAGAATTCCGCCAAACAGATAGCCGAAGCCTCCCACGTAAGCCCAGAGCGAGTGTCCCGGGATGTAGCTCGGAGTCGCGCGTTGGAGCGGAACGCCGGGGAGAAGGTCGGCGTGCAGGAATTGCGCGATGCTATAGACGAGCACGGGAATTCCGACGAAGTAGCGGGCGATTGTCGCGAAAATTTGGGCGCGCTGCACGTTTTCCTGCGCGGTTAAGCTTGCGGCCAGTGCGAGTGCGCCTCCGCTGAACGCCAATTCGCGCAGAGTCAGCATGGCGAAAATGCGATTGCCTGGCTGCGTCGCCCAGCCGGGCGCGTCCATCAGCAGAACGAAAAGAAAAAATGTGAGAGCGACCAGGGTCGCGGAGAGGCGCGCCTGGATCCTGCTTACGAGGCTGAATGCTGCCGCGATGAAGCAGGCGCCGATGAAGAGCGTCCAAAACATGTGCCATGGGACAAATTTCGGCACCATCGTTGCGATGCCTGCCCTTTGCGTGAAGTGTTCGGCGCCGAAGGCACCGAGCGGGGCGGCATAGAAGATCGGGCCGAAGAGAAGCAGTTTGTCGATGTTGTGGGCTCTTTGCCAGTCGCCGCGTAGAAAAATCGATACTACGCCGGCGACACAGACCAGAGCGAAAACCGTGTAAGACCAAATCACGTCGCTGGGGATGACGACCGCAAGCATGGCAGCGGAAGAATTTATGAATGCGCTCATATCGAAGCCCCTCGTTGCGACGCCGAAATGCAGTTCAGTAAAGTGGTCTTATACCATGAGGCAAAAGGGCTGTCTTTAGCAAACCACTTGGGATTGGATTCCCCGAGCTGCATATAGCCACTTTGTGCGTGACGGTTTCACGCGGAGAAACGTGTGCGCGATGTATAGATGTTTCGCGGGTGTATGATTCGTGGCACAATCCGGCGCATTAAACCGAATTAACCAAGGAGCATTCCGTGAACCAGGCTGGAAAAAGTACGAGACGCAGTTTTTTTGGACGGATCAATCTTGCTCTGACTGGGTTCGCGCTAACGCGCGCGCTGCCGTTGGAAACAGTGGCGGCTGCGCAGGCTCCCGCGGCGCCACTTCCTGCGCCCGTCGATTATTACGACAAGCTTGGCGTTACGAAGCGCATCAACGCGGCCGGCACGTATACGTACCTCACGGGCTGCCTCATGCCGCCGCCGGTGCAAGCAGCGGTTGCCGAAGCGGCGAAGCATCCGGTGTTTCTGGAGGAATTGCAGCAAGCCGCCGGAAAGTACATCGCGCAAAAGCTGAAGTGTGAATCGGCGATGGTGACGGCGGGCGCAGCGTCGGCGGTAACGCTGGGCACCGCTGCGTGTATGACGGTCGCGAACGGGCCGACGGCCGGCCACTTGATGCCGACGGACATGGCTGGGCTCAAGAACGAAGTCATCACGCAGAAGGCGCATCGCTACGAATACGAGCACGCGATGCGGAATTGCGGAATTCGATTTGTCGAGGTCGAGACGATCGCGCAGTACGAAGCGGCGTTTACTCCGAACACGGTGATGTGTTTTTTCTACAACGCAGCCGACGGAGGACAAATCAGCCGGCAGGATTGGATTCGCGTCGCGCATGCGCATAACGTGCCGTGTTTGAATGACGCGGCCGCGGATGTGCCGCCGATTTCAAATTTGTGGAATTACACGCAGATGGGTTTCGACCTGGTTGCGTTTTCAGGCGGCAAGGGAATGCGCGGGCCGCAGAATGCCGGGTTGCTGCTGGGTCGCGCTGATTTGATTGCTGCCGCGACGAAAAACAATTCGCCGAACGATGATGTCGTCGGGCGCGGAATGAAAGTCGCGAAAGAACAGATTGTTGGCATGGTTGCGGCAATCGATTGGTTTACGAGCCAGTCGGACGCTGAATTCGAGAAGGAGTTTCGGCGGCGTTGTGATGTGATAGCGGCGCAACTGAAAGACATTCCGACGGTGACGGCGGAGGTTTTTATTCCGCCGGTGGCGAACAATGTGCCGCATCTGCTGATTCGGTATGACGAATCGCGGCTGAAGATCGCGCCGAAGGCGGTGTCGAAAGCCCTGCGCGGGGGGACGCCGAGCATCGAGCTGAATCCGGCGACGGGTTCGAGCCAGGCCAGCGCGGGTATTCCGAAGGACACGAATAAGATTATTGTCGGCGTGTGGATGCTGGAGCCGGGTGAAGAAGTAATCGTCGCGCGGCGACTGCGTGAAGTGTTGCTGCAAGCGGCGAATGGCTAAGACCACTTGTGGTCGTTGCGCCGAATTGCGCCGCCGAAGGATCTTGCGACGTAAAGTCGCCGCTACAAATGTCGTGAAACGTCGCGACAACTTTCTTCAACTTGTCATTTGAAAACTCCGCGATTCCTTGTTTGAATAGCGCGCAACGGAGATCGACGTGAAAATCTATAACGTTTATGGCTACCTGACTATTCTCGCGTACGCGCTGGCGTGTATGTACTTCGCACCGGCGCACCTCGGACCGTGGCGCGGGCTCGCGATCGGGGCGGCTTATTTCATCGGCTGCTGGTTTATGGCGGGTTTGTATCTGGCCGATGTGCTGCACATGGGAATTGCGCATCGCGCGCTCGACTATCGAGTTTGGTTTATCAAGGCCGTGACGATCGTGAACAACGTGTTCGGGATTTACGTCGATCCGATCGCTTGGGTGAATCGGCATCGATTGCATCACAAAAATTCGGACCACGACGGCGATCCCAACAAACTTTCGTCGGATGGATTGTGGCGCACGATGTACCGCTGCATGATGCCGTATGAGTGCAATGAAAACCTGGCGACGGATCCGATTTTGAAGTCGCGGACGTTTCGCGTGGTCGCGAGCCCGATTTTCATGATCGTGGCGCAGGCGCTGAGCTTTTGGCTTTTATGGAAACTCGTCGGCGACTTGCGGTTCACGCTGGTGATATGGGTCGGAATGCGCCTCTTCGCGCTGTGGGTGAACATGATTCAAAACTACTGGACCCACACGCGAACATTCGGCTACCGGCGTTACGAAGACGAAGAAGACAACGCGATGAACATCGGCGAATGGCTGCCGGTGACGGCGACGTTCAGCGCGTGCCTGCAGAATAATCATCATCACTATCCAGGGCTGTTGCGGCTGAGCCATCACGAATCGGAATACGATTTCGGATTTTTGACGGTGCGGGTGATGAAATCTCTGGGATTAGTGAGCGCGACGCCGAATGGGGCGCAAGTCCCGAAAGACGTTCCGCTCACGGCGCTGAATTTTTAAGCGATATCTTCTTTTTGAGTCGACGGCTTTCGTTTGTAGAACGCCTGGACGGTTTGGCCGAGGTAGGTCGGCGCAAGCTCCTCGCCCGCGAGCCCGTAGGAATCAGGCCACTTTTCAGGAAAATAATAGGTTCCGAAGATTTTGTCGATCCACGGAAAGTGGATGGCGAAATTTTTGTCGATGCCTTCAGGTTGAGAAGTGTGATGCCAGTGATGGTAGCGCGGCATCACCAGGAATTTTTCGAGCCACTTCGCGTTCGGGCCGAAGTTGCAGTGCGTCCACGTCGCGTGCAGCGTGACGAAAATCAGGTACGCGAAGATGATCGTCTGAGAAAATCCAAACATCAGCGGCAGCAAGAACGAAGGCGCGCACGAGCGTGTCATCGACAAAGTGCGAGCGCGAGCCGGCGATCCAATCGAGCGCCTTTGAGGAATGATGAATCGCGTGAAAGCGCCACAGAAACGGCACTTTGTGAAACGCCAGGTGAACGAAATATTCGGCGAGGTCGGCGACCACGATCGCCAGGAAAAATTGCACGAGCCAGGGCATTCGCGCGATGAATTGTTGAAGCGCCGGAATACCCAGATATTTCGTGGCTTGCGTTGCTGGCAGCAAAACCAGAAACGACAAAATCTGCAGCGGGAAATGCGTGGACATGAAATAGACGATGTCCAGCGTCCACTGATTGCGGAAAGTGCCTTGCTCGGGATATTGCGGCCAAAGTCTTTCGAGCGGAACGTAGATCACCGCCATCAGGAGCAAATCGAGCAAAAACCAATCGAGGCCAACGGATGGGCCGATGTGCAGGGTCTCATTGATCTGCACGCTCGATCCGCCCAGAGCCGTCGCCGCGATCGCGAACAACATGCCGGTAAACGCCAGAACTTTTTTCTTGCGCAAAAGGCAGGACAGAACTCCGAAGACAACTCCCGCGACGATAAGGCCCTGAATTACGATGCGCATTGTATGCATGGGGTAGTGCACGCGCAATTCGGGCGAAGTCAGATACTGCGGAAAAAGCAGGCAGAGTACCGCGCCGAACGCGAGAACTCCGCAAAAGACAGACAGGATTCCGCTCCACCAGCCGGTCCCGAAGCCGGTGGATTCGGCGTCGGCAAAGAAACTGTGAATTTTCTGTTCCAGCGCGGCGTAACTCACTGCTGCTCCTCAAACGAAATCAATTGAACCGTCAAAGCGCGATCTTGGGCCGATTTTTCTCGGCGCGGGGAGCGCCGGAATGGAACAAGTATAAAGATAGCGAGGAGAAGCGGACAAGGTCGGCGCCGATCGGGCGTAGCCGCCTCGCAACCCTGTCCGGTCGGGCAGAGCTATCCGCACGGACGTTCAATCGATTGGGAACTCGCCGGAATGGATTATTTCGACGCGGCTTGTACCTTCGTGCCATAGTCCAGGCTCGCGTACCAATTGCCGCGGCCTTGCGGCGTGAGATCGAGGACATGCCAGGTCGGGGAGAGCAGATCGATGCCGCGCTCTTTGATTTCGGGCGACATCCATGGATGCGCTGTATAAAAATGGCGCACGGCGCCGCTGGCATCGCGGGTGAAAACGGAAAGCGTGGAGTCTTGGCCGCCGTCGGGATTTTCGCTGCCGAAGTCGAACTTGAATGTGTTCTTGGCGGCGCTGAGTAGGCGGAGCTTGTCCCAGCCGCGCTCGCGGGCGAAAGCGCGCAGTGTTGGGACGTCGGCGGCTGCCACTATGGCGAAATCCAGATTTTGCGCGAGATGATGCGCGATGCCGTTCGTGCCGTCGATCCAGGCGGTGCACATCGGGCACGCCCTACTGTTCTTTTTGCCGAACATGAAGTGATAGATCACCAGCGAACGATTCGGCTTGGTGAAAAGTTCGCTGAGGCGAACTTTGGTGATCGGCGAATCGGCGGCGTTGAGATCGCGCGGGCCTTCTTCAAACTCGTAGTCCTGAACCGCGGCGCCTTCGGGGAGATGGCGGCGCAAATCGGCGACGCGCTCGCGCTGCTTCATCAGTTCGATCTCAGCGAGGCGAAGTTCTTCGCGCCTCGCTAAATATTCTGGAGATTCGTTCGTTAGATTCGTCTGCCGAAACGTCCCGTCAACCGTCGTCTTCACAATCTTGTCAGGCATGTTGGTTACCCTCCACAGTCCAGATTTTCTCTCAGGCTGGATCGAAGCCGCAATCGGTGCTTCACCTGGAGCTCGTCACGTTCACGTTTTGACGGGCCGAAGTCGGCAAATGTGACCAATCTCTTCGTGTTTGACAGGCGAAGATAAGGCGGCAATACTGGCTGCGATGATTGGGCAACTGCGCGGGCGGCTTGCGGACAAGCGGCCGAATCAAGTGCTCGTTGATGTTAGCGGCGTCGGGTATGTTGTGATGGTTCCGCTCTCGACCTACGCCACGCTGGGCGATCTGCATACCGAAGTCACACTGTTGATTCATACGCATGTGCGCGAAGATGCGCTGATGCTGTACGGGTTTCTTTCTTCGCGCGAGAAACATTTTTTCGAGATGTTGCTGTCGGCTTCCGGCGTCGGACCGTCGCTCGCGCTGAAAATTTTGTCGGGCATGAGTGTCGAAGAGCTTGTTCCTGCGATTCGCAACAGCGATCTGGCGCGGCTGACGAAAATTCCCGGAGTCGGACGCAAAACTGCGGAACGCATGGTTGTCGAGCTGAAGGACAAGCTCGACGCGGTGACTGTCGAAGTCGAGCGACCTGCGGCATCGAGTCCCGCTGGCATTGAAGCCGATGTGGCATCGGCGCTTGTTAACCTGGGATACGATCAACGCGCGGCGGAAACTGCGGTCGCCGAGGCAAAGCGGGAAGCCGGCGCTGGCGCTAATTTTGAGAAGATGCTGCGAGCGGCGCTGCAAATTCTGAGTGCGCCGAAGGGAAGAGCTGCTCGACCTTAGTAATAGTGGCGACGCTAAACCATCATGGCTGACGCAAGCACAAAGCGAATGTTGGATCGGCGCGAACCGCCACGGATCGTCTCTGGTGCGGTTTATGACGAAGACGCGCGCATCGAGGCGAGCGTTCGGCCGACGCGGCTCAGCGAATACATTGGTCAGAAGCGCGTCAAAGAAAATATTCAAATTGCCATCGAAGCTGCGCGCAGCCGCGGGGAAGCGCTCGATCACGTATTGCTTTATGGTCCGCCGGGACTCGGCAAAACAACGCTGGCGCAAATTATCGCGAACGAGTTGAATGTACCGATCAAGACGAGCGCGGGGCCGCTGCTCGAACGCAAAGGCGATCTCACGGCGATTCTGACTTCGCTTGAGGCGAAAGAAGTTTTCTTTCTCGACGAAATTCATCGCCTGCAGCCGGCGGTGGAAGAGGTTTTGTATCCGGCGATGGAAGATTTTCGCGTCGATTTGATTATTGGCCAGGGGCCGGGCGCGCGCATTCATCCGTTTCCGCTGGGACATTTCACGCTGATCGGCGCCACCACCCGCGCGGGGCTGATTACGGCGCCGCTGCGGTCGCGATTTGGAATCGTGCATCGGCTCGATTTTTACGAGCCGGAAGATCTGCTCGTGATCCTGAATCGCTCGGCGAAAATTTTGAATATCGAGATGGACGAAGGCGGCGCGGAAGAAATTGCGCGCCGGTGCCGTGGGACACCGCGCGTTGCGAATCGGTTGCTGCGCCGGGCGCGTGACTTCGCCGAGGTACGCGCAGCGGGGCGCATTACGCGCGCCGTCGCTCAAGAAGCTCTACAGATGCTTGGCATCGACTCGAGCGGACTCGACGAAGTCGATCGCAATCTGATGCTCGCGCTGCTCGACAAATATGGTGGTGGGCCGGTTGGGCTCGGCACGCTTGCCGCTGCGCTCAGCGAAGAGGAAGACGCGATCGAGGAAATGTACGAGCCGTATCTGATGCAGATCGGCATGATCGATCGCACGCCGCGCGGGCGAATGGCGACGCCGCGGGCCTACCAATATTTTGGGCGCGAGTTGCCGCGCCGCCAGCCACGATTGTTCTGAGCGTTCAAATCCGAATCTAAAGCGCTCTCGTTTTTACTTCTGCGTTTCTACGTCCTCGTCAATCTCGTCTGAATGTGTGGCGCGGCGCGCTACGCTAAGCGCGTTTGATCGCGTGCCACACAACAAGCACGAGCACTGCGCCAATCACAGCGACGAGCAAGCTATACAGATTCAAGCCGGTCACGCCGCTATGACCGAAAGTGTTGAACAGCCATCCGCCGACCACTGCGCCGACGATTCCCAAGATGATGTCGAGGAAAACGCCTTCGCCGCTTTTGTTGACAATTTTGCTTCCGATGAAACCAGCCAAGAGTCCGAGGATGATCCAAGCAAGGAAAGACATGATTTTGTGCTCCTTGCGAAACCGCGTTAGTTGCTGGGCGGTAACGCGATGAACCCACTTCGATGAAGTGGCCGGGCACTATCACCCAGCCGGATGGCCATGCATATACACTAGTCGCTGTAATTCCGCCACCGTTGTACCGCGGGCTTTGGAAAACCGCCCAGGTTGTTTTGGCGCTATAATTACCTTATGACAAACCAAGCGCTCGAAATCCTTCAAAAGGCGCTCGCACTCTCCGACGAAGAGCGCGCTTCGATTGCAGGTTCTCTGCTCGAGAGCCTGGATGCCTCCTCCGATGAGGGTGTCGAGGCGGCTTGGGACGCAGAAATTGATCGCCGAATCGACGAGTTCGACTCACGAAAAGCAACGACCGTACCTTGGGAAGAATTGCACGCGCGAACATTGTCGCGGCTTTCCAATGCGAAGCAAAGTAGTTGAGTTTCATCTCGGAGCTGCTCTTGAATACGACTCAGCCTTTGAGTGGTATCTTGAGCGAAGCGAGATAGCTGCCTCCAGATTCATCGCCGAGATTCAATCAGCGCTTGTTGCTATTTGTGCGAAATCCGCAACGATGGCCGCTGGTTCGCAGGGGTGCGCGAAAGTTCATTCTTCCGAATTTTCCATTCTCATTGATTTATCGTGAACTGCCGTCAAAGATTCTAATCGTTGCCGTTGCTCACGGTAAACGGCGCCCAGACTACTGGATAAATCGCCTGTGAACAGGAATAAAATCGGTGTTTCCGTCGAAAAAGCCTTGCATCCCGAATTGGTCTATCTCTCTTAGGTTCAAATATTGGCGATCGGGCGGCGAACCTGGATGCGGCGATTGGGGCGTTGGAGGGCGCTGGCTTTCGTGTGAGCAAAGTGTCTTCGTTTTATGAGACGGAGCCGGTTGACTATTTGAAGCAGGATTGGTTTCTCAATTGTGTTGTTGAGGGCGAAACGGAGTTGGCGGCTGGGACGCTCTTGTCTCGACTGCGTGAGATCGAGAAGCGGATGGGCAGCGAGAAGGCAATCGCGAAGGGGCCGCGGATTCTGGACATCGACATTTTGTTGTATGGCGATGAGACGATCGCTACTCCGGAGCTGCAGGTGCCGCATCCGCGGATGACGCAGAGGCGGTTTGTGCTCGTGCCGCTTGCGGAGATCGCGCCGGATGTCACTCATCCTTCGTGGCACGCGAATGCGAAGGAATTGCTGGCCACTACGGATGACACCAGCGAAGTTCGCCGATACCAGCCTAAGAAATAATTTCACGAGGAAGGCCGGCGACGTAAATGCGCGCGCATAAAGGGGTCAGTACGATCTAGCACGCTGCGGGCGTGAGCTCGATCAGTCTTTTCCGCAAATAATTTTGCTCGATGGGATTTCGCGTCAGCTCCAGCGCGCGTGAATATGCCTTGATCGCCTCCGGCGTGCGACCAAGGCGGCGCAGCAAGTCGGCGCGCGCGGCGTGGAACAAGTGATAGTCGTCGAGCGCGCCATCGGCGCCGATTTCGTCGACGCGGCGCAAACCTTTCTCGATTCCTTCCGACATCGCGACTGCGACCGCGTGATTGAGCGCGATCACCGGCGAGCGCGACAAGGAATACAGCTCGACGTAGAGCGCGTTGATCTGGCGCCAGTCGGTGTGTTCGTAGGTATCGGCTTGGGCGTGCAACGCTGCGATGGCGGCCTGCAATTGATACGGCCCGATGTGCCGCAAGCGCAGCGCGGTATCGACCAGATCGAGCCCTTCGCGGATTTCATCGCGATCCCACAGCGCGCGATCCTGCTCTTCGAGCAAAATCAATTCGCCGGCGGGATCGGTGCGCGCGTTGCGCCGCGAATCGTGGAGCAACATCAGCGCGAGCAAGCCGAGATTTTCCGCGTCGCGAGGCAGCAGCGTGCAGAGCAATCGCGCGAGGCGGATTGCTTCCGCGCAGAGTTCCTTGCGAATCAGCGTGTCGCCGGCGGTCGCGGAGTAGCCTTCGTTGAAAATTAGGTAGAGCACGGCCTGCACCGGCTGCAATCGCTCTTGCAGCGTGTGCAGCGGCGGAACTTCGTACGGAATGTGCGCTTGCGCGATTTTTGATTTTGCGCGAACGAGGCGCTGCGCGAGCGTCGCTTCGGGCACGAGAAATGCGCGCGCGATTTCCGGAGTCGTGAGGCCGCCGAGTGTGCGCAGCGTCAGCGCGACTTGCGCTTCGGTGTTAATCGCCGGATGGCAGCAGGTGAAGATGAGCCGCAGGCGATCGTCGGGATAATTCATCGACGATGCGTCGAATGCGGCTTCGGCGTCGAGATCATCGGGATGGTACGAAGTCGGCGTTTCATAGCGCAGCGGATCTTCTTTTTCGCGGCGCGTCCGATCGCGTCGCAGCGCGTCGATTAATCGCCGGTGCGCCGCCGTCGTGATCCACGCGGCGGGATTGTCTGGAACACCGGACTCCGGCCAGCGCGCGATCGCCGAGGTGAAGGCTTCCTGAAGCGCTTCTTCGGCGAGATCGAACGAGCCGGAAATTCGGATCAGCGTCGCGATGATGCGGCCCGACTGCTGCCGGAACACGGATTCGGCGACGGACTTCGCGTCGGTCATTGCTTGATGTTACGCGGCCCGCGCGGACGACGCGGCTGAAATATGCAGCCGCGAGAAATGCCGCGATCAAGATTTCCGTGACTGCGGGCGCGATGAAAAAATATTTCCAGGCGATCATCGTCGTGACGACGAAGTTGATGCAGAAGAGCAAGATGATCGGGCGAATCGGCGCGGCGTTCGTTTTGGCGATCGTGGCGAGTTGCCAGAAGAGAATGCCTTCGACGAGCAGCGCGAGTCCCAGCAGCCAGCCGTAACCGTAAAAGAAATCCCAGTAGGTGCGCATCGAGCCCATCACGTTGAAGGAGCGCGATTTCATCGCTTCGATGACGGCGATTTCGGGCGCGCCATTGTTTGGCTTACTGAGCACGCCGCCGATCGTGTGCAGGATCGCGTGGATGATCGCCAGGACCGATGCGATGCGCAGATACAGAGTCGTCCTCATGTCGGATGCTCTCCTTTATATGGGCACTGAGCGGCCGGTTCAGTCGGCGGCGGAAGTTGCCGCTACGCGGTGCGGTTTCAGGATCGATTCCGGGCACGTGCGGAAATTCGACGAGTTCGCGAATCTCGATCGACCCCTGCGCGCCGCCGCACGAGGTCGGAATTCGCGCGGCCCACTGGATCGCTTCGTCGATGTTTTCGCAGTCGAGCACGTAGTATCCGGCGAGTTGCTCTTTCGTTTCGGCGAACGGCCCGTCGGTGGCCAGGACTTTGCCGCGCTTCGACGCGAACGGTGGTCGCGGTGTGGGTGCGGCCCAGGCCGTTGACGGCGACGAGCATGCCGCGCTCGCGCGATTCGTTCATGACGGCGGCGTGGCGATCGCGGATTTGCTGGGCTTCTTCGGGCGACATTTTGTCGCGGTCGCCTTCCTTGGTGTAGATCAGCATCATGTAGCGCATTGCAGCCTCCATTTGGCCTGGGGCGTGATCGGACATCCCCGCGTTGGTACGACGCCCGAGTTTTCCGAAATCGACAGGGTGCCCAAAATTTCTTGTTGCGGCACGGGCCTCGGTCCGGGGCCGACTTGACCCGGGACCAGGAAAAAGCCCGCGATCTGGGAAACGATCGCGGCTACAGGGTGTCTCGCCGCCACACAGTAGCACAGGCACTCCTGATTGGGGCTAACCGCGCTAAGCACGGGTAGCCGGAAGGTTTGGACTGATCGTCGCGCCTCCATCGCGCAAGAATTTCGGCGGTAGGCGTTCTAAGCCTCAGCGCACATTGTTGCGCCTGGAGGCGTTCATGTTCAACCGCGGTTTTCTCTCCTCGATGCTTCGCAATTTTGTTGGCCTGACGGCTGCCGGGGGCTTGGCTATTGGCGCGGCCGTGGCGCCTGCACCGGCAACGCCGGCGGGGAACTCGCCCGAGCCAGGCCCGGCGGCCGAAAATTCGTGGCGGCTATTGCCTGGGATTACGTACGAGAACATCACGTTGTTTCCGGTCGTGGCCTCTGGCGGAGCGGACACCTCGATGTTTCTGACTCTGGACGAAGGACTTGCGAGCGGCGAAGTCGTGGTGACCGAACAAGGTTCGGGCGGTTTGTACCGTTCCGAGCGAGGCAGCGCCGCGTCCTGAGCTCAAGCGGCGGGGCGGCGGTGAATCAGTTGGTGCTGATCAACCGGAGCAAACGGCCGCTGTTGCTGCTGGCGGGCGAACTGGTGAGCGGCGGGAAGCAGGACCGGATCATTGGCAAGGATCGGATTGTGCCGGTCGGGTCGGAACCGCTGCCGCTGGATGTTTTTTGCGTCGAGCACGGGCGATGGTCCTCGGGCTCGCGATTTTCGGCGGCGAAGACGATGGTGCACCCGAGCGTGCGCGAGCAGGCGGCGGTGGCGAAAGATCAGAACGACGTGTGGGCAGCGGTGCGCGCGGGGTCGGCGGCTGGCACGGGCGATGAACGGCAGAAACGAGGCCGTGCTGGCGGCGCCCATGATTACGGCGGACTCGATCAGCCAGTCGGTTGAGGTGAATGCGCCGACGCAGGCGTATTCCAAGATTTACGAAGACGGACGGGTTGGCGCATCGGTGGACGAACTGGTCTCGCAACTGGAGCGGCGATTTGAGAAAGAGGTCGCTGGACTGAAGGGCGAGCGCGTTGTGGGCGTCATTGTGGCTTACGGAGATGAGGTCGCGTGGAGCGACATCTTTGCGTCGCCGGAACTGTTTAACCACTACTGGATGAAGCTGTTGCGCAGCTACTCGGTGGAGGCGCTGGCTCGGCCGAAGGTGCGCGAGGTCGCGGCTGAGAGCGATGCGCGTGAATTTTTGCGACGGCTCAACGGGAAGCAGGTCGAGGAGAGCGAGCCGAATGTTTATCGGTGGCGCGAGATCACCGAGGGGCGGCTGGCTTTGATCGAGCTGGATGCGTTGACGCCGAAGGTGATGACGATTCACCGGTTGTTGGTTTTGCGGACGTCGTGAAGCCGGGTGGCCCCACCCCCCCCGGGGGTTTTTGCGCAAGAATGTGATTCTAAGGCACTTAGGCGTCGCGTTGGTGCAAGGATGTGATTCTACGGCACTTACGTGGACGAAATTGTCTGATGGCTTACGGAGTAAAGATAACGCTGAGGCGCAGAGTTCGCTGAGGATCGCGGAGACCTGGACGGATTTTTCAATAGGAGAATGATAACCAGAAGTTAAGAATTGTCAATTGGTACTTTTTACATGCTGTCTGTTCGAACTGACAGTTGGTTCGAACGGAACGGCGAAGCGAGAAATACTGGCAGTGCCAATTTGGGAATTAGCGGTTGCCGGAGCCGCCGAGGTTGGTGCGGACGCGGTTGCGGCGGGACTTCGAGGCTTCGGATTCCTGCTTTTCGTATTCGGCGAGTTCTTCGTCGGTGTAGGAGAAGGAATCGCGGGCGGCGAACATGGAGTTGCTGCGGCCGGCCTGGCGCTTTTTCTTTTGGATCTGGCCAAATTCGTGGCGGACCTGGCGGAGCGGCGCTTCGATCGCTTTCACTTCGACGAGCAGGTCGCTGACTTTTTCGAGGAAATCGTGCAGGTGGAAGGGCCGGACGACGTAGGGAAGCTTGGCGGCTTCGAGCGGGCCAGCGTACTGGCCGCCCGAAAGCTCGGGAAGAATATAGAGGACGCGCAAGCGGGCGCCTTCGTCGGCGGAGACGCTGGAAAGCTCGCGCAAGGTTACGAAGAGAGGGCTGTCGGGGCCGATCAGCGCGGCGTTGGCTACTACCAGGGAATATTCGCCGGTTTTTAGTTCGGCCAGGAGCAATTTCGTGTCGGGAACGATGCGAACGCGCCAGCCTTCGGAGTCGAGAATTTGGCGCAGGGCGCCTTGGCCGGAAGGGTCGTTGTCGAGGACGAGGATGCCGACCTGCTTGGTCATCGGGACGGGTGTGGGAGAGCTGGACATAGGTTTATTTTAGCGCTGGGGGAGGCGGGTGGGATGGGTGGCGAAGGGGGATCGTCGAATCGGTGAATTGGCCTTTGGGACAGGTAGAGCCAGGCGAGGGGGCGCAAAATAGAGGGCCGGATTGGCGAGAAGGGATGAGCTTGTAGTCTGGCGACAGCTGAGATCCTTCGCTCCGCTCAGGATGACAACGTTTTTTATACGTTCTTGGGTGAAAGACGGTGCCCTCGGATCGAGGGCTGCGGAGACGATCGCAAAATAGCAGGGCTGGGATTGGCGAGAGCGGATGGCGGAGCTGATTCTGACGAACCCCTATTTGCCGACGACGAGGTCGGCGCCTTCTTGGTAGCGCTTGGGTTCGCTGCCGTCCCAGAGCTGGCGGTAGATGACGTAGGACGTGGCGGAGAGGCGGCGCGTGTAGAAAATCTGGACGCCGTCGCGGGACCATTCGCCGTGGCGCGCCCACTGATCGGACGGGCTGAGCAGCGTGCGGCGCTTTGATTTCACTTCATAGAGGAAAACGGCGGCGGCTAAGCCCATCTGATCTGTAGGGGCTCCTGTGGGAGCTTTCACATAAGGAGCGGAGACGAGCAGCAAGTCGGGATTGATCGGGTTCACGCGAAACGTGTCGGAGCCGGTGATGTCGAACGTCGTCGCCGTAGATTTCTTTCAGTGGAATGGTCTGCGTGGTGCGGCCGTCGTCGGTGATCCAGTAGGCGTTCTGCATGTCGCTGGCGAGGAGTGTGTGTGCGTCGACCCAGCCGTGCAGAGAAGTGAGGCTGCCGGTGAAGACGGAGCGTCCTTGCTGCGGGGCGCCCGGCAGTGAAAATGTAGAGCTGCCACTTTTGATCGGAAAATTCAGATAGGCAACGCGGGTGTCGTCGGGCGACCAGAAGGCTTCGCGGACGCCGCCGTGAACGAGATCCTGTGAGCGGCCGGTCGCCGTGTCGTAGAGCACGATGGTGCGGTCGGGACCGGTTTTGTTGTCGGGGCGCGTGTAGAGGAGTTTTTTGCCGTCGGAGAGAGTGATGGCTCGCTGCCGTCTTGCGCAGCGACTTTGCGAATTTTGCCGAGGCCGACGGCGACTTTCGTTCCGGCGATGTAGGCGATGGCGGTTGGCGACTGGAATTTGATGATGTCTGCCGGAAGCACGGCGGGGATTTTGTCTTCGTCGTCGGGATCGGGCTGATTGTTGATTTTCGGGAAAAGTTCGGCGGCGATGCGGGCGCAACCGTTGAGCGTGCCGATTTGTCCGTGCTGCGCGATGGCGCGGAACGTGTATTTCGCCGCGGGGTCATTGGCGGGCGAGCAATTTTCGCGCGTGAGATGGACGCTGACGTCGGCGCCGGTGGCGGAATCTTTCGCGCGATAGGTCCACGCGTCGTTTGTGCCTTCACGCTGGACGTCGATCGGTTCGAGCGTGACGGGCGGATAGTTGGGGCGATCCATGCGCTCGGGGCCTTTGATGCCGATGCGGATGCTCCAGCCGGTCTGGGTGCCTTCGGGCGCACCGAAGGCGAGAAGCAGGATCGGGTAGTGCGTTGAGACAGGGGAATTAGGCGCGGCGGCGGGGTTGGGGTGTTGGCTGGAGTGGTTGCGGGCTTTTTGGATTGCGACTTTGCGGAGGTGGGCGTCGATTTTGTTTGTGCTTCGGCGTATTTGGCCGCAACGAATAGCATCATCGCGATTGCCAAAGTTAAAATCGCAAACCGCTTCGAGAAATTCAGGGCCGATCGCAAAACTCTCCTCCGCGGTCGTACGTCTTTATTACGATGAGTTCGATGCAATTGTCGCACGTCGCGACACGCGACAAAGAAATTTCGGACGACGGTCGTGTGTCCTGGTGAGCAGACGGCGGTTGAGTTGTTCTGTTCAGGGTCGCTCATGCTCATACCTTGACCTTCGACCTATTGTGGGGTAGCGTGATGTGTCGGAGGTTGAGGCATTGAAACGATTTCCCATTCCGCAGGGCACGCTGGACATGTTGATTCTGCAGATTGTGTCGCTGGAGCCGGCGCACGGGTACGGAATTGCGCAGAGACTCGAGCAGATTTCGAAGGCGATCGTGCAGGTGAATCAAGGGTCTCTTTATCCCGCGCTGCACCGGCTGGAGCAGAAAGGCTGGCTCAAGGCCGAGTGGAAGGAATCGGAAACGGGACGGGAAGCGAAGTTTTATGCGCTGACGGCTTCCGGGACGAAAGCAGCTGGCGGCCGAAAAGCATGATTGGGCGCGGCTGGCTGGGGCGGTTCAGCTCATCTTTGGAGTGGGCGACAGATCGTGAGGCGGCGATGTTGAAGCAAATCGCAAACTGGTTTCGTCGGAAGAAGATGGAGAGCGGCCTGGACCGCGAACTGCGCTATCACGTCGAGCGGCGAACGAGCGATCTTGAGAAGTCGGGCCTGCCAAGCGGAAGAGGCTCGCAGGCGAGCGCTGTTAGAGGTTGGAGGGTGTCACACAAGTCCAGGAAGAAGTGCGAGACGTTTGGCTGAGTCGATGGCTGCGCGATTTCAGCTACGATTTGCGCTTTTCGGCGCGATCTTTTTTTCAGGACGCCGTCGTTCAGTGTCACGGCGGTGTTGTCACTGGTGCTCGGCATCGGAGCTACGACGGCGATCTATTCGCTGGTGGATCAGGTGCTGCTGCATGCGCTTCCGGTTCGCCAACCGGAGCGTCTTGTGCTGATCGATTGGGACGGCGATACAGGTCGCGAACGGATTTGGCAGCTGGAATCTGATGTCGTATCCGATTTGCCGTGACCTGGACAAGCAGAAAGCAATTTTTCGACGGTGTATTTGTCGAGCGTTCACCACTGTCAATCTCTCAACCGAGCGGCGATTCTCGTCCCGCGACGGCAGAAATTGTGTCCGGAAATTATTTCGCGGTTCTGGGAGTCGGGCCCGCGTTGGGACGCGTGATCGAGCAAGACGATGATGGTGTGGCGAACGCGAATCCGGTGGCGGTGCTTTCGTACGATTTCTGGCAGACGCAGTTTGGCGGCGCTGCGGATGTGGTCGGCCGCAAGGTTTTCGTCAACAGCCATCCGTTGACTGATCATCGGCGTAGCCGCACCGACTTTTAAAGGCGTCGATGTTGGCGAAGTTCCGTCGATCTGGGTTCCCGCATCGATGTCGTCGCAAGCCATCCCGGGTTTCGACAATCTGCTCGACCGGCGGACACGTTGGATGCAGGTCCTGGGACGCTTGAATCAAGGTATGACGTTGGAGCAAGCGCAGGCGGGGCTGCAGCCGTGGTTCAAGGCGATGCTGGAAGAGGACACGCATCTCGCCGAGCTTTCCAGTTGTTACGCCGGAACGGCGACAGGCATTTCTCAATTCGACGCTGGAGCTGACTGCGGCGCCGCAAGGGCATTCCACACTGAGGCGGCGATTGAAGCAACCGCTCTGGGTGCTGTTCGCGGTGACGGCTGTGCTCTTGGGCCTGGCCTGCTTGAATGTGTCGGGGCTGTTTCTGGCGCGTGGATCGGCGCGCGATCGTGAGATTGCCACGCGGTTGGCGTTGGGCGCTTCGCCATGGAGAATCGGGCGGCAGTTGCTTGCCGACAGTTTGCTCATTGCGTTTGTAGGAGGATTGCTTGGGATTGGCGGTGGCGCCGATCGCGGTGCGAGCGCTCGTCGCGTTTATTCCGCGAGACGCGGCGCCGATGGCTTTGCATGCAGGTGTCGATTCGCGGCTGCTCTTGTTTGCGTTCGTCGTCAGTGTCGCGGCGGGACTTTTGAGTGGGCTGGCGCCGGCCTGGCAAGCGGGACGGCGTTCGGTCGCACAGTCGCTGCGGGAGCGCGGCGGCACGGCGTTCGGCGGCGTTCGGCTTCGAAAGATTATTGTGACGGCGCAAATTGCGTTGACGCTGACACTCGTCGTCGGCGCGGCGTTGTTCTTGCGGAGTCTGGACGCGCTGATGGCCAAGGGGCCGGGCTTTTCGACCACGAGCCTGGTTTCATTTGGAGTGGATTCGTTGCGTAACGGATATTCGCACGCGGAAGGAAAACGGCTGATGCAACGCATCGACGATGCGATACGGGAATCGTCGATTGCCCAGTCGTCGGCGATCGCTCGATTCGCGTTGCTGACCGGCGGAAGCTGGAACAATCCGATGACGATCTTTGCCGACAAGAGAATTACGACCGACCGCGAGGTCAATATGGACGCGGTTACGCCGGGATTTTTCCAAACGATGGGCATACAGATCGTTGCAGGGCGAAATTTCGATGAGCGTGACATGCACGAAACGTTGGCAAGAGTCTTCGGCCCAGCCATTGTGAACGAAGCGTTTGTGAAGCGTTATCTGGGAGGGCGGATCCGATCGGGCTGCGCGTTGCCAGTGGCGGCGGACCGGACGCGAAGCCCGAGGTCTGAGATCGTCGGGGTCATGTCTGACTTCAGTTACCGCGGGCTGCGGGAAGAATCAGAGCAGGCATTTTTTCCGTTTTTCGCAGGTGAGGCTACGGGCGGAACGTTCTACGTGAAGGTTCGCGGAACGCCGGAGTCTTTCGTCACGTCGCTGCGCGCGATCGTTCACGATGTCGATCCGACGATTGGCGATGACCGATCTCCGAACTGTGAATGAACAAGTCGATCGGTCGTTGAATACCGAGCATTTGCTGGCGACGCTGTCGAGCAGCTTCGGCATGCTCGCGCTGTTGCTTTCGCTGGTGGGTTTGTATGGCGTGATGTCGTTTGTCGTGACGCAACGCACGCGCGAGATTGGGATCCGGCTGGCGCTGGGAGCAACGCGCTGGTCGGCGATTTGGCTGGTGCTTCGAGATGCATCAGCGATGATCGTCACTGGAATAGGGATTGGATTGCTTTTTGTTTTGGCGTTGGGGCGCTTGGTGCAAGCGCAGCTCTACGATGTGAAATCATTCGACCCTGCGGCGATTGCCATCACTGTTCTGATTTTGTGCTCGGCGGGGCTGGCTGCCGCGCTCATCCCCGCGCATCGTGCTTCGGGCGTGAGTCCGACGGACGCTCTACGAGTTGAGTAGGTGTGGCGCCTCTTGGCGCCTTGACGCTCGCGGGGTGAGCACCGGAAATAAATGCAGCGAGGCTGCGCGAAGGTCGGTCGGTTGCGTGATTAAGCGCCGGCGAGTTTGGCGGTAGACGCGGAGTAGCCGTGGTCGGCGAGGCGTTTTCCGTTTTCGCGGTACATGTCGGGATCGGTCGGCGCCCAGGTCGCGAGGCCATCGACGTAGCGGTTGTACATGCAGAAGGCCGCGGCGATCAGAACGGTGTCGTGAATTTCTTTGTCGGTGGCGCCTTGGCTGCGGGCGCGCTTCGATTTGTTCTGATGTGACTTGCTTGCCGCCCTTTTGCACGCTTCCGGCGATTGCGAGCAGCGCTTTTAATTTTTCGGAAATGCCCGCCGATTGAAAATTTGCTTTCACATCGTTGATCAATTTTCGTCGTCCGCCCAGGCGATAGGCGGCAACAGCACCGTGTGCGTGCTGGCAGAAGTAGCAATCATTTTGCGAAGAGACGTACGTCGCGATCATTTCGCGATCGGCCGGCGAAAGGGAATTCGGTCCACGCAACAAAATGTCGGCGAGATCGTTGAGAGGTTTCGCGGTCTGCGGGCTGAAAGCCATCGGGCCGAGGATGCCAGGAATGCCTTCGGGAAGTTGAATGTGCGCCATAAGTTTCTCCTTCGTTGTTAGCTGTTAGCGCCGCCCTGTTTTGCGGCGATTGCTTCCAGACGCTTTCCGTAATCGCGTCCCACGTAGCCTTGCTTTGAAGTCTGCTGGCCGATTTCGCGATAGATTTCGGGATCGTTCGGTTGCCACGTGGCGAGGCCATCGACATAGCGGTTGAACATGCAAAACGCGGCGGCGATCAGCACGGTGTCGTGAATTTCCTTGTCGGTTGCGCCTTCGCGGCGTGCGCGCTCGACATCCGAAGTCGTGACGTTCTTCCCACCTAGTTGCACCTTCCCGGCGACATTCAGAAGCGATTTCATTTTCGGCGAGAGGCTCGTGCCTTCGAAATCGCGTTTCATCTCGGCGATGAATTCGTAGTCGGCGTCGCTGCCGCCCAGATGCTGCGCCGCGGTCGAGCCGTGGCAACTCTGGCAGTAGAAGCAATCGTTTTGCGAAGAGACATACGTCGCGATCATCTCGCGCTCGGCGGGCGTCAATGAGTGCGGCCCGGTGAGCAGAACCTGCGCCAGTTCGCTTAACGGTTTTCTCGTCTCGGGGCTGAACATCATCGGACCGCGAATGCCCGGAAGCCCTTCGGTCAACGAAATGTGTGCCATCGTGATCCTCTCTTTTCGGGCGACGTCGAACGTTTGATTCTGACCCGTGCTCAAGCCTGCGCGGCTTTTTGGCCTTCGTCTGAACGATCGCGCATATAACCTTGGTGGGCCATGTCCTCGCCCATCTCACGATAAGCTTCGCGGTCGAGCGGTTGAAAGGTAGCAAGGCCATCGACGTAGCGGTTGTACATGCAAAACGCGGCGGCGATCAACACCGTGTCGTGAATCTCTTTGTCGGTCGCGCCTTGCTGTCTGGCACGAGCGATGTCCTCGCTCGTCACCTGCTTGCCTCCTTGTTGCACCTTGCCGGCGATGGCGAGCAGCGTTTTCAATTTGTCGGAGACAGCGGCAGCCTCCGGATCGATTTTAATTTGTTCGACCAAGTCGTAGTTGCCTTTGAGATGCGCGGCGGCAGCGGCGCTATGAGAAAGCTGGCAAAAGTCGCATCGGTTTCGATACGAGACATGCGCCGCGATCATTTCGCGCTCGGCGGATGTGAGAGTGTTCGGTCCGCGCAGCAGCGTTTCGGCGAGGAGCAGCAACGGCTTGGCGGTTTCAGGGCTGTAGGCGAGCGGGCCGACGATGCCGGGAAGACCTTCGGGAAGCTGGATGTGAGCCATGGGATTTCCTCTTTGCTGGGGATGACGGGAACTTTGTCGGGAAATTGAGAATGCGACAATAGCGCAAAACTACTACGAGCATCGCAGCAATGCGCGTTTGATATCCTCTCGCGAATCCATGGGAGTCGCAAATCGGCCGACTTTCTATTTCTGGGAGCCCTCAATTGTCATCGCACCGGTTGTGGCCCTCGTCCTGATCTTTCTCGGCCTCGCAATCCGCAACCTTGAAACAAGACGACTTCTTGTGACAGGCATGCGCCAATGGCTTGCTACCCTCGCATGAGTGATTGCGCTCATTCTCGCCGCGAGGATTCGGCTGTACTTGCTTTACACCGACCCGTCAGACGGATGCGATCGACACGAAGCGGCGACGGTTCATCATTTTCACTTTCCGCATCTTTGTGGCCCGGGCATGCGATTAATTACTTGGGCATCTTCCGCAAGCGCTGGACGTCTGGTGGTCCTCAGCGTTCTCGCGGCGACACACGTCGTCGTGTTATCACGTTTTCCTTTGCAGCGCACAGCACGTTCTTTCTCGATCGCCGCTATTTACTGCCCGGTTCCGCTGATGGCTTCCTCCTAGGGCGGTCTCTGCGGAGCCACTAGGAAGTGAACAAAGTTCAGCCGTGACTAGGTCATCCGAATCGTGGTCTGCGTTATCGGTTGTATCGGGTTGCGCGTCAGTACGGAACGCGGCCGACTTCGAAGTCGGCGCGGCAACCGCGATCGACCCAAACGCCGCGGTGATCGTAGCCCCAAGTCGTGTTGAAGTGCAATCGGAGTCGCTGCGCTGGCGCACCAGCCGAACGCCACCATGCGTGTGATCGGGCAGTACGTTGCGGCGACCGTCGTTCGATGAGCAAGTGATGATCTGTGTGCCGGGGCCCGGAGCGGGAGTCCAGCCGCCGCCACCGCCGTTCACCACCTCCGCCGATCTGGAAGTCGGCGCGGCAGCCGCGATCGACCCAGATGCCGCGGCGATCGTATCCCCATGTGCGGCCGAATCACACGCCGAGCCGCTGCGCTGACGAATGAGTTGCACGCCGCCGCGCGTGTCAGTTGGGCAATAATTCTTGCCGCCGTTGTCCGAAGCGCAATAAATGTTGTAGCCATTGTCCCAGCCGCCCCAGTTCGGGCGCGTGATCTGGAAGTCGGCGCGGCAGCCGCGATCGACCCAGATGCCGCGTCCGTTGATGAAGCCCCAGGTGCGATTGAAGATGCAGGGCGAGTCGCTGCGCTGGCGAACGAGTTGCACGCCGCCGCGGACGTCGGCGGCGCAATAGTTGCGGCGCATGTTGTCGGAAGAGCAGGAGATGATTTGGCCCCTTGCGGATCGGGTGAGGCGCGGGCGATGCGTTCGGTGACGCTGCGGGCGCCCCGGATTCGCGTTCGCGCTGGAATGCGCGCTGAACGACCATCGTCAGCACAAGAACAACGATTGCGAGCGGAGCCAAATTCGCAATTTATTGAAATTGACGATTTACGGGAAGTTTCATGATGACCTCGCCTCAGTGACCTGGAACTTCGAAATCGAAAAAGTGCGAGGAGCATATCAGAAGAAGATTGAGGCGGTGGCTTTCAGCGGGGAGGGCCGTTCGGTTTTGGCGAGGCAAAGAAAAAGCGAAAATAGATCGTTGACATGGCGAAGAAAAAGCGAAATACTCGGTCGCTGTCTGAGGTGGGCTATGTCTTCCTTTCTCTCCAACCCGGCACCGGCGGTTCACAACCGGCGTCGCCTCGTTTCGCAACCCCAGCTTTTCCCCGTTGGCCCCCAACCTTTAGAACCGAACATGCATGGCCCAAAACAAGTGGCCGATCGCGGACCTGCCCCGGTCTCGATTGGTCCCGGTGAATCTGCGTCTCAAATAAATGTTCACGCTGGAGCGACGGGTTGCCCCCCGCCATGCTCCGGCGTCGCCCCGGCTGTGGCTTCGGCGAGCTGGGTGCGGTGGCTCGTTATGGTGGAAACGCCCACCACCACGGCGTCCAGGTTCGAGACGCGGAGGCGCCGCTGGTTGGCATTGCCCGCCTCGCAGCATCTTCTCCGTCCGCGGAAAGCGCGCGGAAATCGGAGCAGCGGCCGGAGTATTTTCTTTTGCCGGTGCGCTCGATTTTGAATAAGTGCGACTCGAACCGCGTGCCGTTTGAGTGGACGATCAATCCTTATAGAGGATGCGAGTTTGCGTGCAAATACTGCTACGCGCGGTACACGCACGAATATATGGAGCTCGATGGCGCGGATTTCGAGCGAAAAATTTTTGTGAAGCAGGATGCGGCGCCGCTGCTGGCGCGCGATGTCGAGCGGAAGTATTCGTACCAGCGCGCGGGCGCCGACGATGGGCGGCCGGAGCATATTGCGATCGGGACGGCGACCGATCCGTATCAGCCGGCGGAGAAGGAATATAAGGTGACGCGGGCGTGTTTGGAGGAGTTGGCGAAGCGCGAAGGGCTGAGCGTTTCGGTGATCACGAAGTCGAATCAGATTGTGCGCGACATTGATGTGTTGCAGAGGATTGCGGCGCGGTCGGAACTGTCGCTGAACATTACGGTGACGACGCTGCGAACGCGGTTGGCGCGATTGTTGGAGCCGCGAGCGCCTCGGCCGGATTTGCGGATCGATGCGATTCGGCAGCTTCGATCGGCAGGTTTGCGCGTTGGCGTTTCGGCGTCGCCGCTGATTCCGGGGATTACGGATCGCGAAGGAGATCTTGAGGCGGTTGCGGCGGCGGTGAAAGAGGCTGGGGCGGAATGGTTTTTCTCGGGCGTCCTGTTTCTGATGCCTTCGTCGGCGAAAACATTTATACCATTTATTCGCGAGAAATTTCCGAAATTGGCACGGCAGTATGAGCAGTGGTATTCGAGGAATGGGTATGCGCCCGAGGACTATCGGCGGAAGATTGCCGAGCGTGTCGCGAAGATTCGCGTGAAGCATGGATTCCATACGCGGCCGTTTGAGGAATTGCAGCGGCGAGTGCAGAGTCCGCAGTTGAGCCTGGCTTGGAATACCGCGGCGTAGCGTAGCCCGCCTCCGGGTTCGTCGTAGCGGCGCAGCACGCCGCGCCTCATGTCCGCGACGATTTCACACTTCATCGCTACGGCATGATGATGCGGGATTCTTCTCGCTTCAGTTCCTGAGTTTCAGGGAATTGGCCGCGCAAGAATTCGATATAGCGGCGCGATCGCAGACGGCCGTTGGTCCGTAACAATCCCATTCGATACAGAAAAACGAGAATGTAGAAGATGTCGGCGTCTTTCAGTGCGCCTGGATTTGCCGTGCTGTGCCTGGGCCTGCTTTACTTCCGTGACGAATTCGGTAAGCGCGTCATAGAGTTCACGGCGGAGCATGCCGTCGGGCGGTTTCTCGTAATAGATGCCGGTCATCAGGGTTCGTAAGTTTCGCGAAAGCTTCGATGGCCGCGAGGACATCGGTGTCGGTCGCGTCGTGATGCGCCACGCAGAATTTCGCGATCGTGAAAGCGAACGCGGCCATCAGTTGTTGATGTATGTGAAGTGCTCGCGCGGAAGTTCTACGTCCAGAAGCGGAGTGTCGGCAGGGAGTGCGCGCGGTGTTCGTCTTCGTAGCGATGGGCGGAGATCAGATACGTGCAATCGACGGGGCAGTCGATCGTAATTTCGCGTTCTTTTCCGCAACAGACGGCGCAGATTTTTTCGCCTTGCGCGGGGCAGAATCGTTGGGCTTTTCGTTTTTCGCAGATTGGGCAGGACACGATTTCGTCTTTCGATGCGATGAGCAGAATACGCTGTGCCGCACAAAAATCAAAAGTGCCGCGGCGCGATGCGGCGTTGACTTATGGGCCCGCGAGCAATTGTGAAGATAGGCACGAATGGTTTTGTGCGCACATGCTCGGGCCGGAATCCCATGCCGATGACGCGAGCCGGAAATTGACGCAACCACGGGTAACGATCCAGCAGGCGCAACGGCAATGGGAGCGGCGAGAAACTTATTTTCCCGTTCGAGCGCCGGCTCAACGACGCGCTTGTGCGCCTGAATCTGGAGCGCCTGGGTTAATTTCGTCGGAGGAAGCCGGCGCATTTGCACCACTTCGAGGGTGCCGTCGACCAGTGATTTTTCGCGCAGGCGGTCGGCGCAAATATTCGCGGTCGCGACGGCGTCTTGAATCGCCAGATTGATTCCGATTCCGCCGACGGGCGACATGGCGTGTGCCGCATCGCCGATGCAGAGCAGTCCGGGTCGCCACCATTTGCGCAGGCGATCGACGCGAACCGAAAGCAGGCTCACGTCGTTCCAGTCGCGCAAGGTGCTGGTGCGGTCGCGCAGGAACGGGGCGACGTCGGCGATGTCGTCGCGAAATTTCTGAATGCCGCGCTGCTTGATTTGGTCGAAGCCGTCTTTGCGAATCACCATCGCGCATTGCCAGTAGTCGCCGCGATCGATGGTCACGAGCATTTTGCCGGGCTTGAGATGCCCGAGCATGTACTCGGGATCGGTCGGCGCTTTCGGCAGGCGCATCCAGAGAACGTCGATCGGCGCGCCGAGATCGTCGATCTGAAATCCGGCGCGCTGGCGAATCGACGGAATGGCGGCCGTCGGCGCCGATGGTCAATGCGGCGCGTACTTCGAAGGCGCCATTGGGTGATGTGCCGCTGACGCCGACGATGCGACCGTGTTCCTCGAATCAAATCAGTCGCCTGGTATTGCATCAAGCATGCGGAACGTCGAGAATTTCTTGCCTTCTTCGGTTAGATAGTTGAGGAAGTCCCACTGCGGCATCAGCGCAACGAATTTGCAATGAGTCGGAAGACGCGAAAAGTCACCGACCGTCGCCGTCGTGCCATCAAAGTTGCCGCCGATTTGCGGATACTGCTGATGCTTTCGAGCGAGGAAGCCTTCCAGCAGGCCGAGTTCCCACATCACTTCGAGAGTGGAGGGATGGACCGTGTCGCCGCGAAAATCGCGCAGAAAGTCGCCGTGTTTTTCGAGCACGACGACATCGACTCCGGAGCGCGCGAGCAGATAGCCGCACATTACGCCGGCCGGTCCACCGCCCACGATACAAACGCGGGCGCTGAAGTGTTCTGTCGCTTGCGCGTTGGCTCCATCTGGTTCCATGGCTCGACTCTACTTGAATTTATGCCGAAATCACTTTGTTCTGGAATCGGCGCGCGGCGATGACCAGGAGAAGCGTACCGATAGCAAAAAGTGCGAGGCCGTCAGTCCAGAGATGCTTGATCGTTGCCCCACGCAAAATGACCCCGCGCGTGATATTGATGAAATACGTTGCGGGAATCAGGTAGCTGATCGGCTGAAAAAGCGCCGGCATCGTTTCGCGGGGGAAAATATACCCGGAGAAAAACACGCTGGGCAAAATGGGAAGAAACGCGAGCTGCATCGCTTCCGCCTGCGAAGCGGCTTTGGCGGATATCAGAATGCCGAGCGACAACGCCGCAAAAAGATAAGGCAATGCGAGACCTGCGAGGAGCAACACGCTGCCATGTATCGGCACCTGAAAGATGAAACGCATGCACGTCAAAATCAGACACAGCTCGAAGAAGCCGACGCACAAATAGGGAAGCAGCTTGCCGAGCATCAGGCCGAACGGTTTGACCGGCGTGACGAACAAGTTGTTCGAGCGTGCCGCGCTCTTTTTCGCGCACGATTGAGAATGCAGTGAGAAATGTCGTGACGTTCAGCAGCATGATCGCGGTCAAACCCGGCAAGAAAAAATTGGGCGATCGTGAATCGGGATTGAAGAGCATTTTCGGACGCATCTCGACGGCCATCACGTTGCGATCTTGCAGCACGCGCTTGAGGGATTCCTGCAGACCGATCGCGTTGCTCACGTTGATCGCTTGCCCGGCAACGGAAGAGTCGGAGCCGTCGATCAGCACAAGAACTTGCGCGCTCATGCCGTGCAACAGTTTGTCAGAATAGTCGACGGGCACTTTGATGCCGACGCGCGCTTTGCCGGCGACGATGATGTCGTTCATCTCGTGATCGGTCTGCACGTAGCGCATGATGTAGAACGTGTCGGAGTTCTTCAGCTGATCGATGAGTTCGCGACTTTCGCGGCGGCCGTCGGCGTTGTAAACAACGGTCGGAATGTGACGGATGTTGGTGTCGATGCCAAAGCCAAGCAGGAACATCTGCATCAGCGGCATGGTCAGCGAAAAGAACAGCGTTCCAGCGTCGCGCCGGATGTGCAGCGCCTCTTTGTAAAAGACCGCGCCGAAGCCGCGAAAAATATCACGCACGAGAGCCCTCCAGCTTTGCCTGGTGCTTGTAGGTCAGCTCGACGAAGACATCTTCGAGGCTCGCAGCGAGTGGGCGAATTTCGGCGACCGCGATACCTTCCTTCAGCAGCTTGGTTTGCAGTTCGTGTAGATCGGTGTGATCGTCGATCAGCGCGTGAATCGATTGGCCAAAAATTGTTGCGCTGCGGATACCGGGCATCTGTCGCGTGAATCGCAACGCGCGCGTGACTTCCGGCGTCGTGATTTCGATGCGAATCGTTCCTTCGGGTTTCACTTCGGGGAGTTCGCGCAGTGAATTCGGCGTACCGTCGGCGATCAGCTTGCCGTAATAAATGTAGGCGACGTGGCTGCAGCGTTCGGCTTCGTCCATGTAGTGCGTGGTTACGAAAAATGTGATGCCGTGGCCCGAGAGTTCGAAAAGCAAATCCCAAAGCTGGCGGCGCGCGACGGGATCGATGCCCGCGGTCGGCTCATCGAGAAAAAGCAACTTCGGCTCGTGGAGCATCGCGCAACCGAGCGCCAGCCGCTGTTTCCATCCTCCCGATAATTTTCCCGCGAGGCGATCAAGATACGGGCCCAGACCATTGAGCTCGATGATTTCGTTCATGCGCCGCTTCAGCCGATCGGGAGGCAAGCTGTAAATGCGGCCGTAGAACGTGAGATTCTCGTTCACCGTCAAATCGTCGTACAGACTGAATTTCTGCGACATGTAGCCAATGCGCTCGCGCACTTCTTCCGCATGTGTGCGCACGTCGAGCCCTTCGACTTGCGCCGCGCCACCCGTGAGCGGGAGCAAGCCGGTCAGCATTTTGATGACGGTGGTCTTGCCGCTGCCGTTCGGGCCGAGAAACCCAAAAATTTCGCCGCGTTTCACTTCAAAACTAATGTCGTTCACAGCGGTGAATTGCCCGAACGTACGCACCAGATGCTCGGCGGAAATCGCGATCTCGGTCGGCGGTTGTGGATTTCCTGAAGCCATTGCTTAGTTCGCCGCTTTCAGTTTCACGTCGGCGGCCATGCCGGCGCGCACGCGATTGGACGGATCATCGATGCGCACCTTCACGCCAAAAACTTGATGCACGCGCTCTTCGCGCGTCTGCACGTTGCGCGGCAAGAAATTCCGCCTGCTGATTGATTTGCTCGACGATCCCGTCGAACACCGTTTTCGCAAACGAGTCGACGCGAACCTCCGCCTTCTGACCTAGCGTCACGTGACCGATCTCGGTTTCGGGGATGTAGATGCGAATGTAAATCTGATCGCGCTCGAGCAGCGTCGCCACCGGCGTGTTCGGCGCGATCAAATCGCCCGGCCGCACATCGAGCACTTCGACCGTCGCATTCGACGGCGCCACAACTTCACGCTCGCGAAATCGCGCTTCGTCGTACGAAAACGAAGCTTTCGCGAGAGTCGACATCTTCGCGCCGGTTGCCGCGCGCAAATTTCGCGTACGTCGCTTGCGCCTGTTCGTAACGCGCCTGCGCCGAAGCAATCTCTTCCGGCCGGTAGCCGTGATTCAGCTCATCGAATTTATGTTGTGTGTTCGCTTGCGCCGCATCGGCCATGCGCCAGGTCGGCTTCCGCACTGTCGCGCTGTTGCTTCGACACTAAATCTTTCTGCGACAGCGCTTCATATCGGTCGTAATCCAATTTCGCGCGCGCCGCGTCCGCCTTCGCGCGATCGAGATCCGCCTGCGCCGCCGCAATATCCTCGCGCCGGTAACCGTTTTTCCGCTGGTCGTATTCCGCCTTCGCTTCTTCGCAACCGCCGCCTTCGCTTCCGCAATCTTCCTCCGGACGATATCCTCGCGCCGCTTTTTCCGCCGCCGCCTTCGACTGATCCAACGCTGCCTGCAATTCCTTATCGTCAAACGTAATCAGCACCTGCCCGGCCTTCACCGTGTCACCTTCGCGCACGAGCACCTGGTCGATGCGCCCGCCCACTTTGGAGCCCACGCGAATATCCCGCGCTTCAACCGTGCCAGAGCCTTGCAGCGACGAATCACGCGAGAACCATCCCGCGAATACGCCAGTCCGGCGAAAATCGCCGCCAGCACCACCACGATGATCACAATCCGCTTCCGCATTCGCTTCTCCTACGAAATCTACGCTTTCGTCGCGCCCGAAGTTACCGTCGAAGTTACGTCCCGAACTCACGTCCCGAACTCACGTCACCGCACTCAGTCCTCGCGAGGACTAAATCCCGTCCACAAAATGTCGATCGCGCGCTCCATTCGCTCCGCGAGCGAATCGTCGCCATAAACCGACCACAGCAGCATCGTTCCAAACGTCATCTGCCGAAACACGCGCGCCATCTCGAGCGCCGAGACGTCCCGGCGAAATTCGCCGCGCTCCTGACCGATCTGTACCAGCTGCGACAACAGGTTTTCGCCGCGCACATTCCTCTCGCGCATCACGTTTCTCACGGATACGGAGGAGAGGTTGGCCTGAAGCATTGCGCGCATGAAGTCGGGCTTTTTCGCCGGCTCGCTCGTCATCTGTTGCGACATGGTTCGAAAAAACGCGCGCATTGGTTCTTTGGTGCTTCGCGCGGCCTCGACGAATCGCTCGAGTTTGCCGAGTTGCATGTCGCTGAACGCAATGAGGATGTGTTCCTTGCTCGGGAAATAATTAAAGAACGTGCCCTTGCCAACGTCGGCGGCGTTCGTGATGTCCTCGACGGTAGTTTCGGCGAAGCCTTTTTCGGCGAACAATCCCACCGCTGCGTGAAAAAGTCGCTCGCGGGTTTCGGCGCTGCGTCGGCTCGTCGGTCGGTCGCCTCGGCGGAGGAGACGTCGGGCTTCTCTATGGCGGGTAAAGTTTCAGTCATTTGACCTATGCTCATATATGACTATAGGTCAGTTATGCCCAATAGTCAAGATGCGCGCAAGTTGCTGAAACCAAAAGAAAAGGCCCCGATTTCTCGGGGCCTTCTTCAAACTTCAAACCGTTTCTAAGTTGCCGGCCGTTAGCTTTACTGCGCCGGCGCATTGCCCGATCCCAGATTCTTCGGCGACTTCTGATCCAGGTACGACACCAGCCGCTGTGCCGGAGGCGGCACCGCAACCGCGCCCTTGAACACGATCGATTCCGCTTCGAGCTTCTTGCCATAAACGCGCTCATTCGCATCGTTATCCGGCCGCACTGTCGAACCTTCGAGCGAAATGCCCGCGAACAATCCGCGCGAACGCGAATAGCTGAGCACTTCCGCGCGCAAAGTCACGTCCGTCGCCGCCGCCGCATTGCGCCCCTTCGGACCCGCCGCCACCGACGCATCGGCGCCCAGCTTCACCTTGCTGCTCAAAATCGAGTGCGCGCCGCGTCCGTTCATCACCAGCAGCACGAAGTCCGTCGCCTGACCGCCGAGCTGGAATCCGACGCTGCCGCCCTCGAGCGCCATCATCGTCGGCGCGCTCCACGGGCCGGTGAATTGCTCGCCTGTCCGGCAAGTCATCGCGCCGCGGCCGTAACTTCCGCCGATCACGAACGCCGCCTTCAACACCGACGGATACACGATCACGCAGTCCGCTTTGTCCAGCAAATCCTGCGGAATGTCGTCGGGAATATCGAAAATTTCCTTCAGCACCGTGCCGCAATTTTGCAAACGGTCGGTTTCTTTCTTGTCCTGCGCGGCCGACAACGGCAAGCTCGCCGCCATCAGCAATCCCATGAAATAAACGCCAAATCGCTTCTTCATTTCCTCACCTCAGTGATTTTTGGGGCGCCTTGAAAGTCCCCTTCTCTCGTTCGCACCGTTGGAACGCCCGACCCAGTAAAAAAATTTGCTTCGTATCGTTTTGACTATACTTTCTATCTGCTCAATTATCCAGTGAAGGATGAGTGATGAAAAATCGCGAGCGCGCGCGACGAATGCATCTGACGATGGTCGCGATGCTTTTTTCATTCTGCGCCGCTCGCAGCGCGGCATCGCGCAATCGAACGCCATCGCTCCTCCGCGCCACCAGCAAAACACCGCGCCGCCCGCAAACTCGCAACAACGCCGCAATGTCGCCGCCGCCAATCGCTTTTCCGCCCGCGTTGACGTCACGCTCTCCAATCCCGCCGCCACCAAGGGCGAATGGGGCCTGCTCATCGCCGACGCCGCCACCGGCGAAACGCTCTTCGCGCTCAACGACGACAAATATTTCGTCCCCGCCTCCAATATGAAGCTCTTCTCTACCGCGCTCGCGCTCTCGAAACTCGGCCTCGACTACAGATTTCACACGACGCTCGAAACCCGCGGCACAATTTCCGATGACGGCACGCTCTCCAGCGACCTGGTTCTCGTCGGCCGTGGCGATCCGAATCTCTCCAACCGCAAATTCCCGTTCAATCTCAAGGAAGAATTCGACGGTCCGCCCGAAATAGTTTTCGCCGAACTCGCCGACGCGCTCGTCGCGAAAGGCGTGAAGCAAATCAAAGGCGACGTCGTCGGTGACGACAGCTATTTCCCGCGCGAACCGTATCCCGATGGCTGGGAAATCGGCGACATGGTTTGGGAGTACGGCGCCGCGATTTCCGCGATCGTGATCGACGACAACACCGCCACCCTAACTCTTACGCCCGGCTTGCTCGCGGGCGACGCGGTAAAAGCCGCAATCGCGCCCGCGACGCCCGATTTCTACGTCCAGAACGACGTCGTCACGTCGGCAGCCGAAGTGAAATCCGACCTCACGCTTACGCGCGAGCCCGGCGCGCAACTCGTCGTCGTGCGCGGCACGCTGCCCGCCAACAGCGCGCCACGTAAACTAATTCTCGCGGTCCACGAGCCCGCGCTGCACGCCGCCTCCGTGCTGCAGAAATTGCTCACCGATCGCGGCGTCAAAATCACCGGCAACCCGCGCGCCGTCCACATCCCCGAAGTTCCCGCCGATACGACGCCGCGCGCCGTGCTCGCCGAACACGTTTCGATTCCGCTCGGCGATTCCGTCAAGCTCGTCAATAAAATCAGCCAGAATCTGCACACGGAAATGCTGTTGCGCACCGCCGCGCGCCAATCCGGCATTTGGGCCAAGCCCGAAGACCTGATGAAATTTCCCGTCGATTTCTACGCCGCCGCCGGAATCGCGCCCGACGACGTCATTCAAACCGACGGCTCCGGCCTTTCGCGCCATGATCTCGTCACGCCGCGCGCCATCGTCTCGCTTCTCAAATACGCGCAAACGCAGCCGTGGTTCTCCGCCTATTTCGCATCTCTTCCGGTCGCCGGAGTTGACGGCACGCTCGAAGATCGCATGCGCACCACGATCGCCGCCGGCCGCATCCATGCAAAAACCGGCTCCGTCGAACACGTCCGCACGCGTTCCGGTTTCGCCGAAACTCCCAACGGCCGCACGCTGATTTTCTCTTTCCTCAGCAACAATCAAGGCGGCAAAAATCACGAAGCCACCGACGCGCTCGACGCTCTCTGCGTCGCGATGATCGAGGAATTCGACAACAAGCCGCGCGCCTGCACCCCAGCATCCACGCGCCAAATCGCATCCGCCCCACTGTTGCGCAACGCCCCGCACGCCGAAGTGATACCGTCAGAGCGTGACCTCTGCTCCTAAAATCACAGAAAAAATCGTAACCGTCTTCGGCAGCTCTCGCCCGCGCGAAGGCGAACCAGACGACGAAGCTGCACGCGAACTAGGCCGCGCCCTCGCCGACGCAGGGTTCGCCGTTTGCAGCGGCGGCTATGGCGGTGTCATGGCCGCTGTCTCTCGCGGCGCCAAGGAACGCGGCGGAAAAACGTACGGCGTCACCGCCGATTTCTTCACCGCATCAAAAGCGAACGAATGGATCGATGTCGAAGTCCGCATGCACACGTGGCAAGAGCGCCTCTTCGAGCTAGTTCGCCTCGCGCGACGGCTTCGTCGCGTGCAAAGGCGGCACAGGCACGCTGGTAGAACTCTCCGTCGTCTGGGAAATGCTCAATAAATCCGTGATCCAGCCGAAGCCGTTCGCAGTCCTCGGCAATTTCTGGGAACCAATCATCGAGCGCGTTCGCGAAGTCGAACTCGCACACAAAGCTCCGTGGGGCGAAGCCGGCGGCCGCTTGATCCACCAAGCTTCCACAGCCGCCGAAGTGGCGTCCTATCTGTCCGTCAAACTAAAATAGATTGCCGATGTCGCGCTCCGCCCAAGACGTTCTCGAATTCGACAAGCTGCGCGAACTCCTGCGCCAGCGCACCACGTGTGCGCCCGGCCATCGCCACATCGACGCGCTTGCGCCAATCACCGATCGCGCCGCACTCGACGCACAATTCGCACTCATCCGCGAAGCTCGCGAATGGCTCCGCTCCGGCCGCGAACTCGGCTTCGGCGGCCTCGCCGACCCGCAATCGTGGCTCGATCGCATCGAAGGCGTCGGCGCCGCGCTCGAGCCGCGCGAATTTCTCGACGCCGCATCGCTCCTCGAAACCGCCGCCTGGCTCAAGCCGCAATTCAAGGAAGACGCCGCAAAATTTCCGCTCCTCGCCGCGCGCGCCGCATCGGTCGGCGATTTCCGCGATCTGCTCGCCGCAATCCGCCGCGCCATTCTCCCCAACGGCGAAATCAGCGACGACGCATCGCCCGCGCTCCGCCGCACCCGCGCCCTCGTCAGCGAAACGCGCACCTCAATTCAAAAAACGCTCCAGCAAATTCTCCGCTCACGCAACGCTGACGCCGGCGAAGACTACGTCACCCTCCGCAACGATCGCTTCGTCATTCCCGTTCGCGCCGAACAGCGCCGCTCCGTCCCCGGCGTGATGCACGGAGCCAGCGCCACCGGCCAAACCGTTTTCCTCGAGCCGCTCGAAACCGTCGATTCCAACAATCAACTCGTCCAGCTCGCCGAAGAAGAAGCCGCCGAAATCGTCCGCATCCTCCAAAGCCTCACCGAACGTCTTCAGGCGATGCGCACTCCGCTCCTCGCCGCCGCCGAAACCATCGCCGAACTCGACAGCGCCTTTGCTCGCGCCCGTTTCGCGCAAGATTTCGACGCCACCACGCCCGAATTCTCCGATTCCAACGAACTCCGTCTCGACGCCGCCCGTCATCCCGTTCTCGAAAACAAACTCCGCCGCGAAAATCGCGCGATCATTCCCATGTCCCTCTCTCTTGGCGGCGAAGAACGTCTCCTCGTCATCAGCGGCCCAAACACCGGCGGCAAAACCGTCGCGCTCAAAACCACTGGCATCGCCGCACTCTCGGCGCAATCCGCGATTCCCGTCGCCGCCCAGCGCGCCATGCTCCCGACTTTTCGATCGCATCCTCGTCGACATCGGCGACGAACAATCTATCGCCGCCGATCTCTCCACATTTTCCGCGCACATGCTTAATCTCAAATCGATGCTCGAAGAGGCGACTCCGCAAACGCTCGTGCTCGTCGATGAAATGGGCACCGGCACCGCACCAGAAGAAGGTGCCGCGCTCGCCGTCGCGCTTCTCGACGAATTTCGCGCGAAAAAATGCATCGTGCTCGCCACCACCCACCACGATCGACTGAAAACGTACGCCTCCACTACGCCCGAAGTCGTCAACGCCGCCGTCGAATTCGACGACATAAATCTTCGTCCGACGTACCGCCTGATGGTCGGCGTTCCCGGAGGCTCCAGCGGCATTGCCATCGCGCAGCGCCTCGGACTTCCATCCGACCTGATCGAGCGCGCTCGCTCGCTGCTCACTCCCGAATCGCGCGAAGCCGCCGATCTCATCGCCTATCTCCACCGCAGCCGCGACGAACTCGATCGCACCCAGCAACAAATGAACTCCGAGCGCCAGTCGCTCGAAGACGAACGAAAAAAGCTCCGCACCGAATGGGTCGAGCGCCAGCAGCTCCGCATCAAGCAGCTCGAATCAAATTTCGCCGAGATGCAGAAGCGCTTCGACGAAAACGTTGCCGCCGTCGTCGAAGCCGTGAAAGATCGCGAACTTCGAGCTCAGCTCGAAAAATCTTCCCGCCGCAAAGTCACAAGACGCCCGCGGCGAAGCTCGCGAAGAACTCAACGCCGCCGTCGTGCAGACGCTCGCCGACTCGCAGTCCGATCTCGGCGTCTCCGCAGCAGCAGCCACGCACCGAGCGCCGCCAGTCTCCAGCCCGGCGCCAAAATCCGCGTCCGCGGTTTCAGCAAGCCCGTCGTCCTCCGCCGCATCGACGGCAACACCGCCGAAATCGAAGCCGGCCCTCTGCGCATGAAAGTCGCCGTCGATCAAATCACCGGCGTCGAAGGCCCGCCGCCCGGAACCACTCCCTCGCCATCGCGCCTGAACGTAACCGTCTCGTCGAAACCCTCCGAAAATCCCGCCGGCGACGAAATCAACGTCATCGGCTCCACCGTCGAAGAAGCCACCGGCCGCGTTGACAAATTCCTCGACGAAGCCGCCTTGGCAAATCGCGCGCGCATCCGCATAATCCACGGCCACGGAACCGGCGCCCTCCGCAAAGGCCTGGCCCAGTTCCTCTCATCGCACCCGCTCGTCGCCAGCACCGCCCCCGAAGCCGACGACCGCGGCGGCAAAGCCATCATGGTTGTAGAGTTGAGAACCTAGGCAATTGAAAATGGAAATTGGAAAATGAGAAATTGGAAAGCGATCCCGCCTATTGGTCGACCGACATCGGTGCGGGATTTCACTGATCTCGAGGCATGGCAGGTTGCTCGTGATCTCCGCAGCGATATTTACGCAGTTTGCAAAGCATTCCCGCAAAGACGAAACCGTTCGGACTAGTCTCTCAAATAAAGCGGGCAGCCACGTCTGTAACAGCGAACATCGCCGAGGGCTTCGGACGTTACTCGTATCAGGAAAATATTCAGTTTTGCCGACATAGTACGGGGCTCAGTCTACGAAGTTCGTGATCACCTGATCACAGCGAACGGATGCCGGTTTCTTGGTCGGCGGAGAAATTTGGCGAACTCGATGCCAAAGCGATATCCGTCATAAAACTTTTGAACGGCTACATACGTGACGACAACGCTTCGCAAAAACTCGAAAGGAACCGCACACTGAGCATGTAGCGCCGATTTCCCATTTTCCATTTTCGTACTTTCCATTTTCCAACCATGGCTGAAGCAGGTTCATTCGCGGATCGGGTTAAGCAGCAGGCGGACATCGTCCGAGTAATCGGCGAATAGGTCCAGCTGAAAAAAGCGGGACAGAATTATCGCGGACTTGCCCATTTCACTCGGAAAAATCTCCATCTTTTAACGTGCATCCTGCGCGGCAGATTTATCACTGCTTTGGATGTGGTGTCGGCGGCGACGTTTTTAAATTTGTGATGGAAATGGAGAAATGCCCATTTCCTGAAGCGATCCGCATCGTCGCCGAGAAATGCGGCATCGCCGTTCCCGCGCCGCGCGAACGCTCGCCCGAAGAGCGACGCGAAAATCAGCAGCGCGCTTTGCTGATCGAAATGCACAAGAGTCACGCAATCCTTCTTCGCCAAGAATCTCGAAAACACGTCGGAAGGCAAAGTCGCTCGCGCCTATCTGGAAGATCGCGGGCTGACGAAAGAAGTCATCGAACAATTTGGCATTGGCTACGCCCCCAGCGGCGGCGACATCCTCCTTCGCCAACTCAAAACGAAATATCCCGACAAACTCCTCGTCGAATCCGGCCTGATTTCGCGCGATCAAAACGGCGGCCGTCTCTTCGACCGCTTCCGCCGCCGCATCACCTTTCCCATCGCCAACGATTCCGGAAAAATCGTCGCCTTCGGCTGCCGCGCCCTCGGCGACGACCAACCCAAATATCTCAACTCCCCCGAAACGCCGATCTATTCCAAGAGCAACATCCTCTATCATCTCGACCGCGCCAAAGACGCCCTGCGCCGCTCCGATTTCGCGATCCTCGTCGAAGGCTACATGGACGCCATCGCCGTCGCCCGCTCCGGCATCAGCAACGTCGTCGCAAGTTGCGGCACTGCCCTCGCCGAGCCGCAAATAAAACTCCTCTCTCGTTTCACGCATCGCGTCATCGTCAACTACGACCCCGACACCGCCGGCCAAACTGCCACCGAGCGCAGCATCACGCTTCTGCTCGAGCAAGATTTCGAAGTTCGCGTCCTTGCGCTCCCCGGCAAAGCCGATCCCGACAAATTCATCCGCGAACAAGGCAAAGACGCCTACATCAAACTTCTGAAAGAGTCGCCGCCCTACGTCGACTACCTCATCGCCCGCGCGCGCCGCATGGATCTCACCACCGGCGAAGGGAAGCGCAACGCCGTAAATTTCCTCCTGCCCTACGTTCAAAAAATTCCCAATCGCCTCCTCCGTTCCGAATGGGCCACCCGCATCGCCCAGCAACTTCGCCTCGACGAACCCGTCCTCCGCGCCGAAATCAGCAAAGCCGCCGCCGAACGCCGCGACCAAATTAAACTCAAGCCCGAACTTATCGGCCGCTCCGCCAAGCCCGCCGAGCGCCGCATCATTCGCATGCTCGCCGAAGCCGAAAGCTTCCGCCTCGAACTGGCCTACCAGATCGACCAAGCCAAACTCCACGTCGGCCTCGAAACCGAAAAAATCCTTTCCGCTCTCATTGCCCCGGTGTTAGCCGGCGAACCGTGCAAGCCACCGAAATCGGCGCCAAGCTCGACAGCAGCGACCGCCGCATCCTCTTCGAAATCCTTTTCGAAGATTCGAACGAGCTCACCTGGGAAGAAGCCGAAAGCTGCATTGAGGCTCTGAAACACCGCCGTGCCGAACGCGAACTCGCCGAAGTTCAGCGCGGCATCGAAGCCAACCCCACCGGCCCCGACCTCCGCTCCCTCCTCGAACGCAAACAAGAATTGATGAAGCGCCTC
>CAWKNS010000032.1:0-252499 GCA_963850795.1 uncultured Acidobacteriota bacterium | reverse complement strand
CGAAGATCTACGAGGCCATCGTCAAGGGCGAACCGGGCATCGAGCCCGGCGTGCCCGAATCCTTGAACGTTCTCGTGCGCGAGCTTCAGTCGCTCTGCCTCGACGTTGAATTGATGAAGCGTCAGAAACCGCCAGAAGCAAAAGCAGCCGACTAACACAAATCGCGAATGTAGGGGCGCAGCCCGCTGCGCCCCATGTCCGCAAGATTGAAACCGTAGTCGCAGTTTTCAGCAGTTTGGGTTTTAGCCGGTCCGGTGCAAAACACCTGATCGCGTCCTCGGTGAAAGCCGGGGAGGGAGGAAACAACCTTGTATCGCAGCAGCCCTTATGATCGCGCCAGCTTGATTGCAGATTTCGATTCCATCCGTATCAGTCTGGCCAGCCCTGAGAAAATCCGCTAATGGTCTCACGGTGAAGTTACCAAGCCAGAGACCATCAACTACCGCACCTTCAAGCCTGAGCGTGACGGTTTGTTCTGCGCCAAAATTTTTGGCCCGGTCACCGATTGGGAGTGCCTGTGCGGCAAGTACAAGCGCATGAAGCACCGCGGTGTGATTTGCGACAAGTGCGGCGTCGAAGTCACGCTCAGCAAAGTTCGCCGTGAACGTCTGGGACACATCGAGCTGGCTTCGCCCTGCTCGCACGTGTGGTTCTTCAAGGGCCTGCCCAGCCGCATCGGCTATTTGCTCGACATTTCGATGCGCGACCTCGAGCGCATTCTCTACTTCGAAGCTTTCGTCGTCGTCGATGCCGGCGAAGTCGCCGTGCTTCGCGAGCGCGAAGTGCTTCTCGAAGATAAATATCGCGAGCTGCAAAAAGAATATCCTGGCCAGTTCACCGCCAAGATGGGCGCCGAAGCCATCAAGGAACTTCTCCGCCGCGTCGAAGTCGAAAAACTGTCCGAAGAGCTCGCGAAAAAATGAAGGTCGATCCGTCGCTCCAGAAGCGGATCAAGTTCGCCAAGCGCCTCAAAGTTCTCGAGGCCTTCCGCAAGAGCGGCAACAAGCCCGAGTGGATGATTCTCGACGTGATCCCGGTTCTTCCGCCGGAATTGCGTCCTCTCGTACCACTGGACGGCGGCCGCTTCGCCACCTCCGACCTCAACGATCTCTATCGCCGCGTCATCAACCGCAACAACCGGTTGAAGAAGCTCATGGAGCTTCGCGCGCCCGACGTCATCGTCCGCAACGAAAAGCGCATGCTCCAGGAAGCCGTCGACGCTCTGTTCGACAACGGCCGCCGTGGTCGCGTTCTGCGTGGCACCAACAACCGTCCGCTCAAGTCTCTGTCCGACACGCTCAAGGGCAAGCAGGGCCGCTTCCGCCAAAACCTGCTCGGCAAGCGCGTCGACTACTCGGGCCGTTCGGTCATCGTTGTTGGTCCCGAACTCAAACTCAATCAGTGCGGTCTTCCGAAGAAGATGGCGCTCGAGCTCTTCAAGCCCTTCATCTATCACAAGCTCGAAGCCCAGGGACACTGCACCACCATCAAGCAAGCCAAGGAAATGGTCGAGCAGCAGGATCCAGTCGTCTGGGACATTCTCGAAGACGTCATTCGCGAACATCCCGTGATGCTCAACCGCGCTCCGACCTTGCACCGCCTCGGCATTCAGGCATTCGAACCGGTTCTCGTCGAAGGTAAAGCCATCCGCATTCACCCGCTCGTCTGCACCGCGTTCAACGCGGACTTCGACGGCGACCAGATGGCCGTTCACATTCCGCTGTCGCCCGAGTCGCAGGTTGAAGCGTCCGTGCTGATGCTCAGCTCGCGCAACATCCTGTCGCCGGCGCACGGCTTGCCTCTCGCCGTTCCGTCGCAAGACATGGTTCTCGGTATCTATTACCTGACCAAGTCCCGCACCGGCGCCAAGGGCGAAGGCCGCGTCTTCGGCGCGACCGACGAAGTCGTGCTCGCTCTCGAAGCCGGCGAAGTCGAACTGCTCACTCCGATTCGTCTGCGCTACACCGGTGAACTCATCGACCTCACCACCGCGTACGACAACCAGGACGTGCCTCACACCGTTCCAGTGAAGCTCGAGCGCCAGTTCATTCAGACCACCGTCGGCCGCGTCATTCTCAACGACCACTTGCCGAGCAATTTCCCGTACATCAACGGCTTGCTCAAGAAGAAGGGCGTTCAGCAGCTCGTGTACTACGCCTACTTGCGCTTCGGCTTGGAAAGCACCGTCGTGCTGCTCGATCAATTGAAGGAATTGGGGTTCATGTACGCCACCAAGTCCGGCATCTCGATCGGCATCGACGACATGCTCATCCCGGGCGACAAACCCAAACTCGTCGAGAACGCCGAAAAGGAAGTCGTCAAGGTGCAGCAGCAATACCTCGACGGCGCCATCACCAACGGCGAACGCTACAACAAAGTCATCGCCATCTGGGGCGACGTCACCGAAAAAGTCGCCGACGAACTCTTTAAGACCCTCGAGAACCAGGACAAGGAAGGCGGCATCAACCCCGTCTACGTCATGGCCGACTCCGGCGCTCGCGGTTCGAAACAGCAGATTCGTCAGCTTTCCGGTATGCGCGGACTGATGGCGAAGCCGTCGGGCGAAGTTATCGAGTCGCCGATTACTTCCAACTTCCGCGAAGGCCTCAACGTGTTGCAGTACTTCATCTCCACGCACGGTGCGCGTAAGGGCTTGGCCGATACGGCTCTCAAGACTGCCGACTCGGGCTACCTCACTCGCCGCCTCGTCGACGTCGCGCAAGACGTGATCATCAACGAGCGCGATTGCGGCACCACCGACGGCATCTTCGTCGAACCCATCATCGAAGCCGGCGTCGAAGTCGAACCGCTGCGCGACCGTATCGTGGGCCGCGTTTCGCTCGACAAGATCAAGGACTTCGAAGGCCACATCATCGTTGACGTCAACCAGGAAATCACCGAAGAGCTTGCGAACTCGGTTCAGGGCGCCGGTATCGAACGCGTCCGCATTCGTTCCGTGCTCACCTGCGAATCCCGCCGCGGTGTTTGCGCCCTGTGCTACGGCCGCAACCTCGCTTCGGGCCGCATGGTTGAACTCGGCGAAGCGGTCGGCGTCATCGCCGCGCAGTCCATCGGCGAACCCGGCACGCAGCTCACGATGCGTACCTTCCACATCGGCGGAACCGCCACCCGCGTTTCCGAGCGCTCCACTCTCGAAGCGCGCAACAACGGCGTCGTCAAATTCGTCGACCTCAAGCACGTCGAAGGTCGCGGCGGCATCCACATCGCGATGAATCGCTGCGGGCTTGATCGCCATCGTCGACGAAAAGGGCCGCGAAAAAGAGCGCTACCACGTTGTGTACGGCGCCCGCCTCCGCGTTGTCGAAGGCGAATCCGTCACTCACGGTCAGATCTTGGCCGAGTGGGATCCGTTCACCTTCTCGATCCTTACCGAAACCGCCGGCTCCGTGAAGTTCGACGACCTGCGCCCCGGTCTCACGATCGAAGAGCAAGTTGACGAAGTCACTGGCCTCTCGCAGGACGTTGTCACCCTGCCGCCGGGCGACGAAAAGCATCAGCCTGCGATTCTTGTCCGCGACTCTTCGGGCAAGGTTCGCCGCAAGTACCTCATGCCTTCACGCGCCCACTTGATGGTTAAGGATGGCGACGAAGTTTCGGCCGGAGACGTACTCGCGAAGATCCCGCGCGAAACCACCAAGACCAAGGACATCACCGGTGGTCTCCCGCGCGTCGTCGAACTCTTCGAAACCCGCAAGCCCAAGGATCCTGCCGTCATCTGCGAAATCGACGGCTCGGTTCGTTACGGCGATATCGCCAAGGGCATGCGCAAAATCTACGTCGAAAGCGAAGACCGCAAGACCACGAAGGAATACTCGATTCCTCGCGGTATTCACATCAACGTTCAGGAAGGCGATCACGTCAAGGCTGGCGAAGCTTTGATCGACGGTCCGCTCAACCTGCACGACTTGCTCGCGGTTCTCGGCGAAAAGTTCACCCAGGCCTACCTCGTCAACGCAATTCAAGAGGTCTATCGCCTGCAGGGTGTGAACATCAACGACAAGCACATCGAAACGATCTCCCGCCAGATGATGCGTTGGGTCAAGGTCGAAGACGTTGGCGACACCACGTTCCTCCTCGAAGAGCAAGTGGACAAGTTCCGCTTCCGCGAAGAGAACGATCAGGTGATCAAGGATGGTGGCCGCCCGGCGACGGGTCGTCCGCTCCTCCTCGGTATCACCAAGGCGTCGCTCTCGACCGACTCGTTCATCTCGGCCGCGAGCTTCCAGGAAACCACGCGCGTACTCACCGAAGCCGCTGTTGCCGGCAAGGTCGATTACCTGCGCGGCCTGAAAGAAAACGTCATCATGGGCCGCCTCATCCCGGCGGGTACGGGTCTCGAGCACTACCGCAGCATTCAGTTGCTGACGGAAATGCCCGCGCCCGCTCCCGTCGAGGACATTCCCGAAGCCGCCGAACTCACCGCGGAGGAAGCCGCCGCGATCGAGTTCCTCGAAAAGGGAACCGATGGCGACGCCGACGCTGCCTCCGAAGCCTAATCGTATCAACGAGTTGGACAACCAACCTATAACCGAAAACCGGCCGGCGCTTGACTCAACATCGAGCGCCGGTTCTCTTTTTTATTGATTCTGTATGGAATAGGTACAGGTATTGTTCAGGCACTCGGCAGAATCCACTTCTTGCCCCTCGTCCCATCACATTCCAAAATATCGTGTCAGGTCCAGTACCAGCATTGCGGCTCGCACGTTGAGTCCGCGCAAATCCATGCCCGACCACAAACAATCTCCTCCGAGCAACGACGCCGCCCCAAGGGTCCGGCTGTCTCCGAACGCCTCGCGCAGTTCGAACGCCGCCAGGGCGAGCTTTGGCGTCTGACTTTCTTTCTCCTGCTCGTCATTTCCGTCGTTTTCGCGGTCGTCTCCTGGGACACGATTCGCTCCTTAGCCGTTCGTTTTGAAGCGCTTCCCATTGGCCTGATCATCCTCGTCGCTCTATTCGGGATGTACACCTGGAAGCGCACGCAGGAAATGTCCGAGCTGCGCGGCCTCGTGAAAGGCATGGAGCAGCGCGATACAGAGCCTCCCAGCGACCGCCAGATGGACCAGCTTTTCGCCGTCATCGAGCGCTCTCAGCAGGGCTACCGCGACCTCATCGATTCTTTCGACGACGTGCTTCTCGCGCTCACGCTCGATGGCGAAGTACGCGCCGTCAATCGCAGCTTCGCTGACATCGTCGGCATGCGCTTTCAACAAATCGTCGGCCGCCACGTCAGCGAATTTCTCGAAGAGGCCAACGACGAAGCGAAAACGCTGATCGATCGCGCCATGCCGCGCTTCATCGAGCGGCGCCATTGGACCGGCGTCATCCACGTCAAGATCAAGGGCCACAAATCGCCTTTCTATTACGACTGCGTCGCCCACGCGATGATGCGCGGCGATCAGGTTCACGGCGTCACCATTCTTGCGCGCGACATTACGGCGTCGCGCAAAAACGAAGCCCGCTTCACCGAACTCTTTGAAACGCTCCAGGAAGGCATTTACATCGTCACGCCCGACGATCGCATTCTCGACGCAAATCCCGCGCTCGTTCGCATGCTCGGCTACGATTCGAAAGAAGAGCTGCTCTCGCACAGCCTCGCCGATGTTCTTCCCGACGCGCAGCAGCGCCGCCTCCTGCGCCAGGAAGTCGACACCGAACCGATGCTCCAGGGCCGCGAGCTCACGCTCATTCGCAAAGACGGCCACCCGATCATTTGCCTCAACACCGCCGCCGTCGTCCGCGACACTTCCGGCCGCGTCCTCCGTTATCACGGCGCGCTCATGGACATCACCGAGCGGCGCGAGATGGAGCGCCGCCTTTATCAGCAGCAGGAATTTGCGCGTCGCCTGATCGACAGTTTCCCCGACTTGATTTTCGTTTTGAATTCCGAGGGGCACTACACCTTCACCAGCCCGCGCGTGAAAGAAATTCTCGGCTACGATCCGGAAGAATACGATTGGAGCGCGCTCGGCGAACGCACGCATTCCGAAGATCGCCCCGCTCTGCAAACCCTCTTCGCTGAATTGTTCGCCGGCCAGCGCTCGTTCGGTTCAATCGAAATGCGCGTCCGCCACAAAAATGGCGACTGGCGCCGCGTCCGCTGCCATCTCAGCCCGCTCTTCGACGAAACGGGGAAGATCGACGGCGTCATCATTTCCGGCCGCGACGTCACCGACGTAAAGCGGCTGGAAGAGCAGCTCATTCAGGCCGAAAAACTCGCCGCGATGGGACAAATGCTCGCCGGCGTTGCCCACGAGCTCAACAATCCACTGACGGCGATTCTCGGCGTCACCGAACTACTGCGTGAACGCGCCGGCTTGGACGACCCGACCAAGCGCCAGCTTGACCTCACGCATCGCCAGGCTCGCCGCGCCGCGCGCATCGTCCAGAATCTTCTCGAATTTTCGCGTCCCGCCGCGCCGCAAAAGAAATCGCTCGACGTCAGCAACCTCATCGAGCGCACGCTGCAGCTTCACGAACACTCGTTGCGACGCAACAACATCACCGTCGAATTCCAGGCGCAGACCGGCCTTTATTCCGTTGTCGGGGACGCCAACCAGCTCATCCAGGTCTTCCTCAATCTCATCAGCAATTCCGAGCACGCCATCCGCGAAGTCCGCGAATCCGGCCGGATTCAGATTCGTGTTGGCCGCATTGGGCCAAATGTTTCCGTCACCGTGCAGGACGACGGCGTTGGCATTCTTCCCGAAGCGCTGACAAAACTTTTCGATCCGTTCTACACGACGAAGCGTCCTGGCGGCGGCACCGGTCTCGGCCTCAGCATCTGCACCGCAATCATTCGCGAGCACGGCGGCTCCATCGACGTCGAAACGCTTCCGGTTGGCGGCTCCGCGTTTACCGTTTTTCTCCCGCTGGCCGTGGAAAAAGATTCCGCGGAATTGTCCGGTCAGTCGGCATCATCGGCACAATCGATGGCGGCTCTCGACGGCACGACGCCCGCGCTTCCGACGACCATTCGCGCTCTCGACGCAGGCATTTTCAGCGGACGCTCGATTCTCGTGCTCGACGACGAAGAAAGCATCCGCATGTTGCTCGAAGAAGGCCTCTCCGCTCATGGCCTTCACGTGGACTGCGCATCCACTCCCGTCGGCGCCGTGCAGTTCGTCCGCGATCGCAGCTACGACATTCTGCTGTGCGATATCAATCTCACGGCCAACGGGCATTCGCTCGCCGGGCACGAAGCCGCGGCGCAAATTCTCTCCGCTGCCGGAGCGAACAAACCGATCATCGTTTACATGACCGGTGACCTCGTCGATCCGTCGCCAGCCGGCTCGAACGAGCCGCGAAGGCTGCAGAAGCCGTTCCGCATCTCCGAAGTCCTCGCCATCTTCCGCGAAATTTTCGCCTCTGCGCCAGTCGCCAAGCACTAGCTCGCGATCGATGATCTCTCGTCGTTTGGGCACCGCAAAAGCGGCGTCGAAGACGCCGCAGTCCATGTAGGCCGTGCCTCCGATCGTGAGAGTTTCGCCTGGGGTTCGCTTTTAAGGGGTATACCCCCGTTGTTTCTGAAAGAGTGAATAAATTGTCTGGAATGAGTGAGTTGTAAAGACGGCGGAAAATAAGAGTGTGGAAGTGGCTGAAAACGCGCGAGATGTGGGATGGCGTGATATGCGCGGAGAGGGACGCGTTCGAATTGAGGGCCGTATTCATTTAAGAGAATAGCATTGTTTTATTGAGTTGTCAATGGGTATCGAATGGTTATTCGAATGGGAAGTCGAGTTTCGTGTCATGTGAAAATCGAGAGCGTTCGACCGGGCGCAAGTGAGCGAAGGGACTCACGGTAGGAAGAAGCGCGACGGATCGGTGCGGGTGAGGTAGGCGTCTAAAACCCGCACCCTCGAAGTGCTGAGGGGCGGCACCCACCGGCCGTTTTATCGCTGCGGGGGCGCGTACGGGTACGGCCCTTTACCCTTTGTCCACACGTCCGCTTTTCGTTATCGGACTCTCATCGCCCGCGTAAGACACTGATGAATATACAGATTGCTCGTAAGAGGCCCGTCAGCGGAAAGACCATGACCAAGCACCTACCTTGGACAGGGCGCTTCGCCCTGCTCCTGTTTTTGCCCGCGGGATTTCTCCCGTTCGTCTACCCGTCCGATCAGCATTCGCGCATCAATCGCGCCCTGCCCAACGATCCAAGCGGGCTCGGTCGCCCGATCCACGCGAGTCCCGGTCGAGCAGCGCTCTCCTCGAATCTCCGATTGGTCGACGCGACACGTCGTCTACACCCGATTCGCGACATCGAGCGCCCTCGAAGCTGCCAGCCGCGATCCTCGTTCCAACATGCGATGGCAAGAGGAGGCACAAGTCGAAACGCTTCGTCGCCTCAACCAGTTTCGATCTCGCAGCTATCTCCAATTCGGTCTCCGCAACCCGATCCGCCGTTTCCCATTTCGCACACCGCCAAGCGGCACCATGCAGCGCGACTGGAACATCAACTTGGGAACGACCGGAACTGCGAATGGCATGTATCCGGCGAAATACACTTTTAATCCAGCCGCCAATCCGAGTTGCGCGGCCGATTTTGTGGTTTTTCCGGTCACCGCGAACGGTAGCACCGACTCAGGCAAATATCGTCGGCCTGACCAATCTCTACAGCGGCACTGCCCCAAGCAACGGAATCTGCAATCGCGCTGGAATGCGACCGGCAACGACGACAAAACCGAAGCCACAGTGATGTGGTCCTACAATGTCCACGCCATCGCCGCGGGCGGAGCCGTTCCAACATCGCCTGCGCTTTCCTTCGACGGAACGAAAGTAGCTTTCGTCGAATCAGCAACCGGCAACCCCGCTCATTTTCACGTGCTGGCTTGGCGTAGTGGCGACACGGGTTCAACCAATCTTCAAACCACGACATCGCCAAAAGCGATCACGACTTTCAGTACCGGCGCACCCGTCGCTACGGCAACCACCGGCGTCGCTTCCGATCTTGCATTCGGAACAGGCCCAGACACTCTCTCTTCTCCCTACATCGACTACTCCAACGACCTCGCGTATGTGGGTAACGATGCTGGGGTGCTGTACCGCATCAAGAACGTTTTCTGCGTGCTTCCGGCATGCACCGGCGTCGTGGGTGGACTCCCACCGTCCTTCGACGCGACTTGGGGCACGGGCGGCGCGGTTACCGTCTGCTCTGGCAAGCTGACCGGTCCGGTTCTGGACTTCATCAACCTCAACGTCTATGTCGGCTGCTCCGATGGGAAGCTGTACTCGATCACGCAAGCCGGCGTCGTTTCTTCGCTTGCCGTTGGTGATGGCGTCGCGTCAAAAACATTCGGCGGAATTGTCGATCCACCGATCGTCGATGGCGGAAATGGATTTGTCTACGCGGTGAGCGGTTCGGCAGGAGGCGGAAATCACGGCGTTCTCGTTCAAGCGAAAGCAGATTTCAGTTCCTCCGTCGCAGTGCCCATCGGCAACGGTAATCAGTGCAATCTTCACGCTCCGGCTCTGAGCAATAGCTATTTCACGAATGCCACGCCTGCTGGAGCCACGATCTATATCGGAGGATCAACCGGCACGATCGGAACCTGCACGGCCGCTGGAGCCACCGGCGGTGTCGCTGTCCTCTATGGCGCCAATCTTGGTACGGGTGGCGTTTTGAATTCGGGCGCGCCTGCCAATTCCTTGAACAGCGGCAATCCAGTCGCCAGCGAGTACGCACCGATGGGAGAATTCTTCAACTCGTCCTCGGGCCAAGACATTTTGTTCGTCGGTCTGCTTCGCATTCCTGTCACCACCTTCAACAACGTTTATTCCTTCAACATCTCGTCGGGCTTCACGAACTACTATTGCAGAATACCGCCATTGAAGGGCTGGGTTCGAGCGGCATGGTCTTCGACAATGCTGCCAACACCACGACTTTCCCTCAAGCCTCCAGCGTGTATTTCAACTCCTTCAATCAGAACGCCGCCTGCACCAACCCTACAACTGGGACCAACACGAACGGCTGTGCCATAAAACTCACTCAGGCAGGTCTGCAATGACAAACGAACAAAAGAATCGACCGCCCACCGATGTCGAATGACGCTCGCGCCTCCAAGCCCAAGCGCGCTTACGTGAAGCCGGACTTCCAGCATGAGAAAGTTTTCGAGACGATGGCGCTTGCTTGCGGAAAGCTTGGACCGACGCAGGCGCAGTGCCGGTTCAATCGGAGGAACTCCTGACTCCTCGCAACGCTACCGCGACTGCTCCGGCAATGGAGCCGAAATCCACGCCCGACGTTACCTCCACGGGCGCACCCGCTCGCGCAACTCAAAATTATGCGGCGCCGCAAGCGCGGCCTTCGTCTGCCACGCCGCTCGCCACAACGATGCACGATACGCGGCTCGATCTTGCGGCTGAAGTCCTGCATCGATTCGGCGAAGTGCGCTTTATCGCGCACGGCAGCAGCATGGTTCCGTCGATCTATCCCGGCGATCTTCTCACCGTGCGTTCGCATGCAGCAGCCGAAGCGCGCCGTGGCGAAATTGTTTTCTTTTTGCTGGGTGGCCGGCCGTTCGTGCATCGCGTGATGCGCAAATGGCCTGAGCGGAATCGCATCGCGTTCGCCACACGCGGTGACGCGCTGCCAAAGGAAGATCCGTCGGTGGACGCCAGCCAGCTACTTGGCCGCGTCACTGCAATTCAGCGCCGCGGCATATACGTAACGATCGTAGCCAGGCCCGGCCGTTTGACGCGCGCCCATCGCTGGGCCGTGCGAAATTCGCTCGGGTACACGCGCCTTCTGCTGGCGGTTCATGCCCTGCGTATGCGCTTCTCCGGCCGGTCGGATTTCGCCGATCGCGCCGCCTCGGATCACCTCCAAGGATTCGCTTGATGCCGCACGCAGCACTCGCCGAATCCGCCGCTCACGAAAATCATGAGCGCGACCACGAGTGCGCGCAGCCTCTCTCGCAAGCCCAAGCAGTAAACGCAGAGATGCCATCGGTCACCGTAGAAATCGGCGGCATCCCGATCCTGCTTCAGCCCAGCGATCCCCAATTCTGCGACGTCCTCGAATCGCGGTACGAGACATTTGCCAAGCGCAACGCGACCACCAACGAGGCAACAAACTCCGTCTGCAATTTTGAAATTCATCTCGATCCTCGTGGCCGAGCATCCGACGAAGACGCACGCGTTACGCGCAACGGTTCGCTCTGGAATTTCCGCCGTGGCGATTTCGACGCGACGTGGAATCCGCGTACCGGTCAGGGCCAAATCACCCAGTGCCCGAATCCCTATTCCATCGACACGGTTCTGCGCATCACGCATTCGCTCGTGCTTGCCGAGCAAGGCGGATTTTTGCTTCACGCGGCCAGCGCGATCCGCAACAAGCGCGCATTTCTTTTCGCCGGAGTTTCCGGCGCCGGGAAGACGACGATGTCGCGACTCGCGCCGGCCGACGCGACCGTGCTCACCGACGAAATCTCCTACATTCGCCGCACGCCTGAAAAGAACTACATCGCCTACGGAACGCCGTTCGCCGGCGAACTCGCTCGCGTCGGCGCGAACACGTCTGCACCGCTCGAAGCGCTGTATCTGTTAGTGCAAGGCCCGGAGAATCGCATCGAGCCGATCTCAAAAGTCGACGCCGCGCGTGCGATCATGCGCCACGTGCTTTTCTTCGCTGAAGAAAAAGAACTGGTCGCCAAAGTTTTCGATTCGGTTCTTGAATTTGTCTCGCGCGTTCACGTCGCCCAGCTGATTTTCACGCCCGACGCGCGAGCCTGGGAGCTTATCCAGTGACAACGGCAGTCAGCTCCAACACCTATGTTTCTCGCAGCAACGCCGTCGCGGCCCGCGAGCTCGGCGGCGAAATGATGATCATGTCGGCCACCGACTCGACACTTTTCAGCCTCAACGAAACGGCCACTTTGATCTGGAACGCAGCGGACGGAAAAACATCGCTGCGCGACATTGTCGAAAACGAAATCTGCGCCGAATTCGATGTCGAGCCCGAAGCCGCATATCGCGACGCCGAAGCTCTGGTCGCGAGCCTGGCCTCGCTCGGAATCTTGAATCTGTCGGCTGAACCAACGCCCGCACGAAACTAACTACTATGAGCCTCATCACCGATCTCAATCGCAAGGCTCTCGATCGCGGCGTCCCGCTGTCGATCCACCTCGACGTGACGTACCGCTGCAACGAGCGCTGCGAACACTGCTATCTCGAGCATGATGGCGACGGCGAAATGTCCACTGCCGAAATTCTTTCCACGCTCGATCAACTGGCGGCGGCCGGTGTTTTCTTTCTGACGATCAGTGGCGGCGAGCCGCTCATTCGACCGGATATTTTCGAAATCATCGAGTACGCGCGTTCGCTGCGCTTCAATGTGAAGCTGAAAACGAACGCGATCCTGATACGTGAAAAAGAAGCGCGGCGGCTGCGGGAACTCAACGTGGAGCAGGTACAGATCAGCGTCTATTCGCACCGCGCTCAAGTGCACGATGGCATCTCAAAAGTTCCAGGTTCGCTCGATCGTACGATTCGTGGAATTCGGCTGTTGAAGTCGCACGGAATTAAGGTAACGATCGCGAACGTTTTGATGCGCGGGAATATGGATGACGCGGAAGGCGTGCGGCAACTGGCTGCGGAGGTGGGCGCGCACTACACGCTCGACCCGACGATCACGCCGATGATGAACGGCGACGCCTCGCTGCTGCGGCTGCGGATTACTTCGGACAATCTGCGCAACGTTTTCAACGATTCGACTTTGGTGGGGAATGTCGAAGAGTTTTGCGCGCCGCCGACTGCAATCGACGAAGATACGCTGGAAGGTTATCCGTGCAGCGCGGGGCATACGGCGGCTTACGTCTCGCCGTGGGGCGATGTTTACCCGTGTGTGCAATTTCCGATGACGTGCGGCAACGTGCGCGAGCAAAAGTTTGGCGATATATGGAAGAATTCGCCGCAGTTCGCGGAGGTTCGCGGAATTCGTGGGAAGCACCTGACGACGTGCAGTAGTTGCTCGCATCTTGGCAGTTGCACGCGGTGCCCGGGGCTGGCGTGGATGGAAGGGAACATGCGCGGGCCGAGCACGGTGGACTGCGAAAAATCCTACGTTCGAACTGGAATCGTCACCGCCAACATGCTCCAGCGTGGGTTTTCTGATGCTTCCGCGTTTGCAGGGCAGCCACAACAACTCCGCGGCGCAACGCGCACTCTCGTACAGATACAGCCGGCGCGGTGAAGAAGGGATTTAAAGCAGAGTTCGCAGAGAACACAGAGAAGAAAAAAGAGCGAAAGAAGAAAAAGAGGAAATAGAAGAGAAGGAAACGTTTTTCGTTATTTCATTACCTCGCTACTTCTTTACTTCGCCTTTTTCGTCTACGCCGAAATCCCAGACGAAAAGATTCAATCCGCCGGGCAGGATCTCCGCCAGCGCGTACTCGCCCGGCGGTAATGGTTCGCTCAACGTGTAGCGATAGACGCGCTTGGCGACTTCCCACTGCTGAATCGAAATTGTTTTATTTTCGCGGCCAATTTCTTCGCCCATCATGCTGCGTACCGACTCGATAATTCTTTTATTGCCCTTAACGGTCGCTTTCAGTAATTCCACATCGGGCCCGGTGGTGCTCTGGCGGGTGGTGCGTTCGAGCCCTGACTCCTGCTCGTCCTCGGTCGTCAACTCGCGCAAATAAAATTCGGGACCGGAGGAATTGATCCGCAGCGTCGCGCGCTTGCCTTCGAGAGTGATGTTTTGTTTTGCGGGAATAATCGGCAGCGGCGACAAAATTCGCTTGAGTTGGTTTTTGCGATCCGTTCGCACGGCCGAGCCGACTTGCGGAATCGGGATGACTGATTTTCCCTCGACCGCAAACATTCCTTCGCCGGGCGGCAGAAAAACTCCGCCGCCGACTTGCAGGCTGGCGTCTACGTCCAGTGTTGTCTGGATATTCTGCGCTTCTTCTTGTTTGTGAATCTTCGCCGCCAGCGCATCGTCGGCGGCCGCGGTGGTCTTCTCGGCTTTCGCTGTTGCGTCCCAGTCGACCATGGCTGCGGGAATTTCTTCCCAGGAGCCGCGCTCGAGACTGAAGTATTTCACGCGGTCGCCGTTTTTTTCGTAGCTGCGGACGAGTTGAAAGGTGCCGTCTTTGAGGACGAGTTTTTTGCCGCGGGTGATGCGGGAGTCGGTGGTGCTGTCTTGCGTTTGAGCTGACTGTGCCGCAGACGGTGCGGACACAACTGCGCCGAGGAGCGCCGCCAATGCGACGCACCCCAACCCAATCGGTAGCCTGCGAAGTGAACCTTGGAAGAACATGCGAGCCCTAAGAAGCGCCAAGTCACCCTATGCGATGCAATACACCGCATCGTTGGTTGACCGCTGATTTCGAGGATAGCCCTGCACTCGAGAGTGCGCAACCGGTGCGGCGGAGGCGGACTGAAGCCCGCTCCCCTACAAAGCCGAAAGGCAAACCGGACCTAGGGCACCGACGATGAAGACCTCATGAACTTAGCGGGACTGGCGTCGGATTGCGCTCGACGAACTGGCGCTGGTGCCAATACGGGTAGGTTGGCGTGCGGTCGCTGGCTTTGTCGAGCTTGGCGATTTGCTCGGGCGTCAGCTTCCAGCCGACGGCGAGCAAGTTTTGGCGGAGCTGCTCTTCGTTGCGGGCACCGATGACGACGTTGTCCACGGTCGGGCGCTGGAGGAGCCAGTTCAGGGCACGACTGGGACTGGCTTTTCGACTTCTTTTGCCGACGGCCTCGAGGGCATCGACGACTTTGTAGAGGTATTCGTCTTCGACTTGTGGGCCGAAATCGGCGGTTTTGTGCAGGCGGCTTTCTTTGGGAAGCGGCTTGCCGCGGCGGATTTTGCCGGTGAGGCGGCCCCAGCCGAGCGGACTCCAGACGATGGCGCCGACGCGCTGGTCGATGCCGAGGGGCATGAGTTCCCATTCGAACTCGCGGCCGATGAGCGAGTAGTAGGCCTGGTGGGCGACGTAGCGGGTCCAGCCGTAGCGTTCGGCGACGGCGAGGGACTTCATCAGGTGCCAGCCGGAGAAATTGGAGCAGGCGATGTAGCGGACTTTGCCGCTCTGCACGAGGTTATCGAGGGTGCGGAGGGTCTCTTCGACGGGGGTGGTGGCGTCGAAGCCGTGCATGTGGTAGATGTCGATGTAATCGGTGCCGAGGCGGCGGAGGCTGGCTTCGACGGCGTTGAGCAGGTGGAAGCGGGAGGAGCCGACATCGTTGACATCGGTGCCCAGGCGGAACGTGGCTTTGGTGGAGATCAAGACTTTGTCGCGGCGGCCTTTGATGGCTTGGCCGAGGATCTCTTCGGCCAGACCGTTGGAATAGATGTCGGCGGTGTCGAACATGTTGAGGCCGGCGTCGAGGCAGATGTCGACGAGGCGGGTGGCTTCGGCGACGTCGCTGGAGCCCCAAGCTTTGAAGAATTCGTTGCCGCCGCCGAAGGTGCCGGTGCCGAAGCTGAGGACCGGGACCTTTAAGCCTGAACCGCCGAGTTGTCGATATTCCATGGTTGTTCTTGTCGCTCCCGCAGAAGTAGATGCGCCGCGTTTGACGCCGTCACTAATGAAATCCATGCCAGGCACTGCGCCACCTCAAGGCACTGACTCGTGATCGAATCGGTGGGCGACGATGGTAACTCAGAATACGAGAGTTGCAGCACAGGTCGTTTGCCGGGCTACGTTACGTCTGGAAAAACGGATTTTCGTTGCGGATCAGGCCCGGGCAAGCTGGGGCGCAGCGTGCCGCGCCCCTACGCGTTCGGGCGGCCTCATTTGATTTTGAAGGCGGGTCTTGGTTAAAAGCGTGATGAAACGTAAGGCTATTGAAATGTGTTGTTTATGAGTGTGCGGGGGGGCAGTGTCGGGACGCAAACAAAAAGGCTCTCGGCGGTTAGGCGGAGAGCCTGTCAATTCGAATAGGTATGGCGGTCACGCGCAAAAGGCGCGGTCGCAGAGGCTTAGTGCGTGCACTTGGGGAATAGCGTGACGAGCACCATCAGGTCGGACAGGGTGAACAACCACTGGTCGGCCTGTTTCCCCGCCGCTTCCGCTGCACGGGCGATGAAGCCCAGGTGGCGGCTCTTGGCGAAGTTATGCAGGTGATCGACGCAAATCCCGGTCAGCGTCGCAACTTCCGAGTCGGTGAAGATCTTCTGGCTGGCTTTTACGGTAACCATGGCCTTGGCCTCTTTCTGGACTCGCCGCTTTTACGATGCGTTCAGCACCGTTCGATGCTGTGTGTATCGTATTAGCTGCACGGACATCAGAGCAATAGTCGTTCCGTTCCATACGAGGGAAATCTCTCGTTTGGTACTTTTATTCCAAAGCCCAATGAAAACGGGCGTTTTCGGTGGAAAAGCGGTGAATTACGGGATTACGAATACCTGACCCCCTGTACCAAGGAGCAGGTAAAAATGTCCTACTTTTGCAAGTCTTGCTATGGCTTCTTGTAGCCGATAGCTATTTCCCGCATTTGCTTTTCGTGGCGGAGCTCGTGGCGAGCCACCATTTCGAACCATTCGTAGGTGCTGAGGCTGCCGAGGAAGGGGTGGCGCCAGCGGTAGATGCCGAGGTTGCGCTCTTTGGTTTCGTCGATGAAGGCGAGCATGCGCTCTCGAATATCTCGGAGAGAGGCCAGCATTGTTTCCTTCTCCGAGAGCAGCTCCGGATCGACAGGCATCGGAGACTGACGCTTTACAATCCGAGCTTGCACCAAGGCGAGCGGGAAATGCAGGCGCTGGAGGCGCGAATACCTTCCGGGAGGGTGCTGTATGACTCGGTCGGCCGAGCCGACGACGCTGCGCTCTACCATGATCAGGTGCCCGATGATTTCGGCTGCCGACCAGCCGCCGTCCTTGGGGCGGGTTCGCCACTGGTCTGCCGGGACCTCGTCCGCTGTTCCAAGCATGCGGGTCTGTGCATGCGCCAATTTTTCAAGGATGGGAGCTAATCTCGACACGAACGATTTGAGCGTTATTGAGACTGGATGATCCGGGGGCCCAAACAGGATGCATCAGTGTACTTGTGGCCCACTATGAAAATGCGACTAGACCGTGGCCCCGCCAGCCTGTTCGAACGCATGTGCTAATTGTAAGACCCGCGATTCACCGAAAGCTGGCCCAAATATCTGCAAGCCGACCGGGAGGTTGTTGGAGACCCTGCCGCACGGGACCGAAATCCCGGGAATACCCGCAAGCGATCCCGTCACGGTGTAGATGTCTGCGAGATACATTTGCAGTGGATCGTTGGTGCGTTCGCCGAGTTTGAATGCGGGGACCGGCGAAGTCGGCGTTACGATCGCATCGACTTTGGTGAATGCGTCGCGGAAATCTTGTGCGATGAGCGCGCGCACTTTCTGACCCTTCAAATAGTATGCGTCGTAATAGCCGGCGGAGAGGACGTAGGTGCCGAGGACGATGCGGCGTTTCACTTCAGGACCGAATCCGGCGCCACGCGTTTTGCGATACATGGCGAGCAGGGAATCGTCGTTGACGCGCAGACCGTAGCGGACGCCGTCGTAGCGCGCCAGGTTGGAGCTCGCCTCGGCCGTCGCGATGATGTAGTAGACCGCGATCGCGTAGTCGGTATGCGGCATGTCGATGTCGATCAATGTGCAGCCGAGCTTTTTCAGGATTTCGATTCCGGCTTCGATTTTTTTTCGGACTTCGCCGTCCATGCCTTCGCCGAAGTATTGTTTCGGGATGCCGAGACGCATTCCGCTGACTGGCTTGCCGATTTCCGCGACGTAGTCCGGCACGGCCGCCGTCGTCGAAGTCGAGTCGTTGGCATCGCGGCCGGCGATCACTTGCATCACTGAGGCAATGTCTTTCACGTTGTGTGCAAAGGGCCCGACGCGATCGAGCGACGACGCAAACGCAGTCAACCCATAGCGCGATACGCGCCCATAACTACCCATCATCGCGGGCACGCCACACATGGCGCCTGGCTGCCGGATCGAGCCGCCGGTGTCTGTGCCGAGCGTCGCCACCGCGAGCCCAGCCGCAACTGCCGCGGCCGAACCGCCGCTCGAGCCGCCCGGAATGCGATCGAGCGCTTCGGGGTTGAGGACGGCGCCGTAGGCGGAATTTTCGTTCGAGCTGCCCATTGCGAATTCGTCGCAGTTGGTCTTGCCCAAAAGCACCGCGCCCGCGTTTTCGAGCCGCGCCACGGCTGTCGCGTCATACGGCGGCACGTACTTTTCTAAAATTTTCGAGCCGCACGTTGTCGTTACGCCTCGTGTGCTCAGGACGTCTTTCACGGCGACGGGGACGCCGGCCAACGGCGGCAACGGCTTGCCCGCGGCAACCATCGCATCAACACGATCCGCCTGAGCGTAAGCCCGCTCTTCCGAGAGCGCAAGAAACGCATTCAGCTTAGGATTCTGCGCGGCAATTCGCGAAAAATAATCCTTCGCCAGTTCGCGCGCCGAAATCTTTTTTGCGCTAAGCGACGATTTAACGCTATCAATTGTCCAGTTCTCAGCCATTCGCCCTTTGCTCTGTTTCGTTATCGCTCAATGACTTTCGGCACCCGGAAATACGGTGGTTCGGGGTCGGGTGCCTGCTTCAGCAATTCCGCGGCTAGATTGCACGGGACTTCGACATCTTCACGCAGGGTCGCGTCCGCCGACTGGTCGTCGGTCAACACCTGCGCCATCGGCTCGACATTCGCGGTATCGAGCTCGTTCAGTTTCCCGATGTACTCGAGAATTTCGTTGAGCTGCTTTCCGTAGGTCGCGAGTTCATCTTCACTGAGATCGAGATACGCGAGTTCCGCCACGCGCAGAACATCTTCCCGGCTGATTTTCAAGAAGTTACCTCGGCGCCTTTCCGTTGGTAGTGCGTGGTGATGTAGTTATCGACGAGCACCTGGAATGCTGCCGCCAGTTCGTCGTACGTTCCTTCGAGCGTGACGTCTTTTTTGCCGTCGATGTAGACGGGGCAGCGCGGTGCTTCGCCTGTTCCCGGCAAACTGATTCCGATGTTCGCGGCTTTCGATTCGCCGGGGCCGTTGACGATGCAGCCCATGACGGCGAGCGTCATGGTTTCGACGCCGTCGTACTGCGTCTTCCAAGTTGGCATCGATTCGCGAATGTAGTTTTGAATGGACTCGGCCAGTTCCTGGAATGTGGAGCTCGTTGTGCGGCCGCAACCGGGGCACGCGGTCACGCTTGGTGAAAATGAGCGAAGCCCAAGTGCCTGTAATAATTCGCACGCGGCGTAAACTTCTTCGCGGCGATCACCGCCGGGGCGCGGCGTCAACGAAATGCGAATCGTGTCGCCGATGCCGTCATACAAAAGCACGCCGAGCGAAGCTGCCGACCATATCTGGCCCTTCATGCCCATGCCGGCCTCGGTCAACCCGAGGTGCAGTGGCTGCTGCGTTTTTGTGGCGAGATCGCGATAGACGGTGATGAGGTCTCGCGGACGGGAAGTCTTGCACGAAATGATGATCTGATCGTGACGCAGGCCCGATTCGAGCGCCAGCTCCGTCGATTCGAGTGCGCTCAGCACCATGCATTCGTTGATGATGTCTTCGGATTCTTTGCCGAGATTTTGGTCGGTGTTTTCCTGCATCTTGCGCATGACCAGCTCTTGATTGAGCGAGCCGCCATTTACGCCGATGCGCACCGGCTTTCCGTTATCGACGGCGATTTTGCAGATCGTCGAAAATTGTTCGTCGCGGCGCTGACCGGCGCCGACGTTTCCGGGATTGATGCGGTATTTATCGAGCGCGGCGGCGCAGTCGGGATACTTCGTCAGCAGGACGTGCCCGTTGTAGTGAAAATCGCCGATGATCGGCGCGTTGCAGCCGGCCGCGAGCAGGCGCTTCTTGATCTCCGGCACCGCGGCCGCAGCTTCCGGCACGTTGACCGTCCAGCGCACGATTTCCGAGCCGGCTTCCGCGAGCTCCATCGTTTGCTTGAACGTCGATTCGATGTCGGCCGTGTCGGTATTCGTCATCGACTGAACGACGATAGGCGCGCCGCCGCCTACGTTCACGTGACCGACCTTTACGCCATACGTTTTGCGGCGCGGATGTGAGGTGGCCGCCGCGTCGAACCCGCTGATTTGGGTAAGCATAATCCCTTTTATTTTAGCAGAGAGAGGCGAATTAGCGCCGCGAATGCCTGTCCGGGTGGTCAGGTGGTGCAGGTCAATATAATTTTGGCTACAACTGGCCGCAGGTAATCTGGTCGCACAGACGCCGACTAGTAAAATTGTCTCAACGGGTCAAGCGAACGCAGTAATCCCTTTGGAGAAGTTCCCTATCGGTTTCGAGTGCGTACGCGCGTGTGCGAGCGCGAGTGTAGGGCTGTGGCAGCGTGGAACGGCGAGCCGTCGCGCTGAAATTGACGGAGGGATGTTATGCAAAACAAAAAACAGGATTTCTGGCTGGAACCGGGTGGTCCGAAGCGGCTGATGGTGGAATACGAGCCGCGGTTCAAACACGCCGATGTGACGTTCGACGGGCAGACAGTGATCAAGTTCGCCAGCCAGGCGGAATTCAACCGCGGCACAACCGTTAAGTTGCCCGATGGATCGTTGCTGACGGCGAAGTACGGGCCGATCGCGGGAGCGGAGTGGCTGAAGCTGCTCAAGGGCATCCATTTGATTCGCAACGGAGTGCCGGTGCCGGGTTCGGCTGCGGAGCCGCTGCCGAAGTGGACATGGGCGTTCGTGGTCGGCTGCGGGATCATTTGCTTTTTTGGTGGAGCAATCCCCGCGCTCATCGGTTTTGGCGGGACCACCGGCGTCATGTCGGTTTCGCGGAATACTCGCTGGACAATTGGAAAACGAGTTGGCGCGTGCGCTGGAATTACCGCGGCCTGCTGGGTTGCGATTATAGCGCTTGCCGTGATGGTGGCAGGTGTCAAAGCGAGCGAGTCAGGGCACTACGGTCTCGGTGGCGAATACACAAAATGTCAAAAGCAAAGTGACCCTGTCGCACAACGACGAGCTGCTGCATGAAATCGCCGTTACTTATTATCAGCACGGCTATAAGACGTCGGATGTCGCGAGTAAGAAAGATTATCTCGCCGACAAGTGCGACACGATGCCCGTGGATCAGTGCTCCGACTATCTCAGCCAGGAGCTGGTGACGGCAAAGAGAAGCCCGAAGGTGGAATAGCTTTAGCTACTTAACCGTGAGCGTCAGTTGCGTCTTGTGGACGGCGGCGCCGGATTGGGCCGTGACCGTCACGGTGTAATTTCCCGCGGTCGTGCCGGTCGCGGTCGATCCGCCTGAGCCGGCGGAGGAATTTGAGCCCTGGCCACAGCCGCTGATGAGCGATGCGCAGAATAACAGGATTGCTGAGCACGCCATTGCGAAGGGGCGGGAGAAACGTCGCGGGCGAATTTGCGCGTTCGCGAACAAAGTGAATATGCCCGCAGCGCCCAAGAGCGCGCCAAAGATCCAAAGGATTCTGCGAGACGAGTCGCGGTCAAAGGGGATGCTGATCGGCAAAAGCTCCGACCGCGCGGTTGTCGTCACGGAGACCGTCGCCGTGGCTGCGGCGCCGCCGCTCACGGTCACACTGGACGGAGACACCGAGCAAGCTGGACCTGCGGGAGCAACGCTGCATTTCAGCGCGACTGTGCCGGTGAAACCGCCGCTGCCCGCCAACGAAATTGGATAAGTCGCAGTGCTGCCGGCAGTCACTGTTGATGTACCGCCGCCTGAGCCGGAGCCGACGGAGAAGTCCGGCGGTCCTGGTGGTGGCGTCGTACCTGTCCCTGTCGGACCATTGTTGAAGAGCCACACCAACTGAGCCGAAGAGAGCGAAGCGATGTCGGGCTTTCCGTCTCCGTTGAAATCTGCGATCAGCGGCTCAACATCTGTGGTGCCATTTACGTAGTTCCACACCGTTAGAGGAAATACGGGCCCGAACGTACCGTCGCCGTTACCCATCATCAAGCCAAACGAGTTACCCGAAAACATGCCGAGAACATCCGGATGCCCGTCTCCGTTGAAGTCCGCAACTTGCCCGATAGGTTGAAAGAAATCCAGCGAGCCGGCACTCACTACGGGCGACGTAGTGAATGTGCCGTCGCCCTTGCCAATCAGTACTTGATAGCCGCCAGGTGCCGGAAAGAGTAAGTCGAGATTTCCGTCACCGTTGAAATCGCCGCCTAGCGGATTTCGGCAAAAAGTTTGACATGCTGCATTCGTAATGAAATTCGTTGGCTGAAACGTGCCGTCGCCATTTCCCAACGCGACGGCGATGCTACCGCCGGTCCCTACGACTACATCCAGCTTCTTGTCGTTGTTCAAGTCACCTACGATGATGTTGCCTTGGGGATCGCCGAAATATGGCGCGGTTGGAGCGCTGAAGCTGCCGTCACCGTTGTTCATGAGCACGTACAACGTGCAGCAGGCGGTACGTTCTGCGGCGTTAACGAGCACGTCGGGCTTTCCATCGCCATTCAAGTCACCGAGAGTAAATCCGGTAATGCCGTTAGAGGCTGTATCGTTGCTGATGCGTGATGAAATCGGCGCGCCAAAACTTCCGTCGCCATTCCCCAATAGTGCCACCAGCGTTAAGCCCGTGGCGTCCCGAACGTAACCCACCAAATCGATCTTTCCATCTCCATTGATATCGGTAGCGGAGTTGATGGTCGCAGAGCCGCCGAAATTACCAGGAACTGGTATCGGGATTTGATAGGTGTGTGCCAACGTGAAATTCGATTTGCCATCGTTCAACCAGATATCCAAAGTGGCGCTGACACTGGTGCTAGCACCACTCATAAGTGCGAGGTCCGGATGACCGTCGCCGTTGAAATCTCCGCTTGCGCCGTTTCCTGTCAGGGCTGGAACTGCCTCATCACCTTGCAGCGTGCCATCACCGTTGCCGAGAAGCATGGTGTTGAAAGCGGCCACGTCTTTCTTGTGGTCCCCGTTAAAGTCTGCAATCACGACATTGGTTGAGCCGGCAGGTGGGGTGCCCTGCGGCGGATTACCCCGCTGAGCGTTATAAAACTTGCTTGGGACGAAAGTTCCGTCGCCTTTGCCGATCCACACCTGGACACCATCGACCCCGGTCCCGGCAAGGTCATCTTTTCCGTCGCCGTTCATATCAGCCACAATCCAGTTGCCGACTATGGTGGTTGCAGGAATCGAGTGAACGGGACCGGCGGTGAAGGTTCCGTCGCCGTTGCCGGTAAGCAACTGGGTCTGAAGGCTTCCCGCGCTGATCCCGACAGAAATCGCGTCGAGTCTTCCGTCGCCATCAAAATCGCCGAGATACCCTCCGGAAGTACCGGAGGGAAATGGCAACGGCGCCTGGAACGTTCCGTCGCCGTTTCCCAGTTGAACTCCTTGGTCGGGCGTAAACAGGTCGAGTTTTCCATCGCCATTAAAATCGGCAAACGAGTCGAAGGCGGATGCGGCGACAGCGTGAGAAGTAATCGCCGCCTGAAAAGTCCCGTTGCCTTTGCCGAGATAGGTGAAAAACATCGAACCGACTTGCGCGAGCACATCAATCTTCCCGTCGCCGTTCAGGTCCCCGACAACGAACGATGTAGGGGGCGAAGCGATGCTCGTGGTGACGGGCGCCTGAAAAGTTCCATCTCCATTGCCCAGATATACGACAAGCTGGTTGAGAGTTCCGGGAAGCAGGAGATCCTCCTTGCCGTCCCCATTGAAATCCGCGATCACGATTTGTGGCGCTGTTGTGCCGACCCACGGCGTGCCCGTTGTGAATGTCCCATCACCTTTGCCGAGCAGGATGGTTCCGTCGGAAAACAGGAGATCCGGCTTGCCGTCGCCGTTCAGGTCGGCGCTGAGCGCCTGTCCGCTGCCTGCGAACGTTGGCGGCGTGAAAAACGGGTTCGTGGTTTGACCGAGAGCGCGAGGCGAACTGAAAAGCGCAAGGAGGGCGACACCTAGACACCCGCACACAATTGCTCGCAGAAAAGTCTTCACCATGGTCTTGCTCCTGGCCGACATTCTGCGGAATGCCTTGCCCTTGGCTTTGAGAGGCCTTAGATAGTCAACCTAAAGGAACATCACGGTTAACTAGCTTACTATAGTATCACATACGGACCTGAGAAGTGGTGGGGTCGGAGGCCGCGTGCGACGAATCGATAACGGACCCTCACACAAGAAACAGCCTCCCGGGAGGGAAGGGGCCCGCCTTTATGGAGATTGGCTTTCCTTTGCGGAATCCGCGCGCTCTGTGGTACTCCCTTGAGGCATGAACCGATTCGATCTGCCGCCAGCGCCTGAGTCTCAGGCCGAACCCGTAAAGGCGTGGTCCGAGCCCGTCACGATCCCGACGTACTTGCCGATGGCGCCGGACAAGAATCCGATGTTCCTCGAGAAGCGCGTGTATCAGGGGAGCAGCGGCGCCGTCTATCCGCTTCCTTTTTACGATCGCGTGGCGACCGAAGCCGTGCCGCATTCGTGGCAGGCGCTGCACATCGAGAACGAATTCGTGCGCGTGATGGTGTTGCCGCAAATCGGCGGGCGCATTCATATCGGGCTCGACAAAACGAACAACTACGATTTTTTCTACCGGCAAAATGTGATCAAGCCCGCGCTCGTGGGGCTTGCGGGTCCGTGGTGCTCGGGCGGCGTCGAATTCAACTGGCCGCAGCATCACCGGCCGGCGACGTATATGCCGGTCGAAACGCAGATCGAGCGACATCCCGACGGTTCGCAAACGATCTGGTGTTCCGACCACGATCCGATGCATCGCCTCAAAGGTATGCATGGCGTGTGCCTGCATCCTGGGCGGTCGTATATCGAGTTGAAGGTGCGGCTCTACAATCGCACGCCGCTTGTGCAGACATTTTTGTGGTGGGCGAATCTGGCGACGCATGTGCATGAACTCTACCAATCGTTTTTTCCGCCCGACGTGCATTACGTGGCCGATCATGCGCGGCGCGCGACGAGCAAGTATCCGCAGTGCGAAGGGGAATATTACGGCGTGGATTATGGCGCGCGCGGAGAACGCGGGGTTCCAGTCGAAGAGCGTCCCGACAAATTTATCCCGCCGGGGACGTATGCAGCGAATGACATCAGTTGGTACGCGAATATCCCCGTGCCGACGAGTTATATGGCGATGGGCTCGTCGGAAGATTTTTCCGGTGGCTACGATCATAAAAAACGCGCCGGTTTGATCTTGCTGGCGGATCATCATATTGCTCCGGGAAAGAAGCAGTGGACCTGGGGCAATCACAAATTCGGCTACGCGTGGGATCGCAACCTCACGGATGAAGACGGGCCGTACATTGAGTTGATGACCGGCGTTTTCACGGACAATCAGCCGGATTTTTCGTTTCTCGATCCCGGCGAAACGAAAGTTTTCAGCCAGTATTGGTATCCGATTCGCGAAATTGGGCCGGCGCAGATGGCGAATCTGGATGCTGCGGCGAGCTTGGTCATTGAGAAGGGAATTGCCCGCGTCGGAGTTTGCGCGACACGTGATTTTCCTGGCGCGACCGTGCGTCTGGAAGTAAATGCCGGGTGCGTCGCCGAGTGGAAGAGGGATTTGGCGATTGGCGCAGCGCTGGTCGAGCAAGTTGTTATTCCTGCGGCAGCGCGCGGCGAAGATTTCACTCTTGTTGTGTTGGACAAGAACGCGCTCGAAATTCTGCGTTATCAACCGGCGGCGCCTGCGGAAAATCCAATACTGCCAGCTGCCGCTACGGAACCTCCGTTGCCGGCGGAAGTTGGGAGCAATGACGAGCTTTACGTAATCGGCTTGCATCTCGACCAGTATCGTCATGCGACGCGGCATCCTGAGATTTACTGGCGCGAAGCGTTGCGGCGAGATGCCGGAGATTCGCGTTGCAACAACGCGATGGGGCTTTGGCATTTGCGACGCGGAGAGTTTGCCGAAGCCGAAAGATATTTGCGCGCGGCCATCGACCGGCTCACGACGCGGAATGCGAATCCGTATGACGAAGAGCCGCACTACAACCTCGGGCTCACGCTGCGTTACCTCGGGCGCGACCGCGATGCTTACGACGCCTTTTATAAGGCGACGTGGAGCGGCAATTGGCAGGCTGCGGCATTTCAGCAACTCGCTGAAATCGATGGGAGCCGGGGGGATTGGGCGAAGGCCGCTGATCACGCGCTGATATCGCTACGGAAAGATGCGGACAATCTTCAGGTGCGAAACCTTGCGGCGATCGCGCTGCGTAAGGCCGGTCGATCGGAAGATGCCGGCCGAATACTCGATGAGACGCGTGCGCTCGACCCGCTCGATATTGGCGGACGCTATCTCGCGAGCGGCGAGGTTCCGGCCGACGCGCAGATGGCGCTCGATCTTGCGTTCGACTTGGCGCGCGTCGGCTTGGTGTCCGAAGCGATCGCGATTCTCGAACACACGGCGCGCGTACCGACGGGCGATGGCTCAACTCCTATGCTGCTCTACACGCTTGCGGCGTTTCGGGCGAAGAACGGTGACGCGACGGGTGAGGATTGCGCGTGGATCGAAGGTGCCGGCGCGAGTCCCGATTACTGTTTCCCGAATCGCCTGGAAGAAATGCTTGTTCTCGAAGCTGCGATAGCCGCGCGTCCAAAGGACGCGCGTGCGCCGTACTATCTCGGCAATCTGTTGTATGCGAGACGCCGTCACAAGGATGCGATCGCGATGTGGGAACGCGCGGCGCACCTCGATCCGGCGTTCTCGATATCTTGGCGCAATCTGGGTATCGCGTATTTCAACGTCGTGAAAGACACCGCGAAAGCCCGCGACGCATTTGACAGAGCATTCAATGCGAATCCGGCTGATTCGCGTGTTTTGTACGAGCGCGATCAACTCTGGAAGCGCATTGGCGAGCGGCCTGAAGTTCGGCTCGCGGAGCTCGAGCGCCACCTTGATCTAGCGAACTCGCGCGACGATCTCTCCGTCGAACTCGCCAGCCTCTACAATCAGACGCGCCAGCATGAGAAGGCGCTGGCCATCGTTCGCTCGCGAAAATTTCAGCCTTGGGAAGGTGGCGAGGGCTTGGCGCTCGGCCAACACGTGCGTACGCACCTCGCGCTTGGCCGCCATGCTTTGCAACAAGGCAATCTTGCCGAAGCGCGCTGTTTGTTCGAAGCCGCGCTCCACGCGCCCGAAAATCTCGGCGAAGCGAAACATCCGCTGTCGAACCAGAGCGACATCTATTATTGGCATGGCGTCGCGCTCGACGCATCTGGCGACTCTTCGGCAGCTCGCGAGGCGTGGGAACTCGCTGCCACGCATCGCGGCGATTTTCAGCTCATGCGTGTGACGGCGTTCTCGGAACTTAGTTACTACAACGCGCTCGCGTTGCAACGGATTGAGCACGCGAAAGAAGCCGACGATTTATTGAAGAGCCTGGTCGAATTCGCTGTCGCACTGAGAACCAAAGAACCGAAAGTCGATTACTTCGCAACGTCGCTGCCGCAAATGCTCTTGTTCGAAGACGACGCGCGAAGGCGCAACGCAGTCCGCGCCGATTTTCTCGAAGCCCAAGCTCGCATCGGGCTCGGAGAAATTGCTGCTGGCCGCAAGCTGCTCGACCGCGTGCTCGGCGCGGATCCCAACAACCCACGCGCCGCTGATTTGCTTGCCGAACTCGAGCTTCAATCGCCGGCCGCGCACAGCCAACGCTCGTGATCACATCTGCTGGAAACCACGAGTCGCAAAGCCCCCTTGCGGATTCCTCAATCCACTACAACATCGGTTATGTCTGGATGATTTCCTCCGTCGCCGCGCTCGGCGGTTTGCTCTTCGGCTACGACTGGGTCGTCATCGGCGGCGCAAAACCGTTTTACGAAAGCTATTTCGGGCTTACGTCTGAAACGGCGATTGGTTGGGCAAATAGCTGCGCGTTGATCGGATGCCTCATCGGCTCGATTCTTAGCGGCGCGTTGAGCGAACGATTTGGTCGCAAGAAATTGCTGATTCTCGCCGCCTTGCTCTTTGCCGCGTCGTCAGTGCTGACGGGCTGGGCATTCACGTTTGCCATGTTCGTGGCGTGGCGCATCGCCGGTGGCGTTGCGATCGGAATCGCGTCGAATGTTTCGCCAACCTACATTGCCGAAGTTAGCCCCGCACCGTGGCGCGGCCGGTTGGTCACGCTGAATCAACTCACGATCGTTGTGGGTATTCTCGCGGCGCAAATCATGAACTGGCTCATCGCGGAACGCGTCGCCGATGGAGCCACTCAGGAGATGATTCGCCAGTCATGGAACGGGCAATACGGATGGCGTTGGATGTTCACCGCCGTCGCCGTGCCTTCGATTGCATTCTTGATAGGCGCGATTCTAATTCCAGAGAGCCCCCGCTGGCTCGTTCGTCGCGGCGACGAAGCGCTGGTTCGGCGCACCCTCGCGCGCATCGGCGGCGAACGCTATAGCGAAATTGCGCTTCGGGAAATTCGCGAGACGCTGGCTGGTGAGACGAGCAAGCAACCGCGAGCGACAAGCGAACTCCGTACTTTGCTCAAACCCAGCATCCGCAAAATCCTAGGAATCGGAATCGCGCTCGCCGTCTTGCAGCAATGGAGCGGCATCAACGTCATCTTCAACTACGCCGAAGACATCTATCGCAGCGCCGGCTACGGCATCAGCGGCATCCTCTTCAACATCGTCATCACCGGCACAATCAACCTCGTTTTCACATTGATCGCTCTCGGCCTCGTCGATCGCGTCGGCCGCCGCGCGTTGATGCTCTTCGGCGCAGCCGGAATCGGCATCTCGCACGCGCTTCTCGGTTTCACGTATCGCGTCGGCATCAAAGGCTTGCCGATTCTGCTGCTCACGTTGTGCACAATCGGTTTCTACGCGCTGTCGCTTGCTCCGGTCACTTGGGTGCTGATCTCGGAATTGTTTCCGAATCGCATCCGCAGCCTCGGCGTTTCGGTCGCAGTCTCCGCGCTCTGGATCGCGTCATTCATTCTCACGTTCACGTTTCCGCTGTTACAGCGAGCAGCCGGATCTGCTGGGACTTTCTGGACGTACGCTGGAATTTGCTTCGCAGGATTCTTCTTTGTTCTCGCCGCGGTGCCAGAAACAAAAGGGAAGTCGCTTGAGCAAATCGAGCGCGATCTTGCCTAGGACCCGTATCGCGCGCGCAAAAAAAGGGCGCGACCGAAGCCGCGCCCTGAAGTTTGTTAATCGAACTGCCTTGCGAACTACGCCTTCGCCGGATTCTCTCCGCGCGTAAAGCCCGGCGCCGGCCGCAACTCTGGCCGAACCACCTTCGGATCCGCGCTTGGCGCAGCCTGAGGCGGCGGTGTCGGCGGAGTCCGCGGCTTTTCCGGCAGCGGCTTGTTTTCCATTAAAAGCTTCACTTCGTTGGCGTCGATCACTTCACGCTCGAGCAATGCCAGCGCGATGCGCTCGAGCACGTCTCTGTTATTCGCGAGCAGCGCCTTCGCCTTGTCGTAACCCGAGTTGACGATGCGCCGCACTTCCTTATCGATCTGGATCGCCGTGTCTTCCGAATAGTCGCGATGCTGATTGATCTCGCGGCCAAGGAAGATCGCTTCATCTTTCTTGCCGAATGCGAGCGGCCCGAGTTCGCTCATGCCCCATTCGCAAACCATGTTGCGAGCGATTTCGGTGGCGCGTTCGATGTCGTTGCCCGCGCCGGTGGTGATGTGCCCGAGGAAAATCTCCTCTGCCGAGCGTCCGCCCATTAGTACGGCGAGCATCGTTTCGAGATATTCGCGCGTGTAGGTGTGCTTATCGTCTTCCGGCAGCTGCATGGTTAAGCCAAGCGCCATGCCGCGCGGAATGATCGTCACCTTGTGCACCGGATCGGCGCCAGGAGTCATCGCCGCTACCAGCGCGTGGCCCGCTTCGTGATACGCGGTGTTCTTTTTCTCTTCGTCCGACAGGATCATCGACTTGCGCTCGACGCCCATCAGCACTTTGTCTTTCGACATTTCGAAGTCGGCCATCATTACGTATTTGCGATTCTGGCGCGCCGCCCACAAAGCGGCTTCGTTGACGAGGTTCGCGAGATCGGCGCCCGAGAATCCCGGAGTACCGCGCGCGATGATCGAGAGATCGACGTCGTCGGAAATTGGAACTTTGCGCGTGTGAACGCGGAGAATTTCTTCGCGCCCCTTGACGTCGGGTCTCGCCACAACCACGCGGCGATCGAAGCGTCCCGGCCGCAGCAGCGCCGGATCCAACACGTCAGGCCGGTTCGTTGCGGCGATCAAAATCACGCCTTCGTTCGATTCAAATCCATCCATTTCGACCAGCAGCGCGTTCAGCGTTTGTTCGCGCTCATCGTGACCACCGCCCAAACCGGCGCCGCGGTGACGGCCCACTGCATCGATTTCGTCGATGAAAATGATGCAAGGCGCGTTCTTCTTGCCCTGTTCGAACAAGTCGCGCACGCGGCTCGCGCCGACGCCAACGAACATTTCCACGAAGTCCGAACCCGAAATAGAGAAGAACGGCACATTCGCTTCGCCCGCAATTGCTCGCGCGAGCAAAGTTTTGCCCGTGCCCGGAGGCCCGACGAGCAGCACGCCTTTCGGAATGCGCCCGCCCAACTTCTGGAATTTCTGCGGATCCTTCAAAAATTCGATAATTTCCTGAAGCTCTTCCTTGGCTTCGTCGGTTCCCGCGACATCTTTAAACGTCGCCTTTTTCTGCTGCGCCGAAAGCAGTCGCGCGCGCGATTTGCCGAAGCTCAACGCTTTGTTTCCGCCCGCCTGCATCTGCCGCATCAAGAATAAGCAGAATCCAACCAGCAACAGCAACGGAGCCGCATTCAACAAAATCAAAACCCAATCGCCGCTGCGCACTTCCTTGACCTTGAGCGGGACATTCTTATCGTGAAGCGCTTTGGTGATGTCTGGAGCGGATTCTTTGAAGATGGGAACGTGAAATTTCGTGTTCGGGGGCTTGCTGTATTCGCCTTGCAGCTCATAGCTATTCGGCGAGAGATACATCGTCACTTCTTTGACGTCGCCCTCATTGATTTGATTTATGAAGTCGCTATAGGCCGGCTCCGCATCTTTAGCCGACTGGCCATTCGCCGACACGAGTTTCCAGAGCATGACGCCCAGAAAAACGATCGAGATCCAGAAAAGGATGGTTTTGACTGTCGAACTCGAATTCACATCGCCCTCACTTCTATCCCGCGCCCGGAAGATATTTTGCTGGCCCGGCACCGAGCCCCCACGCTCAGTCCCCCAAATTACCCGACGCCACAAAACATGCTGCTAAACGTTAGACGCCGGCGCCGCCCCAAACCTCAAATTCGAGCCTCAGACCGGGGACCGCCAGACGCCGCGGCATACCTACAAATACTTAGATGCGCCGCCAACGCTAAAGTCATCCTACATGGGTGGTCGTCACGGCCCGCTCGGCACCTGCCCGCCGGTCCAGCCGCCCGCCATTTCACCCATTCACCCATTGTACGCCCGCCGGATAGCTTCTACCAGCGGCCCTCTCGTCAATGGGACGAAGTTGCACACTCTTCGATTTGCACCGCCGCGGTCGTTTCCGCAGTGGCCGCAAACGCCACGCCTGGCGGAAACCCGCGAACCCACGCGATGACACCCGCGCTGGTCAAAACGGGCCAACCATCTCTTTCCCATCGGCTGATGCGCTTCTCGTTCAACAGGCGTTTCAGCTTGTGCGGCTTGCGATGTCCCAATGGCTGGAAGGTGTCTCCTGGGCGCCAGTTCCGTAGCACGAGCGGCTTGCAAAGAGCATCGCGATTCAGAACCGATCCGTTGCCGCTAGTTTCCTCTCTCTTCTCCGGCCAGTCAATCTTTGTGAAGCGAAAATCGCGTTCAAGGCGCGGCACGGAAACAACGAGTTTCTCCTTTGCAAAATCGATTGCGTGCTCGAACTCTTTCCTCGATTCTGCGCCCTGTTTCGCCGGTCGAATGCTGCTCCGCGCGGAATCTGCAGCACGAAACAAAAGTTCATCGCGATCGCGCCGAACTTCGACTCCGCCCGGCAGTTGCAGCGACTTGCCGTTCTCCCCCGCTTCCGCCAATGCAAGAACCGCCTCGACGTGCTTCGAGCCGATCTCCCCTGCTTGCGGCTTAACTTCTTTGACGATGCGGCGAACCATTCGTCTGCTCAAACTCAAGGTTTGGAGCCGGAGCATTGGATCCACGCCGGCTTTTTTAAAGTGGCGTGGCGCGTATTCCAGCAGTCGCTGTGTGTTTACGCGGATTCCACCGTCGCTCGTCGACGACAATGCTCCCGCGCGAAATTCGGCGATGAAGTCGAGTCTTGCATTGTCTTCCCGAGCGAACTCAGCAAGTTGGCAAAGATGTTCTACGGTGGCCGGTTGGAATTGTTTCTCCAGCAGCGGAATCAGCTTCGTACGAATTCGCGCGCGCAGCTTCCTCGTATCCCGATTGGTCGAATCCTCGCGCCACGTTTGTTTCTTCTCTTTTAGATAGACGCGCAATGCCGCTCGCCGGTTCCCCAAAAGCGGCCGCACAACGTCTCCGCTCAGCCAGTGAATCCCGCCGATGCCTGCCAAGCCCGAGCCACGCAGCATGTGCGCGAGCACCGTCTCCGCCTGATCGTCCGCAGTATGCGCGGTCGCTACGTGCGTGATCTTTCCTTCCTCCACAAGCGAAGCGAAAAATTCATAGCGCGCTCGTCGCGCCGCATCTTCCAGATTCAACTTCTCGCGCTTCGCTCGGGCCGCAACGTGGGCGCGCCCCACGTGAAAATCGAGACGCACTCTCGCCGCCAGCTTCGCTACAAATCTCTCATCAAGGTCCGACGCCTTGGCGCGCAGTTGATGATTAAAATGAACCACCGATAACACGATGCCGAGTCTAGGCTGTAACTCAAGCAGAAGCCTGAGAAGTGCTACGGAGTCCGCCCCGCCCGAAACCGCGACCCCGACGCGATCCCCCGCTCGAAAAAGCGGTCGGCGATAAACTCCCCGCTCGATCGACACAAAGACCTCCGCAGCCAGATTTGAGCCTCGAGCGCCCCGTTTTAAAATTGGCCTATCTCGTTTTTTCACGCGTGTCGGCCTGAACGGCCGCAAGCCGAATCGTAGCACGGTGCGAAAGAGTCAAACGATTTTCGCCGCAACCCTCGAACACAACGGGACTTATCCGCGCACTGAGGATTGTTGTGGAAATCACGAAATGAGTGTTGACAGATTGGAACTCTTCCCGTACTCTCGTTAAGTTGTTCGCAGTGATTTGTAAGCCTTTCTGCTGGACAGGGAGGACTGCTCTTTGACAACCGATACGATGTGCCAGAATCCGTTCGAAACTATTCGTCCTTTTCGAGCACGAATAGTCTGAGTTTATCGAGCGACAACAATTCGCTTGGGCAGGCTGGCTCCGATGCAAATCGGAGCATTTTTTTTCGCCCAAGCAACCAGTTTCAAACGAGAGTTTGATCCTGGCTCAGAGCGAACGCTGGCGGCGTGCTTAACACATGCAAGTCGAGTGCGCGTCTGTAGCAATACAGATGGCGCACGGCGCACGGGTGCGTAACACGTGGGTAATCTGCCCTTCGAAGGGGAATAACTCGCCGAAAGGCGAGCTAATTCCGCATAACATTCCGAGAACTTTGGTTTTTGGATTCAAAGGCGTAAGTCGTCGGAGGAGGAGCCCGCGCACGATTAGCTAGTTGGTAGGGTAACGGCCTACCAAGGCTATGATCGTTAGCTGGTCTGAGAGGATGGCCAGCCACACTGGAACTGAGACACGGTCCAGACTCCTACGGGAGGCAGCAGTGGGGAATCTTGCACAATGGGCGAAAGCCTGATGCAGCGACGCCGCGTGGGGGATGAAGCTTCTCGGAGTGTAAACCCCTTTCGACCCGGACGAAAACCTCGCAAGAGGATTGACGGTACGGGTATAAGAAGCCCCGGCTAACTACGTGCCAGCAGCCGCGGTAAGACGTAGGGGGCCAGCGTTGCTCGGAATTACTGGGTGTAAAGGGTTCGTAGGCGGTGTGGCAAGTCGGGAGTGAAATCTCTGGGCTCAACCCAGAGTCTGCTTCCGAAACTGCTGTGCTTGAGTGTGGGAGAGGCGCGTGGAATTGCAGGTGTAGCGGTGAAATGCGTAGATATCTGCAGGAACACCCGTGGCGAAAGCGGCGCGCTGGACCACTACTGACGCTGAGGAACGAAAGCTAGGGGAGCAAACAGGATTAGATACCCTGGTAGTCCTAGCCCTAAACGATCAGGACTTGGGGTGCCACCCGTTCGGGTGTCGTCCCGGAGCTAACGCGTTAAGTCCTGCACCTGGGGAGTACGGTCGCAAGACTGAAACTCAAAGGAATTGACGGGGGCCCGCACAAGCGGTGGAACATGTGGTTCAATTCGACGCTACGCGAGGAACCTTACCTGGGCTCGAAATGCTTCTGATCAGCTGTAGAAATACGGCCTTCCCGCAAGGGACAGGAGTATAGGCGCTGCATGGCTGTCGTCAGCTCGTGCCGTGAGGTGTTGGGTTAAGTCCCGCAACGAGCGCAACCCCTGCACGTAGTTGCCACTCCGCAAGGAGGGAACTCTACGTGGACTGCTCCGGATAACGGAGAGGAAGGTGGGGATGACGTCAAGTCCGCATGGCCTTTATGTCCAGGGCTACACACGTGTTACAATGCAGGGCACAAACCGTTGCCAACCCGCGAGGGGGAGCTAATCGGAAAAAACTCTGCTCAGTTCGGATTGCAGTCTGCAACTCGACTGCATGAAGCCGGAATCGCTAGTAATGGCGTATCAGATCGACGCCGTGAATACGTTCCCGGGCCTTGTACACACCGCCCGTCACATCACGAAAGTGAGTTGTACTAGAAGTCGTCACGCTGACCGCAAGGAGGCAGACGCCCAAGGTATGACTCATGATTGGGGTGAAGTCGTAACAAGGTAGCCGTAGGAGAACCTGCGGCTGGATCACCTCCTTTCTAAAGTAGTCGTGGCTCAACCCGCTATGGTGTGCGGGTCATGCCACGCAATGTCCCTTAAGCCCTCACGAGCTTAGCGGACACGTTCGATACTCAGCGAGGCTCTCTCCGGAGCGCCGCGAGTTGGACGGATTCTGTCAGATCGCATCGGCTCAAAGAGCAAACACATCGCATCGGTATACGGAAGTTCAAAAGGCCGCCTCCCAAGGCGGCCTTTTTCTTTTCCCTCGCATAATTTTCGCGATCGAACTGGTAGCGCCGGTTTACCCTGAGATTCGAAGTGCACTCCTGCCGGCGATTTTAAATTTTGTGACACAGGCACTCCCGCCTGTGCTCTTTTCGAGTGTGGAATCCTACGCTGCCGTCACGAGAATCGTCCCCGGCCTCTTCGACTGCCGCTTCCGACGAATCACAATCTCAATATCCCGATCCAACGCGTTGAGAAACCGCAACAATCGCTCAACGGAAAATCCCTCAAGCTGATAATTCACGAGCGCAGAAATTTTTGGTTGATTCAGGTCTAACAGTTTCGCAGCCGCCTCTTGGCGGAGAGCCCGCTCTTCCAGAATCTTGTTAATCGCCACCGCCAGCCTTACCTTCGTCTGTTTTTCTTCGGCGTTCGGCAAGTTTAGGTCGGCGAATACGTTCCCGGAACTGCGAGTCATTGTGATTCTAGGAGTTCTTGCCATATTGCACCTCGTAGTCGTGTTCCGCTGCTTTTAATCGGCGTGCGATCATCTCCTTGTCTCGCTGAGATGTCGAGATCCCGCGCGTCGATTTCTTTTGGAACGCATGCAACACGTAGATCGCTTGAGAAAATCGAACTGTATACACGGCCCGATAGGTATCGCCCCGATGGTCCTCGACAATCTCTAAGACTCCGGAACCATCACCCGTCCAAGGTTTGGCACTAACATGCTTTCCCCCAAACTGTGCCACGCTCAGGGCCCAACCGACGGCGTCGACTACCGGACTAGGGAAATTAAGCAAATCGCGCTTGGAAGAGCCAGCCCAGACCAACGGCTTCTCACCCGGCACTCGAATTTTCCTCGCCATAGTGTATCCCAGAACTGGGATTTATCGCAATTGCGTAAGTGGCACAGTTCGCGTTCGAATTGGCTACGCCGACCTTGAATTGTCTCTTGACAGATTGTTATTTATATGATAATCTATCTTTGTACGTAATCAAGGGAGGGCGCCGGTCAAAAACCGGCGCCCTTTTCCCATTTTGGGAAGAACATTTTCGAACTACGATGCGCCGCAACTCCCACATTTGAATGCTTTGCGCACTCCCATTTCTCATATTTCTGCAACTCATTCACTCGCAAGCACCTGCACATTCTTTCAAAAATATACCCGGGGTATACCCCTAACCTTCCCAAAACGGAACTCACCCGCTCTCCGCGCCACTCCGGCAACCCCGCGCCTCTGCATCATCTTTTATTCTTTCCTGCTAAACTTCGCGCTGCACTCACATCCCAGGAGCTTTTCATGTCCAACGTTACCGTCGTCCACTCCGGCCCCACCCGCACCGAATCCGACTCGATGGGCCAGATCGAAGTCCCCACAGACCGCTACTACGGCGCCCAAACCGCCCGCTCGCTCATCCACTTCGACATCGGCAAAGACACCATGCCGCCCGAGCTCATCCGTTCCTTCGGCATCCTCAAAAAAGCCGCCGCTCTCGTAAATCAGGATCTCGGCAAGCTTTCGCACGACAAGGCCGCGCTCATCTCCCACGCCGCCGACGAAGTCATCTCCGGCAAGCTCCACGACCACTTTCCGCTGCACATCTATCAGACCGGCAGCGGCACGCAGACCAACATGAACGTCAACGAGGTGATCTCCAATCGCGCCATCGAGATCGCCGGCGGCGAAATGGGCAGCAAGAAGCCCGTTCACCCGAATGACGACGTAAACATGTCGCAGTCGTCGAACGACACGTTTCCCGCCGCGATGCACATCGCCGCCGCCACCGAAACGGCGCGCATCCTGCTGCCGGCCGTCAAAAAAATCCGCGACGCGATTCAAGCCAAAGCGAAAGAATTTGAAGACATCGTCAAAATCGGCCGCACGCATTTGCAGGATGCGACGCCGCTCACCGTCGGCCAGGAATTTTCCGGCTGGGTCGCGCAGCTCGATCGCGATGGCGCGCGCATCGCGGTCGCGCTCGATGGACTCTACGATCTCGCGATTGGCGGCACCGCCGTCGGCACCGGCCTCAACGCGCATCCGGAATTTGCCGAACGCGCCGCCGCAAAAAATTGCGGAGCTCACCGGCCTGCCGTTCCGCTCGCATCCCAACAAATTCGCCAGCCTCGCCTCGCACGATGAAGTCGTCTTCGCTAGCGGAGCACTGAAAACGCTCGCCGCTTCGCTGATGAAAATCGCCAACGACATTCGCTGGCTCGCCTCCGGCCCGCGCTGCGGCCTCGGCGAATTGATTCTTCCCGAAAACGAGCCGGGCTCGTCGATCATGCCCGGCAAAGTGAATCCCACGCAGTGCGAAGCCGTCACCATGGTCGCCGTGCAGGTGATGGGCAACGACGCCGCGATCGGTTTCGCCGGCTCGCAGGGAAATTTCGAGCTCAACGTTTTCAAGCCCGTGATGATCTTCAACTACTTGCAATCCGTCGAACTTCTCGCCGACGCCTGCAACAGCTTCGTCGATCACTGCATCTCCGGCATCGAAGTCGACCGCGCCAAAATCGGCCACTACGTCCACAACTCGCTGATGCTGGTCACCGCCCTCGCCCCCAAAATCGGCTACGACAACGCCGCCAAAGTCGCCAAAGCCGCCCATCACAGCCACCGCACCCTACGCGAAGCCGCCCTCGACCTCGGCCTAATCTCCCCCGAAGACTTCGACGCCCTCGTCAAACCCGAAGACATGACCCATCCGTAGCCATGAGATTATACGTCGGACGGTGGGAAATTGAGAGGATACGGAAGACGCGGCAGCTTACGGCCAAGTCTACAAAGAGAAGTCCCGAAGAATGCGGATGTGACCCTTGTTTGAACTTTGTCGCCGCACGAAGTGCAAATTTACAGCGGGAAATCGCTCGATGTTCGACAGATCCGGGAATCGCCTCAGATCGCGAAGTCGGAGATTTATCATATGGGCCGATTGCCATCGGGTCTTCGACTATTACGGCGGGTGGTTTCACTTCGCAGGCAAGATTCTGCTCAGGTGCCGACGCAGCGAAGCAAATTCGCGAAAACGGTCTTGGCAACCCGATTGCATGCAGTCTACGGATCGCTTCAAGATTCGGATTCAGCTTCGCATGGACAACGGGTTCGGAAACATTTGCAGGATTAGCCCTGGTCCAATTGGAATTCAGCCGCCGAAGTTCCATCTCATGGATTCAAAAGAGCCCGACTAAACTTCGGAGATAAGAGTGAAGAGTTCCACTTCAACCGCAATCGCATTTGCAATCTATTGGGTGCATTGCTTATTGCGCCGACGTCAGCGCCAGACGGTGCAGACGCTGAAGGCGACGCCGAAGACGGTGGCCTGGGGCTACTACGACGCGAAGGCGGCGCCGGTGCTGCGCGTTAAGTCGGGCGATACCGTCGAGATTCAGACGGAGATTACCTCGAGCCCGAAGCGGCTGGAGGATGCGGGCGTGCCGGCGGCGCAGGTGGAGCAATCGCTGCGCGACATTACGGCGGAAGTGACGGACAAAGGGCCGGGCGGGCACATTCTCACGGGTCCCGTTTACATCGAAGACGCGCAGCCGGGCGATGTGCTCGAAGTGCGCATTCAGAAAATCAAGCTGGCGATTCCGTACGCGTACAACGGATTCGGTCCCGGGCGCGGCTATCTTCCCGACGATTTTCCGTACTCGAAGACGAAAATCATCCAGCTCGACGAGCAGAAAAACGTCGCGCATTTCGCGCCGGGCATCGACATTCCGCTGCATCCGTTTTTCGGCAGCATGGGCGTCGCGCCGCCCGAAGCCGCCGGCCGCTTCAGCAGCAATCCGCCGTGGATCATGGGCGGCAACATGGACAACAAGGATCTGGTCGCGGGCACGACGCTGTATCTGCCGGTGCACGCCGCGGGCGCGCTGTTTGAAGTCGGCGACGGCCACGCCGCGCAGGGCGACGGCGAAGTGGACATCACCGCGATCGAAACTTCGCTGATCGGCACGTTTCAATTCATCGTGCGCAAAGACATGAAGCTGAAGTGGCCGCGCGCCGAAACCCCGACGCACTACATCACCATGGGTTTCAACGACGATCTCAACGCCAGCGCAACGCTAGCCGTCCGCGAAATGGTCGATTTCCTCGTCACCGAAAAACATCTGACGCGCGACGACGCCTACCAACTCGCCAGCGTCGCCGCCGACCTCCACATCACCGAACTCGTCGACGGCAACAAAGGCGTCCACATGATGATCCCGAAGTCGATTTTTACGCCGGCGTCGCCGAAATAAATTTACGCCGCCGGATCGCAAAACCGCCGCAAATCAGCGTTGAACGGCCCCGCATCGAAAGAAAAACAGCCGGCAAGATGCCGGCGCTACAAACGCGAACCGTTCGGCACCAGTAGCGCCGGCTTCCAGCCGGCGGTTTTGGAAGTTTGAAACGGAACTGAGATGTCCACGATTCAAGTACGACCAGCGATACCGAGCGATCTGAAGGCAGTTGGCAAAATGCGCCATGCGCTATGGCCGGATTCTTCTGTCGAGCACCACACGGAAGAACTCGCGCCGATCCTAGCGGGGAAGCCGCCGGGCATCCTGCCGTTGGTTTACTTTGTCGCTGAGGCGCCGAACGGCGAAGTCGTCGGATTCGTCGAGGTTGGGTTGCGATCGACGGCCGATGGTTGCGACTGGGCGCGAGCGGTTGGCTACGTCGAAGGATGGTACGTCGCCGAGTCGTATCGGCGGCGCGGAGTCGGCGCGCAACTGATCGCTGCCGCCGAAGATTGGGCGCGCGAACAAGGTTGCACTGAGATGGCGTCCGACACGCAATTCGACAATGCGCAGTCGCTGCAAGCGCACCTGCGTCTGGGCTACGAAATCGCCGAACGCTCAATCTTGTTTCGGAAGAGCTTGCGATGAGCTTCGTGAGCCAGGCATTTGCGCGTGTCCAATGCTTTACGTTGCTGGAGGGAACATCGAGACACATGGGCTGGGATGGTGCTGATAAGATTTTCTGTGGCCCCGCCTATGACTAAATCTCACTTGCTGACTCGTCCGCAGTCGCTGCGCTTTGCCGCTAAATGTTTGCGCATTTACGATCGCGCTGCTGTCGATTTTCTCCGCGCCACGCGCAAACGCGCAGGAAACGCTAGCCACGCCCGTTCCGCCGGATTGGTGCAAATCGCTGCCGCGGCCCGAGTACAAATCGCTCGAGCGCGTGTTGCCCAACGAGACGTGGTTCGAGGTTTACAAGGTTGCGCCAGACACGTTTGCGATTTACGAGCCGCACCAGTCGGAAGAGACGATCGCGTATCTGATTTCCGGGCCGAAGCAATCGGTGCTGTTCGACACGGGCATGGGCATCGGCAATTTGAAAGCGCTCGTGACGAGGCTCACGGCGAAGCCGATCGTCGTGCTGAATTCGCACACGCACAACGACCACATCGGCGGCAACTGGCAATTTCCGTATGTCTTCGGCATGGACACCGCGTTCACGAAAGCGAACACGAAAGCGGCGCGCGAAGATGCGCAAGCGGAAATCGCGACCGGGACAAATTTGCGGAGCGACGCCGAAGGGATTCGATCCAAAAACGTACGAGACCAAAGCGTGGCACGTTTCGATTCCGATTCACGACGGATTCAAAATCAATCTCGGCTTCGGCAAACGCACGCTCGAAGTGATCGCGACGCCGGGGCACACGCCCGATGCGATCTGTCTGCTCGATCGCGAGAACGGATTGCTGTTCACCGGCGACACGTATTATCCCGGCCCGATCTGGCTGTACCGGCCGGAAACCGATCTCGATGCATATGTCGCGTCGGTGAAAAAAATCGCGGCGCTCGCACCGGATTTGAAGATGGTGCTGGGCGCGCACAATTTTCCGGTCGCGCAGCCATCGGTGCTGCCGAAATTGGTCGAAGCGATCGAAGCTGTGCGAGCAGGGAAGGGCGAAACGAAACCGGCCGGCGACGGCAAAGTTCTGAAGACCTACGACGGCTTTTCGTTCCTGATGAAAGCCGACAAGTAGTTTTCGAGGCGCAAACCGTTTGCAAGAAACGCAAAGGTGTAGGCTGACCCAGGATGCGTTTCGTTTTGATCGATGCCGGCAATAACTGCTAAAATTTCCACAATGCTGCGGCGAACCTTGTCGCTGCGCCGTGCGTCAAAACCGCACGATTAAAACTCCGAAAGAATCTGCTCGATGCTTCGCCACAACCATCCGGAATTAAATGGCGCGACTTATGTCGTGTTCGCCGACGCGCAGCGGCGCTACACCGATTTCACGGACGCCGTGTGCACGTTGCTCGGATATTCGCGCAAAGAGCTGCTGCAAAAAACCGTCGAAGATGTGAGCTACAAGATGGCGAACGTGCCGCAAATTTTCGACAAGTTTTTGCAGCACGGAAAAATGGAAGGCGACTACGTTTTGCGGGACAAAGATGGCGGCGCGATTCCGATTCATTTTCGCGCACTTGCTTTTCCGGACGGCTGCAACGCGGCGATCTGGACTCCCATCAAAGATTGGCGCGATCCCTACCTCGCCGCACTGATTGAAACTGATCCCGTGAAATTGAGGCGAAAAGTCGAGGTCGCGCAGTCCGCGATCGAGCGCGTGCTGCGCGAAGCCGAAAGCGCGCGCAAGCCGGCGGCAGAGCAGCAGGCGCTGAGAGACGCGATCTCCGCGCTAAGAACAGTCGCCCGCGAAAAGCTCTCACACGGTGTCGTCAAGCCGCACTCTAAACGGACAGGTCGAGAGTAATTGTCCAGCTCGTCTCAAGATCCGTGACTTGCGGACTGGGCGCACCCGTTGAGGCCAGGGCAAGGCATCCCTGCGCACCTGCATCGATGACTAAAATACTTCGCGCTGACGGCGGGGAATCGGCGGTAGACTCGGGATGTTGGGTAGGGTGCCGTGCGCCTTCGCATCCATGCGAATCCTGTTGTCCGTCGTAGCCCTGATCGTTGCGGGGCTTCTTGCGACGAGTGTCGGCATGGCGGTTCCTGCCGCCGGCGCTCCTGAACCGAATCACGAGAAAAACGTCTTCAATTATGAGGGCGGGCTGTTTCTGGAAACGAACGGCTCGGTGCCGAATGGGCCGTGCTTCCGCATTTCGAGGGGCACGTCGCCGCGCCGGGATTTTTCGACAATCTGAAACGCATCGATACCGACATGGGCGCCACTTTCCGGCGCGGATCGGAAAACGTGACGCACTTTCCCGATCGGATCTCCCTCCAATTCGTGGTTTTCGATCACTACGACGCGACGTGTCCTCCGCAGGTGGAGAACACGAGCGGCGCGCCGCATCTGACGCGCGCAATGATGGCGAGCATGCATTTGTATCTGTACTGGAAGCATGGCGTGGAATTGCGGCCGATCGACGAACGTGGTGCCGAAATATTTTTCAGTCGATCCGAGTCCTGCCGACGGCGTCGGCGCGCGCGGCGGCGCGAAAGGCGGACCACTGCCAGAGAAACTCTCGTGGTCTTATGAGTTTGCGGTGCCGAGCGCGGACGTGCCGCTGGGCGACAGCCTCGTGTTGGTGATGAAAACAGAAGATAACCGGATCGCGGCGCGAGTTGCGGCGCGGATGTAACGCTCGGCAGTTTGCGTTCTGAATTGGACGCAAGCGTCGTTTCTCGCAAGGGATTGGCTGCGTCGGGAAACGTAGCTTGCAGCGAATGTCTGTTTGAGGAGACATCGCCATGACTATGCGTCACATTGCATTCCAACCGGAATCGCGCGACCTGCCTCAGCCCGCGAAAGTCGTTCCCTTTGGAAATTACGGTGGAGGACTATGGACGAGCCATCCAATTGGGTTGTTTATCGCGGTCGGGCTGCTCAGCGATGGGAATTATCGGGCTGCCCGAGGCGAGGTGGTTCCTTGCGTTGGCCGTTCCTGCGGGAATTATCTGCGGAATTCTGATGTGGTTGCTTCACCGGAACTCACTGGCAGCGCATTAAATCGCTGTTTCTCGACAAATTTTTCGCACAAGATTTCCTCAGAAGGCAATTTCGCGCAGCGACCGCAGGCCCATCCGAATTCGGCGTTAACTCCGTTGTCATCAAAGGGTACCCGTTCAAAGGGCTAAGATGGTCTAACTGTCCTACTGTCCTAAATTTGTTCATTGGGACAGTAGTCCCGTGGGTAACGGAACCCTATTGTCATCAAGCGGTCGCAAGCGAACACCTCCTACGCCCCACGCTTGCAAACCAAACAATTTCTGGCAGTTGACCCTCGGAGGTCCTCGTGAGGAAAGCCCTGGCTCTCAGTATTTTGATGCTAGCGGCGTGTGGCATGGCCCACGCGCAGACGCGCGGTTCGCGTGAAGTGCGGCGGACCCGGACTTAACCGACTCGAAAGGGCAAGCGTGGTCGGCGGACAAGGATTTCAACGGCGGGCTTGGTGAGCGCCGTCGCCGGCCCGGTCGCCGGCACTGACCGATCCGGCGCTGTTTCAGGACGGCCGGATGGCCCGCGACGGCGGACCGCTGGTTTACACGATTCCCGGTGGCGAACGGTTCGTACCACGTGAACTTGTACTTCGCCGAGTTGTACGACGGTGATGCGTTTGTCGGCGGGCGCGTGTTCAACGTGAAGGTTGGCGGCACGACGGTGCTGCAGAATTTCGACATTTTCAAGGCTGCCGGAGCGAATACCGCGCTGGTCAAGGGCGTGGATTTCGCGGTGACGAACGGCGCGGCGAGGATCGAGCTGGACAATGTACCGGGGCATGATCGCGCTAAGATCGCGGCGATCGAGGTGCATTTCGAATGCGCCGGGGACCTCGACCGGCAACCAACCGACGCTGACGCTGGATTTCAAGTATCCGGATGGAACCGCGGTGGCGGGCACGCTGAATTATGCGGTATCGAGCGGCGCGGTGAAGCTGAGCGGCGCGGTGCCACTGAACAATGGCCAGGCGACGTGCAAACTGTTCAATTCGCCGTCGGCGCTGGGACTGAGCGGGCAGTTTAACGTGACGCTGAGTTTGACGAATTCGGCGAATAAGTCGCTGTGGCAGATCACGCTGGCGATGGATCCGACGAACGTGAGCCTTGGGGTCGGTGGAGAGCTCGACGCTGAACGTGGTCGTGCAGAAGTAGCAAGAGGCTTTTTGGGCTTGCAGTACGGCGCCGCTCCCACTAAAGGCTTGGGCTGGTGGGGGCGGCGTTTTTTTGTGGCTGAGTGGCAACGAAGGCCGCGAGGGTTTAGTCTCGCGGACATGGGGCGCAGCAGTGCTGCGCCCGTACAACCCTGCCGAGCGTTGCCTTAAAGCGAAATAACTTTGGTGGGTGGGCGGTCATCCAATGGTGGTTCCTAGGGATGAACCGATGATTCCATTTTCGATTTTAGATTTGTCGCCGATACCGCAGGGATTTGCTGCGGCGGATGCGCTACGGAATTCGCTGGATTTGGCGCAGCATGCGGAAAAGTGGGGCTACAACCGCTATTGGCTGGCGGAGCACCACAACATGCCGGGGATTGCGAGCGCGGCGACGTCGATCGTGATCGGGCATGTGGCGGCGGGGACGAAGACGATTCGCGTTGGGTCGGGCGGCATCATGCTGCCGAATCATTCGCCGCTGGTGATTGCGGAGCAGTTTGGGACGCTGGCGTCGCTGTTTCCGGGGCGGATTGAGTTGGGGCTGGGGCGTGCGCCGGGGACGGATCAGGCGACGGTGCGGGCGCTGCGACGCGATCCGATGGCGGCGGCAGATCGATTTCCGGACGATGTGTTGGAGTTGCAGCACTATTTTGAAGAACCGGAGCCGGGGCAGAAGGTGCGGGCGGTGCCGGGCATGGGACTGAAGGTGCCGATCTGGCTGCTGGGGTCGAGTTTGTTCAGCGCGCAGTTGGCGGCGCGGATGGGATTGCCGTTCGCGTTTGCGTCGCATTTTGCGCCGGCGGAGATGATGGACGCGGTGCATTTGTATCGGGCCACGTTTCGGCCGTCGAAGGAGTGGCAGACGCCGTACCTGATGCTGGGGATCAATGTGATTTGCGCGGCGACGGATGGAGAGGCGCGGAGGCAGTTCACGTCGGTGCAGCAATCGTTTACGAATTTGCGGCGCGGAACGCCGGGGCAGATTCCACCGCCGATCGATGATATCGAGACGTATTGGTCGCCGCAGGAGAAAGCGATGGCGAGCCATATGTTGGCGGTGACGGCGGTGGGTTCGCCGGAGACGGTGTTGCGGGGTCTGCAGAATTTTGTGGATGTGATGCGGCCGGATGAGTTGATCATGACGGCGCATCTTTATGATCATCGGGCGAGGGTGGAGTCGTTTGAGAGGGTGGCGGGGTTGAGGGAGACGATTGACGATCAGCCGAACGAAAGAAGTCGCGGCTCGAGGTTGAGGCACGGAAGAAAGACGTCGAAAGTGCAATAAGCCCGCACCCTCTAAAACCTGAGGGTGCGGCACCCAGGATCAGGCAAGCTGTTTTGTTTTGAGTTGCTGATGTGAAATATTGCGCTACAATCCCCGGCGTTTGGACGGAAACGACGGAGATGGACGCATGAAATTCAGAATTTTGCTGGTTGCTGCTGCAATTTTGTTCCTGCCTACGACGCGAGTACTCGCGCAGAATTCCGACAAAGATAAAGATGCGAAGAGCGAGAAGCCGGCGGAAAAGTGTGACGCGGCGGCGACGAAGGAAGAAGTGTCTACGACGGATCACACGATTCGGATCGGCGGGCAGAACATTTCGTACAAGGCGACGGCTGAGCACTGACGCTGCTGAAGAATGACAAGGGAGACGCGACGGGACTGCTGTATTCGGTGGCGTACACGAAGAGTGATGTGAAGGATCTTTCGACGCGGCCGATTTCGTTTTTGTATAACGGCGGGCCGGGGTCGGCGACGATGTGGCTGCACATGGGAGCGTTTGGACCGAGGCGCGTGCAGACGATCGATGGGCAGTTCACGCCGCCGGCGCCGTACAAGCTGGTGGATAACACGGAGAGTTTGCTGGACAAGACGGATCTTGTTTTCATCGATGCGATGGGGACGGGTTACAGCCACGCGGTTTGCAAGGCGCAGGATAAGGATTTTTATGGGATCGATGAAGACGTCGAAGCGTTCGCGCAATTCATCGTGACGTATTTGAGCCGGAACAGCCGGTGGAATTCACCGAAGTTTTTGATTGGCGAGAGTTACGGGACATTTCGATCGGCGGCGCTGGGGAATTATTTGCAGAATCACGACACCGTGCATTTGAACGGGATCGTGCTGATTTCGTCGGTGCTGGATCTGGCGACGCTTACTTTTTCGCCGGGGGATGACCGGCCGTATATTTTTTATTTGCCGAGTTATGCGGCGGTGGCCTGGTATCACAAAGTGTTGAAGGACCGGCCAGCGGATTTGCCGGGATTTATTGACGAGGCGAGGAAGTATGCGCAGGGCGAGTATGCGGCGGCGCTGTACAAGGGCGCGGATTTATCGGCGGATGAGAAGGCGGCGGTGGCGAAGAAGCTGGCGCGATTTACCGGGCTGAGTGAGGATTATTTGATCAAGGCGGACTTGCGTGTGACGCTGAGCCAGTTTCGCGCGGAGTTGCAGCGGAGCTCGCGGTTGACGACGGGGCGCATCGACGCACGGTTTACCGGGTATACGTACGATTTGCTGGAGGAGAATGCGCAGGGCGATCCGGAAGGGCCGGCGGTCGGCGGGGCTTATACGGCGCTGATCAATACGTACAATCAGGAAGAACTGAAATTTGGGCGCGACAAGATTTATCACAACACGAACGGCGGGAACGCGGATTGGAAGTGGACGCGGCAGCAGAATGGTCCGAGGAGATTTTTCCCGGGAGCGCCGAATGTGGAAGGCGATTTGGCGCAGGCGATGATTACGAATCCGAGATTGCTGGTGCAGGTCGAGAATGGGTATTTCGATTTCGCGACACCGTTTTTTGCGACGGAGTACACGATGACGCATCTGGGTTTGCCGGATGCGTTGCAGAAGAACATCAAAGAGGATTACTACTCGGCGGGGCACATGATGTATTTGCATGATGAGGATCGGGTGGCGCTGCATGGGCAGATTGCGGCGTTTATTGAGAAGGCGACGAAGCAGTAAGGGCGCGGTTGTGTGAGGCGGACGAGTTTTTAGGGCGGGCGGCGTTGAGGTCCTTCGCTACGCTCAGGATGACAACCTGTTTTTAAACCTTGAGCAGAAGAATCAGTAAAGCCTGATCAGGATTTCGGGCGGAAATAATTCGACATTACTTCTTTGGACCAGGCGGGCTGGCGGACGGGCTCGCGTGGGCCGAAGTCTGGGATGTGGGGCTTTATATCGAGGATGGGTGTGCCGTCGATGGCGTCGAGTTCGCGGACGAAGATGTGGAGGCCGTCGATGCGTTCGATTTTGCAGGTGGTGATGCCGATGCGATTGGGGCGGTCTTTGGCGCGCTGGGCGAAGATGCCGACGAGCGGGTAGTCGGCGCGATCGCGCGGGTGACGCGATGAGGTGAAGACTTTTTCGGGAGCGACGCGGTCGAAGAGGAAGACGACTTCGAGATGGGAGAAATCGTTGAGGCCGCGGGTGGATTCGGGAGTGAATTGAGTTGGGTCGAGGATGATTTCGCTGACGAGGTTGACCCAGCAGTCGTCGGCGGGGGTTTTGATTTCGGATTTGACGAGGCCGATCTGGCGGACGGTGAATTCGGGGGCAGGCACGGGAATCCTCGCACGGCTAAGATCGTTGCGGACATGGGGCGCAGCAATGCTGCGCCCGTACATTTTTTGCGTGTGTAGGACTGCGATTGCTCAGCCCATGGCGCTGAATTTTTGCGGGCTCGATCTTGTAGAGGACGCGGACTTCGCCGGGCTGGCGGAAGGGGTATTTCGGATTGCCGAGATATTTGTTGGAGAGGCTGTCGATGTGTTCGTCGGCGCCTTTTTCGGTGACCTCGATGACTTTGCCGCGGATTTCGAGGTAGCGATAGGGATTTTCGGGATCGACGACGGCGAGCGCGACGCGAGGATCGCGGCGGATGTTGAGATCTTTGACGCGGCCACGCGCGGAATTCACGCGGATGTGTTTGCCGTCGAAGTCGCACCAGACGGGAGTGACCTGAGGGCTGCCGTCTTTCATGAGCGTGCCGAGATTGGCGAAGGCTTTCTTTTTGAAGAGATCGGAATATTTTTCGAGAGTTTGGTCGGCCATGCGGACCTCCGGGGATCAGAGTCGAAATCAGGCTGTTCACCAAGACTGTATCACTTCTGTGCGCGATCAGTGCAGCGGGGAGGAATTCGCGGGAGCGGGGCGCGGAGGTTGCATCCAGGATTTGAGGATGGATGTGGTGTCTACGCCGGTGGCTTGGCGAAAAATTTCGGGGAGTTCGTCGGCGCGAAATGCGCGACGGTTTTGCGCGGTCCACGCGATGAGATAGCGCAGTGCGTCGCGCAGCGATTTTTCGCCTGAAGTTTGCGCGCGGATGCGGTCGTCCATTTCGGCGGCCATCAGCGCGCCGCGAGAGAAGAGATTCATGCCGACGCGAAAATCGTCGGAGTAGATGAACGAACCTTCGCGGGAGAGTTCGTCGAGCGACATGTCGTTGCAGAAAGTCGGGCGCCGTGGGGACGATGGCGCGAAGGCGATCGAGTTTTCGCGGTGCGATAGCGAGCGGCTTCGTCTTTCGGAAGAGCGTCGGCGAGAGCGGCGATGGCGACGTAGCGGCCGAAGCCTTCGTTGAACCAGATGGTGTCGATGACGGGCGTCATTTCCCAGTTGAACGGAATATAGCCGGCGCCGTAGCAGCGCTTGGGAATCCAGGAATGGGCGATGTGGTGAGCGTAGTTGAAGCGAGCGGATTCTTTTTCGATAGCGGAGCTCGCAGCGGTGATGGCGTGGTCGACGTCCATGAAGAACGTGCCGCTGTCGAGATGCTCCATGCTGAAGTTGTAGACGTGAGGCGGCGGAAGAGGTTTGAGATATTCGAGGACGACGCTGTAGTGAGAGAAAGGCGCGGAGCCGAAGTAGGCGACGACTTTGTCGAGTGCGTCGCGAGCGAGTGAGAGCTTCGATGGAAATGTCGGCGTCGCGTTCCGGATAGAGCGAGACAAAGAGCGGAACGGCGTTGGGAGTATCGGTGACGACATTTCTCAGGATCCGGAGTTTGGGGCCAAGTGTGATTTGAGAGTCGGCGAGTGCGTAGTAGTTGGCGGCTTGCGCGGTATAGGTGGTTCTTGCGGGCGGAGATTTGCGGCGCCAGCGTCGAGAAGACCGGCCAGTTTGCGGGCGCTTGGATTTCGAGCTGGATCGGCGAGATCTTCATGGCCTTTCAGGAAGGCGAAGATCGAGTAGCCGAGCAGGCCGACGTAGCCTTCGCGGATTTTGGAAGTGTCGGCGGCGGAGAAGATGTCGCGCTCCATTTTTGCGACGTCGACGTCGTAGTCGATGCGGCGATAGCGGAGGATGATGAGGCTTGCTTGCCGATGATCCAGCGAGGGCCGAGTTCGTCGCGATCGACTGAGATGGCGTCGTTTTTGGATGCGTGAGGCGCGGATTCGGAAAAGGCTTTGACGTTGGCGACGAAAGGATCGTAGGGACGCTGCGCGTAGCCGCCGGGGACGGAGCGGGGAATGATCAGAGTGAGTGGCGCGTCTGCGGGCTGCGGAAGACGAATTGAGATGTGAACGAGATTCGGCGTTTTGAGTGAGTAGGTCAGGTGATAGATGAGTCGGGGTTGGTCCGTTGCGCTGAGGTCGCGCCGGCGCGCGTTGAATTGGCGCGACGAGAAGCGACAAAGACTGCAGCGATTCCGAGTGCGGCAACCGAGTGCGGAGGGAGTGAGCGATTCGGATTCGGTACATCGAGCGCATTTTTATTTGAGGCGCATTTCGGGCGGCGTGCCTGCGAAATTCAGTTTCGCGCCGGTGAGTTGCTGGACTTCGGCGGCGGTCCATTGCGGCGCGACTTCGCGGAGTGCGAGGCCGTTCGGCGTGACGTCGATCGACGGCGAGATCGGTGACGATCGTTGTGACGCAGCGCAATCCGGTGAGCGGATAGGTGCATTCGCGCACGATTTTTGGCGCGCCATCGCGCGTGGTGTGCTCCATGCAGACGACGACCGTTTTTGTGCCGCTGGCGATGTCCATCGCGCCGCCGATTCCGCCGGAGCCTTTCGCGCCGGGAATTTTCCAGTTGGCGAGATCGCCTTTTTCGGAAACCTGAAAGCCGCCGAGCACCGCGACGTCGAGATGGCCGCCGCGCGTCATCAGGTGCGCGTCGGCTTGATTGAAAAATGATGCGCCGGGAACGAGCGTGACCGGAACTTTCATCGCGTCGACGAGATCGAAATCTTCTTCGCCGGCGCGCGCGCGGCGGCCCATGCCGAGAATTCCATTTTCGCTGTGGAAGAAAACGGTGATGCCGGCGGGAAGATAGTCGGAGATGAGATTGGGAATGCCCCAGCCGAGATTGACGTAGGCGCCGTCGGGCAATTCGAGCGCGGCGCGCTGGGCGATTTGTTCGCGAGTGAGGCGCGGCTTGTCCATTTTATCCGGCATAGCGAATTCCTTTCGCCTGCACGATGCGGTGGACGAAAATCGCGGGCGTCATCACGCTTTCGGGATCGATCGAGCCGACGGGAACGATTTCTTCGACTTCGACGATCGTGGTTTTCGCGGCCATCGCCATGATGGGATTGAAATTTTGCGCGGCGAGGCGATAGGTGAGATTGCCGAGTTCGTCGGCTTTTTCGGCTTTGATGAAAGCGAAGTCGGCGTGAATCGGCATTTCGAGAATGCAGCGTTTGCCGTCGATGACGCGCTCTTCTTTGCCGGCGGCGACTTCGGTGCCGACGCCGACCGCGGTGTAAAAACCGAGCAGGCCAGCGGCGGCGGCGCGCATGCGTTCGCAGAGAATGCCTTGCGGGACGAGCTCGATCGTGACTTCTTTCGCGGCGAGGCGCTCTTGAAAATGATTCGAGTGCGGGCCGGGGAACGACGCGATGATGTGGCGAATGCGATTGAGCTTGAAGAGAATGCCGAGTTCGCCGTCGCGCGTGCCGCAATTGTTGCTGATGGCGAAGATGTCTTTCGTGCCTTTGCGGGCGAGGGCTTGAATCAGATTGTTGGGGAAGCCGGCGCCGCCGAAGCCGCCGAACATCATGCGCGCGCCGTCGGGAACGTCGGCGATGGCGGCGTCGATGTCGGAGAAGATTTTATTTTTCATTCGGGTTCAGTGAGCTCAGGGTGTCGGTTCGTATGGTGCGGGGGATATTGTAAGCCGAGAAGTTCAGGGTTGCGAAGCGGTGCGAGCGGATTCGTGCGGTCTGTGTGTTCGGCGCCGAGAGTTTTTGCGCGATGCCTGAGTGCTGAGGAACGCGCCGGTTTGCGTGCCGGTGAGATCGTGTCGGAGGAGCGCGCGAAGATCGGATTCGTCGTCGACGTCCATTTCGAGGCGCGGGTTGCGGCGATGATGGATTTGCGCGCGGGCGGCGTCAGCTTCGGCGCAATGCTTGGCGAAGCTGCCAGAGCCGAAGTGAGAAGGGAAGAGCGTCGGAGGAGTGCGGAGGATCGCGTTGGTGCCGGTGCCGTCGCGCGACGGGACGATGACCATCGCGGGCGCGGCGCATTCGATGGCGAGGAGTTCGTCGATGTCGCGCGATTGAATCAGCGGCAGATCGAGCGGGATGCGAAGGACGGCGGTGAAGCCGAGCGCTTCGATGCGGCGCGAAGCGTCATCGACGGAGACGCTTTCGGAAATTTGGCGATCTTCGCTGAGGATGTGCCAGCCGTTTTCGCGGGCGGCTTGCATGGCGGGCTCGTAGTTGGTGACGACGAAAATTTTGTCGGCGCGCTGGACGCCGCGCATCGCGGCGACGGTGTCGGCGAGCATCGCGTGCGCGAGAGCGAAGCGTTCTTCGGGAGTGAGGATGCCGACGAGGCGCTGCTTGGCGTTGCGGAGATCTTTGACGGGAAGGAGCAGCGCGCGCATCGGCGGTTAGTATGCGCTTTCGCCGTGGGTGACGTGATGGGTTGGTTGCGCGTCGCTGACGTTGAGCAAAGGCAACGGCGACGACGGCTCAAGCTCGCGGCTGCCGATGTCTGCGATCGGATCGTCGCTGTCTGCACGGCGTCGAACGTGCGGCGAATTTTGTAGCTGGTGGTGCGTTCGGCCGGAGTGCGGCCGATCGAGCGAATCATGCGGCGAAATTCCGCCGGCTCGACGAACTCGCCGAAATTCGCGCCTGCGGCTTTGGAGATGCTTTCTTCCATCAACGTACCGCTGAAATCGTTGGCTCCGGCGTTGAGGCAATCGAGCGAAAGCTGAAATCCGAGCTTCACCCACGACACCTGAATATTCTTGATCGCGCCGTGCAGCAGCACGCGCGACAAAGCGTGCACGCGAAGATGATCGTCGCGCTCGGCGCCGGCGCGAGCTCCGCCGTGTTGATAGAGCCGCGTTTTTTCGTGAATGAAACCGAGCGGGACGAATTCGGTGAATCCGCCGGTGCGTTTCTGAATCGATCGCAGCAGCAAAATGTGCCGCACCCAATCGGCGGGCTCTTCGACGTGGCCGTACATCATCGTCGAGGTCGATGGGATGCCGAGTTCGTGCGCGGTCGTGATGATTTCGACCCACCGCGCGACGGGCAGTTTGTTCGGGCTGAGCTGGCGGCGAACGCGATCATCGAGAATTTCGGCGGCGGTGCCGGGAATGCTACCGAGTCCTTCATCCTTCAACATTTGCAAGTAATCGCGCAGCGGCATTCCGGTTTTATCGACGCCGTAGGAAATTTCCATCGGCGAAAACGCGTGGACGTGCATTGCCGGAATCGCGCGCTTGATGGCACGCAAAATGTCGCGATAGAAAAAACCGTCGAGATCGCGCGGCAGACCGCCCTGGATACAGACTTCGGTTGCGCCGCGGTCCCACGCTTCGCGCGCTTTTAGCACAACATGTTCGGGGGAATGCGAATAGGCATCGGGCGCGCCTGGGCCGCGCGCGAAACCGCAGAAGCTGCAACCGACGAAGCAGACGTTGGTGAAATTGATGTTGCGGTTGACGACGTAGGTGATCGTGTCGCCGACGGTTTCGCGGCGCAGTGCGTCGCCCGCGGCGACCAGAGTTTGTAGCGCGGCGGGCGCGGAAGCGGTTGCCAGACGAAGGCCCTGCTCGAACGTCAACTCTTTGCCTTCATGCGCCGCGAGCAAGAGCTCTTGCACATCTCGCGGGCAGCTCGCCCACGCTTCCGATTGTTCGAGTTGTGACCAAACATTCATCGATCGTTGTGGCTGGACATCAGGCTGAGACCTCGGGGCCACGCGTAGAAGCTCGCCACAAAGCCGCAAAAATGTATCCTACCAGAGCGGCGCCTTCTTCGCAGTGAGCGAGTATTCGATACGCTCCGACCGATAGAAAATCGTGCCGTGCGGCTGTAACCAAACCAATCCGAGAGACTCTTATTTGTTATGTGGAGACCTGCGGTTGCGCTCGTTTTTGACACCAGTTTTACAAATCGCACCTCCTACAGGGTTTAGCTCATGCATCTCTCTAACAGGTCTCGGCTAACATAGCGGCTGGCATGAAACGCGGACACATTATTCTTATCGTGCTGGTGCTTGCCGTCGGCATCGCGATCGCGGTGGGTGCATCGATATTGCACAACGGACTGAGCGCGCGCGCGACGCCAACGGCGCTGGAAGCGTTTTTCGCGCAGCATGCGCATCGGCTGTCGATTCCATCGGGCGCGCGCAACATGCACAACCCGATGCAGGCTTCGGAAGAAACTCTTGAAAGCTGCGCGCGACCATTTCGCCGACCACTGCTCGTCGTGCCATGCGAACGACGGCAGCGGCGACACGATGTATGGCAAAGGTCTGTACCCGAAGCCGCCCGATCTTCGCCAAGCAGAAACGCAAAATCTTTCGGACGGCGAACTTTTCTGGATCATCGAGAATGGCGTGCGCTTCACGGGCATGCCGGCGTTTGGCGGCGGTCACGGCTCGGAAGATGACAGTTGGAAGCTCGTGCTGTTCATTCGGCACCTGCCACAGTTGCGAGATGAAGAACGGCTCGACATGGAAAAAATGAATCCGAAGGGGCCCGACGACCGCGAAGAAGAGAAGGACGAAGCAGGACTTTTTGGGAGGCGCGCCTGCGCAACAAAAAGCGCCGGCCGAGCATCATCATTAAGTGAATGTAAGCGACCAATTTTAGCTGGAAGTGCGAAACTTGAATTGCGGGGCGCGTTTTGGCTGACAGCCCGGACGGCTTGCGAGCTCCGAAAAGGGAGAATCGAAAATGAAACTGAAAGTAATTTCGCTGCTCGGAATGCTCGTGTTGACGGCCACGATGATGTTTGCTCACGGCGACAAGAAACATGTCATGGGCACTCTCGAAAAAATCAACGCGGACTCCGTTGTCGTCAAGCAGGCCGATGGGAAATCGGTTGAAGTGAAGCTGGTGGCGAACACGATGTACGTGACCCGCGATGGAAAAGCGGCCAAGGTTTCCGATCTCGCGGTCGGCGATCGTGTTGTGATTCACGCCACGCCGAGTGGCGAGACGCTGTCTGCCGACGAGATCAAATTCTCCGTTCCGGCTGCTGCGGGGGCTGCGAAGTAGCTAGCGCAGGCGCGTTTCTGCGTGGGGCGTGATTGTTCCCGGTTGTTCAACAACTTTTCCATTCTTGAGAAAGACCAAGCGGCCGCCCAGTGCGGCCGCTTCTTCTTTGTTGTGCGTTACGTAGAGGATCGGAATCTGATGCTGGGCACTCCATGAGATGAGGTCTTGCGTGATCGACCCTTTAAGTTCCGCGTCGAGGCCGGTCATCGGTTCGTCGAGGAGCAGGACGCGTGGTTGAGTGACCAACGAGCGAGCTAGCGCGACGCGTTGTTGCTCTCCACCGGAGAGTTCGCTGGGTTTGCGCAACCGCAGCGCTTCAATGTGGAATGCGGACAGGATCTCACCCGCGCGTTGGTTCTGTTGTTCGGGCGGGAGAGACGCCAGACCGTAAGTCACGTTTTGCGCTACGGTCAAATGTGGAAAGAGCGCGAGCGACTGAAAGACGTAGCCGATGCGGCGATGCTCTGAACGAACATCGACGTTCGCGGTTGCATCGAATAACGTCTCGCTGCCAATTGTGATCGTGCCTGCCCGAGGTCTTAGCAAGCCTGCGATGCAATCGAGTAGCGTCGATTTGCCGGCGCCAGACGGGCCGAAAATAATTGTCGGGCCATTCGAGAAATCGAGCGAGACATCCAACACAAACGTGGGGCTTCGCCGCTGCGAGCGCTCGAGCTGCACGTTAACGCTGAGGGCGGACTGGCTCATCTCACCGGCCATGGCGACCAAATGCCGCGGCCCGAGTTCCGACCGAAGTAGCGATTCACACCGTAGACGACCGACAGCACGACAAACGAGAAGATCAGCAGGCCGAGCGCGATTTGATTCGCTGACTCGTAGTCCATCGATTGCACGCGATCGTAGATTTCAATGGAGACGGTGCGAGTTGCTCCGGCGAGATTGCCGCCGACCATGAGCACGACGCCGAATTCGCCGAGTGTGTGCGCGAAACTCAATACGATCGCGGAGATCACGCCGGGAATCGAAAGCGGCAGAATCACACGGAAAAATGTACGCAGGCGCGACGCGCCCAGAACTGCGGATGCATCGAGAAGTTTGCGATCGACACTTTCAAATGAAGCCGCGAGCGGCTGGACTGTGAAGGGAAGACTGTAGAGCACGGATGCGATCACGAGTCCTGTGAATGTGAATGCGAGTCCGTGCCCGAACGCAGCCTGCCAAAAACGCCCGAGCGGTCCTCGCGAGCCCATTGCGACTAAAAGATAGAAGCCGAGGACGGTCGGCGGCAGCACGAGCGGCAGCGCGACGATCGCTTCAATCAAGAATTTGCCGGGCCAGCGCGAAAATGTCAGCCAGTAAGCGAGCGGGACGCCGACCGCAAACAAGATCGCGGAAACGGTGAGCGACAATCGAATCGAGAGAAGGAGTGCTTCCATAAACTCGGCGGAACTCAGTTCGTCGGCGTTGCGCTGTTTGGCAACGCGAAGCCGTAACTTCCTAGAAGTGCGTTGTCCTTCATCGCTCGCGACGAATTTGAGAAATGCGTGCGCCGCATCTTTGTCTCGCGCCGATTTGAGAATGACGGCGGCTTGTTCGATGGGCGCGTATTGATCGACGGGCACTCCCCATCGTTGACCAGACTTCATCGCAGGCGACACCGCGAGCGAGAGAGCGATAATTCCGGCTTGCGCGTTGCCAGACTGCACGAATTGCGCGGCTTGAGAAATGTTTTCGCCGAAGACGAGCTTCGATTGAACTTTGTCATAGATGCCGGCGTGTTTGAGCGCGTCAACTGCGGCGCGGCCGTACGGCGCATGTTCGGGATTGGCGATGGCGATCTTCTGAATGGATGGATCGAGCAGCGCGTTCCATTTTTGAGCGACCAAATCGATTTTTGAGTCGGCGGGCGTCCAGATCACGATTCGGCCCACGGCATATCTCACCAGGCTGTTCGGGCTCGATCAAGTTGGCTTGCTGCAACCGATTCGGATAGTCGATGTCGGCGGAGAAGAAGGCGTCGAACGGTGCGCCGTTCTGGATCTGCGCGAAGAAATTTCCGCTCGAACCAAAGGTGATTTCGACTTTATGTCCCGACTGATGCTCATATCCCTGCGCGATATCTTTCAGCGCATACTGCAGGTCGGCAGCGGCGGCGACCCGAAGAGGTGCGCGTTGTTGCTGTGCGTGAAGCGTTCCGAAGAGCGCTGCCAACAACACGGCGATCGCAAAAGACAAGACAGATCGTCTGGTGTACTTAGAGGGGCTCATCTCAAACACGCAAAATCATCACTTCGGTGGATTTGATCAGCGCTGCCGCGCGGTCGCCAACTTTGAGCCGCAATTCTTTCGCAGCATCCGCGGTGATGATCGAAGTGATGTGCTGCTCGCCGATTGCTAGCGTGACCTGCGCGAACAATCCGTCGAATTTGAGTTCAAGTACGCGGCCCATCAACTGATTGCGTCCGCTGATCTTGCGAAAATTTCCGCGTCGCGTTTCGACGTCGCCACGGACAAGGCTTTTCGGAATCAATCGATCGATTTCGCTTTCGGGCACGCGATGGTGGCCGCCCGGAGTTTTTACCGTCTTGAGCTTTTTGCGATAGATCCACTGCTTCAGCGTGGGATAACTGATGCCGAGAATATTTGCCGCTTCGCGTGGTGCCAGAAGTCGCTGCATCAAGAGCAAGCCTCCGCCGACGGCCGAAAGGATAGCGCGACCTTGATGCGACCTCAATACGTTTTTATACGTATTTATGCGGAAGCTGGCGGTCAAGCAGGTTAATTTCGCAGTGGTTTGCCGGTCTTGAGAGTGTGGGCGATACGCTCCTGCGTTTTTCGTTCACCGCAAAGCGAAACGAAAGCTTCGCGCTCGAGATCGAGCACGTATTGTTCGCTGACGAGTTGCGGCGCGCTCAGTGCTCCGCCAGCGAGAATGTTCGCCAGCTTTCGCGCGACGACCGCATCGTGCTCCGTCGCGTAGCCGCCGCGCAGCAGAAGATGAATCGCCATCTTCGCCGTTGCGAGAAATTGCTCGCCCAATACTTTGATTTGCGTCGTTTGCGCGCCTTCCTGCCAACTTGCGGCAGGCGGTTTGTAGCCGCCGCGAACGAGCGCCAACGCCGCCTCTTTCGCATCGGCGACGAGCCGCTCGCGATTCATCGAAACGCCGTCTTCGCGACGCAAGAATCCGTAGTCGCGGCATTCTTCGCCGCTCGTGCCGACTTTCGCCATCGCGAGCGTTTCGAAAATCGGCCGCAGCGCGTGAAACAAATCGAGATCGTCGCCGCCCGCCGCATGCTCGTTCGCGCGAATCAACATTTCTTTCGAGCCGCCGCCGCCGGGAATCAATCCGACGCCGGCTTCGACCAGCCCCATGTACGCTTCCGCGGCCGCCTGAATTCGCGCACCGTGCAAGCTGATTTCGCACCCGCCGCCCAGCGCCATGCCTTGCGGCGCGATCACGACAGGCTTCGGCGCGTATTTGATCGCAAGATTCACATTCTGAAATTGCTTCACCGCGAGGTGCAGGTCGTCCCATTCCTGCTCTTGCGCGCGCGACCAGCACGAGCATCAAATTCGCGCCAACCGAAAAATTCACCGCCTGATTCGCGACGACCATCGCGTCAAAGTCGCTGTCGAGCCGCTTGATTCCTTTGTGAATCATCGCGATCAGATCGGAGCCGATCGCGTTCATCTTCGAGTGAAACTCGCAACAGACGACGCCATCGCCGAGATCGATCAAGCTCGCGCCGGAATTTCGCTCGACCTCGCGCCCCGCCTCTTTCAGCGATTTCAGAACGAGGATTCCAGCGGGCTCCTCGACGCGTCTCCGCGCGCTCTGTCGCCAGCGAAAACACCGACTTCGCGCCGCGATTCGATTCGTAGAACGACGTCCGCCCGCTCGCCAGCAATTTCTCGATCACCGGCGGCAGCGACCGGCCTTCTTTCTTCACGCCATCGGCAAACGCCTTCACGCCGATCGCATCCATCAGCTCAAACGGCCCAAGCTCCCACGCGAATCCCCAACGCATCGCGCGATCGACATCCGCAATGTGATCCGAAATCTCCGGCACGCGCCGCGCTGCGTACAAGCAATTTTCCGACAGCAATCCCCACAAAAATTGCTGCGCCTTGTCCGCCTTTTGTCCTTCGAGCACCGGACCAAGCAGCGCGCGCAACCGCTCCGTCGTATCCTCAATCCCTTTCGCCGATTCCAGCGACGCGAATCGCGCCTTCTGCCGCGCGCGATACTCCATCGTGTTCACGTCGAGCGTCAGAATTTCCTTCTCGCCCTCGCCCTTCACCTTCTTGTAGAAGCCTTGCCCGGTCTTGTCGCCAAGCCACCCGCGCCGCGCCATCTCTTCGACCAGCGCCGGCACGCGAAACATTTCGCGCGATTCATCGTTCGGCACAGTTTCGTAAACATTTTTCACGACGTGCACCAGCACATCGATCCCGACAATATCCGCCGTTCGAAACGTCGCCGACTTCGGCTGCCCAATCACCGGCCCCGTGCACGCATCCACTTCCTCCACCGTCAACCCGAGGCTGCCCATCAACCGCAGCGCATTCAAAATCGAAAATGTCCCGATGCGATTCGCGATGAAATTCGGCGTGTCTTTCGCGACGACCACGCCCTTGCCCAGCCGCCGGTCGCAAAAATCGCGCAGCGTCTCGATCACTTCCGGCGAAGTCTTCGGCCCAGGAATCAGCTCGACCAGCTTCAAATAGCGCGGCGGATTGAAAAAGTGCGTCCCAGCCCAGTGCTGCTGAAATTCCTCTGGCAATCCTTCCGCGATCAGATGCACCGGCAATCCGGAAGTGTTCGTAGTTACGATCGCGCCCGGCTTGCGAAACTGCGCCACGCGCGCCAGCAAATTTCTCTTGATCTCCAGATTTTCCGCGACGACTTCGATGATCCAGTCCGCCTCAGCGCACCGCGCCAAGTCATCGTCAAAATTTCCGATCGCGATTCGATCCGCAAGCTCCGCCGTAAAAAACGCCGCCGGCTTCGATTTTCGAGCGCCGTCTAAACCCGCGCGCACAATCTTGTTCCGCGCCTCCGAAGGCGCATCCGCCGCCACTCCCGGCGGCACAATGTCCAGCAATACGCACGGCAGCCCCGCATTCGCGAAGTGCGCCGCGATGCGCGCTCCCATCGTCCCCGCTCCCAGCACGACCGCCTTCTCAATTCGACGTTTCATCGGGAGCCTCTTCCAGAATTTCCGCTAAGCTAAACCTAAGCAATAAGTGGCAGGCAGGACAGGTTACAAAACCAGCATTCCGCGGTCAAACAACCGCACTCAACGATGTAACAGCACTAGACTGTACTCAGAATGTCCAACGAGCACGACAAGCACAACCGCGATCAGGCATGCGCGACCACGCCGACACCCGTGACGGCGCGTCTGAAAAAGTTACCTTCGCCAAAGAGTGGCTGCGCCACGCCACCGACAAAGTCCAATCCCTCGCCAAAGAAAAGCCGCGCCCCGCCGGCGGCCGCCCGCGCATCGGTCTCGCCCTCGCCGGAGGCTTCGCCCGCGGCATCGCCCACATCGGCGTCATCCGCGCCCTCAAAAATGCCGGCGTCCCCATCGATTGCGTCGCCGGCACCAGCGTCGGCGCTCTCATCGGCGCCATTTATTGCGCGGGCGTCCCGCTCAACGACATGCAGCGCCTCGCCGCTCTCACGACTTTCGCCGACTTCGGCCGCTGGACACCCTCCTGGCTCGGCCTGGCCAACAATCTCCGCCTCGAGCGCTACCTCCAGCGCTTCACTCCGGTCAAAACCTTTGAAGAGCTCACCACGCCCTTCGCCATCGCCGCCACCGACATCAACGCCGGCATCACCGTCTACTACACGCGCGGTCCGATCGGCCCGCCCCTTCGCGGCTCCTGCGCCTACCCGGGACTCTTCGTCCCCATTCAATTCGAAGGCCGCACCCTCGTGGACGGCTTCCTCACGGCGCCCGTCCCCGTCGAAGGCACCTGCCTGCTCGGCGCCGACATCACCATCGCCGTCTACCTCGAAGCCGGGAGCCTCACCGCCCCGCGTACCGCCGCCGACGTCATCAGCCGCTCATTCTCCATCATCCAGAACCACGCCGATCTCGCCTGGCGCGCGCAAGCCGACGTCATCATCGAGCCCGACGTTCAGCCCTTCGTCTGGGACGACTTCACGCGCACCGATGATCTGATCGCCGCCGGGGAATCCGCCGCCCAAGCCGCCATCCCCGAAATCCTGAAGGCCTTCACCGCCGACAAGAACCGCCCCGGCCTAACCTAGCGCCAAAACGCAGAGCCAGACCCGACCCAATCTGAATCGCGAACACCGCTAAGTCCGTGTCACTTCAACCACAACCGGCTCCCCCTCGCCCTTACCCCGTTGCGTCAACCAAGCCCCCAACCCCTCCGCAAGCCGCTCCGGCGTCAGCCGAAAGCTAGCCTCGAGCCGCCCTTCGCCTACAGGGAGCGTGTCGTCAAAGTCCGCCGCATTCGTAAAATTGCGCATGCAGAACTGATCCAACCACTCCAATGGGCAAGCCCGCCGCTCCCCACGAACCACCACATCCACCTTAAATTTCTGCGAGTACATGGCCGTCAATATAACATCCCGCCCCCATCGCGATTCCCAAAACGGAACGTCCCAAGATGGAACGTCCCGAAATGGAACGCCGCGCAGCACTCTCCGCTCCATTCGAATCATTCCCCACTACAGCATATTACTTAATGTTGACACCGCCATCACCCAGGCTTACGATTCCCACCGTCTAGGCCGGCCGCGTCCCCGAACTCATAGATTCATACCGCTTCATCTATTTTGCGCGTTGTTCGAGTCGGCTCCGCGGGAGATCCGATGGGCAACAGTAGCAGTGTGCAGGATGCGCGTCTGATCCTTCAGCTCGACCGTCTGCGCGACGAAGTCGAGATGCGCAAGGCGCGCCGCTGGTGGAACGACGAATTCTCGCCGCGCACCGCGGCGGACTACCTCAAGATCGAAATGGCGCACGGCACCCCGCAAAATAAGTGGCTGCGGCAAGTGTCCACGTTCTGGGGAATGGCGGCTTCTTTTGTTCTCGATGGCACGCTCGGCGAAAAGGCTTTTCTTCGCCCGCAATTCTCCGGAGAAATGTTCGTCTTATTCGCCAAAGTGCAGCCGTTTCTCAAACAACTGCGCGTTCGCACGAACAATCCGGATTTCATGGCTAACATTGAGCAGCTCATCCTCCGTTCCAAAGAAGCGCGCGAACGCTTGCGCGACGCCTCGAAAAGAATCAACACGCGCACGAAAGTAGCTTGATCTGTCGGAGACTCTCGCAAATTGGAAATGCCAAGTGACAATGACGGAAGGGAATTGAAAACTTGTGAACTCGGCAGACGTTCAGCTCGGCGAACGCCACTGTCCGACCGCCGCCGAAAACTGCAATCCCACTGCAAATTGATTGGTGTTTGTCGGCACGCAGTACACCACCCGCGCCCGCGACCTGAAATTTCCCAGCAACGACCGCACGTCCAGCCGGTCGTTGGGTTTCCACGGCTGCGTCGTCAGCACACGCGCGCCCTTCGGGCTGACGTTGACGGTTACCGCCTCTTGCGCCGGCACACGCACGTCTACGCTCGCCAGATCGACCAGCACTTCCATCGGGGTGCGAATTTCCACCCTCTGGGCTTCCGGATTTGGGGACACGGGTACGGCGTTCATGGTTCGACCGGCAACAATCCCTCAATTTTCAGGCTTGGGCGAGTACGCCAAATCATACCTCCGCGACTGCGGTTTGCGTCAACTCCGGCTCGAACCGGTGTGCCCAAACCGTCGAGCCTAAGACCTCAAGAAACTCGACAATGGTGTTCGACGGCGAGACGCTCCATCCCACGAACGAACACTACCCATCTAAATTCCATCTCAAGAGTGAAGTTAACTCACTCCATGCCAACGGTTTACAAAACCGGGTCCGCGGCACCGGAATTGCCCGTGCTCCTACCAGAGTGGTTCGTCTTGGAATAAGGGTGTAGCTGCATCACCTCGAGGAGGCTGTCATGAAAAAGATGGAGTGGACGCGCGACACGCTGTCGAGCTGGCCGGGTTCCGAGTATGTGCAGCAAAAGGAGAGCGCAGGTTGGCGCCTCTCCGCGATCGAGTGGCAGCGAGAAGCCGAAGCCAGTGCCGGCAGCCGCCTGTCCGATGCTCGCATCGGAGAGGAAATCCCCTACGGCACCCGCATCGCCGGGGACTGCCTTCACCTCGAGGAAAACCCATCCGAGATCGAAGTCTTGAATCGTCTCGCCGAAATGATCGTCCAAGACCTGTCCTACAACCGCATGGCTGACTCGCTAAATCAAAGTGGCTTCCGCACTCGCTCCGGCCAGCCTTGGACCCCGCTCGCCGTCTTCAAGCTGACCCCCCGCTTAATCGAAGTCGCCCCACGCATCCTCTCCGGCGCCGAATGGGATGACCGCAAACGCCACCTAACTCGCGTCGCCTGGAACTCCTAGCTCCAGTACAAAGGAAGATTTGTCATCCTGAGTGAAGTGAGCCGACGCTTTTTCTTCGCGTTCGCTTCTGTGCGAACGCGTCGGCTCACGCAGCGAAGGATCTCAGCCGCGCCGCCACTACAAATCACTCACTCGTGCAGCACACTTTCCAACGAGTCATGCACCTTCAACCCCCCGTTGTAATGAATGTGCCCCTGCTTCCGAAACTTGTTCATAAAAAAATTCACTCTCGACCGTGTCGTCCCTACCATCTCCGCCAGCGTATCCTGCCCGATCTTCTCCAAAATCGGCGCAACCTCTCCGTCCTTGCCGATGCGCGCCAGCAACAGCAGCACGCGCGCGAGCCGCTTCTCGCTGAAATTGAACATGTGATCGATCAGGTCCTGTTCGATACGGCGGTTGCGCGTCAGCAGATATGCGATGAAGTTCGCCGACAGCGCCGGATTCTCCTCCACCATTCGAATCATCGCCTTCCGCTTGATGACGTGAATCACGCTGGGCGCTAGCGCGATCGCTGACGTCGAAAACACGGCATCGCCGCCTATGCACGCCTCGCCGAAAAAGTCGCCTTGCCCCAGTATCCCTAGCACCGCGCCTTTCCCGCGGTTCGAGACCAGCGTCAGCTTCACCATCCCTTTCTCGATGTAATACACGTCCGTGCATTCTTCGCCCTGGGAGACAATCGTCTGCCCAGGCTGAAATTCCTTCGGGTTTGTTCCCGTTAGCGCTGCCGCAAATACTGCGGCCGACTGCGAACCTCGACGGCGCAAATGTCTCTCCTCCGATGCAATCAAATTGGACGCAATTCCACTGCGGCGATATCGGCAAAAAAAGATGTCACCGAGGCGCCCTTCTGGGTTTTTTCCGTCGCGTGTTAGCCCAACATCCCTGTGCTGTTTTTCTCAGGGTGAAAATGTTGACCTTTTCTACCTGTCGGTTTGCCGCTGCGTCTGTACAATTTTGAACAGAGTTCCGTGTGGCGGCACTGCGTGACGGACTTCGAAGCTTTGGCCGGTGGGATCGAGCTCGGCTGCTCTAGCCAAGCAACTACCTGGAGTGCCTATGCACGAACAGCTTACTTCGAGGGGACGCCTGCGGGAATTGGGCGACAACTGTAAAAGCGCGACACGGAGCCTGTAAGAATCTGCGAGGTCCTAAGGTATTTCCTCTAGCAGACCGGCATGACACGGAATTTGGGAAGGGAATCTTTACTTCATCAAACCAAGTGCTCGCGCATGTTCCGCGCACAGGAATAAATTCAAATACGGATTACGCCGTGATTGCCAATCGTTCCAGCGGCTCTCCCAATCGGCTCGGCGGAAATCACACATGCAGTCGCTCAACACTTTGATCGGCCGCGACACCCCGCCGCGCCGCACATCGAAAATGAACTCCGCGCGACAGGTGCGCTCCGCTACCTTTGTGCTTTCGGTCTTGGTCGTGCGCGATCTCGCTTCATTTTTCATCGCGTCTCCCGAGTGAATACAACAGCCTGACTGCTAAAGTGCACAAAATTGCGCCGGCAACAAACTCCACTCTGGCCGTCGACTTACTCACCGGCGCGTCACCATGCCCTAAAGCACCGCTCAAGACGAAGAAACCTTCCGACAACAGCACCAGCACGGCCAACATTCCCGTTTGCTTGAGCGCTTCCATCATTCGCGTCGCGCTCCCGTCGCTCTCGCCATTTCAGCTGGCCCACATCGCGGAGTTCGGGCCGGCGGATTTGCCGCTCGACCCGACGCTTCCACCGGTTGTGGCGGCGGATTTGTCGATGCGCGGTTGCATCCAGGCAAATCGCTCGCGCTTGTCCGGCGATTTGCGCTCGACCGGCGCCGTCGGCCCCGCGGCCTGACGGCGCGTTGCATGGTGCTTCCACAGAAACAGGTAGGATCGGCGCCGTTCGCCACCCGGCCGACCATCAGGAAGAGAATTTCCGCACCGCAAAACTGATTCGGGCACTCCCACCACTCTTCGCGTCTGTTCTTCACGAACGCGACCTCCGCTCGTTTCAACGCGCTGCGCCGTTGCACCTGTCCTTGGCGTGCGCCTTCACGATGCCGGTCAGCACTTCCGACCGAGGGGTGCGTAGTCGGCCTAAATGGTTTGTTAGCGACAATTTGGCGCTCTGCTCACAACCTTCTCGGAAAAACATGCTCCTCGCTCACAATTGCGACCGGCGCTGGCGCGGTTGGTTTTCATCCCAAATTCCGGATTTTCTGCGGCGACGACGTACGCGCAACACTTGTGGCACTTCAGGCCGCCGCTCATTGGGGCGTAGGTGTTTTCGGGTACGCATCCAGCCAACCGGATGGCCTGTTTTTTCGCCAAAAAAGAGCCATTCGGCAATGATTCCCACCGCGATTCGATGTTCACTTCACCGTAATCTTCCGCTCATATTGACGTTTTCGCTTTATCCTCAACCGGGTCAAAAACGGTTCTGGAAATTTTTCTCTGCGTTGCTTACTCTCTCCTTCCGCGGTCGCTTCCCCAGCAGCGATTCCTTCTCTTGGTTGGTTTTCCAACCATTGCTTCTTCTGTTTCATTTCTTTTTCGCTTTCCACTTACCCTCCCTTCACTCGCAAATTTTCCAACTCGCGAGTTCTCGTCCCCCAGGCCCCCAATAACTCTCAGGAGGTTTCATGCGCTCGATTAAGCTCGCCGTTTTGCTCTCGTTTGCACTCTTGTTCGTAGGCGCCACACTTCGCTCACACGTCGCGAATGCCGACAGTTCAAAACCCAGCTCGACACCGGTCGTGGCCGACGGTGCTCACCCAACCCCCAATCCATGGCTCGTTGCGGATGGAGCCCATCCAACGCCGAATCCATGGCTCGTTGCGGACGGTGCCCATCCAACGCCGAATCCATGGCTCATTGCGGACGGTGCTCACCCAACCCCCAATCCATGGCTCGTTGTGGACGGTGCTCACCCAACCCCCAATCCATGGCTCATTGCGGACGGAGCCCATCCAACGCCGAATCCATGGCTCATTGCGGACGGTGCCCATCCAACGCCGAATCCATGGCTCGTGGCCGACGGTGCTCATCCAGTGCCAAATCCGTGGCATGGCGCAGTCGCCTAAAAATCATCACGGCTGAAGGGAAGTTGACCTCACTTTCCCTTCAGCCGTGTTAGCATCAAGGTCCGCGGGCCTGTTCTCGTTGGCTAGGTACCTGGACTAAAATGTTTAGTCTCTCAATTTGGTTGGTCGGCATCACGCTCGAATTGGTCCTTATCATTCGAGGCGTCCAGCGGGGCCTTCTTCGCCGCTACCCAGTGTTTTATTCCTATGTTTCCTTCGTTGTAGTAACAGACATCCTGCTGATCGCCACTCGTCCAACTTCTCATCCTTATCTATATCTCTACTGGATTGCTGAGTTCTCGGGGCTTTTATTCGGATGCCTTGTGTTTTTCGAGTTTTATCGTGTTGCTCTCAAGCCGTACCCGGGCACCGCGCGCATGGCGCGAGCCCTGCTCTTGGTTTTATTTATCATTGCTACGGTCAAGACGATCATTACTCTTGTGAACGTGCCGGAGTGGTGGTTCTACGCCAGGCCGGCTCAGGTTGAAGGTGTGTTGCGCGTTTGCCAGCTTCTGGCCATCCTCGCGCTGACTCTCATCTTCCTTTTCTATTCGATTCCATTCGGCAAGAATCTTCGAGGCATTCTGCTCGGCTACGGGTTCTTCGTTAGCTGGAGTGTTCTCTGTCTTGCGCTCGTTACCGCTGGCGTGGCCAAAGCGGATTCCTTCTGGTCTTATACGTATCCCATCTCCTACGTTTTATCCGTCGTGGTCTGGACCGTGCATCTCTGGTCCTATCAACCGAATCCGGTCCCGGATCGGGCAATCCCTCTCGAACAGGAATACCAGCGCGTTGCTGCTGCAACGCAACGGCGTTTCCACACCGCGCGCGGTTACCTGGCAAAGGCGGTCGGCTCGTGATCAGTATCACTCTCGCGATTTTGATTTGCTCCGTGGTGATGTTGTCGCTCGCTCTGCTAGCGACGCGCGGCTCTTCGGTGAAACGCGAACTCGCGTTTCGCACCGACGTCCCGATTTATGACGAAATGTCGGGCGACCCATCTCTCTGCCCGCCGGAATTCGCGGCGCGCATTTTTTCAGCGGCGGATTGGACGTTCGTCTCGGGCGAAAAATCTCCGGAAGTTCTACGTTTGTTTCGCCACGAACGCCGAGTGGTTGCATTGGTCTGGGTACATCAGACCAAGACGGCGATCCACCGCATCATGCGCGAACACACGCGTGCTACCAGCCAGAGTCAGGACCTGAACGTGGCCACCGAAGCAAAACTGTGGAGCCACTATTTTCAGCTCGTCGGAATTTGTAATGTGCTGATCCTGGCGATTCAATCGGCCGGTCCGTCCCGTGTCGGCACGCTGGCGACTTACGCGGCTTCGCTCTCGCACAGCTTTGCGGACGCACAGCACGCACTCGCCATCACGACGGCTGCTCGCGATTTGCGCGGCGCTGGCGCTGCGCACTGAGACCACATTTTGAAACGCGGACAACCTCGTTTCGATGTGCTGCGTCTCAATTGGAAAGTCGCCCACCCGGTTTGTCCGCACCGGCCGGGCATACGCCGACCACGCCATAAATGACCACGAGTAAGCTTGTCACCGTTCAGGCTGCGTACGATGATTTTCTTACGCGCTCGCTTTCCAAGCTCCCTTGCGATCTCGCGCGGCTGATTTATCTTGCATCGACGCGCGACTACAACACCGGCACCTATCATCACGACGGGCTTGCTTCGCGCTTCAGTCCCGAAGTCGCCGCGAAGGCGCTGGAGATCGCGCATCGACAGATTTTTCTCCAGTTGTCGGCGTATTCGCTCGAAGAACTCGTCGAGCAGTTGAAAATTTATTTTGAGTCATCGCGCGATGAGGCGACAGAAATTCTGCGCATGTGGCAGAAGCTCGAACCGTATCGCATTGCAATTCCGGTGGAAGTGAATCCCGCGGTCGCGCGGTTGTTTCTATCGAACGTCAGACTCGCTTTGGCAATTTGGCGGTCGCGTCAGGACCAGACTCTGGAGGATCGGTGAGGCGCATCGCCACGGCGGTCACCTGTCCGATGATTTCGGCTTCGGTGCCGTAGTTCAGGCGGCGCACGCTGCGTCCCGAGAGCGGATGCGCGAGCAGCAGCAAATGCCCATCCTGCATTTCGCACCACGAGCAAGCGTAACCATCGCGCAATTCCACGAAATAAATCGGACGGTCAAATTCCGTGCGCCAGCGGAACGGCTGAATTTTGCGCACGTGCGGATCGATCTGCACAAAAGAACCGGGCCGCAGCAACGGCGACAGCGTATTGTCCTGCAATCCGATGTAGCCATACAGGCTGTGGCGCAAATCGAGATGCTGAATCAGCGCGATGGGCACTTCGCCCCAGACTTCCACCATGCGCGAAAGTAGATTCGTGTTGTCCACGTCGAAGGAGCGATCGAAGCGCACCGGGAACGAAACGGTCTTGTCCGTGTCGTAAACTTCGAGCGTGGTGAGATGTGTTTTCGGCAGCGGCGCGGAAAGCTGGTGCTTCGTCAGGTGCTGAAGATCAACTCCGTAGAGCAACAAGATATCGCTGAACTTGATGCGATAAATCGAACTCAAACTATAAAGTTTAAAAATGCTCGGGACCGAATCCGAATTTTCGATCTGCGTCAGCCACGCGTTGGAAATATGAAATTCGGAGTTGTCTTCGGCTTGCGCGATGCGGTGGCTGAATTCAGCGACGTCGCGCGTAGTGATCCCTAGCCGGTTGCGGATTTCTTTGAGTTGCTCACTTGGAGGAAGTGCCAGTGCCATGCGGCATTCTACCCCAAGGTGATAAGAAAGTTGTAATGTTCATAAGCTGGGTTTTTCGAGCCATTTGGCGAAGCGGCGACTACCTGAAATGCACTATGGCCGAGGGTCTTAGCGTTTAGCTATGGCGTATGCTTCTGTGAAGTCCGCGCCCTTGGTCGCGCAAATTTTCTTCCTCGTTTGCTCCTCGCCCGGCCAGTGCGATTCCGCGCTTTTTTGAGACTGCTTTCGGATAACAACTTCGCTCCGTGATTCTGCTACACTCCTGTCGCCAAAATTTGAGAGGAGCCCTTTGTCCCTATGCCGCTAGCCGGAAAGAGAACTCTCGCCATCTCTCTCGTGTCGATATTTTCGGTTGCGACGGCGATCGTCGCCGCCCGCGCACAGACTCCCGCCGCTGCGCCGCAATCTTCCGCGCCGGGTTCCGTGAAGTTGGCCGAGCAGCAGTTCAAAAACATCAAGGTGTTCAAGGGCATTCCGGCGGACCAGGTGATCCCCGCGATGGAGTTTATTACGGCATCGCTGGGAGTCGAATGCGAGTTCTGCCACGTGCGCCAGGATCACGGCATGGCGTTCGACAAGGACGACAAGAAGCCAAAAGAAGTCGCGCGCAAAATGATCGAGATGATGACCGCGATCAACAAAGAGAATTTCGAGGGCAAGCGCGAAGTCACCTGCAATACGTGCCATCACGGCGCGGCGCATCCCGCGGGCATCCCGCTGGTCGCGGTGGAAGGCGAAAAGCCTCCGATGATGGACCACGACAAGAAGCCGGATGCTTCGCTGCCTTCGGCCGACGACGTCTTCGCGAAATATTTGAGCGCGGCAGGCGGCGCCGCGGCGATCCAGAAAATTACGAGCCGCGTCGAGAAGGGATCGATCAGCGGCTTTGGCGATCAGCCCGTCGGAATCGATGTTTTTGCGAAGGCTCCCGACAAGCGTTCTTCGACAATGCACATGACCGGCGGCGAATCGACGACCGCGTACGACGGAAAGCAAGGCTGGCTGAGCTTCCCGGGACGACCGGTGCACATGATGAACGCGGCGGAAAGCGCCGGCGCGCGCATCGATGCGGATTTCGCGCTGCCGGTGAATGCGAAGTCGCTGCGTGATAATTGGAAGCCCGCGCCGGGTGAAACGATCGACGGGAAGCAGACGAATCTGCTGGTCGGGCAAACCGAAGGGCAGCCGCCGCTGCGTTTGTATTTCGATGCGCAAACGGGATTGCTCGTGCGCTTGATCCGTTACGTCGAGACGCCGCTGGGCCGGCTGCCGACGCAGGTTGACTACGCCGACTATCGCGATGCCGACGGGATCAAGGTTCCGTACCAGTGGTCGATTTCGCGGCCGGGGAACCGGTTCACGATTCAGGTCGAGCAACTTCAGCAAAACGTTCCTTTGGACGATTCCAAGTTCGCTCCGCCACCGCCGCCTCCGCCGGGTCAGGCGGCGCCTGCCCATCCGTAGGCAGTTCTTTAAGCCCCTCGACAATTCCCAACTGTCGTTCGCATTCGGCCAAGGGCGAATTCTGCCCGGTTGGCTTTGGCGCGCTTGATTTCTGTTCCGTTTTGGGACGCTTACCCCCATACCCCCTATGTTTTTGAAAGAGTGAGCAAGATGTTTGTTTGCTTTGGGTTGCAAATCTACGGAAAACAGGAGTGCGGAAGGGGTTTGGATTGAAGAGGTTGGAGGCATGGTGGTTCGAAAATTTACTTCCAAAACGGGAAAAGGGCGCTGATTTTTCGCCAGCGCCCTTCCTGATTAAATGCGAAGGTAGCTTACCATAGAGATAACAAGATGTCAATGGCGATTTTGAGTTGAACGGGCGTTCGCACTCCGCGTTTACGCGATTGGACCGCGTCTGACTGTGAACCGTGCGGATAGGACAAAACGGGTATCGGCAACTCATTAAATCGTGCGGACATGGGGCGCAGCGATGCTGCGCCCGTACAAATACGGTGCGCGACGTTTTGGGCTGAGCGAAGTTGAATTTGAACCCCGCGATCTGGGAAGCGATCGCGGGTGCAGGTTTGGTTTGCGCGTTCGAATGATGGGCGCGATTGTATTCGGGGTCACAGCTGAGATCCTTCGCTTCGCTCAGGATGACAACGTAGTGGGTTGGGTGAGGGTGTAAGGATTCAGATCGTGATAACTCGGACGACGTTTCACGATTGAAGCGCGTCTGGTAAGAGCGCAGCGGGCAATCGGTAACTCATTATGTCGTGCGGACATGGGGCGCAGCGATGGTGCGCCCGTACAGATACGGTGGGCGACGTTTTGGGCTGGGAGAAGTTGAATTTAGCTACCCGCGACCTGGGAAGCTATCGCGCATTCGAATGACGGGGGCGATTGGAGTCGGGATGACACCTGAGATCCTTCGCTTCGCTCAGGATGACAACCTCTTTACGGGGTTAGGAATTTGATGAGACCGAAGGCGAGGTTGTCAGCGGCGGAGCCAGGTGAAGATGGAGTAGGCGCTGCCGGCGATGGCGATGACGATCATTACGATCATGGTGGTTTTGAGGGCGGGGGAGTTGGCGAGGGAGAGGATCCAGCGGCCGTAGACGATGGCGAGGATGCCTTCGATGGTGAAGCGGAGGAGGCGGCCGGCGGCGACGTAGGGCAGGACTTTTTTCAGTGGGACGCGCAGGGCGCCCGCGGCTGCGACGAATAGTGTGAACGGGAATGGCGGCGGCATCAGGCTGCCGAGCGTGAGAGACCAGCCGGCGTTTTTCTGCATTTGCTTTTCGACGTATTTCCAGGTGCGGCCGCGTTTGTCTTTGAGTTTTTCCCCGCCTTTTTTTGAAACCCAGAGAGTGAGGAAGATTCCGCAGACGGAGCCGAGGGTTGCGGCGACCACGTAGTAGGGGACGCGATCGTGGTGGCGGGCGGAGAGGCCGAGCATGAGGAAGTCGTTGCCGAGGGGGACGAAGAGGAAGGAAGAGTCGAGGACGCCGACGCAGAAGAGGCCGAAGGCGCCGGCTTGGTAAGCGAGGCGGAAGAGGTGGTGGAGGAAGGGTTCCAAGATTGAGGAGGAAGAAGGTAGCGGAGATTGGGGGGAAAGGGAATCGGGGAGGGATGGTAGGGGGAGAAGAGCGGTCGACAGTCGAAAGTTGAAAGTCGAAAGCGGGAAAAAGCAGAAGAGAGCGATGGGCATGGTGGGTGGTGATGCGGACAGGGATGGGTGGCGTTGGGTCTAAACCCGCACCCTTGAAAAGCTAAGGGTGCGGCACCCAACGGCCGTCGTGATGGATGCGACTGAGATTGGACTTACCGTTGAGATCCTTCGCCGCCTTTCGGGCGGCTCAGGATGACAAATTTTCTTGGCGGTGAGAGGCGCGGCGGTGTCGGCAAGAAACAAGACGAATATGGCTCACATCGCGCGGACATGGGGCGCAGCGGGCTGCGCCCCTACAAAATCGCGACCGTGTTGGGTTAGTCGTGGCGGAGGGCGAGCATGGGGTCGGTGCGGGAGGCGCGGAGGGCGGGGATGGTGGCGGCGAGCAGGGCGGCGAGGAGTAGGAGGACGGCGACGGCAGGAGAGGAGGATGGGGTCGCGCGAAGGTTCGTTGAGCCAGGCGGTGAAAAATTTGGAGAGGGCGAGGCTGAGGGCGATGCCGGCGACGAGGCCGGCGGCGACGGTGGTGGTGGTGGCGCGGAGGACGAGGCGGGCGATGTCGCGGGCGGTGGCGCCGAGTGTGAGGCGGATGCCGAATTCGTTGGTGCGGGTGGCGACGGAGTAGGCGACGACGCTGTAGAGGCCGACGACGGCGAGGGCGAGCGCGAGAGCGGAGAAGATTCCGAACAGTGTGGCGATGAGGCGCTGATTGGCGTATTCGGGTTGGACCTGAATTTCGTCGATGAGATCGCGCGGCGACGACGAGTTGCTGGGCGGCGTCAACTCTTGCGATTTGCTTGCGCACGTCTTGCACGATCGAGAGCGGCGCGACGCGAGTTTTTGCGAGGATGCGCGTGAACGACCACATGTGGATCGAGTACGGCACGTAGATGGCGGGACGAATCGGATCGCGCAAGCCGTCGTTGAGCGAATCGGCGACGATGCCGATGACTTGCAGCCAGCCGTTGGCGCCGGGTGCGGAAGGATCGGGCGTCTGCTGATCGAAGTCGGGAGTGCGAAACGAGTGACCGATGGCGTCGCCATTTGGCCAATACTGGCGCGCCATCGCTTGATTGATGACGGCGAAGCCCGCGGCGCGCATCGTTTCGGCGTGGTCCCACATGCGGCCCTGCACGAGCGGAATGCGGAGCAGCGAAAAATATTCGGGGCCGATGAAGTTCATGCGAATTTCGGTAGAGTCGAGTTCGGGGCGGCCGAGAAAGTCGATGCGGACATCGTTGCCGTTGGATGGCGGAATGGCATTGCTGGCGACGGTGGCGGCTTCGACTTCGGGCAGGGCTGCGACGCTTGCGCGAAGTTGGTCGATGTATTCGGAGCGTTCTTGCCAGTGAGGTGTGCGATTCGCCGTGCAATGGGATCACGACCATGAGGACGCGCTGCGGGTCGTATCCGAGATCGACGTGAAGGACGCGGAGAAATCCTTTGGCGGCGGCGCCTGCCGCGGCCAAGAGAAGAACGGTGAGCGCGACCTGCGCGGCGATCATCGTGTTATGCGTGCGGCGGCCGCGCTTGTCGCCGGACATGCGGCGCGTGCCGCCTTGCAAGAGCTGCGAAATATCAGGACGCGAAACCTGAAGCGCGGGCCAAAGGCCGGAGAGAATCGCGGTGGCGCAGGCGAGCGCGATGCTGAAGAGCAAGACAGGAATGTTGATGCCGACGACGGATTCCTGAGGAATGGAATATTCGGGCAAGAAATTGATGAAGCAAAGCTGTGCCGCGCCACGCGATGAACAAGCCGATTGCGGAGCCTGCGACGGCGATGACGAGAGATTCGGTGAAGAGCTGGCGAAGAATGCGAGAGCGACCGGCGCCGACGGCGGCGCGCACGGCGAATTCGTGACGGCGTTCGATGCCGCGGGCGAGCAAGAGAATCGAGACGTTGCCGCAACCGATCAGAAGCAGCGATGCGACGGCGCCGAGCAATAGATAGAGCGTTTTGCCGAGCCGTTCTTTCCACGCGTCGATCATGCCGACCAGCTTCACGCGAAATTTCCGAGGGAAATAAGCGGGGCGTTCTTGCGCCATGTGTTCGACGAGCGGCTGCAGTTCGGCGTCGGCTTGCGCTGCGGTGACGTCGCTGCGAAGGCGGAGCGAAACGGTGAATCCGGCGTTGGGATTTTGCGTGACTGTGAGCGGGCGAAAGACGTCGGTTTGAGCCCAGGTGAAGCGCGGAGGCATGACGCCGACGACTTGATACGGAATGTGATCGAGGCGGATGGTGCGGCCAAGGACGTTTGGGTCGCCGAGGAAATAGCGCTGCCAGAAGTGGTAGCTGAGGACGGCGACGTTTGCGGATTCCTGTCCCGGAGGAGCGTCGGACGGAATGAGCCAGCGGCCGAGGAGCGGTTGGACACCGAAATGATTTGGGAAGTCGGGCGAGATGAGGAGGCAGCGGACGTCTTCGGGGAGATCGCCGTCGGTGGTGGTGGGATTCGCTTGTTGGAGCGCGACGACGCTTTCGAAAGATTTGAGTTGGCGGAGTTGGGCGATTTCGGGGCCGCTGTAGCCGGTGATGCGTTCGTTTCCTTGCGGGTCGAGGAGATGAATGATGGTGAGGCGGTTGGCGTCGCGATAAGGGAAGGGATTGACGAGGACGGCGTAGATGACGGTGAAGACGGCGGTGGTGGCGCCGATGCCGAGTGCGAGGGAGAGGACGGCGGTGGCGGTGAGGGCGGGGCGTTTGCGGAATTCGCGGAGGGAGTGGCGGAGGTCGGAGAGCATTTTGAGCCTCGTGACGTGTGGATTGGTGGCTGGTGGTTGGAAGTGTTGAGCCGAGGTGGGGTTGTTTGCAAGGAGAGTGTTGAGTTGGTCGAAATCGGGCGCTGCGCGGCACATTGGGGTGACTGCCAGCGCTGAGGAAGTCAAAACCCGCACTCTCAAGGCTGAGGGTGCGGCATCCAGGATGAATCGTTCGTCGTTTGAGGGTTGGTGCGGTTGAGCTTAATCCCAGCGATCTGGGAGCGATCGCGGGTACAGGGTGACGGCGGGTCGATCGTGACATGGGGCGCAGCGGTGCTGCGCCCGTACACAGACTGGGCGGGGAAAATAGTTCTTGACAGCGCCTATTGCGGTAGTATTCTCACCTACAAATGTAGTAGATAACGGATCGAATGAGAAAGCTGGAGCGGGCGGAAGGCGGTGAAATGGGGAATATGACGAAGCCGAAACTGACGAAGTTGGAAATGAAGGTGATGGAGTTGTTGTGGCGGGTGCCGCAGGCGTCGATACGGGAGATACAGGAATCGTTTCCGGCGAAGGGGCGGCCGGCGTATACGACGGTGCAGACGGTGGTGTACCGGTTGGAGACGAAGAAGGCTGTGAGGCGCGCGCGGAAGGTGGGGAATTTTCATGTGTTTGAGGCGACGGTGTCGCGCGGGGATGCGCAACGGAAACTGATCGATGACTTGCTGGCGCTGTTCGGCGGGAGTTCGCAGCCGGTGATGGCGCATTTGATCGAGTCGGGGAAGTTGACGATGGATGACGTGAAGGAAGCGGAGAAGTTGCTGAGAGAGATGGATGGGAAGGAGAAGACGAAATGAATTTCGAATTTCTATCGCGTGTGTGGACGGAGTTTGGGCCGGCGATTGGAAATCATTTGTGGCAGTCGACGCTGTTTGTGGCGGCGGTGGCGTTGCTGACGCTGGCGTTTCGCAGGAATCGAGCGGGAGCGCGGTATGGATTGTGGATGGCGGCGTCGGTGAAATTTCTGATTCCGTTTTCTGTTTTGATCAAGCTGGGCAGTTATTTCGGTTCGTTCCGTTCGGCTCATGAGGGCGCGGCGAATTCGGTTGTGTCGTTGACGATCATGCAGCTGAATCAGCCGTTTGGTGCGCAAGCGGCGGCTGTCGCGCATCCGGTGGCGACCACGGCGAGCGCGCTGCAACTGCTTTCGCGGTTTGCGCCGTTTCTTTTTGTTGTGTGGGCTGTTGGGACGCTCGCGGTGTTGGCTGTTTGGCTCGTTCGCTGGTATCGCGTGACTGCGATTGCGAAGCGCGCGACGCCGCTGCGTGAAGGCGCGGAAGCTGAGATTGTGGCGCGGTTGCAGGATGGCGACGCGTCTGGAGCGGAGAGTTGAGATTGTTTCGACGGACGAAGCGATCGAGCCGGGGATTTTCGGAATTTCGCGGCCGGTGCTGCTGTGGCCTGCGGCGATGCGCGGGCAGGTTTCGGAAGCGCACATCGAGTCGATTGTGGAGCATGAGTTGTGTCATGTGCGGCGGCGCGACAATTTGACGGCGATGGTGCACATGCTGGTGGAGGCGCTGTTCTGGTTTCATCCGTTTGTTTGGTGGATTGGCGGGCGGCTGGTGGAGGATCGCGAGCGCGCTTGCGATGAGGCGGTGGTGGAGTCGGGGCGCGAGCGGCGTGTGTATGCGGAGAGCATTTTGAAGGTGTGCGAATTTTGCGTGGAATCGCCGCTGCCTTGCGTGCCGGGAGTGAGCGGTGCGGATTTGAAACGGAGGATTGCGATGATCATGTCACATCGAGCGGTGAGGCCGATTGGAGTTGGGAGGAAGTTGTTGCTGGTGGCGGCGTGCTGTCTGGCGATTTCGGCGCCGATGGTGTCGGGGGCGTTGCGGGGGCAGAAGAGTGCGCCGGAGCGGCCGAGTGTGGAACTGCCGGCGGGGCCGATTGCGTTTGGTGAAGTGACGATCACGCCTGATCCGGAGGCGACGGCGAAGTTGAAGAACAACAGCGGGCCGGTCATGTCTCGTGTGATGTGGAAAGACGGGGAGCTGAATACGAAAGGGACAACGGTCCATGCGCTGATCCTGATGACGTTTCACGACCTGGAGGAATCGCAACTCACGGGAGGACCGGACTGGATCAAGACGGAGGTCTTCAATATCCACGCGAAGGCGAATCCTGCGTTGATGGCGGCGTGGCCGAAGCTGACCGAAGAGCAGCGCGATGCGGCGAATAGGGCGATGCTGCGGAATCTGCTGGCTACGAACTTCGGATATAAGGCGCACCAGGAAACGAAAGTCGAACCGATGTATGCGTTGGTTGTGGACAATGCGGCCAAGCTAAAAGCGTTTGATGGTAAGTGCCCGCCGCTGCCGGCGAATGCGCCGCCGCCGAATCCGGAGAAGTTCGATCCGAATTCTGAGCCGCCGTGCGGAATGATGTTCGTTACTCCCGGTCAGGTGCGGGGCAGCAGAGTCGAGATTCCGTCGTTGCTGCGATTTTTGTCGGTGAATTCGGGACGCGTGGTGCAGGACAAGACGAACCTTAAGGGGCGGTATGACGTGAATTTGAAATTCACGCCGGACAAGAGTGTGTTGCCGCCGTCGCCGCCGCTGCCGCCGGGAATCAAGTTGCCGGAGCCGGATCCGAATGGGCCGTCGTTGTTTGATGCGCTGGTGCAGCAGACGGGGTTGAGGTTGGTGCCGCAGACGGGGCCGCTGGAGATGGTGGTCGTGGATGATGCGGTGATGCCGGGAGGGAATGGCGGGGCGGATGATAACGAAGACGGCGCTGCGCGTCTTTACGTCGTGCGGACTACGGGGCGCAGCAGTGACTGCGCCCCAACACGTTTTGTGGCAGGTGATCGACGATTCGGTGACACGCGGTACTTGATGATGTGCTAAAGTGCGATTCAAGTTGTTACCAGCCGAAGAGCCACATTCGTGGCGGAGGTGCACACATGACAGCGCAACCACAAATGGCGCCCGATTCGGGATCGCCAGACGCCGGAACGTTGATGCGGCGTTGGTTTCAGGAAGTTTGGAACGAGGGCAAGGAAGAGACGATTGACGAGTTGTTTCCGCGGAACGCGGTGATGTGGGGCGTGAGCCGGCCGGATGCGTCTTCGCGCGGGCCGGAGGAGTTTCGGGCGTTTCATCAGGCGATGCGGAAGACATTTTCGGATATGCACATCGAGCTGGAGGATGTGGTCGCGCAGGGGGATCTGGCGTATACGCGATTTAAAGTGACGGCGACGCACAGCGGAGAAGGATTTGGGATGGCGGCGAGCGGGAAGACGATTACGTTGGTGGGGATGTGCGCGCTGAGGGCGGCGAACGGAGTGATTGTCGAAGGGTGGAATGTGTGGGATCAGATTGGGCTGGCGCGGGAGTTGGGGATGCTGGGGCCGCAGGCGCTGGCGATGTTTCCGTGACGCGGAAAATGGAAAGTAGAAAATAGAAAAGGGAATTCAAGACAGAGTTTGTGCGGACATGGGGCGCAGCGGTGCTGCGCCCCTACATTTTTTTGTGGCGATTTCTGCCCGGCGATCGCGATGACAGCAGGCGATTGTGGTTGGACGTGACGTTGAGATCCTTCGCCGCCTACGGGCGGCTCAGGATGACAAGCGTCGGAAAAGGCGAGGACCACAAGCGAAGACATTGGCGCTATTCGTAGCGGAGGGCGGTCATTGGGTCGGTGGAGGCGGCGCGGCGGGCGGGGGCGAGGCTGGCGGCGACGGCGGCGCTGACGAGTAGGACGGTGACGATGGTGAGGATGATGGGGTCGCGGGAGGTTTCGTTGACCCAGCGGGTGGCGAGTTTACTGAAGGCGAGGCTGAGGACTAAGCCGACGACGAGACCGGTGCCGACGCTGCCGGCGGTGGAAGAGAGTACGAGGCGGAAGACGTCGGTGGCTTTTGCGCCGAGCGCGAGGCGGATGCCGAATTCGTTGGTACGCGTGGCGACGCTGTATGAGACGACGCTGTAGAGACCTACCGCGGCGAGAACCAAAGCTAAAACTGCGAAGACGGTGAACAGAGTGGCGATGAAGCGCTGCTGGCTGTAGGTGTTTTCCTCTTTGAGCCAGGTTTCGAGGTCGCGCACCTGCATGACTTGCTGTTCGCGATCGATCTGGATGAGCTGCGCGCGGATGTCGTGGAGGATCGAGAGCGGAGGAACTTTTGTGCGTACGAGAATTTGCGTGAACATGCGCATTTGCAGCGAGTAGGGGACGAAGACGGCGGGCTTGATGGGATCGCGGAGGCCGTCGTTGAGCGCGTCGGAGGCGACACCGATGATCTGGAGCCAGCCATCGGGATTGGCCGCGGCGGGAGAATAGGGCGGCTGATCCTTGAGATTGGGGATGCGGATTTGCTGGCCGATGGCGTTGCCGTTGGGCCAGAGCTGGTGAGCCATCGTTTGGTTGATGACGGCGAGATGCGCGGCGCGCAGGATTTCGGGACGATCCCAGAGGCGGCCTTCGGCCAGGGGAATGTGCAGGACGGAGAAATAATTTTGGTCGATGAAGTTGAGCGAGACTTCGGGATTCTCGGCGGAGCCTTTGCCGAAAATTTCGATGCGCTGGTTGTTGCCGTTGGAGGGAGGCGTGGCGTTGGTGGAGATGCCCGCTTCGACGACTTCTGGCATAGAGGCGATGCGCGAGCGGATCGTTTCGAAATATTGCGAGCGGGCTTGCCAGTCTTTGTAGGTGTTTTCGTGGATGGGGATGGGGACGGACATCACGTTGTGCGGCTCGTAGCCGAGGTGCGCGCTGAGGATGCGCATGAAGCCTTTGCCGGCGGCGCTGGCGACGGTGAGAAGGAGGATGGTGAGCGCGACTTGCGCGGCGATGAGCGCGTTGTGGGCGCGCTTGGCGCTGGCGCTGCCGGCGACTCGGCGGCCGCTGCCTTGCATGAGTCGAGCGACGTCGGGGCGAGAGAGTTGGAGAGCGGGCGAGAGGCCGAAGATGACGGAGGTGACGATCGCGAGGCCGACGCAGAAGAGCAGAACGGGGATGTTGACCTTGATGACGGATTCGGCGGGGAAGCGGTGTGGCATCCAAGCGACGATGAGCGGGAGGCTTTTCCAGGCGATGAGGACGCCGAGTGCGGCGCCGATGAGGCGCGATGCTGAGGGATTCGGTGAGGAGCTGGCGAATCATGCGGGAGCGGTCGGCGCCGATGGCGGCGCGGACGGCGAGTTCGTGCTGGCGCTCTGTGCCGCGGGCGAGCAAGAGGATGGAGACGTTGCCGCAGCCGATGAGGAGGAGTGAGGCGACGGCGCCGAGGAGGATGTAGAGCGTGGTGCCGAGCGGGCGGGCGTAGAGTTCGATGATGCTGCGGAGGCTGATGCGGAAATTTTCGGGATAGTTTTGCGGGGAGTCTTTGGCGAAGCGCTCGACGATCGGTTGGAGTTCGGCGGTGGCTTGAGCGATGGTGACGCCGGGCTTGAGCCGGAGCGAGACGCCTTCGTAGATGTGCGGATCTTCGGTGAGCTTGAGCGGGAGATAGAGCTGGGCTTCGGCCCACTTGAAGCGGGGCGGCATGATGCCGACGACCTCATAGGGTTTGTGGACGAGTTGGATGGTGCGGCCGATGACGTTGGGATCGCCGAGGTAGTAGCGCTGCCAGAATTCGTAGGAGAGGACGACGACGGGCTGAGGGTCCTGGCCGAAGGGGGCGTCGGAGGGTACGAGCCAGCGGCCATAGAGCGCGGCGACTCCCCAGTGATTGGGGGCGTTCGGGGTTGAGATAGCTGGTGACGACGTCTTCGGGGATGTCGCCGTCGGTGGTGGTGAGGTTCCAGCCGTCCATGCCGGTAACGCTTTCAACGGATTTGGCTTGGCGGAGTTGCTGGATCTGCGGACCGTTAAAGCCGGTGTAGCGGATGTTGCCGGACTTATCGAGAAGGCGGAACTCAACCATGCGGTCCGCGTTCGGGTAGGGGAAGGGATCGATGAGGACGGCGTAAATGACGGAGAAGACGGCGCTTGTGGCGCCGATGCCGAGGGCGAGGGAGAGGACGGCCGTGAGGACGAAGCCGGGGCGTTTGCGGAGTTCGCGGGCGGAGTATTGGAGATCGGAGAAGAGAGATCGCATAAGTGGCACCTCGCGAATGTGTCGCTGGCTTGCGTGAATGGACGAGATTTGGACGTCGCGGTTAGGGACGAAGCAGAGCGGGCAAACGTTTGATCGAAGTTACGAAACGGCTTCTTGTTGGAACGAAGCGGTTTAGAGTGCGCGTGTGGCGTTCGACGGATTGGGCACATCAAATGAGGGCTGAGGGGCGTTGTGTATAATTGAGGTTCAGGGGAATTGCGGGAATTTGATGGGGAATACGACTTCCAATACGGCTACCGATACGGCTACTAAGCCGAAGGTAGAGGCGTCGGCGTCGGTGAAATGGCGGCGGCGGGCGAGGTTTGTGCGGTCGCGGACGCGCGAAGTGCTGAAGATTGGCAAGGCGCTGGTGTCGACGAAGCATCCCTTTCTGGTGCACATCATTCCGATGCGGCGCTGCAATCTGGATTGCGGCTATTGCAATGAGTACGACGACGTGTCGAAGCCGGTGCCGCTGGAGGAGATGAAGCGGCGGCTGGATATGTTGGCCGACATGGGCACGTCGATGATCACGATCAGCGGCGGCGAGCCGTTGATGCATCCGGAGCTGGAAGAAGTGATCCGGCACATGCGCAAGCGCGGAATTTATGCCGGGATGATCACGAACGGATTTTTGCTGAGCAAAGAGCGGATTGCGAAGCTGAACGATGCGGGGCTGGAGTTTTTGCAGATCAGCATCGACAACGTGACGCCGGACGAAGTGTCGAAGAAGAGTTTGAAGACGCTGGATATCCGGCTGGAGTGGCTGTCGCAGTACGCGGTGTTTCAGGTGAACATCAATTCGGTGCTGGGCAGCGGCGTGAAGAATCCCGAGGATGCGCTGACGATTGCGAAGCGCGCGGTGGAACTGGGATTCACGAGCACGGTGGGAATTATTCACGACGGCGAAGGTCAGCTGAAGGGATTGAATCGAGCGACAGATCGAGATTTTTGAAGAGATCATGTCGATGGGGAAGACCTCGTTTTCGCGATTCAACGATTTTCAGCACAACGTGGCGCGCGGGAAAGAGCACAACTGGCGCTGCCGGTCGGGCTCGCGCTATTTGTATATTTGCGAGGACGGGCTGGTGCACTGGTGCTCGCAGCAGCGCGGATATCCGGGAATTCCGCTGGATCAATACACGACGGAGATGCGGCACCGGGAATATTACGTGGAGAAGTATTGCGCGCCGAAGTGCACGGTTTCGTGCGTGCAGCAGGTCGGGATTCTGGATAACTGGCGCGGGAAGCAGACGTTGAAACCGAAGGCGATGGCGCCTCCGCCGGTGCCGGCTGCGGGGCAGTTGGTGCAGATCAAGTAGTTCCTACCATCACACATACGTCCTAGCGGTTGATTGACGGCAGGCGCGTTGTTTCCAACAATTGAGGTATGCCGGAAGCTGCGATTCAGGTCGAGAATCTGACCAAGGATTATCCGTTCGGGTTCCTCCATTTAAAGAAAAAGAGGTCGCTGGAAGGCTTGACCATGCAGGTCGAGGATGGCGAGGTGTTTGGATTTTTGGGTCCGAACGGCGCCGGGAAATCGACGACGATCAAGCTTTTGGCAGGACTGATTTTTCCGACGGCCGGAACGGCGCACATCCTGGGGAAGCCCATCAGCGACATCTCGATGCATCAGGACATCGGATATCTGCCGGAGCAGCCGTACTTTTACGACTATCTGACCGCGGCGGAACTGCTGGATTATTTCGCGCAAATTCACAACTTGAAGGCGACGGACCGGCGCGAGCGCGTTGACCGGATGCTAAAGAAGGTTGGGTTGGAGACGGCGCGGAAGATTCAGTTACGGAAGTATTCGAAGGGAATGCTGCAACGCGTCGGGCTGGCACAGGCGATTTTGCACGATCCAAAAGTGGTGATTCTGGATGAGCCGATGTCGGGACTCGATCCGCTGGGGCGGCGCGAAGTGCGCGACATTATTCTGGAACTGAAGAAGGAAGGACGGACGGTTCTGTTTTCGACGCACATTTTGTCGGACGCCGAGATGTTGTGCGATCGCGTCGGCGTGATCGCGGGAGGAAAACTACGCGGCGTCGGCGCGCCGGATGAGATTGTGGGGATCAAAGCGCACGGGATGGAGATTCTGTTTGAGTTGCCCGAGCGACAAGGCGAACGCGCCGGGCGCTGCGAGCTTGCTAAGCAAGGCGACGCGCACCGGCAATCGTTATCGCATGCACATGGAAGAACCCGAGCTGTACGCGACGCTGGAGCAGTTGAAGAACGCCGGGCGCGCGAATTTTGTCGGTGACGCAGATGAAAGCGTCGCTCGAAGAATTTTTCATGGGCTTGATTTCCGCGGATCGCGCACGAGCGGCCGCGGTGGATGTGCACGGGAAATGACCGCGTCGGCGTAGTTGCGCTGAATACGTTTCGCGAAGCGGTGCGCGACCGCGTGCTGTACAACCTCGTGTTTTTCGCGCTGCTGCTGATGGCGGCGGCGGTCGTTCGTCGGACAGATTTCGATCGGGATCGAGCAGATCGTCATCATCAACCTGGGATTGAGCGCGATCTCGGTGATCGGGCTGTTGATGGCGGTGTTCATCGGCGTGGGGCTTGTCTCGAAAGAGATGGACAAGCGCACGCTGTATGCGCTGCTGGCGAAGCCGGTGCGGCGCTGGGAATTTTTGCTTGGGAAATTCGGCGGGTTGCTGCTGACGCTGACGATCAACACGGCGGCGATGGCGGCGGGTTTGTATGTGGCGCTGTTTTACGTGAAGCATTCGATCGAGCGCGCGGATGGCGTCGCGCTGGTAGCGATTTATTTTATTTTGCTGAAGCTGGCGCTTGTGGTGGCGCTGGCGCTGCTGTTTTCGTGCTACACGACGCCGTTGCTGGCGATCTTGTTCACGAGCGGATTGTATGTGGCGGGATTGTTCGTCAAAGAGATGCGCGGGCTGCACAGCGACACGATGGCGCCGGCAGTGCAGGCTCTCTTGCGCTGGCTTTCGTATATTCTGCCGAACTTTGAAAATTTCGATGTGATGGCCTCGGCGGCGCATGGACGCCACATTCCCGGGGCGCTGATCGCGCAGAACACGGCGTACGCGGCGCTGTATTGCGCGATCGTGCTTGCTGCGGCGGTGACGATCTTCTCGCGCCGAGACATGAAATGAAATCCCGGAACATTGGGCCGCTCGTGCTGTGTTGCCTGCTTTTTCCGGGCTTTGCGGGCGTGTGGAAGCTCCAGGAAAAAATCGACGCGCAGCTCGACGGCGATGCATCAGGAAGCGGACGATCTCGTATTGCGGTCGGGGAAATTGCTGAAGGTGATGAGCCTGGAGTACGCGCCGCTGATGGCGGACATGTACTGGACGCGAGTGGTTCAGTATTACGGCGACAAAGCGGTGCGTCATGACGCGAACCTTGAATTCTTGTGGCCGCTGCTCGATGTGACGACGACGCTCGATCCCCATCTGCTGGTGGCGTATCGGTTCGGCTCGATGTTTTTGAGTGAAAGCGCGCCGCGAGGAGCGGGGCGACCCGATCTCGGGATCCAGTTGATTCAACGGGGGATTCAGGCGAATCCGGATTATTGGCGTTTATACGAAGATCTGGGATTCATCTACTACTTCGAATTGCACGACTACGACAAGGCCGGCGCTGCGTTTCTGGAAGGAAGCAAAAATCCGCAGGCGATGCCGTGGATGAAAGTGCTGGCGGCAAAAGTGAGCGAGCAGGGCGACAATCCGGAGACGTCGGAGTTTTTGTGGAACGAAATTTACACATCGACGAAAGATCCGCAGATGAAAGAGAACGCGGCGACGCATCTGCAGCTATTGAAGGCGGAGGCGGATTGCAAGGCGATCGATGGGCTGTCGGATGAGTTCGAAAAGCAAAATTCGCGGCGGCCGGCTTCGATTCAGGAGCTTGTGACCGCGGGGATTGTTGAAGGGCGTGCCGGCCGATCCGATGGGTTACGCGTACGTGTTGGACAGCGAAGGCAAGGCGCAGCTCGATCCAGAGAGTCCGCTGGGGAAGAAAAAGCGGTTTTACAGCAAGACGCTTTCGAATCTGGCGAATCAGCATTGAGAGAGTGCGGATCACGTACTGATTCTCGATCGCTTGGGTGATTGGGTCGTGTGCGCAAAAGCGGCGCTGAAGCGCCGCACTCCACGAAGATTGAATTACTGAGTGACGCAGAGCAGCGTCATTTGCGGATCGATGACGATCTTGCGCGGGTCGGTCTTTGAGATGAAATGAAACGACGTTTCGGGGCCGGATGCGACGACGGTTCCGAGATACGTCGCATGGCCGGCGGTGGCGCCGGCGTAGAGCGGGCACCGGCGCGAGGAATGAGTGCGGAACGTTGTCTTGAAATAATTTTCCGCGAACGAGAAAGCCCTTCTCGGTGTTGTGCACGGTGAATTCGACGCGATACGAAGGTATGCCTGTTCCGCGGACCCACTGATCGAAAAACCATTCCATGGAGTGGCCGCCTTCAAGGTCCATGGATTTCGTCATGACGGCTTCGACTTCGTGCTGGAAATCTTCGGTCGATAGAGCGCGATACGAATATTTGGTCATCAAAGTGTGGAGCAAAGTGTTGAAGCGCTCGTCGGGATTTTTTGCGTTTGGCTGGCGAAGCTCTTCGTGGAGCATGTGCATGACCCACGCGCCCTTGCTGTAGATCACTTGATCGAAGCCGAGAGGCGATTTCGAGGAATTGAGGCGGTTGCCGAGTTCGAGCGCGCCGATGTCGGCGAAGGTCTGATCGGTGTCGGGATTTTTTGCGACGAGATTGTCGCGATAGCGCGTGAGCCACATGCGGAGCGAGTGATCGGCGTGTTTTTGCGTGTCGGCGAAAAGCAGCGCGAGGTAATTGGCCATCGCTTCGTCGATCCACTGATCGCGATAGGAATCCCAGCCGACGACGTTGCCCCACCATTGATGCGCGACTTCGTGAAACGGGACGAGCTCGGAAAAATGTTCCTGGCCGGAGACTGGAGAGGCCAGCGCGGAGTTGCGCTTCGGCGGGCAGATACGAATAAGTGGAGAGATAGAGAAGGCCCGGCCAGCCCTGGCCGAATGTGCCGGGAATCTGCGACACGCTCAATTTTTGAAATGGAAATGGGCCGCTGAGATTTTCGTAGAAGCGGATCGATTGTTCGATTTCGCGTGCGAGGCCTTTCAACGCGTCGGTCGGCCGCGGCGGAGGCGGGCTGACAGCCATCGCGTTTGTGCCGGCGCGGCCTTCGGGCGAGAGCGGCGTGAGGATGCGCGGAGCCTGCACGACCCGGCTTTCGAGTTGGCCGTCGATCGAGCGTTCGAGTTGGCGATTGGCGTAGACGTCGACGGAAAGCGCGTCGGATGCGAGCGAAGTGGAAACGTACTCGCCGAGATTGAAGCCGGCGACGGAGACGGGTTTTTCGCTCTGCCAATGACCGACGCGGAAGTCGCCGTCTTCGGATTCGTCGCGCTTGATGCCGGTGGCGACGAGCTTGAGTTTCTTCGGCCAGCGGATCGTCAGGTCGTAGTTGGCGAAATCGGCGGCGTCGCCGAAATGCGGATACCAGCTTTCGCGGGCATCGACGAAGAGAACGCCGTTGCCGGCGTTTTCGATGACGCGGCCGCGATAACGGAAGTGAAGAGTGAACTCGGAACCTTTGTCGGGTGCGGCGGGGAGAATGACGAAAAGATAGTCGGTGCCGCGGCTGAGGCGATCCTGAAGATTCATTCCTTCGTTTTGGAAGAAGGTGAGGGGCTCGCCGTGCGGACCGGTGACGCTTTCGACGGCAAGCGCGCGGGCGAGTTGAAAGCCGATGGCGCGTTCGCCGCCGGTTTCGGCGCGCATGCGGAGGTCGGCTTTTGCGTCGAGGGAAGTGTCGGCGAGGACGGATGTGTTGATCTCGTAGTCGAGCGAGGAGAAGCGGCGCGAGGCGGGTGTTTGATCGGGCAGCGGATAGGAAGCCCAGACATCGTAGAAGCTTTCGGCGCCGAACTTTTTTCGGCTGGCCGATGAGCGCGGCTTCGAAGCGCTGCGGATCGACCATCATGTCGAACGGGCCGCGCGTGTTGCCCTCGATTGCGGCGTAGAAAAACGGCTCGGCGTGGGCGGAGACCATGCTGAAAAGAATGCGAAGCGATTGCGGCGGATTGACTTGCGCGGCGATGGGATCCCAGCGGACGGCGAACTCGGTGTCTTGAATCGGTTGAACGCCGGCGCTCTGAGTTCGCGGAGAAGTTCGGCGGCGGTTTCATCGGTGAAGCGGAGGTAGACGTCGGAGAAAGCTTCGTCGAGAACGGGAGCGCCGAGGAAGCGGGCCATTTGCTGTTTTTCGATGGGATCGCGCGGAGCGGCGACGACGTGGCCGCGGCCGGAGAAAACCGCGCCGGTGACTTGGCCTTTGAAGGGGGCGAAAAATGCGAGTTTGCCGAGATCGAAGGTGAAATGGCCGTCGCCGCGGCGGAGTTCGATGCGGTCGGCGGCGGTGATTTCGTAGACGGCGGCGGGATTGACGCGGAGGGAATTGAGCGCTTCGTAGGTGGTTCGGGGGGAGTCTTCGGCGGCGGGCGCGATGTAGAGGCGGGTGCCGCGCAGGGCATCACGAACAAGCAGAACGCGAGGAAGGCCACCCCTGGCCACATACGCAGAGTGTAGGCACTTTCGGCATGGGGAAACAAGGCGTCCTGAGGGACAGGTAGGCGGGGGCCTAAAATTGAGGGATGCATGGGCGTTTGGACGCACGGGTATGGGGATTCGTCTTCTGGGAATTGTCGGGTGGGTGTGCATGTTTTTGCGCGTGGCGGCGGTTGTGATTGTGCTGGGTTCGGTGCTGGCTGTGGGTGGGCGGGCTGACACGATTGTGCTGAAGAATGGGAAGCGGATCGTGGCGCTGAGCGTGGTGGAGGATGGCGACAAGATTCGGTACGAGACGGCGGCGGGGCAACTGAGTTTGCCGAAGTCGATTGTCGATCACATCGAGCGGGGGCCGGTGGGGGTGATGCCGGATTCGCCGGCGGCGGCGGCTGCGAATTTGGCGATTGCGCCGCCGGCGTTCGAATCGGACGCGGAAGTGGAAAACGCGACGGTGCATGACGGGGCGATCGATCGGAACTATTTGTCACACGTCGAGGGCGAGGCGCGATCGGGCGGAGCGAAAGCGAATGCGCGGGCGGCGCGGGCGCTGCATGCGGCTTCGCAATTCGAATTGGCGCACGGGGATATGGAGCATGCGCTGAACGATGAGCGGTCGGCGCTGAATTATGTGCCGGACGATCCGATGATCTTGATGAATGTGGCGTACTTGCATTTGAAGAGGAGCGAGTACAAGGCGTCGATGGAGTATCTGGAACGGGCGCGGCGGGTGGCGCCGGATGATCCGGAGGTCGCGAAGCTGGAAGGCTGGGCGTATTACGGGATGGTGAAGCTCGACCAGGCGGTTGCGGAGTGGAAACGCGCGCTGGCGATTGGTCCTGATCCGGAAGTGCAGGCAGCGCTGATGAAGGCGGAGCGCGACCGGCGGGAAGAGCAGAACTATCGGGAAAACGAGAGCACCCATTTCACGTTGCACTACGACGGAAATTCGGAGCCGGAGTTGGCGCGGGAAATTTTGCGGGCGCTCGAGATGCATTTTAGCGCGATCGAGTCGGAGTTGAATTACACGCCGCCGGATTCGATTGGCGTGGTGTTGTATACGCAGCAGGCGTTTGCGGATATTACGCGTGCGCCGAGCTGGGTCGGGGCGCTGAACGATGGGCGGATTCGCGTGCCGGTGCAGGGGCTGACGAGCTTGACGCCGGATTTGTCGCGGATTTTGAAGCACGAGCTGACGCACAGTTTTGTGCAGCAGAAGACGCATAGCCTCGCGCCGATCTGGGTGCACGAAGGGATTGCGCAGTGGGTGGAAGGGCAGCGGAGCCGCGATAACGCGGCGGTTTTGGTGCAGGTGTACAACGAGAAGCAGGCGCTGCCGCTGGGGGAGATGGAGAAATCGTGGATGCAGTTGCCGTCGTCGGTGGCGAGTTATGCGTATGCGTGGGCGCTGGCGAATGTTGAGTACATTGTGCAGACGGACGGGATGAGTGACGTGGAGAGAATTCTGAATTTGATCGCGGCGGGGAGCACGACAGAGGCGGCGATTCAGGAAGTGCTGCACTTGAATTATGACGAGCTGGAAAAAGAGACGGTCAACTATTTGCGCAAGACGTATTTGTAGGATGCTTCGTTGGGCTGCGTTTAGCAGGCCGCTGCTCTGGTCGCTGTGCTTAAACGGATTGAAGCAACGCAGCGAGCAAGGCGGCGCGTTGCGGCATCGTTTTGATGATGACGTGTTCGTGAGTGGAGTGCGCGCCGTCTCCTACGGCGCCGAGGCCATCGAGAGTTGGAATTCCCGCAGCGGCTGTGAAGTTTCCGTCGGAGCCGCCGCCGACGGCGCATTCGTCGAGCGAAAAACCAATTTCAGATGCGAGTGTTTTCGCGCGCGCGAAAAGCGCTGCGCTCATTTTGCGTTCGAGCGGGGCGCGGCTGAAGCCGCCGCTGATTTCGAGGCGCGCGCCTTTGAGTTCGGGGCGCAGCGAGTGCAGGCGGCGTTCGAGTCTGCGCATATCCGCGATGGTTGTCGCACGAAGATCGAGTTGAACGCGCGCGAGTTCAGGGATGACGTTGGTGCGCGTGCCACCTTCGATGGTGCCGGCGCTGATCGTCACGCCGCGTCCCAAATCATTCCAGGATTCGAGGCGGGCAATCTGGCGAGAGATTTCGTGGATGGCGTTGATGCCGTCTTGCGGCGCGAGTCCAGCGTGCGAGGCGCGGCCGTGGACGACGAGTTCGGCTTCGCCGACGCCTTTGCGCTCGGTTTTGAGCGCGCCGCGCGGGCCGTACGACGGCTCGAGCACGAAGACGGCGTCGCTGCGGCGAGCTTCCGTTTCGATCAACTTGCGCGAGGATTCGCTGCCGATTTCTTCGTCGGAGGTCCAAAGGAAGACGATGCGCTTGCGCGGTTGTTCGTTGGCGGGAAGGCGCTGCAATGCTTGCGCGGCGAATAGCGCCTGAATGATGCCAGCCTTCATATCGAATGTGCCGGGTCCATACGCCTTGCCAGCAGAAACGCGAAACGGCATCTTTCGCAGCGTGCCACTCGAGTAGACCGTGTCGTAATGGCCGAGGACCAAAAGCTGTCCGCTGGGCCGAGCGTTCGCCGGGGCCCACGTGATCCTGAGATGATCGCCACGCTGTTTTTGAGCGATCCGCTCGATGCGCGCGCCGCTCAACTGACGCCAAGCCTTGGCGATGATCGCGCAGCAACGATCCATCGGGGCCTTTTCGAAGCTGGGCGACTCCGTCACAACAAATTGCCGTAGCAGTCGCAACATTTCCGGCAGTCGTGGTGTTAAGTGTTGAAGTAGAACTCTGGGGAGAGGTGTGTCGGCCATGGGCGCGACATCGTAACAGCCACCACAGGACGCGGCAACGGTACACAGGCGGCTAACGTAGCGAAGGGGCAAACGTGTTCGCGGCGGTGGCGCTCGCCTAAGTCCCGTCGATTCATCGCGTGTCAAGGGCGCCGCTCAGGGTTAATTCCCGCGACATCCTCGGCGTAGGAGTGCTGCCAATGCTGCGCTTCGCATATAATAGTAGGTTTGCCGGATACAAAGAGGCGTCACAGGGCAGACCTAGGTTAAGTGTGGCGCGACGGGGAGCGCAGGATGATTTTGGACGTGAACGAAATTCAGAAACTGTTGCCGCATCGCTATCCGTTTCTGATGATCGACGGAATTCTGGAGATGGAGCGGCTCAAGAGCATCGTCGGCGTGAAAAACGTGACGATCAACGAGCAATTTTTTCAGGGCCACTTTCCCGGAAAGCCGATCATGCCGGGGGTGCTAATCATCGAAGCGATGGCGCAGACCGGTGGATTGCTCTTGCTGCTCGAAATTCCGGAGCGCGAAAGCAAGCTTCTGTATTTTGTGGCGGTGGATAAAGCGCGATTCCGGCGGCCGGTAGTGCCTGGAGATCAATTGAAGCTCGAGGTCAAAGTGTTGCACTGGCGCGGTGGCGATTTTGCGAAGCTCGAAGCGAGAGCGACGGTTGACGGCAATTTGTGCGCGGAAGCCACGCTGATGTGCAAGATGGTCGATCGCGAGCCGCAAGCGGCGCAAGAAACCAAGACGAAAACGGATGAGCCGAAGGCACCCGCACGATCCACACCGGAACATTCCAAGGCGGACCAACCGAAAGCATGAGTGTCGCGCACATTCACGTGCAAGCTTCGGTCGCGCCAACCGCTAAGCTTGGATCGGGCGTGCAGATTGGGTCGTATGCGGTTGTCGGTGACAACGTCGAACTCGGCGACGGATGCATTTTGCATTCGCACGCGGTCGTGACGGGCCCGTCGAAGATCGGTCGCGACAATGTTTTTCATCCCTTCAGCGCGATTGGCGGCGATCCCCAAGATTTAGGTTTTAAAGGCGAACACGTCGAGCTGATTGTCGGCGACGGCAACACATTTCGCGAATACGTCAGCGTCAATCGCGGCACGGTCAAAGGCGGCGCCAAGACGGTAGTCGGCAATCGCAATTTGTTTCTCGCGTCGTCGCACGTTGGACACGACTCCGTCGTGGGCGACAACAATCTGTTCGTGAATTCCGCAACGCTCGCGGGGCACGTGACCGTCGAAGACTTCACGACGATCGGCTTCGCCTCGCCGGTGCACCAGTTTTGCCGGATCGGCCGCCATTCCTACATCGGCGCCTCCACCGTGATCACTCAGGATGTCCCACCGTTTTCCCTCGTCGTCACGGAACGCGAAACGGTCTGCTTCGGCATCAACAAGATCGGCTTACAACGCAAAGGCTTTTCCGAAGAGCGCCAGCGCGCCTTGACGCGCGCCTACAAGCTGCTGCTGCGTTCGAAACTGAATACGAAGCAGGCGCTGAGCGAAATGCGCGCAACATTAGGCGATTCCGAGGACGTCGCGGAATTGATTCGCTTTATCGAGACATCCGAACGCGGAATCGTGAAGTGACGCAAGAAAGTGCCGCATACGCCGTTCTAACTCATGACTGACGCAGCCACAACAGGATGGGGACTGATCGCCGGCAACGGCCGCTTTCCTTTTCTCGTGCTGGAAGGCGCGCGCAGCCAGGGCATCGACATGGCAGTGATCGCTCTCAAGGAGGAAGCCTCGCAAGAATTGGCCAACTCCGCGAAACGCCTGCACTGGGTGAGCCTCGGCGAACTCAGCAAAGCTATCGACCTGATGCACAGCGAAGGCGTGACGCAGGCCGTGATGGCCGGGCAGGTGAAGCACAATAAAATTTTCAGCAGCATCAGGCCCGACTGGAAGCTCGCAAAGTTGCTTTTCTCGTTGACGAAAAAAAACACCGACTCGCTCATCGGCGCTGTAGCAAAAGTTTTTGAGGACGAAGGCATTCACCTGGTCGATTCCACACATTTCCTGAAACCTCTACTGCCCGAAGCCGGCGTCCTCACGCGCCGCGCTCCCGATGAGCGCGAAGCCGCCGACATCGCCTACGGCCTGGGAGTCGCTCGCCAAATTTCCGGAGATGGACATCGGACAAACCGTGGTGATCTCCGATCACGCCTGCGTCGCCGTCGAAGCCATGGAAGGCACCGACGAAACGATCGCCCGCGCTGCGCGTATCGTCAGCGGAAAGCCGCTCGTTGTCGTGAAAGTCAGCAAGCCCAATCAAGACATGCGCTTCGATGTACCCGTGGTCGGCTTGCCCACCATCGAACAAATGAAGAATGCTCGCGCTACCGCGATGGCCATTGACGCGGGGCGTACCTTGTTGTTCGACCGGGACAAATTGATCGCTGAGGCTGACGCCGCGGGAATCGCGATTCAGGCGTTTCCATGCGCAGCGCCGACGCCAAACGTTAGTGACAGCATCGGTTCGAGAGAGGCCTCCGCAGGCCAACCGGCCGCGGAACCGGGGACCGCGTCCGGGGGAATGAAGAAGCAATGAGCGCAGTAGCCGCAAACAACAACAGGATTCGTGTGGCCGTCGTCGGCGCCGGCGAATTCGGCCGCAATCACGCGCGCGTTTACCGAGAACTTCCCACCGCGGACCTCGCCGGAATCTACGACAAGAATCCCGAACGCGCGAAGCAAATCGCCGCCGAATTCCAAACGAAAAGATTCGCCTCGCTTGAAGATATGCGCGGCCAAGTCGATGCCGCAAGCGTGGCGGTTCCTACAATCGATCACGCCAATGTCGGCGCACGCCTGATGGAACTCGGCCTCGACGTCCTCGTCGAAAAGCCCATGGCGAGCAATCTTGCAGAAGCCGATGCTCTCCTCGCCGCCGCCAAAAAATTCTCGCGCGTCCTGCAAGTCGGACACGTCGAACGCTTCAATCCGGCGGTGATTGCTGTCGAGCCGATTCTCAATCGCCCGCTTTTTTTCGAGGTCCATCGCCTTGGCGTCTTCACGCCGCGCAGCCTGGACGTCGATGTGATCTATGACTTGATGATTCACGATCTCGACATTTTGCTGACGCTCGTGAAAGAGCCGGTCACTGAAGTGAAAGCAGTCGGCATTCCGGTGCTCACCGACAAAGTTGATATCGCGCATGCGCGTTTGGAGTTTGCCGGCGGCGCCGTCGCGAATATCACGGCGAGCCGAGTCTCGACCGAGCGCGTCCGCAAGGTGCGATTCTTTCAACAACACGAATACGTCTCGTTGGATTACGCCCGCCGCGACGCCTTGCGCGTTTCCGTCAAAAAGCCCGGCCCACAGCCTGAATTCGCATTCGAAAAATTAAATGCGCCGGCCGTCGAACCGCTCCACGCTGAACTCGAAGAATTCCTCGACTGTGTCCGCACGCGCCGCGAACCTCGCACTGGAGGCCGCGCCGGCCGCGCCGCGCTCGATTTAGCGCAACGAGTCATGGCAAGCATCCAGGAACACGGAGAGCGCGTCCAACTGCTAGCCTTTGCCGCCGCTCAGAAAATAGACGAATGATCCCGAGACTCCTCGTTCCTATGGGTGCGCAGCTACCCGCCGTGGACGCCGCATCGACGCGGCGCCGCCCCACGACGTTGGACGACCGCAAACTCGTGCCTTCGACGTTGCCCATCGTCCATCTCGACGGCAAGAGCACGATTCCGACTTCGCTCCCGCTGGAGTCGATCGCCGCGCGCGTGGTTGTGCCGCGCGACGTAAAGCCATCTGAATTTATCGCGGAAGAAAAGACTGACCTGCCCCTGCAGCCGACCGATCTCGACGAACGCGTCATCGTCCCACAGGGCGCGGCGCCGCCGGAAATCATCGAGCCGTTTCAGCTTCAGGACATTCCGACCGATCTTGTTGAAACCGACGTCTTCATGACCGGCGAGGTCAACCTCCTCAACAAAGAAAACCCCGCGAAGGATCGCGCCGAGCTGATCAAGTCGATCATGTCGTTCGCGGCGCACGCGCTCTTCATTCTGTTTTTGCTTTTCGAGCCGAAGATTTTTCCGCCGCATATGCCGACGGAAGAGGAAAACGAGCTCGCGCGTCGCCAGATGACGATTTTGTTGCCGCCAGGCGCGCTCGAGGAATTGAAAACTCCGCCGCGTCCTCGGCAGCCGCCCGTGACTGTCAATCCCAAGGTGCTTCGTCGTGTCGCTCCGCCGGTGCCGAAGCCGGAGGCTCTGCCCGCTCCGACGCCGACCCCCGTACCAAAGCAACCTGAGAAACCGAAAGAATTGCCCAGCGCACCGACGCCGCAGCCTCAGCAAACGCCGCCCAAGGCACAAGACGATTCCGCGGCGAAACAGGATGCGCCGAAGCAGCCATTGAAACTCGAGACGCCGCAGCAGCAACAGCCGACCGATCACGCATTGCTGCTTCCGAAGAGCTCACTCGGCGGCTCGCTCAGAGATTCGATCCGTGAATCGTCAAAGATGAGTGCGCCAACTGCCGTCGGCGGAGGCGGCCAAGTGCCGAGCAACAGCGGCATCCCCGGAGGGGGCAGCCAGGCGCAGGCATTCGGCAACATGGAACTGCTAACGCCCACCCAAGGCGTGGATTTCAACGAATATCTGCGTCGCGTCTATATCATCGTGAAGCGAAATTGGTTCTCGGTGATGCCGGAGTCGGTGAGGCTTGGCGACAAAGGTGTAGTCGCGCTGCAGTTTCGCATTATGAAAAATGGCATTGTCCCCGATGGCGAGCCTGTGCGGCTTTCGACTTCCGGCAAAGAGCCGCTCGATCGCGCTGCGGTGTCCTCGATTCGCGCGTCGAGTCCGTTCGAGCCGCTGCCGCCGGCATTCAGCGGACCCTATATTGAGCTGCGTTTCACGTACTTCTACAATATCCAGCCAGGCACAGGTCAATAGCTTCAAGCCGGCATCGATTGTGAAGATCGCGCGCCAACAAATCTTAGGCAGTTTGATTCTGGCGCTATTGGTGTTGATTTTTTTGTTTATGCGTGCCCGACATATCCTTTTTCCATGAGCAACGACAAACCGCTTGCGCCGTTGATCGTGATTCTGGGTCCGACGGCTTCCGGCAAGTCTACGATGGCAGTCTGGCTTGCGGAGCGAATCGGCGGAGAAGTCGTCGCCTGCGATTCGACGCAGCTCTATAAAGGCTTCGACATCGGAACGGCGAAGCCGTCGTTGGCCGAGCGTCGTGGAGTTCCGCATCACCTGATTGATGTTCTCGAACCGCACGAGCCTGCTACCGCCGGCGGATATCGCGAAGCTGCGATCGCTGTGCTCGACGATTTGCGACGCCGCGGGCGCGTTCCAATTTTGACGGTCGGCACTGGGTTGTATTTGCGCGCGCTGCTCGAGGGACTGGCTGACGTTCCGCAGCGGTCGGAGGAACTGCGTGATCGGCTGCGCGTGAGTCGTGACCGGAATTCCGCCGGATATCTGCATCGCATGTTGTGCAGGCTTGATCCTGATGCTGCGAAGCAAGATCGCGGCGGCCGACGAACAGAAACTGATTCGTGCCATCGAAGTCTGTTTGCTCACGAAGCGGCCGCTGACGCAGGTCTATCGCGAAGGGCGCGCACCGCTTGCAGGATGGCGTCCCGATCAAGATCGGACTCCAGCCCCCGAGAGAAGAGCTTTACGAACGAATTCATGCGAGAACCGATTCGATGTTGGCGCATGGTTGGCTCGACGAAGTGCGCGCATTGATGAACAGCGGCCTGACCGATCAAGCGAAGCCATTCGATTTCATCGGCTACCGTGAGTTGCGTGCCGTCGCAAAAGGCGAAATGCAGCTCGCCGATGCAAAGGCTGCGATTCAGCAGGCGACTCGCCGGTATGCGAAGCGCCAGATCACATGGTTTCGTCGAGAGGCCAACGTGCAATGGCTCGATGGATTCGGCGATTCACCAAAAATTCAAGTTGCCGCTCTCGATTCGTTACAGAATCTCTGAATGGCTAGGCTAGATTGAACGGCGAAATTGGCCGCTGACATCGCTGCTGCCGCTGCGCTCGCCCGGTACGGCTCCTAAGCGTATAATCCCCCGCAGGAAGGAAAATTCGCGGGTTCCGGCAACCACCTTCGGACTCGCAAGAAACGATGCTCCCGCCAGCTAACCGATGAAGACTCCTCAGTCCACTGCAGCCTCAGAACGCGTGTTACTGGTCGGCGTGACATTCAAGCGCGCCAAGCGCATCCCCGCGCACATGCTCGCTGAGCTGGGCCAGGAATCACTCGACGAACTCGTCGAGCTGGCGCGCAGCGCGGGAGCCGACGTTGCCACCACGATTCATCAGGTGCGTGATTCTGCCGACTCCGCCACGTTGGTCGGCCGCGGCAAGCTCGACGAGATCCGCGCAGAAGCCACCGCGCACAGAGTTGGGCTCATCATTTTCGATGGCAACCTCTCGCCCACCCAACAGCGGAACATCGAAGAGATCACCGAGTGCCGCGTGATTGATCGGACGCAGCTCATTCTCGACATTTTTGCGAAACATGCGCGCAGCCGCGAAGGGCAAGCTTCAAGTCGAACTCGCGCAGCTCGACTACATGCTGCCTCGGCTCGCTGGACACGGTGTCGCGATGTCGCGTCTTGGCGGCAAGAGCGGTGGCGGCGGAGGTGGTGGCGCGGGCGGCGGAGCGGGACGCATCGGTGTCCGCGGCCCAGGTGAAAAGAAACTCGAAACCGACCGGCGCCGCATTCGCGATCGCATCGCCAAAATTAAGAAGGCGATCGACGAAGTCAGAAAGCAGCGCTCGCTGCGACGTGATGCACGCAATGCGGTGCCACTCGGTACGGTTGCGCTCGTCGGCTACACAAACGCAGGGAAATCGACGCTGTTTAATGCGCTCAGCCACGCCGAGGTGCTGGTCTCTTCGCGCATGTTTGCGACGCTCGATCCGACGATTCGCGCGGTTCGGCTTCCGTCCAATCGGCGCGTTCTGGTGTCCGACACAGTCGGATTCATCCGCGATCTGCCGAAGGGATTGATGACGGCGTTTCGCGCAACGCTCGAAGAAGTGCAGGAAGCGGCGGTCATTCTTCATGTAAGCGACGTTTCGAATCCACATCACGACGAGCTCGACGAAGAAGTCGATAAAATTTTGCATGAGCTCGGCGTCAACGGACGGCCGATCATCCGCGTGCTCAACAAAACGGATCTGCTGTCGCCGCTGCTGAAAGAAACTCTCGAATCCAGTGTCGCCCGTTCCGGCGACTCGGGACCGGTCTTGGTCTCGGCGAAAACTGGGAAGGGAATTGACGAGTTGCTCCGCCGCGTTGATGCCGCGCTGCCGATCGATCCGGTCGTGACGCTGTCGCTTCGAATGCCGATGTCCGAAGGCCGAACGCTCGCGCTCATTCATGCGATGGGCAAAGTGCTGCATTCCATCGTCGAAGATTCGCATATGCGGATGGTTGCAGAAGTCCCTGAATCCATCGCGCGCCGATTGCGCCTGAATCAGTACTTGGTCGGTGGAACTCCAGCGCCCCGTTCTGCGTAGTAGATATTGGAGGGTCTGACCGTGGCTGCTTTCCTACTTTGGGTTATCCTGTTTATTCTCTGCTGGCCGCTGGCGTTGCTGGCATTAATTGCCTATCCCTTCGTGTGGCTGATCCTTCTCCCGTTTCGAATCGTCGGCATCGCCGTGGGCGGCGTACTGGCACTCTTGAGCGCTATATTCCTTTTGCCCGTGCGCTTGCTGCGGGGACCGTCGGCCGTTCGCGCTTTGTAGATGCGGTGATCGCTAGTGACGCCGGAGTAAAACCGCGTCGGAACCCTCGATTTCGCAGCCAAACATGCACCTTTCTGCGATGGCCGCAATATCGGCTAACCTCTTCGCTTCCTGTGGAAAAGCTTGTGGAAACAGAAATGGCTTGAATTGACCTGCGGTCCGCCGCGGGGTATAGCGCAATCCGTCGAACCACCGGAAGTCATTTCATGTTGCTGATTTTAAGAGACTTAATCGACTCAAGATCCGCAATACACCTTCGTAGCACTACCGTAACATTTGAATCCTCATCGAAACATTTGCACAGATGGCACTCCCCTGTGTTACGAAAGAGTATTCCCATTTTAATATTTTTCCGCTTGACGCGTTAACCTCAAAGGTACTCTTCTCGCAGTGAGCGCAATGATGCCCTTGGTTTGCCGCCCTTTTCGGGTAACGTTGACGCCCGCATAGCCGGAGTCTATAGTGAGTTTCCGGCTCTGGAATCGATGGTTGACGGCGGTTTCGAGTACGCGATATTCAGACCGCCTCGCGGACGAACACCGCCCGCGTTGAGCTCATATGAACCTGCCTAATGGACTGACGCTGCTCCGCATCTTCTTCGTCCCAGTCCTTATTGTTATTCTCCTTACGCGCAGCCCGAACATCGACCTTTTGGGCTATCAGGTCCACTTTGAAGTCTGGGGCGTCCTCATCCTGCTCATGGCCGCCGCCACGGATTGGGCTGACGGCTATTTCGCGCGACGTCGCCTCCAGGTCACACGCCTTGGCATCCTGCTCGATCCAATCGCCGACAAACTTCTTATCTCCGCCGCATTTATCGCTCTTGTTGATATGCACCTCGTTCCCGCCTGGATGGTCGTCATCATCATCGGCCGCGAATTCACCGTGCAGGGTTTGCGCACGATCGCATCCGCCGAAGGGATGGTCATCGCAGCCTCGACCATCGGCAAAACGAAAATGGTGCTGCAGGTCATTGCCGTGGCGGTGCTGATCGCGGCCGCCGGTCACCCTGCTCTCAAAGGTCTCGCCCTGTTGTTGCTGTGGTTGGTCGTCGCAAGCGCTCTCATCTCGGCCGCGCAATATTTCCTGCGCTTCTGGGGACAGCTCGACGACCGCGTCAAGCAACGCCGTAAACTTCGAATGCTGGAAGGACACGAGAAAACAGGCGATGCCGTCCCCCTCTGAAGCAGACCGTCACTCAATTTTGAAATTTGCCCGTCAGGTCGTCGTCGAGGCCGTGACGTTAGGACGTTTGCCCGAGCACGTACCGACCGATGGAATCTTCGCGGAGCGCCGCGGTGTATTCGTCACGCTGCGCAACACCGGCCACCTCCGCGGCTGTATCGGCGTCGTCGAAGCCGATACGCCGCTCGGCGATAGCGTCGCTCGTTGCGCGGCAGGCGCGGCGTTGCAGGATCCGCGCTTCGCTCCGATGCGAGCCGCCGATCTGAGCCACCTTCAAATCGAAATCTCGCTGCTGACGAAGCCCGAACCGATCGCCATCAATGCCATCGAAATCGGTCGCCACGGGCTGATCGTCGTTTCTGGTGACCGCCGCGGGCTACTACTCCCGCAGGTTGCCGTCGAACATAACCTCGACCGCGAGAAATTTCTAAGCGAAACTTGCCGCAAAGCCCATCTTCTGCGCGATGCCTGGCGCGACGCCCGAACACAAATTCTCGGATTCACCTGCGATGTGTTCTCCGATCCCGAACCTCAAGCCGAACCAGAAACAGTCGGCGCGACGGCCCAGGAAAGCGCAGCTCAAAACAAAAACCCGCGCGACGTTCCATCGCGCGGGCCCGAAAAACTTTCTTTAGTTTGATTGGAAGCGCCTGCTGGAACTATTCCAGTTCCGCAAAATCTCCCGTGTATGCCTCTTCGCGTTCGTAGGTCACCAAAACGGTCGCTGCATCCTTCGTGACATTCAAAACGATCCCTTCGCCAAGAATCTCGCGGGGCAGGTCTTTCCCGGCGTACTTCTTCGGCGCGCTGCCGAAGCCGAAGACCTTGTATTGCGTATCCTGCTCGCCTGCCTTGGCCGAAATATCATCCTTCGATGTCTGATAGCGAAAGAGGCGAACGTAGTCGCCGACCTTCACGCCCTTCGACGCACCAATGTTCACGTAAGCAGTGATTCCAGCACCGAACACTTGGTGCCAATCGTACCCGGTCACGACCGTGCCCACCGGCTTGCCGCTCACGGAGCAAAAATGTCGAACTTCGAAGCGTCCTTATATGGGGGCGCCGGGCGCTCGACAAACGGACGCGCCACATCACCGCGCTGCATGTAGTCGCACGAGAACAAAATTTCTGCGGTCGCAGTCTCCGCCTGAACGTTGACGACGCGAATCTGCCCGAGGTCGCGGTATAGAATCCCCATCCGCTTGGTGGCTTTATCCTGACCGACGAACCATTCGTTGGCGGGGTCGTGATCGGGCCGCACGATCGAATAAACGTCGCCGACCTTCACACCCTGCTGCTGCCCGCGGTTCATATATACAAAGTCGCCGCGCGAAAAAATGATTTTATAGTTGGACTGCTCGCCCGAAATCACCCGGATATCGTCCGGAACCTTGGGATCGCTCAGAAAACCGGAGCAATAGACCTTCGAATAGCTCACTTGACCGTTCGGGGTCGTATCCGCTGGGGTCTGAGCCGCGCAAACGCCCGCGCTGGCTAGGATCGAGACACAAAACGCAGCTAATTTCGCGCGCATACCTTGCTCCTTCGACAACACACGCCCTTAGGGCCGTGCGGGGACCTGCCCATCGAAATTAACAAGCGCCTCCAACAGCGTCAACAAATTGGGCGAGACTGCTTTACACTCTAGATACTGGCCGTTCGCCCGTACGTCGAGGCGTTGATTTAGTATTAAGTGTATTTTAATCAGTGAGATGAGGGAGTCTGAAGGATGGCCCGGCTCGGTCGCGGCATCGGCAGCATTTGTGGCGTGGTGGCCGCTTCGACGGCCGCGGCGATGTCGTGCCGCCATTCGAGCCGCCCTGAAAGAAACTCCCACCGTCGAACTCCGCCTCGATTGGCTCTCCAACGACAATGAGCGTTCGAAACTCCTCGCCTGGCTCAAGACCCACCGCCCAGCAAACGCCACATTCTTAGCCACTTGCCGTCGCAAAGGCGCTGGCGGCGAGTTCGCCGGTGATATCCAGGGTCAATTATATTGGCTCATTCAGGCTCGCGAAGCCGGCTGCCAGTGGTGCGACATCGAAATCGAAACCCTCCGCGAGCTACCCAATAGGTCTGCCCGCGGATACGCCGTGCCCGGCCGCATCATGCTCTCCATCCATGACTTCAAGCGCACCCCCGACATAGGCCGCTCTTTCCGAATGCCCCCTCGCGGCGAAGTCGACACCATCAAGATCGCCGCCCTGTCAAAAAACATTGCCGACAGCGTCCGCCTCCTCAAATGGGCCGAAGGTTCAAAAGATTGCGTCGCCGTCCCCATGGGCGAAGTCGGCCTGCCCGCCCGCATCCTTGCACTCAAGCACGGCAGCACTCTCGAATACGCCCCCGTCGGCGCAGCCACCGCTCCCGGTCAGGTCAACCTCCACGACCTCAAACATCTTTACCGCGCGCATCAACTCAACCGCAGCACCCGCGTCTTCGGCGTGATCGGCAATCCCATCGGCCACTCGCTCTCCCCGCTCCTCCACAATTCCGCCTTCGCCGCAAAAAAAATCAACGCCGTCTATCTCCCGTTCCTCGTCCACAGCCTCTCCGACTTTCTCAAAGCTATCCCCGACTTCGGCCTTCGCGGCTTCAGCGTCACCATCCCGCACAAACAAACAATCCTCAAACACCTCGATCATTGCGACGACCTCGCCGCCGACATCGGCGCCGTCAACACCGTCGTCGTCCGCGCCGACGGCTCGCTCGCCGGTTCGAACACCGACTACGTCGGCGTCCTCCGCTCGCTCGAAAAAAAGCTCCACCTCGCCAAGAGCCGCGTCCTCCTTTTCGGCGCCGGAGGTTCCGCTCGCGCTGCCGCCGTCGCTCTCGCCCGCGCAGGCGCGCAAGTCGCGATCTGCGCCCGCCGCGAACAGCAAGCCCGCGAACTCGCTCGCGCCGTCGGAGGCGAAGCCGTTCCGCGATTCGCCCTGCGCTCCGAAAAATTCGACGCCATTCTCAACACGACTCCCGTCGGCATGCATCCTCACTCCAAAATTTCTCCTCTCGCCGCCGAAGAGCTAAACTGTCGCATCGTGATGGACCTCATCTATCGCCCCGAACGCACGCAGTTGTTGCAAATCGCGGCCAAAAAGGGAATTCACACCGTGAGCGGAGTCGAAATGTTTCTCGCGCAGGGAATCGCGCAGTGGGAATTGTGGACGAAACAGCGCGCGCCCGAAGCGATCATGCGCCGCGCAATCCTGAAAGCGTTGCGCACGAAAGCGCGAAACAAGCCCCGGCCGCCGCCAAAAAGAGCCAGCGATGATTCAGCCCGACTTCAAAGAATTTCAGCGCCTCGCCAAGCAGGGCAATCTCATCCCGGTCTATGACGTTCTCCCCGCCGATCTGCTGACGCCCGTCAGCGCCTACCTTCGCATCGCGCAAGGCGCGCGCTACTCCTTCCTGCTCGAAAGCGTCGAAGGCGGCGAAAAAATCGCACGCTACACTTTCGCAGGCGCAAATCCCGAAGAAGTTTTCCGCTACGCATCTGGCGCGTGTGTTCTCGAAGGCCGCGAACGCGTCGTCTGGGAAGAAAAAAATCCCGTCGCGTTCCTGCGCAGTCGGATCGAGAAGTTCAAGCCGGTCCGCGTTCCCGGATTGCCGCCGCTGGTCGCCGGCGCCATCGGCTATTTCTCCTACGACATGGTCCGTCTCGTCGAGCGCATTCCCTCGCGCCTGCGCGACGACATCGGCCTCTTCGACGCCGTCCTGACCTTCTATCACGGCATCATCGCCTTCGATCACGTCCAGCATCGCCTTTGGATCGTCCGCAACGTTTACACTGGCGGCGAAGGCAATCTCCGCAAGAAATACGACGCCGCTGTCCGCGCCATCAAAGAAACGCGCAAGCAACTCGAGCAGCCCGTCGAAGCCGAAAAGCCGCGCGGCGAAGTCTCACGCTCCAAGCGCAGCCCGCTCAACGTCAAATCCAATTTCCGCCGCGCCGAATATGTCGCCGCCGTAAAAAAGTGCAAGGAATACATCCGCGCCGGCGATATTTTTCAGGTCGTCGTCAGCCAGCGCTTCTCCGCAAAAACAAAAGCGCATCCGTTCGACATTTATCGCGAGCTTCGCGCCGTCAATCCGTCGCCATATCTTTTCTACTTGCAACTACACGACGTTTCCGTCGTCGGCAGCTCGCCCGAAATGCTCGTCAAAGTTCAGGGCCGCGACGTTTTTTATCGCCCGATCGCCGGCACGCTCCCGCGCGGCAAAGACGAAGCCGAAGACCAGCGCAACGAAAAGCACCTGCTCGCCAGCGAAAAAGAGCGCGCCGAACACATCATGCTCGTCGATCTCGGCCGCAACGATCTCGGCCGCGTCTGCGAATACGGCAGCGTCAAGGTCGATCAGCTCATGACCGTCGAGCGCTTCTCTCACGTGATGCACATCGTCTCGACGCTTCGCGGCCGCCTCCGCAAAGATGTCGATTGCTTCGACGCGCTGATGGCGTGTTTTCCCGCAGGCACCGTTTCCGGCGCGCCAAAAGTTCGCGCCATGGAAATCATCGAAGAAGTCGAGCGCACGCGCCGCGGCATCTACGCCGGCGGCGTCCTCTATCTCGACTTCGCCGGCAATCTCGATTCCTGCATCGCCCTCCGCACCATGGTCGTCAAAAATGGCGTCGCCCACATCCAAGCCGGCGGCGGCATCGTCGCCGACTCCACCCCCGAAGGCGAATACCAGGAAAGCGTCAACAAATCCCGCGCCCTCCTAACTGCTCTGGAAAACGCCGCGCGCCAAAACGTGCGAAAATAAATCTGGCGACGCTATCGCAATGATCCTCCTCCTCGACAACTACGACTCCTTCACCTACAACCTCGCCCAATATCTCGGCGAACTCGGCTGCGACGTCGAAGTCCACCGCAACGACAAAATCACCGTAGACGAAATCGTCCGCCGCAAACCCGAACGCATCGTCATCTCCCCCGGCCCGTGCACACCCAAAGAAGCCGGCATCTCCGTCGAGCTCGTCCAACGCCTCACCGGAAAATTTCCAATTTTAGGTGTGTGTCTCGGCCATCAAGCCATCGGCGCCGCATTCGGCGGGAAAATCATTCGCGCGCCCAAACTCTTCCACGGCAAAACCAGCTCCGTCCATCACGACGCCAAAGGCGTCTTCCGCAAACTCTCCGACCCCTTCACCGCCACGCGCTACCACTCGCTGATCATCGAGCGCAAATCTCTTGCCGCGCGAACTCACCATCACCGCCGAAACCGACGACGGCATCATCATGGGCGTCCGCCACCGCCGCGCCAAACTCGAAGGCGTCCAGTTCCACCCCGAATCCGTCCTCACCACCAGCGGCAAACAACTCCTCCAAAACTTTCTTGTCTCTCTAGCCAACCCTCCGCGCATCTCTGCGCCACTCTGCGTCTCTGCGTTATCTTTTCTCTCTTTTGCTCACCAATTCAGATCCGCCAAAATCGCCCCATACATCTCCACCCCATTCCAAAAATGCCCCAGCCTCAAATTCTCATCCGAACTATGCTGATGATTGTCGTAATTCACGATCGGCACTCCGATCCACGGCAATCCGATATCCTCGAAAATGTACATCGGCACGCTCCCGCCCAATCCCGGAGCAATCACCGCACGCTCATCCGTCGCGCTCTGCACCAACCCAATCATCGCCTTCGACACCGATAAATCCATCGCCGTTCGCGACGCCCGATACCCGCCTTCATCCACAACCTTCGCAATCAACGCATGCCCGCGCCGCTCCTCCATCGTCGGCTCGTGATCCACAACAAAATATCCCTGCGCCCGAATGAACGCGACGATCTGCTCCGATTTCTTCCGCGGATCCTCGCCCTTCACCAGCCGCGCATCGATCGACGCTTCCGCCTTATCCGGCACAACATTCTGCGCATGCGTCCCTACGTAAGCGCTGTTCAACCCGCGAATATTCAGAGAAGGCTGTTGCAGTAACTCGACTAATTTTTTCCCGCCGCCATCGGGTTTCGCAATCCCCAGGCTACTCGCCAGTTCCGCATCGTTGTCCGGCATCTTCCCCAGCCACTCTTTCTCCAGCGCGCTTAGCGGCACGACATCGTCGTAGTAGCCGGGAATCGTCACGCGCCCATTCGCATCCATCATCGACGCTAGCAATCGCGACAACTCCATCGCCGGATTCGGCGCCCAATTTCCATAGTGTCCACTGTGCAGCGCCCGCACCGGTCCATACACCGTCACGTCGAGACCGACATCGCCGCGCGCACCGAAAAATATCAACTGCCGTCCCGACGGATGCACGGGCCCATCGCAAGTCAGCAGCAAATCCGCACCAAGCAAATCTTTGTGCGCTTGCAGCGTCTTCTCTAAATTTGTCGAGCCTGCCTCTTCCTCACCCTCGAAAATCATCTTCACGTTCACACGCGAGCGGAATCTTTTGCGCCCGCAACGCATCGATCGCTGTCAGAATCGCTACGATCGGCGATTTATCATCCGAAGCCGAGCGCGCGTAGATCCGCCAGTCATCCTTATATAGGCCGCCGTTAGCCTCCGCATCAGGGAAGGGAATCCGCTTCCCGCCCGCTTCAATCGAGTTGTCGCGCAGCGCCGGTTCGAACGGCTTGCCATCCGTCCAAGCCGCCGCATCCACCGGCTGCCCATCATAGTGCGCGTAAAAAATCACCGTCCGCTTCGCCCCTGGCGTCATCAATTTTCCAAACACCACCGGGCCGCGCCCCGCGATCGGTAGCAACTCCGTCTCAACGCCCCGCGCCTTCATCATCTCCACCAGCCGCGCCGCATTCTTCTGAATGTTCACCTCATCGCTAGCCACATTCGGAATCGCCAAAAACTCCGCCAACTCCCGAACGATCGCGCCTTCGTGCGACACCCGATACTCGCGCACCTTCTGCACCACTTGCGAAGCTCCGCCACTCGCATCGCGCGGCAGACTGCGCGTCCAGCGAACTCGCGCCCAGTAACGCCAACGCCGCCATCAAGACCACCGCAGCAATCCTTATCCGCATGTTCACGAATTTCTCCCAACCGCCAAATTCAGCCGCGAGCTTGCCACATAATCTGCCGCTATAAAAGTATTTGGAGTGCGGCACTCCCGTGCCGCTTTTACAGTCGATCGCCGATACAAATCTCGCTGCCGCAGCACCACCAACAATTCCCAAAACGGGAATACGCCGCCTCATCTTGTCAACACTTTGTCTTGCCATGAGTACCAACAAGTTATATAAATCTATGCATAAGAGCAGTACCCAGGACGCCTGCCGCACCCGAGCCGGGTTCGGCAGGTCGTCCTGCGCGGAGGTTTTTCCACCCATGCGGTCCCCGTCCCCTCTCCTTGCCGCTCTTCTCGCGGTGTCTCTCCTTCTTCGCGACTCGCCATCTCACGCCGCAAGCGCCGCCGACACCGACGTCGAAACCCTCGCCATCGTCGTCGCCTCGCACTCCGCAACTCTCGGCAACGGCATCGCCTCCGACGGCGCCACCCTCTACAACGGCGACCGCCTCGTTACCGCACCCAACGGCGGCCTCTCACTCCGCAGCGGCAACGCCATGCTCTACATGTCCGGCTCTACGCAAGTCACTCTTGCATCGATCGCTGTCGCACAATCCGTCCATCAAAAAATCTCTCATCCGCGCCAACGTCACCTCTGGCTCCGTCTCTTTCTCTCTTTCACCCGATCAGTATTTCCTAGTCTCCGCTCAAGGCGCGCTCATCGGCCCCGCCGCGCCGATGCCGACTCTCGGCGAAATCACTATTCTCGACGCACGCTCGTTCGAAATCCGCGCGCGTCGCGGCCCGCTCAAAATTGTCTATTTCGATGACTCCGAAGTGATCGCGGAAGGAAAATCCTATCGCGTCGAACTCGCCGGCCCCGACTCCACAGACCCCACGCAGCCCTCAATCAAGACGCACGCCCGCCCGGCAGGCCGCCGCCGCTTCATCCTGCTCTTCCTCATCGGCACCGCCGCCATCGCAGCCATCGGCGCCAGCATCGGCTACGTTCAATCCGTCGAAAGCCCCGACTGCCCGCAACCCAACCAATGCAGCCGCCCCAACTAACTCAAGCAATCACGCGCTGACGCTCGAATTTACCGCGTACGTGTACGGGCGCAGCACTGCTGCGCCCCATGTCCGCACGATTGCGCATTTGAAGGGTTTCTCTCGCAGTAGCTGCCACGTTAGACGTCGTGAGCCGTTCGCAACGACCTACGCTTCGTGTGCCTTCCACGTAAATTCCACCAACGCCGCCAACTTCTCCCGCGCCGCCCCCGAATCGATCGCCGCCCGCGCCAACCGCGCGCCGTCCGCAAAATTCTCCGCCACGCCCGCCGCCACCAGCGCCGCCGCCGCATTCATCACCACCACATCCCGCCGCGCTCCGCTCTCACCCTCAAAAATCCCGCGAATCGTCGCCGCATTCTCCGCAGGCGACCCGCCGCGAATTGCCTCCACCGGCGCCTCTTCCACCTCAAAATCCTCCGGCACCACCGTGTACCGCGTCACAAACCCGCGCTCCACATCCGCAATCATCGTCTCGCCAAATGGCGAAATCTCATCCAGCCCGCCAGCCCCATGCACCACCAGCGCCCGCTCCACGCCAAGCTCCGCCAGCGCCGCCGCTACCAGATCAATCGCGTCCGCCGAGAAAACTCCCATCACCTGCGCCTGCGCGCCAGCCGGATTCGTCAGCGGCCCCAGCAAATTAAAAACCGTCCGCACCTTGATCTGCTTCCGCGCCGGCACCGCATGTCGCGTCGCCATATGCGCCGCCGGCGCAAACAAAAACCCAATCTTCAATTCGCGAATCGCCCGCCCCATCGTCGCCAGCGGCAAATCGATCCGCACGCCCAACGCTTCCAGCACATCTGCCGACCCACTCCGCGACGATGCCGCGCGATTCCCATGCTTCGCCACGCGCGCCCCCGCCGCTGAAGCCACAATCGCCGCCGCCGTCGAAACATTGAACGCGTCGAAACCATCGCCGCCCGTCCCGCACGTATCCACCATCTGCAGCGGCAGCGTCTCGCCCTCCGCAAAAACCCGCGCCGCGAATTTCCGCATCACCGAAGCAAATCCCGTCAACTCCGCCACATCCACCGACCGCGCGTTCATCGCCACCAGCAGCCGCACAATCTGCGGCGTCTCAAAGCGCCCCGACAGCAGTTCCTCCATCACCGCCTCGGCCTGCGCCCGCGTAAACACCCCGCCGCGCTCCACAAACTCAATCAACGCAATTGTCATCCCGCCTCAACCTTCAACTTTTTCATCCAAACAAAAGGGAATTGTCTTTCAACTTTGTCATCCGAATAGGGAGAGCGTGTCATCCTGAGCGAAGCGAAGGATCTCAGCCTGTAACCAAATCACAATCCCATCCGTCTCCAAACGCGCGCCACCAATCACGAAAATCCCGCTTGAAAACGTTCTCCGCCTTGCCCCGCCCCCAACCTCTCAGCTAAACTTTCCTCGTCAACGCTCGCACGAAAATTCTAACACCGGCCGACCGCAGCCAGGTCTCACCGAAACCGAACGGAAGTCGATCTCAATGAAGATTCACGAATATCAGGCGAAGGCAATTCTCGCCCGCTACGGCGTCACGACTCCCCGCGGCGAAGTCGCCTTCAGCAAGGAAGAAGCGCGCGCCGCCGCTCAACGTCTCCGCACTCCCGTCGTCGTCGTCAAATCGCAAATCCACGCCGGCGGCCGCGGCAAAGCCGGCGGCGTCAAGCTCGCGCACTCTCCCGACGAAGCCGCCGACATCGCCAGCTCCATGCTCGGCATGAATCTCGTCACCGTGCAAACCGGCCCCAGCGGCCGCATCGTCAAGCGCGTGCTCATCGAAGAAGGACTCGACATCAAGCGCGAACTCTACCTGAGCATCCTCGTCGATCGCGCCGCGGGCAAAGTTCTCTTCATGGCCAGCACCGCCGGCGGCATGGAGATCGAAGAAGTCGCAAAAACAAATCCCGACGCCATCCTCCGCGAATTCATTCAGCCCGCATCCGGCCTCCAGCCTTATCAAGCGCGCAAACTCACCTTCGGTCTCGGCCTCACCGGCGAAGCCGCGCAGCAAGCCTCTTCATTTTTCCAGGCGCTTCACAAGGCGTTCGTAGACACTGACGCCTCGATGCTCGAAATCAATCCCTGCGTCGTCACCGGTGACGGCCGCCTCGTCGCCCTCGACGCAAAAATGACCTTCGACGACAACGGCCTCTTCCGCCACAAAGAACTCCGCGAACTCCGCGACCTCGACGAAGAAGATCCGCTCGAAGTCGAAGCCTCCAAGTACGGCCTCAACTACATCAAGCTCGACGGCAACGTCGCCTGCATGGTCAACGGCGCCGGCCTCGCGATGGCCACGATGGACATCATCAAATACGCCGGCGGCTCGCCAGCGAACTTCCTCGACGTCGGCGGCGGCGCATCCGCCGAGCAAGTCAAAAATGCGTTCCGCATTCTCATCGGCGACCCCAGCGTGAAAGGCGTCTTCATCAACATCTTCGGCGGCATCCTTCGCTGCGACGTCCTCGCCACCGGTGTCGTCGCCGCCGCGAAAGATCTTCAAGTCAAAGTTCCCGTCGTTGTTCGAATGGAAGGCACCAACGTCGAAATGGGCCAAAAAATTCTGCGCGATTCCGGACTCAACTTCACCATTGCCGACGGCATGAAGGACGGCGCCACAAAGGTCGTCGCTCTCGCCGGAGGTGCGCGATGAGCGTTCTCGTAAACGAAAAAACACGCGTCATCGTTCAAGGTTTTACAGGCCGAGAAGGAACTTTTCACGCGCAACAAATGATCGACTACGCCACGAACGTAGTCGGCGGCGTCACGCCCGGCAAAGGCGGCACGCATCATCTCGAACGCCCCGTTTTCGACACGGTCAGCGAAGCCGTGAAGAATGCCGGCGCCAACGCGTCCGTCATCTTCGTCCCCCCGCCATTCGCCGCCGACGCCATTCTCGAAGCCGCCGACGCCGAAATGCCGCTTGTCATCTGCATCACCGAAGGCATCCCCGTCATCGACATGGTCCGCGTCCACGCCACCATCGACCCCCAAAAAACGCGCCTCGTCGGCCCCAATTGCCCCGGCGTCATCTCCCCCGGCAAATGCAAAATCGGCATCATGCCCGGCCGTATTCACAAGCAAGGTCACGTCGGCGTCGTCAGCCGCAGCGGCACGCTCACCTACGAAGCCGTCCACCAACTCACCGAACTCGGCATCGGCCAATCCACCTGCATCGGCATCGGCGGCGACCCGATCATCGGCACCACCTTTACCGACGCGATCAAAATGTTCAACGAAGACCCCGACACGCACGCCATCATCATGATCGGTGAAATCGGCGGCAACGCCGAAGAACTCGCAGCCGAGTACATCAAGGCCAACGTGAAAAAGCCGGTCGTCGGCTTCATCGCCGGACAAACCGCGCCTCCAGGCCGCCGCATGGGTCACGCCGGCGCCATCATCAGCGGCGGTCAAGGCACCGCCAAAGACAAATACGCCGCCATGCAAGCCGCCGGCATCCGCACCGTCCAGACGCCCGCCGACCTAGGCTCAACCCTAGCCGCCGCGCTAAAATAAAACGACTTCGTTACGATCGATATAGCGTCGAACTGACGCGGATTCGATCTCGGTCTGTCCTAGACTAAAAAATTGTCATCCCGAGCGAAGCGAGGTACTCCGCGCCATCGCCCGGTTTGAGGGCGATGAATCTGCTTTTTCTTCGTCCAAGCAAGCAGCACAAATCACTGGAGGAATTCCTAAGTGGCAACCGAAAGAACTTTCGCAATCATCAAGCCCGACGCCGTAAAGGCAAATCAGCAAGGCGACATCCTCGCGCGCATCCACAAAGCCGGCTTCAACATCGTTGCCATCAAATCCATGCGCCTCACGAAAGAAGAAGCCGGCGGCTTCTACGCCGTCCACAAAGCCCGCCCCTTCTTCGGCGAGCTCACCGACTTCATGTCGAGCGGCAAAATCATCGCCATGGTCCTCGAAGCCGACGGCGCCATCCTGAAATGGCGCGACACCATGGGCGCCACCGATCCCAAGAAAGCCGCCCCCGGCACCATCCGCCACGACCTCGGCACCAGCATCGGCACCAACTGCACCCACGGCTCCGACGCCCCCGACACCGCCGCCTTCGAAATCTCCTACTTCTTCCCCGGCCTCGACCTGATCTAACCTCAACCAAAATTGTGTAGGGGCGCAGCCCGCTGCGCCCCATGTCCGCAAGGTGTAAGCCCCATCGTCCTACCGTCGTCCGCACCGCCGTCGATCCGTTCAAGACATCTTCAACACAGCTGTCATCCTGAGCCGCCCGAAGGGCGGCGAAGGACCTCAACCGATCTACGCTACAAAACAAGCGCGCTCACAACCCCCGCGCGGCCACCTGCTAAACTCAAATTGCTATGGACCCCACCCGCGCCCTCGGCCGCACCCTCCTCATCCTCGGCGCCATCCTCATCGCCGCCGGCGCCCTCCTCTATTTCTCCGACAAACTCCCGCTCCGCCTCGGCCGCCTCCCCGGCGACATCATCCACCGGACCTCCAACACCACTTTCTACTTCCCAATCACCACCTCCATCTTCCTCAGCATCGCCCTCACTCTCCTACTGTGGCTAATCTCGCACTTCCGCCGCTAATCCCTCGCCGCTCTTACTCTGCGTTCTCTGTGAACTCTGCGGTAAAGCTTCCCACGGTTTTCCTCCGCGACTTCTCTTGCCCCTTTACATCAATCCCGGTTTCGTTCATCTTTCTGCCCATGAAAGGTAACCCTGCCGTTCTCGAGCAACTCAACAAAGCCCTTCGCGAAGAACTCACCGCGATCAACCAATATTTCCTCCACGCCGAGATGTGCGAAAACTGGGGCTACGAACGCCTCTCCAAATACATCAAGCTTCAATCCATCGGCGAAATGAAGCACGCGGAAAGCCTTATGGAGCGCATCCTCTTCCTCGACGGCATCCCCGACATGAAGCCGCTCAACCTAACAGTCGGCAAATCCGTCAAGGACATGATCCAGAGCGACCTCGACCTCGAGATCAACGCCACCAAGATGTACAACGACGCCATCCGCATCGCCGTCGAAAATAAAGACAACGGCTCCCGCGATCTCTTCCAGGTCTTGCTCGACGACGAAGAGGATCACGTCGACTGGCTCGAAGCCCAAATGCACCAAATCAAAGAACTCGGCTACGAGCGCTACCTCTCCATGCAAATGGGCGAACAAAAAGAAGAAAAGTAGGGTTTGTCCGTTCTGGATTTTCGTTCTCGGACGGAATGATGGCGACCGCGGAAATCTAATCTGGAATTTTGATTTTGGAATTGATTTTGGGAATTTGATTTGTGGGTCGCGGTTTCAACCGCGACATGTTGTCAACTGAAGGGAAGGGGCTTCAGCCCCTGAAGGGTTTGTAGGGGTGGGGCTTGCTCCGCCCTTCGTTGCGTCTTGGCAAGATGTCAGCCGTCTACTAGGGCCTGTCATCCTGAGCGCCTCCGAAGGAGGCCGAAGGACCTCAACGTAATCACGACCACCAACCCATCCGAGGGCAAAAAATGAAACTCATCCCACTCGCAATCCTAACCATCACACTCTCCATCCCCGCGATCGCCCAAACGCCACCGCCCGCTCAATCCGCCGCTCCCGCCCCCACCGCCAATCCCTCCGACGTCAAATCCATCGACTCCATCCTCACCGCCCTCTACGCCGTCATCTCCGGCCCCGCCGGCGACCGCGACTGGAACCGTTTCCGCTCCCTCTTCGCCCAAAACGCGCGCCTGGCCTCGGCCACAAAAGAAACCGCCGACCATCCCGCCCGCCTTATGAGCCCCGACGAATACATCACCCTCGCCGGCGGCTACTTCAAAACCAACGCCTTCTACGAAGCAGCCATCGTCAACAAGGTCGACCGCTTCGGCAACATCGCCCAAGTCTTCTCCAGCTACGAATCCCGCAACGCCCCCGCCGAAAAACCCTTCACCCGCGGCATCAACTCCATCCAACTCTTCTTCGACCAAAACCGCTGGTACGTCCTCAGCATCCTCTGGGACGAAGAATCCCCAGCCAACCCTCTGCCCGCCAACATGGCCACCCGCTCCGCCGCACCCATCACCCAATAGCCGTCGCCAACGCGCGCATTACTTTTTCGCATCAAATCACCTTCCGCGCTCGCCGCCGCCTTAAAATCCCAGTAACATTTCAGCTGTAGCACCCCTTCCAAGAACGCCTCTCGCACCTCTTCGCGACCGGCTCCACAAATAAGGTTGGCAAGCGATGACTCCGCTTCACTTGCGTCTGCGAAAGCTCGCTTTCGCGGCGGGCATAGCTGCGATGTTCGTTTCCGCCGCTGTCCTGGTCGGTTGGGGTGCGCATATCCCTTGGTTGACGAATCTGTCGCCGCGCTTTATCACCATGAAACCTCTCACGGCTTTGTGTTTTCTTCTCTCCGGCGCTGCGCTTTCCCTCCTGGTTTTCAGATCCTCTACCGCTGTCGTTCAAACCCGCATCGCTCAGTTTATGGCGTCGCTCGTCGTCCTCGTCGGACTCGCCACTCTCTTCGAGTACTTCGCGAGCGTCAGTTTTCCGCTCGAAAATTTTCTTTTCTCAAACGCACTCCAGGCTTCGGGTGACCCGGTTCTAGGACGCCTTTCCTTTGCCTCCGCTCTCGCTTTCGTCCTTTTGGGTCTCGCCCTGTTTTGCCTTGACTTCGAAACCCGCCGAGGCGCGCGTCCCGCGCAGTACCTCGCGCTCTGCGTTACCGATCTTGCGTTGCTCCACCTCCTCGCCTATCTCTTCGACTCTGAGGATCTCTACCGCACCTTCCACGGGAATTCCATGGCTTTCCACACTGCAGGCTTGTTCTTGAGCCTTGGTCTCGGCGTCTTCGTCGCTTGCCCCGACCGCGGCATCGCTGCCGACTTTAACGCTCCGGGGATTGCCGGCCGCATGGCGCGTCGGCTATTGCCTTCCGCCGCCCTCTTGACTATGGCGATAGCCGGTGTTCGTCTTTTGTTCCAGCGTTACGGTTATTACGGAACTGGCTTCGGTCTCGCGCTCTTCGCCACGGCCAATATCACCATGTTTGCCTTCTTGGTCTTTTGGGCCACTCGCTCCCTCAACGCTTCGATCGAGCGGTTGGACACCGCCAGCCGCGATCTCGCCCGATCCAAGGAGGCCGCCAATCGCACCAACGCGCGCCTCGCTTCCATCATCGAATCTTCCGACGACGCCATCATCAGCAAAACCCTCGACGGCACCATCACCAGTTGGAACGCCGGCGCCGAACGCATTTTTGGCTATTCCGCTTCCGAGGCTATCGGGCAATCCATGCGCATGCTCATGCCTCCGGACCGTTTGACGGAAGAGATCGACATTCTTCGCCGCATTGCCGCTGGCCAATCCATTCGTCACTTCGAAGCCGCTCGCGTCCGTAAAGATGGCGCTCATATTCTTGTTTCGGTCACCATCTCTCCACTCCGCGATTCCGCCGGTGTCATCGTCGGTGCTTCCAAGATCGCCCGCGACATTACCGCCAACCGTCGCATCGAGCACGCGATCGTCGAACATGAAGCTCGTCTCACCGCCATCATCGGTGCCGCCATGGATGCGGTCATCACCGTCAATACCGACCACCGCATCACCATGTTCAATCCTGCCGCGGAAATGATGTTCGGCTGCAACGCCACGGTTGCCCTCGGTTCCTCTCTCGACCGCTTCCTCCCAAACCGCTTTCGTTCGGACCACGCTGCGCACATCCGCAATTTTGGCCAAGCCCACACCACCCGCCGCAGAATGGGCCGCACCAACTCCATCTTCGGCCTTCGTTCCAACGGCCAAGAGTTCCCGATCGAGGCTTCCATCTCTCAGACCGACGTTGACGGCGAAAAACTTTTCACTGTTATCCTGCGTGATGTCACCGATCGCAGGCTCGCCGATGAAGAATTCCGGCAGCAGGCCGCTCTCCTCGATCTCGCTCCCGTGCTCGTTCGCGATCTCGAGAACCGCATCATTCTTTGGACTCGCGGCGCGCAGCGACTCTACGGTTTTTCAAAGGAAGAGGCCCTCGGCCGCAATTCCCACGAATTGCTTCAAACCGAATTCCCCACGCCAATGGGGCAGATCATGAAGCAATTCCATGGCGAGGGTTCATGGGAAGGCGAACTTCGTCACCGGACGCGTGACGCCCGCACCGTCTTCGTCGCCAGTCAGTGGGTTCTTCACTTCGATGCGAACGGCAGACCCGCATGTATTCTCGAAATCAATTCCGACCTTACCGAACTCAAGCGCGCGCAGACTTCTCAGATGCGCTCTCGCAAATTGGAATCCTTGGGCACTCTCGCCGGCGGTGTGGCCCACGATTTCAACAACATCCTCTCCGCTATCAACGGAAACGCCCGAATGGCCTCGGACGACTTGCCTCCTCATCATCCGATCCGCAAATATTTAGCCGAGATCTCCAAAGCGGGAGCGCGCGCCGCCGACCTCGTTCGCCAAATTCTTGCTTTCAGTCGCCCCCAGGAAACTAAATCTGAACCCACCTCGATCCAGCCCGTCGTCCAGGAAGCGCTCACCCTCGTTCGCGCCACTCTGCCCGCCTCAATCCACATTGACTTCAAGAGTTCCCCAGAACTTCCTCGGGTCGCCATCGATCCCAGTCAGCTCCATCAGATCATCGTCAATTTGGCCACCAATGCCTCTCATGCCATCGGCGACCGTTCCGGCAACATCACTGTCCGGCTCGCTGGCCGCGTCATTACTTCCGACGACTGCGTCGGAACTCCAGGCTTGCACGCGGGACACTACGTCTGTCTCACCATCAGTGACGATGGCTGTGGCATGGATCGCGCCACCCTCGATCGCATTTTCGATCCTTTTTTCACCACCAAGCCCGTTGGGCAGGGCACCGGCCTCGGCCTTTCCGTCGTTCATGGCATCGTCAGCAGTTACGACGGCGCGATTTCCGTCTACAGCCAGCCCGGTCAGGGCACATCGTTCCTTCTCTATTTTCCCGCTGCGGGAGCTTCACGATCCGACGCCGCTCCGCTGGTCGCGCAGCCTGCCTCCCGCGCCGTCCACAACGAAAACATACTTTTCATCGACGACGAAGAGGCTCTCGTCACTCTCGGCACTCTCTTCCTCGAAAGGCTCGGCTACCATGTCACCGGACACGTCGACGCTGTCGCGGCTCTCGCTGAATTTCGCGCGAATCCGAATCGTTTCGCCGCGGTCGTCACCGACCTTTCCATGCCTCGGCTCTCTGGTTTCGAGGTGGCGCGCCAGCTCCTCTCCATCCGCCCCGACATTCCCATCGTCCTCGCCTCCGGCTATGTTCGCCCGGAAGACGAACAACAAGCCGCCTCCATCGGTATCCGTCGCGTCCTGCTCAAGCCCTCCACCATCGACGTCTTGGCTCAAACGCTCGACGAAATTCTCAGCCACGCTGAAGCCGCCAAAAAATCTTGATCCTGGCGACGCCGCTTTCATCGGCCGCGCCCTTGGTTCACAACCAACTCGACAACCGATTTTGACCTCGAGGCCTGTCGCCCGGTTGGGCCGTCGTTAAACCATTTCCAAAATGAAAAAGGGCCACATGGCCCTTTTTGTTTCTCGAGATTTTCTTCACATCTCCGCTTCCTTACTTCTTCGCTTGCCTGCTTCTCATCTCCACCGTCAAACTCCCCATCTTCCCCGTCTCCAGATCCATAATCCCCGTCCGCAAATACGCCGCGTTCTCCGGCACATCCATCTCCCGATGCATTTGCAACCCGACCCGCATCACCTCCGCATACATCTGCGGCTCCAACACAATCTCGCTTTTCTTCCGCTCCATCTTCACCGCATTTCCATCCGCATCAAACGCCGCCGCCATAAACTCGATATTCCCGCGCCGCTTCCCATCTGCCCCAATCTCCAGATGCAAATCCGTCGGCGTAATCGCAAAATCGAGCGCATATCGCACCGCCGGATCCCTCGACTCCTTAACTCCACGCGCGTCCGCCGCCGGCGCCACCTTCACCTTGTACAGCACCTGCGCGAAATCCGGCATTCCCAATCCCATCAACGGCATCAGCGCATCGCTCTTCTTCCGCTCCGCCTCTGTAACCGGAAACTTCGCATTCTCCGCGTAATATCCGCGTCGGTATGCCAGCTTGTAATCCCCGCCGCTCACCTTCAAATCGATCTTCCGAAACCTCCCATCCAACTTCGAATTGCTCGGCACATACGCCAGCGAATAAAAGTGCGACCCTTCTTCCACTGCCTGCTCCATCGCCTCGCTCAATCCATTCGTGTTGTAAAACGCATGCCCGCCCGTATCCCGCGCCAGCAACTCCATCCCAATTTGATTGAAGCTCCGGTCTGCTTCATCGTCTTCGACAGCCTTTCCCGTTCGATTCGTGTTCGGGTCGCCGTTCGTCGCCTGTAGATACGACTCTCCTCCCACCCCGGTCGCGCTGATTGGATACACCGCCACTTGGTCCGCCGTCAGCAACTCCGCCGTCTGTCTCACTTCATTCGGATACGGACTCTTGAACTCTCCGCGTCTCCCTGAATCCGGAAAAAAATGAACCGGAAACGATCCCGGCCACCCACATGATGTTTTTCCGCCCCGGAATCGGCGCCAAGTACCGCGCCAGCGCCTGAAACGCTTGCAGCGTCAATGCCGATCCGATCTGTAGCCCGATCGACGCTCAATTGCCCGACATACGCCTTACAAGCTTCAATGGCAATTGGTGCCTTCTGCGCACACAATATCAGCTTCGCGGTCCTTTCGATACGGTGTTGCCATCTGCGGCTCGAATTTTGCCTCGGTGTGCGACTTCGGATCCTCCATCGCTTCCAACGACTTCGACGCATCCGCCGTAAATCCACGGATCATCCGCAATCGCTGCCCCAGCGTAAAAATCGCCAGCCGCGCCCCATTTGGCGACGCAATCGCCGCCTCCATGTATTTCTCCATCTGCGGCCGCACATACGACTGGTCGATCGCCTGCGTATTCAGCGAATCCAGCAGCAGCACATTCACCGAATCCGTCGTCTTCACCGTCGGATAATTCGTAAACACATCCGGCGGCATCTCCGGCAGCGTCACCGGCGTCACCTTCCCATCCGTATGCTCCTCAAAAAACGAAACCGTCTGCGCCTTCCCATCCTCGCTGATCTGAAAATCCTCTTTCTTCAATCCCGATGCCGTCAGCCCCTTCGCCCCCGTCACCACCACATCCACCAACACAATCCTCACATCCGACTTAATCGCCGGCTGCTGCACGCCTTGCGCGACTCCACTCGACGAATGCGAGCCTTGCCCGCGCAGTGTCAGCACGCCGGCTGACAAACACACCACGCCCAGCGCAATCCCACCCATCGCCAAATATTTCCATCGATAGTTCGCACGCCAGTTGCCGAGTCCCATAAGTCACCGCCCCTACAACCCTACCCCTTCGACGCCCCAAACCCCACCCGCGTTTCCCGCAGCTCAGCCATGCGCGTGGTCTGTAGGGGCGGGGCTTGCCCCGCCCTTCGTTGCGTCTTGGCGCAATACACGATCGACACGCTCGCACGTTTTCCATGGATCTAAATTCCAATTCGAACGCCCCTCTCCCGCAACCACAATCTCCTCAATCGTCTACAGCCATTTTTCCGTTGTCTCTTGACTCATCAGTGCCCCACATGGCAACGTGCAACCAGTGACACCGAACGGCAAAATAAAAATCCATCACCAACCCAACGCCGGCCCCCAACTCGCATCCACGCTTTCCCGAAATGGAACTCCGGTAAGCCCAGAGCACTTCTCAACTCAAGAAATCAATAGCACTAACTCCCTTAGAATCACATCCTTGCACCCACTGCACGAGCAACTCCTCTGGAATCACACTCTTGCAAAAAACATAGGGGGGGGTGGGTCCGAACCCAAAAAAATCTTCATCCGAAGCGCATCGAACGCGCGCCGACCAGCTTCAATTTTCAGTCTCCAATCGCTTCTCACGGAACACGGAACACGGATCACGAAACACGATCCACGCCCCACGGAGCGCGTCCCAATGAGCCAGCTCCAGTTCAACCTCATGCCCGAGCGCCGCGTCTACTCGGTCACCGAACTCACCGGCCGCATCCGCGATCTCTTCACCCGCAATTTCACCGACATCCTTGTCGAAGGTGAAATCTCCAACTGCCACGAAGCACAATCCGGCCACATCTATTTCGTTCTGAAAGACAAGACCTCGCAAATCCGCGCCGTCTGCTTCAAGACGCAAGTCCGCGCCATGAAATTCCGTCCGGAGAACGGACTGCATGTCACCGTGCGTGGTTCCATCAGCGTCTACGAAGCCCGCGGCGATTATCAGATTTACGTGGAAAGCATCGAGCCTGTCGGACTCGGCGCGCTGCAACTTGCCTTCGATCAATTGAAAAAGCGTCTCGAAGCCGAAGGTCTCTTCTCACCCGATCGCAAAAAGCCGCTCCCGATGTTGCCGCGATGCATCGGCCTCATCACGTCGCCGACCGGCGCTGCCGTCCGCGATGTCGTCCGCATCTTGCGCCGTCGCTTTCACAACGTTCACCTCACGCTGTTTCCCGTGCGCGTTCAGGGCGATGGCGCCGCGCTCGAAATCGTCCGTGCTCTCCAATATTTCAATCGCGAACAATCGGTCGATGTCCTGATTCTCGCCCGCGGTGGCGGCTCGCTCGAAGATCTCTGGGCCTTCAACGAAGAAGCCGTCGCGCGCGCCATCGCGCAATGCACCATCCCCGTAATCTCCGGCGTCGGCCACGAGACCGATTTCACCATCGCCGATTTTGTCGCCGATGTCCGCGCTTCCACTCCGTCCGCCGCCGCCGAACTCGTCGTCAACACGCGCAGCGCATTCGACAAACACGTCGCCGACCTGCGCCAGACCCTCGTCGATCAAATCCGCTACCGCATCTTGGTCCAAAGCCGCCGCGTCCACGAACTCAGCGCCCGTCGCGGTTTCCGCCGCCCGCTCGATCTACTCCGTCAACAACGCCAACGCGCCGACGAAATGACCGCCCGCATCGCTCACGCCCTTCGCGCGAATCTCACACTCAGCACCAAGCGCTTCAACATCGCTCACAAACGCATCGTTGCCTTCGATTTCCGAATGAAAATCGCCGCGGTCCGCCTGCGCCTCGAGAAACTCCAACTCGAACTCGCCTCCCGTTCCGAGCGCGCTCTCCGCCAAAAACGCGATCGCTTCGACCGCCTCCGCCTCCAACTCCACGAGCGCAGCCCCCTCCGCGTCCTCGAACGCGGCTACGCCATCGCCACCGACTCCACCGGCCAAATCCTCCGCTCCTCCACCCAAGTCGCCGTAGGCGACGCCGTCACCCTCCGCCTCCACCAAGGCCGCCTCACCACCTCCGTCACCGCCAAGGAGGACACAAAACTATGATCAGCGACCAAATTCTTCGCCACACACTGAACCACACTGTCATCCCGAGCGTAGCGAGGGATCTGCTTTTTTTAGGGCAGGCAATTCTTCAAAGACGAAACGGCGGTTTTCGATCGACAACTATTCTTCGTCGGATGTGGAGGTAACTTTCAGTACTGCCAAAAACGCCTCTTGCGGAATGTCGACTTGGCCGACGCGCTTCATGCGCTTTTTGCCTTCTTTTTGTTTCTCGAGGAGTTTGCGTTTGCGCGAAATATCTCCGCCGTAGCATTTCGCCAAAACGTTCTTGCGAATCGCGGCGACAGTTTCGCGAGCAATCACGCGGCTTCCAATCGCGGCTTGAATCGGAACCTCGAACATTTGTCGCGGAATCAATTTCCGCAAGCGCGACACAAGCTCGCGGCCACGTTCGTAAGCCTGCTCGCGATGGCAAATCATCGACAGCGCATCGACCGCTTCGCCGCCAACGAGAACATCCAGCTTGATGAGATCGGCTTCCGAGTAACCTGCAAGGTGATAGTCGAGCGAAGCGTAACCGCGCGAAACGCTTTTCAGACGATCGTAAAAATCGAGAACGATCTCATTCAGCGGCAATTCGTAAGTCAGCATCACGCGCGTCGGCGACAGATACTCGAATCCCTTTTGCGTGCCGCGCTTGTCCTGGCAGAGCTGCAAGATTCCACCAACGGACTCTTCGTTGGTGATGATCATCGCCTTGATGATCGGCTCTTCGATCTTTGCGATGTCGCTCGGATTCGGAAACTTTGCCGGCGAATCCACTTCGATCACATCGCCCGTCACGCCCGTAATCCGATAGCGCACGCTCGGCGCAGTCGTGATGAGGTTTAATCCGAATTCGCGCTCGAGCCGCTCCTGCACAATTTCCATGTGCAGAAGTCCGAGAAAACCGCAGCGGAAACCGAATCCCAGTGCGACGGAATTTTCCGCTTCATAAAAAAATGCAGCATCGTTGAGTTTCAGTTTTCCCAGCGCATCGCGCAGCGTTTCGTACTCATTCGCAAGCACCGGAAACAATCCCGCGAACACCATCGGCTTCGTCGCTTCAAATCCAGGAAGCGCCCCAGCAGGACGCGCCGCATCGGTGAGCGTATCGCCCATGCGCGCATCCGCAACGTCCTTGATATTCGCGACGACGAAGCCCACGTCGCCGGCTTCGAGTTCTTCGAGCGCAACCGGTTTCGGCGTCAGCGTTCCAAGCTGCTCGACCTCGTACACTTCGTTGCTATAAACGAGGCGAATCTTCATGTGATTCGTGAGGCGCCCTTCCATCACGCGCACCAGCACGACCGCGCCGCGATAGATGTCGAACCACGAATCGAAGATCAGCGCTTGCAGTGGATTCTCAGCGCTGCCTTTCGGCGGAGGAACGCGCTGCACAATTGCTTCAAGCACGTCTTCGACGCCGATGCCGCTCTTCGCGCTGATCATCAGCGCGTCGGACGCGGGAATCGCCAGCACATTCTCGATCTGCTCTTTCACGTAATCCGGCTGCGCAGCCGGCAGATCGATCTTGTTGATCACGGGAACGATTGTGAGATTGTTGCCAGCTGCGAGAAAGGTATTCGCAACGGTCTGCGCTTCAACGCCCTGGCTCGCGTCCACAACCAGCAACGCGCCTTCGCACGCCGACAGCGCGCGCGAAACTTCGTAGGAAAAGTCCACGTGACCCGGAGTATCGATCAAGTTCAGCCGATAGGTGTTTCCATCTTTTGCTTTGTAGTGCAGCCGAATGCTTTTGGCCTTGATCGTGATGCCGCGCTCGCGCTCCAGGTCCATGGAGTCGAGAAACTGCTCGTGCACCATTTCGCGCTGCGACAATGCGCCCGTCATTTCAAGCAGCCGATCGGCCAGCGTCGATTTACCGTGGTCGATGTGCGCGATGATGCAGAAATTCCGTATGAACTTTGGGTCCATGAATGTTTGCTACTCGGCAGGAGCTTCCAACACGCGAGGACTGCGCCGCACGCAGCGGTAAAAACCGTGCCCAGTAATCATTCAGTTTGCCACAGAAGGAACGAAGTAAGAAGCAACGAAGTCGCGATGCAACGGCGCGCTGCGACTGCAGGTTTAATCGGAGGTGGTTCTGAATTTTGAATACGAAGCGTCGCAAAGCTCGACTACACCTCTTCGCGTTTGCTACAGTCAATTTTTCGATTTGCGGAGCCACTATGCCGATTCCGAAGGATCTCCTCGACATTCTCGTCTGTCCGGAATGCAAGACGCCACTCCGCCACCTTGCGGACTCCGCTAGCGGCCTTCAGTGCGAAACCTGCCGCCGCATCTACCCGATACGCGACGACATTCCTGTGCTGATCATCGACCAGGCCACCAAAGCTCCTGACTAACATCGCCAACCTCGTTCAGAAAGCCGGCTCGCACAAATCATGCCTACTTCGCTCACTGATATCGCCCAGTCTGCTGCTCGGCTCAAGCGGCTTGTTTCGCGCCTGCGCGGCAAGCGGATAGGAGTCGTCGGCGACCTCATGCTGGATCGGTATCTATGGGGCACCGCTTCGCGTCTTTCGCCCGAAGCCGCAGTCCCCGTCGTGGATTTTGTGGAGCAAAGCGAATGTCTCGGCGGAGCTGGAAACGTAGCTGCGAATCTCGCGGCCCTAGGCGCGCGCGTGGAATTGTTTGGCGTTATCGGCGCCGGCAAAGCTCCGGCCGACGAGCCGGGCGAGTCTCTTCGCAAAGAGTTACGCGCGGCGAATATTTCCGACACAGGCGTTGTTTCCGACGCGCGGCGCATCACCACCGTCAAGACGCGGATCATCGCGCGCCATCAGCACATTGTTCGCGTGGATCGCGAACGGCGCGAGCCGCTCCATCCCGACACGCAGGGACAATTGCTCCGCGCGCTCTCGGCGTCGCTAAAAAATCTCGACGCGCTCGTTGTCTCCGACTACGACAAAGGGATCATCACCGACGATTTCGCCGAAAAAGTTCTCGGCGCTGCGCACAAACTCAAAGTCCCCGTTTTTGTTGGACCGAAACGCTCGCAAGCTTTACGCCTATCGCGGGGCGAAAGCCATCGTCTGCAACGCCAAAGAAGCCGGCCAGTTTCTTGCGCAAACGCTCACTGACGACAAATCGTTCGACGATGCCGGACGCAAGTTGCTCTCGCATTTCGGATGCGAAGCCGTGCTGATCACTCGCGGGGAAAAGGGAATGACGCTGTTGGAGGAATCGTCGGCGCAACCGCTGCACATTCCTGCGACGAGTTTCGAAGTGACGTACGCGCGCGTCGGAAAATCCGGAATCGATCACGGCTCCAACGGCCGCCAGGTTTTCGATGTGACCGGCGCAGGCGACACGGTGCTCAGTGTGCTCGCACTGGCCGCCGCCGCGGGAGCGCCGCTCCCCGATGCCGCGCGACTCGCGAATGCTGCAGCCGGCGTCGTGGTCGGCAAACTCGGCACCGCCAGCGTCGCGCCTGACGAGTTGCTGCATTTGCTCAACGAGTTGAGCCGCTAACTCGAGCAGACGAAATTTTCAGGAGATTGAAAAGCGCGATCGATAGAAAAAACGCTCGGCCTGCTCGTTAGACCGCGTTCTCAAGAAACAGAAGAAACGAATCGGAATTGTGCCTGTTTAAGCTGGTCGGACTCAGCGTAAAAACTAGCCTTCGAGTGCGCCACCAGCGCCTTTGGGCAATTCGATTTCATACTTCGTGCGCGCCTTCTCGGCGTGCAGTTCCAGAGCGAGCGCGATGAGCTTGTCGAGCAGATCGCGAAATGAAATCCCGCTCGCTTCCCAAAGCTTGGGATACATGCTGATCGAAGTGAAGCCCGGAATCGTGTTCACTTCGTTAAGGAACAATTTCCCGCCGGCGCGTTTCTCGAGAAAGAAATCGACGCGAGCCATGCCGCTCAGTTCCAGGGCGCGAAACGCTTGCACAGCAAGCTTTTGAATCGTCTTGATCTGCGCGGGCTTGAGCTTCGCCGGAATCAAAAGCTGCGTACCATCTTCCAGATATTTCGCGGTGTAATCGTAGAACTCGCGATGCGGCACAATCTCGCCGGGAATCGAAGCTTTCGGATCGTTGTTGCCGAGCACGGAAACTTCGATCTCGCGCGCCACGACCGATTTCTCGACAAGAATCTTCATCGCGAATTCGGAAGCAAGATTCAGCGCAGGCGCAAGCTCCGCTCGCGAATGCACCTTCGTCATTCCGACCGACGAACCCAACGCCGCGGGTTTCACGAAGACGGGATACTTGAATTTCGATTCGATCGTCTTTTGCACCTGCTTGGGATTTTTCTCCCATTCGTAGCGGTGCACCGTCACCCAGGGCACAACGGGAATCTTCGCAACCTGCAAAAGCTTTTTCGCGACATCTTTGTCCATGCCAACCGCTGAACCGAGCACGCCTGCCCCGACGAAAGGCAGTCCCGCGAGGTCGAGTAACCCTTGAATCGTTCCGTCTTCACCGTATGTTCCGTGCATCACGGGAAAAACGACATCGAGTTTCTGCGAAGCGGCGCCGTGGCTTCCGTTGGCGCCGAGCGATATCAAAGAAACGTCACTCGGATCGGCCGTCATCGCGACCGGCTGGCCGCCGCGAACAATTTCCTTCGGCAGCATTTTTTGCGCGCCGGCGCCGACGCGCCATTGGCCTTCCTTCGTGATGCCGATCGGAATCGGCTCGTACTTCGCGGGATCCAGCCCGCGAATCACCGAAGCTGCCGACGCCAGCGAGACTTCGTGCTCGCCGCTGCGGCCGCCAAACAAAACGCCTACGCGCAATCTTTTTTCTGGAGTCGCCATGATGATCTTTCGCCCGATGGTCGTGATTCTTGTTCCGTGCTCCGTGTCCCGTGCTTCGCTCGACGGGCCGCCGGGTAGTCTTGTCAGTTTAGCCCGCTCGCTTGTCACCGCGAGCGATTCCGGGGTTCGATGCCATCAATCGCTAACGGCACGTTTGGCCAGGGACTTAGTTCGAATGCCGGCGCACCGGAGGCACTCAAAAATATTTTGAACTTTCCAAGACCATCGCGCGTTTCTATCGTCTGTTCCTGTGGCAATAGCACATATGGGAGGGCGGATGTCGCCTCAGCTGGAGATGTTGAAGGGAACACTGGACTTAATGGTGTTGCAGACGCTGCAGGCGATGGGGGCGGTGCACGGGTATGGGATTGCGCGGCGCATCGAGCAGGTCAGCCGTGACGCTATCTTGCTGAATCAAGGGACGATATACGCGTCGCTGGTGCGGCTGCAACAGCGCGGGCTGATCAAATCGGAGTGGGGAATCTCCGAGAACAACCGGAAGGCGAAGTTTTACGCGATTACGGTGCGTGGATCGAAGCGGCTGGCGGAGACGGCGGAGAATTGGGAGCAGCTTTCGGCGGTGATTGCGCGGTTTTTTGCGGCGGCGAAGGAAGGGCAGTGAGTGGACAGGCCGAACGCAAAAGCGAACCGTGGTTCATGTTTGACGCCCGGGCAAGCTGGGGCGCAGCAGTGCTGCGCCCGTACACGTACCGTGGCGATGGAGTGATTGGGCGATGACGGCAGCGGCGAGGGAAAGCTGATCGATGGGCGACGGCGTTCACATTTTGTGGGCGAAGATTCGGGCGATTTGGGCGAAGTCGGATTTGGACGACGACTTCAACGCGGAGCTCGAAGCACATTTGGATTTGTTGGCGGCGGAGTACGAGAAGGCGGGGATGAAGCCGCAGGAAGCGCGGCGTGCGGCGATTTTAAGAGTGGGAGGACGTGAGACCTTGCGAGAAGAAAATCGAGATGCCCGAGGATTGCCGTTTCTGGAGGTGTTGAGCCAGGACGTGAAGTACGCGTTGCGAACTCTGAGGCGCGACAAAGCGTTCGCGATTTTTGCGATCCTGATCGCTGGGCTCGGCGTTGGCGCGAGCTGCACGGTTTTCAGCGTGGTGAATACGCTGCTGATTCACAAGCTGCCGTTCAAGGATCCGGAACACCTCGCCTGGGTCGCGAACAACACCGATGAGACCAACGACATGTCGGGAAAGACGTCGCAGGTCGATCACTTCAAGGATTTGCGCGACAAAACTCAATCGTTTTCTGAGATGGCGGCGTACTTTGCGTTTTACGGCGTGGGGGACGCAAAGCTGATCGAGGGCGGGCAGCCGGAACGGTTGACGAGCGTGCCGGTGTCGGAGAATTTCTTTCCGCTGCTCGGCATCGAGCCGGTGTTGGGCAGGCAGTTCAGCGACGACGAAGCGAAATTCAACGGGCCGAACGCCGTGATGCTGAGCGACGCGATCTGGCGGACTAAATTCGGAGCGGACCCGCACATCGTCGGCAGAGCGCTCGATTTCGATGGGGGCCAGAAGACAGTCGTCGGCGTCCTGCCGGCGTCATTCGATTTTTCGACGATCTTCACGCCAGGCAGCCGCGTGGATATTTTCGAGTGTTTTCCGCTGACGGCAGAAACGAACAAGTATGGCAACACGCTTGCGATCGTGGGACGGCTGAAACCCGGAGTCACCGTACAACAGGCGCAGGCGGAAGCGACGGTGCTTGCGAAGCTCCAGGTGGAGGCACACAAAGAGCGCAACACTTTCGATCCAAAAGTGTCGATGCTGACGAAACACGTGAGCGGCAGGCTGCGGCCGGCGTTGTTCGTGCTGGCGGCTGCGGTGGGCGTCGTGATGCTGATCGTTTGCGCGAATTTGTCGAATTTGCTGCTGGCGCGCGGCACGACGCGACAAAAAGAGATTGCGATTCGCGCGACGCTCGGAGCGGGGAAGATGCGGCTGATCCGGCAGATGCTGACGGAGAGTTTGATTTTGTCTTTCTGCGGAGCGCTTGTCGGGTTGATTCTGGCGTTCGTCGGAACGCGCGTGTTGGCGCACCTCACTTCGATCAGCATTCCATTGCTCGGAGAAGTGCATATCGATGGCACGGTGCTGCTGTTCACGTTGCTCGTCGCGGTTGCGACGGGCCTGGTTTTTGGACTGTTGCCGGCGTTGCAGGTGCGCGGCTTGCGTCTGCACGACACACTGAAGGACGCGAACCGCGGGTCGAGCGTCGGGAAAGGGCACGCATTCGTGCGAAACGCGCTGGTTGTCGCGGAGATTGGATTGGCATGCGTGCTCGTCGTAGGCGCGGGATTGTTGATTCGAAGCTTTATGCGAGTGCTCGACGTGAATATGGGCTTCAGTCCTGATCGTGTGACTGCGATTCGGATCGATCCGAACTCGTCTTACAAAACGGCGGAGAAGGTGAACGCGTACTTCACCGAAGTCCTGCGGAGGGTGGGCGAGATACAGGGCGTCGAGGCGGCGGGAATGTCGGACGCAATTCCACTGGGGCACAACCGAAGCTGGGGAATCGGTGTCAAGGGCGTGCAGTACAAGCCGAACGAATATCCTGAGGGATTTCCGCGGATCATCAGCGAAGGATATTTTCATGCGATCGGAGTTCCGCTGAAAGCGGGGCGCGATTTTTCGGCGCGCGATGACAAAGGCACGCTCAACGTCATCATCCTGAACGAGACCTGCGCGAAGAATTTATTTCCGAATGAAGATCCGATCGGAAAGATCATCAAGGAAGATGTCGATCGGACGGTAGTCGGCGTCGTTGGCGATGTGCACCACATGTCGCTCGAAGAGGGTTCAGGCAACGAGTTTTACATTCCATTGCGACAGATTGGCGATTGGGGATCGGTGGATCTCGTGGTGCGATCGTCTCTGCCGCCGTCGGAGCTAGGGGCACGATTGCGAGAGACGCTGCTGCCGCTTGAGCCGAATTTGCCTACGTCGAACATGCGGACGATGCAGTCGATGGTGGACCGAGCGGTGTCGCCGCGGCGATTCGTGGTGATTCTGCTGGGCGGATTCGCGGCGTTCGCGCTGGTGTTGGCTTCGCTGGGGATCTATGCGGTGATTTCGTACTCGGTGAGCCAGAGGACGCAGGAGATCGGGATTCGCATGGCGCTGGGTGCGTCGTCGGAGATGCTCCAGAAGAGCATTTTGATGCAGACGTTGTGGCTGGCGGCGATCGGCGTCGTTGGCGGGATTGTCGGATCCTGGATTTTGGCGAAGGCATTGAGTGGGATGTTGTTTGGAGTGACGCCGACCGATCCGATGACGTTTGCGGTGATGGTGCTCATCCTGACGGCGGTGGCTTGCCTCGCGGGATATTTGCCGGCGAGGCGGGCGTCGCACATCGATCCCATGCAGGCGCTGCGGGTCGACTGATGATGCCAACGTTGGTTCCGTGCTGTAATACAGCAGGGAATTGACGATGACCGAGACGAGCGCGAAAAGCGAGACGACCGAAAAATATATTCTGAAAAGCGAACGGCTGGGGTTTCGCTGGTGGGGAGCGGACGACTTGCCGTTTGCTCAGCAGCTCTGGGGCGAGCTGGAAGTCACAAAATATTTTGGCGGGCCGTTTTCGGACGATGAAGTCCGCAAACGTTTCAAGCATGAGCGCGCGCGGCGCATGGTCCACGGATTTCAGTACTGGATCATCGAGTTGTTATTGACCGGCGAGTTTGTCGGTGTGTGCGGCTTGCGACCGTATCGCCCGGCTGAGGACGTCGTCGAGCTGGGTTTTCATCTATTACCGAAATTTTGGGGGCAAGGTCTAGCGACGGAAGCGGCGCGCGCCGTGATTCCGTACGCATTCGAGAAGTATGCCGCTAAGAAGCTTGCAGCAGGGCATCATCCAGAGAACCTGAACTCAAAGAAGGTGCTGGGAAAATTGGGATTTCAGTACTCGCACGACGCGAATTTTCCGGAATTGGGGATGGACATCCCGTATTACACGCTGGAAGGACCAAGCGAAGTAAAGAAATAGCCGCGATCTTTGTTGAGTTGATCGGCGTTATTAACGTCTGAGATCCTTCGCTCCGCTCAGGATGACAACATGTGGTTGGCGGGTAGACCGCGACTTGCGGCGTGCCGCTGTCTAGAGGATTTTTTGGCCGAGGGCGGAGAGGACTAGTTCTACGCCGAGTAGGGCGGTGCGGTTGTGTTCGTCGAGGATGGGGTTGATCTCGACGACTTCGAGGCTGACCATCGACTCGCTGTCGGCGATCATTTCCATGGCGAGGTGAGCTTCGCGATAGGTGACGCCGCCGCGGACGGGCGTGCCGACGCCGGGGGCATCGGCGGGATCGACGAAGTCCATGTCGAGGCTAACGGCGATGCCGCCGGTGTCGTCCATGGCGTATTTTATGGCGTCGGCCATGACTTCGCGCATGCCGCGCTCGTCGATATCGCGCATAGTGAAGACGTGAACGCCAGATTTCTTGGCCATTTTGCGTTCGTGAGCATCGAGATCGCGTGCGCCGACGATGACGATGTTGGCCGGCTCGGCCTTTGGTTTGAATCCCATCAACTCTGTGAGTTCCGATGCGCCGTAGCCCATGATGCTGGCGAGCGGCATGCCGTGGACGTTGCCCGACGGCGACGATTCGGGGATGTTCATATCGCCGTGTGCATCGAGCCAGATGTAGCCGATGTCTTTTTTCTGCTGGCGATAGAAATTCGAGACGCCTGCGGCGACTCCCGCGGCGATTGAGTGGTCTCCACCCAAAACGAGCGGCAGAAATTCTTCCTGCAAGCATTTATCGACGGCCTTTGCGACGTCGGCGCAGGTCTCGGCGATTTCCTGTAAATACTTGGCGCGCTTTTCGCCCGGGTGCATTTCTTCGGGCTGCTTCACTTCCATGTTGCCGATGTCTTCGACGGTGATCCCGAGCTTCTTGATGGCGGCCTGGAGGCCGGCGCTGCGGAGAGCGGAGGGGCCCATGTCCACGCCGCGGCGGCTTTGGCCGAGGTCCATGGGAACGCCGATGATTCTGACTTTTTGAGACATGGTGAGACCTGAGAACGGTGACTGGTGACTCGTGACTGGTGACTGGTTTCGGCCGGGCGCGAAATTGTGGTTCGCTGGCGGACGGGGCCAGTTACGGGTGACGATTCAAGAGCACTCTAGGTGCGTAAAAATTGAGCCAAGACGCAACGGCCGGGCGGAGTGAACCCCGCCCCCAACAAGTCCCGACTGATATTTGATTGGCGGGGTAAAGCCCGCCCAAACAGGGGTTCGATACCGATTAAGGATACACGCGGTAGAGCATGCGCGGGAAGGGGATGACCTCGCGGATGTGCTCGGTGCCGCATATCCAGGCGACGGTGCGTTCGAGGCCCATGCCGAAGCCGGCGTGGGGGACGCTGCCATAACGGCGCAGGTCGAGGTACCACTGGAACGATTCTTCGGGTAAGTTGTGCTCTTTCAGTCGTTTAACGAGGAGATCGTAGTCGTGAATGCGCTGGCTGCCGCCGATGATCTCGCCGTAGCCTTCGGGGGCGAGCATGTCGAAGGCGAGTGCCAAATCGGGACGCTCGGCGTCGGGCTGCATGTAGAAGGCTTTGATGGCGGCAGGGTAGCGGTGGACCATAACGGGACGGTCGAACTCGTTGGAAACGATGGTTTCCTCGTCGCCGCCGATGTCGTCGCCGAATTTCGAGGGGTTGCCGTGCTTCTGGAGGACCTTGATGGCGTCTTCGTAGCTGATGCGCGGGAAGGGCGGCTTCACGTTTTCGAGCTTTTTGGTGTCGCGCTTGAGCATTTCGAGCTCGCGCGTTTTGTTCTTGAGGACGGATTGGACGATGGCGCTGACGAGGCCTTCGCCGAGCGACATCATGTCGTCAAGATTGGCGAAGGCGGCTTCGGGCTCGAGCATCCAGAATTCGGTGAGGTGGCGGCGGGTCTTTGATTTTTCGGCGCGGAAGGTTGGGCCGAATGTGTAGACCTTGCCGAGCGCCATGGCGGTGGCTTCGATATAGAGCTGGCCGCTTTGCGTGAGATAGGCCTTTTGGTCGTCGATGTAATTCACTTCGAAAAGAGTTGAGGTGCCTTCGCACGCGGCGGGCGTGAACATCGGCGCGTCGGTGAGCGTGTAGCCCTGGCTGTCCATGTAGTTGCGGGCGGCGCGTTGCGCTTCGGCGCGAATGCGGAGAATGGCGGCCTGGCGCGGCGTGCGCATCCAGAGGTGGCGATTGTCGAGAAGGAAATCGACGCCATGCTCTTTGAGCTGGATGGGGTAGGGCGTGGACTCGTCCACTTTTTGCAGGACTTCGACCTTGGTGACGCCGAGTTCGTAGCCGCCGGGGGCGCGCTGCTCGGCGCGGATTTTTCCGGTGACGATGACGCTGGATTCCTGCGTCAGGCCTTTGAGCGCGGCGAATGCGTCGGGGCTTTCTTTGAGCGCGACGACGCCCTGGATGATGCCGGTGCCGTCGCGAAAGATCGGGAAGAGGAGCTTGCCGGATTCGCGCTGATTGTAGAGCCAGCCACGTATGGTGACTTCTTGCGCGTCGTGTTTGCCGGCGTCTTCAATGTTGATCGTGGTCATGGAGCGGTTTTGTTTTTGTGCTGCGTACCTTTCGCGTCGTGGCGTGTGGTGCGAACGGATAGAATATCGCGCTTTGCGCGTGGCCGGAAATTGCGGTGTCGTTTGAAATTGCGGCGACGCGACAAATGCGGGGCTTGGTGCGTGTACAATCTCGACCCGCAGCGCGGGCCGAATTGTGGGGAGGGGAAATGGCGAAGTCGCGCAGGGAATTTTTGGGGACGGCGTCGGCGGGATTGATTGCGGCGTTGACGGCTGCGGATGCGCTGCCAGGCGGAGTGGCCGCTGCGGCGGAGCAAGATCCAACGAAGAATGGCCCGGCAGGGGCGCCTTCTGCGTATGGTGCGGGGCCGGCGTTTGGGCCGGAGGTTTCGCCGGCGACATTTTCCGAAGCGGAGAAATTGGTGCAGATTTCGCTAAATTCGGAGGAGCGCGCGGAGGCGGCGGAGAGTTGGCGCGTGACGATGGCGGCGTTGTACGAGCGGCGCGTGGGGCCACGCAAGGTTCCGATCGAAGCGTCGGTGGCGCCGTATTCGCAGTGGAATCCGGTTTTGCCGGGGCAGCGAAGCGGGCCGACGGTGAACCAGTTTGAGCGCAGCAAGGACGACGCTGGTGCGCTGCCGCCGAGCGATGAGGCGATCGCGTATGCGTCGGTTGCGAAATTGTCGCGATGGATCGAATCGCGGAAGCTGACTTCGGAACGACTGACAAATATTTATCTGGAGCGAATTCAGAAGTTCGATCCGAAGTTGCGGTGCGTGATCACGGTGCCGCGCGAGCACGCAATTGCGCGCGCGAAGCAGGCCGACGCGGAAATCGCCGCGGGAAAATATCGCGGGCCGTTGCATGGGATTCCGTACGGCGTGAAGGATTTGCTCGACACAGCGGGGATTCGAACGACGTGGGGCGCGGAGTTTTATCGCGATCGCGTGCCGGCGACGGACTCGGCGGTTGTGAAGCGACTGAATGATGCGGGTGCGGTGCTGATCGCGAAATTGAGTTTGGGTGCGCTGGCGCTGAACGATATTTGGTTCGGCGGGCAGACGATGAATCCGTGGCTGCTGGAGGAAGGCGCGTCGGGCTCGAGCGCGGGGCCGGGAGCGGCCACGGCGGCGGCGCTGGTGGGATTTGCGATTGGCAGCGAAACGGGTGGAAGCATCGTGGCGCCGTCGATGCGCTGCGGCGTGACGGGATTGCGGCCGACGTTTGGGCGCGTGCCGCGGACGGGAGCGATGACGCTTTGCTGGTCGCTCGACAAGCTCGGGCCGATGACGCGGTACGTCGAAGACGCGGCGCTGGTGCTGCACGCTATTACAGGTTCTGATCCCGGCGATCTTTCCAGTGTGCCGTGCAAACTCGATTTCGATGCGACGCGATCGATTGCGGGATTGCGCGTCGGATATTTTCCGAGATGGATGAAAGAAAAGCCGGCGACGGATGTGGATCGCGCGGCGTTGGAGATGGTGAGCAGGCTCGGCATGAAGCCGATTGAAGTCAGCTTGCCGGATTGGTCGTACGATTCGCTGCAGCTCATTTTGTTCGCGGAAGGCGCGGCGGCATTCGAGGAGTACACGCTTGATCGCCGCATGAATGAGTTGAAGGCGCAAGTGCCGGATGCGTGGCCGAATTTGTTTCGGCAGGCGCGATTTTTGTCGGCGGTGGATTTCGTGCAGGCGGATCGCATGCGGCGGAAAGTGGCGGTCGAGATGGCGCGGATTTTTGGGGAGGTCGATCTGTTGTTGGTGCCGTCGCTGCGCGATGAGATTTTGACGATCACGAATTTCACGGGGCAGCCGTCGCTGACGTTTCGCGCGGGATTTGTGGAAGTCAGCGAGGCGCGGAGTGATTGGGCGCCTGACCCGAAGAATCCGCTGCCGAAATTCAATCCACGCCACGGCGGGTGCCGCATGGCGTGACGCTGCTCGCGTCGCTTGTTCGAAGAGGGGACGTTGTGCACAGCGGGCATTGCGATGGAGCGTGCGTTTGATGTGGCGGGTGAGCATCCGCCGGGGTTCTAAAATTTCCGCCATAGCGAGCGACGCCACGAAGTATCGCACACGAGCGTCCGATTTAGCTGACACTGAGTTGTCGCCGATTCCTGCCAGTGTCGGCGGAAGCTGGTACTGGGTGGGCTACGCGCGGCGAACTTAATCGCTTGACGGTCAGTGAGTTCGCAGAAAGTTCACCAAAAATATTTTCGGCTGGTAAGATGCACGTCAATCCCCGTCCCTGACCGCCCTCACTTGCGTAGCTGTGCGCCCGGAGGAGGAACATGTCTAAACCTATCGCGCTGAAAACTATGTTGCTGGTCGGACTCTGCGCGTTTGCTTGTTCAGGCGTGTTCGGCGCCGGCAAGTCGCACGGTGGCGGGTCCCACGGAGGAGGCTCGCACGGAGGCGGGTCTCATGGGGGCGGTGGGGGACACTCGCATGGAAGCAGCTCGCACGCAGGTGGCGGCGGGTCGCGGCACTCCAATGGCAGCGGATCGCATTTCAGCGCGGGGCGATCTAGTGGCGGCGGAGGCGGACACTTCTTCGGCGGCGGCAATCGTGGCGGCGGTGGATTCGGAGGAGGTCGATCGTCGGGCGGCTCGTCGATGGCGAGATCGGGTGGAGGGCGACCATTTGGAGGCGGGCTACGGAGGCGGAGCATACGGCGGCGGGCCGTCGCGCACTTCGGGCGGATATTCGTCCGGGGCGAATGGCGGCGGAATCTACGGCCGAGCGGGTAACGGATACCGGGGCGGTTACGGACCCGGCGGAGCTGGTTACGGCAACGGCGGCTATGCAGGAAACGCCCGTTCAGATCTACGGGAACGGTGGGTACAACGGCGGTTACGGCGGAAGCACTGGAGCGTCGCGACCGGGCGGGGCGTACGGCGGCGGCAGCACTGGTTCGCGACAGAACGGCGCCTATGGAAACTCTTACGCGAACTCGGGCTACGGGCGCGGCTCCTATGGTTCAGCGCCGAATCGAGGAAATCCCGGCATGACGCCGTCGCGCGGATCGAACCCAGCAGGGAATTATGGTCCGTCGCGAACCGCAGGCTACGGTCGCAACACTGCGAACGGCGGATACGATTCGAATCGGCCTCCGAGTGCGCAGCGCAACGACTTTAGTGGGCGTACGGCTTCCAACGGCGGCAGCTTCAACTCGAATCGGCCAACTTCAAACAACGGCTCCTATGGTGGTTCGCGCGCGGGTTCGAATGACGCAAATCGTCCGGGCGGTCGAACAATGACGACGAGCTACGCACCTGCAATGCGCGGCGGTCCGTCGATGGGTCGCGGCATCCAGCGCGTTGGCTCGGAAGGCTTTCAGTCGGATCGTCCACCGAGCTCGCGAACCATGCCGGAGCGATCTTCTACGAACGGCGGCTTCGGGGGAACTCGCGGCGGGGCACCAAACATGGCGCTCGGCGGCAATAACCGCTCAGGCATGAACTTCGGCGCGTCCCGTTTTGGGAATGCAGGGCTGATGGCGCATTACGGCTCCGGTGGCAGTGGCTTTACCAACGCCGGACTCGGCAGCTTCGGGCACGGCCACTCGTTCTCAGGTGGATCGTTCAGTGGCGGCGGATCGCGATTCGGGAGCGGTAGCGGATTTGGACACGGCGGATACGGAAACAGTTGGAGCGGTGGCGGCTACGGCCATGGTGGCTATGGACATGGTGGCTATGGCTCATGGTCATGGGCTATGGCCACGGCTACGGCAACGGCCACTATGGATATGGCCACGGCTGGGGCTACGGCCGCGGTTGGGGCTACGGTCATGGCTGGGGTTACGGCCGAGGCTGGGGATATGGCTGGGGACCGGGATGGGGATATGGCTGGGGAGGTTGGGGCGGGGACGGCTGGTGGTTTCTCGACGATCTCTTCGGACTGGCGCTGAACGCCACGAGCTATGCACTGAATCCGTGGAGCCCGTTCGCGACGCTAGGCGCCGACCTGATCGGCGACGGCGTGCAGGCGCTCGGGAATCTCGACAGCAATAATAATTACGGCGGCGATTACGGCGACCAAGGTTCGTACGGCGTCTACTCCAACGATTCCGGCTATTACGACAACAGCAGCTACACTTATCCGCCGTATCGTCAGCCTTACCAGCCTTTGTGCGGGACAGAATATTCGTCGGAAAATCCGGGCTGCGTGCAGTAGCGCGCGGTATCACATCACCGAGGCCGGGAATGCGCACAAGCGTAAGCCGCTTGTGCAGCCTTAGTCCCAAACTTCTTCGAGTTTGTCGAGCGAACGCCGTGCGGCGTCGAGCTGCTGCTGCGGCGGTGGCGCTTCCGGGCCGATTTTTTCTTTTAATTCGAGCATGAGCGGCAGACTTCGCGCCGACCTCAGGCACTGTCTTCAACAGGTTGACTGCGGCAACCCAATCGATGCTGCCCTCGTAGGGCGGCAGATGCTCGTCCTTCTCGCCGTGATTGTCGTGAATATGTGCGCTCGCGACGAATTCGCGCAGGGGCTCGAAACCTTCCGCGGCGCGATTTTCTTCGGCGCCGTCAGCAAGGTGTGCATGACCGATGTCGAAATTGACGCGCACCGCAAGACGCGTCTCCTCAATGAAAGAGCGCAGATACGCCGGCGAACCCATCTCGCTGGTCGTGTTTTCGACGCAGATCGTTACACCCACATGCTTCGCGTGCAGAGTCAAATGCTCCAACGAACTAAAAGCAGCATCACGCTTGCGCGGATCGGCCGTCTCCCGGCTCCCGCCCATGTGAAAAATCATCCGCGAAAAGGGAAGCTCTTCCGCCACATCGATCGCGCGCTTGAGTTCGTCCATCGCCTCGATACGCCGCACGCGCTCCACTTCGCAGATCGAAAGCGGCTGCCCGCCCTCGCGCGTTGCGCTGAGATCGCGACTCGTAGGCGCATGCAGCGATACAAGCTTGAGCTTCGCATCCGCCAGCGCGCCGCCAATGTTCTGAATCTCCGCCCGCGACGTGTAGTCGAAGTGGCTGCGCGAGCAAAAAATCTCCACGCCCTGAAATCCAGCATCGCCGATTTGTGAAATGAGTTCGCGCGTCAATTTCCGCGAGACAAAGAGATAAGTCGAGAGCAATCGTTCCATAGTTCGCCTCGGACATTATCCACGAGATTGAGCGTACGGCGGATGGGTTCGTAGAACGACGGTTGCGCTAAGGAGAACGAGACAAAATTTGCCCGCTCCCGATGGGCGCGAGCTAGTAGCCGACGGCGGAGCCGTTGTCGCGCGGGTCGGCGGCGCCTTGGCGTTCGTTGGATTTGGGATCGACGCCGATTGCGTTGACGAGACCGATGTGACCGCGGCGTTTGGTGGCGAAGCCGCGCGCTTGTAGCGCCTTCTCCATGGCTTCGGGGAAGTTCTGCTCCATCAAAATCGTATCGGGCATCCATTGATGATGAAAGCGCGGAGCGTTGATCGCGGACTGCGCGTCCATGCCGAGACGCATCCAGTTGAGCACGCTGAGTAGCGTGGCGGAAATGATTGTCGGGCCGCCCGGCGAACCGGTGACGAAGCTGAGTTTGCCGTCGCGCAGCAAGATCGTCGGTGTCATCGAACTCAGCGGGCGATGGCCGGGCGCGATGGCGTTGGCTTCCGACTGAATCAGGCCGAACAGCGCGTTGGGCACGCCGGGCTGCGTGGTGAAATCGTCCATTTCATCATTGAGCAAAAAGCCAGCGGGGCTTGTGACGTGTGAACCGTAGCTGTCGTTCAGCGTGTAGGTGCTGGCGACGGCGTTACCCGCGGCATCGACGACTGAGAAGTGGGTCGTATGCGGCCCGTCGTTCAAGCTCACGGTTGTCGGAGCGGAATCTGCAGCGGCCGATGCGGAGCACCTATGCGGCGTGCCGGCTTTCACTTCTTTGCTCGGCGTTGCATGTTGCGGATCGATCGTCGCCGCGCGTTCGTTCGCGTAGCACGGCGAAGTCAGCCCTGCGATCGGCACGTCGGAATAATCCGGATCGGCCAGATACGCCGCGCGATCGGCGAAAACGCGCTGCATCGTTTCGGCGACCATGTGCACGCTTTCGACGTCGTCCCACCCTTTCAGCGGCGTGCTTTGCAGCATGTTCATCGCTTCGATGATGGCGACACCGCCGGAACTTGGCGGCGGCGACGTCAGCACGTCCCACGAATGCGATTTGCCGTTGTGGTCGTTCGCGCTGTATTGCGCGTGCAAAACTTCGCGCACCTTCGGCTTGTAGTTGGCCAAGTCGTCGAGCGTGATCAGCCCGCCGTTTTTCGCGATGTCATCGACCACGGTGTGGGCGGTGTCGCCGGCGTAAAACTCGGAGGCGCCATTTTTAGCGATGCGTTTCAGTGTGGCCGCAAGTTCCGGCTGCCGCAGCGTATCGCCAGGCTTCAGCATTTTTTCATCGTTCAAAAAGATGTGGCGGCTGAACGCGAACTTCTCGAGACTTTTCTTTTCCTCGACAAACTCGTGCGCGAGCTCTTGGCTAACAGGGAAGCCGGTTTCGGCCAGCCGAATCGCCGGCTCCATCACGTCGGAGAGCTTCAACGTGCCGTACGTCTTCAACGCCAGTTCAAGTCCAGCGACCGTTCCGGGTACTGCGATCGAGCGATAACCAATCACCGAACTCGTGATGTTGTCATTCGGAATGAGCTTCCCGTCGGAGCCGATGTACATGTTGCGCGTCGCTTTGCCCGGCGCCACTTCACGATAGTCGAAAAAGCTTGATCGGCCATCGGCGAGCCGCACGAGCATGAATCCGCCGCCACCGATGTTGCCCGCCGCCGGCTCGACGACCGCGAGGGCGAACGCAACCGCTACCGCTGCGTCCACTGCGTTCCCACCGCGCTTCAAAATCTCAACGCCAGCCTGGGAGCCAAGCTCTTTGTCGGTCGCCACCATTCCATGCGACGCGCGCACCGCTTGCTTCGGCCAATCTTTCGAATCGACCGGATGCGGCCGAAATTCCGCTGCCGCTTGTGATCGCGCTGAAACAGCGCAACCCAACGAAAGCGCGAGCACGAAAGCAAATTGCTTCGACCGCGAACTCAACACGCGAAAAATTTCCATAAGACGGCAAACACTAAGGGATTGGCGCAACGAGGTCAAGAAGTGACCCGTGCATTGGCGCGCCGCCATACTAGAGAATCGTTAGGGAGAAAAAAGGTTCAAGCCGAAGCGGAGGAGCTTTTAGCCTGCGCCGACGTGCTCGCTGCCCTCGTCTGCGCCTGCGCGCCTTGCCCTTGCGACCCGGATTGCGATGACGACGAAGAACTCTGACGCGCCGCTGGTGTCGCAGCTGCGGGAGTCGCCGACGTGCCCGTCGCCGATGCTCCGGGCGCCGCCGCCTGCGTATTCTGTGCCGGCGCGCTCGGCTGCTCCGAGTTTTGCGTCCGCGCTTCCAACTGGTACGCCAGGCTTGTAAATGCCGCCGGGTTGAAATCGTTGATCAAGCTTGCGACCCGATCGACCTTCCGGATGTCGGTGGCGCTCAGTCCAATCGCTGCCAGCGCATTATTGAGCGACTGGAGTTGCGTCTGTTGCGAAGCGCTACCCGCGGCGGAAGCGGCTGGGGCTGACCCCGTGGAGGTGTCTGGCACATTAAGTGTGCTCTGCGCATTACCTGCACCAGAAGCGGCGCTGGTCGTGGTCGACTGTGTGGCTGAATCGGTTGAACTCGACGGCAGCGAGGACGTTCTCGTTGCGGTGAACAATCCGGCTACTTTGGCTGTCGAATCGGCCGATTCCGCCCGGGACGACGGCGTAAAACGATCCTGAGGCAGCGCTGAGATTGATGTGGCTGTAGACGCGCCGCTGGTCGCGCTGGTTGTCGTCGGACTCTGCGCTTGCTGCGTGGACTCTTGGTTTAGCAATCCGCCATTCAAATTGACGATGCCCGTAACAGACATAACGCACCTCCACGCTGCGACAATCCGCGGCGCAATGCGGCGCCGGCGGGTTAGCTGCAAGCCTCGAACGCGAACATGGAAGGGGAAAAAGTGAAGCCACTCAAAGCCCAAGCTTCTTTAGAGGGCATCGACCAAGAGGAAGAAAACTTTAGAGGAAAATGAAAGGGAAGCGCAGCACAAGCGCCGCGCCTAAAAAATTAGTTTTCGCCAAGAAACTCGATCGTCGGCGGACCAGGCAACAATCCGGCCGCGGTGCCTTGTTCAATGAGTTCTTTCACAGCTTGCCTGCCGCGTTCGCCGTAACCCATCGTCCATTTGTTCACATACATGCCGATGAATTTGTCGGCCAAATCGGGATCCATGTCGCGCGCAAACTCCATCGCGTACGCCAGCGCCTCTTCGCGATGCTCCAGCCCGTACGACACGCTGTCGCGAATCACTTGCGCGATCTGGCGTCCCAATTCCGGCCCGAGCGATTTCTTGACCGCGTTGCCGCCCAGCGGCAAGGGAAGCTTCGTCCGCTCCATCCACCACGCGCCGAGGTCGATGACCTTGTGCATGCCGAGCTGCGGAAACAGCAGCTGCCCCTCGTGAATCAGCAGCCCCGCTTCCACCGTCTCGTTCTGCACCGCATCCAAAATCTTGTCGAACGGCATCACCACCGCTTCGAAATTCGGCTCGAACAATTTCAGCGTCAGATACGCCGTCGTCGTCAGGCCCGGCACGCCAATTCGCTTGCCGGCCAAATCCTGCTGCCGCATTGAGCGCGATGCCACCACGATCGGCCCGTAGCCTTCGCCGAAACTCGCGCCGCAATCGAGCAGCACGTATTTGTCGCGCAGCGCCGGATACGCCGCGAAGCTGATCGCCGTCACGTCGTACGTCTCTTTATGCGCCGCGTCGTTCAGCGTCTGAATATCCGAAAGAATGTGCGTGTACTTGTAACCAGGCGTCGAGAGCTTGTGGGTCGCCAATGCATAAAACATGAATGCGTCGTCGGAATCGGGCGAGTGAGCTAGCTTGATTTCCATTGTCTGTTGCGCGGTCCTTGGGGTGGCAGTTGTGCCGGACATAAAATCGCCTCTCTTCTCAGCGCTGGGTCGCCGGCAGCCGTTCGGGTCCGACTCCGAGCAGCGGGACTAAGCCCAGGCAGTGTCCTTCCCGAAACGTGTCCTCGGTTGGGAGACGTCAGGAACCCGAAGGTAGGCGCGAACGGCGCGTGCGCGTGGACAAAAACATTGCGGCTGGGCAGAATTTCCGCGCCAAAAGACTAGCATATCGGCGCGCGCGGCAAAAGTACCGCGCCCAAAACGCTTTGCTATCAGTAGCTTGAGAAATGTGCCGTGACCAAGCGCGTTTCTGGACCTAAATCGCGGACACCATGTGCGCAATCGCATCGTCGAAGGTCACATTCCCGTCGAGATACGGCTGCCAGAATCGCTCGAGCAATTTCAAATACTCATCCCAACCGCGCTGAAACAACCTCTCGCGCACCGCATACGGCGTGTACTCCCCATTCGCGTTTCCATCAAGACTCTTCATCACCGGCTTGATCACTTCGCCGGTCGTATAAAACACTAGCGCGTGCCACAAATCGCGCGGAATCGCTTTGTCGCGCTGCCGGCACTCGCGATTGATCGCAAGCTGCACCGGCTCCGCGATCCCGTTCGAAGCTTCGTGAAACAAAACCTCCAGCGCCGCGCTTCCCTGATTCCGCGGGTCGGTGCTGGAAATGACCACGCGCAGCGGGTCGATCGTCGTGTATGCGCCGGCATAATTCGCGTATGCCGATACATCCACGCGAATCCGCTGCTTCGGCCATCGCGTCTGGTAAATTTCCGCGAGCCGCTGCGAAAGCGAAACGCCTTTGTCGCGCACTAAAGGCGAAACGCCCGCAATCCATCGGCGATTCGCTCGGTCATGCTCCGGCCACTCATGCGCGCGATAGACCACCGCCGCTGCATTCAACACCTGCGTCAGCTTCGGCGGCAACCCCGCGTCGCACGTTTTCTTTCTCGCGCCAGAAAGCTCGTCGCACTGTTCGAATTCACCGAGCTGATTTTTCAGCAGGATCAGCTCCGTGCTGAACAGCAAATCTTTATCGACATAGTTCGCCGCGTAGTACGCGACCGCGTTGTCCCACACCAGCTCCTCGTTTGGAGTCCGCTTCGTCGTCCCGACCGCGCTCGGCGGCATGCCGCGGCTGTCACGCGACGCGCGCGCCTGTCCGTAAAGGGTGTGGTGCAGATTGAGCCAGAATCCGCTGTGTAGTTCGAAAATCGGAAGGTTCGCGAACTGTTCCGGTTCGCTCTGAGGCGTGCCGGCGGGCGCCGCTGCGGCCATCGATGCCAGCGACATTCCCAATATCAATAGAAATTTGACGCACCAAAGCCGGCAGCGAAGGCCCATACGAAGTTCTTTGATGTTATCTCAATTTCGAAGGCTGCAAACAGTCGGTGTGCTACGGAAAATCATCCGCTTGCGTTCTTCGCCGCTTTCGCCAGCCACCGGTCCAACATTGCCATCGCCTTATCCGGCAAATTCAGCCCCCAATTCACGCCCATTCCCAGCCCTGGACACATATACACAACGCTCGCCGGAGCCTCAAATATTTCGTCGCCGCTTCGCAGCAATATTTTCACGTTTGCGCCCGGCGGCAGTGGCTGCAACGTATCTACATAGCATCCGCTGCGGCTCACGTCCGACGACCGCGCGTTCAATACGTTCGCCGTCGCCAATTCCGTGACGATCGCGACCAGCGTCAGCGCGTAACGCGGCGAATCCCGCCGGTCGGTCATGACATCGCTCATGGCAGAGCTCCTGTTTCCTGTCGTTCTGCCCTGAGTCGTTGGAAAGCGCTTCGAATCGTGTCCGAGATGAGCGCCGCAAGAGGAGAGATGACCCTGCAACTATTGTCAGTTCGGCGCGCTGCGCCGAACAAGCCGAATTCGCCGCTCGCCTCGCGAATCCGTCAACTCTTCGTCGGCAACAGATGTGCGAGATTCGTCGAAGGGAGAAATATGCATTCGCGAGGATGCGTGCGCAGGATCTTATGTTTCGTGAGAGTTACGGGAGAGGAGGGACGGGGCGATATTCCTATGAGAATGGTGCTGCTTAGTCAGCACAGTGGATGAGCAGGTTTTGCGGGGTTTGAAGCGCGGTATATAGTGGAAGCGGAGAGGTGCGAACGGTAGGCGCACGGCTCATCTTCGATCGGCAACTCTAACTCACCCGTCGCCATTTTTGATGGCTTTGGGACGAACAACGGCTCGGATATGCCATTGAAGGCGTTGAGGATAGAAGGCTGACTCGAAAACTGAGGCAAGGGGCCTGAAGCAGGGGCTGGCTGCAACGAATGGCCGCAGACATCAGCAAACATTTGGAGCGCGCGAAGCGCTTCCTTGAGAAGAATCGTGTCGAGGACGCCATTGAGGCGTACCTCGCGGTGATTGAGGCGGCTCCGCAGCACCAGGAGGCGACTCAGGCGCTGGGGGATTTGTACGCGCGGATGGAGCAGCCGGACCGCGCGGCGGTGTATTACGGGATGTTGTTCGATTTGCTGGTCGAGCCGCGCGACGAGATCAAGGCGCTGGCGATTTACAACCGGTTTTTGCGGCCGGTCGCGAATCAGCAGCCGCCGGAGCGCATTGCGCGCTACGCATTCCTGCAACAAAAGCAAAATCGATACGACGAAGCGATCGAGCAGTATTCGCGCGCCGCGGAAATGTTCTCGGAAGCGGGACGCGCGGAGGATGCGCTGTTTTGCTGGGAGCGGACGGCGCAGCTCGCTCCGGACAATATTCAACGGCAACTGAGGCTGGCGGAAGCCGCAGAGAAATTGAAGAAGACGGCGCTGGCGGCGCGTGCTTATTTGCGAACGGGGCAGCTAGCGTCGGCAAGCGGAGCTACAGCGGAAGCGCTGAACTTTTTGGGACGCGCGTACAAACTGGCGCCGCACGAGCGCGGCGTCGCGCTGCTGTATGCGGATGCGACTTTGAAATCGGGAGACGCGGCGACAGCCGCGGCACTGCTCGAGCCGTTTGCGGCGAATGAGAAAGACGCGACATTTCTCGATACGTATGCCGATGCGCTGATGTCTTCCGGGCAGCTCGATCGGGCGCGCGTGGTGCTGGAAGGGTTGCTGCGCGAGAAGAACGAAGGAATCACGCGGCTGTTCGAGCTTGTCGATGGCTACGTGGCGATGGGGCAGGAAGGCAAAGCCGTCGAAGTTTTGAATACGCTGAAGCGGCGGATGTTTGCCGACAAAAAGCAAAATGAATTTGCGGTGCAGATGGATGGCATCGGGGCGAAGCATACGGATTCGCTGCCGATCATCGAGTTCTGGGCGCAGCTTTATAACGAGCTGAACCGCGAATCGCAGTATTTCGAAATTCTGATCAAGTTGTTCGACGCACACCTGGCGGCGGGAAATGTTCCGAAGGCGTGCGACGTCGTCGAGAAGCTGATCGACATCGACGCGTACGATCATCGCAATCAAGAGCGAATCGCCCTGTTGAAGGGGCGAGCGGACGAAGGTTTCTTCAAGCGCATTTCGCGGACGCATCGCGGGATCGGGCGGATTGGGACGGCCGCGGCGCCGGCGGCGCGGCCGGCTGCGAACGACTCTGGAGCTTCGGCGCCCGGCGACGAAGCGAGAGAAGATGCAGGCGCTGGAAGATTTGATCGTGCAGACGGAAATTTTCTTGCAGTACTCGCTGCAAGCGAAGGCGATGGAGCGGCTGCAGAAAATTGCCGCGATGTTCCCGGGCGAAGAAGAGCGGTATCCGCGGCTGCGAAACTTGTATGAATTGGCGAATTGGTGGCCGGAAGGAGCGCCGAAAACGAAACCGGCGCCGCCTCCCGCCGGCAGCGCCACCGCCTCCGCCGCCCCTCCGGTGCAATCGCAGGAACCGCCGCGGCAGGAGTCGTTCGCTGCAGCATCGCCGAACAAAACGGGAACTTATACGGCGGACACGCTGCGGGATTTGTCGAAAATTTCGGAGATCAATCAGAAGATTTTCCGGCAGCAGACTCCGCGCGCGATGCTGAACACTGCGGTGAATGAAGTCGGCGGATATTTGCGTGCGGCGCGAGCGCTGGCGGTGATTGGAGCGCCGGGCCGGCCGCCGGAACTTGCGGCGGAATATTGCGGGCAAGAATTGAAGACGGCGCCGGGAGCGCAGGTGGTGTTGTTGTTGGCGCAGATGGAAAAAGCGGAGCCGGACGAGTTGGGCGGATTGACGGTGAATGCGGCGGATGCACCGATTCTGGGTGAGTTGGGACTCGAAACCGCGCTTGGCGTGATGATCACCGACAAAGAGACGCAGGTCGCGAGCGGGATGCTGATCGTCGGGCATGCGGCGGAACACAAGTGGAAGCCGAACGAGGCATATTTTTTGCAGGCGATCGGCGACCAGATGTTGATGAGCGTGAGCCACACGCGGCTGCGATCGCTGGTGCGGCGCATGGGCGTGTCGGACGAGCGCACGGGATTGCTGAGCCGGAGTTCGTATCAGAGTTGTTTGCTGACCGAGGCGGAGCGTTCGCGGACGCAGGGCACGCCGCTGGCGCTGGCGATTTTGCAGATCGATCGCGGCGCGGATATTTTGCGGCAGCACGGCGAGTCGCCGGTGGAGAGATTTTTGGAGCAGCTGGCGCGGTCGTTGCAGCCGATCGTGCGGCAGAACGATGTGGCGGTGAAATATTCGTCGTGGTCGCTGGCGTTTATTTTGCCCGATACGACTTTGCAGGGCGCGGAGAATTTGGCGGAGAAGCTGCGGCGCGCGGCGTCGGGAGTGCGGCCGCCGTGGGATTCGACGCAGGTGACGCTGAGTGCGGGGATTGTAGAGGCGGTGGCGAAGCCGGATTACGAGAACGAAGACATCGTGACGGACTTGATCAATCGCGCGGAGACTTCGGCGGAAGAGGCGCGGAAGGCAGGCGGGGATACGATTGTGGTGTTGGAGTGCCCGAAGATTTGAAGAGTTGGCAATCGACAGTTGGAAAGGGAAAGTAGAAGAATCGAGCAAGTGGTCCTGAACCGCGGTGGTTGTTTCGTTTTGCGATTGGGATTGCGCTGAGATCCTTCGCCGCCTTCGGGCGCTCAGGATGACAACGCATTTTTGCAGTTTGGGTCATTGGAGTTCGATTTGGTTAATTCGGGTCAGAAAGATAAGGGGCTGAGGACATGTTTCCTACGGATGTGGTGATTGTGGCTGGGGCGCGGACGCCGATGGCGCGGTATACGGGGTCGTTTTCGGATGTGTCGGCGATTGATTTGGCGGCGGTGGCTTCGAAAGAGGCGATCAAGCGGGCGGGAGTGGATGCGGCGGATTTCGATCACGCGATTTTTGGGAACGTGATGCAGACGAGTGCGGACGCTTTGTATGGCGCGCGGCATGTGGGATTGAAGGCGGGATTGAAGGTCGAGACGCCGGCGGTGACGGTGAATCGGTTGTGCGGATCGGGAATTGAGGCGATCACGCAGGGCGCGCAGCGGATTTTGCTCGGCGAAGCGGCGATGGTGCTGGCGGGCGGCATGGAAAATATGACGCAGGCGCCGTTTGTGATTCGCGGCGCGCGGAATGGTTTGAGGCTGGGCGGCGGCGCGCTGGAAGACACGTTGATGGCGGGGCTGACGGATTCGTTTTGCGGATTGCCGATGGCGATGACCGCGGAGAAATTGGCGGAGCAGCAGGGGATTACGCGGAAAGATGCGGATGCGTATGCGTTGCGATCGCAGCAGGCGGCGGATGCGGCGTACAAGGCTTGCCGGATTCGCGAAGAGCTGGTGTCGGTGGAAGTGAAGCAGGGGAAGAAAGTGATTACTGTGAGCGAAGACGATCACCGGCGGCCGGAAACGACGATGGAAATTTTGGAGAAGTTGCCGCCGTCGTTCAAGAAGGATGGGATTGTTACGGCGGGGAATGCGAGCGGGATTGTGGATGGCGCGGCGGCGGTGGTGGTGACGCGCGAGAAGATTGCGAAGGATCGCGGGCTGAAACCGATCGGAAGGATTGTGTCGTGGGCTACGGCGGGCGTGGATCCGAGCATCATGGGGATTGGGCCGGTGCCATCGTCGCAGCGCGCGCTGAAATTGGCGGGGTTGACGCTGGAGCAGATGGATCGCGTTGAAGTGAATGAAGCGTTTGCGGCGCAGTATTTGGCGGTGGAAAAAGTTTTGGGATTGAATCGCGACAAGACGAATGTGAATGGCGGCGCGATCGCGCTGGGGCATCCGCTGGCGGCGTCGGGGACGCGGCTTGTGATTACGTTGTTGAATGAGTTGCGGCGGAATGGGTTGCGGTATGGGTTGGCGACGGCTTGCATTGGGGGCGGGCAGGGGATTGCGATGATTGTGGAGAGCGTGAATTAGGAAGAAGAAGCGAAATTCACCACAGAGAGCGCAGAGTTCACAGAGTCAGATTGCGAGGAAAAGCTTAGATATGGCGATTAAGAAAGTGGGAGTGGTTGGGTGTGGGTTGATGGGGTCGGGGATCGCGCAGGTTTGCGCGGCGGCGGGATTTGAGACGGTCGTGCGCGAGGTGTCGCCGGAAGTTGTCGAGAAGGGGTTGAAGGGGATCGAGAAGAATTTGGCGCGGCTGGTGGAGAAGGGAACGATCACCGAAGCGCAGAAGGGCGAGATTCGCGGGCGATTGAAGGGGACGACGGCGATTGAGGATTTGAAGGATTGCGATCTGGTGGTCGAGGCGATCATCGAGCAACTGCCGGCGAAGCGGGAATTGTTTGCGAAGCTGGATACGCTGTGCGGGCCGTCGACGATTTTTGCGAGCAACACTTCGTCGCTGACGATCACGGAAATTTCCACGGCGACGAAACGGCCGGAGCGATTTGTGGGGCTGCACTTTTTTAATCCGGTGCCGGTGATGAAGCTGGTGGAAGTGGTGCGGACGATTTCGACGGATCCGGCGGTGTATGAAGAGATGGTGGAGTTTGGCGCGAAAGTCGGGAAAGTGCCGGTGCGCGCGCACGACAGCACGGGATTTATCGTGAACCGGCTGCTGGTGCCGTATCTGCTCGATGCGATTCGCGCGCTGGAAGAGGGCGTCGGCTCGATCGAGGATATCGATAATTCGATGAAGCTTGGGTGCGGGCATCCGATGGGGCCGCTGACGCTGCTGGATTTTGTGGGGCTGGATACGACGTACTACATCGCGAATATTATGTTTGAGGAGTTTCGCGAGAAGCGGTTTGCGTCGCCGCCGCTGTTGAAGAGGATGGTGCTGGCGGGATGGAATGGGCGGAAGGCGGGGCGCGGATTTTATGATTATGCGGATCCGGCGAAGCCGAAGGCGATGAAGTTTTAGATTGCGAGACGTTGAGTTGGTCGGTTGAGTGTAGCTGAGATCCTTCGCCGCCTTTGGGCGGCTCAGGATGACAAGTTTTTAATGGCGAATTCGAGAGGGAAATGGCGTTTGAGAATTTGCTTTTTGAGAAGCGAGATGGGATTGCGTTCATCACGTTTAACCGGCCGAAGGTGTTGAATGCGCTGAATCGGAAGACGGTCGAGGAGTTGCGCGATGCGCTGACGGATGCGCGCGACGATGCGGCGGTGCGCGTTGTGATTTTGACGGGCGCGGGCGAGAAGTCGTTTGTGGCGGGCGCGGACATTGGCGAACTGGCGCAGCGGACGCCGGTCGATGGCAAAGATTTTTCGTTGTTCGGGCAGGGCGTGTTTCATTTGCTGGAGACGCTGGGGAAGCCGTCGATCTGCGCGATCAATGGATTTGCGCTGGGCGGCGGATGCGAGCTGGCGCTGTCGTGCTCGATTCGAATCGCGAGCAAGACGGCGAAGTTGGGACAGCCCGAAGTGAAGCTGGGAATTATTCCTGGTTACGGCGGATCGCAGCGGCTGGCGCGGCTTGTGCGGCAAAGGCGTCGCGCATGAGCTTTGTCTGACGGGCGAGATGATTACGGCGGAAGAGGCGCAGCGGATCGGACTGGTGAATCGGATTTACGAACCGGCGGAACTTTTGCCTGCGGCGGAAGCGATGGCGAAGAAAATTATTGCGAACGCGCCGCTGGCGGTGAAGTACACGATGGAAGCGATCGAGCGCGGAGTGGAGATGCCGCAGGAAGAAGGATTGTTTCTGGAGGCGACGCTGTTTGGGTTGTCTTGCGCGACGGAAGATATGCGCGAAGGGACGAAGGCGTTTTTGGAAAAGCGGCCGGCGAAATTCGAAGGCAAGTGAGCGTGAGAGGATGAATTAAGAGGATGGCGGAGAAATTGAAGCCGGGGAAAATTGGCGGCGAGTTGAGCGGCGCGGGGCTGCGATTTGGGATTGTTGTGAGCCGATTCAACAATTTTATTACGGATCGATTGCTGGCGGCGGCGCTGGATGCGTTGGAGCGCGCGGGCGCGGCGGACGGCGATGTGGATGTCGCGCATGTGCCGGGCGCGTTTGAATTGCCGCTGGCGGCGAAGAAATTGGCGGCGACCGGACGATACGACGCGCTGATCGCGATTGGGTGCGTGTTGCGCGGCGCGACTTCGCATTACGATTATGTTTGCTCGGAGACGGCGCGCGGGTTGCAATTGGCGCAGATGGACAGCGGGCTGCCGATTATTTTTTGTGTGCTGACGTGCGACACGCTGGAGCAGGCGATCGATCGCGCGGGGCTGAAGAGCGGGAACAAGGGATTCGAGGCGGGGCTGGCGGCGATCGAGATGGCGCAGCTTTCGCGGAAATTGCGGGCGAATGCGGTCGGTCGGCGGTTCGGCGGCTGCGTCTGCGTCATAGCCGCGCGCGCGCGCGAAGACGCTGGAAAGTCGCGGCGCAAATAACGTGTCACTGCGCACAAAATCACGCGAATTTGCGATGCAGATGTTGTTTCAGTGGGACATGAGCCATCAGGAGCCGAAGCGGCTGGAAGAGAAATTTTTGGCGCGGCGCGAAGGCGGCGGACAACACGCGCGAATTTGCGAATCAATTGTTCGAAGGCGCGGCGCGAGAGGCGACGGCGCTGGACGAATTGATCGTCAAGCACGCGGAGAATTGGAAGCTGGAGCGCATGGCGATTTTGGATCGCGCGATTTTGCGGCTGGCGATGCATGAACTGCGGACGAGCGATACGCCGCCGAAAGTTGTGATCAATGAGGCGGTGGAGCTGGCGAAGAAGTTTTCGTCGGAAGAGTCGGGCGCGTTTGTGAATGGGATTCTGGATGCGTTTCGGAAGACGATGCCGGCTGCGAAGCAGGTTCAGCGAGCTCGACCGCGCAGTAGACTGGTCGCGTTTCGCGAATGCGAAGCGATCAAGCGATCGCCTCGCTCGCTCGCTACGCGATTCGCTAGAAGCCGCCGATTGTTCCTGCGAAAACTTGCACGGCGGCGCCGCTGACGCGCGGCACCAATTTCTTGCCAGTTTGCGTGACTTCAACTTCGATGTGGCTCGGGCGGCCCATCTCTTCACCTTGCAAAATGTTGAGCGTGTGACCGGCGGAGAGTTTGCCGTGTCGCACAAGATATGCGCCGAGCGAGCCTGCGGCTGAGCCGGTGGCGGCGTCTTCGTATTGCTCCCACGGAAGCATGCCGCGCGAAAAAACTTTTCCGTTGCCGCCGTTGGTGGTGAAGCAGTAGGCCATCGTGCCGTTTTTGCCGATGACTTTGCGCAGCGCGGTCATGTTCATTTCGATTTTCGCGAGCGCCGCGCGATTTTTCAGCGGCACCATCAAATTGAAGATGCCGGTCGAGACGAATTCGGGCTCGAGCTTGGAATCGAAATCGTTCGGCGCCAAGCCGAGCGCGGCGGCCAGCGCTTTCTTGTTGAGCTTCGCTGGGCGAAATTTCGCTTCCATCTGCGTCATCGTGACGCGTTGCGGGCGCCCCTCTTTGAAGCGAATTTCGACGGGCAGAACTCCCGCGCCGGTTTGCTGCTGAAACGTGAACGCCGCCTTCCTGCGCGGGGACGACGCCGAGTTCGGCGAGAAGAAACCATGTGCCGATCACTGGATGGCCCGGCGAGTTTCAACTCTTGCTGCGTCGTGAAAATTCGCAGACGAGCGAGCGCGTTGTCTTCGGTCGGTTTCTGCACGAAGACAGTTTCGGAGAGATTCATCTCGCGCGCGATCGCGAGCATCGCGTCGTCCGACAGGCCGTCGCCGTCGGTGATGACCGCAAGCGGATTGCCTTCAAATCGAGTGGTGGTGAAAACGTCGAGCGTGTAGAAGCGGCGTTCCATAGAGATTGAGTGTCACTGCTGAGCTGGACGAGATGGAAATTGCGCTGACGCGTAAGCTCGAGCTTGGCGACGTCCTTTCGTACTGCCTCGCTATTGATTTTACCTGCGTCGCGGTGCGCGTTGCTACAGGCTATGCACGATATCAGTGACCGCGGCGAGAACCTTTTTGGTCGTATCGGGCTTGCTGGTTTCGGAGTAGACGCGCAGCAGAGTTTTCGGTGCCCGACGCGCGCACCATCACCCAGCCGACGTTGCCGAGATAAAGTTTGATGCCGTCCATGTTTTCGCGATTGGTGACGTCGAAATCGAGAATTTGCTTCAGTTTCGAGCCGGAGAAATGGTCGATGGCTTTTTCTTTTTGGCCGGGCTTGAGGTCGAGATCGACGCGGCCGTAGTGATATTCGCCGAATTCTTTGTGGAGCGCGGCGAGGAGTTCGCCGAGCGTTTTGCCGTGCCAGGCCATGAGTTCGGCGAGCAGCAGCGCGGAAACGGTCGCGTCGCGCTCGGGCAGATACATGCTCGTGCCGATGCCGCCGCTTTCTTCGCCGCCGATCAAAATATTTTGCTCCAGCATCAGCTCGCAGATGTATTTGAAGCCGATCGGGACTTCGTGGAGCTTGCGGCCGAATATTTCGCGGCGAGCTTGTCGATGAGTTTTGTGACTGAAAACGTTTTGGCGATTTCGCCTTCGAGCTTGCGCGTGTCCCGACGAGATGCCAGACGAGCAAGGCGAAAATCTGGTGCGGATTGACGAAGGTGCCGTCGCGATCGATCGCGCCGATGCGGTCGCCGTCGCCATCGGCGGCGAATCCGACGTCATATTTGCCGGCGAGCACGGCTTTGCGGAGCGGATCGATGTGAGGCTCGATCGGTTCGGGATGCGCGCCGCCGAAGAGCGGATCGCGCGTGCCGCGAATTTCGTCGCAGGCGATGCCGTTGCGCTTGAAAATTTCGGGCAGGATGTCCGGCGGCGGAGCCGTGCATCGCGTCGGAGACGTAACGAAATTTCGCTTTGCGCAGGCGATCCCAATCGACAAGTTTTTCGATGGTTTCGATGTAAGGCGCGCGCGGATCGAGCGTTTGAATGAGATTCTTTTGCGGCGGCAGCGGCGGAACGCCGGTTTCGAGAACGCCGGCGAGTTCCGTTTCGATTTGCGCGACGATCGACGGAAGCGCGCTGCTGCCATAGCTGGCCTTGTACTTGATGCCGTTCCATCGGGCGGGATTGTGGCTGGCGGTGATCATCAGGCCGCCAGCGGCTTTGCGTTGGCGAACGAGCAACGAAATCGCGGGTGTCGGGCAAGGCTTGTCGGTGATCCAGACGGGCGTGCCGGTGGCGCTGATCGTTTCGGCGACGGCGGCGGCAAACTTGTCGGACGCGAAACGATGGTCGTAGCCGATCAGCACGCCTTTGCGCGCGTCTTCACCGCGCACGACGTAGCGAGCGATCGCATGCGCGACGATGCGCGCATTCGCATAAGTAAAATCGTCGGCGATGATGCCGCGCCAGCCGTCGGTGCCAAATTTGATCGCAGTCATAAATTTTGAGTATACGCGACGAAGGCGGGCTCGCCGCGATCCGCCTAGAAGTGCAGTGTTACAAAAGTTTTTCGAGCTTTGCTTCTTCGAGCTTTTTGACGATTTTGCCGACGTCTTGCGCGCGCTCACGCGGGCAGATGAGCAGCGCGTCGGCAGTTTCCACGACAACCAAGATCCTTGACGCCGATCGCGGCGACGAATTTCTTCGGGCTCTAGAAGAAATTGCCTTCGGCGTCGATCGCTGTGCGCCTGCGCCGCGCGAAAATATTCTCGCCCGGACGCTTTGCCAACAATTCATAAACCGCCGCCCAGGAGCCGATATCGCTCCAGCCGACCTCGGCGGGGATCACGAAAACGCGCGGGTTGCCTTGCTCGCGTGTCGCCGGTTCGAGGATCGGCGTAATCGACGGAAATATTTTCGAGCGTCGGATAGATGTCGCGCAAGTTGCTTGTCGTAAGTTTTCTTGCCGATGCTTTCCGCGAGCGTTTCGAGCGCGGCAGTACGTTTTCGGCAAATAATTTTTCAGATTGTCAAGAAACGTCGAGACGCGCCAGAAAAACATCCCGGCGTTCCAGTGATAGAGCCCAGAGCCGGCATATTCTTTCGCCAGAGCGAGTGCGGGTTTTTCCGTGAACCGGCGCACCGCATAAACGGGGAAGCCTTTCGCATCGAGCGCGTTTCCGGTGCGTTCGATGTAGCCGAATCCGGTTTCGGGCCGCGTCGGCGGAATGCCGAGCACCACCATCTTCTTCGGATCGCGCGGCCATTTCCAGCGCGGCTTTCACGATGACGCGATAGCGTTCGGGATTCGCGATGTAATGATCGGCGGGCAGCACGGCCATCAACGCATCGCCGCGCGCGGCATGGCGCACGTGAATCGCAGCCAGCGCGATCGCGGCGGCGGTGTTGCGGCCGATGGGCTCGGTCAGTACGCGCTGACGCGCCAGCGGCGGAACTTGTTTGCGCAACGCCCGCGGCCTGCTCGCGATTCGTGACCGTCCAGATGCGCTCCGGCGGAACGAGCGGACGCAGCCGCGCGACCGTCTGCTCGAGCATCGTGTCTTCGCCGACGATGTTAAGCAGTTGCTTCGGCGTGCGCGTGCGGCTGCGCGGCCAGAAGCGCGTGCCGCGCCCTCCAGCAAGAATGACGGCATGCGTTGTCAGTTTTTCCGCGGCCATAAGAAACCAGTCAACTCAGTCGAAGACAGTATTATCCATCGAAGCGGGCCGGGCAGCCGCGTTGGAGTTCCTCACGCAAAACAGCGATATCAGGGACATACGTGCGAATCATCTTCGTCGGTTCAATCGGAAGCAAAGTGGCAGTCTTCCAGATTCGCCGGCAAAAGCCAGCATTCGCCTTGCTCGACCGGAAATGCGAAATCCGTCGAACGCAGCACGCCGCGGCCCGAAAGCAACACAATGAGATCGAAATGCGAGCGGCTCGACCGGAATCGCGAATGGCGCGCCGACGTCCACAACTCCGTAGCGAAAAACGGACAGGCGGCTAGCAACGATCGCTCGACGCTGTCTCTCTGAGTCTCCACGGGCAGCGGCAGGTGCTTCGTCTTGCCTTTAAACGTCGAAGCGAAATTCGTGACTTCGAGCGCCTTCTCGATGTGCAGTTCGCGCGGTTTGCCTTGCGCATCGACGCGGCCGTAATCGTACACGCGATACGTCAGGTCGGAATATTCCTGCACTTCGATGACGATCATGCCAGGGCCCGATCGCGTGCGGAGTTCCGGGCGGAACGAAAATGGTGTCTCCCGCGCGAACATCGACCGGCTGAAAGATCGATTCCAGCGTCTGATCTTTCAATCGCGCGAGAAATTCCTGTTTGTTCGAGCCCGGTTTCAAACCGAACAACAACTCCGCGCCGGGCTCGGCCGAAACCACGTGCCACATCTCCGTTTTCCCGCGTCCACCGGCAGCTTTTTCGTGGACCGATGCGTAAGCGTCGTCCGGATGCACCTGTAGCGAAAGCATGTCCGTCGGAAAAATAAATTTCACGAGCAGCGGAAACTCTTCGCTCGCGCGCATTGCCGTTCCGCGCCACTCGGCAGGCATTTCACGCCAAGCCTCGCGCAGAGTCTTTGCCACGAAATTCCGGAGTTGTGATTTTGCTCTCGAAGCTGGTGAGCCACGCTTCGCCCAGCGGTTCGGCCAGATCCGATTTTTCAGGGATAAAGCGGCGCAAGCGACCGCGCGCCCCAAATGCGCGGGCTGAAAATCGGCTCGAGCCGCTGGGGAGCGGGCTTCATGCGGACAAGTCAGGCCGCGGCCTCGACCCGCGAGAAAAACCGGTCGAGCCGGCGCAGTCCTTCGTCGATGCGCTCGATCGAAGTCGCGTACGAAAGCCGCAAATATCCTGGCGCGCCGAATGCATCGCCGGGCACCAGCGCGACGCGCGCTTTTCGAGCAGCAGTTTCGCGAGTTCCGTCGTGTCTTTCGCCAGCGCTTGTCCGCTGCTCCCGTTCGCCAGGTGCGCCGACACATTCGGGAACGCGTAAAACGCGCCGCCCGGCCATTCGCAAGTGACGCCGTTGATCGCGCGCAGCCCTTCGACGATGCGCTTGCGCCGCTTCTCGTATTCCGCGAGCATCACCGGCACCGTATCCATCGGGCCGCGCATCGCTTCGAGCGCCGCATACTGCGCAATCGATGTTGGATTCGACGTCGATTGGCTCTGCAATTTCACCGTCGCCTGGATCAGCGCTTCGGGCGCGAGCGTATAGCCCACGCGCCATCCGGTCATCGCAAACGTCTTCGACATCGAGCCGATGATGATGACATTCTCTTTCGATCCCGCCACGCTCGCGATCGAGTACGGCTTGTGCTCGCCGTAAGTGAAATGCGAATAGCACTCGTCGGCCATCAGCCAAACGTTGTGCTTCTTGCAAGCCGCGAAAATCCGCTCGTACTCGTCCGGCGGAATCACGCCGCCCGTCGGATTGTTCGGCGAGCTCAAAATCACCATCTTCGTTTTCGGCGTGATCGCCTTTTCAATGACCGACGCCTTCACGCTGAAGCCATCTTCCGGCTTGCTGTCCACGAACACAGGCGTACCGCCCGCATACTTCACGATGTCGGGATAGCTCACCCAATACGGCGCCGGAATGATGACTTCATCGCCCTGCTGCACGAGCACGCTGACGCAATTGAAAATCGAATGCTTACCGCCGACGTTGACGATGCACTCTTTCGGCTCGTAGCTCGAAGCCAGCTCGCGCTTGTGCCACGCGCACGATCGCTTCCCGCAGCGGCAGAATCCCGCCGGTCGGCGTGTATTTCGTGTAGTTATGCTCGATCGCCCGAATCGCGGCCTGCTTGATGTGATCGGGAGTCGGAAAATCCGGCTCGCCCGGCCCGAAGTCGGCGATATCGACGCCCTTCGCCTTGAGCTTGTCGGCTTCCGCGATCACGGCCGACGTCGGCGAGATTTGAATGCGATTGATGCGGTCGGTGAGTTGCACTGTTTCTGTTTCTCCTGTCGATGACTGCGAATCTTTTCGAGCGCGCTCGCTATAATTTTTCGCGATTAGGCGATCTTCGCGCGAATTCTTTCTTCCACGACGCTGGGCACAAGCCCTTCCAACGGCCCGCCGAGCTGCGCGATTTCGCGCACCAGCTTCGAACTCAGAAAACTGTACGGCTGCCCCGGCAACATGAAAACGGTTTCGAGCCGCGGCTCGAGCTTTCGATTCATCAGCGCCATCTGCAATTCGTACTCGTAGTCGGAAACGGCGCGAATCCCACGCAAAATCACGCCGGCCCCGCGTTTGCGCGCGTAATCGACCAGCAATCCGTCGAACACATCCACTTCCACGCCGCTCCAGCGATTCGTGACTTCGCGCAGCATTTCGACGCGCTCAGGCACCGTAAACAGCGGCTGCTTTTCCGCGTTCTTCAACACGGCCACGATCACCAGGTCGAACATCTTCTCGCCGCGCTCGATCAGGTCGAGGTGGCCGTTGGTCACCGGGTCAAACGAGCCCGGATAGATGGCAATCGATGTTTTCATCTTCAGTGAGCGGCGCATTCCCGCGCCACAAACCACTCACGATATTCTAACCCAGCCGCAACAGCCGACGCGCCGCAAAATCTCCTTACAAGCCGCGTCCGCCTGCGGCCAAATCGGCCCGCTCATCGCCCTCATAGACGCTGTCATGAACCGGGGTCCAGCGAACTCCTGACCCACAAATCAGTTTCGCCACGATAAGCCTTGTGCGAGTATGCCAAGCGTTATTGAATCGTATTAGTGGCGGAAATCTTGGCAGAAAATTGGGCGGAGGGCAGGCGAAGATGATTCATGGTCGGGCAATACTGCTGGCGGGGACGATCCTTTTGGGCGCACTGATGCAATCACCTTCGACAAACGCGCAATCGCAGCGGACATTGAACATCATGCCGTTGCCCTCGAACGCGCAGCTTGGTAGCGGCGAACTCCGCATCGACGCGAACTTCTCCGTTGCACTGACCGGTCACACGGAACCGCGCCTCGAGCATTCCGTCGCTCGCTTCCTGACCCAGCTCAATCGCGAAACCGCCATCCCGAACCTCGCCAAATCCGCGACCACCGGCAAAGCCACGCTGACCATTCACACCGATCACGCCAGCAAAGAAATTCAGGAACTCGGCGAAGACGAAAACTACTCGCTCGAAGTCACCGCCGACGGCGCGAAGCTCAACGCCGCCACTCCCCTCGGCACGATGCACGGCCTGCAAACTTTCCTGCAGTTAGTCGAGCCCGGCGCCGCCGGCTTCGACGTCCCTGTGGTCACCATCAACGATCAGCCGCGCTTCCCCTGGCGCGGCATCATGTTCGACGTCGGCCGCCACTTTATCCCGCTCGACGCCCTGCGCCGCAACGTTGATGGCATGGAAGCCGTGAAAATGAACGTCTTCCACTGGCACCTTTCTGAAAATCAAGGCTTCCGCATCGAGAGCAAAAAATTCCCCAAGCTCCACGAGCAGGGCTCCGACAATCTCTACTACACGCAGGAAGAAGTCCGCGACTTCATCGCCTACGCCCGTGAGCGCGGCATCCGCGTCGTCCCCGAATTCGACATGCCCGGCCACAGCACTGCCTGGTTTGTCGGCTATCCCGATCTCGCCAGCGGCCCCGGCCCATACCAGATCGAACGCAAGTGGGGCGTGATGAACCCCGCGATGGACCCCACCAACGAAAAAACCTACAAATTTCTCGACGATTTCATCGGCGAAATGGCCAAAGTCTTTCCCGACCACTTCTTCCACATCGGTGGCGACGAAGTGAACGGCAAACAGTGGGACGCAAACGAGAAAATTCAGGAATTCAAAAAATCCCACAATATCGCCGACAACAAGAATCTCCAGGCCTACTTCAGCCAGCGCGTGCAAAAGCTCGTCACCAAACACGGCAAAGCCGTCGTCGGCTGGGACGAAGTGTTCATCCCCGGCGTCCCGAAAGACATCGTGATCCAGTCGTGGCGCGGTCAGGCGTCGCTCGCCGAAGCTGCCTCACAGGGTTATCGCGGCATTCTTTCCAACGGCTACTACATCGATCTCGGCTGGAGCGCCGCGCGCCACTACGCCGTTGATCCCATGGGCGGAGCCGCCGCGAATCTCACGCCCGAGCAGCAAAAGCTCATCCTCGGCGGCGAAGCCACGATGTGGTCCGAGTACGTCAATACCGAAAACATGGACTCGCGCGTCTGGCCGCGCTGCGCCGCGATTGCCGAGCGCCTCTGGTCGCCGCAAAGCGTCACCGACGTTGCCTCAATGTACGCCCGCATGAACACCGAAAGCGCGCGCCTCGAACTTCTCGACCTGAATCACCGCCGATACTACCGCTCGATGCTTCAGCGCATCGCCGGCGCCGCCAGCCCAGACGAATTCGAAGCATTGAAAACGCTCACCGACGTCGTCGAGCCCGTGAAAGATTACAAACGCGAAGAGCTCGCTCCCGAAGAGCCGACCAGCATGACGCCCATGAATCGCGTCGTCGATGCCGTGAACCTCGAAAGCGACAAAGCCCGCGACTTCAGTGACCTCGTCGATAAATTCCTCGCGTCAAGCTGCAATGACGCCGACTCCGCCGCACGTCTCCGCGCCCAATTCATCATCTGGCGCGACAACGACGCCAAGCTTCAGCCGCTCGCACAGCGTTCGTTCCTCGTGAAGGAAGTCGGCCAAGTCTCGCAAAACCTCTCGGCGCTCGGCGTGGCCGGTTTAGCCGCGCTCGACTACCTCGCGAAGGGCTCCGCCGCCCCCGCCGATTGGAAGACCACCCAGACCACGGCGATCACTCAGCTTGCACAACCGCGAGCGCAACTCTTGTTGCTGCCGACCGCCGCCGTGCAAAAACTAATCGACGCCGCCAGCACCGGCGGCTCCTGCGCAAAGTAGCGCCGGCACCCTTGCCGGCGGTTTTCCGCAAATCGCCCGCGACGCGATCAACGTTCGCGGCCGAATCTTTTTCGCCGCCGTCTATTACTTGCCCGCCGGCCCGCGCCTCAACCGGCGCCCGATTGTGGCAAACCCCCGAACCCGAATCCGTAAACGTGCCACCCTCTACCGGCACAAACTCCCACGTATACCCGTGCGGCATCAGCGTCACCTTTATCACGCCAAACGTATCCATGTTCCGCACTTCGCTATTGTCCATCGCAAATCCCAGCGGATCGTGACTCCGCCCGCCCGTTCCCACCACAATCTCCCGAATCCCATGCTCCGGATCGATCTTCCCGTCCGGATCCTGCGGCGCAAATCGCTCATACGAATGCTCATGCCCGACCAGCAGCAAATCTGCATGCGCCGCATACAAATCCTGCACAATCGCCTTCAGCTCCGGATGCACCGCATGCTTCCGAAAAATCCCGCTGCTAAACAGCGCGTGGTGGCCGAACGCAACAATGCAAGACCCCGCATGTTCGCTCAAATCTTTCTTCAGCCAGGTTTCTTCCGGTGACCCCGCCGCGCACCCACCCAACCCCGGCGCATCACAATTCGAATTTAGCCCAATGATGTGCCACACGCCCAAATCAAAACTGTAATAACCCTTCCCAACCGGCCCCGCCCGATCTCCCCAATACCGAAAATAGTCCCGGGCCTCCGGCGTCCCATACTCATGATTCCCTGGCGTCGGGTGCGTCCGGTCCTTAAACCGCCCCCAAGTTTTCCCGTAGCATTCGTTCAATTCGACCGAGTTCCCGTGTTCATAGGCGAGATCGCCCGATGCGAAAACTTCGCCCGGAATTTTCTCTATGAGCTTCGCAGTAGCTTCAGCTCCCGCTAGAGCTGCCCCGCACCCGGCGATATCTCCCGCACCGACCAGCGTAAATACCTTATCTTCAGTAGTTTGACTCGCAGAGGTCGACGCAGTCGATGAACTCGAAGCATCGCCCGGTTTCGCAGTCTGCCCAAGCGCTCCACTCCAAGCCACCAGCCCGCCCAACAAAATCAACGATATCCTCAGAATTCCACCCCGATGTATGTAACGCCCCATGCGCCTCTCCTCATCCAATGCGTGCGTCAGCCTATCACGTGTGCGGCCGGGGTCCGTCTGCCAACTCACAGAGGGCCTAGTACTATAACCCGCTCCAAATCAATGCTTTGCACCACTTTGGGGCACCCTTTCGGTTTGACTTGCAGCGCCAAAGAGAATATTATTCCAACTGGGACCGATTTTGTCCCATTTGACCAGGAGCGTATCAGCCTCAGATGTTTAAGCTGTCCAAAAAAGCCGATTACGGCCTGATCGCCGTCAAGCACCTCGCGACGCATCGCAACGCGCACGCATGCAGCGCCAACGAGATTTCCGAGGAGTACGGCATCTCGACGACGCTGATGGCCAAAGTGCTCCAGAAGCTCGCGCGCCAAGGCCTCGTCGCAGCGAAGCACGGTTCCAGCGGCGGCTACCAACTGGCGAAAGAGCCGGGCCAGATCAGCGCCCTCGATGTGATTTCGGCAATCGACGGCCCGGTGCTGATCACCAGCTGCATCACGAGCCACGGAATCTGCGATGCGACCGACAAGTGCTCCGTGCGAGAGCCGCTGCGTAAAGTAAACGAAAGCATCATGCAAGTGCTGAGCACCGTAACGATTTCTCAGATGAGCGAAGATCAGCACGAACCTGCGCTCGTCGCGCTGTCGTCAGCCCTTCGATAGGGCCGGCCCCGCGCAGCAAAGTAAGCGAAGCAAGACCGAAATCGAGAAGTAGGAGACAGGAAAATGGCTGTAAAGCTCCCGATTTACATGGACAATCACGCAACGACGCCGACCGATCCTCGTGTCGTCGATGCCATGCTCCCGTATTTCACCGAGAAATTTGGTAACGCCGCGAGCCGCAACCACTCGTTCGGCTGGGCCGGCGAAGAAGCCATCGAAACCGCGCGCCAGCAGATCGCCTCGCTGATCGGCGCCACGCCCAAAGAAATCATCTTCACCAGCGGCGCCACCGAATCTGACAACTTGATGATCAAGGGCGTTGCCGAGATGTACCGCGAAAAGGGCAACCACATCATCACCCAGGCGATCGAGCACAAGGCTGTCCTCGACACCTGCAAGCGCCTTGAAAAATACGGCTACGAAGTCACCTATTTGCCGGTGCAAAAAGACGGCCGCGTCGATCCCGAAGACGTTCGCAAAGCAATCACGCCGAAAACAATCCTGATCACCATCATGTACGCCAACAACGAAATTGGCGCAATCAACCCGATCCAGGAAATCGGCAAAATCGCCAAAGAACACGGCATCATCTTTGCCGTCGATGGCGTTCAGGCCGTCGGCAAGATTCCCGTGGACGTGCAGAAAGACAACATTGACCTGCTCGCAATCTCGGCCCACAAGATTTACGGCCCGAAGGGCGTCGGCGCTCTTTACGTTCGCCGCCGGAATCCGCGCGTGCAGCTTTCCGCCATCATCGACGGTGGCGGTCACGAACGCGGTATGCGTTCCGGCACGCTCAACGTCACCGGCATCATCGGTCTCGGTAAAGCCTGCGAAATAGCGCAGCAGGAGATGGCTAGCGAGAGCGTCCGGCTCCTCGCGCTCCGCGAGCGCCTCCGAAAAGGCCTCGAAGCCAAGCTCGACGAGGTTTTCATCAACGGTTCGATGGAGCACCGCCTCCCGAACAACCTCAACATGAGCTTTGCCTATGTTGAGGGCGAGTCTCTCCTTATGGGCATCAACGATATCGCTGTTTCGAGCGGCTCGGCTTGCACCTCTGCAACCCTCGAGCCCAGTTACGTACTCAAAGCTTTAGGCGTGGGCGAAGACCTGGCTCACACCTCGATTCGCTTCGGCCTCGGACGCTTCAATACCGAGGAAGAAGTCGACTACGTGATCGACAAGATGGTTCAGGTCGTCAGCAAGCTCCGTGAGCTTTCGCCCCTGTATGAGATGGCTAAGGAAGGCATCGATATCTCCAAGGTGAAGTGGACGGCCGCCTGACAATTATCATCGACTGAAAAAGGAAGAGGACACAAAGCACATGGCTAATGAAGGAACAATTCGGATTCACCGTTCAATCGGTGGCATCGGTGCGGCGTTTCGGGTATCTTTCGTGCCCTACGACTCCGACGGCGAAGGTGTGGCGGGCGTTCGTTCGTTTCACGAAGTGCAGCAGGTTCGCACGTTTTTGAAGAGCCTCGGCGTCAACGCCGAAGTGATTCGCGATGTGCAGCGGCAACTCGCGGCCGGTCGTTCGGCTTCGGTTCCCAACGTTGCAATCGCCGAAGATCTCGTCAAGAGTTCTGGCTTGCAGGCGACTGCAAAGGTCAGCGCCGCTCGATAGAGTTTTTTGTACGGACACAAAGCTACAGCTATCGCATTTTAGGTCTGCCGAAGTTACGTCTGTCGAACAGAAAAGTTTAGAAGTAAAGGAGCAACAACGACATGGCTTACAGTGAAAAAGTCGTAGAACACTACAACAACCCGCGCAACGTCGGCAGCCTGCCGAAGGAAGATCCCAACGTCGGGACCGGTCTTGTCGGCGCGCCCGAATGCGGCGACGTCATGAAGCTGCAAATGAAAATCAATCCCGAGACCAACGTCATCGAAGAAGCCAAATTTAAAACCTTCGGTTGCGGCTCGGCCATCGCCAGCTCATCGCTCGCCACCGAATGGGTCAAGGGCAAGACCATCGAAGAAGCGCTCAACATCAAGAACACCGATATCGTTCGCGAACTCGCGCTTCCTCCAGTCAAAATTCACTGCTCGGTCCTCGCCGAAGACGCCATCAAGGCCGCCATCGGCGACTGGAAGAAAAAGCACGGCATCGAAGTCCTCGCACACGAAAAGGCTTCCGCCGGACATTAATCTTTTCCTTCGGCCGCTAACCGGCCGAGTAGGGGCACGGCACCGCCGTGCCCGCTTTGGGGATCGCACTATTGCATGAGGTTGATCTCAACTCAGGCCCAAGCACCAAAGGTCACATCATGGCAACACTAGAAACCATTTCGCCAAGCACCCCAACCATCCGCGTCACCGAGCGCGCCGCGCAAAAAATCCGCGCCCTGCTCGAAAAAGACGGCGTGCCTCTCGATCAAGGCGGCCTGCGCGTCGGCGTCCAAGGCGGCGGTTGCTCCGGCCTCTCCTACGCCATGCGTCTCGACACGCAATCCCGTGATCGCGACAAGATTTTCGAGGAATTCGGCGCCCGCATCTTCGTCGATCCCAAAAGCTTGCTCTATCTTGCCGGCACTGTCCTCGAATACGAAGAGACCTTGATGCGCCAGGGATTCGTCTTTCAGAATCCCAACGCCGCGCGAAGCTGCGGCTGCGGCAGTTCGTTCACCGCGTAGCGGCGACTTTGCGTCGCCAGCCTTTTGCGACACAGGCACCACCGCCTGTACGCCGTGAGCGAGACCGAGCAATATCTGAAGTGGCCGGCAGCCCATCGCCCGCCACTTTTTTGTTTTTCGGCGCTCTTCGGTCGATCGTTTTTGGGTTTGTCGGCGGCACGCGAGTTGCGGCCCTGGACTGAAACTTCAACTGCTGTCGGATTGAAAAAAGACCTGTCATCCTGAGCGTAGCGAAGGATCCCAGACGTGAACACGACCGGCGCTTCATCGCTAAGTATGGTTTGTTGGAGCGACTGGGCTGGGTAGCATTTCGAACGGTTTGTGGGTCGCGGTTTCAACCGCGACATCAAGGTTAGCTGAAGGAGAGGGGCTTCAGCCCCTGAAGTCCTCGAACTTTTTGCCCGGTCCGGTCCCGGCAGGGAACATAAGATCGATAGCTATTGACAACTTTATAAAATAACGTTATACTCCTAGATGAATACGCTCTCCAATTCGAAAACACCCCCCAACTATCCCCAGTATTCTCAGCAGCTTGCGCACTCCTGTTTTCTGACTGTTTGTATCCCGCTCATTCCAAGCAACTTGCGCACTCTTTCCAAAACATGGGGGGTATACCCCTCAAAAGCGAATCTCAGGCGAAACCTCGCCCAGTTCCAAATTGAAATCGCCCCTCCGAGCGTTCCGGGAGGCCATCAATGACCGCCCCGTCCACCGCCCAAGGCAAACCCGCCGACCACTTCTCCCTCTTCGGCTTGCCCCGCAAGCTCTGGATCGAAATGCCCGGCCTCGAACAAAAGTTTTTACAGCTCAGCTGGAAGCTCCACCCCGACAACTTCGTAAACGCCAGCGCCGAAGAGCAAGCCGACTCGCTGAAGCGCAGCTCCGCTCTCAACGACGCCTACCGCGTCCTCCGCGACCCCGTCGCCCGCGTCGAATATCTCGCTCGAAATCGAAGGCGCCCGCAAAGAAGGCGAACAAAAGCAGCAAGCCCCGCCCGAACTGCTCGAAGAAGTTTTTGAGCTGAACGAATCGCTAGACGAATTGCGCGAAGCAAAGGCAAGCGGCGCCGATCTCGAAAGCCTGAAATCGAAACTCGAAATCGCCGAAACCAACTTCCAGCAAAAGCTGCTCGAAGTCGATCAACAACTCTTCGCCGCCGCAAAACAGTGGGACGCAGCCATCGACGCAAACGCGTCCGACACCGATCGCGACGGAATCAAAGTCCGCCTCAATGAGCTGCTCAACCGCCGCTCCTACATCCGCAATCTGGTAAACAGCGTCGCAAAGGAATTAACCTAAGACATGGGAAGAATCGTCGGAATTGATCTGGGTACCACAAACAGCCTCGTCGCGTACATCGACCCGCAGACGAACGCTCCGAAGTGCATCGTCGGACCGAGCGGCAGCACGCTGTGCCCATCGGTGGTGAGCGTAGACGCTGACGGCAGCGTCATCGTCGGCGAACCAGCACGCCGCCGCCTTCTCACTCAACCTGATCGCAGCATCTACTCCGTGAAGCGCCTCATGGGCCGCGGCGTCGCCGACATTCAAGACGAACTGAAACTGTTTCCGTTCCGCATCGATGCATCAAGCAAGAACGTCATTCGCGTCAAGCTCGGCGACAAGACTTTCACGCCACCAGAAATTTCCGCGTTCATCTTGCGCGAACTCAAAAATTGGGCCGAAGCTCACTTCGGCGAATCCGTCGATCGCGCAGTCGTCACCGTACCCGCATATTTTAACGACGCGCAGCGCCAAGCAACGAAAGACGCTGGAAAATTCGCTGGACTCGAAGTTTTACGGCTCGTCAATGAGCCAACCGCCGCCGCCCTCGCCTACGGCCTGCACGAAAAGCAGCGCGGCCACGTCGCCGTCTACGATCTCGGCGGCGGCACCTTCGACATCTCCGTCCTCAAATTGATCTCCACCAGCGAAGGCGACATCTACCAAGTCCTTTCGACCAACGGCGACACGCACCTCGGCGGCGACGACATTGACAACGCGCTCCAAGCGCTGATTCGCGCAAAAATTCAAGAGCACCATCGCGTCGATATTTCCGCTCAGCCAGAACTCGCGCAGGAACTTCGCAAGGTGCTGATCGACGCAAAGCACCAACTCTCGGAATCGCAAACCACCAGCGTCCGTTTCGCGCTCCCCGGCGGAGCCGTATTCGCTCACGAATTCACGCGCACCGATTTCGACGCGATCATCAAGCCGATCGTCGATCGCACTATGGGCCCGGTCAAACAAGCACTCGCTGACGCTCACCTCAAGCCGAGCGAAATCGACGAAGTTGTATTGGTCGGCGGCACAACGCGCACTCCGCTCATCCGCGCCACCGTCGAAAATTATTTCGGGCGCAAGCCGCACACCGAACTCAACCCCGACGAAGTCGTCGCCCTCGGCGCCGCAGTCCAAGCCAACATTCTCGATCGCGGCGTGCAAAACATGCTCTTGCTCGACGTCACACCGCTCTCGCTCGGCATCGAGACCTACGGCGGCGCCGTCGCCAAAGTCATCCCGCGTAACTCCACAATCCCAGCCAGCGCGCAGGAGATGTACACCACCGGCGTAGACAATCAGACTGGCATCGACATTCACGTGCTCCAAGGCGAACGCGAACTCGCCAAAGACTGCCGTTCGCTCGCGCGCTTCATCCTGAAAGTTCCACCGTCGCCCGCCGGTCTGCCTCGCATCGAGGTCAAATTCCTGATCGACGCCAACGGCATCCTGCAAGTCGCCGCCAAAGATCTGCGCAACGGCGAGCAACACACCATCGAAGTCACGCCAAGCTACGGCCTCAACGACACCGAGATCGAACGCATGTTGGAAGAGTCGATCGAGTACGCCGAACAGGACTTCGCCCAGCGCCAGGTCATCGAAGCCCGCACCGAATCCGAATCGATACTGACCGCCACGCAAAAAGCACTCGCAAGTCCAGCCGGCACGTCGCTACCGCAAGAAGAGCGCACCGCAATCGACAAATCCGTCGCCTCCCTGAAAGAATCCGCAGCCGGCGAAGACTACAAGCTAATCCGCAAACGCATCGACGAACTGAACCAAGCCACGTCGAACGCCTTGCGGAATTAGTGATGAACGGCGCAGTATCAACAGCACTAGAAGGCCGCAAACTAGCCGAAGTTTGAGTTCGAGGGGCTGCGGTAAAAGTTTGGCGCGCAGCCAGCAACATCGCGCCGCCACGCAAGATTGTGTAGGGGCACAGCACTGCTGTGCCCCAGCTTGGCAAGATGTAAACTCCGCCGAGCCCCGGTTTTGAACTTTGATTGCGCTTGGCAAGTTGTCAGCACGACCGAGCCCCGGTTTTGATTTTTGAAACGTTCGGCAACAATTCAACAATGCCGAGCATGGTTTTTCGATTTTTCCGAAGGAGAGATACAAATGGGCGGCAGCAACCCATACATCGAAGAAGTCAAATACACTCCCGCCACGAAGAAATACAAAGTCACATTTCTTCCGAGCGGCAAAACCATCGAAGTCGATCCCGCGCAAATTCCGTACGGCCACAACGGCCTGCCCGGCAGCATTCTCGACATTTCCGAAGGCATCAAAGCCGGACTCGACCACGCCTGCGGCGGCGTCTGCGCATGCTCCACGTGCCACGTCATCGTGAAACAGGGACTCGAATCCTGCAACGAAGCCACCGACGCCGAGCTCGACGAGCTCGACGAAGCTCCCGGCATCACGCCGAAATCGCGCCTCGGTTGCCAGACCGTCCCCGACGGCACCACCGATATCGTCGTCGAAATCCCCGAGTGGAACAAAAACCACGTCAAAGAAAAAGACCACTGAGGTTCGCGTGCCGTCGTTACCGATTGGTCCGCACGATCGCGCCCCGCGAACCCGCTCGAACGCGCGCAGCATCTCACTCTTAGCTCTGTGAACTCCGCGCACTCTGTGGTGAAATCTTCGTCGGCTCAAAACGCACAAAGGACGAACTGAAACTCGCCGTTAAAAAACTGCACTGAGGAACAAAGCATGCCTTCATTCGACTGGGAAAATCTCGATGACATCGCCATCGGCCTCACCGATGCGCATCCCGACATCGACCCGTATACCGTCCGCTTCACCGACATGCACAAATGGGTCACCGAACTCCCCGGTTTCGCCGGCAATCCGCAAAAATCCAACGAATCAAAACTCGAGGCCATCCAGCAGGCCTGGCACGAAGAGTGGGAAGATCGTAAGAGCTAAGCTTGGCCTGTCCGACTCCACACCGTTTTTTTTCGCTCGCGGCATCGCGCGACCGCTCTTCACGGAACCTCGCCGTGCAAAGCTCGACGTCTACGATCGCCTCATTCTTGCTCCTTATTTTCGCACTCGCCGCGTGCCAGTCCGCGCCGTCTGAAAATCGTGCTACGAGCGGCGAAGCAGCAGCGGCCGCTCCTTCAAGAGATGCGCAGCCGCGAGCATCGAACAATCGCGCCGGCGATCGCGATGCAGCAGGGAAGTCCGGCGCAAGCGATCGCTACGATCTCGGACGCGACGAACAGCGCGGTGGGCATACGCTCGACAAACACGTCGGCCGCACCGACGCAGAACTTCGCGAACGACTCGATCGCGAGCGCGACATTTCCGCTGCCTCATCGTGGACTGATCTCACATCCGCAGAAGAAACGGTTGCCGCCGCTCTGCGTCGAAATCAAGACAAGGTTGACCGTTGGAACGATCGCGGTTTTCCGCGTCCGAATCTCGCGTTGCACTTCGACGCTGGCCGCCCGATTGGCCGCACCATGCATCATAGTGAAAGCTCATCCGAACCGTGCTCCGGCGCCGTAGTAGTTTTAAAGGCCGATCGCGGCGGAGGCTTCTTCGTGCTCACAACCTATCCCGAGGATCGCGAATGAAGCGCCTCACCAAAGGCAAATCCACGGCAGCACCGGTGCAAGCGCCGATCGTTGCCGAAGACTATCCGACGCTTAGCGAATTCTTCTCCGCCTACTTGCATCAGGATTTCCGCAACACCTACGGATCGCCGACAAAGGCCGCCAAGAATTACATTTCCGACGCTTCGCCGGATGAAGTCCAAACACTGCGTAACGAATGGCAAGATTTTCGCAAAAAGCTCGACGGCCAACCTCTCACAGTAATTCAAGCCGCCGTCCGCAAACTCGGCGCCGCCTGGCTTCCTGACTCCGAAGCCGCCCTAACGCAATTCGACGCTGCCATGAAGTGACCTTTTGCGTTGCGGCTTAAGCGCCACTGAGAAATCGCTCCGGCGACATGACTCCGAGCCGCTCTGACGCATCTCGACGTGGCGCGAAAATAGTCTTCGACCGGCCGAGCAAACGATTCTGCGAATTGCCCGCTCTCTGCTAGAATTAATGGGTTGTTCCCACCGTGTTTGGCGCTATGGTGCAACGGTTAGCACGCGGCCCTTTCAAGGCCGAAATACGGGTTCGATTCCCGTTAGCGCTACCAACTTTTTTCGCCGATCGATTGCGAACCTCTATTCGTAGTTTAACTGCAAACTATCCACACGGAATCGCAACTCTCTATCCTTCTTGAACTCGATTTCATCTCATAACCGCGCGTCGTTCGCGCGAGCCCATGAAAAATAGTGCTGACGGAAAATCCGCGGCGTACTGCGAAAAGTCGGCGCAGCCATACGTGCTTGCGGCAACGATTCTTGGCACGAGCATGGCGTTCATCGACGGCACGGTCGTCAACGTGGCGCTTCCGGCGTTGCAGTCCGCATTTCACGCTACGGCAATCGACGTTCAGTGGGTCATCGAATCGTACGCGCTCTTTCTTGCGGCGCTGCTGCTTGTTGGTGGATCGCTCGGCGATCATTTTGGGCGGCGGCGCATTTACTCTGTCGGCGTCACGATTTTTACACTCGCATCGATCTGGTGCGGACTTGCTCCGAGCGTTTCACAATTGATTGCGGCGCGCGCGGTGCAGGGAATTGGCGGCGCGCTGCTGGTTCCCGGAAGCCTTGCGATTATTACGACATCGTTTCCGAAAGAAGAGCGCGGGCAGGCGATTGGCGTATGGTCTGCGTTCACTTCGATTACCGCGGCCATCGGGCCGGTGATGGGTGGATGGCTGATCGAACACGTTTCGTGGCGCGCGGTTTTCTTTCTCAACGTGCCGATTGCGATTGTGGTTCTCGCGCTCACATTTCGATACGTTCCAGAAAGCCGGGATGCAAAGGCGGCGAGTGAACTCGACTGGCTCGGCGCGTTTCTCGCGACAGCGAGTCTTGGCGCGCTTGTTTATGGATTGATCGAATCTTCGTCGCGCGGCTTCGGCAACACGATGGTTTTGGCTGCGCTCACTATCGGAGTCGTCGCATCCGGGATTTTTATTTTCGCTGAAGCGCGAAGCAAGGCTCCGATGCTGCCGCTATCGCTCTTTCGCTCGATGGATTTTTCCGGCGCAAACCTGCTCACGCTTCTTCTCTATGCCGCGCTGTCCGGAATGTTTTATTTTCTTCCGCTCAATCTGATTCAGGTGCAAGGATATTCCGCTACGGCCGCGGGGGCGGCGCTACTGCCGTTCATTTTGTTAATATTCATTTTGTCGCGATGGGCGGGCGGGCTTGTTTCGCGCTATGGAAGCCGAGTGCCGCTCATCGTGGGCCCGGTGGTTGCAGCACTAGGCTTCGCGCTGTTTCTCACGGCTGGCACGCACTCCAATTATTGGACGACGTTTTTCCCAGCGATCGTGGTGCTGGGGTTGGGCATGGCGATCAGCATCGCTCCGCTGACGACGACCGTGATGAACGCGGTCGATGAGGAGCTGGCCGGTACGGCATCGGGAGTGAACAACGCGGTCTCTCGCACCGCGGGCTTACTTTCCATCGCGATTTTCGGCATCGTCATGCTGAAAGTTTTTGCGCGGGGCTTCGAACAAGCGCTTCACAAAATCGCGCTGCCGGCAGCCGCCAGCAGTGCTCTGAGCGCGCAGCGGTTCAACCTCGGCGGCGTGGTGATTCCCGCTGATCTTGATCCAAGCCTTCGTGAGGCGGTTCGACAGGCGATCGATACGTCTTTTGTTTCCGGCTTTCGCGAAGTGATGATCATCAGCGCCGCTCTTGCCGTTCTCAGTGCCGTCGCCGCCGCGACGATGATTCGCGCATCCTCGAAGCATCCATCGACGTCCCATTAGCTGCGAGTATTCTCACCGACCTAAATTGGTTTCCGTCCGGTGTCAGTAGTAAACTAACAGGGACACGATACTGCGTACTTTCGTAGAGACACAAGGAAAACGCCATGCCTAACCCTTTCCGATCTTCAAATCCGGCACTTAGCGAGAAAGCTTTCCAAGGCGCCGGCGCCGTTGGCGTCGGGGAAGCGATGACGGTGCAAGGTACGGTCAATAAGACCGGCGTCCTGCTGCTGTGCGTCATCGCGACTTCTGCCTGGACCTGGGGCCTTTCCCATTCGCCTCAGCCAGAAAGCGCCATGCCGTGGATGATCGGCGGCGTTTTCGGCGGACTGATCGCCGCGCTCGTCACCATATTCAAGAGCAACTGGGCGCCGATTACGGCACCGATTTATGCGCTGTTCGAAGGGCTGTTTCTCGGCGGTCTCTCCGCCGTTCTCGACAAGCAGTATCCCGGCGTCGCGTTTCACGCTATCGGTCTGACCTTCGGCGTACTCGCCGTAATGCTTGTCGCCTATAAGACGGGAACGATTCGCGTGACGCAGAATTTCAAGCTTGGCGTGATTGCGGCCACCGGTGGCATCGCGCTGTTTTATCTCGTTGAGATCGTGCTCGGGTTCTTTCACATCGCGGTGCCGGCGATCAATGGCAGCGGGCCAATCGGCATCGCTTTTAGCCTGTTCGTGGTCGTAATCGCATCGCTTAACCTGGTGCTCGACTTCGACATGATCGAGACGGGTGCACGGATGGGCGCTCCGCGTTATATGGAGTGGTACGGGGCGTTCGGGCTCATGGTCACGTTGATCTGGCTCTATCTCGAAATGCTGCGACTGTTGTCGAAACTCCAGCGTCGTAATTAACTTTGGAATTCAGGAATCGGAAGCCCGCAGCCGCGTCTGGCTGCGGGCCTTTTTGTTCCACGGCAATTCCGCACAAAACTGTAACGCCGCGACAACACTCCATTCACGGGCAGGAACGAACATCTCTCAACATGGCCTTCGCATCCAACCACGTGTGCGAGAGCGTCAGTAACTCCTACTCCGATTTTCACCGAACTTCGCTGGCAAGTCCGCTGATTCTGCCGGATGATGCTGTCAGCAGGTGGCAGTCCCCCGACCCCGGTTCTGCAGAGAGGCAATTGCTCACCGTCCATGCTCGTCACCGATGAACAAGTGAATCACCGTCTGCGCGAAGCCGCATCGCAATCGGCGTCACAACCCGCCGCGCTGATTACCGCGTCCGCGCTCACCCTTGGTTCGCGGGTCATACCGTCCGCGGAAGTGGATCGTGCTTTTGGAATGCCCGTCGGCAAGCTGCGCGACCGCGCTGGAATCGAATCGCTTGCCTATGCTGCGGATGGCGAGACGGAAGTCACCCTGGGCGCACAGGCCGCCAACGGTGCGCTTCAATCGGCCGGCTGCCGCGCTGAGGAAATTGACTCCATCATCGCTACGAGCGAAACGCATCATTTATACCCGTCGCTTGCCGCGCAGCTTCATTCGGAAATCGGCGCGCGCGAAACGTGCGGCGCTTTCGATGTCGGTGGCGCTTGCCTCGGAGTTATCAACGCGCTTTCGGTGGCGCAAGCGCAGATTATTTCCGGCCAAGCTCGAACGGTGGCCGTGGTCAGCTCCGATCTTCATAGCCGCACGCTGGTGCCAGGCCGAGTGGCGGGAGAATTCGGCGGACTTTTCGGAGACGGAGCGAGCGCGTTTCTCTTGCGTGCCACGAACACCGGCGCGAATGCCGATGACGCCGATGCCGGCGCCGACAGCTCACTTGCGAACGCGGCGGCTGCAAAATCGGCAGGCCTGGCGTATCGGATTCGCGAGTTCCTTTTCGGGTGTGCCGATCAGTATGCCGAAGCCGTGAAGGTCGAAGGCAAACTCGATGGGAGCCTTGCCGTAGTGTTCGAAGGCGAAGCTCTTTCGCGCGCGGCCATTTCGCGGTTGGAAAAAATCATCTCCGCCCTCGAAAAACTCAGCGGCATTCCGCGCGCGGCGGTGGGCGCTTTTGCGACGCATCAGCCCAATCCGCGGCTTCTGACGCTGCTGGCGAAAGTTGCCGGTGTTTCGGCTGAGGCGTTTCCACCGATCGCGACGACCTCTGGCAACCTTGGCTCTTCGACTTGCGGTGCCGCGCTGCATAGCGCGCTGCAAATGTTCCGCGGTTGTCCGGATGCCGCTCGCAAGCCGATTTTTCTGGCGTCGCTTGGCCCGGGGCTTGTTTTCGGCGGCGCCTGGCTCTCACCTTCCGAAAATTAATCGAACGGAACTTGTAACGATGTTCGTTCGGCCCTACGATGTGCGCGCTCGGGTCGCGTTTTCTGAGATTGTCGCGTTGACCATTTCCAATTTCTTTGTGCACGGAGAGCTTTGTGAACGTAAATCGCCGTCAATTTGGCCTTGGCCTGACTGCTTCCCTCGCGGGGCTGGGCGCATCGATCGCAACCGGCGCGCAAGCCGGGCAGGACAAGCCTGCGGCTGAATCGAACACCGCTGCGGCCAAGCCTCACTATTTTTTCAAAAATCCAACGTTCGAGATGATTTTTCTGACCTCTCTTGGACGAGCCTATGGCTCCGCCGGAAACGTCGGCAAGGTTTTGTACCTTACGCGCCAGGTGGAAGACGGAAATTTCGAGACGGCATTCAATGCCTTCAAATCGGCCGGAGACGAAGCGCGCACGCAAGCCGAAGAATCGTTGGCAGCCGGCCATAAAGAGAGCGCTCGCCAGGCCTATCTGTGGGCGCAAAATTATTACGATAGCGCGACCTATTTTGCGGACGGATCCGCGGACCCGTCGCGGCTCGAGCCGACCTGGGAACTTCTCTATGATTGCTGGCTAAAATCGATTCCGCTCTTCGATCCAGCGATCGAGCCGGTCAGCATCCCTTACGAAAACACGCAGCTGCACGGTTTTTTCTTTCGCGCTCCCAACCCGCGTAAAGAAAAACGGCCGCTGCTGATCCTCGTCAACGGAAGCGACGGCTCATTGTTGGATATGTATCTTTGGGGCGCTGCCGGCGCGATGGCTCGCGGGTACGATTGCCTGACGTTCGACGGGCCCGGCCAGGGCTACGCGCTCTGGAAACAAAAGATTTTCTTTCGGCCTGACTGGGAAAAAGTGATCACGCCTGTCGTCGATTACGTGCTCACACGACGCGAGATCGATCCGAAGCGCATCGCGATTCAGGGAATCAGCCAGGGCGGCTACTGGGTTCCGCGCGCGGTCGCGTTCGAAAAACGCATCGCCGCGGCAATAGCCGATCCCGGTGTCGTCGATGTGTTTACGTCGTGGGCGGCCAGCGTGCCGAAACCTTTGTTGGAACTGCTCAATGCCGGCAAGAAAGCTGAATTCGACGGCTTCCTTACCAAGGGACTCAACCCTGCGGTGAGAGCCACACTGAGTTTTCGCACGCGACCGTATGGGTTTACTTCGTACTACGACACGTTCAAAGCGGCGCAGACCTACAATCTCGAAAGCGTGGCGGGGCAGATTCGCTGCCCGATCCTGATTACGAATCCTGCGAATGAGGCGTATTGGCCGGGGCAATCGCAGCGGCTGTATGAGCTTGTGACGTCGCCGAAGAAGTTAGTGAAATTTTCGGAAAGCGACGGGGCGGACCTTCACTGCGAACCTAAGGGGACGGGGATTCGCGATCAGCGGGTGTTTAACTGGCTGGATGAAACGCTGAAGTAGACAGGGTAGTGTGTAGATCACGCGGGACGATGAGTGGATGGGTTACACCGTAAAGGCGGCGCTGAAGGCGCCGCACTCCAAATTGACCTCGGTTGGGGCGGATCGCGAACGCGGGTAGTCAATCGCCCAGGGGTGGGACTCCAACGTATTCGTATTGCGCGGAATCACTATTACAACTTGAACCGGGCAGCGAACCATTTTCGTAGTGGTGGCGTCTGGTAGCTGTACAGGGAGGCGAGCGTAGGCGGCTCGGCCACGAATTGATGCGGGAGCTGGCTCTGACCCAGCCAACCAGTGCAGCCCGAGCGGGCTGGTCCGGCGACGCCGACGCGAAAGCTGCGGCGGCTGCCGCGCTGCGCCTCGAGTTCGAGGAGCGGCTGGCGGAGTGCGGGCCGTTGGCGTTTCGCGTGGCGCGGGGAGTGTTGCGGAATGCGGCGGATGCCGAGGACGTGGCTCAGGAGGCGTTGCTGCGGGCGTATCGGCGGTTCGAACGGCTGAGGGATCGTTCGCGATTTCGGGCTTGGCTGGTGCGCATCACGTTTCGACTGGCGCTCGATCGTACTCGGTCGGCTGGGCGGCGGGAGTCGCGCGAGACGGAATGGGCTCGCCAGAGGCCGACGGATACGACGGAAGATCTGGCGGCGTCGAGCGAATTTCAGGCGCATCTCAACCGGGCGGTCGACGAGTTGTCGCCGAAGTTGCGGCTGGTGTTGTTGCTGGCGGCGATGGAGGAGCATCCGTTGGACGATGTGGCGCAGATGCTGGGGCTACCGATTGGGACGGTGAAGTCGAGGCTGTTTGCGGCGAAGAAGCAGTTAGCGGAGAAGTTGCAATGCTATGTGAAAAATACAAAGACGCTGTGATTGAGGCGGTGGTGAGTGGCGCGGAGCTTGCGCCGGTTGTGCGCGCGCATGTCGAGGCTTGCGCGAGCTGCGCAGACGAGTTAGCTCAGCAGCGGTCGCTGTTTGGTGCGATTGATGCGAGTGTGTCGCGACAAATGAACGCGCCGGTTCCGGCGGCGATGCTCCAGCGGTTGGATGCCTCCTTCGCGCAGCAACCGCAGCCGAAGCATGCTTCGCGTTTCGCCCCAATTCTCGCCGGAGCCTTCGCGACACTTCTCGCGGCGGCAGTGGTCTTCATCGCGATTCCTCGAAACAGGACGCAAATCGATGACGCCAGACGGATTGGCTCGAACCAAGTAAAAAGTCAGGAAGTCGATCCTATGCCGCTCGTCATGGAGCCTCCGCGAACATCTACGCATGCGGCTTCGAATATCCAGCCTGGGGCCCCGGGACACACGCGATCGCGCATCGCGCACGTATTAGAAACACAGAAGCCCCTTGAACCCGAATTGCTCATGCCCGCCGACGAGCGCGTTGCTCTGGAACACTTCATCGCCAAATCCAAAACCCGGGATGAACTTGTCGCGGCGGTTATGGCTCCGCTTCGACGAAATCTCGACGAACCCGTTAAACACATAGAAATTCCCGACATCAATACAGCCGGCATCGTCATTCAACCGATCGGAGAGGAGACGCGCAGGTGAAACGTAGGAAGAAATCTCGGAGGAAAAGGGAATGGTAAAAACAGGACGCGTTTTAATTCTTGCAACGGTCGCGCTGATACTTTGCGGCACTTTGCCGGCTGGCGCCCAGGAAAAGCCAAAACCGGACGAGTACGCGAAGGGGTTTACACCGCTCAAGGCTCAGATCGTCGTTACTGAATTCGAAGGCGATAAGAAGGTCAAAAGTCTTCCATACACGATGGTTTTCACTGCAGGTTCGCACCGCGACGCGGAAGTCGCCAAGCTGCGTGTAGGGAGTCGTATACCCGTCTATACCGGTAAGGAGGGCGGATTCCAATACATCGACATTGGGACCAACCTGGATTGCCGTGCCGAGCGGATGGATGATGGGCGCTACGCGCTACGACTCTCTCTCGAACGTTCGTGGGTTCAGGATAACGTTCATTTGGTCGGGGACGAGGCGCCACCGGGAAGTGCCGGGAGTGCCGCCTTCAATCAACCCGTGATCGGCGGATATCGGACAGACGCCTATCTCATCGCGCGTGAAGGCCAAACCGTGGAAACGACAGCGGCGGCGGATCCGCTGAGCGGCAGGATCCTCAAGGTGGAATTAACGTTGACCGCGCCAAAGTAACAATTCAGAAGAATGAGACGGGCTGAAGCGGGGCCGCACCCTCGAATTTGCAGGGTGCGGTTTTTTTTCGGCGCTCAGTGCGGATCGCGTTTGTCTACAGGATGCTGGCCAGGGCATCGCCCAAATTTTCGTACTGAAAGCCGAAGCCGAGTTGCTTCAGGCGATTGGGGACGACACGTTCGCTGACGAGCAACATTTCGTCGGCCATCTCTTGACCCATCGCCATGCGCAAAGCGAAGGCTGGTGCGGTGAACAGCGCCGGTCGGTGCAACGCCCGCGCGAGTTCTTGTGTGAAATCCGCATTGCGCAGAGGCTTGGGCGATACCACGTTTACAACTCCGTTGACGCTGTCATTTTCGAGCGCCCAGCGAATGGCTCCGATCACATCGTCGAGGGTGACCCAGGACATCCACTGGCGGCCCGAGCCTAGTTTTCCGCCGACGAAAAATTTAAACGGCTTCATCATTTGAGGCAGGGCGCCGCCTTGCTTGGCCAGGATGATTCCGAAGCGCGTCAAAACAACGCGCATCCCGAGCGCTTCCGCTTTGCGCGCTTCGGCTTCCCAGTCGAGCGACACTTTCGGCAGAAAGCCTTGGCCGGGCGTGCTTTCTTCGGTTAACGTTTCGTCGCCGCGGTCGCCGTAAAATCCGACGGCGGACGCCGAGACGAGGACTTTTGGGCGCGTTTTCAATTTGGCGAGGGCGTTCACCAGGGCCATGGTGGTTTTTACGCGGCTCGCTCGCAGCACCATTTTGCGCTGCTGCGTCCACTTGCCGTCGGCGACACTCGCGCCGGCGAGGTTCACCACGGCTTCGGCACCGGCGATCGTGCCTTGCGAGTCGGCGAGTGACAGGCCGTCGGAAGCTTCTGGGTCCCAGGGGACATCCACGATGTGTGGATTCGTCGATGGCGACGTGGGGTCTTTCTTGCGCGTGCCTTTTTTCGGCGCGGCGCTTTCGCGACGTACCATGCGGCAAACCGAATGGCCGTCGGCGACCAGCGACTTGATCAGCGCCGTGCCTACCATTCCCGTGGCACCTGTTATCAGTACTTTCATGCAGTCTCCCGAAGACACGTCGATCTCGGTTGCGAACCACCCTGCCAACTCCGATGCCTCGAAACTCTAGTACGTCAACCGGGGCGATCTGGTTCCCCGGAAGAGCCACGGAGCCGAGGGTGCGGCTGCAACTAACTGGCGAGCCGTGGGTTCCACCCACAGGTATAACCGTGCTCGAACCCGTCGAATTTGCCGAAACCGCTCCGCTGGCCGCAATACCGCGCCGGAGCTACAATTCCCAGGTGCACGTGCCTGCCAAAGACACCAATACGATGCGGCTGAATGTGCTCTATTTTGGACGATTGAAGGACGTGATTGGTCACGGTCAAGAGTCGGTGGAAATTGCGATCGGCTCCAGCATTGAGGATGTCTTTGCGCTGTGCGTGGCGCGCTATCCGGACTTGAGAGCGCAACGCAAGGCAATGGCCGTGTCGCGCAATCGAGAGTTTGCCGCATGGACCACGCCACTCCAGGCGGGAGACGAAGTTGCGTTCCTGCCGCCGGTTAGCGGTGGCTGAGTTCGCCCGCCGAAACTACGCCATGCCTCCCACCCCAACGAACGATCTCATCCAGCTCGGGCGTGAACCGATCGATGGCGCCGCCTTGGTTCGACACGTTCGAGCGGATTCGGATGGCGCCATCGTTACCTTTGATGGCTGCGTGCGTGACAATTCGCACGGACGGCGGACGCTGTACCTCGATTACGAAGCTTACGAAGCGATGGCGGTCGCGAAACTGGGTGAGCTTGCGGCGGAGACTCGTGGACGGTTTGCGATCGACCGCGTTGCTATCGCGCATCGGCTTGGGCGGCTTGAGATCGGCGAAACGAGTGTCTTCATTGCCGTGAGCGCGGCGCACCGGGCGGCTGCGTTCGAGGCGTGCCGCTTCGCGATCGACACGCTCAAGCGGACCGTGCCCATCTGGAAGAAGGAGTATTTCGCCGATGGCGCGGTTTGGGCCGACGGTGAACTGCCTCCTCCGCCGGTCGAGTCCTCGGATGCTGGTGCGGCCGCGACAGCTACGCGAACTGCGAAACCTGCATCCTAATATCCCAATGCCCACCACATCTCGTCGCCAACGCCGCGTGTTTGCCCTGACAGTGGGCTTGGTCTGCGCGGTTGCGGCGTTTGGTGCGCGGGGCGCGCGTTCGCAGGACTCATCTCAACCGATGCCAACTCCGCCGACGCAGCAGACCGATCGTCCACCTTGGGCGCGGAAGAACAAGAGCGGTTCGAAGAGCAGTGGCGCCGATGCATCGAAGGATGCTGGCTCGACCGGATCGAGCGGTTCGGCTAAAAACGCCGACGGCTCGACGGCTTCGACGAATCCGCCGCCCATCGTGCAGCCGATTCCGGCGGACGATCCGCCGGCTGATAGTCAGCAACAGCGCGGACGCATCAAGGTCAACGTGCAGCTTGTCAGCGTTCTTGCCAGTGTGCTCGACGAACACAATCGTCCGGCGATCGATATTCCGCGCGAGAAGTTCCATGTTTTCGAAGAAGATGTCGAGCAGAAGCTTGAGGTTTTTGAATCGGAAACCCAGCAGCCGCTCGACCTTGAGCTGATGATCGATGCGAGTCTCAGCGCGCACAAAGAAATTTTATTCGAGCAGGAAGCAGCCGCGCGTTTTATACGGCAGATTTTGCGGCCTGGCGATCGCCTCGCTGTCTACAGCGTTGGCGAGGACGTCGTACAGCTCGCGGGATTCAGCGACAACGTCGGCACGCTCGAGTCGGCGGTTCACAAGATGCCGACGGGTTCGGGTACATCGCTCTATGACGCGATTTTGCTGGGTTCGCGTCAGCTCGAGCGCCGGGCCGAGGATCGACGCCGCGTCATGATCATGGTGACCGACGCTGGGGAGACGACGAGTTACACGGATTTCGATGCGGCGCGCAAAGCTGCCGTGAAGTGTGGCGCCCTGCTTTATACGATCGTTGTGCGCCCCGTGAAAAACGAGAGCGGCCGCAACACCGCCGGCGAACACGCGCTCGACACCATCACCGACACGATGGGCGGAGCGATGTTCTATCCCGATCAGATTCAGGAGCTCGACGGGATTTTCGATCGCATCAATCGCGAGCTGCGCACGCAATATCGGCTAGGCTACTATCCCGAGCCTCGCGGCCCCGCGAATTCGTACCGCAAAATCGAAGTCAAAGTGGACGGCAACTATCAAGTTCGCCACCGCAAGACCTACCTCACCGGCCCGCAGTAGTCCCACTCGTTGTTGACCTTCTGCCGTATACTCCGTCCAACGCAGCAGCAATTCCGTAATCAGGGGAGAAAAAGATGAAACGTACGATTGTGCTCATCGCTGTCCTTGCAGTTTTCTGCACGTCCGCACTTTCTCAGGAAAAGGAAAAGAAGCCCTTTACGCTCCGCGGTGTCCTTCTCGAAGCACTCCAGACGACCCACAAGAAGCAGGACTGGTTTGTGCCGGCGAGCAACGCCGTCGCGGGACTGACGGCCGAGCAAGCGTCGTGGAAAGATAGCACCGGCAACCATTCGATCGGCCAGCTCGCCTATCACATCGCTTTCTGGGACAAGGAAGCGCTTGCCACAATGAAGGGTGAGAAGACTGCGGCTGTCCCGGACAACGAGAAAACCTTCGACAGTTTCGATGCGAAAACCTGGGACGCGACGGTTGCGCAGCTCGACCAGGTGATGACCGATCTCGAAAAATTCATCGAATCCGCCGACCAGGCAACTCTCGAGAAAAATGCGTCGCGCGTCATGCACATCGCCACGCACAACGCATATCACACCGGACAGATCCTCTATATCCGGCGCGCCAAGGGCTGGTGGGATCCTGCCAAAGGCGTGAAGTAGCTTTTCATCTTTTGCGGTATTGTTTGCAACGGCTTCGAAAGCGCCGGCATCTTGCCGGCGCTTTCGTTTATGTCAGCAATGAACGCTTCGAGCGCGAATCTCGCTCCGACACGGTGTACAATCGCAGCGTTTACGAATCCACGAAGGGAACTGAGATTGTTTTCGCGCGGCGCCATTCACGCCCCCTTTCACAACAATGAACAAACGCACATTTCTGAAACTTTCGTCGGCGGTTGCAGCGACTCCGATTTTGTCTCCGCTTATGAGCTGGGCCGCGGGTGAAAAACTGAAGAACTGGGCCGGCAATTTCGAGTTCAGCACCGAAGACGTGACGCCGGCGAAATCGCTGGAGCAGGTGCAGCAGTACGTCAAGTCGCACGAAAAGTTTAAGGCCCTCGGGACGCGGCATTGTTTCAACCAAATCGCCAACAGCAAGCATGCGCTACTGGAAATGAAGCCGCTCGATCACGCGGTATCGATCGATGAGAACGAGCGAACGGTTACCGTCGAGCCGGGGATGAGTTACGGGCAGCTCGCACCATATCTCGATTCCAAAGGCTGGGCTCTGCACAATCTGGCGTCGTTGCCGCACATTTCGGTTGCCGGTTCGTGTGCGACGGCGACGCATGGTTCCGGCGACAACAACGGCAATCTTTCTTCAGCGGTCGCTGCGCTTGAGATGGTCACGGCGTCGGGCGACATGCTGAAACTTTCACGTAAGTATGACGGCGAGAAATTTCTCGGCGCTGTCGTTCATCTTGGCGCGCTTGGCGTGGTGACGAAAGTCACGCTCAATATCCAGCCGACGTACCAGGTGCGGCAGGTGCTTTACGAAAATCTGCCGATGTCCGCGTTGAAAGATCACTTCGAGCAGATCATGGGCGCGGCGTACAGCGTCAGCCTGTTCACCGACTGGTCGGGCCAGAAATTCAGCGAAGTCTGGCTGAAGAGCCGCGTCTCTGCGAAAGAAAAATTCAAAGCCGAGCCGCAGTTTTTTGGCGCGACGCTGGCGAAGAAAAACATGCATCCGATCGCGGCGCTCTCTGCCGAGAATTGCACGGAGCAGATGGGCGTGCCGGGACCGTGGTACGACCGCTTGCCGCACTTCAAGATGGGTTTTACTCCGAGCGCCGGCAAGGAATTGCAGTCGGAGTATTTTGTGCCGCGGCACAACGCGGTCGATGCGATCATGGCCGTCGAAAAGTTGCACGAACAGATCACGCCGCACTTACTCATCACGGAAATTCGCAGCATCGCGGAAGACGATTTGTGGATGAGTCCGTGCCGCCACCAGGACTGCGTGACGATTCACTTCACGTGGAAGCCGGAGTGGCCCGAGGTGCGTGCGCTGCTGCCGCAGATCGAGAAGGAAATCCTTCCGTTCCGCGCGCGTCCGCATTGGGGCAAGCTTTTCACGATGAGCCCACAAGATTTACGCAAGAGCTACGGCAAGATGGGCGAGTTCGTCGAGTTGGCCAAGTCACTCGATCCGAACGGAAAATTCCGCAATGAGTTTCTGGATACGAATATTTTCGGAGCGTGATTTCCGTCGCGAGCATGGTTGCGATTTCTTTGGTACCTCTTTCTTAAGACCGCTATTCCGACAGTCTAAATTTCAGACGCTGGCCTGACCTTAGCGCGTTCGAGGTATGCGCAGAAGGCGTTGGCTAGCTGCATCTGGCGCGGGCTTTTGCATTCCGGCTCGAAAAGGCGAGGATTGCCGACGACGATCACGGCGGTTTGCGCGCGCGATGTTGCGACGTTGAAACGATTGAGGCTGTAGAGAAATTCCATCCCGCGCGGCGCATCTTCCGGCGTCGAAGTCGTCAGCGAATAAATCACGACAGGCGCTTGCTGTCCTTGAAATTTATCAACGGTTCCGACTCGTGCTCCTTTCGGGAGAGCGGTCAGAAGATCGGAGACCTGAGCGTTGTACGGAGCGACGACAAGGACCTGATCGAGTGACATGGGCTTCTTGTTGGTTGTCGCCCAGAACCACTCCACGCCAGTAGCTGTCAGGCTCGCGACGATGTTCTTGATGACTTCGACTTCTTGCGAAGAGGAGTTGCGGCACCCGGTGTGTTTTGTCGGCACGAACCAGAGGCCGGCGCCATTCATCCACGGATGCCCGGCGATGACTTGCTGGTCGAGGGTTGGGCGCGGATGCAGGCGTGCTTCGTAGAACATCTCCGAGGTGAAATCGCAGATGTTCGGGTGCATGCGCCAGGTTTCGGGAAGCAGCATGCCTTTGTCGGCTGGAATTGTTTTGTGCTCGCCGATCAGATGCTCGAGCGCGGATTTTTCTGCGCCGACCGGGTGACTGCCTTTGAGCGGGCGTTCGAGCTGCTGCGGATCGCCGATGAGGATGAGATTGTGCGCAGCCTGTCCGGCGGCGACGACATCGGCGAGCGCCATTTGTCCGGCTTCATCGATGAAAAGCGCATCGACCGACTCGAAGTATTCTTCGCGCGGCCACATCCACGAGGTAGCTCCCACAACGTTTGCGGTTCCTTGTAGAAGCGCGGCGAGCGGAGCGTTGTTGTCGCGAACGACTGCGATTTCCGGGATCGTTTCCAACTCGTCGCCTTCGCTGAGTTTTTGCATGCAGCGAACGTTCGGAACCTTGTCTTCCTGCGCAGCAGCGAGAACTTCTTCTAACAATTTGCGAATGACTTTGTGGCTGAGCGCGGTGACGCCAACTTTTTTGCCTTGTTTGACGAGTTGGCAGATCATGCGCGCGCCGGTGAAAGTTTTTCCGGCGCCCGGTGGGCCTTGAATGGCGAATACAGAACGGTCGAGCGCACTAACGATGCGGCAAGCGGTTGCCTTCGGACCTTCACCGGGAAGGGGTTCCAGCGTTTCGCCGTGCTTGAGGCGCGGCGGTTTGCGCAAGAGCAAGTCGCGAACGGCGCGCAGTCGGCCGGGGGCGTCGATACTGGATGCGAGCACCCAGTCACCGGTGCGGAGAAGCGAGTCGGCGATTTTGTCAGGGTTGATCGGCGAATCCCACACGTATGCGGCTTTCGGATGTAGATCCGCTGTTTTCCTGGTTTTCTTTATGTCGATGGTTAACGCTGTCGGATCGATTTCGACGATACAGCCGAATTTTGAAACTTCGGAGCCGTAGTACAAATCCTTGTCGACGCGAGCTTCGGTTTCCTGTTTCTCGAACGAGTAACGATCGGTCGGAATGTTTCGTTCAACTTTCAGACGCTCGACGAATTTCAAGTCCACCCAGTCCTGCACGATCGTCGAGCAGGTCGTCGTCATCCAACTCGGCCAGCCGATAGCCTTCCCAGTAGGTGGCTTTGTTTTCGCGGCGATGGAAGTCGAGGAGTTGGGCGAGAAGCCAGGTTGCGGATAGTTTTTCGTCGCGTTCGGCGGGATCGACGGGAATATCCGCGGTGAGTTTTTTGACCAAGGCTTCAACACGCTGTTGGCGGGCGTTGAGTTCTTCGGTGGGGGCGCCGTCGCCGAGGGGAGGGCGGTCGATTTTGTGGCCGGCGGCGATTTGGGCGGTGCGTTGGGATTCGAGCCAGTCGCGGAGGGCGCTCGTGGCGAAGCAGTCGTCGCGATTGTAGGTTTCCATGGCGGTGATGAATTTATCGGGGATGGCGTCGGCCCAGCCGAGTTCGAGGCTGTGGGTGATGTAGCGCATGGCGGCGCGGGAGTCGTCTTTGTGGATGTTGCGTTTGAAGCCGCAGAAGTGTTCGAGTGTTTTGAGCGAATATTCCTCGACACCGGCGCGGAGGGCTTGTTTGAAGATGGCGTGCAGATCGACGAAGAGGCCGGCGCGGAGCATGCTGTCGATTTCTTCTTCGCGCGTGGCATAGAAACCCATGAGGTGTTTGAATGCGCCGGGTTCGTAGCCGCCGAAATGGTAGACGTGCATGGCGGGGAATTCTTTGCGTCGCGCCATGACAAGATCGACGAACCACTCGAAGCCAGTTTTTTCTTCGGCAGGATTATAGGCCCAGAGTTTTTCGTATCGCAGTTTTCCGCCGGCGTCTTTCAGCGCCACGCCGAAGAGATATTGGAGGCCGGCTTCGCCGACGAACGGATCGCCTTCGAGATCGACAAAGACGTCGCCGTCGGAAGGCTCAGGGAGTTTGCAGAAACCGGTTTTTTCTACGACGGGGAGAATTGGTTCGTGCTTCGGGAGTTCAAGATCTTTGCTTTCAATCTGGATGCGGGCTTGTTCGCGGACGCGATCGTAGCTTTCACGCGAGCCGTGTAGAGGCTTTTTTTCGCGGGGAAGCGGATATTGCATTGAGGCGAGCTTCTCGATGTCACCGACTTCCCAGATTTCCAATTGGTCGCGTTGCTGGCGGCGGATTCCGGCGACGAGTGAAAGATGTTTGTCATCGCGGCGTTGCCGGTCGCATATTCGGAACCAGCGGCAAACGTCGCAGTGCTGGCATGGCTCAGGGTATGTGTCGCCGTGGCCGTTGTGGGTGGATTTTTCGAGGCGATCTTTGACGTAGCGGTAGTAGGCGGAATATTCGGCGACACGATATTTCTCTGGTGAGCCTTCTTTGCCGGGCGGGACGACCCACATGAATTCGGGTAGATAGTCGGCGCTGGAAATTTGGGGCGCGTCGAAGTCGAAGGCGCTTTGGGATTTGTTGGGTTTCGATTTTGATTTTGGATCGGGCGCTGGTGGGGCGGGCGGCGCGTTGAGCGGGCGCTGAATTTCGCCGAGGAGTTCGGAATAGAAGGACAGCTGGAGGATCGTGGTGGCTTTCGTTTCTTTAGAGAGCTTGCAGTCGTAGGCTTCGTAGGACCAATTGCCGAAGCGGCTGGGTTTTCCCTTCACTTTGCGGAGGACGTCGGGTCGGCCGAAGAAGCGGCCGTGGAGGAGTGCGCCTTGGGCGATGGCTTCGACGCCGGCTTCCATCGCTTTGCGCGTTTCGTCGAGGATGCGGCTCTTCGTCCATGCCGCTGAGATTGAGGAGTTGGCCGACTTCTTTTTCGAGGAGTTTCAGATATTTGGTTTCGTGGCGAAGGCCCAGCTCGCTGAATGACGACCATGTCGGGCGATTCCCATTTTGGGACGTCGCGCTTACCGCGAGCGGCGGAGAGTTCGAGTTCGGTGAGATGGCGGCATGCGAGGTGGTTGCTCACGTCGGTGGCGGCCAGCCGGATTTCACCGTTTACTATGCGCATAGGGAGAGCCTACCTGATGGGGCGATTGAGGCGAAGGGGGGGCTGATAGCCCCCCGTCGTTCGTTTGGAAGTGCGATCTGCGGTATACCCCGTATTTATTGCAAAGTGGGAAGTTGCTGGACTATGTGGAAACAGGAGTGCGGAAGTACGTTTGGATGGATTGAAGGATTGATGCAGGCATGGTCGTTCGAAAATATGGTCCCAAAATGGGGTAAAGGGCGCCGCTGTTGTGGAGCGCGCCTTATGGTGATTACGCATACGAGTGATAGGTTTACCATTCATCGATAATACATTGTAAGAGTTCGAATGTTGGTGATGGCTAGCTGCGCCGCACTTCCTTATGGGGGCCGCAGGTACAGGGCGAGTGGTTATTCTTCGCGGAGGGTTTGGGTGGGTTCGACGCGGGTGGCGCGGTAGGCGGGGAGCAGGTTCGCGGCGGCGCCGACACTGATTAGGAGGAGGGCGACGGCGCTGAAGGTTAGCGGGTCGGTTGGGGGAACGCCGAAGAGCAGAGTGGCGACCAGGCGGCTCAGAGCTATGGCGGCGATTACGCCGAGGCCTACGCCGATAAGGATGGGCTTCATGCCGTCGGTGACGACGAGGCGGAGGATGTCGGACTGGGAGGCGCCGAGGGCCATTCGAATGCCGATTTCGCGGATGCGGCGACGGACGGTGTAACTCAGCACGCCGTAGATGCCGACGGCGGCGAGTAGCAAAGCGAGTCCGGCGAATGCGGCCAACAACTGCATATTGAAGCGTTGTGGCGACATTGATTCGGCGACGAGGTCGTCCATGCTCAGGACGTCGGTGACCGGAATGTCTGGGCCGACTTCGTGGATTGCGGCAGCGATGGCGTTGGCGGCGGCGTGCGGGTCGGAGTTCGTTCGAACGGCGAGGCTCAGGCCGAAAGAATTCCACGCTTGACCGGTTGATGGGCCGAGTTGATTCGCGGCCATATAGATCGTGTCGACCGGGCGCGTTTCGTTGAGCGCGTCGGTTTTCACATTGCCGACGATGCCGACGATTTCGCGGGGCGCGTCGGCGAAGAAGGTCAGCGTCAAGTGCTTGCCGATCGGATCTTCATTGGGGAAGAAGCGGCGCGCGAGCGCGTCGCTGATCAGGACGACACCGGGGCGGCCTGCGGCGTCTGATTCTTCGAATGCGCGACCGCGAACGAGGGGCACGTGCATGGCGCGTAAGTAGCCGGAGCTGATGACGCGCACATCAACTTCGGGCTGATCGGCCATGGGCAGGACCGGGCGACCTTCGATTGAAAATGGCTGGTGAGAGCCGCCGCCGTCGAGCGGAAGAGAATCGACGACTCCGGCATCTTCGACGCCGGGGAGAGTCTTTCACGCGTTGCAATACATCGCGGAAGAAATTTACTTCGCCGCTGGGGGTGGCGAAACGGCCGCGCGGAATGGCGACGTTCATCGTAAGCACGTTGCTGGAGTCGAAGCCGGGGCGGACGCTCGCGAAGTTGCCAGAGCGTGCGAATCATGAGGCCGGCGCCGATCAAGAGCACGAGGGAAAGCGCGACTTCGGCGACGACGAGAACGCTGCGTGCTTTGCCGCCGGCGTCAGTGCCGCCGCGTGAGCCTTGTTTGAGGGCTTCGTTGATGATTAACGCGGGAGAAGCGTAGCGAGGGGAAGAGACCCGCGAGGACTCCGGCGGCGATGGAGAGCAGCAGGGTGTAGGCGAGGACTTGCGCATCGAGAGTGACGTTCATGAAGGCGGGCAAGCGATCCGCGAGCAATTTTATGGAGAGCGCGATGACACCCTTCGCGAGGAGCAGCCCAAGCAGGCCGCCGATGACGGAGAGCGCAAGCGTTTCGACGAGGATATGACGCAAGAGAACCATGCGGTTGGCGCCGAGCGCGCTGCGGATGGCCATTTCTTTACCGCGCGCGAGCGTTTTGGCGAGGACGAGATTGGCGACGTTGGCGCAGGCGATCAAGAGAACGAAGGCGACGGCGCCGAGAAGTACGAGCAACGCAGTGCGGACGTCGCCGATCAACTGTTCGTGCAGCGAGATGATGGTGGCGCCCCAACCTTTGTCGTCTTCGGGATACTGCTGTTCTAGGCGCGAAGAGATGGCGGCCAGTTCGGACTTGGCCTGGTCGATAGTGACGTTGGGCTTTAGGCGGCCGATGACGAGGTAATTGTGATTGCCGCGGACGGTGCGGTCGGCGTCGGTCCAGCCGAGTGGAATCCAAGCTTTGGCGAAATCGGGCATGCGGAATTTTTCGGGCATGACACCGATGACGGTGTAGCTCTGTGAATTGACGGTGATGTCGCGGCCGACGATGCCGGGGTCGGAAGCAAAGCGATCTCGCCAGAGGTTATAACTCGAGGAGGATTGTTCTCGGGTTCGGGTGGTCATCTTCGGGAGTGAACGTTCGGCCGAGAAGAGGTTGGGCGCGGAGGACGGTGAAGAAATCGGGAGGGACGGCGGAGGCTTTGATGACTTCGGGGTGATCGGTTCCGCCGAAGGTGAGGCCGCGACCGCCGTAGATCGACATGGAGTCGAAAGAGGCGCTTTGGGCTTTCCAGTCGAGATAGTTGGCGGCAGAGACGGAGAAGAGATCGATGCCGGGAAAGCTTTTGGCGGGAGGGACGTGCCAGATCTGCACGAGTTTTGAGGGGTCGTCGAAGGGGAGTGGGCGGAGCATGGCGGCGTTGACGATGGAGAAGATGGCGGTGTTTGCGCCGATGCCGAGTGCGAGGACCAGGATGGCGCCGATGGCGAAGGCGGGTTTGTGGCGGAGGGTGCGGAGGGATTGGCGGAGGTCTTGGAGGAGATTGCGCATGGGTGTACCTCTGTGAGTAGAGACGGTGGAACGAGGCGAGGCGTTTTATCTGGTTTGACTGCGGCTAGGGAAGATTTAGCTGCGTGATTGTGGCTTTTGGGCCGGCGGTGAGGGCGCGGTTATTGCTGAGGGTTAGGATGGCGTTGGCATTTTCGTGATTTAGCGATGACCAGTGCGCGCCGGCGTCGGTGGAGATGTCGGCACCGGTGGTGCCGACGGCGATCCATGTTTTGGAGGGCGATCGCGGTGACTCCGGAGCGGAATTGCTCAGTGGATTGTCTTTGGCGTTTGCCATGTGGTGCCGAAGTCGTTGGAGTAGACGGAGCGAGGTTTGAGGGACGGAGGGATTTTTGTAGTCGCCGCCGACGGCGACGATTGTTCTTCCAGAACAGGCGATGGAGAAAATGCCTGCGGAGGCCGTGCCGTGAGGATGGGTGTGTTGACCGCTGTCCAGGTTTTGGCGTTGTCGGTGGAGTGAAAGACGCGGGCGGCGGGGCCGCCGGTGGCGAAGAAGATGTCGGATTTGTTTTGGCCGCAGAGGATGAGGGAGGAGTTGCTGGCGGCGAAGACGCCTTCGGTGGGGAGGGCGGAGGGTTCGGCGGATTTCGGGAGTTCGGTCCAGTGTTCGCCGTCTTCGGTGTGGAGGATGGGGAATTTGTTGTCGATGGGGTCGCTGATGGCGAAGCAAATTTTTTCGGAGCGGCAGACGAGGCCGTCGAGGAAGAAGGCGGGGCGAGGGTCGGAGTATTGCGTGTTCCAGGTTTTGCCGGCGTCGAAAGTTTTGTAGATGTGGGATTTGTTGTCGTTGCCGACGGAGAAGACGTAGGCGATGTCGGCGCCGAAGGATTGGACGCCGCGGAAGTCTGCGGTGTCGGCGTTGGGGATGTGGAGGCGGGTCCAGGATTTGCCGGCGTCGGGGGAACGGAGGATGGTGCCGTTGCTGCCGGTGGCGTAAAGGGTTTTGCCGTCGGAAGAGGAAGAGAGGCCGCGGAGGCTGGAGTCTTCGCCGGAGTGGAGAGTTTGTTGGTTGGCGGTTTGGGGAAGGGCGGCGACGAGAGAGAAGAGGAAGAGAGAAATGATTGATACGCGCATTGGCGGATTCTAGCAGGTTCGTCGTGACAGTTTGTGCGACGAGTCAAGTGCGAAGTGAGACGCTTTGTGGTGTGTGTCCCAGCGATTTGCGTTGTCGTTACATCAAGCCAGGGTCCCTCCATTTCGCGAGCCGACACGCTCGCTCAGAAGCGAACGCGAAGAAAAGGCGTCGGCTCGCTTCGGTCGGGATGACAAATTCACTGGTGCGGAGACGGCGTGGCGGATGCTAATTGAAGTGGGTGGTAAAGTGGAGTTATGGCGATGAACTATTTGGATGCGGCGACTGAGATTGCGCTGGAGGCGGGGAAGATTTTGCGGGAGGAGTATGAGCGGCCGCCGCAGATTGTTTACAAGGGCGACGCGGATCTGGTGACGCAGGCGGACAAGCGATCGGAGAAGTGCATCGTCGAGCGGTTGACGAAATATTTTCCGGAGCACGCGATTGTGGCAGAAGAGGGGAGCGGGCACGAGACGGCTTCGGAGTTTCGGTGGTACGTCGATCCGCTGGATGGGACGACGAATTTTGCGCACAGCTATCCGTGCTTTTGCGTGTCGATTGCGCTGGCGCAGAGGGATCGCGTGATTGCTGGCGCTGTGTATAACCCGATTTACAACGAGTTGTTTACGGCGGCGCGCGGTGAAGGCGCGAAGTTGAATGGGAAGGCGATTCATGTGTCGAAGGTACCGACGCTTTCGACGAGTTTGTTGTGCACGGGATTTCCGGCGCACAAGAGGAAGGCAAGTCCGAACATTCATTACTACTGGGAATTTACGCTGAGGTCACATGGCGTAAGGCGGGATGGATCGGCGGCGCTGGATCTGGCGAGCGTGGCGGCGGGGAGATTTGAGGCATTTTGGGAATTTGGGTTGAATCGGTGGGATGTGGCGGCGGGCGTGGTGTTGGTCGAAGAAGCGGGCGGAAGGATTTCGGGATTGAACGGGGAGCCGTATGCGTTGGGCGGGCAAATGGTTTTGGCGACGAATGGGTTGATACACGACGAGACGCAGAAGGTGGCGCTGGAGATTGCGGGGAGGGATCCGGATTTGCCGTTGCGGAGAGAGGGATAGTCGGAGCGGGGACGGATTGATCGAAGAGAGGTTTCATCGCGCTTAAGGCGCGCGATGGCGCAGAGATCTCCACTGCGCATGCCGACGCATTCACCCTTCGACAAAGCTCAGGGCAGGCTCCCAGTGAATGCGAAGAAAAGGCGTCGGCATGCTCCGGTCGGAATGACAGGTCTTTTTTGGCGGCATGTACTTGAGAACAGTGGCGCTTAGGGTATCGCGGTACTTTACGGCTATGGTCGGGTAGGGCCTCCGAACATCACGATAATCGCTGGGCTGGTGTGCTTTCGGTTGATCTGGAAAGCGCCCTCGGCCGAATTGTCGCTTGTGGCGACGGAGGTTATTGCGATGCGTCGGATGGATGTTTCGAAATTGGGAGCGGTCGTATCGATCGCGGCGGTGGCTGCGATGTTGACGGCGCCATGCGGCTTTGCGCAGACGCAGGATGCGCAGCCTTCAGTGGCGGACGCGGCGCGCGCGGCTGCGGCGGCGAAGAAAGATAAGGACAAGGCTCCAGCGGTAAAGACGGTGATTACCGACGACAGCATGGGTTCGGGTGCTTCGCTGAATTCCAAGGCGACCGGCAGTGGCTCTACTGCGGCTGCCGGAGCTGCGTCGGCGGCGTCAGGGGATGCGGGCGGTGGGGTGAATTCGGCTTCGCTGGATGAGGCTTGGGCGCGATTGCAGGCGACGGAAGCTTCGCTCGACAGACTGGAACCGCTGGGGAAGTCGGAAGTCGCGACGACGGTGTTGGGTGGGAACGCGGCGGATTTTCCGGGGCGTGCGGAGTGGGAAGAAAAAATGTACGCGGAGAAGACGTCGTACTGCGCGCGTTCGCGGCAGTTGATTGCGGCGATGAAGGAAGCGCTGTTGCGGATGGCGGCGATGAATACGGGTGATCAGAAAGTGACGTCAGTCAACGATCCGAGGGTGGTTTCGCTGACACGGAAGACGGGGCAGTTGATGCAGTTGGCGCAGAAGACGGAAGCGGAATTTCAGGGTGTGATCAGTGAAGGGCGAGCGTTGGCGGCGCAGGCGGGGAAGTAGAGGCGCGACGGCGATACGCCAGATAGGTTTGCGCGTAGGCTGCGTCTGAGATCCTTCGCTGCGCTCAGGATGACAGGGCGCGAATAGCATGGTTTCTAGAGCGATCGAGAACCTGACGTGACACGGCGATGGTGTCGGATAGGCCGTCTCGATGGGTCGAAAAAGCGCCGGCAAGATGCCCTTCGAAGCTCAGGGCAAGCCGGCGCTAACAAGAATTAATTCACAAGTGGCTTATGTCGGGCTTATGGATTTTTAACGCTGGGCTTGGTGTTTCCTTACGGCAGTCTCCCTAACGTATGAAGGCAACGAACTAGGCTGCGCTCGACGCGAGTCAGAAGCGCGGCCGACGCGTGTGTGCGCTCGTCGGCACTTTTTGTGCGCGGGCGTGTGCGCGACGTTGGCGGTCCAGGTTCGACTGCATCGTTGCAGGGAGAGAGATATGGGGTCGTTCGCGAAGAACTTGATGTGGGCTGGTGTGTTTGGATTGGCGGGGATTTTGAGTTTGGGTGCGCCGGGACGCGCGCTTGCGGATGATGATGGAGGAGCAGCGAATTCGCCGGCGAAGAGCGATTCCAGCGCCAATGCAAAGGGAGAAAAGAAGGCTGATGCGCCGGCGGCTTTGACGGAGCGCGAGAGGATGCTGCTCGATCGTGTGGATCAATTGGAGCGGCGCGTGGAAGAGTTGGAGGCGAAGAGCGCGGCTCCGAAGAAGGCGGATGAGACAACGGAGGCTGTCTCGGTTTCGAAGAGTGATCCGAGCGTGGCGGCGAACGCCGGCTCCGTGGGGAGCGCCACCGGTTCGATTGCAGCAACCGCAAGTGCGAAGAGTGCAAGCTCAGATGATCGTGCGGACATGGGGCGCAGCAGTGCTGCGCCCCTACATGACATTGCTGGGGGCGCGAGCGAGGTGATTGGCGGGAATTCGCCGAGGTCTGGTTCTAACGCGGTGGCGAAGTCGAGTTCTGTCGCGGCAGATCCGTCCCTCGACGCGGCAGTTGCCGTCGGGGCGCAGAATCCAACAAAGCCGAAGAAGGCGGAGCCGTTTGCGTTTGCGGACTGGACGTGGATGAACGGGAACGCGCGGACGAAAGACATCCCGCTCGATACGAAATTCTTTACGCCAGAAATTCGAGTGGATACCGGGTATGTGTATGACTTCAACCACCCGAAAGACGACACGATCGGCGGTTCGGCGGAAGTGTTTCGAGCACAGGAATTCCAACTCACGCAGCTTGGCGTCGGCGGAGATTTTCACTACGACAACGTTCGCGGGCGGCTGATGACGCAGTTCGGGATGTATTCGCAGACGCAGCCGCGAAACGATGCGAGTCCTTCGCGCGGACAGTGGGGACTCGATGGCGCTTACCGTTATCTTGCGGAAGCGTACGGTGGCTATCACTTTGACGCGATGCATGGCGTGAACGTGGATGCGGGTATCTTCCTGTCGTACATCGGATTGTTCAGCTGGTACAACTTCGACAACTGGGCGTATCAGCCTTCGTATGTTTCGTCGAACACGCCGTTCTTCTTTAACGGATTGCGCGTGCAAACATTTCCGACGGAAAAGCTCAAGCTGGAAGGATGGCTGATCAACGGCTGGCAATCGTATGGAAGATTCAACGGGCGGCTGGGCGTGGGATTCCAGGTTGCCTATCGTCCGAACAGCTGGCTGTCGATTGTCTCGAATGGTTACATGGCCGGCGAAGATGCGTTCAATATTCCGGGTCGCGTTCGCTATCACTCGGACAACAGCGTTGAGGTCAAATACTACGATCGCCCGCAGCAATTCCTCGACAAGATGGCGTTTTCTCTGACGGGCGATATCGGCTGCGAGCATGGCGGCGGGGTGAGCTGCTACACCAATTCGGCGAAAGGGCCAAAACAGGATTTCCTCGGATACATGCTCTACAACCGTGTGTGGTTCGATCACGACAAATACGGGCTGACGTTGGGCGGCGGGCAGATCAACAATCCGGGACGTTATCTAGTGTTGTTGCCACCGATCAATGGAGCGACGGCAGCGTCTGGCACGCCGTACTTCACGGAAAATCCGGGCGATCAGTTCAAGGCGTGGGATGCTTCGGCGACGTTCGACTGGATGCCGAGCCAATACATCACGTTCCGAACCGAGTTCGATCATCGCGCGGCGAACGTGCCGTATTTCACCGGGCCGGGCGGGATTACGCCAACCTCTTGCCCGACGTCGCCGCTGGTCGAAAACATCTGCGGGACGCCGGGATCGTTGGTGCCGGGATTCACGCCGGATTTGAAGAAGATCGAGAATCGGATCGATTTGTCGATTCTGGTGAAGTTCTAGCGATTGACGATTTAGTCGAGGAGTCGAGGAAGAGGTGAAGCCGCACCGCTCAGGATGCGGCTTCGCTGTTTGCAGTGGCCGGTTTGACGGCCGGAGAGTGCGACGCAGAGTGGATCGGTGCATGTTGCAGGTGCGTGAGGTTGGGCAAGTCTGTTTCACTGCGGTTCGACGAGTGCATTCGTGGGAGAATGGCGCGAATCGAGGAGCGTGACGGTGGATAGATTCGCAGCCCTGGCTTCCGAGCTCGCGGCGATTGGGCGGCAGTTTTATGAGCTTCGACGAAGTTCTGCCCGACTAAATCGAGTTGAAAGTTACTTCGTGCCCCATTCGGCGTAGAGCTTCGTGATCGCGGGGCCGATCGTCAGGCCCCACGCGTAGATCGGGAAATTTTTGTACTTCTCCGGAACGACGTAGCGGTCGGCGGCTTCTCTCGCCGGGACGCCCGCTTTATGCATTTTCTCGGCTTGCTCCGAGATGTCGTCGAAAACAGCGCGAAGCGTCGCGATTCCTTCCTGCCCGCAAAGTTGCCCGTGACCCGGAACGAAAATCGTGTCTTTGTCGAATGCTGCAAATTTCTTCAGCGTGTCGCGCCATCCAGAGACCGTGGCGTATTGATCGAAGCAAACCGGGTACCACCCGTTGAAGAGAAGATCGCCGGTATAGACGACGTTTTGCGACGGAATACGGACGATCAAGTCGGTGCCTGAATGCCCAGGATGCGCCTCGATGACGAGCGACAGGCCTCCAAGATCGACCGTGAGCGGAAGTTGTTCGGGTTGGATGGGGTGATTCGGGAACGCGAGCATCGCCGAGTTGACCGTCTTGTAGATGCCGGTCATCGCATTGAGATCGCCCTGCGCGTGGGCTTTTTCCACGTCGGTCTTGGCTTCGCGGAGGTGCGTTTCCTGGGCCGCCAGCGCAGCATGAGGCGCGAGCGATTGCATTGGCGCGTAGGAGTCGAAGATGCGGCGCGCGACCGCGGGATGTCCCCAGAGTTCAATGCCGTTGGCTCCGTAGAACGAATTGCCGCAGGAATGATCGAAGTGGTAGTGCGTGTCGAGCGCCTTCACCGGGGCTTTTGTGACGCTACGCAGTGTCTCCATTTGAAACGATGCGCCTGCCACCGATGCGAATCCCTCCAGGAGCAAGGCGGAATCTTTGCCGACGAGGAAGCCTCCGTTGCAAACAGTCACGTAGCCCTTGGATGGGTCTGAGATCGTCGCATACAAGCCGTCGCCGATTTTGCGGACTGATGCGAAGCCTTTATCGACGATCGGAGCGGCGGAGATTCGTGAGTCGTCGGCGAGTCTAGTCGAGAGGCCGAGAAGCGGTACGCGCGCGGCCAGATGGTAGAACGCGCCGAAGCAAGAAGCCTGGGTTAAAAAATCGCGCCGGGAGAAGGCCGACGTTGCCTGGGACATGGATAGTTTTCCTCCATCGAAGAAATTTGAATTGAGGCGGAACCTACCAAGGCGCGGAACTGCGCCGCATTTCTGCGCGACATAGTATCAGAGAGCCACAACGCCGAACGAATCGTTCGGTTCGCGTGACCGCACGCGGGAGTGACTACGTTCGAACTCTGGCTCGCGAAACGAAATGAGCGTGTACCCGCGCAATACGGCGCATTCATCCGTCGCGTCCTAGCAATTTAACCCGCAACACACCAACCCCTTCGACCCCTGAGGGTGCATTGTCCTAAAACTGTCCCACGGTTCAGGTGACTCAAATTCAACTCGCAACTACTCTCGCACCCATTGTCCAGCCCGACGCGCGGCTTGCCCAAGACGCGACGTCGTGAAGCCCGAAAAAGTCGTTCTCGAAATTTAGTTTGCAGTGCGGTCGGATGCCCGATGTGTGTCTTCCGCCAGCCCAGAGCCTCGCTCTGGGGACCACCGAGCTCCTTAGGGGAGGAGACAGGCCATGTCCCTGTATTCAGGTAGAGGTGTGCAACGTTCGTGGAAGTTTGTCAGTCGCAACAAAATAGGTTTGTCGATCGCTTCACTGCTCGTGTTGTCGGGCACCGGAGCCGTCGTCGCGCAAAACCCTGCGAAAGATCCGGGTGTGCGTGCGGGATCGGTAGACTCTGGCGCTGAACTGGCCTCAGTCATCGGCTCGCAGGCCGACGAATATTTCACCGATGGCAAGAGCCGTTTTCAGGAGGTGGAGTCGGTCCAGGGCGGAAATCACAACGGCCTCGGTCCGCGCTTCAATAGCAATAGCTGCTCGAGCTGCCACGCGCAACCCTCGATTGGCGGTTCTAGCCCGAGCACGACGGCGTTTCCGTTCATTGGGCCCAATCCGGAAACTCTCGTCACCACCGAAAACTCGCTGCAAAATCCGTTCCCGTCGTTCATTACGATCGACGGACCGGCGCGTGAAGCGCGTTTCAAGTTTTTCCTGAATCGCGATGGTTCGATCAATCAAAACCAACCTGACGGTGGCGTGCATGACCTTTGGGTCATTTCAGGCCGGCCCGACGCGGGTAGTTGCTCGATCAAACAGCCCGACTTCGCGCATAACCTGAGAATCGGCAACGTGATCTTCCGCATTCCGACGCCGGTGTTTGGCGCGGGACTCATCGAAAACATTCCTGACGAGACCATTCTCGCGAACATGAACGCAAATCCTGGGATCAAGCGCCTGCTGGGAATTTCGGGACACCCGAATCGCAACGGCAACGACGGCACAGTCAGCCGCTTCGGCTGGAAGGCGCAGAACAAGTCGCTCGAAATTTTCTCGGGCGAAGCATACAACGTCGAAATGGGCATCACCAACGAGCTGTTCATGAACGAACGGGCGAGTCCCGATGAAGCGGGGCTGCCGGCGAATTGCCGGTTGAATCCGACTCCGGAAGACGCGACGAACATGGGCGCGATCCAGACGACCGACGTGTCGAGCGACGCCGTAGGATTCTCGATGTTCATGCGCTTGCTGGCGCCGCCAACTCCTTCTACAACGGAGCCGGGAGGAGCAAAATCGATCGCGGACGGGGCGCACGTGTTCACGCAGATCGGCTGCGCGCTGTGCCACACGCCAACGATGCAGACGGGACCGTCGGGCGTTACGGCGAGCCTGAGCAACGCCAACGTCAACCTCTACTCCGATCTGCTCGTTCACAACATGGGGAACAATCTCGCCGACGGCGTGTCGCAAGGCGGCGCCGCGGGCGACGAGTTCCGCACCGCACCTTTGTGGGGGCTCGGCCAGCGTGCGTTCTTCCTGCACGATGGACGCTCGAGCGATCTGATCGATGCCATCAATCAGCACGCGGGTCGCGGCTCGGAGGCCAACGGCGTGATTCAGCTTTTCAACCACAGACTCACGCAACAGCAGCAGCAGGATGTGCTGAACTTCTTGCGCTCGTTGTAAGGCCAGAACACTTCCAAGGAGCGTCGCGCAGGCGGCGTCCGGTCCGGGATTTCAACGGATCGGGCGCCGCTTTGTCGTTTCCAGGGCCGGTGCGCTACTCGAAGGCGCAGATCGCCCTTTCCGCGGCTATCTAAATCGTCACCTATGGTTTAGAAACTACGCCGTTTAGGTGCCATCGATAGGAGACTCGTATTCTGGAGGGCCACGCAAACCTTGGGTGCGCGGCGAGCCTCTAGAAAGGTAGTCGCATGTTCAGGGTCCTCTCACTGACAGTCTTGGCGTTGATGCTGCACTTCGGTGGGCAGCAAAGCGACGATCTTTCTGCGAACCCCGAGATGCAACGCGAAGAGATTGTAAACCTCGAGAAGGAAGCGGCGCGCGCGATTCAGACCAATGCCGGAACTTTCTTTCGCCGGGTGTATGCCGACGATTTTGCGGGGACGCTCTCGCACGGGCAAGTCGTCAACAAGACTTCATTTATCAACGCGGTGCAGAACGGAGAAGTGAAGTACGACTCGTTCAACGTGAGCGATGTGAGTGTGAAGCTGTTTCGAGACGCGGCTGTCGCGACCAGCTTGTGGTCGGCGCGCGGCGTTTATCACGATGAGAGATTTGCCAGCCAGATGCGCACGATGCACGTGTACATCAACACGCCGCACGGATGGCGCGTTGTTTCGGGACAGATTACGCTCCTGCCTCCGGGTGCCCAGCAGCCGCTGTAAGAGCTCGATCGCAAACTGACTGTGACTTCGAATTCGATCGTCCAGTCATCCAGTCACGAGTCACCAATCACCAGTCACATCCTCCGACCTCTAGCCGTTCCTCCCCAGAAATGCTACGCTCGCGCCTCGTTCATTTTCTGCAAACCGCATGCGTGCCGTAGACCTGATCCGAAAAAAACGCGATTCCGGTGAGCACACCCGCGAAGAGATCGATTTCCTGATCTCGAATTACACGCGAGGTGTAATCCCCGACTACCAAATGGCTTCGTGGCTGATGGCTTCGTGGCTGCGCGGGCTCTCGCACGCCGAGACGGCCGCGTTGACGGAGGCGATGCTGCATTCGGGGGAAGTTCTCGATTTTTCGTCGATACCCGGCAAGAAAGTGGACAAGCATTCGACCGGCGGCGTGGGCGACAATACGTCGCTGATTCTGGCGCCGATCGTGGCGGCGGGCGGGTTGACGGTACCGATGATCAGCGGCCGCGGGCTGGGTCATACCGGTGGAACGTTCGACAAGCTGGAATCGATTCCGGGATTCAACGTCAATCTTTCGCTCGATCGATTTCGCAGCGTGCTTCGCGAGTGCGGGATGGGATTGATCGGGCAGACGGCGGAGATTGCGCCTGCGGACAAAAAGATTTACGCGCTGCGCGATGCTACGGGGACGGTCGAAAACGTCGGATTGATTTGCGCTTCGATCATGAGCAAGAAGCTCGCGGAAGGAATCGATGTGCTCGTGCTCGATGTGAAGACGGGCTCGGGCGCGTTCATGAAGACGGAGCGCGCATCGACACAACTCGCCGAGTTGATGGTCGATACCGGCGAGCGCATGGGCAAGAAGGTCGTCGCGCTGGTCAGCGATATGGATCAGCCGCTCGGACGATTCGCCGGGTCATTCCGCGGAGATTGTCGAGTGCACGGACGTCTTGAAGGGCAAAGGGCCAGCGGATTTGCGCGAGCTGAGCTGTGAACTCGCTGCGTGGATGTTTTATCTGGGTGAGCGGACGCAGTCGGTGGATCAGGGGCGAGAACTAGCGAACGAATTGATCGAGAACGGAAAAGCGAAAGAGAAATTTAGGCAGGGAATTGCGCTCCAGGGCGGCGACTCGCGCGTGATTGATGAGCCCGAGCGATTGCCGTCGGCACGATCGCGCGTGGATGTTGTCGCGGCTGAGGCTGGATTTATCGAAAGCGTCGAGTGCGAGCAATTGGGGCTGGCGCTGGCGATTTTGGGCGGCGGGCGCGAGACGAAAGAGAGCACGATCGACTACGGCGTCGCGCTCGAATTTCACCGGCGGATCGGCGATCGCGTGGCGCAAGGAGCTCCGCTGGTCACCATTCATTACAATGACGACGCTCGGCTGGAAGATGCGAAAGCGATGATCGCGGCGAGCTATCGTATCGAGCCGAATGAGCCGCAATTCAAGCCGATGTTGATTCGGTGTACGGTCGGCTGGCAGGGCTGATTCGGTGCGTGATGGAAAGAGGTTAAACGCATGGGACGCTTGACAGGGGTGCTGGGGATCGCGGTCATCATCGGCCTTGCCTATCTCTTTTCGACCGATCGGCGTGCGATCAAACTCAAAACGATTGCTTGGGGCCTTGGGCTGCAGCTTGCTCTGGGGCTCTTCGTTCTTCGTGTGCAAGCAGGGCAAGCTCTTTTTGGCACGCTCGGTTATTACGCAAAACATTTGCTCGATTTTTCGTATGTAGGCTCGGAATTTCTCTTTGGTGAAATTGGAAAAGCCAATTCCTCGCTTGGTTTGATCTTTGCGTTTCAGGTTTTGCCGACAATTATTTTTATCGCGGCATTTTTTGCGATTCTCTATCACATTGGCGTCATGCAGATCATCATTCGCGCCGCGGCGTGGGTGATGACGATCGTGATGGGCGCGAGCGGCGCCGAATCGCTCAACGTGGCGGCGAGTATCTTCATGGGGCAGACCGAAGCGCCGCTGACGATTCGTCCTTTTTTGCCGAAGCTGACGAAATCGGAATTGATGACGGTCATGACGAGCGGCATGGCGCATATTTCCGGCGGCATGATGGCGGCATACATCCGCGTGGGCGGGGCCGATGCGAAAAGCTTGCTGACTGCCGTGATTATGACTGCGCCAGGCACGTTGCTGATGGCGAAGATGCTCGTGCCGGAGACCGAGCAGCCGCTCACCGCGGGTCGCGTCGAAATGCCGGCAACGGAGAAGGAATCCAACGTTCTCGGCGCGATTGCTCGCGGCACGATCGACGGATTGCATCTGGCGCTCAACGTTGGCGCAATGCTGATCGTGTTTCTCGCGCTGCTGGCCTTTGTGAACGCATGCATGGGCTGGATTCACCTGCACGTCGGATGGTTTCCGTACAACTTGCAGCTCGTGCTCGGCTGGCTGTTTGCGCCGATCGCCTGGCTGATCGGAATCCCATGGCACGATGCCGCGGCGATCGGGAATTTGCTCGGCACTCGCATGGTGCTGAACGAATTCGTGGCGTTCGCACAGCTCGGGCAGATCAAGGCCACGCTCGATCCGCGCAGCTTCATGATTGCGACATTCGCTCTGTGCGGATTCGCGAACTTCAGTTCGATCGGGATTCAGATCGGCGGCATTGGCGCTCTCGCGCCGGAACAGCGCAGTCAGTTGGCTAAATTCGGCATCCGCGCAATGTTGGCGGGGACGATGGCGAATCTGATCTCAGCCTCGATCGTCGGGATTTTCTCTTAGTCGAATGGCCGCGAAAGCAAAATCCGAATCGATCGAGTTTGCGCAGGCCACGCATGCCGCGAAATTCATTCTGTCAAAGACAAAGCTTCGGCCGAAGATTGCGCTCGTTCTCGGTTCAGGACTTGGCGCTTTTGCCGACGAATTCGAAAACGCGACACGCATTCCATACAAGAAAATCCCGCACTTCCCGCAATCGACTGCGATCGGCCACGTGGGCCAGCTTGTGATTGGCCGTGTCGGCGACGTTCCGGTAGTTGGCATGCAAGGCCGTGTGCATTTGTACGAAGGCTACACCGCGAAGGAAGTCGCGTTTCCGATTCGCGTGTTTCAGCGCGCGGGAATTAAAGCGGTCATCGTCACCAATGCCGCTGGTGGAATCAATCTCAGCTACTCGCGGGGCGCGCTCGTCGTATTGCGCGACCACATCAACTATCAAGCCGCGAATCCGCTGATCGGACCGAACGACGATCGATTCGGACCGCGATTTCCAGACATGACGCACGCCTACGACAAGGAATACCGTCTGTTCGTCGCCGAAGAGGGCAAACGGCTCAAGCTCAATTTGCACGAAGGCGTCTATCTCGCGTTGCTGGGGCCGAACTACGAAACGCCCGCGGAAATTCACGCATTCCGCGCGCTCGGAGCCGATCTCGTCGGTATGTCCACAGTTCCAGAGGTCCTGGCCGCACGGCACAGCCAGATGCGCGTGCTGGGGATTTCGTGCGTCACGAATATGGCGGCCGGAGTCACGGGCGAAGCGCTGACCGCCGAGGAAGTGTTCGAAACCGGCGCGCGAGTGAAGAACGATTTCATCGCGCTGCTGAAAGCCGTCATCCCGCGAATCGCGCAGACGCTCTGACGACACGCGATTTGCCGGTGAGAAACTGCGCGTTAAATTTTCTCGCGTCATCGCCACACGTTTGCGAGACAATCTCCGCATGTCCGACTTCGATCATCTGATTTGCGTTGCGAAACAATCGCGCGAAAACGCGCACGCCGCCTATTCGAACTTTCGCGTCGGCGCCGCGCTTCGCGCCACGTCCGGCCGCATCTTCGGCGGATGCAACGTTGAAAACGCAACCTATGGGTTGACCGTTTGCGCCGAGCGCGTTGCGATCTTCAAAGCAATCAGCGAAGGTGAGCGCGGCTTCGACGCGATCGCCGTTGTCACGGACTCCGACGCACTCACGCCGCCGTGCGGAGCCTGTCGTCAACTCATCTGGGAATTTTGCGGAGACGTACCCGTCGTGCTTTCGAACCTGAAGGGAAAGTCGGAAGTCCATCAAATGCGCGAACTCTTCCCGAAGCCGTTCGACGCCTCGAATCTCTAATTTCTCATGACTTACGTATTTGAGGATCATCCGCAACGCGTGTTGCGTCGGGACTAAGACATCAGCTTCCGCAGCAAATTCTTTCCTTCCGTATCCGTCAAAACGCGATTCCTCATCAGCAGCGTAATCAACTCACTCACCACGTTGCGCGCGTCTTCGTTCAGCCCGCTCTTTTCCGCCGCCGCCGGCGCATCGTGAAAAAGATCATTCGTGGCTTCTGTCGCACCCGGAATTCCCGGAGCAGAGCTAACCTCGCCTCCACCAGCCGCGGCCTTACGATCGGCTTCCGTTTGGATCGCAGCGGTCGGGTTCCCGCCCAGTTCGTTGACCCATCGCAGTAACAGGTGTTGCTGCTCGGGATCGACCTTGGTGAACAGCAGCCCCATCCCCATCCCCCCCGTCGAGTACAGCACCCGCGCGCTCGCCGTGAGGGTCTGCTGGTTTCGCGTAATCCGGAGCTGCAACTCAGCCCCGACTCCGAACGGGCTCATCACTTCGAAATAGCACCCGCCCGGACCGATGTCGCTAATTCGACCGGCAATTCGCGTATGTGACTTGATATCAATAGCTTCCGCCATGGCCGCAACGGGATAGCGCGGTTCCGTGCGACGCTCTTTACCGGCTCGCGTCTTGCTGCCGTTCTTCAGCGGACTCTTTTTAAGATCCAACATCGCCAGTTACACCTGTGAGTAGACATGTGGAAGGGAAGGCCTGACGGGCACAGTCAGAACCTCAACTTCGTGCGAAGTACGTACGAGTCTTCGCCGATCATCGAAGTCCAGCGTAGCGTTCCAATCTGGTCCGGCGCAAGCTGCCCGCCTTGCGGCCTTGCTCCAAGAAATAACGCTCTAGTTGGATGCCGGGAACGTTGGCGCGGACTTGTACCGTGGCTTATCGAGCACTGAGGCCGCAGTGCTCTCGACCTGCAGGCTGCCCACGATTTTCTCCAGGTGCGCGAGTAGCTTTCGCTCATCGGGCCGCCGCGAACCCGCTGATTCCTCACTCGTTACACTCGAAGTTCCGTCGGGGCTCGCCCCCCCAGTCGAGACGTTCTGTAGCACCGCCGCCCCCACAGAAGGAGCTGTCGCTTTCACTCCCACCCGCACGAAAAACTCATAGCAAGCATCGTTGGCAAAACCCGCGTAATCCCGTTCCGAGAACTCTGTGTTTCCGTCGCCCGCATCCGTATCGACCCACGCGAAAGCAACGCCTTGCGCCTGCACCGTCCCGCTTGCCCCCCGAGCGTCCCCAACCCGCGCCGCCAAATTCGCGCGGCACGCCGCCGCCGTCTGATACCGGTTCACCGCAAATTGCACCGACCCGCCCGCAAACGACGTATTCGGATACGCATCATCGGGCACCACAATCGTCGCCAGCAGCGCTGCCCCCGGATCATCCGCGATTAGCTCCTCCGCCGTTCGAACGCCCGTCCCAGCCTGCTTCGCCTGCTGCCACGAAATCACCCGGTCCGAATCGCTGTCTTCGTCAGCCGGAATCAATCAGCGCAAAATTCCTCGGGTACCGAAATGAAACTCCATACCCAGGATCGGAGTATTTCGCGAACGCAGAATCGCGCGCACGGGTTTGCTGAAATGCTCAGCAGCTCTTGGCGACAGTCCGCGGTCGCGACCGTCGCTCGTGGAGCCGCCGCAGCCAGAGCCCGCGCGGATTCCTGTCGCTGACGCACCGTCGTCGCCCTGCTCGTCCACTCGATGACAGCCATGCAGCTGAACGCCGCAATCACCACGAAAACCGTTACTGTGCCAATTCGACTTCGCATCATTGCCTCCCAACCGGCGGGCGGCTCGAAGAACTGTGCCTGATCGCTTCGGTCCTTGGGATATGCAAGGCGCAATCCGCACGTATCTCGCTGTAGATAAATGGTTTAATTGGACTCAGGTTTCGTCCGGCGTGGCCCCTAAACCACGCTCTGTGGCTCCCTCCACCCGCGGCTCGTTCCGCGCCCGACAACGAACGCTTTCTTTCAGTCGCTCGATGCGTCAAGATTCGCGCACCCTAAATAGCCGCACGAGGACCGATGAGCCCCGACATCCCCAACAAGCCCTTCGACCCGAACCATCCCGACCTCGACCAAGCCCGCTCCATGCTCCAGATCGCCATCGACGAAGCCCGCCTCGGCCTCCAGGAAGGCGGCGTCCCCGTCGGCGCCGCCCTCTTCGACAACCGCGGCACGCCTGCTCGGCCGCGGACGTAACCGCCGCGTCCAGGAAGGCGACCCTTCCGTCCACGGCGAAACCGACGCCTTCCGCAAAGCCGGCCGCCAGCGCACCTACCGCGACAAAATTATGGTCACCACGCTCGCCCCTTGCTGGTATTGCAGCGGCCTCGTCCGCCAGTTCAATATCGGCACTCTCATCGTCGGCGAATCAAAGACTTTTCGCGGCGGCCTCGACTGGCTCATCGAAAACGGCGTACGCGTCATCGACCTGCAATCGCAAGAGTGCATCGACCTCCTCGAAAAATTCATCGTTGAAAAGCCCGCCGTCTGGAACGAAGACATCGGCGAAGAGTAAGCACCCGCAAGGCACGCTCGTGTAGGGGCGCAGCACACTGCGCCCTAAGTCCGCTCAATCACCAGAACTTGATTTTCGCGATTTCCGCGACTCGGCCATCAAATTCTTGAAGTTGCCACCGCGCCCACTCCAAAAATAAAGTCGCGCAGCGTACACTTCCTGTGGCGACATAACGGCGCGAAATCCACCGTCCGCCGGAAAAAGGGGCAGCGTGTCCGATCCGAAGGCCGAATATTCCAAGCGCCTCGATTCCTACCTCCAAATCGCCGCCGCGAAAAATCGCGTCCACATCCAGATCGGAAATCTAAAACTCGCCGTTGTCTTCGGCGGGCTGGTCGCTCGGCTACTTCGCTCTCGCTCGCCACGCCTTCAGCTCCGAATGGCTCTGGCTCCCCATCGCCGCCTACTTCATCCTCGCCCTCATCCACCAACGCGTCATCCGCGCACGCACTCGCGCCGAAACCGCCGTCGCCATGTACCGCCGCGGCATCGCCCGCATCGAAGATCGCTGGGCCGGCACCGGCCAAACCGGCGAAAGATTCCGCGACCCCGCGCACGTTTACGCCGACGACCTCGATCTCTTCGGCCGCGGCTGCCTCTTCGAATTGCTCTCCACCGCGCGCCTTCCCATGGGCGAAAACCAGCTCGCGCGCTGGCTGAAATCGCCATCCACGCGTGCCGAAATTCTCGAGCGCCAGCAACTCGTCGCCGAACTTCGCGACAAACTCGACTTGCAACGCGACCTCGCCGTGATGGGCGAAGAACTCCGCGCTCGCCTCAATCCCGAATCGCTCGTCGCCTGGGCCGAAGGCAAACGCGAAATGCCCGGCGCCATCTGGCACTTCGCCGCAATCTTTCTCGCGCTCGCTTTTATCGCGACCTTCGCGTGGTCGATCGCCGAACCTCAACTCCTGGCCAGTCTTGTGCGTGCTCGTCTTGGAAATTATTTTCCGCCGCGCGCTCTACCATCGCGCACACCACGTCAACGAAGGCGTTTCCTGCAACGCCGAAGGCTTGGTGCTTTTCGCCGATGTCTTGCAGAGATTGGAGCGCGAGCCCTTCGCATCGCCACGTCTCCAATCATTGATGGCGCGAGCTCAATCGCGACGGCGCAACCGCGAGCCGCTCGATTCGACAGCTCGCGCAAATCGAATACTGGATCGACGCGCATCACAGCCTGATCGGCCACATTCTCGAACTTCCGCTTTTGTATTCCATTCAGGTCGCATTCGTCGCCGAATGGTGGCGCCGCCGCCACGGAGCCCGCATGCGCGCCAGTGTTGAAGTCGTCGGCGAAATCGAAGCGCTGATTTCGCTCGCGACCTATTCCTACGAACATCCCGCCGATCCATTTCCTGAATTCACTGATACACGGCCCGCAGACAATCCGCGCCGCCGGCATTTCGAGTCCGCTCTTCGACGGCGTCGAACTAGGTCATCCTCTGCTCTCCGCCGACAAATGCGTTCGAAACTCCGTCCGCCTCGACGATTCCACGCGCGTCCTCCTCGTCAGCGGTTCGAACATGTCGGGAAAGAGCACGTTGCTTCGCGCCGTCGGCATCAACACCGTTCTCGCGATGGCCGGAGCGCCAGTCCGCGCGAAATCCTTTCGCCTCTCCCCGCTGCAGGTCGGCACGCGAATTCACAGCACCGACTCACTGCAAGAAGGCCGCTCCACTTTCTTCGCCGAAATCCTCCACATCCGTAGAGTTTTCGACCTCGCAGGCCCGAAGCCCACTCACGCTGGAAATAGCGCCGTACCGACCGGCTCCGAGCCGCGAACTCTGCTGTTTCTTTTCGACGAATTGCTCGAGGGCACAAACTCAAAAGACCGCCGCATCGGCGCCGAACGCCTCATCCAAGGTCTGCTACAGCGTGGCGCGATCGGCATCGTCACAACGCACGATCTCGCCCTCACCGAAATCACTCCCGCCGTCGGCGGCGTCATCCGCAACGTCCATTTCGAAGACCAAGTCGAAGGCAACGAAATGCGCTTCGACTATCAACTCCGCGAAGGCGTCGTCACCAAAAGCAATGCCATCGCGCTCATGCGCATCATCGGCCTCGACATGTAATCTTTTATTACCGCGATTTGTAAATCACGTAAGGTGGCGGTTGCGGTGCGCGCTTTCGATCCCGATGCGCCGGCCGCTTCAGATCCAATTCTTCCCGCAGCCACTGAAACCACGCATAAACCAAGAAAGCACATCCCAGCAAGGCAAACGTCGAAAAAACAATGGTCGCCATATCAATATGGGGGACGCGAGGTGATCGCCCGTCGCGAGGTGTAGGAATGCCTAGCGGCTTTGCAGAGGCCGCGTCCCCACTTTAGTTAGGGTGCACCTCGGATGGTTCAGAAGTCCTGAGATGGTTGTTAGAAAAATATAAGCCTGTCGCGGTCAAAACAGCAGTTGCAGCTTCATCCGTCGCCGCTGCGGAACGATTTGTCACCCTGTGGCCGCGATCGCTTTCCAGATCGCGGGGTTTAGATTCAACGCCGCCCAAAAAAAAGATAGCTTCAGTAAGCCGAGGCAAGAATGAAATCCCGCAATGTTCCTCAAGACTTCTCAAAAAAAAGCCGCAATTCCCTCAGATGGTGCGTACTGGCGACGCTCTCGGTCGCGATTCTCTGCGTGCTGCCGAGCGCTCTGCCCGCACAAACGAAAAAGCCGCCCCATAAGGCCCCGCCCGCGACTGCGGTCAAGCCCTCAAAAGTAGATTGCGGCGGAAGCGTCGAACTCCGCGTCAGCACCGCCACTCCAGCGCAAGGCACCCTCCTCATCGCGGAACTCCGCAGCCCCGACGCGCTGAGCAGTGTCGCGGGAAAGTGGACCGACAGAGACATTTCCTTCTGGCAAGCCACCGGCGCGACCACTCCAAAAGGAGTAAGCGTGTGGCGCGCGTTAGTCGGCGTCGATCTCGAGCAACCCGCAGGCGATTTCAAATTCACTGTCACCGGGAAAGATTCCAACGGAAAGGCTGTCAGTTGCGAAGCCCCCATCACCGTTCGAACCGGCAAATTTCCCACTGAGCGCCTGAAGGTCGCCCCGAATTTCGTCGAGCCCAACCCCGAGCAAGCCGCAAAAGCCGCCGAAGACCAGAAAAAACTCCGCGCCATCTACAACACCGCAACTCCCGAAAAACTCTGGACTGGCTCCTTCCGCATCCCGCTTGTCGGCGTAAAAACCGGCGGCAACTTCGGCAAGCGCCGCGTCCTCAACGGAAAATCAAACAGTCCGCATTCCGGCGTAGATTTGCCGTCACCCACGGGAACGCCCGTCCACGCAGCACAAAGCGGGCGCGTCGTACTTGCGGAAGAACTCTACTTCGCAGGGAATACCGTCGTGATCGATCACGGCCTCGGCGTCTACACGCTCTACGGCCACTTCTCCGAAATCGACGCCAAAGTCGGCGACGAAGTAAAAGCCGGCGACGTCATCGGCAAAGTCGGCGCTACCGGCCGCGTCACCGGCCCGCACCTGCATTGGGGACTCGAAGTCGATCACGCCCGCGTCAACGCCATGGAAATCGTCGGCAAGCAATAGCCCGTCGCGATTCCTCTCTGTCCCTCTGCGACTCTTGGTGAATTCCTCTTCGCGGCGTCGGGCCGCAGCCGCGATTCCGCTCAACGGGACGCTGGTGGCGCCGTCTCTTGCTTCGTATCAACCGAGAACAACAAAAACTTCGAAAATTCGTGCGACGTAATCGTCCGCCGGTAACTCGCATCGTCATAGGTCTCCGCGAATTGCGGCAGCCAAACCTCCACATTTCGTGTTCGAAACTTCACCGGCGCATAATCGATGGAAAGAAACCATCCATCAACGCCAACCTGTTGAACCGGATGCATCAATCCAATTTCCAAATGTAAGACCTCTCCCGAATCCTGCGCGATCCACGCGCGCCCCTTGAGCGGCGCCGGGTACACTTCTCCATTTGCAGCGATGAACGTCGCCGTGTGGTCGGGACGGTCTTTACGCTGTCGCACCGTGACCAACCACGCCGCCTGCCCTTGCCACAGAACCGCGCCGCCGCAATGCATTTCGTAGTCCGGCTGAATATCCGGAAGAAATATCAACGCCATCTCGGGCAAACCAATACTCAGTGAAGCGGGCGGAAGCGCCTGGCTACCATTTTCGCTGACGCGCGTTTCTGAAACCTTGAATCCTTCCGTGCGCCGCACCAGCGACGCGTTGTAAGCAAAGTCGCCGGTGCCGCTGTCGATCTGCGACGCTCCGCCGCCCAGCACGCGGTAAACGATGTGCTCCTGCGCCGTGAAATTCTGCAGATTCGAAACCAGTTCTGTCGCGCGAGTCCCCGCCTGCGCAAGCACTTCGTTGAGTTCGCACTCAGAGGCATCGACGCGGTCCTGCTTGCCGCGATCGAGATCGGGTGGATTCCAATAGAGTGCCTTCGCTTTGGCAGGGTTGGCAGAAGCGCGCGTTGCTGTTGGTTCGTGCGTCGAGGGTGACGGCGCCGTGTTCGTTGGCACCGCAATGCCGGTCTCTCTGGCTTCAGCCTCAGCGATCGCATCGGGCCCGGAGTCCGAGTCGCTGCCATCAGTACCTGCCGGTGCCGAGTTCGGCTGCGGTGGTGGCATTGCTTCGGCTACCGTCGTATGTTGCAGTCGGCTCCGAAGGGTTTTGCGCCGGAGCGGGTGTCGAAGGCGCAACTGTTTGAGCCTGGCTTGCCGCGACCGGTGTGAGTCGTTTCGGTGTGATCGGTGGGGCTGGCGCAGTCACATCTGAGTCCGCCATCATTTTCTTAAATCTCTCCGAATTCGGCGCGAAATAACCACGTCGGCTCTGAACCTGTACGTGATCGCGATCGACTTTCACCTTCAGCGGATGATATTCGCCGTCCGATTTCGTATTAGCGAGCGAGAATTCCAGCAGATAAATATATTCCGGCGCCGCTGACAATCGCCTCAGTCCGCCTTCCAGATCGTTGCTGTTATGAACGAAAGTTCCGCCCGTGGCATCCGCAAGCCCTGCCATCACTGCGTCCGTAGTGGTCAGGGATTCCACGTGCGAGCGAATTCTTTCCGTCGTTTCTTTCGCGACTCCAGTGAACTCTTCTTCCGCTTTTGGCGCGTACGTGAATAGGCCGCGCGCGTCGAGCGCGCTGATGGTCACGTTGGCGCGTGCGGCCGCTTCGATGACTTGGTTTTGCAGCACGAGCGCTTCCGGCGTTTCCGAGTAAAAACCAGGCGAGATGAGCACCAGTGTTCGTTGTCCGGGAAGATTGACCATCTTCCTCACAACTTCGCGGATGTAGATGTACGACATGCGTACGTCTTGTTCGCCAAAGCGCGACTGCTTGTTGCGCCGCCTGGTGTGTCATTTGCTCGGCGATCGTTCTTTGATCCGGCGGAAGGTTTGCGCATGTCATCGTTTCGTCCACGGCGTTGTTGAAGACACGTTCGTCATGCTTGTTCTCGATCAGATCGCCATGGAAGTAATCGACGTTAGGGCAGCCGTGAGCGTCAGGCCGGTATGGACTCCGCTGCGCGCTGAGTTTGTTGATCGCAGCCTCAAGCCTTGCACGATCGTTGGTCACACCGCTGTCATCTTTGCCAAGGACGCTGAGCACCGAAGCGTAATCACCGGCGCTGAGACTTTCGTTGAGTACCTTTTTTGCGGCGATGCGCAACGAGGATAAATCCGGGGCTGAAATGTGCAGGTCGTCGAAAAGAAAAACGACGAAGCGATCCGAGGACGGGGCCGCTGCTGCAACTGGCGGCGTTGCGTCTGGAGAAGTTGCGTTAGACGAAGTAGAGGCAGGATTCGATGGCGCTTTCAGGGGCATCAGTCGGCGTCGGAGCACGGCGTTCGACAGTCATGCCCACAATCTCGAGTGGCTTGTTCTTGTCGAACAGTCGGAAGTCTTCCTTGGTGAGATCGCCAATGGCGTGACCTTGCGCATCGCGAACCACCACCGGCACAAGCACCGAATTCACGTTGACCTTGATGACGGGCCCTACTTGCGAGGACTCTTGTTGAGCGGAAACTGCGGCGAGTGCGAGGAAAGCTGTGGTGCAGAAAAGGACGGCGAGACGAACTGGAGTGCGGCGCATTCTTTCCTTGGCAAGGTCTATCGTTGTCATCCTGAGCGAAGCGAAGGATCTCAGAAGTGAGCACCTTCACTCATTAACCCGCGGAGTCTGTTGCGCGAAGATGTTACGTGAGCGATTGTAATACTCCCGCTTCGCCGCGCGGCTGGCAAAACTTCCACAAAACCTGTCCTTTCGACCAGTTGGCTTCCAGACCTCACTTCGTCTATTTTCAAGCCGAAACTTGATGAGTTCAGCGGTCTCGCCGAATACCATTCGGGCATCCCAGTCCGTTCGGCCATTTCAGCTACGCATTCATTTCTGCATCCCTGGGGGGCTTGCATGAGAAGCATTCTTCATCCGTTGACGGCGTCGGTATCCACGAAAAGAATCGCGCGCCGCGTCCTGAATCCGCCGCACGTCTGGGTCTACTTTCGCTGCGAAGGCCGCGACGACATTGCTCGTGTCCGCGATCTGAGCGTCGGCGGCGCCTTCATCGAAACGACGAGTGCCCAAGAAAATCGGCTCCGTCACCAACCTCCATTTCCTCGTTCAGGACGGCACAATTCGCGCCGACGCCACCGTCCGCCATGCCCGCGAAGGCCAGGGCATGGGCCTCAAATTCACCGCCGTCCGCGAAGAAGACCGCAAAAACCTGATCTCCCTGATGGCCCGCCTCCGCGCTGTTTAACTCAACGAATTCCCGTTTCGGTCCGTGGCACGCCGTTTCCGCGACCCTGATTGCACAGAGTTGTGGGAGGGAACGGCTTCAGCCGTTTGCGCCGAGACCTGAGGGAGGGCACGGCTTCAGCCGTGCCGCCACGCACGTGCCGCGAGGGGCTTCAGCCCCTGAGGCTTCCGCTTTCATCAATCCATCCGCGAGTTTTCGCAATCTCTGTTCCTTCAATCAGTTCGCAGATTTTCCCGCGTTCTCCGTACACTCTCGCCGCTAATAAACCCCTTGGAATCACATCCTTGCATCAATCGCGCCTGCAAACTGCTTAGAATCACATCCTTACGCAAAAAGGGGAGGGGGGTGGGTCGTCTCCCGCTCATCGGTACCTCCGTACTTGCTGCCTTAGGCCCCGTGAGTGGTACCGACATGCCATTGTTGCCCGCAATTCGCTCCCTCAATATGACGTACACGCGGGAGTTGCGCGGCAGAGCCTTCCAGCGAGCCGCGCATCGCAAGTGAACTGAGGGGAACGAGCCATGGCAATTCTTCATTTTCGCGCAAAAGAGCGCCGCAGAACAGTTCGGGTGATGCTCAGCATCCCCCTAAAAGTTCACGGAATTTCGACCGATGGCGACACCTTCGCCGTCGAAACCAAATCGCACACGATCAGCCTCCATGGCGCTTCGCTCGAGCTGGAATACCCGGTGCAGCTCGGCGACATCCTAATGGTCGAAAACGCGGGGACGCATGAGCAGACGGAAGCTCGCGTCGCCACGATCAAGAAAACCCGCGAAGGCAAAATCCACGTCGGCCTCGAATTCACCAGCAAAGACGTGAATTTCTGGCACATGGCATTCCCGGCTCCCGGCGCCAAACCGATGCGCCGCCTCGCACCCGCCGCCACCACGCGCGAACCCGTCGCCGCCGGCGGATAATTTTCGCGCGGTTCATCTCACTTCGCTCTATTCATCTCACTTCTTGATTGGATCGCGCTTTTGTCCGGCGCGATTTTCTCCTGCGTTTATTTCGCGATGAGCATTCGCGTCGTGATTCGCGCCGCCATCGCGATATAGTCGAAGTGTGAGCAAAGCACCGACAAAGATCGGATTGATTTCCGATACGCATGGATTGCTGCGCGAAGAGGCTTTGACCGCGTTGCGCGGATCCGAATTGATCGTGCACGCTGGCGACGTCGGCGATCCCGAAATCCTGCCGCAACTCCGCAAAATAGCTCCCGTTGTCGCTGTTCGTGGAAACGTAGACGCCGAGGAATGGGCTCGGCGCGAATTACCCGAAACCGCTGTAGCGCAAGCAGGCGATGTCTCGATCTACGTTTTGCACGATGTGCATGCTTTGGATTTGGATCCGCTCGCCGCAGGTTTCCAGATCGTCGTCAGCGGCCACTCGCACAAATACCTTCAAAGCGAAAAAGCCGGCGTTCTCTACATAAATCCCGGCAGCGCCGGCCCGAGGCGCTTTACCTTACCGATTACCGTCGCGCGACTGGATTTGGCGCTGAAACCTTGGAAGGTCGAGTTTGTGGATCTAGAGAAGTTCTAAAACTCCACGCGATATCGATTCGGCGAAACGCTGCGTCCCGTTTGGGGCAGCGAGCGTTGCCTTGTCATGCAGACTCTCCGACGTCCGCCTCGGTATCGATGTATTTGCACTTTAACTCCCCGGTGCTAGACTCCCCGGCATGGCCAAGAAAAAGACAGCCCCCAAAAAATCGAAGAAACGGAAGCCCGCGCCGAAAAAAGCAAAAGCCAAGGCGAAATCTTCCGCCGCGGTGAAGGCGAAGAAGCCTGCGCCAGCCAAAGCGAAAGTGGTAGCGAAGAGCAAGATCGTCGCGAAGGGCAAGGCCGCTGCCAAGGCGACTGGTAAAGTCGCCGCAAAGCCAAAGGCCGCGAAGACGACAGTTGCAAAGGCGCGCAAGGCGCCGCGACGTGGAGCGGCCGACTCCGACACGGATTTCCGCGCAAATCAGGAAGTCGAGATCGTGCGTCCGAAAGGCCGTTCGCGCGTAGCCCGAGCCGGCGCTGGCAGCGGCGACCTCCAAGGAATCTCCAGCGTTGAGGAGGCCGACTCCGAGAGCGAGGACGAGTTGCTCGAAGAAGGGCAATCGTTTGAGGCCGGAATCATCGAAGGCGTCGAGCGCGCCGGCGACAGTGAATCCGAAGTCGTCACGCACGAAGTGCTGGAAGACGACGTCCCACTCGAATACGACGATCAGGAAAAAGAGCGTCCCTGATATTCTTCGATCACTTCAGTCGAAAAGTCTCGCATCAAAATAAGTAACGTAGATTCTGCGCCCAAAGCTAACGAGGCTGCTTGCTTTGCTTTCGTTTGGGATTGGTCTTCTTCGTCGCCTTCGTTTTTGCTTTAACTTTCGGTTTGGTCCTAGCTTTTGTGTTTAAGCCTGTTTGTGTTTTCTTTGGCAATTTTGCTACGACCAGATCGTAAGCCTCGCGCAGTAATTCGCGCAGTTCGGTGGCGGGAATCGCTTCGCGGCTTTCGAGCGCTACCCACTTTGCGCGCGCAAGATACGGCGCGGGAATCACGTCCTGTCGCTCCACCAATTCCGCAAATTTCTCATCGGAAGCTTTGAAAGAAAGCCACACACGCGCGACTTCGAGTACGGTGTGCGCAAACATTTTGTTGCCGACTTTGAACGTGAGGTCGTTGCCCCAGATCTCGTGCTCTGTGGCGCCGGGGAAGCTCAGACAGTGTTTGCGGAGTTCTTCTGCGTGCATGACATCAGGTTGCAGGAACCCAATCCATCCCATCGATGCCGGGAGTCAAATCGATCGAAGGCTCGAGCTTCCAAGTCTTGAGATTCAAAACTTCGATTTTTCCGGCCGTGAGGAACGAAATGTACGCAACGCCGCCGTCGGGGCGAATTAGCACTTTGCCGAGCGCGGTCGGAGCGTCGAAAGTTTTCGCGAGCTTGCGCGTGTGCAGATCGACGACAAAAATGTGGCCTTTCATGCCGGCGCAAACGAGCCAGTGATTATCGGGAGTCGCCTCCGAGGCGTAAACCGTTTCCGGCATCGCGATCGACTGCGAGACTGCGTTGGACAGCGGATCGATCACCACAATGCGCGGCGATTCCTGATCGTGCGTGAAGACATACAGTCCATCCGGCTCGATGGAAATGCGCTGCACCATTTTCGACACGGGAATCGTCGTGACCAGCTTGCGACTGGGCACATCGACAACACTGACCGTCCCCGCGTGCACGTTTGCGGTGTAAACCGTCGGGCTATCCGGTCCGGGCCGGATGATGAACATGTGCGATTCGTCCTGGCCGGTGGGAAGTTCCGCGATGATCTTTCGCGTCTTGGGATCGATCACGTCGATCGACTGCGAAAGCTCGGCGCTCACGTAGAGATTGCCGTCTGCGCCAAACGCTGGATTGTGCGGACGCAACGGCTTGCCGAGATCGATCGAGTAGGCGAGCTTGCGATTGGCGATATCGATGACGTCGATGGTGCTGCCATCGGTGCCGGGTTTGCCGACGCCGGAGTTTCCGTAGATCGGGACGTAAGCGAATTTGCCGTCGGGGCTGACAGCGACTTCGTGTCCGTTCACGCCGACCGTGACTTTGGCGATCTCTTTGCGCGCATCGGGATCGACGATCAGCGCGGTGTGCTCGAATTGATTGGCGACGACGAGCAAGCCTTTTGACGATGCAGCTTTTGGACGTGAATGTGCGAGTGTCACGATGGTGAAGAGAATGGCTGTGACGAAAATGAATGTAAAGAACGAATAACGCTTGCGCATGGCGCACCTCGAGACTTTCACAGGATGGGCACAGCGGGCACCCGCGAAAGTGGAGGGATTATAGCGGTAAGGAGAGTTGACAGTCGACAGTTGAAAGTCGAAAGGAAAGTACGGAACTCGGCTTCGCGATAAGTAGTGACAAGGCGCAACGGCCGGGCGGAGCAAGCCCCGCTCCTACAAACGCAGGCTCGGGCTCGTTATTTTGCGAAGCGGCGGAAGAAGGAATCGGGCTTCCACTGCGGTCGGGCTTCGGTGTCGGCGATCGTTGTCAGGAGCTGGCGCAAGATTTCTTCGTAGGTTGCGGCGGAGGCTTTGTCCACCGGCTGCGAGAGATCGTCGGATGGCGCGTGGTAGCGCACGGTCAGCCACTCCTTGAAGACGGCTTCGTCGGGCGAGCCGGGATCGAAACCGAGATCGAGTTTCACGCTGGCACGCCGTGGCGAATGAAGCTGTACTGATCGCTGCGGATGAAAGCGTTGCGCAATGGCTGAGGGTCGGCTTGCACGCGCACTCCGTACGCGGCAGCGGCATCTTTCGCGAGATCGCCGAGATTCGATTCGGCGATTCCTTGCACCTTTAGAACCTTGATCGGAACGATTGGCAGGAACATGTCGATATTCACATCGGCGACGATCGATTTTGCCGGCACAGTGGGATGCTCAGCGAAATATTTCGATCCGAGCAGCCCCTTTTCTTCGCCGCAAACCACGACAAACAGTACAGAACGCTTCGGATGCGGCTGATCCTTCCACGAAGCGGCGATCTCCATCGCCGCGGCGGTGCCGGAGGCGTTGTCCATCGCACCGTTATAGATTTTGTCGCCGTTGATGGGCTCGCCGATGCCGACGTGATCGACGTGCGCCGAGAGAACGACGTATTCGTTTTTGAGCGTCGGGTCGCTGCCGGGAAGTTTGGCGATCAAGTTTGCCGAATCAACGGACTTCGTCTTCATCGTGGCATGCGCTTTCAGCGAAACGGCGAGCGGAAAGTGCGGCATCGGCTTGCGATCTTTCCCGAGCGCCGCAATCTCTGCGAACGTGTGACCCGAGCCGGGGAAAAGCTTTTCCGCGTTCGCGGGATTGAAAACCAGTGCCAGCTTGAGTCCCTCGGTCTCGTCGAATTCCTTGCCAACCAGATCCATGGAAGGATGTGTACGGCTTGAAGCGATGCGCGACCACGGTATATCCATCGACGCGGGATTCGGGATGGCGATGGTACCGATGACGCCCGCGGCTTTCAGCGACTTCCATCGCTCGAGCGCGGTCTGGTAGTGCGCCGACAAAGCTGTGGGTGTGTCGGCAGGCGAGCCTGCAAGATAGACGACGATTTTTCCCTTCAGATCGAGACCGGCCAGGTCGTCGAAGTTTTGTTCGGGGATTTTGAGTCCATATCCGACAAAGACCAGTTTCGCCGTGATCGCGTCAGGAGTGGGATTGGCGCGCGTCGAAAAATAGGCGTCGTCGCCGAGAACAAGCGGCTGCGCTTTGCCGCCGGAAATCAGTGCGGCGGACGATTCGCTCTCGACAATTTCACGCGAGACAAATTTGATCGGTTGGTAGTAGCCGTCGGTTCCGGCCGGCTCAAGTCCGGCTTTCTTGAACTGATCGACGACGTAAGCCTGGGCTTTGCGCAGGCCTTCGCTACCGGTTTCGCGGCCTTCGAGATTGTCGTCGGCGAGAAATTGCACGTGGGCCCACCATGCGTCGCCGGAAAAATGTTTTGCGCCTGTTTGAGCGAACGTCGTCGCTGCCAGAAGCAGAAGCGCAATAGAGATGGAAGGGAATACAAATCGTCGATGGAGCATCGAGCCCTCAGATTGAATTGTTTGATCGGGCGCAGCATAACAGGTTGAGTTGGCCTGGGCCAACGAGCTCGATTCGATCTCTTTGCCTCATCGCGTTGCCAATCGCGATAGAGTTGTGTTGACCGCTCGCGCGGCGCAACGTACGATTTCGCAACGCCATCGAGAGATCGCTTTCGGCTTTTGTCGGCGATGGAATCGCACAGGGGGTAGCACGTGTACTGTTCCAAGTGTGGGAGCAATCTGGCCGATGACGCCACGTTTTGCAGTAAGTGCGGAGCACAGACCGGAGCATCGCCTTCCCGCCGGCTATGGCTGGCGCGCCAGCACCGATCCTTGCCGCAATTCCGAATGCCAGTGCGTACGGAGTAGTCCCGCCGGTATATGCGCAGCCTGTTGCACGGGTGGCCTATGCAGGATTCTGGCTCCGCGTGCTCGCCTATTGCATCGATGCGATCGTTCTCGGAATTTTCGCGATTCCGATTTTGATTGGCAGCGCGATGGCGCTGGGCATCGGCGGTATGATCGAGAACATTCCCCACAATCAAGATCCGTTCATGAACGGGATGCCGCCTGCGTTTGCGTTATTCCTGATGCTTTGCGTTGGATTGGGGATTTTCGGGACGTGGCTCTACTTTGCGCTGCTGGAAAGCTCGGAATGGCAGGGCACCGCGGGCAAGAAGGTGCTCGGGCTTATCGTCACCGACATGAACGGGCAGCGCGTGACCTTCCTGCGGGCGACGGGCCGCCATTTTGCCAAGCTGGTGACGGGGCTGATTCCGTTCGGTATCGGGTACATCATGGCGGGATTTACCGAGAAGCGGCAGGCGCTGCACGACATGATTGCGAGCTGCCTGGTGTTGCGCAGGAATTAGATTCGTAACAAGCGGTTACAGCACCGTAAGGTCCAAGAACCCTTCGTCGATTAGATCGTGCGGACATGAGGCGCAGCATGCTGCGCCCCTACACGGTTCCTGCAATGTCCTACGATTTCGTTCTGCGGGTTCCTACAGGTATGTCTGGATGGTCGTAGTTATGGGCCGCGCTACTGTTGCTGCACCCCTAGGCGTTCGTCCTCGCAGTGGGCAACGGAGGTTGTTATGCGCGACTGGAAAAATCCCAACTGGAATGGTCCGTGGGTTAAGGCGGCGTATGTCGCCGCAGTTGACGACCTTTTGCACGTTTTTGGGATGTTGGGCTGCGCTGGCGTATCAAAGCGACAGTGCGCCAGCGGCGAAGGCTGCGGTTACCGACACACAATTCGCGAAGAAGGCTGCCGAGGGCGGCATGGCCGAAGTAAAGATGGGGCAGCTCGCGCAACAGAAGGGCACTGCGGACTCCGTGAAGAAGTTTGGGGCGCGGATGGTGGAAGATCACACCAAAGCGGGCGGCGAATTGAAGGGCGTGGCCGCGCAGGAAAAAATCACGTTGCCAGAGGATATGACCGCGAAAGACAAGGCGACGTACGACATGCTCTCGAAATTGTCGGGAGCGGCGTTTGATCGCGCCTACGCGCGATATATGGTTCGCGATCATGAAGAGGACGTCGCGGATTTCCGAAAAGAAGCGGACGGCGGACATAACGCGGCGGTTAAGGATTTTGCGACGCAGACTCTGCCGACGTTACAGGATCACTTGAAGGAAGCGAAAGAGATGCGGCAGAACGTGGCGCCGGGGAATCCTGCGACGACAAAGAATGGCGCTGGGAATACCGGGAAGCGCTAAGAGGAATTTCGTTCAAGAATTTAGAACAAGAACTATCGAAGGGCTGGCGCGGAGCGCTAGCCCTTTTTTGTTTCAGCTCGCTGCTTTTGCAGTTTCATCGCGGTGGTGCGCAGCGTTTCGGGAACGTTTTTGTTCGTCGTCAGTCGCTTAAGATCGATGGGATTCAGCATCGGAAGCATGTTCAGGCTGACATCGAGCGGCGTTTTGGCATTGTTCAGCAAGTTCCGTACGACAACGTAATTTTTCCGAAAATTTCGATTCGTGGCGATCAGCCGCAGGATTTCGTCGGTCAGCGAGGACATCGACGCAAAAGCCTCGACTTCCTGGTTGGTCAGGCGCGGCGATTGCAGCACGGCGCGCTGTACAACTTTGTTCGTATCTTTAATGAGCGTGCGGCGAGCTTCCGATCCGCCCTTGATGGCGAACTGGACGCGCTGCGAGACCGTCATCTTGCCGAGCTTTTGTATCAGCGTTTGGCGCCTGGCGACGTCGGGTTCAGCGTCAGCGGCGGCGTCGGCCAGTGCTGCTTCGCCGAGCGTCGCTTCGTTCAAGACTTCGCGAAGCACTCTCTGTTGCCCTTCGGTGAGCGCTGGATTCTTGAGCAGCGCGGTTGCAAGTGCGCTTGAGTCCGAGATGCGGTCGAGATCTTCGATCAACTCTTTGAGTGAAGACGACGGCAGTGTTGGTGCAACACCGATAAATCTCTCGGCCGGGCAATTTCTGTTGCCGATGAGCGCGTCGGCGATTCCGGGTTTGTCGGCGAGCTTGCGGGAAGCGTAGGCGAAAAGTGCGGGAGTTGCCGTCGAACGCTTTATGGCGTCGACGAACGATTCGATGGGCTGCGTGAGCGCTGCGTCTTCGGCGTGCTTGGCGACGGCAGCATCGGGATCGGCGGCGAGCACCGCAAGCACTTCGGCGCGGTCTACGGCGCTGAGCTGAGCGTCACCGGTACAGACGGCGAGCTTGCTTTCGCGGCTAGCGCGGCCGCTGCGAAGTTCTTCGACGAGTTCAACGCTGAGCGTTTCCACTGGGTGCCTGCCTTAAATCCTTCTGGCTGAGCACCATTGTACCGGACGGTCCGGCGGAGGTGAGGGATGGCATTGCCTGGCCGTTCATCTCTAGCAACACCGCGGCGGGGTGGGTAGCGGAGACGGTGAATTGGTTTTTGGCGGAGAAATGGCGGGAGGCGCCGGAGGGCAGGCGGAGGTCGAGGACGATGCGACCGTCGGCGACGACGCGGACGCGTGTTTGGGCGGAAGTGGAGATGGCGAGGTCGAGATGTTGAGTTGGAGCGGCATTTACGACAGCGGCGGCGTTTGCGGCGGGATTTTTGGCGTTCGGAGCTGGAAGAGGTGGAGTGGGAAGTGACGCATTGGTTGCCGCGTTGGGAGTTGCAGCCGCAGATGGAGCCTGCGACTGTGCCGCTGTTGCTGCCGATGTAGTCGCAGCCGCGTCGCGTTTCGCGGCGCGATGCGCTGCGTACCTACGCCAGCCATGGACCGAGCCCCAAATCAGGCCGGCGAAAAGTATCAAAATGGCAATAGCCGCAGCGGCAATCATCCATGTTGGGGGAGTCGGAATCGGATTTTCGACGGCGGCCGGCATCGCGGCGCGCTGTTCGCCGTAGGCAAGATCGTATTCGGAGAGGAGATTTTCTTCGTCGAGCCCGAGATATCGCGCAATCGCGCGCACAAATCCGCGATTGAACACGCCACCGGGCAGCTTTTCCCAGTCTTCGCGCTCGAACGCTTCGAGAAAACGCGGCGGGATGCGCGTGGCGACCGTCACTTCGTTGAGGGTCACTTCGCGCAGCTCACGCTCTCGCTTCAGTAGTTCGCCGAAACTTCCTTTGTTCATGCAGCCGAATCCTGTATGCAGCGGAGCAACTTCGATGCCACTGTGGGCCACTGTAGGGTGAGCTGTGCCGGGGAGATCGCCAACACCCGAATCACCGAGGCCGGAGCGCGCGCCGCGAGCCGGCTCGATCGGAGACCGAAGCCGAAATTCAGAAAAAAATCGCTCTCGTTTGGACTATAAAAGGGCGTGGTGGGCGTGTCAAACAAACCGACGTCTTTGGGGAAGGCTGTGCGGAATGCTGTCGCTCAGCGGAGTTGACTGAAGACGAAGCCGTGGGTTTTGGCGTTGTCATGGCAGGCGAAACACGAAGTTCCGCCGTCGTGGATGGCGTCCTGAGTCTGGTCGTTGGCCCAGAAACGCTCGAATCGCCATCCTCCGGTGCCCTTGTAGAGGTTGGAGTCCTTGATCATGACATCGACTCTGCGTCGATCACCTTCAAAGATGACTCCGCTCTTCTGCTGGGCCTCGCGCAATTCATAGACGATGACCGAACCGTCGCCGAAATCACCGGACGCGTAGCCTTCGATCGCTTTGGGATTCGCGAAGATGTGATGCATGCCTTGTTCGCTTTCCGGGAGCGTGCCGCCGGGAAGGATCACGCCGGTTCCTACGTGAACCCAGCGCCGGAAATTGTCGGGGTACTGGACGGTTTCGGCGGCGTGGGTGTAGGAGTACAAGACGCCGAATGAGATCGCGGCGAAGGCCAGGGTGAAAAAGATCTGCGTTATTCCGCGGGAGTGCGTCGAGCGAGCGGTTTCGGTGCGCGTTTGCATGGGCGCATGCTGACGCGAACCGTGAGCGGCTGTATTGTAAAAAATTCAACTGCCGCCGGTGGCTGAAAATACCGCGCGATCGATCTCGCGGACTCCTCTACTGAATTCAAGCGGGGTGACGCCGGCGAACTCGCGAAAATCGTGGATGAGATGTGCTTGGTCGAAGTATCCGGTGTCCGCCGCCAGCTCGGCCCAATTCACCGGGAATCCCTTTTCAATGCGCGCCATCAGAGCCTGGAATCGCCGCACTCGGCCGAATAGTTTTGGCGTAAGGCCGACATGTTCTCGAAACAACTGGATGAAGTGAGTGTGGCTGAAACCAGTTTCCAACTGAATTTTCCGGACGCGAAGCAATGCACCGGGGCCGGACAATTGATCGATCGCGTATCGGACCGCGGGATGAATCGCGGTTGCCGTTTTCATCTTGCGCAGCAAATATCGCTCGACGACGAGAAACTGCGTCTCTTCGCTTCGAGCGAAACACAATTCACTGAGCAATCTTTCCGCCTCGCCGGCGCAAATGTCGTGGAGCGCAACGTCGTTGTTCTGTAGTTCGTGCGCTGCAACTGGGAAAAACATGCGGCCGGCTCCGGGCCGGAAAAGTATGCCGATGACTTCGGTCGATTCCGACGGGTCCATGTGAAACGAGATCGAGTACGGCCCAGCCAGCAAAGGGACTCGAACGGAGAGAGTCCGATCGTCGAAGTAGTACGACGCCGTCGGGTTCTTGAGGTGAATCACTAACGCCATCGCTCCATTTGGATACACGCGCTGGCGCGATGGCGGCGTTCCGGAGTTCGCCGTTCGCCAGATGAATTCGACGAATTGAGAGAGCGGGAAGGGCGGTTTGTGGATGCGTTGCGCCATTGCGGTTACAAGGAATCAGACGTACGAGCGTGCGGCTTGTTTCAGACGGTCTGCGTGGAAGGACCGCCGTTTGCGGGGCTTCACGTCATTCGATAAACTCCGCCGCATTGATGCAGCGTTCTCGAGGAGGGCCGTGCGAATCCGGGGCGATCGGCGAAAGTCTGTTTATTTTCTTTCTGTTGGATTGTGCGTTGCCTTCCTTGCTTTGTGCTGGGGGCGTTCGGCTGCTGGGCAGATACCGTCGGCCGCTCCGAAAACCAAGAACACGACGGCTACTCCCAGTGTTTCCACAATTTCGGATGGAACGACCAAACATGATTTGACGCGCGCCGATGTCGAGGAATTTTTCGACCTCCTGATCAACGATCAGCTCGCCCGCGAAGACATTGCCGGCGCCACCGTGGGCGTCGTGAAGGACGGGCAAATCTTGCTCGCGAAGGGCTACGGTTACGATGACGTCGCGAAGGGCGTGCGAGCAACGGGCGACGCCTCTCTCTTCCGTATCGGCTCGATCTCGAAGCTGATCACTTGGACGGCGGCGATGCAACTCGTCGAGCAAAAGAAGCTCAGTCTCGACGAAGACGTGAACACATACCTCGACTTCAAAATTCCGCCGGCGTTCGGCAAGCCGATCACGTTGCGCAACCTGATGACGCACAACACCGGGTTCGAAGATACCTGGCGCGACCTTGGCGTCGCCGACGCGCAGCAACTCATTCCGCTCGAAACCTACGTGAAGACACACATGCCCAAGCGTATTTATCCCGCCCGGCGTGGTTTCCGCGTATTCCAACTATGGCGCGACGCTCACCGGATATCTCGTGCAACGAGTTTCGGGGAAACCGTTCGAGGAGTACGTCGATGAAAACATTTTTCGCCCGCTCGGAATGAACCGCACGACGTTCGCGCAGCCTGTCCCAGGGGCGTTAGCGCCGATGGTTTCCCAAGGCTACGGATTGGCTTCGTCGCCGGCCGCCGGCTTCGAGTACATGGTGTTGTTTCCCGCCGGCAGCGTCTCGGCGTCGGCGAACGACATGTGCAAATTCATGCTGGCGCACTTGCAGGATGGTCAGCTCAATGGCGCGCAGATACTCAGCGCGGAAACTGCACGGCAAATGCATTCGCGCACGCTCAGCTTCGACGAGCGTATGAATAGCTGGGCGTACGGCTTCTATGAAGAATCCACGAATGGGCATCGCATCATCGGGCACGGCGGCGATTTGCAGCGCTTTCACAGCGATTTGCATTTGATGCTCGACGCGAACACCGGCTTCTTCATCTCGTACAACAGCAAAGGGAATGGCGACCTCGGACTGGATCGGCAGCGACTGTTGCAGATGTTCATGGATCGCTACTTTCCCGCGACCGCGGCTGAATTCAACTCCGCGTCCGGTGGTGCGTCGAAGTCCAACGAAGACGGAGTAGCAGCAGATACCTCCGTGGCCGGCATCTATCACGCAAGCCGCCGCTGGGAGAGTTCCGTTCTCAAGTTGATCGGTCTGTTTCCGGCTCCCAATGGCCAGCTCGAAGTCTCCGTCGAGCCTGATAACAGCATCCGCATCGAGAGCTTTGACGACGCCGCCGGACAGCCGCTGAAATTCCGCCGGGTCGCATCGATGTTCTATGAGGACGCGGAGAACCACCAGCGCGCGGCGTTCCGTCGCGGCTGGGACGGCAAGATGCAAATGCAGGTGGGCGCTGCGGACGAGGTCTTCATCCAGGTCGATCCATTGCAGAAGAAATCACTCAACTACTTCATTTCGACGGTTGGGTTGGGCGTTGTCGTTCTCACGCTGATTTCTTGGCCAATCGGCGCCTTCTTTCGCAAGCACTACGCGCGCCCGCTGGAACTTTCTTCTACTGAGCGATCGTTACGGATTACGGAACGGCTCGTCTGCATCTTGTTTTGCGTGCTCTTCTTCGGTTGGATGGCTGTCTTCGTTGTCGGTTTACAGGAGTTCGTCCAAATCATGACCGGCCTTGGCCGCTGGATCATTTTTTTCGGTATCGTCGGGATACTCTGCTCCATCGGAACTCTCATCCTCTGGTGGAAAGTGTTGCCGGCCTGGAAGGGAACAGACGTAAGACCGTGGATGAAAATCCACGGTACGGTCGTCGCTCTCGCGTGCACCGGGCTGCTCTGGTTCGCCTTTCTCTGGAACCTCATGAATTTCAACATGCACTACTGATTTGGCGAGTTCTGTGTAGAGGCGCGGCTTACGGATTTCAATTTTTCCCGTCACGAAGAAATAGCCGGGGCGAGCTTGCCCATTTCATCAGGATTTAACGCGGCCGCCTGACCAACAGTGGTAGTCTCGGCATCTCTCCCCGGTGAATTTCGGCACTCGGTCACACAAAAAGACTAAAACCACTTCTTTTGGTCCGCATCTACAACGACGGAGGTTACGATGAGCACAAAACCAGCACTCACCCCCAAACCCGCCACGGTTGATATGAAATTCGAAATCGTCGTCATCCCTGTATCTGATATCGATCGCGCCAAGGAGTTCTACCTGCGCCTTGGCTGGCGGCTCGATGCCGACTACGCCACCGAGGACAAAGACTTTCGCGTCATTCAGTTCACGCCACCCGGTTCGGGCTGCTCGGTGATTTTTGGCAAGCGCGTTACGGCGGCGTCACCGGGCGCGTCGCAAGGACTGTATTTGATCGTGTCGGACATCGAAGCCGCCCGCAAAGACCTACAGGACCGGGGCATTGATATCAGCGAAGTGTTTCACTCGGAAGGCGAAGTGTACGCGGGCGCCGACGAGCCGTATCTGTTTGGCCAGCGCCGCGTCGCTGGTCCCGACCCGAAGCACGGCAGCTATCGCTCGTTCGCCTCGTTCCACGATCCCGACGGGAACGGCTGGCTGTTCCAGGAGATCACCGCGCGGTTGCCGGGACGTATCGATTCCTCGGCGACGACTTTTGCGTCCGTGAAAGATTTGGCAGACGCGATGCGGCGCGCCGAAGCCGCGCACGGCGAACACGAAAAGCGTCTCGGCACACGGGATGAGAACTGGCCCGCCTGGTACGCGCAATACATGGCTCGCGAACAATCCGGCGAAAAGCTGCCGGAATAAATAGAGCGGCACGGATGTTATTGACGGTTAGCGGAGCGTCGCGCAACGTTACGACGCTTTGCGAGCGTCGAGCTGCGTTCACAGCGGCTCATCTCTGGAGGCTGTATTGGTACGTACATTGCCCGTAGGCCTACTCATCGCGTTTGCGCTCGCGTCTCTTCTTCCGTCGGCGCAAGCCCAGGAAAAGGAGCGCTCCGTGGAAAATTCGACGGCGTATCGGACGATTCAAGTCGATGGACTTTCCATCTTCTATCGCGAGGCCGGCCCGAAGGATGCGCCGACGATCTTGCTGCTGCACGGGCTGCCGTCGTCGTCGCGCATGTTCGAGCCGCTCTTTGCGCGCCTGTCCGATCACTATCATCTGATCGCGCCCGACTATCCCGGCTTCGGTCACAGCGATTGGCCCGATCCAAAGAAATTCGCATACACCTTCGACCACATCGCTGAAGTCATGAATCACTTCGTCGAAGCGGTCGGCGTCACGAAGTACAACCTCTATATGCAGGACTACGGCGCGCCGGTCGGTTTTCGCATGATCCTGGCGCATCCCGAACGAGTCGAAGCACTCATCGTTCAGGACGGGGTGGCGCACAACACGGGCCTCGGCGAAAACTGGAAGACGCGACGCGCATTCTGGGCCGATCGCCCGAAGTATGAGGCCGCGTTGCGGGAAAATCTGCTTTCGCTGGCGGCCACCAAGGCGCGACACGTTGGCAATGATCCTAACGTCGAACGCCACGATCCCGATCTCTACACCGACGAATATTATTTTCTCAATCGGCCCGGGCAAGGCGACATCCAAGTCGATCTTTTCTACGACTACCGCACCAATGTCGAAAACTATCCCAAGTGGCAAGCCTGGATGCAGAAGAATCAGCCGCACTTGCTGGTCGTCTGGGGAAAGTACGAGTTGTCCTTCGATCCGTCTGAGCCTGATTCCTACAAGCGCGACGTGCCGAACGCCGAAGTGCACATCGTCGATGGTCCCCACTTTGCGCTCGACACCGCAGCCGACCCAATCGCCGAATACATCCGCGGTTTCATCAAAACGAAGTAAGCCGGCTACATGCGTGAAGTTGGGTTTATAATCTCCTTAGTTGCTCGCTTCCCGCTGAGCACCAGGCGCGGACCATGAACTTGTTCCGTCTCATCTGCCTACTTTTCATCTGCTGCTCTTTAGGCACAGCGCGGCAATCGCCCGCGATTCCCATAACACATCCAGAAGAAATCGGCGGCCGTTGGGAAACCGCCACAAGTTCCGGAATCGAAGGAATCGGTTTCGAGATCGTTAGTTTGTCGAAAGGGTCGCTCGGTAGCAAAGACGAACATTTTATTCAGCAATACGTGAACGTTCGCGTCTACACGAGGGAAGGCGGCAAAGAGAAGTGGGGCTACTTCGCCGCAACTTACAGGCACAAGCCAAAAACTGATCCGCTGCCGGACCCGACTTCGTTCGAAGTTTTTGACGGGCGGCATTTGCGCATTCATTTCACCGATACAACAGATCTGAAGCCGTTTGATTTGAACATTGTTTTCCTGCCGAGAGAAAACAAGTGGATCGGGACATGGGCGCACGAAGGGAAAGCGGAACACGTGGTGCTTACCCGGCCCGACGCAGGAAGCGGCGTGAAGCAGAATAAATTCGTTGGCGAATGGATAGGCGACCCAGGTCCTGAATCTCCAAACTCGTTCGACGTCTACTGTCCTCGAGATTCGACAGTCTTCCGACGGCGTAGTTTCTGCTTCCTTCGATGTCATATCCTCCTGGAGGAATGCAGGAAACGATGTCATTCACGATGATCGCCGCGACGGTCGGCAACTGAATGTCGAGTCGATTTCAGACGATTCGATCGTACTGAGCACCCATTCTTCGACGGCGCCGACCTTTCAATTCCGAGGAAGCCTCTCGTCAGACGCGCAAATACTTACAGGCAATTGGGGCACGATCGGCGGCGGAGGCGAGCTCGATGCCGCCAAGCAGTTTCGAAGGGCACCTTTCGGCATCTCACGCGAACAGCCCGCCCATCGGGATTGACCGGAAGTCACACGATCTGATCTCGATTGAGGTTGGCTGGGCGTAGCTCTTCTGACGCTATCGCTCTGATCGGAAAACAGAGATGTGGCTCGATTCCGCAGGATCGTGCACTAACCAGGGTTGGGATCCGATAATGGGCGTACACGGGCCGAATGTGCAGACTCGAATTTCGCGCGTGCTCACCTCGGCATGGGCTCGCAACCGATCCAATACACTGCGGAGAACCGCGCCGCGGAATGGCGTGTACAAATAAAAGATAGTTCCGCTCGAAAGATCGGCCTCTCGTGCGTCTTGCGCAAGAAATGATGCGTTATCCAAATTCAATTCCCTCGCACACTGTCGGGCGCTGTCAATGTAAGACGGCTCGATCTCGATGCCGACGGCGCCCGCTTGTGTGCAGGCGGCAACAAGCAGTGGCACGCTACCCAACCCAGAGCCGAGATCGATAAAAACATCTTGTGCGATGAGCCTGGTGCGGCGGATCAGTTCAAAGATGTGGCGAACGGGTGTTGGTTGATAAGCCACCATCTCCGGTGTCAGTTCGATTTTTGCTTCGCCTGGAGCAGCGAATCGTAAGACACCGCTGACCACCTCATCCAGATAGTTGTAGCTATCGCCGTGGTGATGTTGATTCATCGCGGCACGAAGCGGCGCCTCACTTTCGATTCTCGAAGCCCATAGCATCAAAGCGTTGCGGCCATCTCCGCGGCGGATTGCGTGGCGGACGCTCTCGTAGAGGCGGGCATTTACGGTTTCAAGTTCGGTGCGCAGTTCGATCGCACGGCGAAACACCGCCGCTTCGCCCCGGCTAAGGTCATCAGGGAGAGGCTGTGAGTCCAAGGCATAAGCGTCGAACTGGTCCAGCACCTCGATTCGGTCACGAACGCGGTCAACATCCCACAGCGACCGGTCGCGCTCGACGTCAGCGAGCAGCATCTCCAGTGCCGATAACGCACCCGAGTTTTGTATTTCTTTGGCCATCAACGAATTCCAGTAACGTATATCTATGTAAGAGAAGAGTTTACGCCAACGCCACGCAATTTAACGCTCGTGGCTCGTTGCAACCTCGCTACGCCTGTACTACGACTTTCTTGCTTCGATTTTTCCGCAGCGCCATACTGGCGAGGATAGGCATACTCCGGCCGTTTGCGTCCCCGCGGCGGAATACTATGCCATTTCGCTGCAATGCCGCTAAAGGAACAGGTCCATACGATCGTGGAGGACGTGAAACAATTTCCCGCCGTCGAACGCCGACGCAATCCCGGCGCGTCGTTCGAGCAGCGCGAAGCGGGCGAAGTCGCGGTCTTCCAGGAACTCGGCAAGGCGCTCACCTCTTCACTTCAGCTCGACCAAGTCCTCCGCACCATCATGGAAAAAATCGACGAGTTTCTGCGGCCCGACAACTGGTCGCTGCTGCTCCTCGACGAAAATACCAACGAACTCTATTTTGAATTGGCGGTCGGCAAGGCGTCTCAGGCGCTGAAAGATGTCCGCGTGAAGCTCGGGCAGGGAATCGCCGGCTGGGTCGCGCAAAACGGCGAAGCTGTCGTCGTGACCGACACATCGAAGGACACGCGCTTTTTCGGCAAGGTCGATGAAAAGACCAAGATGGAGACGCAGTCGATCGTCGCTGTGCCCGTTAAGTTTCGCGACACATGCCTCGGGCGTCATCGAGCTGATCAATTGCATCGGGCCGGACGGCTTCGACGCGCGCGATTTGAAGTTGCTCGAAGCGCTTTCGGATTTTGCGGCCATCGCGCTCGAAAATGCGCGCCACGTCAAGCGCATCCACGAGCTGACGATCACCGACGATTGCACGTCGCTCTACAACGCGCGGCACATGCAATTCATTCTCGACACCGAAATCTACCGCTCGCAGCGGTACAACTACGAATTTTCGGTGGTTTTCATCGATCTCGACCACTTCAAGCAGGTCAACGATACGCATGGCCACCTGATCGGCTCGCGCCTGCTCGCCGAAATCGGCGAGGCGCTCAAGTCACATTGCCGCCTGATCGATTTCGCGTTTCGTTATGGCGGCGATGAATTTGTGATCTTGCTGCCGCAAACGTCGAAAGAAAACTCGCTCAACGTCGCGCGCCGTCTTCATAAATTGATCCGCGAAGGCAAATGGCTCGACCAGGCCGGCGTGAGCGTCCGCGTCACCCCGAGTGTCGGTGTCGCGTCGTATCCCGTCGATTCGCGCACCAAAGAAGGCCTGCTGCACCTGGCCGACGAAGCGATGTACCTCGTCAAAAACACAAACCGCGACAGCGTCGCCGCCGCCAACGTCGGCATCCTGCCCGACACCGTCGCCACCTCCGCCGAATCCGCCAGCTGAGCGATTTCGCCGAATCCAAGATGTTCGTTTTGCTTAGAGAAGAAGTATGACGCCCTCAGCTTTGGCGGCTCGAAGCCATACGTCGAGCGTTGCCAATGAAATCAGTCCCGCGCCGTGACGAAGCGCAAGGTCGACATAAGCGCCGTCGTAAGTGGTTAGTCCGATGCTTCTCGCTGATCGCCATCAACGCGGTTCGCATCAGCGCCATGCTCAGCGGGCGATCGACCGCGGATTGGAAGACCGAAAAGCTGATTCCAATATTGACTGCGCAATTCGCGGTGATATGCGTTTTCGGCGTTGCGCCTGCAAGAGCCGTATTGGAGACTTCGATCGACCAATGAGCGGGTACGCTAGTTGCGCTATCTTCGGTGGATAATCGCAGGAAAAGCTCGCTTGATCTCGATCCGTGGTCTCGTCCTCGAAGCACCACGCAAGACAAACAGACGCATCGAAGACGATAACTGAGCCATCAGTACTTATGACCCTCGTGCGATGAGATCTTTTATCTTGAGGCCATCCAGGCGGACGCCTCTTGCGGAGTTCAGCCATTCGATCGATCGCTTCACGATGCACGGAGCCTGCTCGCAGTTCGAGTTGTTTCGGATGCGTACTTCGCACTGCTTGCTCGGCTAGCACTTGCTCGACATACACTTCGACCGTCAAGCCCTTCTCGCGCGCCTGAGCGGCCAACTCATCGGGTATGTTCGACGGTCACTTGCATGGCCCTCATTTTACCACGCCACACGCAACGACGAGGCCCCACCCACGCATCTATACCCCGCGGCATCGACACCCGCATCGCTACACGACAGCCCGAGTTTTGCTTACACTGAATCATGCGCAGAAGTGAAGCGGCGCGATATGCGCGCTGGTCGGCGGCGGTAGCCCTGATTCTTGCGGGCATCACCACGGCCGTCTATCTCAAGCGCGGCTAGACGCGCCACATCGAGCGCAAGCAAGCGCCGCCTGCAGCTCCGCAAGACGTCACCCGCCAATCCAACGGCATCAATTTCAAAAAGGTCGAGCAGGACCCGCACCATCTTCCAGGTGCAAGCGTCCAAGTCCACCGAATTCAAAGGCGCAGGACGCCAGCCTGCTCGAAGAAGTCGTCGTCACCATTTTCGGCAAAGCCGGCGACCGCCACGACGTCATCCGCACCCACAGCTGTCGATACGATCAAAAATCCGGCGACATCACTTGCGACGGCGACGTCCGCATCGACGCCATGAGCGCCGCCGACGCCGAGCTCGCCGAGCGAAATCCCTCTCTCGCCGAAGCCCGCGCCACTCGCGTCGAAACGCGCGGCGTCACTTTCAATCGCGCCAGCGGCTTCGCGCGCACCGACCAGCACGTCACCTTCGCCTTCCCCAGCGGCACCGGCGACGGCATCGGCCTCGAATACGACTCCGACGAAGGCACCTTGCGCCTCCAGCACGACGTGCGTCTTCGCCTGACGCAGGCGCCCGCAACCGCCGCGAAGAAAACCGGAATCTCCGCCTCCGTCGATCCCAAAGCCGGCCAGGACGTCCGCGTCAAAGGCTCGTCGCTCGATTTCTCGCGCGACTCACGCCTGCTCCATCTCTTCGGCCCCGCCGAAGCCGAAACTTCCGTTGAGCGTCTCACCGCCGGCGAACTCACGCTCATGCTCGACGAAGATTTCCGAGCGCAAACGCTCATCGCGTCAACGACGGTTCACGATCGCCCGCGCGTCGTCTCCACCAAATCGGGCGAAGAAATGAATCTCGAATCCGACAGCCTCATCGCGCATTTCGTCCCCGACGGCTGGATCACAAAGCTCGATGCCACCGGCCACGTCACCGGCTACCGCAAAAACGCCACCGGCGAAGACGCGATGAGCGGCGACACCGGCTCGCTCACCTTCTGGCCGCGCTTCAGCCAGCCCAAAGAACTCAACGTCAACGGCAACGTAGTCCTTCGTACGAAGGAAGAAAAAACCGGCGACACTCGTACCATGCAAACCGCAGCTTTCCGCATGGAATTCAGCGGCGGCAAAGAGCACGAACCCAGTAAGCCGCTCACCGCCGAAACGCTCGCCGCCGGCACGATGGAATGGACCGACTCGACGACGCAAGGCGGCACGATCGTCCCCGCCAGAACCCAGCTCCAGGCCGACAAACTCGCGATGACCTTTGCCGATGCCACCGGCAAAGCAAAAGAAGTCCGCGCCATCGGCAACGTCCGCACCGAACGCTGGCTCACCGGTCACCCGGTGCAAACCGCAAGCGCCGCAACGGGAACCGCGCTCATGTCGCCGGACGGCGGCTGGTCGCAAATGGATCTGCAAGGTGACGTGAAACTCAAAGAATCCGATCGCAGCGGCCAGGCCGATCACGCCAGCTTCGATCGCGCCGCGAAAACCGCGACGCTCACCGGCCACGCCATCGCGCGCGACGCGACCACGCAAACCCAAGCGCATCGCATCGTCTTCCATCAAGACAATGGCGACATCTTCGCCGACGGCGGCGTCCGCTCCACCGACTTCACCGCGAAAGCCAGCGCCGTGCAGCTCGCGCCCGCTCCCGCCAACATCACCGCCGATCAACTTCAGGCCAACTCAAAATCAGGCCGCGCGCTCTACACCGGCAAAGCGCGCCTCTGGCAAGGCGATTCCGTACTTGAGGCAAACTCGATCGAACTCCTGCGCGACTCTCACGTCCTCAACGCCGCAGGCAACGTCCGCGCCGTCTTCCCGCAAGCCGCGGGCGCGCCAGCGCTCGGGCCCTCGGCGCAATCGAACAAGACGGCGTCTTTCAATCCACCCGCGCGCCCGGTCAACACCTCGCAAGTCGTCTCGAAAAAATCGCAACTCTGGCACGCCACGAGCGAGACGCTCACTTACAACGACGTCGAAGGCAAAGCACGCCTCGAGAAAAATGTAGTCGTCCAATCCGCCGATCAAAAAATGCGCGGCCCCGTCCTTGATCTCTATTTCACGAGAGCTCCCGCAGCCGCTAGCGCAACACAACACAAATAACTCCACGGCAACGCCAGCAGGCTCCCGCCAAATCTCCCGCGCCGTCGGCACCGGCGGCGTCACCGTCGAAGAAGGCGACCGCCGCGCCGTCGCCGACCGCGGTGAATACTCCGCCGACTCCGGCACATTCGTTATGAGCGGCGGAAAGCCCACTCTTTACGACGGTTCCGCCGGCACAACCACCGGCACTCAATTGACCTTCTTTTTAGCGGATGATACGATCATCGTCGATTCGGAAAATGGTTCGCGTACGCTAACCAAACACCGAGTCCAACAGTGAAGTTCCTAATCTTGGCGCGATCCGCGATCCGCAACCTGCTCTACCACGACTGAGGTATGTTGAAGCTCCAAGCCGTCGAACTCAGCAAGTCCTACAAAGGTCGTAAAGTTGTAGACGACGTCGAAGTGGAAATCGGTCAAGGCGAAGTTGTCGGACTACTGGGACCCAACGGCGCGGGAAAAACGACCACCTTCTACATGATCGTTGGTCTGGCCCGCCCCGATTCCGGCCGCGTCCTCCTGAACGGCGACGAGATCACCGACCTCCCGATGTACCTCCGGGCCCGCAGCGGAATCAGCTACCTCCCTCAGGAACCTTCGGTGTTTCGTCAATTGACGCAGCGAAGAGAATCTTCTCGCGGTTCTGGAGACTCTTCCCTTAACACCGGAACAGCAGCGCGATCGTTTGGAGGAATTGTTGGTGCAGATGGGTTTGGAGACCGTGCGGCAGAGCAAAGCCTACACCTTGTCCGGCGGTGAGCGCCGCCGGCTCGAAATCGCGCGTTCTCTGACGCTCCAGCCCTCGTTTCATCTTGCTCGACGAGCCTTTCTCCGGCATCGATCCGCTCACCGTCAAAGACCTTCAGGAAATCATCCGCGACCTCAGTCGCTCGGGCATTGGCGTTTTAATCACAGATCATAACGTACGGGAAACACTCACCGTAACGGACCGCGCATACATCCTCAGAAATGGGAAAATCTTCAGGAAGGGTCGGCCAGACGAACTGAGCAACGACCCGGAAGTTCGCCGCGTCTATCTTGGCGATCACTTCCGCCTGAACTAGGCGCATACTTCGGAAGGGTATCGATCGAACGCACATGGCTTGGCAGGGACTAAAACTCAACCTGAAGGTGTCCCAGCGGCAGATTCTGACGCCAGGCCTGGTGCAGATGGTGAGCGTTCTCGCGCTCAATCGTCTCGAACTTCGCGAGATGATCAATCAGGAGATGATCGCGAATCCTGTTCTCGAAGAGCAGAGCGAAGAGCCGACGCAAACCGACAACTACGCCGACGAAAACTTCCTCAAAACCGAAGTCGAAAAAGTTCCCGAGAAGCCCGAGTCCAACCCCTTCGACGAATTCGACGTCGGCACATTCTTCAATCAATATCTCGATTCCGGCGGCGACGGCGGTCAATCGGTCGAGCGTGAAGTCTCCGAACGTCCTTCGTTCGAGAAGTTTCTTTCTTCGTCGACCGGTCTGACCGATCACCTGGCCTGGCAGCTCAGCGTCACCATCTGCTCCGATACCGTCAAAGAACTCGCCGAAAGCATCATCGGCAACCTCGACGAAAACGGCTACCTCACCGCATCCACCGAAGAGCTTCTCGCAGGAAGGGAAGTACACCCAGGACGATCTCGACGACGCGCTCGCCGTCGTGCAGGACTTCGATCCCATCGGCGTCGGCGCTCGCGATTTGCGCGAATGCCTGCTGCTGCAACTGAAAGCCTTCGATCCGACGAACTCGCTCGCGCAGCAAATCGTCTCCGAACATCTCAAGCAGGTGCAGGCCAATCAGCTCAAAGAAGTCGCCCGCGCGCTGAATCGCCCGCTCGACATCGTCAAGCGCGCGCTCGACGTCATCAAGAAACTCGATCCGCGCCCCGGCCTGCGCTACAACAAAACCGAGCCGCGCCTCGTCGAGCCCGACGTCTACTTCCGCAAGGTTGACGATCAGTGGCAAGCCTTCCTCAATGAAGACGACATGCCGCAGCTTCGGCTGAGCCCGACGTATCGCCGCCTGCTCGTCAAAGACGCGAGCGACCGCGACGTCCGCAACTACGTCAAAGAGCGCTTCACCGCCGCGATCCAGCTGATGAAAAATATCGAGCAGCGCAAGCACACGATTTTGCGCGTCTGCCAGTCGATCATCGCGCGCCAGGGCGATTTCTTCCTTTACGGCCCCGATGCGCTGAAGCCGATGATGATCAAGGAAGTCGCCGAAGAAGTCGGCGTGCATCCTTCGACCGTCAGCCGCGCCGTCGCCAGCAAATATGCGCACACCCCGCAGGGCGTGCTCGAACTCCGCTCGTTCTTCAGCGAATCCGTCAACGGCCCCGAGGGCGGCGGCATGTCGCTGCTCACGCTCAAGCGTCTCGTCAAGAAAATGATCGAAGAAGAAGATTCGACCAAGCCGCTCACCGACGATCAGATCGCCAAGAAGCTCGATGACAACGGCATCCACGTCACGCGCCGCACCGTGGCGAAATATCGCGAAGACATGCGCATCCCCAGTACGCATCAGCGCCGGGTGAAAAACTGAGCCCGCGTCGCGCTTCCGGCAAGCACAAGCACCAGGCTCAAGCTCCCCACGCCGCACCGCATCATCCCGAATCCCGCCAACTCGTTATCCTGACCGGCCTGTCCGGCTCGGGCAAAAGCACCGTCCTCCACGCGTTCGAGGACATGGGCTTTTATTGCGTCGATAATCTTCCCGTCGAACTGATTCCGATTTTTGCAGAGCTGCACGCCGCCGGTGAAGGCGGCCTCGCGCGCGCCGCCCTGCTCGTCGATGCTCGCGAAGGCGATCAGCTCGAAAAACTGCCCGCGCTTCTGAAACATCTTCGCGTTCATCATCCCATCGCGATCGTTTTCATCGAGGCCGCCGAAGACGCTCTGCTGCGGCGATACAGCGAGACGCGCCGGCCGCATCCAGTCGGCCAGCATCTCAGCGTCCGCGAAAGCCTCGACCACGAGCGCAAGATCATGGCGCCGATCCGCAAGCTCGCCGACGTGGTCATCGATACATCGAAGTTCAACGTTCACGAACTGCGCCACTTCATCACCGACCGCTTCCGCAATCCCGAAAAGCGTCCGATGCTGATTTCCTGCGTCAGTTTCGGCTATCGCTACGGTGTGCCGTCCGACGCCGATCTTGTTTTCGACGTTCGCTTTCTGCCCAATCCGCATTTCGTTCCGCAGCCTGCGCAAATTCACCGGTCAGGATCCGAAGGTCCGCGAATACATCCGTTCATTCCCGCAAACCGGCGAATTCCTGAAGCGCATCGAGGGTTTGCTCGTCTACCTGATGCCGCACTACATCGGCGAAGGCAAAAGCTATCTCACGATCGCCTTCGGATGCACCGGCGGCCGCCACCGTTCCGTGATGCTCGCCGAATCCGTCAGCGACGCCCTGTCCAAACGCGGCTACTCCACCAAAGTAGTCCATCGCGACATCGAAAAATGATCACCTCGCAACAATCCTGTCGGGGCGGGGCTTGCTCCGCCCTCTCTATGCGTCTTGCCCCTCAATTTTCGCGAAGCCCCACGATCTACGTGGAGTGCGGCGCTTCAGAGCCGCCTTTACGTTCAAATCTATCCGCCCAAGCGATCTGCACCACCACCGTTTCGCAATCACCTCCTTCTCCTCCCTCCTCCCAAACTTGACACACCTCACCGCGCCGAATAGCGTACCTGTTGTGCAATTCAGGGGAGCCTGACGCGTGGCCTCGGTGTTTTCACCACAACTAAAACGGTTGCTAGCCTATGTGCGCCCGTATCCTCTCGCGGCTTGGCGCAGGTATTTTTCTGCTGGCCATCGTGGCCCTTGCCGAAGGCCTCGTCGCCCTGATGATCAAGCCCGCGGTCGACTACGTTCTCGATCCGTCCGTCGTTGGCTCCGCTCTTCCTCTCGGAAAGATCCCGTTCACCGGACCACGTCGTCTACCTCAACACCTTCCTTCCCTCCAGCTTCCACAACGTCAAAACGATTTTCTTTTTCACGCTGCTGATGATCTTCGGCATCAAAGCGATCGCTGAATATCTCGGCTCGACGCAAATCCAATACGTCGGCCACGCCGCCGTCACCAATCTGCGTAACGACGTCTACGCAAAAATCATCCGCCAGCCCATCGGCTTCTTTCAGCACCATCCAACGGGCCGCCTGCTCTCCGTCGCCATCAACGACGTCGAGCGCACGCGCATCGCGCTCTCCGAATATCTCGCCGACCTCTTTCGCGAAGGTTTCACGCTGATTGTTTTCGTCTTCGTCGTCTTCGCATTGAACTGGCGCATGGCGCTCGGCTCCATCGTTCTCCTGCCGCTGGTCGTCCTTCCCGTCAACAAATTCGGCCGCAAAATTCGCCGCTCCGCCGAAAATAGCCAGTCGCGTCTTGGCGAACTCGGCCAAATCATCCAGGAAACCGTCACCGGCAATCGCGTCGTCAAAGCATTCGGCATGGAGGCGTTTGAGATCGCCAAATTCAAGGAAACCGCGCGCCGCCTGCTCCGCGAAAATATGCGCTGGGTGCGCGCTGCCGTCATCACTTCGCCGATGATGGACCTCCTCGGCGCCATCGTAATTCCCGTGCTCATCCTCGTCGCGCGCGATCAGATTCATCGCGGCATCATGACCCTCGGCGTCTTTCTTCGCCTTTATCTTTGCGCTGCTCAAGGCCTACACGCCGCTTAAGCGCATCGGCACCGTCTACCAGCAATTCCAGGCCGCGCAAGGCGCCAGCACGCAGGTTTTCGCCTATCTCGATCTCGACGAAGAGCACACCGAGCAGCCTGGCGCGAAAACCTTGCCGCCGTTCTCGCACGAAGTCGTTTTCGAAGACGTCAGCTTCTCTTACGCGGGTCGAAGTAAACGTTCTGCAACACATTCGCCTGCGCGCGCATCGCGGAGAAGTCATCGCGCTCGTCGGCTCCAGCGGCGCCGGAAAAACCACGCTCGTCAATCTGATTCCGCGCTTCTACGACGCCACCGCCGGCCGCATCCTCATCGACGGCATCGACATTCGCAACGTCACCATGCGTTCCGTGCGCGAACAAATCGCGATGGTCGCGCAGGAAAACATCCTCTTCCATGACACCGTGTGGAACAATATCTGCTACGGCCTCAGCAACGTGCCGAAAGAGCGCGTTGAAGCCGCGGCGCACGCCGCTCTCGCCTCCGATTTCATCGCCGAACTGCCCCAGGGCTATCACACCGTGATCGGCGAACGCGGCACCCGCCTCAGCGGCGGCCAACGCCAGCGCATCGCCATCGCCCGCGCCATCCTGAAAGATTCGCCGATCCTGATCCTCGACGAAGCTACTTCGGAACTCGACGCCGAGTCCGAAATGTACGTGCAAAAAGCCCTCGCCAATCTGATGGTCGGCCGCACCACCTTCGTCATCGCTCACCGTCTGGCAACGGTGCGCCGCGCCGATAAAATCCTTGTGCTGGAAGAAGGGCAAATTCGCGAGAGCGGCACGCACGCCGAATTGATGGCGCGCAACGGCACCTACGCGCGCTTGCACAGCTTGCAGTTCGCGCACGAAGACATGCTGCGAATCCTGCACGCCGCGCGAAATCTCGCAACCCCAGGCACCACTCTATGAGCCAGAACACCACTGCACCTGCAAAATCGCCGCAGGCGCCGCGGAAAAAAGCCGAATGCGTCTCGATGACCGGCTACGCGCAGGCGCGCGCCGAAGTGAACGGCTGGGCGATGCGCATCAGCGTGAAAAGCGTCAACCACCGCTTTCTCGATGTTCGCTTCCGCATGCCGGAAGGCTTCGACGTTTACGAACTGCGCTGCGCCAGATCATTCGCGAAAAGATTCACCGCGGCCATCTCGACATCAACGTGAACGTGCAGCCGGGCAACCGCGCTCCTGTGCAGGTCAATAACGAATTGCTGCAGGCGTATTCGCGCGCCGCCGAAGAGCTTCGCCAGCAGATGCAAGTGAAGACCGATCTCGACGTCGTCTCGCTGCTGCGCCTGCCCGGCGTCATCGGCGGCCTCGCGCCCCCGCTGCCCGAATCCGACGCAGAGCAGGATCAACTCGGCACGCACTCGACAATTGCCTGCGCGAAGCGCTCACCAAGCTCGACGACATGCGCCATACCGAAGGCCGCCATCTGGCCGAGGAGTTGCGCTCACGGCTCGCGCACATCGGCGAGCAAGCCGACAAAGTGCGTGAGCTTGCCGTCGGCCTGACGCCGGCATTCGCGCGCCGTTTGCAAAATCGGCTGAAAGAATTGCTGAGCGGCACCGGCATCGAACCCGCGCGCCTCGCGCAGGAAGCGGCGCTACTGGCCGAACGCAGCGACATCAGCGAAGAGCTCGATCGCCTTCGCAGCCACTTGCAGCAATTCGCAAAATTGCTCGACGGCGCCGGCGAACTCGGCAAGAAGCTCGATTTCCTGCTTCAGGAAATGCATCGCGAAGCCAACACCATGCTCTCGAAAACGCCGGGAGTGGAAAACGAAGCGCTCACCATCACCGCGATGTCGCTCGAAATCCGCGCCGAAATTGAAAAATTGCGCGAACAGGTGCAAAACATCGAATGACCACCGGGTCCGAAATTGAGCCGCTGATTTTGATCGTGTCGGGCCCGTCGGGCTCGGGGAAATCGACGCTGGTCCAGAAGATCCTGGAATTGCCGGGGACGATGCCTTCGATCTCATGTACTACAAGGCAGCGTCGCGCGACTGAGTCCAGTGGGAAATGCTATGCTTACGTAACGGAAGAGGAATTCGACGCTATGGTGTCCCGCGGAGAATTTCTCGAGTATGCGCGGGTTTTCGGCAAGCATTCGTATGGCACGCCGAAAAAGTGGCTCGAGGAATCGCGCAGCAAAAATCTCGATCTTGTGCTCGAGATCGATGTGCAAGGTGCGGCGCAGGTAAAACAAAAACTTCCGGAGTCGGTGGCCATTTTTATTTTGCCGCCGTCGCGCGAAGAACTGGAGCGCCGCTTGCGCGGTCGCGGCCAGGATTCCGACGAGGAAATTGCGCGCCGGCTGGCAAAAGCGCGAGACGAGATTGAAGCGTTCGGAAAATACTACGATTACTGTGTCGTGAATGAAGATGTAGAGCGCGCAGGCAACGAAGCGCAGGCGATCGTCGTCGCATTGCGTTGTCAAAGCGCGCGGCGCCGCAAGCGGGTCGAACAACTTCTGGCGTCGTTTGGAGGAAAAGACTGATGAACGTGCTAACCAAAGCTCCCGAGAGCCAGTTTGCGTATGTGGTGCTGGCAGCGAGTCGCGCGCGGCAGATCATGGCTGGAGCGCCGTCCTTGGTCGAAAACCCGAGAACGCTGAAGCCGACGCGAATCGCGTGCGAAGAACTCGATCACGGATATATCGAGTACGATTTCGTCGAGCCCGATTCGATCGACGACGACAAGGACGGCAACAAGCGCCGGAAGTAGCTTGGCGGCGTAAGACCGCGCCGGGAGCAAGTAGCGCGGCCGGCTCTGTGGCATCTAATCTACAGTGTGGCCGGGTGTATCGAGACCGCGCCGTCATTCTTGTAAGCAGGCTTTTTGAGGCTTCCTGAAGCGACACTTTTTGAACTGAACTCCGATGAATCCACTGCGCATCACACTCGGCGTAACCGGCGGCGTAGCCGCGTATAAAGCCGCGGAACTCGTTCGCCGTTTGCAGCAAGATGATTTCAGCGTCCAGGTAGTAATGACCCGCGGCGCGCGCGAGTTTGTGACGCCGCTAACGTTCGCGGCGCTGAGCGGACAGAAGGTCATCACCGATCTTTTTGCCGGGCCGGAAGCGAACGGCGAAGCGAATCTCGAATCCGCGATCGAACACATCGCTGTCGCGCAGCGCACCGATTTGCTGCTCGTCGCTCCCGCCACCGCCGACATCCTCGCCAAATTCGCGCAGGGCATTGCGGACGATTTCCTGACGACTCTGTATCTTGCCACGACGGCGCCGGTGGTGGTCGCTCCGGCGATGAACGTCAACATGTGGAATCACGCGGCGACGCAGGCGAATCTCGATGTGCTGCGATCGCGCGGGGTGCACGTCGTCAATCCCGACGAAGGCTATCTCGCCTGCGGCATGACCGGCGCGGGACGGCTTGCGGGGCAGGAACAAATCGTCGCCGCCGTTCGCGAAGCTCTTCATTTCAAGCGCGATCTCGAAGGGCAAACAGTTCTGATCACCGCCGGGCCGACCTGTGAAGATCTCGATCCGGTGCGGTATATCACCAATCGCTCGTCGGGCAAAATGGGCTATGCCGTTGCGGAAGCGGCGGCTCGCCGCGGCGCGAAAACAATTTTGATCAGCGGGCCGACTTCGCTGGAAGCGCCGAATGGTGTTCAGCGCATCGATGTGCGCACTGCGGAAGAAATGCTTCGTGCCGTGGACGAGAGATTGTCGGAGCGACGATCGCGATTTTCGCGGCGGCCGTTGCCGACTATCGCCCGGCAAAGCCTTTCGATCAAAAGATCAAGCGCGAGAAAGAATCCTTAACGATCACGCTCGAGCCGAATGCGGACATCCTCGCGACAGTCGCGAAGAACAAAGGCAATCGGCTTGTCGTCGGCTTCGCGGCGGAAACGGAACGCGTCGCGGAGAATGCGCGCAAGAAATTGACGGCGAAGAATGCGGACATCATCGTCGCCAACGACGTCACCGCCGAAGGTGCGGGCTTCGACGTCGATACGAATGTAGTCACGCTGTTTTCGCGCGACGGGCGCGACCTCGCGTTGCCGCGCATGAGCAAAACGGAAGTCGCGCAGCGCATTCTCGACGAAGTTGTACGCCTTCGCTCCGTGTTACACTCCGCCAGAGCGCACCGCGCTCTGACCATGGCCGATCGCATTTCCGAAGCTCTCCAGCAGAAACTTTCCGCGCGTCTCAGCTTCTACGAAGATCATCGGCATCGATCTTTTTTACCGCGACAGGGTGTCGATTCAGCGCTTGTCTTCGAGCATCGATTCCGGCTCGGAGCCAGTTGCGATGCGAGCGGTGGAATTGCGCGAACCGGTAAGCGGAAACGTTCCGTCTGTCCCCGTCGAAGAATCCGAATTTCAAGACGCAGCAACGCCCGCCGATATTGAAATTTCAGAGACGCGGGAAGTCGTGGAAACTTACGTCGAAACTGCTTCTGTGTTTGAGGATCCTTTGCCAAGAACTCCGCAAAAGCCTGTGCTGCCGCCTGCGCCGACGTTGCAAGTTCCGGCGGCGCCAAGAGTTGTTTTGCCGCCGCCGAAATCAGCGCTGTTCGATGCCACGGAGAAAATCTCGGGCGACTCGATGCTGAAGATTCGCGACGACATTGGCGATTGCACGCGGTGCAAGCTGCACAAGGCGAGGAACAAAATTGTTTTTGCCGACGGCGATCCGAAAGCGAAATTGGTTTTCGTTGGCGAAGGGCCCGGCCGCGACGAAGATACGCAAGGACTTCCGTTTGTCGGGCGCGCGGGAAAATTACTGACGCAGATGATCGAAGCGATGGGACTGCGACGGCAAGATGTTTACATCTGCAACGTCGTGAAATGCCGCCCGCCGGAAAATCGATTGCCGGAACCGGACGAAATCAAAACGTGCTCGCCGTTTTTGATGCGGCAGCTTGAAGTTGTCGATCCGAAAGTGATCGTGGCGCTCGGCGCGCTGCGCGGCGCAGACGCTGCTGCAAACGACGCGCGGCATTTCGCATTTTCGTGGGCAGTGGCAGGAATTTCGCGGCCGAAAATTGATGGCGACGTATCACCCGGCGTATTTGCTGCGCAATCCGCCGGCGAAGGCCGACGTCTGGAAAGATTTGCAGATGGTCATGGCAGAGCTTGGCTTGAAGCGTGGAGCGAAGTCGACTTCGGCCGGACAGACCTCGTAGCGCGTCTCGATCATTTGTTTGGCGGTCGGGACCGGTTGAGATCCTTCGCCGCCCTTCGGGCGGCTCAGGATGACAACGCTTTTAGTAGCGGCACGCATGACAAGTGCTGTGGTAGCGGTGCGGATTATAAGCGCCAGTAACAACGATTGGCGCTGGAAGCGCTCGTACCTATGATGACGAACTGTTGTGTTCGTTCATCGCAATTCGTCTCGATCATTTGTCGTAACAATTCGTCATAATCATTCGACATGGGAATTTTACTTGGATTGCTGACGGCCCTTTCGTGGGGCTCCTCGGATTTTCTCGCGCGGTTTTCGGCGCGAAAGATCGGATCGATTCGCACGACGTTGTGGATGCAGTTCGCCGGGCTGGTGATGCTGACGGCGACGCTGCGCTGGGTCGGCGGCTGGGGACATTTGTTCGACGGATCGGGCTGGACTCCGTGGGCGTGGGGTATCGGCGTCGGTTGCCTGAATGCGTTTTCGACGCTGTGCCTGTATCGCTCGTTTGAAATCGGAAAGATGTCGGTGGTTGCGCCGATTTCGGCGAGCTATCCGGCGCTGACGATGGCGATTTCGTTTTTCACCGGCGAGCGGCTCACGGCGCTGCGCGTCGCCGGAATCGTTGCGATTTTGATCGGGGTTGTAGTGGTGGCGCGCGGCGAAGCGAGTGCGGCCGAGAGTGTGGAGGAAGCTCCGGGCGCGGCGACTTCGAGAGTGCCGGGAATCGGGATTGCGTTGCTGTCGGCGCTGGGGTTTGGCGTTTTGTTTTGGGTGCTGGGGAATCGCGCGGTGCCGCGCGTGGGATTCGCGGCGACGGTTTGGATGATCCGGCTGACTTCGACGGTGGTGACGGCGGCGTTTCTGCTGCTTTGGCGGCAGCCGATGAGGCTACCGCTTGATGGCAAGGTCACTTGGTGGATTCTCGGAATGGGTGTGCTGGATACGGCCGCGTTCATCATGAACAATCTCGGGATGCAGTTGGAGCAGGTGTCTGTCGTCAGCGTGCTGTCGTCGCTGTATGGGGCGGTGACGGTGCTGCTGGCAGCGGTGGTGCTGCGGGAGCACCTGCGGAAGATTCAGTGGGTCGGGATTGCGGGAATTTTTGTTGGGATTGCGTTGATTAGTCTTCCGTGAGTTCCGAAATGGGACGAAGAGGGGTACACCCCCTATGTTTTCACCAAGAGTGAATAAAACGAGTGGAATGAGCTAGTTGCGATTCTGATTCGAAAATTTTAGAGCAGAGAGTGCGCAAGGGCTTATAAATCAGCGAGTTGCGGGAGCGTCATATTTCGCTTTTTGTTTGGTTCTTGGGGGATGATCAGGCGCTAGTGTCTACGGGAGTTATGTTACCAGGATATAGACTCTCCTGTCAAACGAAAACCCACGTAATTGGATCGGATCGAGGAATGGGAGCGCTGCTCCCGGCTTCGCGACGGTTTTGAGGCAAGACGCGCCGGCCGTGCGGAGCAAGCCCCGCCCCTACAAGGGAGTCGGATGCTCGGAGACTTGGGTTAGAGGAGGTTGAGGGGGTCCATGTCTACGAGGATGGCGGTTTGGGGGATTTCTTTGGTGTCGGCGTAGGTTAGGGCGCCGGAGAGGATGTTGGTGAGGACGGAGCGGCGGGGGGATTTGAGGAGGAACTGGTAGCGGTGTTCGGTTTTGAGGCGGGCTAAGGGGGCGGTCGCTGGGCCTAGGACGCGGAGAGATTTGCCGTCGTTGGGGGCGAAATATTCGGACAAGAGGCGCGAGTAGCGGATGGCTTTTTCGAGGTTCGAGTCGCGGATGATGACGTTGGCGAGCGAGGTGAACGGCGGGTATTGCATGGCGCGGCGGAATTGGGTTTCGCGTTCGAAGAAAGAGGCGTAGTCCTGGCGGACGGCGTCCTGGATGGCGTAGTGCTCGGGGTAGTAGGTTTGGATCAAAACGCGGCCGGGGAGATCGCCGCGACCGGCGCGTCCGGCGACTTGGGTCAAGCAGTTGGAAGGTGCGTTCGGCGGCGCGGAAGTCGGGCAAGTGCAGCGATGAATCGGCGCTGATGACGCCGACGAGCGTGACGCGCTGGAAATCGTGGCCCTTGGCGAGCATTTGCGTGCCGACGAGGATGTCGATGGCGCCGCCGGCGAATGCGCCGAGCGTCTCCTGATATTGGCGCTTGGTGCGCGCGGTGTCGCGGTCGAGACGCGCGATGCGCGCGCCGGGAAATTCCTTGCGCAGACGTTCTTCGAGATGCTCGGAGCCTTCGCCGAAGAAATAGATGTACTGCGACTTACACTTCGGACATTCCTTCGGAACAGATTGAATCGAGCCGCAGTAGTGGCATTCGAGGCGGTTGCGCGCCTTGTGATACGTCATCGAAATGCTGCAATTGACGCATTGCACGGAAGCGCCGCAACTGCGGCACATGACGGACCAGGAATAGCCGCGGCGATTGATGAGAACGAGCGCCTGCGTTTTTTGCGCAAGGCATGCGGTGATGCCGTCGTGAAGGGCGGTGCTGATCGGGCCGGCTTTGTGGGTGCGCTGAAAATCTTCGCGCATGTCGATGATTTCGACGCTGGCCATGGAGCGATTGGCGACGCGCGAGGGTAGCGTGAGGAGTTCGTATTTTCCGTTGCGCGCGTGATGGTAGGTTTCGAGTGACGGCGTGGCGGAACCGAGAAGCGCGATCGCGTTTTCGAGTTTCGCGCGGACGATGGCGACGTCGCGGCCGTGATAGCGCGGCGTTTCTTCCTGCTTGTAGCTGGATTCCTGTTCTTCATCGACGATGATGAGGCCGAGATTTTCGAGCGGCGCGAAGACGGCGGAGCGCGTGCCGACGACGACGCGGGCTTCGCCGTTGCGGACGCGCCACCATTCGCGGGCGCGTTCGACATCGCTGAGCGCGGAGTGAAGAACGGCGACGCCTTCGAAGCGCGCGCCGAACCATGCGCGGCACTGGCGGCCGACCCACAGAGTGAGCGCGATTTCGGGAACGAGAACGATGGCGGTTTTTCCGCGCGCGAGCGTTTCCTGGACGGCGCGCATGTAGACCTCGGTTTTGCCGCTGCCGGTGACGCCGTAGAGGAGGAGTGTGCCGAATTCGCCGAGTTCGAAACGGGTTTTGATGGCGGTGAAGGCGGATTCCTGGCCGGGGTTGAGTTCGTGGGCGGGGGCTTCGTAGCCGGAGTCGAAAGGGTCGTCGGCGGGATCGATGCGTTCCTCCCAGGATTCGAGGAGGTTGGAGCGCAGCATGCGCTCGATGATGGCGCGGGAGACGTTGGCGAGTTTTAGCAGATGCGGCAGGGGGAGCGGGCCGCGTTCGATGAGTTGATCGCGGACGCGTGTGGCTTTTTCGTCGAGATTCGCTGCGCTGGTCGCGTCGGATGGCTGCTGTGTTTTCCAGGCGATGACGCGTTGCGTTTTTGGTTTGCGGCTGAGGAGGGATTCGCGGATTTCGATCAGATTTTGTTTGCGGAGGCGGTCGATTGTGGCTGCGATGATTTTGAATTTTGCGGAAGCGGAATACGGCAGAGGATCGTTGCTGGCGGCTAGCTTGGCGAGGAAGTCGGCTTCGTTGCGAGAGAGGCCGTGAGAGAGTTCGCCGCCGCTGAGGCTTGTTGTGACTTCGCGTCCAGCGGCGGTGATGGCGATGAGGCGCTGGGTGCGGATTTCGGTTGGAGGCGGGAGCATCGCGCGGAAGACTTCGCCGACGGGGGCGAGGTAGTAGTTGGCGATCCATTGGCCAAGTTCGATGAGTTTGGGAGTGAGCGAAGGAGTGTGGTCGATCGATTTGGTGACGTCGCGGATCTTTGTGTTTGAAGGAGCGGATTCGGTGAGCTCGATGACTACGCCGATCAGGGATTTTTTTCGGAAGGGGACTTGGACGCGGGTGCCAGGGTGGACGGATTCGCGGAGGTGGTCGGGGATGGAGTAGGTGAAGAGAGTGCGGAGGGGGACGGGGAGGGCGACGTTGCAGTAGGCGGGGGCGGACATGGGAGACGGTAGTTTAGCAGGTGAGGAGAAAGAGAAAATCTAACGCAGAGGCGCAGAGAGCACAGAGGGGCGCGGAGAACATGTTGAAAGTTGGAAGTCGAAAGCAAGACGGCGGAAGCGGTTCACATCGTACGGACCTGGCGCAGCAATGCTGCGCCCGTACATACCCAGGGCGACGGATGGAGTGTGCTTGAAGTGAAGGCTGAGATCCTTCGGCGTCCTTCGGACGCCTCAGGATGACAACGCATTTAAAAATGGCGACAGGAAGGAAAAACGGGCACGGAGATGATCCGAGCCCGTTTTTTGTTTTGGGCGGTGCGGTTTGCTTCGCGCCAAGCATTTTGGGAAAGGCCCGCGATCTGGGAAGCGATCGCGGCTACGGGTACTTCTTGCGGACATGGGGCGCAGCGTGCTGCGCCCCTACATTTGCACAGTTACAGGTTAGTGGTGGTGGTCGTGTTCTTCGACGTGGGGGTGGCCCTCGCGGACGGCGGTGCGTTCGCGTTCGCTGCGCGGGATGGCTTCGTGATGTTCGACGAAGCGGGCGTTATTGGGCGGCGCGGCGTAGCGGTGGACTTCATAGGGATGAACGTAGACGCGGCGGTTGACCCAGGTGCGGCCCCACGGGCGATTGTTGACGATCACGACGTGACTGCCCCAGACGAAGTGGCTGCTGCCCCAGCCCCAAGGGCTGAAATAGGAGCCGATGCCGACGCCGAAACCGAAGCCGATGGCACCGCCGACGAAAAATCCGGGACGCGGGGGCGCGTAGACGATGACGGGATTGTAAGTTGGCACGACGATAAACGCCGGATTGTACGGCTCGATGTCGATGTACGGGCCGTTGGTGACGACGATCTGCTGGTTGCTGCGCAGGTAGCCGTATTGATAGGCGCGGTGGCGTTCACGCTGGACGGCGTCCATCACATCGGGACGCTGCGCGAGAACGGCGTTGCCGAGATCGTTGGTCCAGTTGATGTCGCTGGCCATCATGTCGAGCACGGACGGGAACGGAAGCAACGCGAGAACGCTGGGATCCCAGGGAAGCTGATCCTGATTGATGGCGTCGGAGAGTTGCTGGCCGTTGAGGTAGTGATGCTCGTCGGACCAACGCGCGGCGTCGGGAATGTCGTTGCCGTAAGTCGAGGCGGTGAGGATCTGGGCGAGCAGCGGATCGGGATAGAGCGCGATGCGGGCGACCATGCCGTCGAGTTGCTGCGGCGGATAGGACGGCGGCGGCGCGTTGTCGTACTGGCCTTGCGGATGGCGGGCCCTGCTGATCGGGCGGCGGAGGCGCCTGTTGGTCTTGCGCGTAGGCGACCGGGATCAAGAGTGATGCGGCGAGAACTGTGGCAGTACAGCTGGATATCAGCTTTTTGAAAGCGGACACACTTTTCATCGAAATCTCTCCTCGGCTCTTACGACGTGCTCGTTTCGAGAGTCGTTACGGCTGCTTTTGTTCCAGTTGTAGTAACCCGCAACGGGGGAATTTGTTGCGGCGGGGCTGCGGCGGCGGCTCAGGACTCGTTGAAAATGAGGGATTTATCCATGTCGAGAAGCTGGCGTCGGCGGATGTGGATGGCGGCGAATCCGGCGGCGAGAAGGGGAATGAAAGCGATGGCGCGGATGGGTGCGAGAAGCGCCCAATGCTCGAGTTCAGGTAGGTAGTCGGTGAAGATGAAGAAGCCGAAGAGGTAGGCGACGACGATCAGGCCGGAGGTGCTTTCGAATTGCGGGTACGGGCAGGTGAAGGGGATTTTGCGGAAGTTTGCGATGAGGATTTCGGCGAGCAGGATCGTGGCGGCGATGAGGATGACGGTGTGGAGAAGGGCGTTTTGCCAGCCGAAGAAGTAGCAGCGTGACGGCGAAGGTTGCGGGTGCGAGCCAGGAGAGTGTCAGAGCGTGGAGAACGCGGCGGGCGATGGGGCGTGCTTCTTGGGAGTCGCAGTCGATCCAGAGTTTGAAAATCCAACTGGCGCGAAGATCGGCGGGCATTTCGAAGGCGAAGCGGATGCCGGCGAGGAAGCAAAAGACGAGAACGAATGGGACGGCGAGAAATTCGGTTGGAGGGAGAGGTTGCGTGAGGAGATGTCCGAGGGCTAGTGGAGTGTTTAGGGATTCGGCGGCAGCGACGAGGCCGAGCGCGGCGAATGCGAGAAAGATTTGGAGGTGGGCCTCGCTTCGGAGGAGAGTGGCGATGGCGAAGCGGAAGGAGCCGCGTTGCGAGGGAGTGCGGAGGAAGAGTTTTTGGAGCGGCGTGAAGAAAGGGAACGAGAAACGCATTTGCGGAAGCGGGCCGGTGTCGCTGGTTTCGGGAATGCGAATGAAAGAGCGGCGGAAGCCGAGAGTGTAGGTGACGGCGGCGACGATGATGGATGCGGCGAGTGCTTTAAGGGCGGCTGAGGTCATTTGAGGGACGAAGGGTTCGTGGCCGCGGCCCCAGATGGTGCGGGCGATGCCAAGGAACGAAACGGGCGGAAGCTGAACGAGGAGTTTGGTTGCGGAGAGATCTGTGTTTATCGAGCAGTTCCGGAACGGTGAGAACTGTTACAAGCAAGAAAAGAAACACGATGCCGAGGAGAAAACGAACAAGGAGGGAGACGCGGCGGAAAAGCCGAGCTGGCAAAAGTGACATCAATAAGCCGGCGACCGAAGAAACGAAGAAGAAACTGAAAACGCTGGCGAGGAGAATCTCGATGGCGTGACCGGCGGCGAAACGGAGCAGGACGGTCAGATAAGGCTGCGAACCGACGACGGCGATGGGGAAGAGGATGGACGAGGCGGCGTTGACGACGATCGTCAGGAAGGCGGCGAAGGCGAGAATGGCGCAGAAATTTGCGGCGAAGATTGTGGTGGGGGAAACGGGAAGCGGAACGAGATTGGTGTAGTCGCGGCGATCGAGGAAGACGGCGTCCCAGCGCCAGAGTGCGGCGATTCCGGTGACGACGACGGAGAGTACGACGAAAAAATATTCGTCGGCGATGGTTTCGGCGAACGCGTCGAAGGTGTAGAGGTCGCCGTTCAGGAAGTGCATCAGCGAGCCGTATTTTTCGAACATCAGGAGTGAAACGAGCAGCCCCGGCATGGCAAGCAGGATTGCGATGACGCCGGGGCCGAGGTCGAGTTGGCCGTCGTCGCCGTCGCTGCTGCCGTGAAACATGCGGCCGAGGAAGATGCGCAGGAGAGTGCCGAAAGGCGTGCGGGAAATGGCGGTGATTTTTCTGGAGAGAGTGGTGCGGAGCGCAGAGTTTTTGTGTGGGGCCTCGTCGGGTTGAGAGTCGAGGTACACGTGATGTGCTTATGCGACGACAGCGTCGACGATGTCGCTGGCGATTTTTGCGACGTCGCGGTCTTCGACGAGCTGGAGAAATGTGCTTTCGAGCGATGATTGGCCGATGTTTTCGAGGACTTGCGTCGTGGGGCCGTGCGCGATGACGCGACCTTTTCGCAGAATGATGAGCTGCGAACAAACTTTTTCGACGACTTCGAGCACGTGGGAACAGAAGAAGACGGCTTTGCCTTTGTCGCGCAACGACTGGATGAGAATTTTGAACACGAGCGCGGAGGTTACGTCGAGTCCTGAGAATGGTTCGTCGAGGATGAGGATGTCGGGATTGTCCATGATTGCGGCGATGAGCAGGATGCGCTGGCGCATGCCTTTGGAGTAAGTGCCGATGTTGACGTGGCGATGAGGGGCGAGCGAGAAAAGCTCGAGCAGCGTGGCGATGCGGGATTTGCGGCGAGCGTCGGGCATGGCGCGGAGCGTGCCGACCATATCGAGATATTCCTCACCGGTGAAGTACGGATAGAGATTTGCCTCCTCGGGCACGTAGCCGAGGTGGCGGCGGTAAGCGAGGAGATTTTTGTGGATGTCTTCGCCGTTGTAGAGGATTTGGCCGCGCGTGGGTTCGAGCAGGCCCGTGAGCATTTTGACGGTGGTGCTTTTGCCGGAGCCATTGGGGCCGAGGTAGCCGAGGACCTGGCTGGGTTCGAGGCGGAGACTCACGTCGTGAACGGCGGTGACGGAGCCGTAGGATTTCGATAGCGAAGTGGCTTCGAGCACGGGCCCTCCCTGCGAAGAAGGTAAGCGACAAACTGCGACTTAGGCTTTGGACACCGAGTGGATGTGGAAAGTTTCTGCGGACGAAAGAGGAGCGACAACGATGGCGACGTCTGAGCGTTTGGGGCGCAGCAGTGCTGCGCCCGTACATGGTCTGGGTGAATTATTGGGCGGAGTGGCGGCGCCAGAAGGCGTAGGCGGGGAGGCCGAAGAGGAAGAGGATGATGGCGACGACGATGTGTTGGAACGAGGCGGGGTCGTAGAAGGCGAGGATGATGGCGTTCGCGACGATGGCTGCGGCGGCGAGAACGAAGAGGAATGGAGTGAAAGGATAGCCGGGGACGCGATAGGGGATTTTTGCGTCGGGCGATTTGCGGCGGAGCGGGAAGATTGCGGCGGCACCGAGCCCATAGAAAATCCAGCCGACGAAGATTGCGCCGCTGGCGAGATCGGCGAACTTGCTGGCACACCGAGTGGTACCTGCGCGACAACCCCGAGGTGCCGACGCCGGCCGCGCTCGAGGGCACGGGCGACCTGGCCGAGGAGGCCTGGCTGCCCTCTAGCGGCTGACCGTCAGCACGTAGGAGGTGTCCAGCCGCCGGCCCGTGCCCGGCTGGACGCCGACGAACAGCGTCTCCGCGCGCTTGGTCGTTGACGAACTGACCCGCCTGGTCCGCGACCCGCGGTGCGCCGAGCGGCCGACGACCGGGTAGCTGCGCGTCCTCCCGGTCACCCGCAGGCCGCGGACGAGCAGGTCGGCGTTGCCGAGCGTGGGGTGAACGGACACGTGCGCCGTCCGGTGGCGCGGCAGCGTGATCCGGTACCAGTCCTGCGGGTCCTCGGTCTCGTCGACGCTGGCACGCGCCGGCCGGTCCTGCGGCCGGTGAACAGCGCCGCGTGCGCCGCGCCGAGGGTCGAGCCGTCGATCAGCGCCGGCCCGTCGTTGGGCTCGTCGGGGTCGTGCGGCGGCTTCTTCAGCGCGAGCGCATGGTCGACGTCGAGGACGCCGTAGCCCGTCTCGCCGTCGTAGCCCTGCTGGCCGACGTCGCGGGCGGAGAAGCGGATCACGTCGGCGGCCTGGTCGGCCTGGAGGTGCGGCCGGGCGGCGCGGATCCAGGCCACGGCGGCGGAGACCATCGGGGCGGCGAAGCTCGTCCCCGACTCGTAGTCGTAGCCGTCGGGCGCGGCCGGGCAGCCGGTCCCGCCTCCTTCTCGAGGCCGAACGGCACCGCGACGGGGATGCCTCCCGGGCGCGGCGACGTCGACGGCCGCGTTGGCGTTGGAGAAGTCCGTGGCGAGGTCGTCGTACCTGCTGAAGGAAGGGCTCGCACCGATCTTCAGCCTGACCCGGCCGAAGCACCCGCGGCCTTGGGCACGTGGGTCGGGCCGCCGCTGCCGGATCGACGCGTTCGTCGCCCTGCAACGCCGGATCGTGAAACACCAGGACTCGATCCTGGCCGCGATCGAGTACGGCCTATCCAACGGACGGATCGAATCGGTCAACACCAAGATCAGACTCATCACCCGGATCGCGTTCGGGTTCGCCACCCCCGAGCCCTTGATCGCCCTCGCCATGCTCAGCCTCGGCGGCCACCCACCAGCCCTGCCCGGCCGGGCACATGACCCACGGAAGCAGCAGGAGAGCCGCATTTCTGCGTGCGAGCTGTACGCGGTTGTGCCAGGCCTCGTTGTAGGCGGCCATCGCACCAGCAAGTGCCGCACCGGCCGTACCGCCCCGCCTTGCCTTGCGCGCAAGCAGAGTCAGTGCGAATGCGAGCGCCATCCCGGTGATCACGATGACTGCGTCCACGCTCACATCGTATTGCGCAGGCACCGGTTCGGTCGTCGCGAGAGGTCCGGTTGCGGTGCGGCTCTCTTGTCCTACGCGTGCAGCGATCGGGCAAGACTACGATCTGCCGCGTGCGTGCAGCGTCAGATGAAAGTCGTTTCCGTCCAGTTCGTTTGTGGTGAAGGAAGCAGACCATCGTCTGGAAGGCGCCTTCGATAGGTGTCTCCAGGAAGTGGGGCTTCCTCCCCCCGTGCTTGGCAGGTACTCGCGAGTGTTGCTCGTGGTTCTGCGGATCAGGCCGAGCTCGCAGCTGAGCTGTCGAGTTTCGACTCAGTCGAGGATCTGCAGCTGTTGCTGCGACAGATGCAGGACCAGGACTGGCTACTCGGAGGACGGTGTCGTCGAGCTGACGCTGGCCGGAACGGAGATGCACCAGGCCGCGGCCGGTGCGGTTGATCAGATTCGGACCCAGGTCGCCGAAGCGCTGCCGGTGAGGACTACCGCATCCTGATCGGTCTGCTGGGGCGCCTGGTCGACGCCTTTCCATCAGCAGCTCAGGCGA